>CANKZJ010000002.1 GCA_947488605.1 uncultured Paracoccaceae bacterium | reverse complement strand
TTCGCCATGCTACTTCTCCTATTTGCAGTATAGGCCAAGCCTAACCTGCTGGGTGAAGCAGCCGGTACATCCCATTAGAAACAGAGTATGAACTTCTGATTTCAGGTCAGTCGCCCGGCCAGCGATTGGTTGCTTTGGAAACTTCGTTCACACGTCAAAGAGACCTTGGGTTTGCAGGCGGAACGAACTGCCCGCTCGCAGTTGATGAAGTGGGACGACAAGTTTTTGTTTCGGCAAATGGGATCGCAGCATATGGCATTGGAGAAGGTGAACTAAGCAAAAGTAAGATCAGCGACACTGTTTCACCATTTTGGATGCTTGAATACGTTTCGACTCGCCCGGAGCTATTGATGCACTTGGGCAGTGACGATTCGATGCAATGCTTCTTTGCCCGGTTAGATATTGAAAACCGGACAGTGCGCAAAGAACCACTACCAACTGAAGCTTTTGCGCCTCTTTGCGTGAGCAGTGCACAAGACCAAGTGCTCTATAGCACGCGTGATGGCGCCGCAGTTTACGACGTCCGCGGTGCAATCAAAACGGTTGCGACGGTTGATCTAAAGTTCCAAGTTGCAGGTGGTGTATTTGACACTGCTGATCATAGAGTTGTTTTGGGTGGAAGTGGATTGCTGGGATGGAATACAGACACTGGTGCGCTCAGCCGCCTTTGCGCAAAAGGTTCTTATCCAGCCGTTGATGGAACCGGTGGCGTTTGGTTTAGCTACAATGACGGCACCTTGGCAAAACTGAATAGCGAAGCAGGTAGTTTCGACGTCATCGTTGCGCTTTCTGGGCTTGAGACCTCAAGCGCTTATGGAGGGAGCTATGCCCAATCCGTGAGCTTCAGCCCTAACGCGCGATACGCTCTAGCCACTCTTACTGGAAGGACGGAACTGATCGGGAAAGAACTTGGGGAAGCGAAAGCATTCTCCAAGCAGGTAGGTCAACCGTTCTCGAACTTTCACCGTCATCGCCACCATCATTTCTTTTGCGTGCTTGATCTCGAATTGCAGGAAGTATGGTGCAGCGAAGGCTTCGCGCACAATGCGGCTTGGATCACAAAGCGCGCGGAATGAACAACTGTCCCGAAGCAGCCATTGGCCTAGCCACGGCGAACGGCAGCTTTGTCCCGCAAAGCGGCCATTGCTTGGTTACGACGCCAAACCAATCAGCGCCCAACATCAACCCTAACGCATAAACCGGCGCGCCGCGCGCATCGTCTTTTTTGCTTTGTTTGCAGTCTGTTTGGCAGACTTTGCCTGTGCCTGGTCTTCTGGGGTCATGTCCTTGGGATCTTGGCCACGTGTCGCGGCCATGTCGATCCCTTTGTTGATGCCTTTGCGCATCAACATCTTAACACCCCTATTGATCAATCGATTGACGTTCATTCGACGGGCTCCCTGATTTTCTGCCTTACACATAAGGCGTCGCGGTCAATCTTCAAACAACTCAGTTTGATTGTCATCGTCATCGGCGTCTTCGGTCTCACCCAAGGCCACGGCACCCGGCGGT
The DNA here is from genome assembly GCA_947488605.1 of uncultured Paracoccaceae bacterium. GTDB lineage: Bacteria > Pseudomonadota > Alphaproteobacteria > Rhodobacterales > Rhodobacteraceae > Yoonia. Next base: position 607,690 of record CANKZJ010000002.1, on the reverse strand, counting down.
GGACGGTTTTCCAACAGACCCGCAGAGCGAAGTTCTTTGAGCCCCGGCAGATCGCGTGCGTTTTCCAAACCGAAGTGGTCGAGGAACCCTTGCGTCACCACAAACGTCACAGGCCGTCCCGGTGTCATTTTGCGACGCCCGAACCTGATCCATTCCATCTCGATCAACTGATCGACGGTGCCGCGGCTGACGCTCACGCCGCGGATTTCTTCGATCTCGGCACGTGTCACAGGCTGATGATAGGCCACAATCGCAAGTGTTTCGATCGCAGCACGGCTCAGCTTGCGGGTCTCGACCGTTTCTTTTTGCATCAAAAAGCCCAGATCACCTGCCGTGCGGATCGCCCAAGCATCACCAACCTTCACAATATTCACGCCGCGCCCGTCATAGCGCTTGCGCAGATGTGCGATGGCCTCTGCGGGGTCACATCCGTGGGGCATGCGTCCGATCAATTCGGTCACGGTCACAGGGTCCGCCGTTGCAAACATAATCGCCTCGACCATGCGTTCTTGCTCGCCCATCGGGGGGGCCTCGAACAGGCTGTCGTTGCCTGGTTTTGCGTCTTTACTCATCGGGGACTTTCTTGCGAATTTGGATCGGTGAATATATTTCGCCCTGTCGCAGTTCAATTTTGCCTTCTTTAGCCAATTCCAGCGATGCCGCAAAGGTGGCAGCGGTGGTGGACCTGCGGCGTTGTGGGTCCGCATCCCACCCATCGGGCAGGTAGCTGGCAAATTCCGTCCAATCCCCCGCGAACCCGATTAGACCGCGCATGCGTTCCAAAGCCTGCTCCATCGTCATGACGTGTTGACGGTCCATCACAAAGGGGCGGAAATCATCGCGGGTGCGGATACGCGCATAGCCTTGCATCAGGTCCAGCAGCGTCGCGGTATAGGTCACGCGGCGCACCCGCTGCACGTCTTCAGTGATACCACGCGGAAAGAAATCGCGGCCCAACTGGTCGCGTGCCATCAATTTGGCTGCCGAATTGCGCATTGCCTCCAGACGTTCCAATTGAAACGCAAGGTGGGCTGCAAGCTCTTCACCAGACGGGCCTTCCTCAGAGGGGTCAGGCGGGAGAAGCAGACGCGATTTCAAGAAGGCGAGCCATGCCGCCATCACCAGATAATCCGCCGCAAGTTCCAGCCGGAGGCGTTTGGCCTGCTCGACAAAGGCAAGATACTGTTCGGCTAAAGCGAGGATAGAGATTTGGCGCAGATCGACCTTCTGCGTGCGCGACAAAGTCAGCAACAAATCGAGCGGGCCCTCAAAAGCACCCACGTCCACAATCAAAGCTTCAGCGGCCACACGCTCGCTGACACTGACCGTGTCTTCTTGAAAATCGTCGCCCTGCATCTGCCCTCAGCCTAGTAGGCGGCCAAGTTCCGCTTCTAGGCTTGGGATGTCAATATTTGCGGGCGTTTTTCGCTGTGCCAATGCGCGATTTGCGCGGATGGTGGCCTGTGTCGTCATCTCGCCTGATGCTGCTGCAACGACTTCCATCTCACCGGGGTCACCGTTGCAATGCAAAACAATGTCGCAACCCGCGTTGATAGATGCGCTAGCGCGTTGACCAATCGTGCCGGACAGTGCCTCCATCGACAAATCATCGGTCATCAAAAGACCGTCAAAACCAATGGCTTTGCGGATTATTTTCATCATTTTAGAAGATGTTGTCGCGGGATGGTCAGGATCAATGGCAGAGAACACAATATGCGCGGTCATCCCCAACGCAATATCGTTAAGAGCTTTGAAAGGCGCGAAATCTTTCGCCTCAAGTTCCGCAATGGGTTCATTCACACACGGTAAGCTCAGATGGCTATCACTGGTCGCGCGCCCGTAGCCCGGAATGTGTTTCAGCACTGGCAAGACACCGCCGGCAAGATGCGCATCGGCGCAAACGCGCGCGGCGGCAACGACCGTGCCCACATCCCGACCGTAAAGGCGGTTGTGCAGAACAGGATGCGTGGCGTCTTCGGCGATATCGGCAAGCGGCGCGCAGTTCACATCAATGCCCACATCAAAAAGTTCTGCCGCGATCAGGCGGTTGCGGATCCATTGCGCACGCATCGGATCGCTTGCGCGGTCCATCTGGTCCAGGGCTGGAAGGTATTCGCGCCAATGCGGACTGCGCATGCGTTGCACCCGCCCACCCTCTTGGTCGATCAGGATCGGCGCGGCGCGCCCAACGCTGTCGCGCAGATCGCCCGTCAGCTGGCGCAGTTGTTCAGGGTTTTCGATATTGCGCGCAAAGACGATGAAACCAAGCGGCTGAGTTTCACGAAAGAAATCACGTTCCCAAGTGGTTATCTTTGGGCCAGACGGGCCAAAGATCGTGGCATTCGTAGCCACTTAGTTGACGACCACAGCGATACAATCCGCACCTTCGGCCTGCAAAGCGGCACACAAACGGCGTGCTGCGGCGCGATCTTCAAATCCGCTGGCACGCAGCCTGTACCACGTTGCACTGCTTTGGTTGCTCACTTGGATCACACGCTCTTGGTTCGCCATCAGCTGACCAAACCGCGATTGCAGGCGGTCCCATTCTTGCGCAGCCAAAGCCGGGCTTTGAAACGCACCAAGCTGCACAAGGTTGGTGCCGGTAGGGAAAGTTGTTGTTGTCACAGCGACTTCGCTTGATGCGGCAGCAGGTGCAGCCCCGGCAGACGTTGGGACCCGAAAGCTCGCGGGGCGGATCATCGGACGCAATGATGTGGCAAGGCCCGGTACGGTTTCGGGGATCGCTTCGACAGGTGTCGCAGGTTCAACAGGTGTTGCGTCGGTCGCACCAAGTGCGGCCAATTGTGCTGCAAGCGCGCTGACATCACTTTGCGCGATGGGCGCTTGCTCGGCCTCTTCGGCAGCGACACGCGCAATCACATCCGCAACTGGTTGCGCTTCAAGGTCTTCTTGCGCCAGACCCGATGTCCGCGGAGCCAGAACCAGACGGTCCTCTGGCCCACCAGCTTCGCCCAATGCGGCGACTTCGTTCACGGACAACCCTGTATGGGACGCCACACCGCCGCCGGGATTATCAGGCAGCACACGCATGTCGCCTTCCATCGCACGCACGACGGGGATACCGCTGACATCGCGCACGATCAGCTTGTAACCCCAAAAGCTTACACCAAGGATCAGGGCAAACGACAACGCAGCCCCTGCAAAATTCACTAGATTGGTAACACGCGGCGCCTGTGCCGCAGGGGCGAACCCCTCATCGTATACTGCCATATCAGCCTCTTGTCGCCCCATGCCTTATGGCTTTGCGGGGTCATTTTAGCTCTATCCGGCGATTTCGTGCGTTAGCGCATCTCTTCCGCCGGAGTGACACCAAGAATACCCAAACCGTGCAAAATAACAATCGCTACGGACCGGATCAGAGCAATTTTTGCCTGTGTGGTATCTGAGTCACCCTCTTGAACGAACCGCAACGCCTCGTCCGAGCTGCCTTGATGGTACAGCGCGTGAAAATCCGAGGCCAAATCATAAAGGTAAAACGCGATCCGGTGCGGTTCGTGTCCTTTGGCTGCAATCTCAACCAAACGCGGCCACTCAGCGAGCTTTTTGATGACCGTCAGCTCGGCGTCATGGGTCAGGCCAGACAGGTCAACACCCGCCAATGTGGTATCGGACACGTCAGCAAATGCCCCTGCCTTTGCGACAGCGGAATTGACCCGCGCATAAGCATAGTTCACGTAGAACACTGGGTTGTCCTTAGACTGTTCCAGCACCTTGTCGAAATCAAAGTCCAGCGGCGCGTCGTTCTTGCGCGTCAGCATATGGAACCGGGTGACATTCGGGCCGACCTGATCGACCACATCACGCAGCGTGACAAACGTCCCTGCCCGCTTGGACATCTTGAATGGCTCGCCATTTTTATACAGCTTCACCAATTGAGTCAGCTTCACGTCCAATGGCACGCGGCCATCAGACAGCGCCGAAACAGCCGCCTTCATCCGTTTGACGTACCCACCGTGATCCGCACCGAAGACGTCGATCAACTGATCAAAGCCGCGCTGCACCTTGTCATAATGATACGCGATATCGGGTGCGAAATAAGTCCAAGACCCGTCCGATTTCTGCACGGGCCGGTCCACATCATCGCCGTGTGCGGTAGATCTGAACAGCGTCTGCTCGCGCGGCTCCCAATCCTCAGGCATTTTGCCCTTGGGCGGCTCTAGCGTGCCGCGATAAATCAAACCCTTTGCGTCCAACTCGGCAATGGCTTTTTCAATCAAGCCAGTGCCATAGAGGGATTTTTCGGAGTAAAAGTTATCCATCACAACGCCAAGCTGGGCCAGATCCGCACGGATCAGCTCCATCATCGCCTCGGTCGCAAATTCGCGGATTTCTTCCAGCCAGAACTGTTCACCCTTATCAACAAACGCATCGCCAACCTTGGCTTTCAACGCCTCACCAACGGGTTTCAGATAGTCGCCGGGATATGTCCCATCAGGGAACGCCACCTCTTGGCCATGCGCCTCTAGATACCGCAGATACACCGACCGCGCGAGCACATCGACCTGCGCGCCGCCATCGTTAATGTAGTATTCCTTGGTGACGTCAAAGCCCGCGTAATCCAAAAGCCGCGCCAGCGCGTCACCAAAGACAGCACCGCGCGTATGCCCAACGTGCAAAGGCCCTGTCGGGTTGGCCGAGACATATTCGACCATCATCTTTTGTCCCTGCCCCAAGCTGGATTGACCATAGGTCGGATCAGCGAGCACCGCTTTCACAATCCCTTGCCACACATCAGGGTTCAGCCGAATGTTCAAGAAACCCGGCCCTGCGACTTCTGCCACGGCAATCTGCGGATCGGCCAGCAGTTTGGCGGCCAGCGCTTCGGCAATGGCTCGTGGGTTCATCTTGGCAGGTGTGGCCAGCACCATCGCCGCATTTGTGGCCATATCACCGTGGGACGCATCGCGCGGCGGCTCGACCGACACAGCAGCGGTCGACAGATCAGCGGGCAGCGTGCCTTCGGCGACCATTTGGTCAAGGCAATCCAGCACCCGGGTGCGAATATCGGCAAAAAGGTTCATTGTTCTTCCAAAAGCGTTGTTTGATTGGGGTTTACCACCCGTACCCCGCAGAGCAAGCAGACTTTTGGCCAAAGCCGCCTTCAGTTCCCGTCAATCACACCGGCGGGAATATCCTCGCCACCGATCAGACGCTTATGCTCCTGAATAGCAAACCGGTCCGTCATGCCCGCGATATAATCGGCCACAATCCGCGCCAAGGCGGTTTTGTCCGGCGCATCCGCTACGTCTTTGCGCCATTGCTTGGGCAATTCGTCGGTGTTTTCCATGAAGAACGGGAACAGATCATTGATCATTTGCGTCACGACGACGCGCATCTCAACCACCGCAGGGGCACGGTACATCCGCTCGAACAGAAACTGGCGGATGACTTTGAGATCGGTCCATAATTCAGGTGAAAACTGCACCATCATGCGCCCCGCATGGCGGATGTCATGCACGGACGTCGGTGCCAATTCGGTCAGATTGCGTCGGCTGACCGTGATCACATCTTCGACCAGGATACCAAAGAAACGGCGCAGCGCCTCGTGCCGGCGGCGGTAATAATTCAGGTCAGGATACTTTGCATCCACCCGCGCAAAGCAATCGCGCAAAATTGGCAACTCTGCCAGCTCGTCGGTGCTAAACAACTCAGCCCGCAATCCATCGTGCAAATCGTGATTGTTGTAGGCAATGTCGTCAGCCAAAGCCGCCGCTTGCGCCTCGGCACTCGCATGGGTGTGCAATTCCAAATCGTGACGCGCGTTATAGGCCGCCAGCGCATAAGGAATATCGCCTGTCACGGGGCCATTGTGCTTGGCGATCCCCTCAAGGCTTTCCCATGTCAAGTTCAGCCCGTCCCATTCGGCATAATGCCGCTCTAGATTTGTCACGATATGAAGCGCTTGGGCGTTGTGATCGAAACCACCGTAAGGCTGCATCAAGGCATCCAACGCCTCTTCACCGGTATGTCCAAAGGGCGTGTGACCCAAATCATGCGCAAGCGCCACGGCCTCTGTCAGCTCGACGTTCAAATCGAGCGACGCAGCGACTGTCCTGGCCACTTGTGCCACCTCAATCGAATGGGTCAGCCGCGTGCGAAAATAGTCGCCCTCGTGTTCAATGAACACTTGGGTCTTATGCTTCAAACGCCGAAACGCGCTGGCATGGATGATCCGGTCCCGGTCGCGTTGAAAGGGCGAGCGAAAGGTGCTTTCTTCCTCAGGATAAAGCCGCCCCCGCGGATTTGCGGGATCGGTTGCATAGGACGCTGCCATCGTGATTTGCCTGCCTTGTCGCGTGTGCCTACAACCCCTATATTGCAACTATAGCAGAACCGATAGGGTCACAAAATGTTCACCGTTCCACCCAAAGTCACAACACGCGCCTTTGAACGGCTTGCCGAAATTGGGGCATCGTCCCAAGGCAAAGCGCTGCGCGTTGCCGTTGAGGGTGGCGGGTGTTCCGGCTTTCAGTATGAAATCGACCTTGATGAAGCCAAAGAAGATGATCTTTTGTTGTCGGAAAAAGGCGAAACCGTCGTGATCGACAGCGTCTCCCTGCCCTTCCTTGCGGATGCGGTCATCGATTTCAGCGAAGAACTGATCGGCGCGCGTTTCGTGATCAATAACCCCAATGCGTCGTCTTCATGTGGGTGCGGCACGTCTTTTTCGATGTAAGTGGCAGCTTTGCCCGCGCAGTAGATCGAGCTCTTACCCATCAAGCTAAGGCACTGCAGAAAAACCCGCTTAAATATCAAGGTAGCCGCGAAAGACCTCATTGAAGATATCGTCACGGTGAATACCCATGATGGCTAGTTCTTCGTCCGATTTCGCGCTCAGCAATTCAGCTTTCCGAATACGCGCATTCGCGGCGCCCTCAGATATCATCACAGTGTTGATGTTCTTAAATGCCGCTTGGAAAAGACCACGAATGGATGGGAAAGCGCCACTGGGTTGGATGTTTGGCTTTTGTGAAATGTCGACCATTTGTTCGCTCCGTAAACGATGAGGTACTCACTAAAAAATTCGAAAAGGCCGTGCGAAAAGAGCGCTATTTGCTTCTTTCAAACTGACCCCTTGCTGTTACCTACGGCCGCGAGACGCGCCCTTAGTGCAACAACAATGTAAGTCAACCTTAACCGCGCAAATGGGAAGAAGCTTCGACGAATATAAGGTATTCTTATGACGTCATATCGTGCTCCGCAGCGGATGTTTCTTGTTAGAAGGCTCCCACAATGCCTACGCAGCAGTTGCCTTTCTCCCCACCCTTCGCCAAAAACATCCTCAACCAAGGGGATGCCACATGAAAATCGCGACATTCAACATCAATGGCGTCAAAGCCCGCATAGGTGCGCTGACCGACTGGATCGACGAAGCCCAGCCCGATGTCGCAGTCCTGCAAGAGATTAAATCCGTCGACGAAGGTTTCCCGCGCGAGATTTTCGAAGACAAAGGCTACAACGTCGAAACCCACGGCCAGAAGGGGTTCAACGGCGTGGCAATCCTGTCGAAACTGCCCCTAGAGGACGTCACGCGCGGGCTGCCCGGTGCAGCTGGTGCCGGACGCGACGGCGTGGATGACGAAGAGGCGCGCTATATCGAAGCAACGGTCGTTGGCGAAAAAGCGGTTCGCATTTGCGGCCTGTATTTGCCCAATGGCAATCCTGCGCCGGGGCCAAAATACGACTATAAATTGCGCTGGATCGAGCGTCTGCATGCTCGCGCTCAAGAACTACTAGCACATGAAGAAACAGCCTTAATGTGCGGGGATTACAATATTATTCCACAGGCCGAAGATGCTGCACGCCCAGATGCTTGGCGTGATGATGCGCTCTTTCGCCAAGAAAGCCGCGATGCGTATCGGCGTATCTTGAACCTTGGTTTCACCGAAGCTTTCCGCGCCCGCGAAGCAGGTGCAGGTCATTATTCATTTTGGGACTACCAAGCAGGTGCATGGGACAAAAACGACGGCATCCGCATCGATCATTTCCTGCTGACCCCGCAATGCGCTGATCTGCTCAATAATTGCTGGATCGAAAGTGAGGTCCGTGGCCGCGAAAAGCCCTCGGATCACGTCCCTGTTTGGGTTGACCTGGCGGCATAATCGGTCGCATATTTCGGGTATCAACACGAAATTGCAGGACCTTGGAGAGCATCATATGCTCAATAAACTCATTCTTGTTGCAGTGATTGCAGCCACTTTGCCCGCAATGGGGCACGCTCAATGCCGCATCGCAGTTGCTGGATCCTCTTGTGTTGTTGTCCCACAACCGCTCGTTCCCAAACCGGGCCCTGTTGCGATTGGTGATGTGCTGGAGCGTGGCAAATATTCCATGCTGATGAACGCACGCTATTACGGGCTACCGACAGTCAGTGATGGGTGGGTCTATATGCAGATCGAGGATGAAATCTACCGGGTCGATTGGCGCAGCCATACCGTGTTGGAGCGCGTGACCCATCAGGCCAGCCGTAATTGGTAAGAGTGCTAGGCAGTCACGTCATGGTCATAAAGCCAACTTAGGCGGTTCAGGAAGGCAGTTGGTGCAATCCGCCCCATCGTGCGCAATCCGGCATGGGCCACGCGTTTTTGCACGCCTGACAGATGGTAATTCCGCGCATTCGCATTGGCCGCTTTGATCGCTTTGACCACACGCGCGCGGCGCAATTCCTGGTACTGACGCAATCCTTGATCAAGTTTTGATGCTTCATCACAGCAACGCGCCAAAACATACGCATCTTCAATCGCAAGGTTCGCGCCTTGTGCCAGAAACGGGAGCGTCGGATGCGCCGCGTCGCCCAGAATTGCCACGTTGCCGCTATGCCATTTCGCGGCAACCGGATGACGGAACAGTCCCCAAAGCTTGACGTCTTCGACATCGCCCAGAATGCTTTTGACCTGCCACCCGCAATCGGCAAATGCCGCACGCAGATTGCCCGCATCATCGCTATGGTGCCAGCCCTCTTGCGCCCATTGGCTACGCTCTTGCACCGCAACAATGTTCAAACGCCCTTTGGACACTGGATAGGTCACAATATGGCGACCGGGCGCCATCCAGATTTGCGCAACAGGATCGGCTTGTTCAACCTTCACCATCGCACGCCACGCGACTTGGCCTGTAAAGAAAGGCTTGGCCGGTGCATTGATCAGGCCACGCACAACAGAGTTCAATCCATCCGCACCAATCGTCAGCGTCGGCCGAACCACGCCACTGCCAGCTTTGAAGCTGCCGTCTGGATCAAGTTCTGTAATGTGAGTGCCCAGGTTCACGTGAACCCCAGCAGCAGCGCAACCGCGCGCCAAGACATCGATCAGGGCCGCGCGATGATAGAACCGATACTCCGGCGTTTGCCTCGACAGATCAAACCGGGTGATCTGCTCGCTTGAAACCGCATCCATCAGGATAACGGCTTGGGCGCTGAGGCCCGAAGCATCCAACGCTTTTTCAAGACCAAGCGCGTTCAACGCTCGCGCACCATTTGGGGTAATTTGCAGACCAGCGCCCACTTCGGTCAGGGCTGGTGCTTGCTCATAGACGGTAACATTTGCACCGCGACGCGCAAAAGCGAGTGCCGCGGTCAGACCACCAATACCACCACCAATGATAGCGATATCGCGGCCTGAGATATGCCCCATATCAGTCGTCCCGGTGAACTTTCTCGCGACGCTCATGACGCTCTTGCGCCTCAAGGCTCATGGTTGCAATCGGGCGCGCGTCTAAACGCTTAAGCGAAATAGGCTCGCCTGTCTTTTCGCAATATCCATATTCGCCTTCGTCGATACGGCGCAATGCAGCGTCGATTTTGCTGACGAGTTTGCGCTGACGGTCGCGGGTGCGCAGTTCAAGAGAGCGGTCTGTTTCTTCAGAGGCGCGATCTGCGACATCAGGAATATTGCGCGTCTGATCTTTCATGCCTGCGACAGTGTCGCGGCTGTCTTCCATCAGCTCGGATTTCCAGTTCAACAATTTGCGGCGAAAGTATTCGGTCTGACGGTCGTTCATGAACGGCTCATCGTCAGCCGGGCGATAATCATCATCAAGAAACACTTCAGCTTTCATCGTCATTCCTTTTTTGCTCACGACGCGCAAAGTCTCACCAATCACGTCGACACCCCGATTTTGTCGCGGGTTTACTTGTTTGACTGGCAACTGTCACCCCCCCTTTTTACCCATCTTATATGGTGTTGATGATCCGTGATGACCTGCTAGGTTGCCGGGGAATTTCAAAGGGTTCGTGATTATGCAATTCACTGGCACAGACACCTATGTGGCGACAGATGACCTGACAATGGCTGTGAATGCGGCCGTCACGCTGGAACGTCCGTTGTTGGTCAAAGGCGAGCCGGGAACCGGCAAGACCGAACTGGCACGACAGGTCAGTGCGTCGCTTGGTTTGCCAATGATCGAATGGCACATCAAATCGACAACCAAGGCGCAACAGGGCCTTTACGAATATGATGCCGTCAGCCGTTTGCGCGACAGCCAATTGGGCGATGCACGCGTGCATGACGTGGCGAACTATATCAAGAAGGGCAAGCTCTGGCAGGCCTTCGGTGCAGACGGCAAAGTCGTGCTGTTGATTGACGAGATCGACAAAGCAGACATCGAATTCCCCAATGACCTGCTGCAAGAGCTCGACCGGATGGAATTTCATGTCTACGAGACGGGCGAGACGGTCAAAGCCATTCACCGCCCCATCGTGATCATCACGTCCAACAATGAAAAAGAACTGCCCGACGCGTTCTTGCGCCGCTGCTTTTTCCACTACATCCGATTTCCAGATATCGACACCTTGCGCCAGATCGTCGAGGTGCATCACCCCGGCATTAAGGCGGCCCTTCTGACCGCCGCGCTGACACAGTTCTACGAAATTCGCGAAACCGCCGGGCTAAAGAAAAAACCGTCTACCTCTGAAGTGTTGGACTGGTTGAAGTTGCTGTTGGCAGAAGATCTTACTGCTGATGACCTCAAACGTGACGGCGCCAATGCCCTGCCAAAACTGCATGGCGCACTTTTGAAGAACGAGCAGGATGTTCATCTATTTGAACGTCTGGCGTTCATGGCGCGCGGTCAGCGATAGGTGGATCGTTCAGGCAGGGTTAAGATCAATATCCTGCGCGTTTGCAAATGACCGGCAATAATCCATCCAATCACCAAACTCTTCGGTGAAGACTGCCAAGACACCTTTGGCCTTCCATTCTTCATACTTGGCCATCATCGCGGCATCAACGTAAGAGGCAGGCTCGGCCATCCCTTCGGTTTGGGCCCGCAAAATTGCTGCATTCATCCATTTTGCCTGCCCAAACTCTAGCAAATACGCGACCTCATCTGTGCCGATATAGTCACGGCCAAAGGCATAAAGGCCGGCACATTCTGCCATGCTTTTGCTAAAGGGCTGGGCCGCCACGGGCCCCGCTAACACAAGAAGGGTCGCAAAAAGCATCTGTTTCATAGCCAGCAGTCTTTCCGTGTGGTTTAGGCAAAGTTACAACGCGATCATCACAGATATGAAACCGCACAGCTAATTGACTGGCAAGCACAATAAAGCCCGCTATTGTCAAACTCTCAGGACAGGACCCACGCATGATCGACACCGAAACCGTCATAATCCGCCCCCTTGGCGCAACAGATGAGCCCGCCTGGCGCGCACTTTGGACAGGTTATTTGGAGTTTTACAAAACGTCGGTGCCAGAGGCCGTTTATGCCAGCACATTCACCAGGCTCTTGAATGATGATCCGCAGGACTTTCTTGGCTTTGTGGCAGAGGTTGATGGCCAGCTTGTGGGACTTGTACATTTCCTGTTTCACCGCCACGGCTGGCGCATTGAAAACGTCTGCTATCTACAAGATCTGTACGCAGATCCGTCTGTGCGCGGCAAAGGGGTCGGCCGCAAACTGATCGAGGCCGTTTATGCAGCAGCCGATGCCGAAGATGCGCCAAGTGTTTACTGGCTCACCCAAGACGACAACACGGCCGGTCGCAAGCTTTATGACCGCGTCGGTCAACTCACAAATTTCATCAAATATCAGAGGCCTGCATGAAGCATTTTGCGGTGATTGCGCTGGCCGTCTTGGCGGCTTGTGCACAAGTTCCCGAGGGCCCAGAGCCCATCCGCCTCGACTTTCCTGAAGTGCAGCGTTTTGCAGGCGAAAGCCCGGGGCGCGCCATGCGACCAAACTCGGAAATGATACTGGACTTCACCGATTTGGCGTTCCGCATGGAAAGTGGTCGGACCCTGCCCGCTTTTTCGCGGTTTGAAGGACCGATCACGGTCCGTGTTGTTGGTGACCTTGATCAGGTGGGGCGCGATGATCTGACAGCTTTGCTGAAAAGACTGCGCTCCGAGGCGCGTATCGATATCAATTATGCCACCACCCAAGACGCCAACATCGTGATTGAAACGGTCCCGTCGCGCACCCTGCAACGCGCCGCCCCGAATGCGGCATGTTTTGTTGTTCCACGCGTCCAGAGCTGGTCTGAATTGCGCGCCGCACGCAACACACCAACACTTGACTGGGCGACCTTGCGCAGACGCGAGAAAGTCGCGATTTTTCTGCCCTCGGATGTGACTTCGCAAGAAATCCGCGATTGCCTGCATGAAGAGCTGGCGCAGGCGCTTGGCCCGCTGAATGACCTCTACCGCTTGCCGGATTCTGTTTTTAACGATGACAATATCCATGCGGTCTTGACCGGCTTTGATATGACAATCCTGCGTGCGTATTATTCGCCCCGACTGCGCAGCGGCATGAGCCAACAAGAGGTGGTCGAGCGGCTGCCACGCATTTTTGCCCAGATCAATCCACGCGGTGAGCGGCGTGGCGGGCAAATCCCTTCAAACACATCGCGCGCATGGATTGATGCCATGACCACTGCATTGGGCGAAGGTGTCTCTGAAAATCGGCGCCGGCAAGCCGCGGCACGTGCGATTGCGATTGGGCAGTCACTTGGCTGGACAGGACCGCGCGAAGGTTTCGCCAATTATGCCTATGGCCGCTTGCAGATCGGCAATGATGCAACGCTCGCCCTTGGGGCGTTCAATGCAGCCGGGCGCGCATATGGGCAGACGCCAATCACAAATATTCACTCCGCGCATATCGCGGTGCAACTGGCCGCCTTTACCCTGATCTCAAACGATGCCGAGGCGACGATTGCCATCACCGAACCTGCAATTTCCGTGGCGCGCCAGCACGAAAACGCAGCCCTGATGTCGCTTCTGATGATGTTCAAGGCAGAGGCACTCGATCTGCAAGGCAAGACCGAGGAGGCGATGGAACTGCGGCTGGACAGTCTGGGATGGGCGCTTTATGGCTTCGGCTCACGCGAAGAGGTCGTTGATAGGCTCAATGAGATCGCCTCTTTGCCACCACAGATACCGCCAATTCAGTAAAGGCTTCACCGCATGATTTTTCCACTTTCAGGTCTTTTGATTGGTGCCATCTTCGGCGCGTTCCGCGCAAAATCACGTGGTGGCAAAACCAAAGACATGCTGCAATGGGGTGCTGTTTTCGCGATCATCTTTGGCGTGGTCGGCATCTTCGTCCTGATCATTTTGCAGCGCACGCTCTGATCCATGTTCCTGCCCTTCTTTGACAATCTGCGCAGCAACGGGGTGCCCGTTAGCTTGCGCGAGTTTTTGTCATTTCTGGAAGGCATGAAAGCAGGCCTCGCGACCTATGATGTCGAGGCGTTTTACTTCCTTGCCCGTACCATCATGGTCAAAGATGAACGTCATCTCGACAAGTTTGATCGCGCTTTTGCCGCAACTTTTGAAGGATTGGACGCAATCCCGGATGAGGCCGTGCTAAATGCCGTCGATATCCCCGCACAATGGCTAGAGAAACTCGCCGAGAAGCATCTGAGCGACGAAGAGAAGGCCGAAATCGAAGCTTTGGGTGGTTTTGACAAACTGATGGAAACACTCAAAAAGCGCCTCGAAGAACAAAAAGGCCGCCATCAGGGTGGATCGAAATGGGTTGGTACGGCAGGGACGTCGCCATTTGGTGCCTATGGTTTCAATCCCGAAGGCGTGCGCATCGGCCAAAAGGAAAGCCGCCATCAAAAGGCAGTCAAAGTCTGGGACAAACGCGAATTCAAAAACCTCGATGACACCGTCGAATTAGGCACACGCAATATCAAAGTGGCGCTAAAACGCCTGCGCCGCTGGGCGCGTGACGGCGCACATGAGGAACTCGACCTGAACGGCACAATCCGCGCCACAGCCGAACACGGCTATCTTGACGTCCAAACCCGCCCCGAGCGGCGCAATGCGGTCAAAGTGCTGTTGTTCCTTGATATTGGCGGCTCAATGGACCCGCATATCAAAGTCGTTGAAGAACTGTTCAGCGCCGCAAAATCCGAATTCAAGCATTTCGAATACTTCTATTTCCATAACTGCCTTTACGAGGGTGTGTGGAAAGACAATCGCCGCCGGTGGAACGCGCAGACGCCCACGTGGGACGTCCTGCGCACTTATGGCCCCGATTACAAATGCATCTTTGTGGGCGACGCCAGCATGTCACCGTACGAAGTGGCGTTTCCCGGCGGTGCAAATGAGCACTGGAACGAGGAAGCGGGCCACACATGGCTTGCCCGCGCCCGCGATCAGTGGCCAAACCATCTTTGGATAAATCCACTGGACGAACGCTATTGGCCCTACACACAATCCATCCAGATGATCCAAGAGATTTTTGGCGCCGACCGCATGGTCCCGATGACCTTGGCAGGCATTGATGCAGGTATGCGGCAATTGGGGCGTTAACCCCGCCTTACTGCGGCATTTGAACCGTTGCTTTTGCCTCCAGCACCCCCATATGTGATCTATGATTAAACTTGCTCCGATCTTATTCGCCGTGCTCTACGGTTTGGCCATGTATCGTTTTTCGGTCTGGCGGACCTCGCGTGAGTTAGACGCGAAATCCACCGAACTTGCCGACCCAATCTTGAAAGTCCTGATGGAACGGATGGCAAAGGCGTTGGGCATTGAACGGATCAAGGTGCATATCTACGAGATCGAGCCGGTAAACGGTTTAGCCGCCCCCGATGGGCGGATTTTCATCACACGTGGCTTTTTCAATAAATACCGCGCGGGCGAAGTCACGTCCGAGGAAATGGCAACAGTGATTGCGCATGAATTAGGTCATGTTGCATTGGGCCACTCACGGCGCAGAATGATTGATTTTTCCGGCCAAAACGCGATGCGCACCGCCCTTGCGATGATCTTGGGCCGGTTTATTCCCGGCGTGGGACCTTGGATTGCCAATGGTCTGATGACATTGCTCGCAGCACGATTATCACGCGCGGACGAATTTGAGGCGGACGCCTATGCTTCGGCACTGTTGGTAAAGGCCGGGATCGGAACGGAACCGCAAAAATCGCTTTTCAAAAAGCTCGAAACGCTGACCGGCGCACGTGGTGCCGCCATGCCCGCATGGGTGATGAGCCACCCCAAGACACCACAACGTATTGCAGCGATCGAAGCCAATGAAGCGAAATGGGCGGCGCACTAGTCGCACCTGCTCATCATCTTGCCAAAAATACTCCCGCCGGAGGCGCCACACCGATCATCCAGGACAGACGCTGTTGATTGAAACCTAGGCTTCCAACGCTTTGCCAAACCGCGGCATCCGCGCCTTTTTCATCAAAGCACGCATCGTCCACGGCTGATCCGAAAGCCTGTTTGCCTCATCCAAGACGGCCTCAGCGACACCCCGTACCTGATCGGGTGCTTCCTTGAACAAGATCAAGGCAAACCCATCAGGATCCCACCGCAAAAGCGTCTCATCTCCAAGAATATTCCTAGGGAAATCCTTGGCATTCATGGTCAAGATCCCATCACAAGACCCCACAACCGCCGCAGTCAACACGTGAATATCAGCGGGATCAGGCAACCAATACCGCTGCTCAAGACCAAGGTCATACGTCACGGTCGCGCGCGGAAAAACCGCGCTAAGTGCAGCAATCTCGCCTCTGGCCCAGACCTCCTGCGCAGGCCCCAGCTTGCCCGCGGCCCGCGCCCATTCTTCTAAAATACGCACAGACCACCGGGCCTCGAACAACCCTTGTTTCGCGCACCCCAACATCACCTCGCGCATGACGGTCGGGTACAAAACACAAGCGTCGATCATCACCCTCATAGACGGTAAACAAGCGCTTTCAGATAGCCGCTTTCAGCCAGATGCGGTATCAACGGATGATCAGGACCCGCAAACCCGGTGTGGATGATTTGCCCACGCCTGCCCCCGCGACCGATGCCGCGTGAGCACGCGTTCCGGAACTTGGTCAGATCAACGGCGTGTGAACACGAACATAAGACCAGATAACCTCCCGGCGCCACCAAAGTCGCCGCCAGACGCGCCACGCGCTCGTAAGCGCGCAAGCCAGCCTCGGCTGAGGGCTTCGAAGGTGCAAATGCCGGTGGGTCACAGACAACAACGTCAAAAGTTTCACCATCTTCGCCCAAAGCGGCCAACACATCAAAGGCATCGCCCTTGCGGGTCTCAAACCGGTCCGAGACATCCATAGCTGCGGCACCTTGCTCTGCAAGCGCAAGTGCAGGCGCAGACCCATCAACAGCCAAAACAGACACAGCGCCTTGCGCCAATGCCGCAAGCCCAAAGCCGCCCACATGCGAAAACACATCCAATACCCGTGCATCTTTGGACAGGCTTGCCGCAAACGCGTGGTTCGGACGTTGGTCAAAGAACAATCCGGTTTTTTGACCGCCCATCACATCGGCCATGTAAGTTGCACCGTTCATTGGCACCGGCAACGCGTCGGTTGGCGCGGTTCCTGCCAGAACTTCGGTCTTTTCCTCAAGCCCTTCCAGCGTGCGTGCACGTCCGGTGCCATTCATGATCACCGTCGTCACACCTGTGACCTCTTGCAACGCTGCAACCAATGGCCCGATCAACATATCCGCCCAAGCGGCATTGGGTTGCACCACTGCCAAATCACCAAAGCGGTCAATAATCACGCCCGGCAGGCCATCGGCCTCGGCGTGGACCAACCGGTAGAACGGCGCATCATAGAGCCGTGCGCGGTGCGCCAAAGCGCGAGTGAATTTTGTGGCAAACCAAGCTTGGTCAATCACCGCTTCCGGATCTTGATCCAGCATTCGGCAAATAATCTTGGATGCCGGGTTCACAGTGACCACGCCCATCGACGTGCGGTTGGCATCCTCGAGAAGGGCGAGCGTACCGGGGGTCAAATTACGGGTGCGACGGTCGGTGACCAACTCATTGGCATAGACCCAAGGAAAACCATGGCGGATCGCGCGTGCTTCGGCCTTAGGGATCAGGCGGACAACGGGCATCGATGCGGGGGCAATATCTGTATCTGTCATGCATGGCCTCCTACATGCTCTGCGCGCCGCTGGAAAGCCGTGAAACTAGATCAATTGCGCGCGTACCAACCCAGCCAGATAATCTGTGACCCGGACTTTTTGTGTTTGACCGGATTCTTCCAACCTGACGGCACGTTCACCACCGGGCGCGCTTAGATTGCCGACAATGCGGCGTGCGGGCTCGAGGATCGCGCCACTACGCGCGTCGCGCACGGTCATATCAAAGATCACGTTATAAACGCCGCCTACGCTATAGCGGGTCTTGTTGGTGACGCCATGAAACCGCACCAGTGTAATCTCAACATCAATCGGCTCAGCCCCAGTCAACACAGCAGTATTGCGCCGCACCGCTGTTTCAAAAATCCGTTCAATCTGATCAACGCGCGGCCCTAGTGGATCACCGCGCCAAACGATATCCGCCGACGGATAGAACGACTCACTCTCGGAGATCGTCAGGTCCTGCGGTGCCGAAAACGAAAGCCCTGACAGCCGATAAGACCGTGTCTTCACCATCCGAGGTTCGGTCTTTTGCATCGGCGGGACGGTACATCCGGCAAAAGCAAGGATGGCAATACCCCCAAGAAACACTCGTCTTTGTATCATTTGCAAAGGACCCTTTTGTCTGATCACCGCGGCAAGCATGTGCAGCGTCTTTGGTTGCACATAAATTTTGACACAATAACAGTCAGGTAAAAGTGGCATTTATTTGTCCCTGCATTCGACTTGTTAGCGCTAACACGAAATGATATAGTTCCCGCAAATCGATCTTGACGAGGATGCTATGCCCCTACACCCAACAATCGCTGCTGTGACTGACCGCATCAAAGCCCGCTCCGAGGGGCCGCGCCGCACGTATCTTGATACGATGTCACGTGCCGCAGCCGAAGGCCCACGCCGGTCACACCTCACCTGTGGCAATCAGGCCCACGCCTATGCCGCGATGGGCGATGACAAAGACGCGCTGGTATCAGCACGCGCACCAAACATCGGGATCATCACCGCCTACAATGACATGCTGTCTGCCCATCAACCATTCGAGACCTATCCCGACATGATCCGTGAAGCGGCACGCGCCGCCGGTGGCACGGCACAAGTTGCAGGCGGCGTCCCTGCGATGTGCGATGGCGTGACCCAAGGCCAAACCGGGATGGAGTTGTCGCTTTTTTCACGCGATGTAATCGCACTCTCTGCTGCTGTCGGCCTGTCCCACAATGTGTTCGACAGTGCCGTCTATCTGGGCGTCTGCGACAAGATCGTGCCGGGCCTCGTGATGGCTGCGGGTACCTTTGGATATATTCCGGGCATCTTCATGCCCGCCGGCCCAATGGTGTCCGGCCTGCCCAATGACGAAAAGGCCCGTGTGCGCCAACAGTTCGCGACAGGCGCTATCAGCCGCGAAGAGTTGATGGCCGCCGAGATGGCTTCTTATCACGGTCCGGGCACATGCACTTTTTATGGCACCGCCAATTCCAACCAGATGCTGATGGAATTCATGGGCCTCCACCTGCCCGGCGCGTCTTTCGTCAATCCCGGAACGCCACTGCGCGACGCGTTAACCGTTGCGGCGACTGAACGCGCGCTGGAAATTACGGCCCTTGGCAATGACTATACGCCGGTTTGCGATATCCTTGATGAAAAGGCATTTGTGAACGCGATGGTTGGCCTGATGGCAACTGGCGGCTCTACCAATCTGGTGATCCACCTGCCCGCGATGGCAAAAGCCGCTGGTGTGATTATTGATCTTGAAGACTTTAGCGATCTGTCCGCGGTTACTCCTTTGATGGCAAAGGTCTACCCAAATGGCTTGGCAGATGTGAACCATTTCCATGCCGCAGGTGGTCTTGGCTACATGATCGGCGAGTTGCTGAATGCCGGATTGCTGCATGATGATACCAAGACAGTCGCGGGTCAGGGCCTAGAACTTTATAGTCAAGAACCCAAACTGGTTGATGGCAAAGTACGCTATCAGCCCGGTTCAGGCACGTCCCTGAACGAAAAAATCCTGCGTCCGGCAACGGACCCGTTTCAGCCGCAAGGTGGTTTGACGCAACTGTCAGGCAACCTCGGACGTGGTGTGATCAAAACGTCTGCCGTGGCCCCGGAACGTCACATCGTCGAAGCCCCTGCCCGCGTTTTCCACACCCAGGAAGCCGTCAAAGACGCCTTCAAAGCTGGTGAGTTCACCCAAGACACGATCATCGTCGTCCGCTTCCAAGGCCCCAAATCCAACGGTATGCCCGAACTGCACAGCCTGACGCCCACTTTAGCAGTTCTACAGGATCGTGGTTTGAAGGTCGCATTGGTCACTGACGGCAGGATGTCAGGTGCGTCGGGCAAAGTCCCGTCCGCCATTCATGTTTGCCCAGAAGCGGCTGATCACGGCCCCATCTCGCTGCTGCGCGATGGCGACGTCGTTCGATTGGACGCCACGACCGGCAAAATCGAAGTGATCGGTGTCGATCTGTCCACCCGCACACCTGCGACCGCAGACCTGAGCGGTAACGGCACAGGTGTTGGTCGCGAACTGTTTGAGGTCTTCCGCCAGAATGTGGGCCTCGCGGCCTCGGGTGCGGGCGTCGTCGTTTAAAACTGCGCAGTTTGCGCGCTCTCGAAATGAGTGACCTGTTGTTCAAGCTGGACATCACACACGGATCCAAGGAATAAAATATGACCCCGCAAGAAGCCTCCACCGCCGCCGCCAAAGTCTGCCTATTGGCCCCTGTTGTTCCTGTGTTGGTGGTTGATGACGCCGCCATCGCCGCCGATTTGGCAAAAGCCCTTGTGGCCGGCGGGCTGCCTGCGTTGGAGGTGACGTTGCGCACCCCTGCTGCATTGGATGCGATCCGCGAGATGGCAGCCGTACCGGGCGGTGTTGTGGGCGCGGGCACGTTGTTAACACCCAAGGATGTAGAGGATGCAAAGGCCGCTGGCGCTACGTTCGGTGTGTCACCGGGTGCAACCGACATTCTGCTGGATGCCTGCGAAGCAAATGATTTGCCACTTCTGCCAGGAACCGCAACCGCATCAGAGGCAATGCGCCTGCTCGAGCGCGGCTATACGGTTCAAAAATTCTTCCCTGCTGCGGCAAACGGTGGTGCGCCGGCGCTTAAGGCGATTGGGGCACCTATTCCACAAGTGAAATTCTGCCCGACCGGTGGCGTTAGCCTTGCGAATGCGCATGAATACCTTGGGCTCAGCAACACACTTTGCGTCGGTGGATCATGGGTTGCGCCAAAGGATTTGGTTGCGGCTGGCGATTGGGCAGGCATTACTGCACTGGCCAAAGAAGCCGCAGCATTGTCATAATCTGATCGGCTTTTTCGCAAATTATTCCGGTGTTCATTCACGATTAGGACTTGGGCGCTAAAGATACCTCAAATGTCTCTTGGGGTATCTTATGCTTGAATCTTGGCCAATTTCACGTCGGATAGGCGCCGCGTTCGCCATTTTGTTGGTACTGCTGCTGGGTGTAATCATGTTCGCACAGCGCGCTAGTACTGTGGTGTCGGATGGGTATTACGACTTCCGAAACCTGACACAAATGAAAGTGGACGCCAGCGCGTATGTCGAAGACATGTTTGAGGCGCAGGTTGCATCACTCCAATACCGCTACGCCCAAGATCAGGCGCAGGCGCAAGATGTCTTTTCCAATATCGCCGAGATTATCAATTCCGATGAACAGCTGCAAAGCTTCGCACAAGACCCCACGCGTTTAGGCGAGGTTGAACAGCTAATCGCAATGGCGCAAACATACGAAGCGCATTTCCGCCAAATGCAAACCCACCGCACCGACGCGGTGAATGCCAGCGAGCAATTTCTGGCAAGCTCTGAAATAATCACCACTCAGGTCAGCGATGTATTCACGCGTGCCATTCAAAGCGGCAACCCCGTTCTGATATCAGCGTCCGGGCGTCTTATCCGGGCATCGATGGCAACCATCCAGAGCGGTAACAGGTTTCACGCGTCCTTGCTGCCAGAAGATTTGATCACATTTAGTGAAAGTGTTGCCGAACTTGACCGCGTGCTGGACCAAGTCAACGCCGTTGGTGCCGCAGGCCCAATCAATGAAAATTTGACCGCGTTGCAAAGCTCTGTTGCAGGTTACAAAGCAAATCTTGAGGAGTTTGCGCAGGCCTACGCCCTCGCGTCCGAGATTGAGCAGACCCAGCTTGACCGTATATGGCATGAAATCGAATTAGGCTTCGACGTATTGGCCGATCAGATTACCGTGGACCAGACAACGCTGGCTCAACGCGCCGATGCGATTGTGACACGTCAGAAAATGGTGATCCCAATTGTCGGTTTCATTGCGACACTTCTGGCTGCCACGACCGCGTTCGTAGTAGGTCGATGGATCACAGGGGCTGTCACACGATTGGCGGATACGACTGACAGACTTGCCTCAGGCGATCACGAGGTCGAGATTAAAGGCACCGAACATACACATGAACTGGGGCGCATGGCGCGCGCGCTGAATGTGTTTCGCACGGCACAAATTGAACGCCAGCAGATATCCGAAGAGCGCGCCAAACAGCGTGCTCAACAAGATGTGGTCGTCAGCACGATGCAAACAGAATTGGCACAACTTGCAGATGGCAACCTGACCGCGAAAATCTCGCAACAGTTTAGCCCGGAATATGAGGAACTGCGCCTGAACTTCAATGAAGCAGTACGCGCGCTGCACGACGCGCTCGATAGCGTCACACAGACATCTGCACAAATCAAAAAAGCCACAGATGACGGTCACGCCGCAACGACGGACCTGTCTCAACGCACAGAAAACCAAGCAGCCACCCTTGAGCAAACCGCAGCGGCTTTGGATCAGCTTACTGCAAGCGTACGATCAGCTGCAGAACACGCAAAAGCAGTTGACAGCTCTGTCGGTAAAGCCAGAACCGAAGCAAGCCGAAATGGCGAAATAGTCGCCAAAGCCGTCAGTGCTATGGAAGAGATCGAGGCATCATCAAAGCAAATCTCTCAGGTCATTTCCGTCATTGACGACATTGCCTTCCAAACCAATTTGCTGGCCTTGAACGCAGGCGTAGAAGCCGCGCGCGCTGGGGAATTCGGCAAGGGTTTTGCCGTTGTCGCATCAGAGGTCCGTGCCTTGGCACAACGGTCTGCGGAAGCTGCAAAAGAGATTTCCGCATTGATCGAAAACAGCTCGCGGCATGTTGCACAGGGCACCCAGCTTGTCGGAAATGCTGGAGAGGCGCTTTCAGAAATCATCACGCAAGTGAATGACATCTCGTCCATGACGTCTCAGATCGCTACAAGCGCCGAGGAACAGGCCATTGGCCTCTCGGAGATCAACATCGGCGTCAATCAATTGGATCAAGTGACCCAGCAAAATGCCGCAATGGTACAAGAATCGATCACACGAGGAAATGCACTTGCCAGTGAGACGAGCAAACTCAGCGCGTTAATTGCGCAGTTCAAGATAGCGCGGTCAAAAAGCGTGACCGCTACAACGTCGCGACCAAACGGACAACTCGAAGCGGCCATCTCTCGTACCAATCAGGCAACGCAGGGTGGCCAACCATCGCTACCTATCAAGAAGACCGGCACAGCAGATTCGCAGTCAATTTGGCAGGACTTCTAAGACAAGCCATATTTGGCAATCGACAGCGCGTTAAAGCAGCATCAACAATCTACGGTTCATCGCCCAAAATTTCCATCTGCGCAGCGTCGATCCGCTAATCTGAAAAGCGACCTTGCCGTCCACCGCGGCGACGCGGCGTCGGCAGCTTTTGTTGTGCCTCACGCAATGTTTGAAGCATCGGATGGTTGCCTTCTTGCAACGGCTCATAGTGTGCAATCAACAACTCTATTTCCACCATCGCATCACGCTCCGGTGGCAAGCTCAATGCCCAATCCAAAAAGATACTTCGACATTCAGGTGCGTTGATCCCGTCAATTGCGAACGCCTCCCTCATCAAACCTTTGGGATCAAAAAGTGCTGCCGCGCTCATTCCGACACCAAGTATTTGCCAATGATACGATCAGCATCTTGGTGCATCCGTGTCAGCCGCAATGTGAGATCTGAAATATCTTCGCACTCTGTTTCTCTCAAAATCAACCGCCTTGCACCTTCTGCCAATGCATCAAAATCCAAATCAGCACCTGTCAGAAACCGCGCCGCTGCTTGTACCTGCCACAAAAGCCGAAACGCCTGCGAGAGCGCCGTCGCATCAGCGGCGTCCAACCATCCATCCGCGACACCACTGTGTAATTGTGTCGGCACATCGGCTGCCGCACTGCCACTGCGCAAAGCCGCTGTCTGCGCAAACAGTTCAATATCTTGCAAACGCCCTGGGCCAATTTTGGCATCCCACGCCGTACCCGGCGACTTTGACAGCGAGATGCGGTGCCGCATATCGCTCACATCCGCAATGATCGTCTTACCTTGTGACTTTTTATGCAGCAGTGCGCGTCGAAAGATTTCAATGTCTGCGCAGAACGATGGATCACCTGCAATCGCACGCGCGCGCGTCAAAGCTAAATGTTCCCAAGTCCAAGCATCCTGCATTTGATAGTCTTTGAATGCTGTAAAAGACGTGGCCACTGGTCCTTGCTTGCCCGAAGGCCTGAGCCGCATATCAACCTCATAAAGCCGCCCTTCAGCCATCGGCACGCTCAAAGCGGTCACCAAAGCCTGCGTCAATCGCGCAAAATAAGGCCGTGTTGCCAATGGCCTGCGCCCCTCAGACATCTCGGTACCCTGCGGGTCATAAATCACGATCAAATCAAGGTCAGATGTCGCATTCAACTTACCCGCCCCGAGCGACCCCATCGCAACCACGGCCCCGCCCCGCCCCGGCATGGGCCCGTGTTTGTGCGCGAATTCTGCAATCACAACAGGCCAAAGTGCCGCCACGATCGCCTCGGCCAAATCAGCGTATTGTGTCCCAGATTGTTCAGATCCAATTAGCCCTCGCAAGTAATGCACACCGATCCGAAAATGCCATTCCTTTGCCCAGCGGCGCGCAGTCAGCAATTGCCCTTCATAATCATCGACAGCATCAAAAAGACTTATCAGTTCTTGCGTCAACGCGCCTTTGCCGGGCCAATCGGAAAAGAAAGCACCTCCAATCACAGCATCCAACACGCCTGCATTCCGCGACAGATGTTGCGCAAGTGCCGGTGCGGTCGCGCAGATATCAACAATCAACTGCGTCAACTGTGGATTAGCCTCAAACAGTGAAAACAACTGAACACCGGCAGGTAGCCCGGATAAAAATCCATCGAACTGCGCCAATGCCTCGTCTGGTTTTCCAGCCTCTTGTAGCCGCGCGATAATCTCGGGTTTGAGCCGCGCAAAGATTTCCGTCGCCCGGACAGAGCGAAGTGCGGGATAGCTGTGCCAGCGCGCGACCACTTCGGCACCCCAGTCAGACGTTGGCAAAGATGCAGACGCATCAGGCGCAAAAAACCCTTCAGTGAGTGTGTGGACCGCTTCAATGCGCTGCGTAAGATCACGCCGCAAGGTTGCAACTTCTTGCCCTGTGAATGCGGCCAATCGTGCAAACCCGTCTGCATCGTTTGGCAAGGTTTGCGTCTGCGCATCGTTGAACATCTGCTGGCGATGTTCGATTTCGCGGTGATAGCGGTAGTGATCATAAAGTTCAGTCGCGGTTTGATCAGATACCCAATTCGCGGCAGCCAAGGCCTGCAAACCCGATTTGGTGTCGCGGTGGCGCAGGGAACTATCCCTACCCCCTGCGATTAATTGTCGGGTTTGCGTGAAAAATTCGATCTCGCGGATGCCTCCGCGACCCAGCTTCATATTGTGGCCCTCCAACACGAGCGCGCCATGCAACCCCTTATGATTGCGAATTTTCAATCGCATGTCATGAGCGTCTTGGATCGCGGCGAAGTCCAAATGCTTGCGCCAGACAAACGGGCGAAGCGTGTCCAGAAACCGCTGTCCTGCTTCAAGATCACCCGCGCAGACACGTGCTTTGATGTAGGCCGCGCGCTCCCATGTTCGTCCCACGCTTTCATAATATCGCTCGGCCGCTTCCATCGAAAGACAAACGGGCGTGACCGACGCATCCGGCCGCAGGCGTAGGTCGGTGCGAAAGACATAGCCGCCGTCACGCACATCCGACAAGATCGCCGTCATCTTGCGTGTCACGCGGATAAAGGCAGAGCGCACATCGTGGTAATCGTCAGGATCAAAGCGGGTCTCGTCGAATAAGCAAATCAGGTCGATATCGGAGGAATAGTTCAATTCCCCCGCGCCCATCTTACCCATCGCCAACAAGGCCATCCCGCCTGCCTTGCTGGGATCGTCACCCGTGGGCAGTTTGCCCCGCGCGACTTCTGCGGCGACCAGTTTTGTGATCGTCGCCTGCACTGCGGCATCGGCAAAGTCGGTCAAGACCTGCGTCACGGTCTCTAGCGGCCAGACACCCGCGAGGTCTGCAAGTCCTGTCAGCAATGCCACGCGATGCTTGGCTTGCCGCAATCCAGACGGCAACGCGTCCAGTGACATCTGCGGGATTTCGGCCAATAGGGTCGCGATTGCCCGCTCGGGATCATCCATCGCTGGCAGAATCCAATCCCCCTCTCGGCGTATGAGGTCCGCAAGATATGGGCTGCATCCGGCGGCACCGGCAATCAACGGCGCAAGCGCGGTTGGTAGACCTGCCAGCGACTGCACGGCATCTGAACCGCGTTCTGCGTCAAATGGATGAGGGCAACGGGTTTGACGCGCAATAAATGTCATAACGACAGAGTGCTTTGCCCTTGCGCTCTGGTCAATGTGAGACGTCGCAGTAAACTGCGTAAAAAGGACATGTACATCATGAGCAAAAGTCTAAGACGTGTGATGCGCGCCCTTGCTGCCGCCAATCTAGAGATCGCGCCATTGGAACTGGGGCCTGAAACCCGCACAGCGCAACAAGCCGCTGATGCTGCGGGATGCGCATTGGACCAAATTGCCAAATCAGTGATTTTTGCAGGTCAGGATAGCGGACGGGCCATTTTGTTCATCACCGCTGGCGGCAACAAGGTCGACCCCGCCAAAGCCAGCGCCGCTGCGGGCGAGGCACTTGGGAAAGCAGACGCCGCATTGATCCGTGCCCAAACGGGATTTGCGATTGGCGGCGTCGCACCGATTGGTCACCTCAACCCTATCGTTGCGTTTTTTGACCCGCGACTCGGCGAATTTGACGTAATTTACGCCGCTGCGGGTACGCCACGGCATATTTTTCCGATTGATCCGAGGGTACTTTTGGAAATTTCAAACGCACAAGTTGTTGATTTTAAATTATAATAAAAGTAAATGTAAAAAACATTTACATTATATCTTGAACTTAAGGCTGCTCCGCCCGATATCTGTAATGTGAAAGACATTCACATAACCGCAAACAGAACCTCAAGGAGCACAACCATGAACACCGCCACATCCCATTCCCCAATGGCTATGGACAATCGCCCCGGCTTTTTCGCCCGCGCCGAAGCCTGGCTTGATGAGCGTGGCAAAGGCGCATGGATCGCCGCCATGGTTGTCAGCTTTATCGTCTTTTGGCCAATCGGTCTTGCCCTTCTTGCCTATATGATCTGGAGCAAACGCATGTTTAACGCATCTTGCAATTCAATGACCCGCAGCCGTTCACGCCATATGAGCAAGTCCTCTGGCAACAACGCGTTCGATGCCTACAAAGCCGAAACACTGCGTCGTCTGGAAGAAGAGCAAGACAACTTCGAAGCTTTCCTCAAGCGCTTGCGCGATGCGAAAGACAAGGCTGAGTTCGACCAATTCATGGACGACCGCGCCAAAAAGATGACCGAAGATGACGACACTCAATCCGGTCCTGCGACTGCATAAGGACTGGACCACCAAGGGCGGCTTGTTTCCCCGCAAGTCGCCCTTCCCTATTCCCTAAACCCGTAAGAGAGCCTGATGACAATGACGATGGATCACACACCCGAAGCCTTTGGTTTCCCACCCAGCCGCTACGCGGGTGTCCCGCTCAAACGCGGTATCGCTTGGGTCATTGACGTGGTGCTGATCGCAATGCTTTGCGCCCTGATTTTGCCTTTCACAGCTTTTACAGGGGTGTTTTTCTTTCCCTTCATGATGCTTGTGGTCGGGTTTATTTACCGTTGGTTCACGCTCGCAGGTGGTTCGTCCACATGGGGTATGCGGTTGATGGGTATCAGCTTTCGCGATGTTGACGGCGCACCACTTAGCTCTGGCCTCGCGTTGGCCCACACGACTGGCTACACTGTCAGCATCGCAATTGCCCCGCTGCAACTGATCTCTATCGTCATGATCCTGATCACAGCACGCGGCCAAAGCCTGACCGATATGGTGCTTGGGACGGTCGCGATTAACACCGCGCGTTAACCCCAAGTCGCGCCGTTAAGCATGCGGCATTCAAGGGACTTGGCGTATGGTGAATCGATTGTTAAGCTTTCGTGAAACCGACCGGATCATTCCATGCGCCACACCCTACCTATCGCTCCGCAGTTTTACGTGACTGCACCCCAACCCTGCCCTTACCTTGAAGGCCGGATGGAGCGGAAACTATTTACAGCCCTTCAAGGTGATACCGCGACGAAGCTGAACGATAGCTTGTCCAAGCAGGGGTTTCGCCGGTCGCAAAACGTGCTCTATCGCCCCTCTTGTGCCGAATGCACCGCGTGCATGTCGGCGCGAATTGATGTCTCGAAATTCAGCCCAAGCCGCAGCCAACGCAGGGTATCGAAGCGCGCAGCACATCTTAGTCGGCGCGCGACATCGCCATGGGCGACCGAAGAACAGTATAACCTGTTCCGCGAGTATCTTGATGGCCGACACGCTACTGGCGGTATGGCTGACATGGATATGTTCGAATTTGCCGCAATGGTCGAAGAAACCCCGATCCGGTCCCGCCTGATCGAATATTCCGAAGGCGACGACCTTTCAGCGGTGTGCCTGACGGATATCCTGGATGATGGACTGTCGATGGTCTATTCGTTCTTCGATCCTGAACTCGATAGGTTGTCATTGGGCACTTATGTCATCCTCGACCACATCGATATCGCCCGCGAATTGGGTCTGCCCTATGTCTACTTGGGCTATTGGGTGCCCGGCAGTGCAAAGATGGGCTACAAGGCCAAGTTCAAAGGGATAGAAGTGTACCGAGATGGTATTTGGAATCCGCTGACCGACCCAGACGCCTATAACGCTGATCTTCACCCGCTTTCCACCGACCCGATTGCCGAACAGGTCGCCCGCATTGATCTGCCGGACGGGCGCAACTAAGTATTTCGTACTGGCATGAAAAAAGGGCGGCACCGCAAGGGCCGCCCTTTTTCAATAACGCGAACCCCTGCCCTAGTTCAGCAGGTTCGGCACAATCGTGACCACCGCCGGGAAGAATGCCAGTATGAGCAGCCCAAAGACCTGAATACCGATAAACGGCAGCACACCACGGTAGATTTGTCCGGTCGTGATCGACTTCGGCGCAACCCCGCGTAAGTAGAACAGTGCAAAGCCGAAGGGTGGTGTCAGGAACGAGGTCTGCAAGTTCACCGCGATCATGATGGTCACCCATTTGGGGTCAAAGGTACCGCCGTAGATGACAGGCCCCACAATCGGGATCACGATGTAGATAATCTCGAGGAAATCGAGCACGAAGCCCAACATAAAGAGCACCAGCATCACCAACAGGAACACGGTCCACTCATTGTCGAACGAGCGTAGGAACTGCTGGATATAATGCTCACCACCAAATGAGATCAGCACAAGGTTCAACAACTGCGAACCGATCAGGATGGTAAAGACCATCGAGGTCACTTTCGCGGTTTCGCGGACAACAGGTGCCAGCACCCCGCCCGCGATCAGAACCCAGCAACACCAGAACAATCCAAACAGCGCGAACAAGAAGCACCCGAATGCCACCAAGTAGGCCAGACGGTTCTCGAACAAGACAACTTCTTGACCAAGACGCATATCGAAGTTCGTACCGATCAGCAGCATGACAACAATCGCCGCCGCAATCAGCAGAACCATGGTGCCAGAGCGCCCTTGATCCTGTCGCTTGCGGTACGTCGCCAACAGGATCGCACCACCCGCGCCCAAAGCCGCAGCCGGGGTTGGGTTGGTGATACCACCAAGGATCGAGCCAAGCACGGCTACGATCAAGACCAGCGGTGGGAAGACCACGCGCAGGATCTCGTTGCTCGCCAGCAGCTTGGCGGCGAACCGCAGACCATAGAACGCGATGATCACGGGGATGCCCAATAGAATGGTCGTTTGCCCCGGCGTCGTCAGTGGCGAGATAATCGCGATATCAGTCAGCAAGACCAAACCGACACCGACAGCACCGATGATCAGCGGACGCCCATCCGCACTTGGGGCAACGCCGCGTGCAATCGCTAACATCAGACCCATCAGAACAGCAAAGATCGCGATGCCAGACCCGATCGGGGCCGCGGCTTCAACCTTTTGCATCACACGTTCTGCACGCTCTTCTGGTGACAACTCGCGCGCTTGCTCGACACCGCCCGCGGCTTCAATCACCGCTTGCTCGTCCAACGCGGCTTGCCATGCTTCTTCACCGTGCAACTCTTGCATCGCCACAGCGCAGTCTTCGCTGACGCGGGTGCGCAAAGATGATGTTTGGCCAGAGGCCGTAAAGCTGTCCACAATCACGGACTGCGATCCGACAAGGTTCGTTTGCCCCATCCCGATTGCCAGACCGATAATGCCTACGGGCACGGCGAGGAACCAAGTAAAGCTGTCATTGCGCGTGATGATTTCGCCACCAGTGCTTTCGTCAAATTGCACAGGTGGGGCTTTGGATGGATTGATCAGCGCAAAGATGAACGCGTAGCCGGCATAAAGAACTGCCAACATGATCCCCGGCAATAGGGCCGCTTGGAACAGCGTACCGACGGATACAACCGCAGGCTCGCCCAAGTATGTCAGCGCATCGGAACACCCGGCCAACTGCGCACGCTCTTCTTGTGCGGCAGAATAAAGATCACCCGCCAATGTGCCCAAAAGCACGATCACGATGGACGGCGGGATGATCTGTCCCAATGTTCCAGACGCCGCAATCACACCGGTAGAAAGTTCCGGGGAGTATCCGTTTTTGAGCATCGTCGGCAATGCCAACAAACCCATCGTCACAACGGTCGCACCAACGATACCGGTGGATGCTGCAAGGAACGCGCCCACGATCACGATGGACACGGCCAAACCGCCCGGCAACGGACCAAAGACCTTTGCCATTGTCGTCAGCAGCTCGTCCGCGATGCGTGACCGTTCCAGCACGATGCCCATCATCACGAACATCAAAACGGCCAGAAGCGTCTCAATCGACTGCCCCGCCAGAACGCGTTCGTTCATCCGGTTGACCATAAAGCCGATATTGCGGTCCAATGCCACTTCCCAACCGCTTGGGAACAAGACGTCCTCGTAGCGCGGTAGTTCAGGGAATCGGAAGACCGAGATTGCGTCCGGTCGGACCCCTTCGGCGATCAAGGCCGCGTATTCGGCGGAATTGGTATCAACCGCCGCGTGGATCAACAGGCCCGAACTATCGAGCGCTGCGATAATCGCGAAGGAAATAACGGCTGAACCCGAGATTGCGAATGCCACGGGGAAACCCGACAGGATCCCTGCGAAAAGTGTGAGAAAGACGATAATGATACCGACTTCGATGCCATCTAATCCGAAAAGCATGTGTCTACCGCCCTAACTTAGTGAATTTCTGCGACAAGTTCGGCGGTTTCATCGCCGAGCCTATCTTTGTCGAGGTTCTTGCCTTCGCTTGCCGGTCCTTCTTTCCACTCAAGGTATGAGCGGTAGAAGAAGGCGACCGCCTGCAGCAGGATCATCGCGGTGAAGACCACCAGCAAGACCTTGAACAGGAAGTAAGCGTTAAAGCCGTTGGGCGAGAAACCGATGGTTTCAACGTTCCAGCGCAGCGCGCGCGCTTTGGTCAGCAACCGGTCCAGCGTGTCAGACGCCGATGGGTTCGGCACCACCAAATGCCGCCACAAGAAGAACCAACCATATAGCCAAGTCAGGATCGCCGCGGGCACCATCAGAACCATGGACCCGATCATATCGATCACCCGCTTTGCGCGGTAGCTGATCGCGGAATACACAAGGTCAACACGAACGTGGCCACCTTGGACGAACGTATAGGACGCACAAAGCGTCACAATCATCGCGTTGTAGAATTTCAGCTGCTCTGACCACCAACTGACATCGTGGGTCACGGTGATGCCGAAACCAACACTGATCTCGGACACTGCAAACACACGCTGCATAAAGATGATCACGATCTGTTGGAGAACCATCAACAAACCTGCCCAAGCGGCAGTCCGCCCTACGATATTGGCAAACCCTTCAAGGCCGCGCACGCAGCCCCACAGGAAGCGATTGTTGAAAAAACCTATGGCGGTCACGACCAAGAAGATCGCGAAAATAACAAAGAAGAACTCGACCGACGCACCATAGTAGATGAAACGCATCAGCGCTTCTTTCTGCTCGGTTTCCATCGGGCCATTGATCGCAGGCAGCCAAGACAGCCACGATGCGGGATTAAAGAGTGCGTAAAAGAAATTGAAGAAAGCATCGATCAGGTTCCCAAAGAACCACCCTATCGCGTTTCCACCCCATGCATCGCCTAGGCCCATGCGTATTCCCCTCCGTGGAAAGTCGTCTTGGATGCCGATTTACATCCTTGGTTGTGAAGGCCCTTATGCACGATCGCATCGGGCCTTCACTTTGATCTAGATCATGAAATCATGATCCACCGCAGGGGCTTAGCCCATCACGCGGTCACGCTGGTTACGGTATGCACCTTCGGACTGTGTAATCCAGGAAGAAGACGCAGCCATAGACGCGTTGTAGCTTGCGCGCAGACGGTCATAGATCTCGTCGCCATTGTACTGGTCCATAGTCTCAGCAGCGGCAGTACCCATCGCATCCCAAACTGAATCTGGGAATTCCAGAACCTGAACGCCACCGGCTTGCAGACGCTGAAGGGCTGCACCGTTGTTGTTCATGAACTGACCAAGGTTCCACTGGTGTGCTTCGCCAGATGCGATCTCGATGATCTTCTGGTGTGCTGGGCTCAGGCTATCCCAGACATCAAGGTTCGTCGCAAGCGACAGACCAGCTGCCGGCTCGTGCATACCGGCTGTGTAATAGAACTTTGTGATTTCCTGGAAACCGGCTTTCTCGTCAGCCCATGGGCCGATCCACTCGGTGCCGTCAATCGCGCCGGATGCCAGCGCTTGGTACACTTCTGCACCTGGCAGGTTCTGTACGGATGCGCCCATACGACCCAATGCTTGGCCACCAAGACCCGGCATACGGAACTTCAAACCTTGGAAATCCTCTGGACCGTTGATCTCTTTTGAGAACCAACCACCAGCCTGTGGGCCAGTGTTACCAGCCAAGAATGACTTCAGACCAAAGATCGAGCCCAGCTCGTCGTGGAACGCCTGACCTTCGCCGTGGTAGTACCAGTTGGACAGCTCTTGTGGTGTCATACCGAATGGTACGGCTGTGAAGAACGCGTAACCTGGGTGCTGACCAACAAAGTAATAATCTGCGCCGTGGTACATGTCGGCCTGACCGGATGTGACCGCGTCGAATACTTCGAACGCACCAACCAATTCGCCAGCAGCTTTGAGGTCGATTGTCAGTGATCCGCCAGACATTGCTGTGATTGTGTCAGCTGCGCGCTGTGCGGCGTCATGCACACCAGCAAGGCCACGGCCCCATGTTGTCACAAGTGTCAGCGTGCGGTTGCCTTGTGCATATGCAGGTGCTGCAAGCGTTGTGGCAGCAGCGGCCGTGCCGCCAAGTGCTGAATTCTTTAGAAATGAACGACGATCCATATAAGTATCCTCCCGGGTGTTACATCAATGCAGAACGCAAACAGGCGTCCGCAGATGGATTTCGTGGACGGACACTAGCGCGACCCCCTACAGGGTGGAATACGTAGTACTGCGTAGAAATGCCGCTTTTGTCACTTTTTCTGACCAATTTCGCGCATTGTTTAGGCGCTAACAGAATCAGCAACGGTTTATGTGGGTTTTTCTTGGCATTTGATTCGTCGGCGATTCCTAGCTAACGATCATCGGCATGACGGGCCTTTTTTCGCGTTTGCGTGACATGATCAGCATTAGCTATGGACAGAAGGTTTTTCTTCTTGCCACCCTGCCCCTTATTGTCGCGGTGTTTTTGATCACACTGGTGGTGACGGCCCAATCGCGGCAATTGGCCGAGCGCGAAATCCAAGCGCTCGAAGCGCAGCTGATCCAGACCAAACGCGAGGAATTAAAGAACTACTTGTCGATTGCGCGGACAGCTGTCGTGAACACCTACGGTCGTGCGGCCCCCGATGACGAAGACGCAAAACTTGCCGTCAGCCGTGAACTCGCAGCAATGCTCTACGGCCAAGACGGGTACTTTTTTGTTTTCGATTATGAAGGCAACAACCTTGTGGCGCCGCGCCAGACCTACCTGATTGGCAAGAACTGGACCGGCCTCGAAGACCTCAACGGCACACCGATCACCGATGAACTGATCCGCATCGCGCGCACAGGTGGCGGCTATCACAGCTTTGATTGGCCCAAGCCCTCGACCGGGGCGACCGAGCGGATGATTGTCTACGTCAACGGTTTGCAGGATTGGCGTTGGGCGATTGGGACGGGCGTCTTTATTGATGATGTTTTGGAAAACGTGGCCCTATCCCGCGCAGATGTTGAAACCCGTATCCGCACCACCTCCGCCTACATCATGGCGATCGCTGTTGCAGCCCTGATTGCCGTGTTCATGACCGGCATGGTCCTGAATTTCCGCGAACGGCGTCTGGCCGATGTAAAGCTCAAACAACTGACACAGCGCATCTTTGACACCCAAGAGGAAGAGCGCGGACGTGTGGCGCGCGAACTCCATGACGGGATCAGTCAGATGTTGGTCGGTGTACGCTACGCGCTGGAACTGACGCGGCGCAAGTTGGGCAATGATCCGGCGATCAGCGACAGCCTCAACAAAGGGATCGACGGGCTCGGTTCCACGATCCAAGAGGTCCGCCGCATCAGCCGCGACCTGCGCCCGGGCGTGCTGGATGATCTTGGCCTTGGCCCCGCCCTGCAAGCGTTAACGGATGATTTCAGCACCCGCACCGGTATCAAGGTGGAATTTGAAACCGTGGTCTTCCGCAACCGATTGGATCAAGAAGCCCGGATCGCACTTTACCGCATCGCCCAAGAAGCGCTCAACAACATCGAACGCCACGCCGAAGCGGACACCGTGCAGATGAGCCTTAAGGGCAACCGCAAAGGCGCAAATTTGCGGATTGTTGATGACGGTATTGGCATGACATGGCCGCAGCAAGAGCGCCGCGCCACCACTGGGTTTGGTCTGCGCAACATGCAAGAGCGGATCGAGCAACTGGGTGGCACATTGCGCATTTTATCGGCACGCACCGGAAAAACCGGCACAGTGATTGAAGCTCAAGTTCCATTGAGCCATATGCTGCGCCCACAGAACACCAAAAAGGAAAGCGCATGACGACCCGCGTTCTTATTGTCGATGATCACCCGATGGTTGCCGAAGGCATCCGGTCCTTGCTGGAAAGCTATGATGATCTGGAAATTGTGGGGACCCTGGGCAACGGACAGGATGCGGTTGACCAAGCCGCGACGCTGGCCCCCGATGTCATCTTGATGGATCTCAACATGCCAGGCCTTTCGGGTTTGAACGCCACAGAAATGATCTTGGAAAAACAGCCCCAGACCCGCGTTGTCATCCTGTCCATGCACGACAGCCCCGAATATATCTCGACCGCGCTCAGCCACGGCGCACGCGGATATATTCTCAAAGATGTCCCAACCGAGGAAATTCACACAGCAATTGAGACCGTGATGGCAGGTGGCGAGTATCTATGCACCGGTGCGAAAGGGTCGTTGCAACCCAAAATCAGCGACGGGCGTGAAACCCTTACCAGCCGTGAACAAACGATCCTTCTGGAGCTCGCACAGGGGCAATCTAACAAGGATGTCGCCAACACCCTCAACATTTCCGTGCGCACAGTCGAAACGCACCGCAAGAACATCAAACGCAAGCTTGGGATCAGTTCTACCGCGGGTCTGACGCGTTACGCTTTAGAACATGGCGTGCTACAAGGCACCGGGATCTGACGATCCTTGCAGGCTTAGACTATTGTTGTAATCGCTGTCATAAAGGTCGACTGATCAAGCCTTCGCTTTCAACAAAAAAGCCCCACGCATTCGCATGCGCGGGGCCATCATAAATCTAGAGAAATTGCTTAGTTTTCAACAGTTTCCTGAATGCTTTCGCGCACAATGCTGAACCATTCACCCGACAGGCGAAGCTGTTCAAGGCCCGCATTGATGATCGGCAGTGCTTCGTTTGCGAATGCATTGTCCTTTGCAACAAAGATGTGTGATGACACAGATCCGCTCAGCGGCTCGATCTTTGTCACGCGATCTTCAAAGCCAGCTTCGCGGATGTCTTCTTCTGCGGGCAGCGTGTCATAGGTCATGACGTCGACTTCGCCGCTTGCCAGTAGTTGCACGCAATCCTGCTGCGAGACCGGGGTTACATAAGTGATGTTGGGCGCGATCAGGCGTTCGGCCTCAAGGTCAAATGTGAACCATGCCTCGGGGCGGCAAACACGCGCTCCGAACAAATCCTCATGAGTTTGTGCAGAGGCGTACGGGCTGTCAGTGAGGGTGAAGAAATCCACCAATATCTCGTAAAATGGATCGGAATGATTGAAATCCGTACAGCGGTAAGCGCTGCTTTCGGAAAGGTTATCAACCAAATCACAATTTGGCTTGAACCATGGGAACGCCATATCGATCGCGCCCACTGGCAACAGCGTTTCAAGATGCGAACCCCAATCGTTGATAAAGATCAGATTGTATTCTTGGTCGGGGTTACCCAACTCCATCGACCGATCGACCATACGGGTGATCATACCGCCACCAGGCAGGTCTTCGTCAGTAAACGGAGCATAGCCAGTGCCTGTTGCAATGCGTAGCGGACGATTGGGCGATGCCGTTGTCGGCGCAGGTTCTGTCGACACAGTTGTTATGGCACTTGCACCTGTCGGCAAAGATCCATCAGCACATGGAAGAGCAATCACCTGCCCGACTTCGAGCAGGTTTGGGCTTTCCAATACGTTGGAATTAGCGTCAAAAAGCGTCTGAAAGCCGCCAGGCACATCGGCTGTTTTTGCAATAACGCTTAGCGTATCGCCCCGAACGACTGTGTACGTAGAACATTGCTCTTGGGCTTGTGCTTGTTGCGGCGTCGTCAACATAAGACCTGTGCTGGCAATTGCGACTGCTAAAAAGCTCGTTGATAGCAGCATTTCACGACTTGTGCGCTGATCCGAGTTGAGTGTGGGCATGGTTTACTTCTCACTAAGTTAGTTTCGTTAACTGCATCTATCCTATCAAAAAAGGCGAAATGTTGACAGAATGAGGGCCAATAAAAACAGACAATTTTTTCACGGAAACCACCGATTTGGCGACCTTGCGCGTATTTCAGCGCACGGGCCTGTTACATTTCGTGAAAAAATGCCACAATAATTCACATTGATTGCCGCAAACCCGCCACATAATCTTGAACAAACTCAATATATTATTTCTGTATTGTAAACAGTTACCCAAGCTATTGCGCCTTTTCGCCATCAACCCCAGAGGAAAACATGATGAAATCTTCAATTGCATTTTCGACAACAACTTGCGCTGCTGCCTTGGCAGCCGCATTCATTTCGACCGGGACAACTGCAACAGCGCAAAGTGTGCAGTGCGGAACCACATATACCGTTCAGTCGGGTGACTCGCTTTCAAAACTTGCAGCCGAAGCATACGACGATGCATCGGCATTTCAGATCATTTACAGCGCAAACGCTGACACTGTAGGCCCGAACCCGGGGATCATTTCTGTCGGCATGCGCCTCGAAGTCCCTTGCCTTGGCGACACTGTTGCATCCACCGCCGCGCCAATCTCACAAGACGTCGGCGTTGAACGCCTGCCCTTCCCGAACGAGCGTGAAATCCGTGTGGCGCAAGGCTCAAACTGGGCCCCGTTCGCAAACGAAGCACAAGAGCAAGGCGGCATGATCACCGAGATCGCCAATGTGGCGCTTGCAAATTCTGCTGGCGGCACACCCTACAAGATCGATTTTATTAATGATTGGGGCGCGCACCTGACACCCTTGGTCACTGACCATGCGTATGACTTTAGCCTCAGCTGGTTTAAGCCAAACTGCGATCAGATCGCGCGCTTGGGCGAAGACAGCCAGTTCCGTTGTAACAACTTCGACTGGACCGAGCCGATGTTCGAGCAGGTGTTCGGCTACTACACACGCGCATCCGAGCCAGAAGTGACACGGTACAGCCAACTTCTGGGCAAAGTCGTGTGCCGCCCATCCGGCTACGCAACATTCCAATTGGAAGAGAACGATCTCAAAGAACCTAATGTAACGTGGGTCCGCCCGTCAGATCCGAACGAATGCTTTACTGCACTCGCCGCTGGTGATGTTGACGTTGTGGCACTTGCCGTCGACACCGCTGATGGCGCGATGGTCGAGACTGGCACAACAGACCAGATCCGCCTGAACGAGGCGCTGGCGCAAGTCCTGACAATCCACGGTGTGATTTCCAAGAACAACCCACAGGGAGAGGCGATGCTGGCAGAGTTCAACTCTGGCCTGAACGCGATCAAGGAAACTGGCGAATGGTTCGAGATTGTCCGCCGTCACCTGACCGAATTCCGGGCGATGACACAAGGCTAAGCGTTCACCGCTAAGACACTGAATATGGCGCGTCCGGTCACTCGGGCGCGCCATTTTTCGCAGGTATCTTCGGTTTTGCGCTTGCAGCTGTCGTTCAGCGGTCCACATTAAGAGATCAGGCCAACATAAATTCCCGGAGCTGATATGTCAGATACCCCCGCCTACACCCCGCCAAAAACCTGGACTTGGGACGCAGAAAGCGGCGGTAAGTTCGCCAGCATCAACCGCCCCATCGCAGGGCCCACGCATGACAAAGACCTGCCTGTGGGCAAGCACCCATTGCAGCTTCATTCCTTGGCGACACCCAATGGCGTCAAAGTCACCGTGATGTTGGAAGAGTTACTCGCCAAAGGCTACGGCGCGGAATACGACGCTTGGTTGATAAATATCCAAGAGGGTGACCAGTTCAGCAGCGGCTTTGTCGACGTGAACCCCAACTCCAAGATCCCTGCCCTGTTTGACAAAGAAACTGGCGTGCGCGTTTTTGAAAGCGGCGCAATCCTGTTGTATTTGGCTGAAAAGTACCGCGCGTTCCTACCCCGCACTTTGGCTGAACGGACCGAGACACTGAACTGGTTGTTCTGGCTGCAAGGTTCCGCACCCTATCTTGGCGGTGGCTTTGGCCACTTCTATGCTTATGCGCCCGAAAAATTCGAGTATCCCATCAACCGTTTTGCCATGGAAGCAAAGCGCCAACTCGATGTGCTTGATCAACGTCTTGAGGAATCAGAATTCTTAGGTGGAGACGACTACTCTATTGCAGATATGGCGACGGCACCTTGGTATGGCGCATTGGTCAAGGGGCTCGTTTACGATGCCGCAGAATTTCTGGACGTGGTGTCATACGAGCACGTTAACCGTTGGGCGAACGCTGTGATGAACCGTCCCGCCTATTTGAAAGGCAAAATGGTCAACAAAGCATGGGGCGAGCCGTCCGAGCAACTACGTGAACGTCATGCCGCAAGCGACTTTCATACCCAAACGTGGGACAAGATTGGCGACGACGAGGTCGGCTAGTTTCTGCCTAGAATTCCAAAATGAAATCAAGACATTGCGAATGCTAAGAATTGTCCTCTCAATGGGGTTGTGCAGATAACGCGCTTGGCGCATCTGACACCTCTATTGACGACACATCCGGTTTGCGGGGGCGAGCCTTAGCCAGAAAGCTATCCAGTTGGATCTTACGCAACTATTAACCGCCCTGTCTTCCGAACCTGAACAAATGTCGCGTGCTGTTATCCGGGTTTTCCACTTTATCGGCCTGTCGATGGGCCTTGGTGCGGCGACGCTGTTGGATTTGATGATCATCCGGTTCTTCCTGGGCCGCGAAATGACCCAGCAAACCTTTGAGATGTTCACATTTTTGTCTGACCTCGTCTCTGTTGGTCTCAAACTACTTTGGGCAACCGGATTGGGGTTCTTGCTGTTTTACTGGTTCAACGACCCTGTCAAACTGGGCAATGAAAAGGTGTGGGCCAAGATGGTCATCGTTGGTATCCTGACCATCAATGGGTGGTTTATTCATCGCACGATCATTCCATTCATGTATGGCCAGATTGGCCGGACGATGCTGGAAGGTGTCCCGTTCCGAAAGAAATTCGTCTTCGTCACAATGGGTATGATCTCATTTGTATCGTGGTATGGGCCAGTCATCATCGCCAACATGCCGCAACTGAATTTTGCAGTCCCGATGGTGCAAATCTTGATTGCTTACGCAATCGTTCTGTTTTCGGTTATGGCGATTGCACATCTTGTGCTGTTCGGGAGCGAGGTTGCAAGCTTTGGGCGCAGCAGAATAGCGCGTCGCAGCTACCTTTGAATCGACGCGTCGCGATTCTGCAAAAGCACCTCATGAAAGAAAGTTGCGAAAAGCCGTCTCTTAGCGACATTTTCTGCAATTGGGCTGTTGACCCCCCTATAGCTGCGCACTAATGTCTGCGCAGACAAAGGAACCCTAATGACTGACGTCGTACTCATTGTGGATGAAACGCGCATGGGCCGGTAACGGTAAATCCATAATGATCCCATGCGCCCCCGACACACTCGGGGGTTTTTTTGTGACTAAACGAAACCAGATACGCGAAGGACGCGAAGCAAATGACAAAAGCCATGACGGGCGCAAAAATGGTTGTTCAAGCACTGATTGATCAGGGCGTGGACACAGTCTTTGGATACCCCGGTGGTGCCGTCCTACCGATCTATGACGAGATTTTTCAGCAAAACAGCATCAAGCATGTTTTGGTGCGCCACGAACAAGGAGCCGTGCATGCCGCCGAGGGCTATGCTCGGTCCACTGGTAAACCCGGTGTTGCTCTGGTGACATCTGGCCCCGGTGCCACAAACGCTGTGACCGGTCTGACGGACGCGTTGATGGACAGTATCCCGATTGTTGTGCTGACCGGACAGGTGCCGACATTCATGATCGGTTCTGACGCGTTTCAAGAATGCGACACCGTTGGCATCACGCGTCCCTGCACAAAACATAACTGGCTGGTGAAAGAGACAGACAAACTATCCTCTGTCCTGCATGAGGCGTTCCATATCGCAACATCCGGCAGGCCCGGCCCCGTTGTCATCGACATTCCAAAGGACGTGCAGTTTGCGACCGGCGAATACACCGAAGCCCGGCAGGTTGAGACGCACTACAACCCGCAGGTCAAAGGTGACATGGCAATTATCACCGAACTGGCAATCGCGATGGAGACCGCCAAACGCCCGCTTTTTTATACAGGCGGCGGCGTCATCAACTCCGGTCCGGCGGCATCGCAGTTGTTGCGCGAATTGGTGGCCGCCACTGGTTTCCCGATCACATCCACGCTGATGGGTCTGGGGTGCTATCCCGCATCCGGCGAAAATTGGTTGGGCATGTTAGGCATGCATGGGCTCTATGAGGCCAACATGGCGATGCACGACTGTGATCTGATGATCAACATCGGTGCACGCTTTGACGACCGGATCACCGGACGCTTGGATGCGTTCAGCCCCGGATCAACCAAAGCCCACATCGACATCGACGCGTCCTCTATCAACAAGGTGATCAAGGTCGATATCCCGATCTTGGGCGACGTCGCACACGTGTTGGAAGACCTGCTGAACGTCTGGAAGTCCCGTGGTCGCAAGACCGACAAAGAGAGCGTCCAGAAGTGGTGGCATGAAATCAATGACTGGCGCAAAGTCGACTGCCTGAAGTTTGAACAAAAGGGCAAGGTCATCAAACCGCAATACGCCCTGTCGCGTCTCGAAGAGCTGACCAAGAAGCACGACCGCTACATCTGTACCGAAGTTGGTCAGCACCAGATGTGGGCCGCGCAATACCTCGGGTTTGAAGACCCGAACCGTTGGATGACCTCCGGTGGCTTGGGCACAATGGGATACGGTTTCCCCGCGTCCATCGGCGTGCAAATGGGCCACCCTGACGCGCTGGTTATCAACGTCGCGGGTGAAGCGTCGTGGCTGATGAACATGCAAGAATTGGGCACGGCGATGCAGTACAATCTGCCCGTCAAACAATTCATTCTGAACAACGAACGTCTGGGCATGGTGCGCCAGTGGCAAGAATTGCTGCATGGTGAACGCTATTCATCCAGCTGGTCAGAATCGCTGCCTGATTTCGTGAAACTGGCCGAAGCTTTTGGCGCCAAAGGCATCATCTGTTCCGATCCTGCTGATTTGGACGATGCGATCAT
Organism: uncultured Paracoccaceae bacterium; assembly: GCA_947488605.1. Lineage (GTDB taxonomy): Bacteria > Pseudomonadota > Alphaproteobacteria > Rhodobacterales > Rhodobacteraceae > Yoonia. Next base: position 565,846 of record CANKZJ010000002.1, on the reverse strand, counting down.
GGAAATGCTGAACCACGACGGCCCAGTGCTGTTCGATTGTTTGGTGGAAAAGCACGAGAACTGCTTCCCGATGATCCCATCAGGTAAACCGCACAACGAGATGCTGCTAGGCGAAAACGCCGACACAGCGAATGCCATTCAAGCCGGCGGCGCGGTGATGGTGTAAGCCACCTGCGCCTGCACGCATTGTGCACGGGGTGTGTACGCCCTGTGTACCAACAAAGTAACGTTTAAAGGGACAGATAAATGTCACCGCTCAAAATTAAAAAAGGCTCTACAAGCCATTCCGCCTATGACCTCCGCCCGACTTTTTCGGATAAAGAGGAACGTCACACGCTTGCTGTTCTGGTCGAGAACGAACCGGGGGTTCTATCCCGCGTCATTGGTCTTTTTGCAGGTCGCGGCTATAACATCGACAGCTTGACGGTCGCCGAAGTGGACCACTTGGGGCACCGCTCGCGCATTACCATCGTGACCTCGGGCACACCGCAAATCATCGTTCAGATCAAAGCGCAGCTTGGTCGGATCGTGGACGTGCACGAGGTCAATGACCTCACCGTTGAAGGTCCATCTGTCGAGCGTGAATTGGCGCTTTTCAAAGTGACAGGCACAGGCAACGACCGGATAGAGGCCATTCGCCTAGCTGATATTTTTAGGGCAAGTGTGGTCGATAGCACCTTGGAATCATTTGTTTTTGAGATCACAGGCACGCCTGAAAAGATCGATGCTTTCGCGGAACTCATGCGGCCATTGGGACTGGAAGAGATCGCACGCACTGGCGTTGCAGCCTTGTCTCGTGGGGCTGTCGCCTAACCAAGAATGCGCGCCCAAAGGGAGGTTTGGACGCACACTTTGCAATCCCCCGCGCCCGATTGGGGCGTGACGCGAGGGACGCGTTGGTGCGCCGGAACAGAGGCCGGTCCGGCGCTCCCAGACTTTAGGCGGGCAAGAGCCCTGCTTCAGTCGCAACTGCAATTTCGTCCGCGTCCAAGAGGCCATCACCGGACGTATCAAGTACGGTGAAATCATCCTCGGACATCTCAGGCATCACTGCCTGAAGCTCTGGATAGCTGTACATACCGTCGCCATTGATATCGATCGAGGCGTCCTGGGCAAAGCCGGGAACAGCCAGCGCGGTGAGTACTGCAATTGGTGCGATCAGCTTAAGTGTACGTGTCATTTTCGTTCTCCTATAAGGACATGAAGAAGGCATTGTCGCCTTCACCGAAACAATTGGTCGTCCTTGTCTGACCTTTCCATAGCAGGTGGCGAAAGTGAAGATAAGCGGCATTCTTGCGCCAAATTTCGTGGCTCTGATGCGCAAAAGCACGCTGAGAATTTGGCCGCCAGTGCCAACAGGCGATTGTTGACCGAGGCATCCCACCACAACTGGCAAACATCAGCGCATCGCCTTGTTTTGATGTCGCTGTGAGAAAAGTTGCCGTCGCGGTCAGACAGCATCCCTCCCGGCAAATATGCCATGATGTTGACAGTAAGAGGATGCAGATCATGGCCAAAGACATTCCCCTCCAGACACTTGATGCGGTCCGCCAGCCCATTGAAACGGCCAACGGATTGCCCAACGCCCATTACATCGACCCTGATGTGTTTGACGTTGAAAAGCAGGCCGTGCTTTGCGCCAATTGGGCGGGTCTAGCTGTTGCAGCCGATGTCCCGCAACCGGGCGATGCGAAACCTATTGAATTTCTCGGCATGCCTTTGTTGTTGGTTCGCGATCGCCAGAACCAAGTTCGCGTGTTTCAAAATATCTGCCGTCATCGCGGCATGATCCTTGTGTCAGAGCCCAAAAAAATCGAAGGCGCGATCCGTTGTCCCTATCATTCGTGGTGTTATGCGACAGACGGCAAGTTGGTCAGCACGCCCCATGTTGGCGGGCCCGGTCACAACACCCACGATGCCATCGACAAATCCCTGCTAGGTCTGATCGAGGTGCGCAGCCACATCTGGTTCGAGACCGTCTTTATCAACATCGACGGCAATGCCGCCCCATTTGAGGAGGTCCACGCCGATCTGATCACCCGTTGGTCCGATTTTGACCAACCGATGTATCATGGCGGTGCTGACAGCACCTTTACTCTTGAGGTGAAAACCAACTGGAAGCTTGCAGTCGAGAATTATTGCGAAAGCTATCACTTGCCGTGGGTTCATCCCGGCCTGAACAGCTATTCCCGCCTGGAGGATCACTATAACATCGATGAAAAGGGCAAGTTCTCGGGGCAAGGCACGCTGGTCTATCGCCAGCTAAAGGGTGACGATGGCGCAGTGTTCCCTGATTTTGCTCACCTCGATGATAAATGGGCTGAGGGGGGTGAATATATCACCGTCTATCCCAACGTCTTGCTGGGCGTGCAGCGCGATCATGCTTTTGTCATCATCTTAGAACCTGTCAGCCACGAGCAAACCCGCGAACATATTCACCTCTATTATGCCGAACCCACGACAGACGATGCATTGCGCGAAAAGAATACTGTGCAATGGCGCGGTATTTTTGAAGAGGACGTCTTCGTCGTGGAAGGCATGCAAAAGGGTCGCAGCGCCCCCGGGTTTGACGGTGGTCGCTTTAGTCCCGCGATGGACGGCCCAACCCATTGCTTCCATGACTGGGTTGCAAACAAGGTCGCAAACCATCTCACGGCCCGATGACGTCACTACAAGACCGGTTACTTGCGGCGCACGCCCGCGATGATCGCACCGCATTGGTGGGGCTGTATACGCAAGCGGCCGATCAGGCTGCCGACATAGATGCCGCCTGTTTTTATCTGACGCACGCCTACATCTTTGCATTGGAACTTGGTGATCCCGCGTCTGACGCACTTTATCGACGCCTACACGCAGAAGGCCGCGTCTAGCCCCTTGCCCCTGCCCGCCCTTCGGCCCACTTTAAAGCCAAGCAAGACAGGACGCAGACATGGCCCCGCGCAAAATCATCATCGACACGGATCCCGGACAGGACGACGCAGTTGCAATCCTTCTGGCACTCGCCTCGCCGGAGGATATTGAAGTCCTTGGAATTACAGCAGTGGCGGGCAATGTCCCCTTGCCGCTTACCCAAAAGAATGCACGGATCGTTTGCGAATTGGCCGGCAAGCCAGAGACAAAGGTGTTCGCAGGTTGCGACGCGCCCATGAAACGCAAGTTGGTCACGGCAGAGCATGTGCACGGCAAAACCGGCTTGGATGGTCCGCAAATGGCCGATCCGACGATGCCTTTGCAAGAACAGCACGCGGTGGATTTCATCATTGAGACACTGCGCAACGAGCCTGGCGGCACGGTGACGCTTTGCCCGATCGGGCCGCTGACAAATATTGCTGTCGCTTTCGAACGTGCGCCTGACATCATCGAGCGCGTTCAGGAGATTGTTCTGATGGGCGGTGCATATTTCGAGGTCGGCAACATCACCCCGACAGCGGAATTCAATATCTATGTGGATCCAGAAGCCGCCAAAATCGTCTTTGGCGCAGGCGTTCCATTGGTCGTGATGCCACTTGATGTGACGCATAAGGCGCTGACGACGCGCAACCGCATCGACGCATTCAGGTCGATGCACACACGCGTCGGCGATATGGTCGCGGCTTGGACAGACTTTTTTGAGCGCTTCGACATGGAAAAGTACGGATCGGAGGGTGCACCGCTGCACGACCCTTGCACCATTGCCTATCTGATTGAACCGCAGCTCTTCGAGGGCCGCCACATCAATGTGGAGATCGAGACAGAGGCGGAACTGACCCTCGGCATGACCGTCGCCGATTGGTGGCGCGTCACGGATCGCCCCGCGAACGCGATGTTCATGAAAGACATTGACGCCTCTGGTTTTTATGCGCTGCTCGCGGCCCGTCTGGCGCGGCTTTAAGATGCGTATTCCCTTCGATAACTCATACGCGCAACTGCCGCCCCAGATGTACACTGCACAATTGCCGACGCCCGTGGACGCGCCGCAGATGATTGCCGCGAATGCGGATCTTGCAACGATCCTCGGTATCGATCCCGCAGAGGTTTCCACAGCTGAGGCCGCACAGGTCTTTGCCGGCAATCACATCCCGGACGGCGCTGCGCCGCTTGCGCAGGTCTACGCAGGCCATCAGTTCGGAAATTGGAACCCGCAACTGGGGGACGGGCGTGCGGTGCTGCTGGGCGAGGTTATCGGCACCGACGGGCAACGCCGCGATATCCAGCTTAAGGGCTCTGGCCCCACACCCTATTCGCGCAGTGGTGATGGCCGCGCGTGGCTGGGTCCAGTGATGCGCGAGTATTTGGTGTCTGAGGCCATGCACGCGATGGGCGTGCCCACGACGCGCGCCTTGGCGGCCGTCACGACGGGTGAAGACGTCTACCGCGAAGAACGGCTGCCCGGTGCGGTTATTGCCCGTGTCGCACAAAGCCATGTGCGTGTCGGCACTTTTCAGTACTTCGCCAGCCGTGGCGACATGATGGCGCTTCATGCGCTGACCGACCACGTCATCGCGCGGCATTATCCGCAGGCCAACGGCCCTGCCGAACTGCTCGATCTGGTGATCGCGCGGTATGCCAAACTGATCGCGAAGTGGATGGGGTTAGGCTTTATCCACGGTGTGATGAACACTGACAATGTCTCTATTGCAGGGGAAACCATCGATTACGGACCTTGCGCGTTCATCGACGGATTTCATCCCGACGCGGTGTTCAGCGCCATCGACCAATTCGGGCGCTATGCTTATTCCAATCAACCGGGCATCGGTGCGTGGAACATGGCGCAGTTTGCGACGGCCCTGATCCCGTTGATGCCCGACCGCGAGGCCGCGGTCGCGGATTTCACAGCCGCCGTGCACCGGATGCCGGTTCTTTATGAAGCCGCTTGGCTGGACGTTTTTGGGGCAAAGCTGGGTCTTGCAAATGTTGTCGAAGATGACCGCGCGCTGATCATGGATCTTCTTGGGTTGATGACAAAAGACGGTGCTGACTTCACCAATACCTTTGCAAATCTCGGCACCGATACGGCCCGAGATCAATTCATAGATCGCGCAGGTTTTGATGCATGGCAAGAACGCTGGTCATTACGCAAATCACCAGAGGCTGCAGCAGTCATGGCGCACGCGAACCCTCAGATCATCCCGCGCAATCACCGCGTCGAAGACGTCATCAATGCAGGACGCAATGGCGATTACGCGCCTTTCCATGCGTTGCTGGCGGCTGTGACAAACCCATACGCGCCGCTGACCGACGCGACCGCCCCTTTCGCCCGCGCGCCCAGCAAAGACGAACAGGTCACACGGACGTTCTGCGGGACCTAGGTGGGCGATTGATCAGCAAAATACCGATAGCAACAAGGATCAGGGCGGCAATCAGGCTTGGGCCCACGTCCTCGCCCAACAAGAGCCAACCCAGCCCGACGGCCAAAACCGGTGATAGAAAACTGAACGACGCCACACCCGAGGCCGGATAGATCGACAAAAGCCAAAGCCAGAAGATAAAGCCCGCGCTAACCACAACGACGATCTGAAAGGCCAACCCTGCAATGTGGATCGGTTCCAGATCCCGAATGAACGGCCCAAAGAAGAACGCCGCAATCAGCAGGATCGGCGCAGACACTCCGACTTGCCACATCAACTGGATTTCAGGGCGCACCCGCGACAATGACGATGCCTTGGCCAAAAGCGCTGTGACCGCCCAGCCAATCGCGGCACCAACAGCTGCCAGATCACCCCAGAAACTGCCTGCACTATCGTCGCGGGTCAAAATTGCGATGGCGACACCGCCAAGGGCCAATCCAAGCCCCAGCGCCTTTAAAGGTGTCACACGATCATCGGGTAATACAAAATGCGCAATGATCGCCAGCCAAACCGGCATCGAATAAAAGATCACGCTGGCGCGGCTGACGGTCGTCAGATCAAGGGCCACGAAGAGGCAAAGGAACTCAAACGCAAAAACGCAGCCGATCGCAAACCCCGCAAGCCGTGTCCCCTTCACAAAGTGCAGCGGGATGCCACGCCATTTCAGCCAGACGAAAATGCAAAGCACCGCACCTGCAGACCGCAATCCTGCAAAGAACACGGGTTGCAACCCGCCGTTGGTGACTTTGATCACGACTTGGTTGAAGGCCAGCAATAAAGCAAAGGATGTCAGCGCCGCGGCGCCAAAAAGATCAATCTGGGATTTCTTTTCCATCCGCGCAGATCATGCCCGCAAGCAGTGGGTGTCAAGCGAAACCCTTGGCGCGGGCTTATTCGCCGATCATCCATTCGCCTTCGGGCCAAAACGCGTCAAACGCAAAGGCAAACATCACATCATGCGGCAGGTCATTGCCCGCCGCATCACGCACCCGCACATTGCCGACCTCTTTGCCGTCGCCGATACGTGCGCTGTCGAGTGCTGACGCCTGCCCTTCGGTCCAAGAAAACGTCACACCTTCCTCAATCAACTCGCCCGCTTCGGCCAATCGCGTCAAAGGCCAAGCCTGATCGCCGACGCGCACCACGCGCGCAAGTGCCGGAATATCATGAGGCGGCATTTCACCCGAATATAGAAATGGACGGTTCGAGCTGTCGTAGCGCACATATGGGTTGGCCCCGTAATTGCGCCCAAAGGCAGGTTGTTCCATCACCAACCCATCAGGGTTACGGGTCGAGAAGACCTCCCAGCTTTCCATCCAACTGGGCAGGCTGACCAATTCTGTGCCGTTAAGGTCACCGACGATGGCTTCACCGATGGCCTGTTGCCACCAGCTTTCGGTTTCGCGGTCGTACATGATCATATCGGAGTTACGCAATTTGCCCGAAACACCAAAGCTGAGCGTGCCTTGGTCAATACGGCGATCAAAGGTGATGCCTGAATTGCACAGCGGGCAAAAGGTGACTGCAACGGGGATGTCACCGATCACGTCATTCACGATCTCATGCCATGTCAGATAGCGGATGGGATAGGCGCGCGGGGTCTCACCCTCAATCTCGACGGTAATGACGGGTTCGCGCGCCATAAGGTCAGGCTTGTCTACGACGGCCACGAATGTGGGGTCATCAAGGGCTGGGATGCCGTCTTTGGGCGGACCACCGGACATGATCTGCACCCAGTTGTCGACGCTTGTGTTTTCAAAATTTGTGTTGGGCCATTCAAACGTCCAGAACTCCGGGCTCGCCACAGACATGCTGGCGGCGGTGCAAAATGCTGCGACAGTGGGGATCAGGCGCATCGGTCTCTCCTACTTAGTTGATGTAGGGTGTCCGATTGTGTGCGTGCCGCCTAGCCCCCTCGCGGCAATGTGAGGGGGCTGGGCGTTTTGTTACGGCGTGACGCGGACGGCTGCCATCATGTCTGGCTGTCCGGTAACGACGCCACCGCGCCCGGTGCCCCGTTTGATCTGGTCAACCAATTCCATGCCTTCGACCACTTCACCAACGACAGTGTATTCACCGTTGAGGTAATAACCCGGCTCGAACATGATAAAGAACTGACTGTTTGCCGTGTCGATGCCACTGGGCGAACGTGCCATGCCGACGATGCCACGCTCAAACGGGATGTCGGAAAATTCAGCTGGAATGTCGCCCAATTCAGAACCACCCATACCAGCGCGCGACATATCCATGCCCATCCGACCGTTTTGCACATCGCCTGTTTGCGCCATGAAACCGTCGATCACGCGGTGAAAGACAACACCGTCATAGCTGCCTGCTTCGGCGATCGCAGTGATCTGAGCGGTATGAAGTGGTGCGGTTTCCTCAAAGAGGTCGATGACAATAGTACCGTTTGCCTCGCCCTCGATGTCGATCTCTAGCCCGGCGCTCAGCGCGGGTGACGCGACAACAGCAAGGATCGCTGCAAACTTATACATCGGCGGCGACTTTCACGCTGATCATGCGATCAGGGTTCATCGGTGGCTCGCCTTTCATGATCGCATCGACATGCTCCATGCCGGAAATGACCTGACCGTAGACAGTGTATTGACCGTTGAGGAAATCATTGTCTTTGAAGTTGATGAAAAACTGGCTGTTGGCAGAGTTTGGGTTTGCGGAACGTGCCGCACCCAATGATCCACGACCATGTGGGATCTTGGAAAACTCGGCTGGCAGATCAGGCATGTCAGATCCGCCCGTGCCTGCGCGGCCGATGCTAAAGTTGTTTTCCATGTTGCCGTTGGCCACATCGCCCGTTTGCGCCATGAAGCCGTCAATCACGCGGTGAAAGCAAACATTGTCGTAAGACCCGGCGCGTGCCAGTTCTTTCATCCGTGCAGTATGTGCTGGTGCCACATCAGGCATCAGCTGGATGATGACGTCACCATCTTTGAGTGTCATGATGATTGTGTTTTCGGGGTCTGTAATATCGGCCATTGGGCGCTCCTTATGTCTTGGTTCGCACCTGACATATGGCGGCCTGCGCCGATTGCCAACCCGGCTTGGTTGACGCGGCAGGCGCATTGCCGCAACTAAGCGTGAAAGCAGACCGACAAATGGAGACCGACGATGGCTTGGAAGACACTGGATGACATGGATTTCGCAGGCAAGCGGGCCTTGGTACGCGTGGACATCAACGTGCCGGTCGAAGACGGCATTGTCACCGACACCACCCGGATCGCGCGGATCATCCCGACGGTCGATGACATTCAAGAAAAAGGTGGCAAGGTCATTTTGATGGCGCACTTCGGGCGACCCAAGGGGCAGGTTGTGCCTGAAATGTCGTTAGAGATTATCGCCCCCGTTGTGGCCGACGTGCTCGGCCTGCCGGTGACATGGGTGAATTCCAACTACGGCGATGCGGTTGCCGAGATGGAAGGCGATGAGGTTGTGCTGCTGGAAAACCTGCGGTTCAACCCCGGCGAAGAGAAGAATGATGAAGGTTTTGCAAAGCGGCTTGCCACGCTTGGTGATATCTACGTCAACGATGCGTTTTCCGCGGCGCACCGCGCACACGCCAGCACAGAGGCAATCGCCCGCCTGCTGCCGTCATGTGCCGGGCGATTGATGGCAGAGGAGCTGGGAGCATTAGAAAAAGCGCTTGGCACACCTGAGCGTCCTGTTGTGGCTGTGGTCGGTGGTGCGAAAGTATCAACCAAGCTCGATTTGCTAGGCAATCTTGTCAGCAAGGTTGATCATCTGGTGATCGGTGGCGGTATGGCGAACACGTTCCTGGCGGCTCAAGGGATTGATGTTGGCAAATCGCTTTGCGAACATGATCTGGCAGAAACAGCGCGGGAAATCTTGGGGAAAGCCGAAGCTGCGGGATGTGAAATTATCCTGCCACGCGACATTGTTGTGGCGCGGGATTTCAAAGCGGATGCAGCGCATGAAACACTAGCCCCCGACGCCTGCCCTGCGGATGCAATGATCCTTGATGCCGGACCTGCGACCGTGGCCTACATCAGCAATGTGTTGGAAAACGCCAAGACACTTGTCTGGAATGGCCCGCTCGGGGCGTTTGAGATTGCACCATTTGATGCAGCAACCAACGCCGCCGCAGCAAAAGCAGCGGAATTGTCAAAAGCAGGCAAGCTAATCTCGGTTGCTGGAGGTGGCGATACTGTTGCCGCACTGAACCAGGCCGGGGCCGCGGATGACTTTACCTACATCTCGACCGCCGGTGGTGCGTTTTTGGAATGGATGGAAGGCAAGGAATTGCCGGGCGTCGCAGCACTTTCATAGATGTATTTGGGGGCGCTGGCGCTGGCGCCTGCGGCGTCTCTCCAGAGGTACTTTTGAACAGAAGAAGGCGTGGCTGCCATGCTTCGCAGAGGTGTTTGCGATAACATGGCCTCCGGTTGCGCTAACACATTTGCAACTGTGGTCTGCGCCCCCTATCGCTGACGTAAAATCGCAAAGGAGCCTGCCATGAAAACCACCAGAACCGTTCAGAAAATCCTTGCAAACTATGAGGGCGAAACGCCCGGCGTGAAGGCCAAGCTGGCTGGCATGCTGATGAACGGCAAATTGGGTGGCACAGGTAAGATGATCATCCTGCCGGTTGATCAGGGGTTTGAGCATGGACCGGCGCGGTCTTTTGCACCCAACCCTGCGGGCTATGATCCACATTATCACTACCAGCTTGCAATTGATGCGGGATTGAACGCCTTTGCAGCACCATTGGGGATGATTGAAGCTGGCGCGGATACTTTTGCAGGTCAAATTCCGACGATCCTAAAGGTGAATTCAGCGAATTCCTTGATCCCGGATGCGGCCCCGAAAACCCAAGCCATCACGGCATCGGTTGACGACGCGCTGCGTTTGGGGTGCTCGGCGATTGGGTTTACGATCTATCCGGGATCGTCTGCGGCTTTGAATATGTTCAGTGATATTGCCGAGATGCGTCATGAAGCAGCAGCCAAAGGCATCGCGACCGTGATTTGGTCTTATCCGCGTGGTGAGGCGTTGGATAAAGTCGGTGAAACAGCGATTGATATTGCAGCTTATGCCGCACAAATCGCCGGTCTGCTGGGTGCACATATTATCAAGATCAAGCTTTCAACAGATCACCTGAGCCTGCCTGAGGCCAAAAAGGTCTACCAAAGCGAGAAGATCGATATCGCGACCCAAGCCGCCCGCGTGCGCCACTGTGTGAACAGCGCATTAGGTGGTCGCCGTTTGACGGTGTTCTCTGGTGGTGCCGCAAAAGGTGCGGATGCAGTCTACGATGATGCACGCGCTATTCGCGATGGTGGTGGGAACGGGTCGATTATCGGACGCAATTCGTTCCAGCGTGATCGTGAAGATGCACTGGCGATGCTGGGCAAACTGGTCGAGATTTATCGCGGCAAGGCGTAAGACCTGCCTACCGCTGCGGCATGCTGATCAGGGTCCAGTGCCTAGCATGCGCAACGATCTGACCGCCATCGTTTATACGATCTGCAATTGCGCCATTTTCGTGCTTGGGGCACCCGATCAAGAGCGCGCTGTCATCAAGCAAATTTGACGTCAACTGGTTTTCGCCGATCACCTGGCACACATCGTTTGGGTTTGGAAATGGCCGCACGGCTACCAAGCCCGATTGTGCGGGTTCGGAATAGGTTGAGCGCGTCGGCTCGGGCCCGTAATCAAGCGATGCGGGAGAAACGCAGCCAGCGCTCGCAAGTGCTGCGAATATGATCGGTACCAGTTTTTTCATAACATGTTCCCTCCCAAAGTTGATGGAGTTCAACATGACCCACCTGACGTTTTCGTCAATTCTTTACCGCAGTTTATTGCAATTAAGGGATTCCCTTCGCGAATCAAATATGCGATTCTGTCTTTAGTTACCCAAAAGAGGTGACGTTTGAGGCAGACATATGATCCGACGCGGCCGCACGCAACTTGGCGCTTTGTTCTATTTCCTTGGCATGATCATGCTGGGGCTGTATTTCACGTTCGCTGCCGTGCAGGGCGATTACGGTCTGTTCAAGCGGATCGAAGTGAAAGCCGAGGGCGATGCGCTGGCTATTGAGTTGGCCGCCTTACAGACCGAGGTTGCGCGGATGGAAAACCTGACGGTGCGTCTGTCTGATAACTTCCTTGATCTGGACCTGCTGGATCAACAAGCGCGTGATGTACTTGGCATGATCCGCGCGGACGAGATCGTTATCCGCTAATAACTGGCGACATTCGCAAGACGCAACGCGGCTATTCCGCTGGCGCTTGACCAAAGGTCACTTTGACACTCGCATTTTTTCCGCGCATGGTTTAAAAGATAGTTTAATACTAAACTACTTAAGAACACGCTGGAGGATAGCTCATGCCGCCCAAGAAGGCCGCCGCGAAACCCAACGTCTCGGCAGAAGAACTGCTCGGACATTACCGTGAAATGCTGCTGATCCGCAGGTTTGAGGAAAAGGCAGGCCAGTTATATGGCATGGGCCTTATCGGCGGTTTCTGCCACCTCTACATTGGACAAGAAGCGGTTGTTGTGGGCCTTGAGGCCGCAGCCGAGGAAGGTGACAAGCGCGTTACATCCTACCGCGACCACGGCCATATGTTGGCGTGCGGCATGGACCCCAAGGGCATCATGGCAGAGCTAACGGGGCGAGAGGGCGGTTTTTCCAAGGGCAAAGGCGGCTCGATGCATATGTTCTCGAAAGAGAAGCATTTCTATGGTGGTCACGGGATTGTTGCAGCACAGGTGCCTCTGGGTGCTGGTCTCGCTTTTTCTGACAAGTATAAAGGCAATGACCGCGTGACCTTCACCTACTTTGGTGACGGTGCAGCAAACCAAGGTCAGGTCTATGAAACCTACAATATGGCGCAGCTTTGGGATTTGCCGGTTGTGTTTGTGATTGAAAACAACGGCTACGCGATGGGTACTTCCGTTGTGCGCTCAACCAAGTCACCTTCGCTTTGGGAACGTGGTGCCGCGTACGGCATCAAAGGCGAAGAGGTCGACGGCATGTCCGTTCTTGCCGTCAAAGAAGCAGGCGAGCGTGCCGTTGCACACTGCCGGTCTGGCAAAGGCCCATATATTCTCGAAGTCAAAACATACCGCTATCGCGGCCACTCTATGTCCGATCCTGCCAAGTACCGGACCCGCGACGAAGTGCAGAAAATGCGTGATGAGCGCGACCCAATTGAGCAAATCCGCGATATGTTGCTGACCGGCAAGCACGCCACGGAGGATGACCTCAAGGCGATCGATAAAGAAATCAAAGCGACCGTCAATGAAGCGGCCGAGTTTTCCAAGGAAAGCCCAGAGCCTGCATTGGAAGAGCTTTGGACAGACATTTACGCAGAAGTGGAGGCGTAAGCCATGGCAACTGAAATTCTTATGCCCGCCCTGTCCCCCACAATGGAAGAAGGCACCTTGGCCAAATGGCTTGTTAAAGAGGGTGATACCGTATCGTCCGGTGACATCATGGCCGAGATTGAAACCGACAAAGCCACGATGGAATTCGAAGCCGTTGATGAAGGCATCGTTGGCAAGATCCTGATCGCTGAAGGCACCGAAGGTGTGAAGGTGAACGAAGTCATCGCCATCCTTGTCGAAGAAGGTGAAGATGTACCCACTGCTGGCGCCGCCCCTGCTGCTGCACCGGCTGAAGCTGCACCCGCGACCGCGCCAGCCGAACCTATCGCTGCGGCCCCTGCAGCACCTGTCGGGGATGTGACCCCGGATTGGGACGCAGATGTTGAGACCAAGCCGACCACAGTGCGTGAAGCCCTGCGTGACGCGATGGCCGAAGAGATGCGCAGCGACGAAGACGTGTTCTTGATGGGCGAGGAAGTCGCCGAGTACCAAGGTGCTTATAAGATTTCCCAAGGTTTGCTGGATGAATTCGGTGCCAAACGCGTCATCGACACGCCTATCACCGAGCATGGTTTTGCCGGTATCGCCACAGGTGCCGCCTTTGGTGGATTGAAGCCGATTGTTGAATTCATGACGTTTAATTTCGCCATGCAAGCCATTGATCATATTATTAACTCTGCCGCAAAGACGCTCTATATGTCGGGTGGTCAGATGGGGGCACCAATGGTGTTCCGTGGCGCAAACGGTGCAGCCGCCCGCGTGGGCGCGCAGCACTCGCAGTGTTATGCAGCTTGGTATATGCAGGTGCCTGGTTTGAAGGTTGTGATGCCTTATTCGGCTGCGGACGCAAAAGGTTTGCTGAAGACCGCGATCCGTGATCCGAACCCCGTTATCTTCCTGGAGAACGAGATCATGTATGGCAAATCATTTGATGTGCCGGTGATGGATGATTTCACTATTCCGTTTGGCAAAGCCAAGATCGAGCGTTCCGGTGATGATGTCACAATTGTCAGCTTTGGTATCGGGATGACCTACGCTTTGGCCGCTGCTGAAAAGCTAGCTGAGGAAGGTATCAATGCCGAAGTCATTAACTTGCGTAGTTTGCGTCCGATGGATACGGCAACGATCCTAAATTCGGTCCGCAAAACGAACCGCTGCGTAACCGTTGAAGAAGGTTGGCCGCAAGGCAGCGTAGGTGGCTACATCAGCGGCGTAATCATGCAAGAGGCGTTTGATTACCTCGATGCGCCGGTCATCACATTGACGGGTAAAGATGTGCCGATGCCTTACGCGGCGAACCTTGAAAAACACGCTTTGCTGACCGTCGACGAAGTCATCGAAGCCTGCAAAAAAGTAACTTACCGGTAAGATGAAGGCCACGGAGCAAGAGATGGATAACGCCAAGGGGAGCGACTGGCTTTTTGAAAGCACCGTCGTTTCCTTGCGCGACAACAATCGCAATCTTCTATGGGTTTGCGGTGCGTTTTTGACCGCCTCTTTTATAACCGTGGCCTTTAATCTTGGCGCAGTTGATAGCTTCGCTTTTCAGGCGCTGTCGATTGAAGCAAGTGTATCGTCAAGCTTGCCCATTCGGGCGATGTTATGTGTTGTTTGCTTTGTTACGTTTTCGGCAGTTGTCTATGTTGTTGTTGAACAGCTTCGTTTGCAGCTTGGGCTTGAATTTCTGGCTGCGCGCAAACATTCCCATGCCCAAAAATTGGATTCCTTCCAAGCCTGGCTTTCAGAGAAACATCCTCTTGTGTCTCGCGCCAAAAGCATTGCTACCGGATCATTTGTCGTTTTCTGCGCCGCTATCTTGCTGATCGACATCGCCACCCTTTTCTATTCCTTCTCAAACTGAGGACAAATCTTATGCCAACTGAAATCCTGATGCCTGCCCTGTCGCCTACAATGGAGGAAGGCACGCTGGCCAAATGGCACGTCAAAGAAGGTGATACCGTATCCTCGGGCGATATCATGGCCGAGATTGAGACCGACAAAGCCACGATGGAATTTGAAGCCGTCGATGAAGGTGTGATCGGCAAGATTCTGATCGCCGAGGGCACCGAAGGTGTGAAAGTCAACGATGTGATCGCCGTGTTGCTGGAAGACGGTGAGAGTGCTGATGATATCGGCAGCGCGCCTGCGGCTAAAGCCGAGGCCGCCCCTGCTGCGGCACCCGTTGCCAATGCGTCAGCGACTGCGATCCCTGCCCCAGCAGCACCTGCCAAAGATGGGGCGCGCGTTTTCGCGACACCCCTTGCCCGCCGTATTGCAGCCGACAAAGGCTTGGACCTGACAACCTTGTCGGGCTCTGGCCCGCATGGCCGCATCGTCAAAGCAGACGTTGAAAACGCAACGGCTGTACCAAAAGCCGCAGCGCCTGCCGCGAAGGCCGCAGCACCCGCTGCTGCTGGCGCCGCGATGGCCACCGGTCCTTCGACGGATGTTGTGCTGAAGACCTACGCGGATCGCCCATTTGAGGAAGTAAAATTAGACGGTATGCGCAAAACGATTGCAGCCCGCCTGACAGAGGCCAA
This sequence comes from uncultured Paracoccaceae bacterium, assembly GCA_947488605.1. Lineage (GTDB taxonomy): Bacteria > Pseudomonadota > Alphaproteobacteria > Rhodobacterales > Rhodobacteraceae > Yoonia. Next base: position 550,616 of record CANKZJ010000002.1, on the reverse strand, counting down.
GCAATCGGTGCCGCATTTCTATCTGCGCCGCGATATTCAACTGGATGCACTGCTTAAGTTCCGCAGCCAGCTCAACAAGCAACTTGAACCGCGCGGCGTCAAGCTGTCGGTCAACGACTTTATCATCAAAGCCTGCGCTTTGGCGTTGCAACAGGTGCCAGATGCGAATGCGGTCTGGGCTGGTGATCGCACGTTGCGGTTTGAAAAATCAGATGTGGCGGTGGCTGTTGCCATCGAAGGCGGCCTGTTCACGCCGGTTCTGCGTGATGCCGAGATGAAATCGCTCTCGGCCCTATCCGCCGAAATGAAAGACCTCGCTGGGCGCGCGCGCGAACGCAAACTGGCCCCCCATGAATTCCAAGGCGGCAGCTTTGCGATTTCTAACTTGGGCATGTTCGGCATCGACAACTTTGATGCGATCATCAACCCACCACATGCCGCGATCCTTGCGGTCGGCGCAGGCGCGAAGAAGCCGATTGTCGGGGCCGATGGCGAGTTGACAGTGGGCACAGTGATGTCGACCACATTGTCTGTTGATCACCGTGTGATTGATGGTGCCATGGGTGCAGACCTGCTGAACGCGATAAAGGACAACCTTGAAAACCCAATGACAATGCTCGCGTAAGCAACTGATACAAAATATAAAAAGGCGGCCAGATTATGGACCGCCTTTTTGCTATATCATCGTCTTCAAAATCTGATCCATCGTGATTGACGGCTGCGAACATCCCGCCTCACCCACGATCTTTGCGGGCACACCGGCGACGGTTTTCATCGGTGGTACTTCCTCCAGCACGACAGAGCCCGCAGCGATCCGGCTGCAATGTCCAACCTTGATGTTACCCAGAACCTTGGCGCCAGCCCCGATCAGCACACCGTCGCCAATCTTTGGGTGACGATCATCATCTTCCTTGCCCGTCCCCCCAAGAGTGACAGAGTGGAGCATCGACACGTTGTCACCAACAACAGCCGTCTCACCCACAACAATAGAGTGCGCATGGTCAATCATGATCCCCTGCCCGATTTTGGCTGCAGGATGGATATCCACGCCGAACATCTCGCTTGTGCGCATCTGAATGAAATAAGCCAAATCTTGACGGTTATTCCGGTAGAGCCAATGGCCCAACCGGTAGGCCTGCACCGCTTGGAAACCCTTGAAGAACAAAAGTGGCTTCATAAAGCGGTGGCAGGCCGGATCACGGTCATAGGTTGCAACGAGGTCCGCACGCGCAGCCGAAACCAATTCAGGCGCATCAACATAAGCCTGATCTGCAATCTCACGCAAAATCTGTTCTGACATCTCTGGCGAGGACAGCTTCATGGAAATGCGGTAGGCCAACGCCCCCTCAAAGCTCTTGTGGTGCAGAACGCCCGCATGGATCAAGCCACCCATCAATGGCTCTTTGGCAATCGCTGCTTCCGCCTCATCGCAGATGCGATTCCAGACGGGATCAACTTCGGTCAGATGATGTTGTGGTTGGGCCATGACGGTCACCTTGCTTGCTTCAACCTAACACTTAGATCAGATTATGTCGTCAAGCCAAGAACAAACCTGTGATGTGGTCATTCACGCAGATTGATGCACACAGTGCGCCAGCAATGCGTTCACGATAGTCACGGTGGTTTTCAACTCGTCTGCAGCCAAGACAGCGGGCCGCGGTTGCTTTTTAAACTTCTGTGCTGCGGACATCAGCGTACCCGTTCCAAACTCCGGATGCGGACGCCCGCGCGTCTGGCGGTATTGATCAGCCAAATGCGCACGTTCGATCAAGCACTGCGCAAGGGAAGTGCGCTGACCTTGATCTGCATCTAGCAAGACACGTATAGCCACCTCTAGATCAGCAAAGCTGACCGGCCTCATGCGACACGCTCTAGACGCGTGAATGGTCCTGCACCAAAGCGATCAGAGACTTGTGCAACTTCAATGTCATACGGCCCCGCAGACAGATCGCTCGCCTGATCAGTCGCAGTATATGACCACACAGGCGTATTTACCGTGTCCTCACGAACGACCAACCCAAACTGCGACACGCGCACCGTGTAAACCTCACTATCTTCGCCAAGGGGAATTTCACCATCCGCCCAAATGTCACCGTCAATGCGGCTGCACCTGATCCACGCGATGTCTAATCCGGCGGCACGTTCTATGGCGCGCAAATGGACGACCGGATAAGGCCGCAAGCCATTGCCAGCAAACGCATGACTGACATAGCGATAGCTTGGATCCGTCAATGGTTGCTTGGCAGGACCATACCGAAAATGCCGTGCTGTGCCGCGCGATGCCGTGGGCAGCGAAATTTGTACAGGCACCGAATTCATCAGCACCACGCGTGACCCTGCGGGCCACACATCAGGCATCAAACCACCGCTGCCTGCTTGCCCGCGCAAAAACCCCGACAGCGCAAAGCCACGTTCAAACAGCGACAGTGCGTGTTGAAACTGCATGATTTCCCATTGGTCCACCGACCCATCCCCAATCGCGATGGTGTTCGCTCCCGCAAGCAATGCCTCAGCAAGTGCTGAACTCAATGTCCCGTTCACCAATGAGACCTCTACAGCCGCCTGTCTGTCCCAGATGCCCATTGGCCCGCGGTCTAATGCTGTTTGCGTCACACCAATAATCGACGCTTCATTGAGTATTTCCTGTAAGGTATAGTCACTGTCCTGCGGCGCACCGTAAAGACCAATACTGCCGGGCCAAGGCCGCCCAGAGGCCGCTACATATGGCGCATGAGGCAACTCATCCCCTGTCAGCAGCGGTAAATCAAGAAAGACCATCTCTGCCGGAATCGGACCTACAAATGGCTGCATATTGACGGGGGCATGGCGCATAGGCTGAACAGTATAGGCTTCTGGTTCGATCCGGGTGGCTTCGATTAACCGCAGTCCGGCTTCTTCGACCCGATCGATACGGTATGTGCCTTTGTGTTGATCGGTATCCAGCAAAACAGTATCACCTGAACCCACCTGCGCCATCGATGGTGGCAATGCAAAGCGCGCCGTGTCACGCCCAACGCGGGCTTCTTGTAGCCAACGTGTGACGACCGCCTGACCCTCGGACCTTGTCAGAGCAATCGGCGCTTCACTACGAGATAACGCTGGGTTTTCTGCATCCGGCATAACAATCTCGGCCGAAGCCGGATCGTATTCACCGTCCGCATGAATATACCCAAATTGCACCTTTCCCGGGGTCTCTGTATCCGCCGCCCGCGTCAACGCAAGAGCGCGGTCTTCTTCAGGGTCCAGTGCCAAGTCACTATTTCGCAGAACATAATCCGCCTCACCGCAACGACTGCGGAAAATCATTACGCCATCACGTTCCACGGCGTCAAAACCATATGCTAACATTAAGGGCTGCAATGCCTCGCGAGCCGTGCCAGCATCGCTGACAGTATAGCCGCGGACCACGCCAAACAGCGACGCCGTGTCATAAGACACCATACCAGACCGCTCACAAATCTCTCCGACAACCGATGCCAACGATCGGTTAGTTGCACGCCCATTCAGCCACAGGCCATCGTCATAATCCGAACCATCAGACCAAATCGTCTGATTGCCCGGCCAAAACGGATAGGGCCGCGCGTCCCAACCCCAAACATGCATGCGGGCAAGATCAATCATTTGCCCACTATATTGCGTGGATGCCGGGTTGTTCTCTGGTACCGAAAAATGACCAAGAAACGCGGTCAGATATTGCATCTGCATGAAATCGTCGCGGTTGCCGTTCGATTGTTCGGGCAAGCTAGCGTCATCAGATCCCGCATGCAGGAACCGGCCCGGCTGGTTCGCACCCAAATGGACGGCTTTGCAACCAATCGAGGCGAACCAGATCGGTTTACTTTCAGGCACCCATGCGGAAGCAGCAGCCTGCTTGACGCCGTCGATACGCTCATGGTGGGACTTCGACCACCAACCCGCGAAATCTTTTGGTCGCCACAGCCAAGGCTCACCTTGATCATCCGTAAGCGGAACACGGCGCTGGGCAGCCCGCGCCTCTGGCGTGGGATAGCGCCAATCGAAACCCTCACCGCCTGCAACATTGCTTTTCAAGTATTCTAGATCATATATCGACCCGGCGTCTTGATCGCGGTGGTCTGCGTCTTCACGCCAATCGGCCAATGGCATCGCTGCAGAAACGCCCACAAAATCAATATTAGGATCAGCCCATAACCTATCAAGATGAAACAACTTATCTTGTGTCCCTACGGGCTGGTATCCATGATACTCGGTCCAGTCTGCGGCGTAGCTGATTTTGCATGCAGGCCCCAAAATAGCACGCGCGTCCACGGCCAACGCACGAAGCGCTTCAACAAAAGGAAAGGTGCCATTTGCGCCACGCACCTTCGTCAGGCCCGGCATCTCCGAGCCAATGAAAAATGCGGAAACGCCACCACTTGCTGCGCAAAGTGCTGCATAGTGCAGAATGAACCGCCGATATCCGAAATCAGCGGGACCATCATAAATCACACGTGTGCCATCAAAGGTAAAATCCGAAACGCGCGCTTCACCCATGAACGCTGCAACCTCATCATCGGCCAAGGACGTCCCATCAGGGGAACCGGCAACGCCCGGCGCGCGCGACGCCGTAAGGTGTCCACGCCACGGCAAAGCAGGCTGGCCCAGCGCACCGGCCCAAGGATCCGGCAAAGTATTTCCGCTGATCTGTTCCATCATCATCTGTGGGTAGAAAACCACGTCGATGTCGCGCGATGCGAGGTCAGCCAGCGCCTCAACAACGGCCGCATCAGTCGGTGTTCCCTCACTGATCGGCCTCCCGTCGTTAACGGCGACCGTTTGTGCCACACTGCGATTGATACCCGAAACCTGCCAAGGCATCCCCGCCGCATCCGTGGCCTCCGACGAAACCTTCGGTGCAACGACACATTCCCCGCAGCGTAAATCATTAGCAAACCACGTGACTGGAACGATAACTGACTGGCATGCAGGCAACTCCGCTTGCAGTGCATCCATCGACACGGTGAAGTCACTCCCACCAAGCGGAGAGTTCGTATTCACGGCAAGCTGCTCGCCGAAAGACGAAGATGCATAGACCTGCGTCGTCGCAAGCGCGTATTCACCGACACCCGGCATTAAGCTGGCTGCCCTAATCATGCCTGAAAAATGAGTCTGCGCGCCAGCGCTTGGCCGCATAACTTCAAAAGTGAGCTGCGGAATGCGGTTACCAAACTGCTCAAGTGGTAAATCCTCCAGCACAACATAAGCTGTCCCACGATAGGCAGGCGTGTTCTGAGCCCCTTCAACAGCCAATATCTTCGGGTCAGGCAATTGATCCATCGTGCCCGAATAAAGTCGCAGGTTTAGCGCCTCGACTGATATTTCCGTCCCATCGGCCCAAACCCTGCCAATCCGGCTGATCACACCTTCGCACAGGCCCAACGCCAAACTGACGCTATAAGAATACGAGGTGGTTTTGGGCGCAGACGCCGTACCTTTACCCCCACTACTTGTGCTAGATTTCTCAAGAAACTGAGACGCCCAAATCACCTGCCCGGCAACACGCGCACGACCGTAAATCTGTTGAATATCAGCGCCTTCAGTCGCGCTTGTCAGACGAAACCTATCAATCCGTCCAGCTTCAACGGTATCACTGCCTCCACCAAGAAGTTGCTGGTCAATGCGTCGGCCAAGTGCTGCACCGGCAGCCCGTCCAATTGTCGCCATCGACAGCCCCAGAACGGTTCCGCCAATCGAACCACCAAGCGCCATACCTGCTGCGGAAAGTGCAATCGTTGCCATCTCAACCTATCCTTCTAGAAATTCAAATCGTGCCACGACCCGGCTACGCCAGGGGCGCGAAAGTGGGCTTTGGACAACGCCGTGGCCGGTATACGCATGAATAAACTGCGGCTCTGGGCCTACATCACTGACAAGTCCGAGATGCTTAGCCACAGCGCCTCTACGCATCCGAAACAGCAACACTTGGCCACGTGCGAGCGGCGCGCGTTCAACCTGTGACAAATGTCTACAAGCGGCCAGCAACAAACGCTCCTCGCCCTGCGGCTCAGACCAATCTGGTGTATAAGCTGGCACTTGCTCCGGTTCTTGACCAAAGGCTTCGCGCCAAATCCCGCGCAAAAGCCCCAAACAATCACATCCAACGCCCCTCACTGAGGCTTGGTGCAAGTAAGGCGTCCCAATCCAAGTCTGCGCAATAGCAACAACATCAGCGCTCATCGATTGATGCTTCTACCAGCATTCGCTTGATCCGACCGAGGTACACTGACAAGCCAGTCGTCGCCGGGAATATCTGGAAATCCGCGAAAGTTGATGAAATTGGCAAACTTCTCGCGACAGGTCAGCGGCTGCTTATCACATCCCGCGGTGAGGCGGATCTGATCGCCGATTTGAATCGGGGCAGCAATAGCACTCCACAGCGTCACTTTACGCGTGCCCTCGCCGGTATCGCTCTTGATCAGTGCCTTCAGACCTGCCGCGTCGCCGGTCAGAACCGTCACTTGACCGCCCTCAAACCAAGCGGGTTGAAAGCCCACGACATCTGAGAGCGCAAAAACCTGCCCAGCGGTATCTTGATCAACCGTATAGTCCAAACGGTAGGCGGGATCATCAATACGCACACCACAATGCACATCACCCAACGCCGCACTGCAACTCTTCAAAAAAGAGCGGCCCTGCTGTTGGTTCAACGCCGCAGTGAGCCCCAAGAGCTCTGCTTGAAATCCACCCGAAGCGCGCGTGATCTCACCTAGGCTGCCGCGAAACAGGATCTTACGCGCACCCGTATTGTCCCAACATACCAGCCAGATGACGACCTGCGCACCATCATAGCGGCCAGCAAATATGTCAGCCTCGGTGATCGCGTCAGACGTCAAAGCACCCACGGCTTCTGTATTGTTGACCGATAGCCCTGTGGAACTGGCCAGTGCTTTCGCATTCAGCCCCGTCTGCGGCGCAAAGGTCGTACTATCAAAAAACAACGTCGCATCATGGTCAGTAAACCCAAGCGTTATGCCATCCTGACGCGTGATGGACCAGCAATGACAGGTGTGCGTCGTACCCGTTTCCAGATGCGTGATCAGATCGCCAATGCTCATATCCGTACCTCCACAACCGGGACGTTTGGAACTTCGCCCGCTTGAAAACGCGACACAGATGTCATGATGGCATCCGTGTCAAAACGGACCGGAACATCAAATTCAAACCCCGCCCGGATTTCGGCTGCATGATCAGGTGCCGATGCAAACCGCAGGACACCAGTGTTGTCATCCAACTCAAAACCCACATCTTGCTGCACAGGATCACCACCAACCTCGACACGCACGGACCCCGCCACAGGCTTGGCGATCGGCCGCAAGTAAGTCGTATTCCCAGATCGATAAGTCTTTCGCAGTTGAAAAACCGTCGTCTCGGCATCACCCAAGCCAAGCAATTGATCAGAGCTATCAACCGAACAAGACGGCCGACACGACTGATAATCGCTCCAGTCTTTCCAACGAAACCCAATCAACTGGCCCTGGCGCGCCTCAAAGAACGCGATCAGCGCCTCAACATCATCCAATGACCGCAGGCCAAGCCCCGCATCGTACCGGCGACGGGCATGCGCCCAAGGCGTGTTGCGCTCTTCAAATCCGTTAGCCAACGTCACAATCTCCGTCCGCCGCTCTGGCCCACCAAGTGCGCCAAAACTCAAAGACGCGGGAAATCTTACATCATGAAATGTCATAGTATTCTCCTAGCGATGACGCTGACTGCGACCCAAAGCGCGCGACAACTGCGTCGCGATCTGGCCTTTGCTACGCTGAAAACCCTGCGCATCTGGGGTCGAGATGTTCATATTGACAGTCACACCGCCACTGCCACCGCCTGCCACGCCCAAACGCCCATCAGCACCTCGCTGCAAAGGCATGATGGCCTCTGGCCCTGCCTCTCCCATCAATCCTGTTCCGCCACGCATGGGGAAGGTGGTTGGGCCGCTGACAACGCCGCCTTTGGCAAAAGGTGTCACCCGACCTTGGGAGAACGAAGCGCCCTGTGCGAATGGCATCAGACCCGACACTGCGGAATTCAGTCCATTCGCCAACAAGCCACCCAAATGATCAGTCACCGGGTTCATCGCCGCTGAATACGCCGTGTTCAGCATCTTGTCCGCCAAACCGCCCAAGACATCCGTCAGGCTGGCCCCGTCAAGGATCAACCCATCAAATGCGTTGCGCAGTCCAGTTGAAAACCCACGCTCCAGATTGCCCAAGTCGCGCGTAGTATCAACCAAAGATCCTTGGACATCGCGCAATTGCCCCTCAAAGGCGGCCGTCATCGCCGAAGCATCCCCCAACGCACCTTCAAGCGCGTTGATATCGCTTTCAAGCACGTCGATTTTATCAATCTCATCCATCACTTGGGTCCTCACTTACATCGGGAAATGCACTTGCCAGCGCATCAAGTCGGTCACGCCCCATCGGGGCAATGCGGTGCTCAAGCCCCAGCATGATCTGCAACTCTGCAGGGGTCAGCGCCCAAAAATCTGCGGGCGACAGGCGCAGTTGAATAAGGCCCGCTTGCAATAACCCATGCCAATCCACCTCCTTCTACTCAGGAGTAGCGAAAGCACGCGCTAAAAGCAGCGCCGCGGCCTTCGCGGCACCCACTGGCCCGCATTCGATCTCGGCAGTCATCAGATCAGCCGATGTGCCGTTCCAACCCCCACCACGAAGACCCGCTACAACCACCGCCATGACATCAGCCCCTGAAAATGCGCTGCTCTCAAACCGGCGCACCAGCTCAACCAATGATCCCACACCCAGCACCGCTTCCAACTCTGCCAATGCCCCAAGCGTCAGCTTGCAGCGATGTGATTGCCCATCGATGACAACAGCAACTTCACCGGCCCACGGGTTTGCCATCAGATCAGCGCCGTGAACGTCAACGCGCCAGCCGATGCCAATGACAACTCATAACTCGCCTCACCATTATGAGACCCCGAATACGCAATCGACGTGATCTGAAACGGACCTTCAATGGTGCCAAAGTCAGGGATGATCACCTGAAATTCCGGGATCTCGCCGTCAAAGAAAATCTGGCGCGCGCGCTCGTCCGTGGCTGCATCCTTAAAAACGCCAGATCCTGAAATAGACGCCGTCTTTACACCAGCGCCTCCCAAAAGCTCGCGCCAGCCGCCCGTACTCTCAAGACTGGTGACATCAACGGTCTCGGCATTCAGACTAATATTCGTAGCGCGCAGCCCTGCGGCTGTTTCAAACATCCCACCACCGGTCATATCGATTTTGACCAACAGGTCCTTACCATTTTGTGCAGCCATCTGGCGTACTCCTCACATGCAAATTTGGTTATGTGTCATCAGCCACGCGGGCACGAAAAATCAGGTTGATCTGGCGAACGGCACCTGTGCCAACACGTGCGGCTTTCGCCTTGTAGAAATTCAGCGAAACCAGACGGCCTCGGTTCAACATTAGGGGCGCATCAACCAACGCATCACTTACCGCAGAAGCCGCAGCTTTCGCCGTAGCAAAGCCCGCACTTTGGGTCACAACGGACACGGTGAACTGATGCCACGCACCACCCCCCGTCTTGTCGGACGCATCGCGCACATCCTCGGCCCCCAGCACCACATAAAGTGGCGGCAAGGCACCCGTCGGCAAAGCATCGTAGATATCCGTGCCCACCAACGCCGCCAAAGCCGTATCAGCACTTAACTGCGCAAAAACCGCACGTTGCAGAGCCGCCGCAACACCATAACTCATGGGGCCACCTCCTCTTGCGCGTGACATGTCAGATACGCCGCCTGCACATCCTTCTCAGCCACCGCATATATCTCGAAAATGCGGCGCCCATCGCGAAAGCGTTGTCCCGCAACCGGGCGCGACGGCGCTCCATAAGGGGCAGCGCGCACAGTGATACGGTAAGGCACGCGCGACAGGGTCGCCGCACTCTCGGCTTTCTCACGGCCAGACCCGGCCTTCACCTCAGCCCACAACACACCCAGCGCTTCCCAATCGCGGGTATAACCACCCGCGCCATCGGCCAACTTCACTGGCGCCTCCAGCACCAATGACCGGTTCAGCTGCGGCGCAGTCATACCCGGCCACCCATGAACAAACGAACAGTGCGGTAGCGTTCAATCAACGCAAGCACTCCAATCGGCATCGCAGGCGTACTGCGCGACGCGTCATGGCGATACTCATAAAAATGGGCGCCCAACAACATCACAGCTTGGGCAAGATCAGCAGGCAAGTCAGTCCACTCCGGACCAAAACCCGCCAGCATCCCAATCCGTACAGACCCACCTGCAGAAAGCCCGGGCAAACACGTCCCTGCGGCCTGTAGACTGGGGCGCTGCATATCAGGCTCTAGATACCAGCTAGCTGCATCCACAACCGTCTCTTGGCCCTGAATATCCACCAGCGTCACGTTGCTAATAGCATTGACCGGGGCCACAGGCAGCGGCTGGCGACGACCGTCACGCCACGCGGTCAAGGTCCAGCTAAAGTCGCGCTCGATCAATATCTTGCCAGTGCGGGCTTCAACCGCTGCAAGGGCCGCACGCAGATAGCTTTCCAGCACTACATCTTGAACTCCATCGTCGGAAAACCCTGATCCCAGGCGCAAATGGTCTTTAAATTCAACGACCGGAAGCGCCGATGCGGGCACAGTGGTCTCTTCGACTAACATCATGGAATTACTCCGAAAACTCATGTGGCACGAGGCGCAAAAGAACCCGGACGCACGCACCCCCCGCATCGCTCGGACGGAAGGAAACTGCTAGACAATGCGAGGATTGCCTTGTTGTGCGCCCGGGATAGGTGCAGCGCATAACGCGCCGCACCCGGTTCGCAGCTCAGCGTTAGCTGGCCGCGAATTTCAAAAGTTTGATCGCCGCAAAATCGCTGACAGCACCGCCAACACGCTTGGTTGCGTAGAACAAGACGTGGGGCTTGGCAGAGAACGGATCACGCAAAACACGCAGGTCAGGGCGTTCAGCCACGGTGTAGCCTGCATTGAAATCACCAAAGGCAATCGACATCGAACCATCAGCAATATCCGGCATATCCTCGGCAACCAGCACGCGGTAACCCATCAAACGGGCGGGCTCACCCATTGCAATGCCGTCAACCCAAACAAAGCGGCCATCGTTGTCTTTCAACTTACGCACATGACCAGCCGTTTTAGAGTTCATCACAAATGTCGCATTCGCGCGGTATTCCGCACCCAGCGAATAAACCAAATCAATGATTGGATCAGCGCGGGTGATGCCACCGGCCGTTTCCGTCGGCACGTAGCCAAGATTACCCCAAGTCCATAAAATGTTATCGACGTTCGGATAAGTCAGCATACCTGTGGGCTTGTCCACGCCGTCGCCGCTGATGAACGCCATCGCTTCAGAGCGGGCGAACTTGTCCGCAATCCGACCAGCCAACCAGCCTTCAATGTCAAACGCGCTGTCATCCAACAACCGCTGCGATGCTTTTGGTAGGGCTGACAGCTCATGCAGTGGAATGGAAATACGCTCGATCTTCGGCGTATCTGTCTCAGCAACGGCAGTCGCCTCAGTCGCCCAACCGGCACCCATTTCTGAATGATCAACAAGCACGTCATACGATGTCGCATCCACATTCACGACGCTGGCAATCGACCGAATGGAAGAAGTCGAAGACAGCGTGTTCTGGATAGTATCCGCCGTCTGCGGATCAACCAGATAACCACCATCAGCAGCCACCGCTGTGCCCATCGCCTTGCCTTCCACCTCAAGGCCGCGCAGCGCGTCATCATCGCCAGAGCGCAGATAAGCCGCAAATGCCTTTTGGTGCGGTGCATCCTCGGATGCTGCATGGGCAAGTGCCGTGCGTGAAGTCATCATTGTCTTTCGGTCCAGCTTGTTCATCCGGTCATCCTGTTTTTGAATTTTGGCATCAATGCCGTGGGAAAAGTCTTTGAAATCGCTCATGAAACCGGCAATCGCCGCATTCAGAGACTGGGCGGGAGACACATCTTCCCCGGCCCGAGCATTGCTCTCAGGTTTTGTCATCAATCAGTCCTTTTGATCTGTTGCTTGGGCGGGTTTAGTCCCGTGCCATCATTTGGCGCGCGCCCTCAAAGGCGGCTGCCATCTCGCGCATTGCAGTGGCAGCAGGATCATCTCCCTTCGCCCCCACACGTGCATCGGGTAGCATAGGGAATGTGACCAAAGACACCTCCCAAAGCTCCAGTTCAGACAACAGGCGTCCGCCCTTGTCATCCTTGCGGGCCTTTACGGTGCGGTAGCCAATGGACAACCCATCAATCGCTTTTGCTGCAATCAGCGACGCCGCCTCGCGACCCTTTGCAACATCGGTCAGCAAACGCCCTTTGACCCATAGGCCGGTGGCATCCTCGCGGACCTCGTCCCACACACCAATCGGTTGGGCCGGGTCATGCTGCCACAACATCTTCACGCCACGCCCCTTGGCAAGTGACGCGCCATAAGCGCCCTTCTCAACCGTGTCACCACCCTGATCGGGTTTGCCAAACAAGGACGCATAGCCGCTGATAACCGTGCCATCTGTGACTGTGACCTCAGTGCCAAGCGCACAAAACTTATGTTCTAAATTCATACTGGGGCTCCACTTAGCGCTTTAACAATTTCAAAAACCAATAATCCGGCGCAGCCACACACAATCAGCCAAATCTGCCATTCCAACCGGGTGACCATCAATTCAATCCGGCCTAACCGGACATCAACTTGCGCAAACCAGAAATCAGTTACGGGCGGGGGCGCGTCACGGCGCAGTTTGCCCTCCATTTGGACAATCTTAGGATCCATCACCAACCTCCAACGCTGGCAAACCCAACAAGCTGCGCTTTTCGGCATCCGTTAAGAACGCAGCTTCACTTACCCGCTTCCACTGGGCATCACGTTCAGCCGACAGCGCGGAAATCTGATCCAGATCAGGGCGCAACATCACATCTTCACCTGCATAATCCGACAACCAAGCCGCAATCGCACTCATCACACGCGTCGCTAGCGGCAAAACCGTCAAACGGTAAAACGCGCGGTTCGCTTCTTGATAATTCGCATAGGTCGCATCACCCGGAATGCCCAACAGCATCGGGGGCACTCCAAAAGCAATCGCAATTTCGCGCGCGGCGGCCTCTTTGGTTTTCTGGAACTCCATGTCGGATGGTGAAAACCCCATCGGCTTCCAATCCAATCCGCCTTCCAACAACATCGGACGGCCCGCATTCTTGGCGCCCTGATGTTGCGTCTCCATCTCATCCAGCAATCGCGAATATTGATCATTGCTCAGCGAAGACTGCCCATCTGCCCCGCGATACACAATCGCACCAGATGGACGTGCCGCATTGTCCAACAGCGCCTTGGACCACCGCGACGCGGCATTGTGCACATCAATAGCTGAAGCCGCCGCCTGAAGCGCCGAAAACCCATAATGGTCATCTTGGGGATGAAAGCTTTTGATATGACAAATCGGGCTCAACCCTTCAGCCACAGCAAAGCGATGCTTGCGCCCATTTACAAGATACTCGTACCCCACCGGCCACCCATCGGCACCGGGCACCACTGACATCCGATCCGAGCGCAGAACATGCATCTCAACAGGCAACGCATCATCGGCCACAGCCTCAAGATACCCGTTACCTGTCAATAGCACCTGCCCAAACAAAGCCTCCAGCAGCTCCGCACGGCCCTGCCCTGCATTGGGACGTGCCAACAGCGCCTGTACCGGATGCGTCTCATAACGGCGGGCATCATCCTGCACGACCACTGGCAATGCCGCCGCCGCCTCGGCAATCAACTTCACCGCACGAAACCCAATCGGGTTGCTGGAAAAACCAGTCTTCGTCAACGAAACAACATCGCGCGGCGACCAAGCGACACGACCGGCACTAGACATCGCCATCACGCGACCCGTCGCCGAGGCTTTCGCCTCAACAGTTGCCGGATTTGGCTTGGTACGGTTTAAAAACTCAAACATTCAAAGCTCCTAGCGCCGGTCGGTAGTGACCATCTGCAGTTCACGAAAAACAATTTGCCTGATGGGGATTAGGGAATTGAGACAGCACCGCACGGCATAGCCTGCAACACTGTCAAAGCCCGCGAATACTGGGGTTTCGCCATTTTGCGGCAGGCTCGATCATCAAGTCATACAAAGCCCAAACCAACGCATCGACCCGGTCAGGCGATCCTTTGCCCTCAAACCCACGGCTGGTCATCTGCGCCATCTGATCCTCAAGGTCAGACAATCCGCGTACATGAGACACGCGACCTTGCTCATATAACGCTGCAATTGGTTCAGCCCGCGCAACCTTGCCTTTGGTGGCATGTACCGACCGATAAGGCACCATGCCATCAACGCCGCGCAACACGGCCTCCACCATGTCGCCACCCTGGTTAACCTCAGCCACCAGACGGTCGCCGTCGTGCCTGCGCATCGCCGCAATCGCGGCCTCAGCCCAGGCAATGGGGCGTGCCGCCGACATGCTTGCATCTTCCAGCACAACCGCGCACCACTCATGCGGCGATCCCCGCATACGAACCCCCGCTACAACAATCCCGCACTGGTCAGATCCTGCATGCGACGTTCCCGGCGGATCAATAGCCACAACGATGCGATCCAACGCAGGCAGTGCGTCCACCTGACAGGCTGCCAAATCAGCAGAAGACCACAACGCGCCCTCCACTTCCGTCAACATCACGCCTTCCATCTCCTGACGACCCAGCGACGTGCCGCCATAACGCCCCTCAATTTCTTTGAGAAAACTATCCGCCAAATTCGCGCGGTTCGCCTGTGTCGGCGCATGTGTGACAACAGTCGTCTCGCGCGCCAACAAATCACTCAGCATCTGTGACTTGCGCGGCGTTGTTGTGACGCAGGCCCGCGGGCTTTCGCCCAAACGCAATCCAAACTGCAACATATCCCAAGCCTCGTCACCTCTGCGCCACTTCGCTAGCTCGTCGGCCCAAATGGCATCAAACTGCGGACCACGCAGGCTCTCTGGGTCATGGGCAGAAAACAATTGCGCCTCGGCACCATTGGGCCAAAGCAACAACCGACGGCCCGCAATCCACTCAGGGCGGCGATCAGGCGGACAGACAGACAAAATACCGCTGTCGCCGAACACCATGACCTCTCGGGCCTGATCCATCGTTTCACCAACCAGTGCGACACGCCTGGCCGTCCCTGGCGTATGAGGCCGCGCGCCTTCAACCATGCGGCGCACCCATTCGGCACCAGCGCGGGTTTTCCCCGCACCGCGCCCACCTAGGATTACCCAAGTGCGCCAGTCACCCTTCGGAGCGATCTGATGCGGCATCGCCCAAAAATCGAACAGATAGGGCAGCGTTGCAAGTTGCTCTGGTGTCAGCATCGCAAGGAAGTCCATCTGCCAAGAGGCTTTTGCGGAGGCGATCAAGTCGGCACCCGACATCAAATCTGACGGCGTCGTAGTCGGTGGCATCTTCATCTGGGTCTTGTCCGGTTTTTGCATGGAATGCGTCCTCGGCAGCCAACACCTTCAAGTGCGCCGCTTGTAATTCGTTTAGCTTTTTGAGTGTTTCCGCGACGGTTGTCGGACCGCCATCTTTGAGATCAGCGATCATATCCGCCAACATCTGACGCAGACTTCGCGACAGCGCATCAACCTCAGCCAACCTTTCGGCAGCCAAAAACTGGGGTTCAAGCCCCGCAGCATTTTCTTCATTCATGATATTTAAGACCTGTAAGGAAACTTCCGTTACGGTCGAGCGACAAGGATCACGTTCGCTGATCCCGGTCGTCTAGCAGCACATAAACTACAGTATTGACCGCCAATCTGTCAACCAAATCAGCCAGATTGAGCGCACGCGATCTTAGTATTTCATTAGCCAAGACAGCGACTTAGCCGTCGTTCGCACGCTCGGCTTCAATCTGACGCCATGCCGCAACATTGCGGTTGTGATCATCCAAATTCGTCGCAAATGCGTGACCGCCAGTGCCATCCGCAACAAAGAAAATATACTCTGTCGTGTCGGGATCGAGAGCCGCTTCAATCGCAGCCTTACCCGGGTTTGCAATCGGCGTCGGCGGCAATCCGGGTATGACATAAGTGTTCCAAGGCGTCGCGCCGCGCAGCTCGCTTTGGCGTAAACCACGGCCCAAAACACCCTCGCCACGCGTGATGCCATAGATCACGGTCGGGTCCGTTTGCAGGCGCATGCCACGGTTCAAACGGTTCACAAAAACACTCGAAACCTGACGCCGCTCATCTGGAACACTTGTTTCCTTCTCGATGATACTTGCCAAAATCAAAGCTTCTTCTGACGATATCAGCGGCAAACCTTCCACGCGGTTCTCCCAAGCTTCCGTCAGGATAGCCGTCTGCTCCTCCCGCATACGGTTCAAGACCGACGACACGGTATCCCCTTCGCGGATATCATAGTCACGTGGCGCCAAAGACCCCTCCGGGGGCACATCAGTCACATCAGACCGCAGAATATCGATCTGTCCCAACGCATTCAAAATCTGCCAACTTGTCGTGCCTTCCGCAATCACGACACGGTACGTCGCGTTGCCATCGGCACGCACTTCAGCATAGGTCTCAGGGACTTCCAGTTCTCCGGCCTGAAAGCTCACCAATTCAACAAACGCGTTCGTCGCCGGATCAAGTTCGCGCACATCGACAATGGTGCGGTTAATCCCGACGCGGTAAATCACCTCTGCGCCGCATGTATTGCGACCACCGCGGGTCACGATATCCACAATCTCTTGCATCGAGGCCTGTTCAGGTACGCGGAAACGGCCAAGCTTTAGTTGCCCGGATTTATCCGTGTAATCCGCGCCCACCTCAAAAATAAACGCAGACGAGATCGCGCCTTTCTCAACCAGATCAGCACTCAGGCGCTTCATGGTCCCGCCACTGGGAACCTCAAGACATATCGCTGCATCCAAAGGACCCTCCGCGCTATATTCGCGGGTCCCCCACGCCACCAACCCGGCTAGCAAGAACAAGCCAACGATCAGAAACGTAAATGCATTCGCAGCGATATGGCGCCACATTAGTCTACTTTCCCAAACACAACACTGGCGTTCGTACCACCAAAGCCGAAGGAGTTCGAAAGTGCGATATCAATCTTCGTAGGCCGCTTTTCATTGGCACAAAGATCAACAACTGTTTCACAGTCCACAGTGTCAAGGTTGATCGTCGGCGGTGCCACTTGATCGCGGATTGCAAGGATCGAAAAGATCGCCTCAATCGCACCAGCAGCACCAAGCAGATGACCAGTCATAGACTTCGTCGATGACATCTTCAGTTTGGATGCTGCGTCGCCAACCATACGCTCAACAGCGCCCAGCTCGATTGTATCGGCCATTGTGGACGTGCCATGCGCGTTCACGTAATCAATCCGGCTTGGCTCAATGCCCGCATTACGACACGCTGCACGCATCGCGCGTTCAGCACCTTCATGATCGGGTGGTGGTGCTGTAATATGATGGGCATCACCGCTGAGCCCATAGCCCAAAATCTCAGCGTATATTTTTGCGCCGCGCGCCTTGGCATGTTCATACTCTTCAAGCACAACAATACCTGCGCCTTCGCCCATAACAAACCCATCGCGGTCAGCATCCCAAGGGCGACTGGCAACAGATGGATCATCATTATGCTTTGTGCTCAGTGCCTTACAGGCATTGAAGCCGGCCATACCAACCTCGCAAATCGCAGCCTCTGCTCCGCCTGCAACCATCACATCCGCATCCCCATGAATGATCAAACGCGAGGCATCACCAATCGCATGCGCACCCGTGGAACAGGCCGTCACAACCGAGTGGTTCGGACCACGAAAGCCGTATCTGATAGAAACCTGACCAGAAATTAGGTTTATCAAGGCACCCGGTACAAAGAAAGGCGAAACCCGGCGTGGGCCCTTTTCAGCCATCATCACGGCGGTATTCGCTATGGAATTCAAACCGCCAATGCCCGACCCGATCAAGACGCCGGTGCGCTCTTGTGCTTCACGGTCCTCAGGCATCCACCCCGAATCCTCAACCGCTTGCTGTGCCGCAGCCATACCGAAAAGAATAAAGGTATCCACCTTACGCTGCTCTTTGGGTTCCATATAAGTGTCTGCATTGAATGTGCCGTCAGATCCGTCACCCAAAGGCACTTCGCAGGCATATTGCGTGGTCAGACGGCTCGGATCAAATCCAGTAATCTTGCCCGCACCGGACTGGCCCGCCAAAATACGCTCCCACGTATTTTCCACACCATCCGCCAGAGGGGTGACCAACCCCAGCCCTGTCACAACAACTCGACGCATATTCTGCCCTCACCTATTGGCGTAATTGCCGCAGTGATACCCCAGCCACTGCCATAGGGGCAAGAGCAGCAATCGCGATCGGCAAGGAATGCTCTGATCGTTTTCATCTTCGATTAAGGGCGCAGTGATAGAAGCGGTGAAACCCAGTAAAGAGGTCGATGTGCGGCGTTTCGGATTAGCAATCAGCCTGATGATCGGTGCCCTTTGGATAGGGCCGCCTGCATATGCAAATTGCTTGGTGATCGACCAGCTTGATAAGCTGCAAATCTTGCAAGCACGCTTGGCACGCGACCCCGATACGGGGCTTTTTTCAAATGATATCAGACAATTGCGTGCCATCAGTGCAGGAATGAGCAACCGTGAAACCTTGGATGCTGTCGATGGAAATTCCTTTACAGGTCACGGTGCAGATTTCATGCGTTTTTTGCAAAACACAAAGGATCTGTTGCAGGGTGCCAGCCTCCATGACCCACAATCCGTCAGACCACACTTCACACGCGCTGCACGTAACAATCTAGAACAGGTGCGCGATCATCTTACCGGACTGCGCTGCAATGACACGCAAATCGCTGTAGAAAGTGCAGCCGCATCTCAAGGCACATCCGGCGGGGACAGCGATGCAGAGGATTTGGCCGAGGTGGCAGAAAACATCTCTGCCATCGCCGAAGAGGTATTCCAACTGCGCAGCCTTGTCATCGTACTCGCCGCTAGCATCGCGATCTCAGTCATCACGCCGATAATCCGGCGTTGGATCATCCTCAGGCGACGGCGGGAAAAACGCCATAACACGACCTACCCGACCCAATACGATTGGGAAAACCGTACAATCGATGGCATGCTCATCGACATCAACTGTCACGGCACAAAACTACGCCATGAAAAGGATAATCCTCTACCCATAGGCACGACGATTGACCTGGTGATTTGTGGCGAACAGACGACTGGCACGGTTGTGTGGAGCAATACACACTACAGCGGCCTTCAATTTAAGAACCTTATCAGCCTGAAGCAGGTTGATGAAATCTGCGCGGCGACAGATGAAAAGACTGCCAGCCCGAAAACGCAAAACGGCGCCCCGAAGGACGCCGCATAGCTAACTTTTCAGGCGCTTACTGTGCGCCGCCGATGAACTTTACAGCGTCACCGAAAGTCTGGATTGTCTCTGCAGCGTCGTCAGGGATCTCGATCCCGAACTCTTCTTCAAAAGCCATAACCAGCTCAACAGTGTCTAGGCTGTCGGCGCCCAGATCATCAATAAAGGACGCAGCTTCCGTCACTTTGTCTTCTTCAACACCAAGATGCTCTACAACAATCTTGCGTACGCGGTCTGCAACGTCGCTCATATCAAATCCTTACGTTTCTAGGGGCTTACGCCCGTTGTTCCCAGGGCTTGCGCCCATTCTTAAGCGGTTCTTTCGAACCACTGCCTTTGTCTGCTCTGCACAACATTTGACGCTACGTCACATGCGCTTTTCAGCAAATCTGCGTGGCCTATAACAGAGAATTCCGCAATGGCAAACGCTTTCAGTCATCTAATGTGACGACTTCCTAGAACATGGCCATGCCGCCGTTCACATGCAAGGTGGTACCTGTCACATAAGCAGCCTCAGGGCTAGAAAGATACAGTACCGCCGCAGCGATCTCTTCTGCATCTCCCATGCGACCGGCTGGAACTTGCGTCAAAATCGCTGATTTCTGATCATCCGTCAGCTTATCTGTCATCGCAGTTGTAATAAAACCGGGGGCGACACAGTTCACGGTAATTCCGCGACTTGCGACTTCATATGCAATCGACTTTGACATCCCCACCATACCGGCCTTGGAGGCCGCGTAGTTGGCCTGCCCCGGATTGCCCGTCGCACCCACAACCGAGGAGATATTTACGATCCGGCCCCAACGGGCTTTCATCATGCCGCGGATCACGCCCTTACACAGACGCATCGTTGACGTCAGGTTCACTTCTAACACGGATGACCACTCGTCGTCCGACATCCGCATAAACAAATTATCGCGCGTAATGCCCGCGTTGTTCACCAGAACATCGACAGACCCCATTGCCTCGGCAGCCTGTTTTGGCAGCGCGGCGACAGCTTCCGCATCGCTCAGATTGCAGGGCAAAACATGCGCACGCTCGCCCAACGAGGCCGCGAGTTCTTCTAAAGGAGCCACCCGCGTACCCGACAGCGCAACAGTCGCACCAGCATCGTAAAGGGACTTCGCAATCGCGCCACCAATACCGCCGGAAGCACCAGTTACCAACGCGTTCTTTCCATTAAGATCAAACATTTATAAATCCTTCTTTATCTTAATTTTTGATGCTGTCAGCGACGGCTACAACTTCTTCTGGTCCGCTCACGGCCTTTGCCGTCAGGTCACGGCTTATCCGTTTGATCATACCGGACAAGGCCTTGCCCGCGCCGATCTCATAGACGTCCGTGACGCCCTGGGCCGCCATATACATCACGCTCTCGCGCCAGCGCACGGCACCTGTCACCTGCTGCACCAGAAGCGTACGGATCTGGACAGGATCAGTCACTGCCTCTGCGACAACGTTCGCGACGACAGGTGTCTTTGGGGCGTTCAAAGTCACATCACTCAACGCCTGCGCCATCGCATCAGCGGCCGGCTGCATCAGGCTACAATGGAACGGTGCACTCACTGGCAAAAGCAACGCGCGCTTAGCACCTTTCGCCTTTGCGATATCGACTGCGCGCTCAACGGCGGCCTTATGTCCCGACACGACGACCTGCGCGGGATCATTATCGTTCGCCGCCTCGCACACATCACCTTGTGCGGCCTCTCGCGCCACGTCTTTGACAGCATCCAAATCCAGACCCAGAACTGCCGCCATCGCACCGATACCAACAGGCACCGCCTGCTGCATTGCGGTCCCGCGCGCGCGCAACAGGCGTGCGGCATCCGCAACTGACAGTGCACCTGCTGCTGCCAATGCTGAATACTCACCCAATGAATGCCCCGCAACAAAGCTTGCGTCGGCGACAGAAACACCCTCAGCCTCAAGCGCACGCATTACCGCCATTGATGTGGCCATCAACGCGGGCTGCGCATTCGCCGTCAGCGTCAGTTCTTCGATGTCACCGCCCCAGATCAGGCCCGACAGGTCCTGCCCCAGCGCGTCATCAACCTCATCAAAAACTGCCTTTGCGGCCGGATATGCATCCGCTAGGGCCTTGCCCATGCCAATTGTCTGTGCACCCTGACCCGGAAATACAAATGCGCGCATCGCACATCCCCTTTAATTCGTTTTTCTCTGCTCAGGCCTACCCTGCCCAATCTGGGCGCGCAAGCAACCGTCGATCCGACATTTTTCGCACAAGCATGCCGCATTCACGCACAAACATGGCACTATAAACCACAGTCAAAACTGTTAGGTTTGGGACAAGCAAAAAACGGAGAGACCCGATGTCCGGCGCACAGGCAACGACTTATGGCACGATTGCAAAAACATTCCACTGGCTGACGGGGCTTTTGATCCTTACCGTGATCCCTCTTGGCGCCATCGCTTACCGCTTGCCGTATGAGACCAATGAACAACTGGCTTTCAAGGCGCAGCTTTTCTCTTTTCATAAGACCTTGGGCATTGTCATCTTTGTGGTCGCATTGGGCCGCATCCTCTGGGCTATGGGTCAATCAAAACCCAGCACGCTTCATCCCGACCGCAAGGTAGAAACAGCACTGGCCGAATTGGTCCATTGGCTGCTCTATATCTCGCTCGTGGCTGTTCCCCTGACCGGCTGGATCCACCACGCCGCGACAGAAGGTTTTGCGCCGCATTTTCTACCCATCAGTCAAGATTTGCCTTTTGTTCCCAATGACGAAAGCGTCGCCAAATTGTTTGGCGGACTGCATTGGCTCTGGAGCAAAATCATGGTCGGCGCGATCCTGTTGCATATTGCCGGCGCGCTGAAACATCACTTCATCGACAAGGACGCCACACTCCGCCGTATGTGGTTTGGATCATCCAGTGCACCTGCGGTGGGCCACCATAAGGGCACAAAAGCCGCCCCTCTTGCCGCCCTCGCGATCTACATCGCAGCCACTGGGGCTGGGGCCGCCGCTGGAATTTTCACGGCTGAACGTCAGGTCGCACAGGTCGCACAGGTCGATCTCGCCGAAGTATCATCGGAATGGACAGTCAGCCAAGGCCAACTCTCCATCACAATCACGCAATTCGGCACGCCCGTCACCGGTAGTTTTGGGGAATGGACATCTGCCATCCGCTTTGACGAAAACGCTTCGGGTATCATGGGCGACGTCGAAACAACCATCGCGATTGGATCACTCAGCTTAGGCACAGTAACGAACGACGCGCTAGGCACTGATTTCTTCCATGCAGAAGCATTCCCTACGGCAACGTTCAAGGCTGATATCCAGCGCACAGACGATGCCTACGTGGCTGATGGGACATTGACTATCAAAGGTATCACAGTTCCGCTTGCGCTTCCCTTCACCCTGGCGCTCGATGGCGATACGGCAACGATGATAGGACAGCTCCAACTTGACCGTCGCGATTTCCAGATCGGTCAAAGCATGAGTGATGAAAGCAACCTTGCCTTCACAGTGATCGTGGACATCACACTGACCGCAGCCCGATAAACAAATAAAAATGACCGCGCCCTTGGATAAGAGCGCAGTCATACTTGCGAATAATTTGATGAAAGTTTGACTAAGGTCTTACTCTGCTTTCATCGCTTCGATGGAAATCATGATCTCTACTTCGTCGCCGACAAATGGAGCGAATGCACCGACCTCGAAATCGGAACGCAGCACAGTTGTCGTCGCGTCAAAACCAGCCCACGGCTTGTTCGCCATCGGGTGATCGCCAACTTGGTTCAGCGATGCATCCAAGACGACAGACTTCGTGATGCCATTCATAGACAGATCGCCAGTGATCAATGCAGTATCTTTGCCCGTCACTTCGATTGATGTTGATGTGAAGGTAACCAAGTCATCGTCACCTGCGCCAAAGAAGTCTTCGCCCATAAAATGGTCAAAGCGTGCTTCCCAACCTGTCAGCATGCTGCGCACTGGGAAAGAAACTGACACAGAAGACGCCGCTGGATTTTCTTGATCAAAGGCAATTTCACCTTCAAAGCCAGAGAACATGCCAAAGTTCGTGGAATAACCCAGGTGGTCGTAAGAGAATACGATCTGGCTATGACTAGGGTCGAGAACGTAGGCTTCGGATGCGGCAAAAGCTGGTGTTGAAAGCGTTGCGGCTGCAACAGCTGCGGATGCAAATAGATGTTTCATGAGTGCTCCAAGGGTTTGTGAGTGTACCGCAAATAGATAGCGCCCAGACCCTCAGTGCAACTCCGCAAAAATCAACATTAAGTGTTCGGCAACACGTGAATGCTGCCCTGCTTGCCTTAGGCGGCCTCTGACGAAGACGACTTTTTACCGCCCAATAAATCCACCGCCAACTGGTCGCGTAACGGGATCAACTGGGCTGTCGTGCCCTCAGCCACAACGACAACCTGATCTGTATTGCGGTAACGTAGCACCAATTGTGACAAGCCATGATCACTGTCTTCTTCAATAAAGACGCCACCGATGGCGTTGAAATCATAGACTCCAACCACTGTTGGGCTTCCTGCGCGGTTACAAATGACTTCGCGGATTTCTTCGATGCTGCGATCGACATGAACCTCTGTCTGCGTACCGCGGCTTGCAAACCAAAGAAAATAAGCAGCTGCGGCACCCAGCAGAACAATTGCGCCAATCCGCACAAAGCCCAGACCGCCATCAAAAAACAACGTCGGCAGCACAAGGATACCAAGTGCGGCCGTCAGCAAACATACACCAAAAAAGAAGCTTACGGCTTGGCCCAGCATGACGGAAAAGGGCGCGCCACGACCCGATCGGATCTTGTAACCCCAAAAAATCTCGTCCACTTCAAACGTCGCTGCCCGGGCGATATCGCCCTGAAAGTCTGCGAGTGATGCATTGCTATCGGTCATCTTTGTCACCTTTTTTGTCCTGCTTTACCGATTTAACTGCCAATGAATCCCGGCAATAAAGCGGCAACGTCAAGGCAACGTTAAGAAATCTGCGAATGTTGCCAAAACGCTGCTTTTCCTTGTGTTTCATGGCTTGCATCACACAACATCGGCTGTATAAGGCCCCATCCTTGGTGCAACTGTATGAACTGCGCAGCCTCTCGTGGATGGGACGCACCCAAGGTTAATCGCCCATCCTATGAAATGCGCTGATATATGAACTGGAGTAAGCATGCCGCTATATGAGCATGTCATGATTGCGCGTCAGGACTTGTCTAACACGCAAGCCGAAGGCCTCATCGAACATTTCGGAACAGTCCTTGCCGACAACGGCGGCAAGTTGCTGGAAAACGAATACTGGGGCGTCAAGACGATGGCCTATAAGATCAACAAGAACCGCAAAGGGCACTATGCCTTTCTGCGCACAGATGCCCCTGCCCCTGCTATTCAGGAAATGGAACGTCTGATGCGCCTGCACGAAGACGTCATGCGTGTGCTGACCATCAAGGTCGATGCGCACCAAGAAGGTCCTTCCGTACAGATGCAAAAGCGCGAAGAGCGCGGTGACCGTGGCGAACGCCGCGAGCGCCGTTAATCGTTGATCTTAGAAAGGACAAATCATCATGGCTACTAAACCATTCTTCCGCCGTCGTAAGTCCGATCCGTTTGAGGGCGATAACGCCCCAAAGATCGACTATAAAGACACCCGCCTTTTGCAGCGCTACATCTCTGAGCGCGGCAAAATCGTTCCCGCCCGTATCACCGCTGTCGGTGCAAAGAACCAACGTGCACTCGCACGTGCGATCAAACGCGCTCGGTTCCTTGCCCTGCTGCCATACGCTGTAAAGTAAGGAGCAAACAACATGGATGTTATTCTACTTGAGCGCGTAGCAAAGCTTGGCCAAATGGGCGAAGTTGTGTCCGTTAAGCAAGGTTACGCACGTAACTTTCTTCTGCCACAGGGCAAAGCTCTGCGGGTAAACACGGCCAACCTGGCACGTTTCGAGGCTGAAAAAGCCCAGATGGAAGCACGCAACCTGGAAACCAAAAAAGAAGCAGAAACACTGGCTGAAAAGCTGGACGGTGAAACATTCATCATCATCCGCTCTGCATCTGATGCCGGTTCGCTCTACGGTTCTGTCACCACACGTGACGCCGCAGAAGCTGCAACAGAATCCGGTTTCTCCGTCGACAAAAAGCAGGTTGTTTTGCTGGGCGCGATCAAAGAGCTGGGCCTGCACGACGTATCCGTCGAACTGCACCCAGAGGTCGCTGCAACAATCACACTGAACGTCGCACGCTCTGTCGAAGAAGCCGAACTGCAAGCCGCTGGTAAATCCATCGCCGAACTGGCTGCCGAAGAAGAAGCAGCCGCTGAGTTTGAAATTCAGGAACTGTTTGACGATATCGGTGCAGCAGCATCTGAAGACGACGATCTGGCAGAATCTGCTGGCGTCGAAACAGACGCACCCGCAGAAGAAGACAGCTAAAACCTAGCAGGTTTTCATTGTTTGAAATGAGGCCGCGCCATATTTGGTGCGGCCTTTTTCTTTGCCCAAAACAATCTAATCAAGTTCATCATTTCTTAGCGTCCAGCGACGAAGTTCATCGCTTTATCGAAGGGAACGAAAACATGAAGAAACTCTTGATTAGCCTCGCACTAACATGCGCCAGCGCACCCGCCGTCCATGCAGACGAAATGCAGCAAGCGATGCAGACCTTTTTGGATGAACATATTACTAGCTGGGTCTCTGATCCGATCCTGATTAATGCGATCAAGGCCCAGAACAACAAAACCGCCAACCACGACCAAGCCAAAATCGACGAGATGGATCAACTATGGCGCGGATATTACGGTGTGAATGACGCGCCCATTATCGCCAACGTTATTGCGAACCCCGCTGCTGATTTCCTGCGTGATCAGGTTGCATTGGCTGACGGTGCAATCACGGAAGCTTTCATCATGGATGCCCGCGGCCTGAATGTGGCCGCGTCAGAACCTACATCAGACTACTGGCAAGGTGACGAGGCCAAGTTCACACAAACCTTCACAGTCGGACCAACAGCCGTTCATTTCAGCGATGTAGAATTGGACGATTCAACACAAGAGGTCCAAGGCCAAGTGTCATTGACGCTCGTCGACCAAGAAACCGGTCAATCTGTTGGCGCAATCACCGTAGGTGTCAATCTTTCCGCGCTGATGTAATGCCGCCGAACCTTGTGCCGCGAGGGTTCCATTACCGTTCTGTTCGCGTAAGTTATCCCAAACGCAAAACAGGATAACTGCAAAGTGTCATACCAATCCAAGGACGTGCTGACATCTATGGACAGCGTAAGACAGGTTGTTGATGGCATCCACGCGGCACAAAAACTTAAGGTTCTTGATCATATCGACGACCATTGCCGCGTTTGGATCGAACGCTCGCCTTTCATGGTGATGTCGACTGTAGACCGTGCTGGTAACATAGACGCGTCACCCAAGGGTGATCCAGCAGGGTTTGTAAAAGTCGTGGATCGCGCAACATTGGCCATCCCCGACAGGCCGGGCAACCACAGGTTTGACAGCTTCCAGAATATCTTCGAAACCGGGCATATTGGCCTTATCTTCTTGGTCCCAAACCGCAACGAAGTTGTCCGCGTCAACGGCACCGCACAGGTCGTGCGCGATCTGACTTTACGCGAAACCATGGCAATCAAGACCCGCGTTCCAGACTTTGCCATTGTGGTGAAAGTCCAAGAGGCGTTCTATCATTGCGGCAAAGCAATCATCCGCTCTCATCTGTGGCAGCCGGATCTTGCCGCACCTACGGACGGGCTGCCAACTTATGCTCAGGCTTTGCATGACCAATCGCATTCTGGCCTGACACTGAACGAAATCGAGGCGCGACTGACGCATAACGATAAGAACCGGCTCTACGATGAATGAACGGGCCACACGACACAGCGCCTTGTCAGACCACCACAGCAAAAACTGAGACCTTAAAACGAAAAAAGGCGCCCCACATGGGACGCCCTTTTACTTATGTGTCGTAGAAGGCGTTACTCTTCTTCTTCAAGCTTCTCGACAGCCTTTTGCAGGTCGTCTTTGCTGACTTCTTTGTCTTTCATCGCGGCATTCTCAAAGATGTGGTCAACGACTTTATCTTCAAACAGTGGCGCTTGCAGCTGCTGACGGAACTGTGCGTTCTGCTGCACGAACTCGAAGAACTGGCGCTCTTGGCCCGGATACTGACGCGCTTGGTTCATGATCGCTTGGGTCATTTCCTGATCCGTGACCTGCACTTCAGCTTTTTGACCAATGTCAGCCAACAAAAGTCCCAGCTTCACGCGACGCTCGGCAAGCTTGTTGTGCTCTTTGGTTGGCTTGATCTCTGGATGATCATGGCCTTCAACTTCGGGGTTCTCTTCATGCCACAGCTGGTGGGCAATCTGATTGGCTTCCGCCTCGACCAAAGACGCTGGCAGGTCGAATTTAACCTTCTTATCCAGCGCATCCAATAAACCACGTTTTGCAACGGCACGGGCGGCACCCGTGTATTCAGCTTCCAAACGCTCAGTGATTTGTGCCTTGAGTGCTTCAAGATCTTCAGCACCGAATTTTTTCGCCAATTCATCATCCATTTTTGGCTTCTTAGGGCCGTTCACGGATTTGATTGTGCAGGAAAACACAGCTTTCTTGCCAGCAAGGTTTTCGGCTTGATAATCATCAGGGAACGTCACTTCGACGTCCTTTTCATCACCAGCTTTGACCTTCAACAAGCCATCTTCAAAGCCCGGAATGAATGAATTGGAGCCCAGCACAAGCGGGTAATCTTCTGCAGCGCCGCCTTCAAAAGGCTCACCGTCAACCTTGCCCAAGAAATCCAACACAACTTGGTCGTCTTTCTTGGCTTGGGTCTTTTTCGCCTCATATGTGACAGCCTGTGGGCTTTCAGCGAGATTATCGAGAGCTTCTTTGACCGAATCTTCATCTGCCTTCACGACCATGCGCTCGAGCTTGATCTTGGCAAAATCGACATCTTCGATTTCTGGAAGCTTCTCATAGGACACATCCACGACAACGTCGTCGCCCTCTTTCCAGTCTTCGTTGGTCATCTTCATCTCTGGCTGAGCAGCCGGACGATCACCAGATTCTTCTAGGTGTGTAGACAGCGCGCCATCAATGGCTTCTTGCATGCTTTCGCCCATCAGGCGCTGACCGAACTGCTTGCGCAACAGTGCCATTGGCACTTTACCCTTGCGGAAACCCTTCATTTCAACGGTTGGCTGCGCTTCTTTGAGCTTCTCATCAACCTTTGCATCAAGCTCGGCTGCGGTCACTGTGATTGTATAGCCGCGCTTAAGGCCTTCGTTTAGGGTCTCGTTGACCTGCATGTGCTGTCCTTCTTTTTTCAAACTTGGTGCGGGTGAAGGGACTCGAACCCCCACGCCTCGCGGCGCCAGAACCTAAATCTGGTGCGTCTACCAATTCCGCCACACCCGCATGATCAAAAAGGGGCAGGTTTTGGGCCTGCCCCCGGTTGCGCGCTGTCTAGCAAAGGAATGCAGCGGATGCGAGAGAAAAAATCGCCTATAATCCCAATGCACGAAAGACTTTTGGCAATTCCTCCGAGAGGTCTTCTGCAATCAGGCCTGGACCAAAAGAAAGTGCGCATTCCGTGTGCAACCAAGCGCCGGTTTCAGCCGCCTGCATTGGGGCAAAACCACGCGCAAGCAAACCTGTAATAAAACCAGCCAGCACGTCACCCGATCCAGCTGTCGCCAACCAAGGTGCGGACCGTTCATATACAGATCCGTTGATCACACAGTGACCGTTGTGATCCGCGATCACTGTATCCGGCCCCTTAAACACAACCACGCAACCTGCACGTTTGGCCGCATCACGCGTCGCATCAACCTTGGAATAGGCAGGCCCATGCGAGGCAGGCTCATCTAGCTTTTTGGCGATGTCGGGAAACAGCCGTGCGAATTCACCGGCATGCGGCGTCAGCACACAGGTTTCATGCAACATCGCAAACAGCGGTGCATCCCGTCCAATCAATGTCAGCGCATCGGCGTCCAACACAATGGCACGGCCGCTCATCAATCCTGCCTCAACAAGAGCTTGGCCCTTTTTGGTCACACCCATCCCCGGACCTAGGCAAAGTGCATTAAAGCGCGCGTCCTCCAAAGCCCGCGTTAGGGCTGCGTCATCTTCAAACTTGCGCAACATAACGGCATTCAGATGTGCTGCATTCTCGGCAAACGCTGCGGGTCGACATCCAACGGTGACAGCCCCTGCTCCGATGCGCAAAGCTGATCTTGCCGCCAGACGCGCCGCACCACCTTGGCCGTTGCCCCCGGCCACAACAAGCGCGTGACCATGCGCATATTTATGACCGAACAAATCCTTATCGAGAATACTTTGGCCATGCATAAAGGCGGCTGTAAAAATATCGCGCTCATGCAGTTTCACGATCACGGTCTTATCGCGGTCTTGGCTGCCATCCTTAGGTGCCAAGTACCCCAGACGCCGCAAAGCGTCCTGTCGGTTCAACCCGATATCAACGACCTTCAACTTCTTGGTAATCTCAGGTGTATCCGCCAGCAAATGACCAATCTTGCCCGCATGAAACGTCACACAAAGATGTGCGCCTGCAAATGGTGGAATACCGTTTAGATGAGCAGGCCGCAGCGCGCGACCGCTGTTGGCACAAATGCCAGAAGTAATGTCAACGGCAACAGTCCTTTTGATGTCACCCATATCGTCAAGCGCCTGCAGAACGTCATCCGCCAACGGGCGCGACACGCCTGTGCCAAAGATCGCATCAACAGCAAGAGCATAGTCGTGCTCCCACGCATCGAACAAATCGATGGGTTCAAGATCATTATCGATCTGCCAAAGCTCGTAATTTGCGCGCGCATCAGGAGGGAGTTTATCGGGATCGCCATGTAAGAAGACATCAACATCCCAACCCGCCTCTTTCAAAAGGCGCGCGACAACAAATCCATCCCCACCGTTGTTACCCGGCCCACATAATACAACGGCCCGATGCTCCCCTTGCTCATCATCTTGCAACAAATACTCCGGGGGTTTGGGGGCTGGCCCCCAAGATGGCGCAATCTCCGGCCACTCTTCAAATATGGCCTCAACGACACAGCGACCTGCCCGCTCCATCAACTCCAAACCCGTCACGCTACCCTCGGCAATCGCGGCTTGTTCAATGGCGCGCATTTGGGCGGCGGTTAACAGTTCACTCATCTCATTCTCGCTTATAGTTCTTATTGTGCGCAGTATATGAACAACTTGCACAAAAATTAAGCAACACGTACTCTTTCGCCTGACCAACTTGTATTCAGGTTCCGACACGAATTGTCCATATGCAAGGGAAATGGTCTCACCACTAACGAAACACCAAAGGGGGAGTCGCGGCCGTGAAAAAGATCGAAGCGATCATCAAACCGTTCAAGCTCGACGAAGTGAAAGAAGCGCTGCAAGAAGTTGGCGTACAAGGTCTTTCAGTCGTCGAAGTCAAAGGGTTTGGCCGTCAAAAAGGCCACACTGAACTTTATCGTGGCGCAGAGTACGTCGTGGACTTTCTGCCTAAAGTAAAAATCGAAGTTGTCCTCGCGGACGATCAAGTCGATGGCGCCATAGAAGCGATCATCGGTGCTGCAAAGACCGACAAGATCGGTGATGGCAAAATCTTTGTCTCACCTATCGAACAAGCCATCCGCATTCGTACCGGTGAAACTGGCGACGAAGCTCTATAATTTACATCTACACTGCAAAAAGGGACATCATAGATGGACAACAAAGCTGTTCTGAAACTGATCAAGGACGAAGAAGCCGACTACGTCGACATCCGTTTCACTGATCCACGCGGCAAACTGCAACACGTCACTGTCGTTGCAGATCTCGTTGACGAAGACTTCCTTGAAGAAGGCTTCATGTTTGACGGATCTTCAATTGCCGGTTGGAAATCAATCGATCAGTCCGACATGAAACTGATGCCACAGGCCGAAAGTGCCTATGTTGATCCGTTCTACGCGGAAAAGACAGTTTGCATTAACTGTAACATCGTCGAGCCTGATACGATGGAAGCCTATGACCGTGACCCACGTGGTACTGCGGTAAAAGCCGAGGAATACCTCAAGTCGACAGGCATCGGTGATGTGTCCTACTGGGGCCCAGAAGCTGAATTCTTCGTTTTTGACGACGTGCGTTTCAGCGTTTCCATGAACAAAGTGTCCTTCGAAGTCGATGCAATCGACGGCGCATGGAACACAGATACTGAGTACGAGATGGGCAACACTGGCCACCGTCCCGGCATCAAAGGCGGCTACTTTCCTGTGAACCCAATCGACGACGCGCAAGAAATGCGCTCCGAGATGCTGTCTACCATGAAGCGCATGGGCATGAAGGTCGACAAGCACCACCACGAAGTTGCGTCTTGCCAGCACGAGCTGGGTTTGATCTTTGGCTCGCTGACGCATCAAGCGGACGAGCTGCAGAAATACAAATACGTTATCCACAACGTCGCACAAGCTTACGGCAAATCAGCGACATTCATGCCAAAGCCAATCGCTGGCGATAACGGCACCGGTATGCACGTGAACATGTCGATCTTCAAAGACGGCAAGCCGATCTTTGCAGGCGACAAATACGCGGATCTGTCACAAGAGGCACTCTACTTCATCGGTGGTATCCTCAAGCACGCACAAGCGCTGAACGCGATCACCAACCCTTCTACAAACAGCTACAAGCGCCTGATCCCAGGTTTTGAAGCCCCCGTTCTGCGCGCATACTCTGCACGGAACCGGTCTGGTTGTGTGCGTATCCCATGGGCCGAAAACCCAAAGGCCAAGCGCGTCGAGGCCCGCTTCCCTGATCCAGCAGCCAACCCATACCTGTGCTTTGCAGCCCTGTTGATGGCTGGTCTTAACGGCATCAAGAATAAGATCGATCCGGGCCCGTCTTCGGACAAGGACCTCTACGATCTGCCACCAGAAGAGTTGGCCGAAATCCCAACCGTCTGTGGCTCCTTGCGTGAAGCGCTCGAAGCGCTTGAAGCAGATCACGAATTCCTGTTGGCCGGTGACGTGTTCACCAAAGACCAACTGGAAGGTTACATGGAGCTGAAGTGGGAAGAGGTTTACGCCTACGAGCACACACCGCACCCAATGGAATACAAGATGTATTACAGCTGCTAAATTCCAAAGCTACGAAAAGCCCCGTCAGAGCAATCTGGCGGGGCTTTTTTTGTTTTTCCGGCCTGTTTTACGAGATAACGATATGGTGTCGGGGCATGAGCAGTCGCTAGGACCAAACTGGACTAACGAAAATCAAATGTCATAGTAACGTTCTTGACGCACATAAGGTGGACCCATGATTGATGTACCAGCCGTAACAAAAATGGCGGCAGATTATACTGCGGCATGGAATTCGAAGTCTGCAAAAGCAGTAGCTTCGTTCTACGCCGAAAACGGTGAAATCATTATTAACAACGGCGAGCCTTGGTCTGGCCGATCACGGGTACAGGACATGGCGGCAGGTTTTTATGCCGATGTCCCCGATTTGACGCTCACTTGCGATGATCTGCGGTGCGCAGGAACCCATGCAATTTTCGTTTGGACGTTTACCGGGCACGATGCAGCAAGCGGCAACCCATTGAAGGTACGCGGCTGGGAAGAATGGGAAATTAGCGAGGACCTCAAAGTAAAAGCATCACGTGGTTGGTTTGATGCAGAAGACTATGCAAGGCAGGCCGAAGGCAAATGACCAAATACCACCCCATCGACGTGCGTTACAAAGGCCCCTCCACAGCATATCGCGGCTCTTCGAAGCGACCATCAGGTACAATGACGTCGCTGCGTGATGAAACCTCCAAGCAGCCTGCAAAGGCAAACCCAGCGACGCATGCTGGCAAACAACACTCGCCTTGGGACGGTCAAACCAAACGCCAGGCGGCAACATCTCCCAGCATGACCAGTCAAGAAAACCAGCGCAGTACCGCATCTATCTCTCCTACAGCCGGGGGGATAGGCGGCGTTTTCAGCACCGTCTTTGGGCTCATGCGGACCATCAAAAACATCTACCTTGCGATCATCGTCCTGATCTTTTTGATGGCATTTGTGTTCTGAGATAAGCCGCCAGAAAGGCACCTTGCCCTCGCCAGCAGACCTGAAAATGTCGATTTCTGACAATATTTTGCGTCCAAGACCCGCATACTCCTCCTATCAAGGCCGAGGATCATGTGATGAACACCCACTACCGCGATGCCCGTAAAATTGACCCGACCCGGGGTGCGACGCTGGGCGATGGCACACCCAACAATCAAGATCGCGTTGAAATTGGACCAACCCAACTGGCTTTCAACGAATGGGCCGCCGCCGGGCTTCCCTTGCCCGACTTGCCCACCATGCGCGATTGGCGGCACAAACGACTGATCCAAGCCGTCAACGCCCGTGACTACGGCGGCGTGCTGATGTTTGACCCCCTCAACATTCGCTACGCCACTGACAGCACCAACATGCAATTGTGGAACACCCACAATCCGTTTCGCGCCTGTCTGGTTTGCGCTGACGGATACATGGTGATCTGGGATTACAAGAACGCCGTTTTCCTCAGTAAATTCAATCCATTGGTGAACGAGCAACGCAAGGGCGCGGATCTTTTCTACTTCGGCCGTGGTGATATGATCGACCCGGCTGCCCATAATTTTGCAGACGAGGTCAAAGACCTGATCAAAGCACATGGCGGCGGCAATACGCGCATCGCCGTCGATAAGATCATGCTGCACGGTCTGCGCGGGCTTGAGGCGAAAGGATTTACTGTCAAAGACGGCGAGGAGTTGACCGAGAAAGCGCGCAGCATCAAAGGCCCCGATGAAATCAAAGCAATGCGCTGCGCAAGCCACGCCTGTGAGGCCGCCTGCTACGCAATGGAGGATGCCGCCCGAGCAGGCGTGCCGCAGGGAAATATGTCCGAGGATGATATTTGGGCGGTGCTGCACGCCGAAAACATACGCCGGGGCGGCGAATGGATCGAAACGCGCTTATTGTCTTCAGGACCACGCACCAACCCTTGGTTCCAAGAATGTGGCGGGCGGATTGTGCAGAACAATGAAATCGTCGCTTTTGATACGGACCTGATCGGTTCCTACGGTATCTGCATTGATATCAGCCGGACCTGGTGGGTCGGCGACCACAAGCCGCGTCCAGATATGATCGAAGCCATGCAAATTGGCGTCGAACATATCAATTACAACATGGATATGCTCAAACCTGGCGTCACTCTTCAAGAGTTGAGCGAGAATGGCCATCGCCTGCCGGATAAGTATCAAAAGCTCAAATACAGCTGCTTGATGCACGGCGTCGGCCTTTGTGATGAATGGCCTTTGGTCGTGTACCCCGACCGCATGGTTGCTGGCGCGTTTGACTATGCGCTGGAACCGGGCATGACCCTTTGTGTTGAGGCGCTGATCAGTCCCGAAGATGGTGACTTTTCTATCAAGTTGGAAGATCAGGTGCTGATCACGGAGGACGGGTATGAAAACCTGACGAAATACCCCCATGATCCGGCCTTGATGGGACTGACCTAGCCGTCCGTAACATCTCTCACCTTGCCGCGATTGATCGGCATCAACCTTGCGGGTTGCCCCCCGGCGGGTCCATGTCTGTGTCAACTTCAAAGAAAGGGCACTGATATGCCAACTGAAAAGCTTACCTTCAAAGGCCATGCCGGTGATATACTTGCCGCGCGCCTTGATATGCCCAATGGGCCACATCTGGCGACGGCGCTTTTTGCGCATTGCTTCACGTGTTCCAAAGACATCACTGCCGCGCGCCGGATCGCTGCGCGCTTGTCTTCTATGGGGATCGCCGTTCTGCGTTTTGACTTTACCGGCCTTGGCCATTCCGAGGGCGAATTTGAAAATACCAGCTTTACCTCCAATGTCGATGACCTGATCGCTGCCTGCAAAGAGCTGGACGCACGCGGCATGTCCCCGTCACTGATCATCGGTCATTCGCTGGGTGGCGCGGCAGTATTGAAAGCGGCGCCCATGATGGACAGCATCAAGGCAGTCGTCACTATCGGCGCACCCTTTGATCCATCTCACGTGACGCATAACTTTGCCGCAGCGATCCCCGAAATCGTGGATCAAGGCGTCGCAGAGGTGTCGCTTGGTGGTCGTCCCTTCCGCATCGGCAAAGGCTTTGTCGAAGACGTAAGCCAAGCAGCCCTGTCTGCCTCAATCGCAAAACTGGGCGCGGCGCTGTTGGTCCTGCATGCACCGCGTGACGCAACCGTGGGCGTCGAGAATGCATCAGACATTTTTCTAGCCGCCAAACACCCCAAAAGCTTTGTCACCTTAGATGATGCAGATCACCTTATCTCGCGCGCAGAAGATGCCGAATACGCAGCGGATGTGATTGCAGCATGGTCCAAACGCTATCTCAAACTTGAAACACCCAAACAACCCGCACAAGCCCCCGAAGGCGTGATGCGCGTAACCGAAGCTGACGCAAACGGCTTTCTGCAAGATATCCAATCCGGCCCACATCACATGCTGGCAGACGAGCCTGCCAAATATGGCGGCACCAACAAAGGTCTTACGCCTTATGGCCTTGTCTCGGCTGGTTTGGGTGCATGTACCTCTATGACAATCCGCATGTATGCGCGCCGCAAAGGTTGGCCTCTCAGCGGTGTCAGCGTTGACATTATGCATGCCAAAGAACACGGCGCAGATGCGGCCACAGGTGACGCAAAGGTCGATCATTTTGAACGGATTATTCATCTGTCAGGGGATTTGACCGAAGAGCAACGCGAGCGCCTGCTCGAAATTGCAGACAAATGCCCGGTGCATCGCATGCTCGAACGCGCATCGACAGTGAAAACCGTCCTCGCGTAACGAAAAAAGGCGCTGCATGATGCAGCGCCTTCTTCAAATATCGCGTAATCGCTACGGCTTACTTGCGTGCGTCGCCGATTAGTTTCCAAAGTCCCGGCACCAACAGTGCAGCCAGGCCCAGCTTCAACGCATCACCGATCAAAAATGGTGTCAGGCCAACTTCGACAGCCCAAGTCAGGCCGTTGCCGTAAAGCACCGTCAGCCATGCCACACCCGGCAGATAGATCAGCGCGTTAGCGACTAATAGTGCCACAGCCATTAAAAGGATTGAACGATCCCAACCAGCACGTGCAGCAAAACCAAGCGCCAATGTCGCAAGCACATAGCCAACCAAATAGCCGCCAGTGCTTCCCGTCATGTAGGTCCAGCCATTCAATTCAGCAGTCGAACTTTGAAAGACGTCAAAACCTAACATCCCAATAATCATGTATCCAAGGATCGTTGTCAGACCTAAACGTGGACCATAAGCGGCACCAATCGTCAGCACGGCAAAGGTTCCCATGCTGAGGTAGACCGGGCTGCCGGGCACAGAAATTTTCACTTTGGCCAGGATGGACAATGCCACGATCCCCAAGACCACCATCAGTACTTGCTTGACGCGCAAGGCGGTGCCTTCGGTTGGGCCAAAGGCCTCTGTCAGAACTTTGTCATTGAGTGCGAGGGCCATTTGCCTCTCTCCCCTGTTGTTATTGCGTTGCAGTTTTATTGCCTATGCCGCGACGCGGCGCAAGCAAGATGGCGCTAACGCGCGTAAACAGACGTCGAAACATAATCTTTGCGTGGCCCCATGACGGTCCAGACGGCGCGCCATTGCGGCCAAGATGTGAAATCATAGCGCACAGTATAAAAATCCGCCCCGCACGGATGATCTGTCCCTGCGGCATACCCTGTGGGGGTAAACTGATGAAAAGAACTGCCATCCGAAAACCGCACAGTCACATCAGGCGCACCAAATTCCCAAAGATACTGCCGGGATGCCGCCATTGACGCGCCACTCTCAAGGATCAAAGTGCCGTTTTCTTCGTAGATCACAGCGTTTGGGTTGGCCCCGGTGAACGTCGCCCGCCCCGTCAGTGTGCCATTCTGCCCGTTAAGTTGGTCGACAATGACGCGCTCAAGACGCCATTCACCTAGAAAATCACTCTGTCCAAGCATGTTTGCTCCCGCATGCACCGCACTTCATGTGATCTCTCCCTTGAGGGTTCCGCCCCCGCCCCTTATGACGCGTCAGGAATCCTCTGCCCACCCCCAGATAAAGGTGCTGCCTCATGATCCCTCGTTATTCCCGCCCAGAAATGACCGCCATTTGGGAGCCCGCTGCCAAATTCCGTATCTGGTATGAAATCGAGGCACACGCCTGCGACGCCCAAGCGGCTATCGGTGTGATCCCAAAGGAAAACGCAGAAGCCGTCTGGAAAGCCAAAGATGTTGAATTTGATGTCGCACGCATTGACGAAATCGAAGCCGTGACCAAACACGACGTCATCGCGTTTCTGACGCATCTGGCCGAACATATTGGCGCAGAAGACGCGCGTTTCGTCCACCAAGGCATGACATCATCAGACGTGTTGGACACAACGTTCAATCTACAACTGGTGCGCGCCGCTGATCTCTTGATCGCTGACATGGACCGGGTACTTGCCGCGCTGAAATCCCGCGCGATGGAACACAAAGAGACTGTCCGCATCGGCCGCAGCCACGGCATCCACGCCGAGCCCACAACAATGGGTCTGACTTTTGCACGCTTCTATGCCGAGATGGATCGGGGTCGCGCCCGTCTGGTCAATGCCCGCGCAGAGATTGCAACGGGTGCTATCTCTGGCGCTGTGGGTACATTCGCCAATATCGACCCGTCCGTCGAAGAACATGTTTGCGCGCAATTGGGTCTCACACCTGAACCCATCAGCACCCAAGTGATCCCACGCGACCGTCACGCGATGTTCTTTGCGACCTTGGGTGTTATCGCCTCAAGCATTGAAAACATCGCAACCGAAGTGCGCCATATGCAACGCACCGAGGTACTGGAAGCCGAAGAATTTTTCTCGGCAGGTCAAAAGGGCTCTTCTGCGATGCCGCACAAGCGCAACCCCGTGCTAACTGAAAACCTGACCGGCTTGGCACGGTTGGTGCGGATGTCTGTCGTTCCTGCCATGGAAAACGTAGCCCTTTGGCACGAGCGCGACATCAGCCATTCTTCGGTAGAGCGCGCGATTGGTCCCGATACGACAATCACCTTGGACTTCGCGCTGAACCGCTTGGCGGGTGTCGTCGAGAAATTAGTCATATACCCGGATAACATGCTGGCAAATATGAACAAATTCCGCGGCCTTATCATGTCGCAGCGGGTATTGTTGGCCCTCACCCAAGCCGGCGTAAACCGCGAAGACGCCTATAAAATGGTACAGCGCAATGCGATGAAAGTTTGGGAAAAAGGCGCCGACTTCAAGACCGAACTGCTTGCCGATCCCGAAGTTTTGGCCGCACTTTCCCCAGCAGAGATCGAAGAGAAATTCGACCTCGGGTACCACATGAAAAACGTTGATACGATTTTTGCGCGCGTCTTTGGGACACACTAAAGGGTAAAGCGACCTGACTGCCCAACCAGCGGAATTCAGGTCGCTGTGCCGCCCAGTCTAGATCTTAGCCGGGGCATGCACTGGAAGCGGCTGCATCACATGCGTCGAGTTTGGCAGCGGCACAATATCCGGCGTCCGTTCAACCTTACGGCGAACTGCAGGCATCGCCATCGCCACATAGCGACGTTCATCGTGGAGGTTCACATAAGGCTCTCCGATGATCTTCGCAGGGTAGCCAAGTTGACGTAAGGTTCTGGCGAAAACAGGCGGGCAAAGTGCGATGATTTCGGTTGCGCCTTTCATCGTTGCTTGCTCGACAACGCCATCAAGCACAAGTGCAAGACACTCGGAACGCTCTGCATGCGTGGTCAGTTTGTCCGAAATGACAACGCGTGTGGCCTCCCAAACATTAGGTGTCACTTCGGCATGTGGGATGATGTCGGCAGGAATGCCGATCAGTTTTCCATCAACCGCGTCGCGCAGCATGTATGTGTGCGAACCCCACTGCGCCGTTGTCGCCATTGCACGCATGCCACCTACGACCTTGCCATCTTTTAGAACAAGCGAGTAATACGCCTTTGGGTTGTCGTACTGGTCCATCTCAACGTCGTCGTCATGTGGAATATCCCAGCCAAGCTGATCAACAAAGAACTGCTTGCGAAGCGCCAGGAATTCGAAAAACGCAGATCCATAGTTGTGGAGCTCCGTCAGGTTAAAGGTGATTTTTTCCATTTTCTTCCCTCTGGTTGTAGCCTTTTTGACGACGGCCCCCACAACCGCCAACCCCGATGCTAACATAGCATCAGTAATTTAGCTCTAATTGTTCAGAATGAAGAAAAAAAGAGAGAAGTTACTCTAGATTAGCCCGTATTGATTGGCCAATGCGGCGGCTTGCGTTCCTGTCTTCGCACCCAGCTTAAGCTTTGCGTTCTTCAGCCGTTGCTTGACGGCACCCTCGCTGACGCTCAACTCAAAGGCGATCTGCTTTAGGCGTTTTCCGTCCTTGACCATCCCCAAAGCCTTCAATTCAGCTTTCGTCAGGTTTGTCGGCGGCGCCGTCTCGTTATGCCGTCTGGTAAGGTAGGCATGAAGCAACTTCAACTCAAGATCTGTATATTCGCGATCCGCTCGCGTAAAAGATGCAAACGAGCGTTGCGCGTCGGCAGAGCTGTCAAAGACCGATACGGTAACACCATAGCGCATCCCAAAGGTTTGTGCCTGAACAATGACGCGTCTCGGGTCGTCATCTTCAATATCACTCCAGCGAATTGTCCCAACATTGCCATAAGCCCATTTGACCACCGGATCGAACAGCATAAACCGTTGTTTTGTATAATGATTGATCCACTCTGGGCGAAACGCATTCACCTCTTCCATAGGAAAAGCAAATCCAATGCGTAAAGCAACATAATAGCCCGACGGAGCAAGCTGCTCAATCTCGTCTGGACCCAAAAGTGTTGACATTCATCTACCTCAATAAGCGATAGCACTGATAAAGCACTTGTTGCCGCGACCTTGTTGACACTATCATGCTTCCACGCATCAGCTTGGCAGACACTATTTGAATTTGAACCAAGTTGGCAACCGGAAAGCGAGTTGACGAACATGAGCGCCAGGCAGTTTAAGATCAGTGAAACGCTCGGGGAGCTTAACAAGCTCGCTCCCACTGGTTATGCGCTTGGTATTCACATTGAATACACGACGCCAAAGTTCATGTTTCAAACCTACCCCAAAGCTTGGCTTGATTACTACTCAAGCAACGGCTTGGTTATGTCCGATCCTATGGTCGCATGGGCCTTTCAAGAGGTTGGCAGCAAGCGTTGGTCTGATCTGGACGATCCTGCAGGCGTCATGGAAAAAGCAGCCGAGCACGGCATGACTTATGGTGTCGTCGTATCAGCTGCATCCGAGGACAGCCGCACGATCTGCGGCTTCGCAAAGGCTGAAAGTGAATTCACCGATGAAGAGATCGCAGCGATCGAAGAGCACGTTCGCAGCATTCACGACAACACTGCCGATACCGCCCAACTTGACCACGATACTGTCGAGCAACTTAAGAAAATGTCCATTATGGTAACGCATCCGGGCTCTTAGGGGCCGCAGCTAACCAAACCTTTACCAAGGCGACGTAATGACCTTGGTATGGATTTTTCAGCACAAAATGCGCCCACATCACTGACCCGCCGCCGCAAAGCGGCGATGGTCGTGCAGATGATGATTGGTGACGGCAATAGTCTCTCTCTCGACAAACTCCCCGAGGCGTTACAACTGGCGCTGACACAGGAACTTGGCGCGATCCGCCTTATCGATCGAACGACCGTTTCGTCCGTCGCCGAAGAGTTCACAGCCGAGCTTGAGGCGATTGGCATGACAGCACCGGGCACCCGCGATGCCGCGATTGTTGCTTTGGCCGACCACCTCAGCCCTACCCTTGCGGGACGCTTGCGCAAACAATTGGAAAGCGTGCGCAACGGTGACCACTGGCCGATCATTATCGATCTTAGCGTTGAGCGGATTGTCGCCATCATGCATGCAGAGAGCATCGAGATATGCGCCGTCGCATTGTCGAAACTGCCCGTAGGGAAAGCAGCCGAAGTGTTATCGCAAACCCCCGGCGATCGGGCACGGAGAATCACATATGCAATGTCAAAGACTGCCAATATCGCGCCTGATGCCGTGCGCCGCATAGG
Source organism: uncultured Paracoccaceae bacterium (assembly GCA_947488605.1). Taxonomy (GTDB): domain Bacteria; phylum Pseudomonadota; class Alphaproteobacteria; order Rhodobacterales; family Rhodobacteraceae; genus Yoonia. The sequence goes on along the minus strand of CANKZJ010000002.1, from coordinate 509,153 downwards.
TGCCGCAATGGCTCAGGAATACGGTCAGACCGACGCCCGCGCATTTGAAAAAACACCTGTGCTGCGATTGGGTGCGATCCTCAACTCAACACTTACCGACACCCGCGAAGATGTGCTCGAAGGATTAGGGACGCAAGACCCCGAATTTGCCAGTGACGTCCGCAAAGCGATCTTTACGTTCAAGGACATCGCGCAACGGGTCAAGCCAACCGATATTCCCAATTGCATCCGCAATGTTGATGGCGACGTCCTCATCACAGGCCTTGCCGCGGGTTTGAAAGGTGATGATGCCCTCGTTGCGTCGGCTGAGTTTATATTGTCGAGCGTTTCTCAACGGATGGCCGGACAATTGCGAGAAGACGCAGAGGAGCGTGGCTCTATCAAGAAAGCTGACGCAGAAAAAGCAATGGCCGCAATCACAAAAGAAATTCGTGAAATGGCTGACGCCGGCGTCATCACATTGATCGACCCTGACGAAGATAGTGCAGAAGACTGACAAGAATTGCGAATTATGATTCACGTCTGGTTCCGAATGTTCTAAGCTATGCCCTATGACGGACCAATCAGAACCTTTCAGCGGCCGCCGCTGGCACGATATGGGCGGAGACGCCGCAGGGGAAATCCCGACCGACCAACATGATTTCTCTTTGTGGGAAAAACGCGTTGATGCCTTGATGATTATCGCTTCTGGCAAAGGACACTTCACTGTGGATGGTTTGCGCCGCGTCCTAGAAGATATGGGCGAAGACGCATTTGAAACAATGACTTACTACGAGCGCTGGATCATGTCCGTGAACCAGAACCTGATCGAGGCAGGTGTCTATTCGACCTCCGAGCTCGCCCAACGTATGACAGAGGTCGCAGCACGCGGTGCAACTTATGGCGAGGCCGCAAGTGAGTAACCCGCAGTATATGCGCGTCCGTCACGATATGCCCCCCGGACATGTCCGCACGCCTTCCTACTTACGTGGAAAAGTGGGTTGGATCGAACGCACTCTTGGCCCCTTTGCGAACCCCGAAGAGCTGGCTTACGGCCGCAATGGGCCCGCCCTGCCGCTGATGCGCATGCGTTTCACGATGTCAGAGGTGTGGGGGCCAGATGCAGATCCGCCCGACGATACAATTGACGCCGAAATCTATAGCCATTGGCTTGAACCGGTGGAGCCTCCTCATGCCACATGACCACCATGACCACCTATCGCCTTCGGGTCATCCTTACCGTCCCGATGATGACCATCCGCTTACCTATTGGCAACAAATGGAAATCGCCGTGCGCGAACTGCTGATTGAAAAAGGTGTCACAACCGCCCAAGAAATCAACGCCCAGATTGACGCAATGGACGCGCGTACTCCGTCCAATGGGGCCGCCGTCGTGGCCCGCGCCTGGACCGATCCTGTATTCCGAAGTGATCTTCTCACAGACGCGAGTGCCGCCACCCGCGCTATGGGGTTCGACATCGGACCAATGAAACTGATCGCGTTAGAAAATACGCCTGATACACATAACATCGTCGTTTGCACCTTATGTTCATGTTACCCGCGCAACCTGCTGGGACTGCCGCCCGATTGGTACAAATCACGCGCCTACAGATCGCGGACCGTCAAGGAACCGCGCAAGGTACTTGCCGAATTTGGTGTCACCCTCCCGCCTGCGACGACGGTACGGGTCCATGACAGCACCGCTGACATGCGCTATGTCGTCATTCCTACGCGCCCCGCCGGCACCGAAGGCTGGCGCGCGGATGAGCTGTCAAAACTCGTGACCCGTGACAGCATGATCGGCACAGGTCTGGCGAAAACGCCGGGGGCCTTGTGACACCAGAGCCGACAATTGAAGGGTCGAAATCCGATTGGTTTGCCGACCGCGCATTGCGTGGATTGATTAGCACATTGATGCGTCTTCCCTATGAAACGCGGGTCCCGATGATGGGCAGCGCGCTGCGCCGTGCGATTGGCCCTCTGTCCGGTTACACCAAACGCGCGGAAGAAAACCTTGCGCTGATTTATCCAGATATGGGCGTGATTGATCGTCGGCAGCTGGCGCAAGCGTGTTGCGACAATTTTGGCCGGACAATCATCGAAAACTATTCCTGGCAAGAATTCGGTCAAAAGCTTGCTGGCACCAAGGCAAGCGGCGCAGGGCTAGACGCGATCGAAGCCGCAATTGCGCAGCAGCGCCCCGTCATCTTCGTCACCGGGCATTTTGGAAATCACGAAGCCCCCCGGCAAGTCCTTACCGCAATGGGGCACTCCATCGGCGGTCTGTATCGCCCCATGCAGAACGCCTATTTCAACGACCACTATGCCAAAACCATGACGTCATGGGGCGGGCCTGTCTTTGCTCAGGGACGGCGCGGCACAATGGGATTTGTGCGGCATTTGCGCGGTGGCGGGCTCGGCACATTGCTCTACGATGTCTCGGCACCCGGCGAAATCATTCCATTCATGGGCCACCCTGCCCGCACATCCATGTCAGCCGCAGAGATTGCCTTGAAGCTGGATGCAGTCGTCATCCCTTATTTCGGCATTCGTCGCGACGACGGCGTGTCTTTCAAGGTTGAGTGTGAAGCCCCCATTCCCCACGCAGCCCCACGGGATATGATGATCGCAATGAACGCCCGACTAGAGGCACAGATAGCACGTAACCCGGCACAGTGGTTTTGGGTTCACAGACGTTGGAAGAAACCCAAGGGCGGCTAACGCAGCTCGGCTGCGCCGACAATCGGACCACTGGTGGATTGCTGCACGATCACAACAACAGGGCTTTCGCCCGATGCATTCGCCTCAATCAACAGCGCCGAACGGCCGTCCCAGCGTTCAATCACATCCCAAGACGTGACGATATTGGCATAGCTGAGGTTCTTGCCTGCGTTTTCGCCGCGCCGAATGGAAACTGTCTGCTCGGGTGTGTAACGCACCAATTGAACAACATAATCCCCGCGTCTGCCCGCATCCGCAGCAATGACCACATTTTCACCGCGACGTGTCAATGAGACCTCAACTGACTGACCACGTGCACTTTGTGCTTGGATTGCATCCATCACTTGCATCGGGCGGGATCCAATCACATGGGCCACACCACCGATAACCATTTGCGGAGTATAGACAGTCGCCGCATTGGCAGCGCGCGCATAAGCATGCTGGCGCTCTGTGTTCTCGGGCCGACCAAAAACGTCCTTCCAGCCGATATAATCCCAATAGTCCACATGCAGCGCCAAGGCGATCACGTCATCACGTTTTGCAAGGTCATGCAGCATAGCGTCGGCAGGTGGGCAGGACGAACACCCTTGCGAGGTGTAGAGCTCAACAACCACAGGGCCGTCTTGCGCTACGGCTTGCGTCACTTGGAAAAAACCGAGAAACGATAAAATAGACAGCAAGTAACGCATGGGAGGCCTCAATTCTGATATTGTCCTCTCGGTTTAGTCAGCTTTGCCTGTAATGACCAATCAACCAATTGCGAGTGTAGCGTTAACAATGTTTCAGTTGCGAACGCCGTTGATCTTTATTGTGTGCAATAGTATACAACGCGCGAAAGCGCCGCATTGCATGACGATTCTGCATGGTGCATCACAAATATAGCCAGCCTTGCATTTGCATAAGCCACGAAAGGGAACGCCATGACGATCACAGTCGGCAATGACACCGCTAAAACCCGCAAAACCCTCACAGTCGGTGACCAATCGGTCGCTTACTACTCTATTCCAGCAGCACAGGCTGCGGGATTGGGTGACTTTTCCAAACTCCCTGCTGCATTGAAAGTGGTTCTTGAAAACCTGCTGCGGTTTGAAGACGGTGGGTTTTCGGTGTCCGTAGACGATATCAAAGCCTTCTCAGCTTGGGCCGATAATGGCGGCAAGAACCCTATTGAAATCGCCTACCGCCCTGCCCGCGTGCTGATGCAGGACTTCACTGGCGTGCCTGCTGTGGTTGATCTTGCGGCGATGCGTGATGGTATTGTGGCGTTGGGTGGCGACGCCCAGCAGATTAACCCGCTGAACCCCGTTGATCTGGTCATCGACCACTCGGTCATGATTGACGAATTCGGCAATCCACGCGCGTTCCAAATGAACGTCGACCGCGAATATGAGCGGAACATGGAGCGGTATCAGTTCCTGAAATGGGGCCAAGGCGCGTTTAACAACTTCCGCGTGGTCCCCCCCGGCACAGGTATCTGTCACCAAGTGAACCTTGAATATTTGTCACAGACCGTCTGGACAGACAAAGACCAAAACGGCGAAGACGTGGCCTATCCCGACACGCTCGTCGGCACCGACAGCCACACAACAATGGTCAACGGCTTGGCCGTTCTGGGTTGGGGCGTTGGCGGAATCGAAGCCGAAGCCGCAATGCTGGGTCAGCCCGTTTCCATGCTGATCCCCGAAGTCGTGGGCTTTGAGCTGACAGGCCAAATGGTCGAAGGCACCACAGGCACCGACCTTGTGCTGAAAGTCGTCGAAATGCTGCGCGAACTTGGTGTTGTTGGCAAATTTGTCGAATTCTACGGTGCGGGCCTCGATGTGCTGCCACTGGCCGATCGCGCAACTATCGCCAATATGGCACCTGAGTACGGTGCGACTTGCGGCTTCTTCCCCATTGACAATGAAACCCTGCGTTACCTGCGCAACACAGGCCGCGACGAAGACCGGATTGCATTGGTCGAAGCCTACGCCAAAGAAAACGGTTTCTGGCGCGGCGATGATTATGCACCGGTCTACACAGACACGCTGCACCTCGACATGGGCACAATCGTCCCTGCGATTTCCGGCCCCAAGCGCCCGCAGGACTATGTGGCACTGACCGACGCCAAAACCGCATTCACCCGCGAGATGGAAGAAACCTTCAAGCGTCCAATGAACAAAGAAGTTGTCGTTGCAGGCGAAGACTACACACTGTCCTCCGGCAAGGTCGTGATCGCGTCGATCACATCCTGCACCAACACGTCCAACCCCTACGTTATGATCGGCGCAGGGTTAGTGGCGCGCAAAGCCGCTGCGTTAGGTCTCGACCGCAAACCTTGGGTCAAGACGTCACTGGCCCCCGGTTCACAGGTGGTCAGCGAATACTTGGAGGCCGCTGGCCTGCAAGAAGACCTCGACAAGATCGGCTTTAACCTTGTCGGCTACGGCTGCACCACATGCATCGGTAACTCTGGCCCGATCCAGAAAGAACTGTCTGACGCGATTGCCGAAGGCGATCTGGTGGCAACATCCGTGCTGTCAGGTAACCGGAACTTCGAAGGCCGCATTTCACCTGACGTGCGCGCCAACTACCTCGCCTCGCCACCGCTTGTAGTGGCTTACGCTCTGGCGGGCACGATGGACATCGACATGGCCGTCGAACCACTTGGTCAGGACCAAGATGGCAATGATGTCTATCTCAAAGACATCTGGCCCACCTCGACCGAGATTAACGAGTTGGTCGAAAAGACTGTCACACGCGAAGCGTTCATCAGCAAATACGCTGACGTCTTCAAAGGCGACGAGAAATGGCAAGCTGTCGAGACAACCGACAGCGAAACCTACGACTGGCCCGCGACGTCCACCTACGTCCAGAACCCGCCTTACTTCAAAGGCATGTCCAAGGACGCTGGCACGATCAAAAACGTGAACGATGCCAAAGTCCTCGCTGTGCTTGGCGACATGGTCACAACCGACCACATCAGCCCAGCCGGTTCGTTCAAAGACACGACGCCCGCCGGTCAGTACCTGATCGAGCGGCAGGTGCCTGTGCGCGAATTCAACAGCTACGGGTCGCGGCGCGGCAACCACGAAGTCATGATGCGCGGCACATTCGCCAACATCCGCATCAAGAACGAGATGCTGGATGGCGTCGAAGGTGGCTACACCAAAGGCCCCGATGGCGATCAGACGTCGATCTTTGATGCAGCCATGGCGCATCAAGAAGCTGGCACACCACTGGTCGTCTTTGCGGGCGAGCAATACGGTGCGGGTTCCTCACGCGACTGGGCGGCCAAAGGCACAGCCCTGCTGGGCGTCAAAGCCGTGATCGCAGAAAGTTTCGAGCGTATCCACCGGTCCAACCTTGTTGGCATGGGCGTGGTGCCGTTTGAATTCACAGGCGGCGACAACCGCAAATCGCTGGGTCTGACCGGCGAAGAGACTGTGACAATTCTAGGTTTGGACTCTGTGAAGCCACTGCAAGAAATGACAGCGCAGATCACGATGGCTGATGGCACGGTCAAAGAAATCACCGTAAAGTGCCGCATCGATACAGCCGTTGAGATTGAATACATCGAAAACGGCGGCGTGCTGCACTACGTGCTGCGGAACTTGGCGAAAGCTGCCTAAGAACCTGCTCAATATACGTAAAAAGCCCGGTCAAATGACCGGGCTTTTTACTGCATGCCGGGGTTCACCCCGGATCCTTATTCGATTGCCTTCGCCAACTCCGGCAAAAACCGCTGTTCATAATCCGACCCGACCAACGGCCCGACGAACCGGAACAGTACCGTCCCGTCCCCATCCACGATGAATGTCTCCGGTGGTGCCGTCACGCCCCAGTCAATCGCGTTGCGGCCCCGCAAATCAAATCCGGTGGCAAAAAATGGATCGTCGTAGTTGGTCAGATACTCAGACGCCTGATCTTGCTGATCGCGAAAGTTGATACCAGCAATGCGGTAGCCTTGCGCCTGAAGATCCAGCAGGTTGGGATGCTCGGCACGGCACGGCGGACACCAGCTGGCCCAGAAATTCACAAGCGTAATGTCACCTGTCCGCAGGTCATCATCGGTCAACTGAACAGTCCCCTGCACAGCCTCAACCGGAACGGGGGGCGCTTGGTTGCCCACAAAGGTTGACCGCAGTTCATCAGGGTTATCGCGCATCATGCCAGCCAACGCCAAACCTGCGAAGGCCGCAAAAATCACTGGCGGTAGGATCATCAACGGCGAAATCTTAGCCATTCTTCTCGACCTTTTCCAAAGCGGCCCGCACGCGAACATACCGCCGCCAGCTGAGGCCCACGATAGCGGCTAACAACAAAATACTCACTGCGTAAGCGGCTGTCACTTCAACTGCATAGGCTCCAAGATCAGGCACGTTGCGCCCTCGCTTCTAATGCACGGATACGGCGTGCGCGAATTTCGGTGCGCGTGCGCATCAACACCAAGGCGATGAAAAGTAACACAAACCCCGCAATGCAAACCAAAAGCGGATACCAGAACACGTCTGCGACGTTCTCTTCCTTGTCGAGTGACAGGGACGCGCCTTGGTGTAGCCCTTGGTTCCAGAACAACACGGCATAGCGCGACAGGATCGCAAAGACCGACCCCACCATACATAATACGGATGTCAGGTCAGCAGCGGTGTCGGGGTCTTCGATCGCCTCCCAAAGGGCGATGTAGCCCAGATAAAACAAAAACAGGATCAGGAACGACGTAAGACGCGGATCCCACGCCCAATATGTCCCCCACATCGGCTGCCCCCAAATACCGCCCGTAAAAAGCGCTATCAGCGTCATCACGACACCCACAGGGGCCGCCGCACGCGCGGCGAGTGCCGACACATGATGCCGCCGCACCACCCAGATCAGCGACGCCACCAGCATCATGATCCAGGCGTTGATCGCCATCAGGGCAGCGGGGACATGCAGATAGATAATCTTGACGGTCGATCCTTGGCGGAAATCATCGGGCGTAAAGAAGAAACCCCAGACGAGACCCACGACCAAGCATATCCCAGCCAGCGCAAAGGTCCACGGCAGGACCGGTCTGGTCCACCCCATAAACAGCTTCGGATTGGCGTATTCCCACATCGACATAGGCGCTATCTATCCTTCCTCATCCATCCCAACAATCCCCGATCACCGCAGATTGATGCGTAACACAGCCGCAGTCGCAAAGGGCAGCAGTGCGAATGATCCCGCCGTGATCCCGGCCATTAGCATTAGCGCGCCTGTCGGGTCCAAACCATCGGCCCCGCGCCGCACGGCCTCTGCCCCAAATATCAGGGTGGGTACATAAAGCGGCAAAACCAGCAACGACAACAATAACCCCCCGCGTCGCAAACCCACCGTCAGCGCGGCCCCGAATGTGCCGATCATCGATAAGGCTGGCGTGCCAATCAAAAGCGAGATCAGCAGATAAGTGTAGGCCTCTGGCGCAAGGCTCAGCAAGAATCCCAACGTAGGCGCTGCAAGGGTCAGCGGCAGCCCTGTCGTGATCCAATGGGCCAGCGCCTTAACCATCGCCGCACCTTCCAGCGGCAGCGGCGATGTTGCCAAAAGCGCCAAAGAGCCGTCTTCATAGTCGAGCGCAAATATCCGGTCGAGCGATAGCAAAGCCGCAAGCAAAGATGCCACCCAAAGAATCCCTGGCGCGATCCGCGACAAAAGTTCAGTCTCAGGTCCAACACCAAACGGGACCAGCACCACAACAATCAAAAAGAACGCAAGACCAAGGCCAAAGCCCCCGCCAGCCCGGATCGCCAACCGTAAATCACGCAGCAAAAGCGCGATCACAAGAACGCCTCGTCTGACCCGCCGCCTGCGCCCTCTGCGGCTTTGAACGGGGTCAGGTCCAACTCCGGCGCGGCAAGCCCTAGGTCAATATGTGTAGCGATGATCGCAACGCCGCCAGCGGCCAGATGCGTATTCTGCAACCAGTCGGCAAAGAGTTTTACCGAAAACCCGTCCAGCGACACTGTTGGTTCATCCAAGAACAAGACCTTGCGCCCGATCACACCAAGTCGGGCCAAACCGAGACGGCGTTTTTGGCCGGCCGAAAGTGTCCCACCAAGGCGGTCGCGCAGGTCAGCCAAGTCGAAGGTTTCAAAAATGCTCTCCGGCAACGGCGCACCATGAACTTCAGCCCAAAATTTCAGGTTTTCGGTCACTGTGAGTGCTGTCTTAATACCGTCAGCGTGGCTCGCGTAGGCGCCCTCATCTTCGGGGTAGCTCGCATCGCCGACAACTGCTGGCTGAAGACCCGCCAATGTCCGCAAGAGCGTCGTTTTTCCAACCCCATTGGGACCGCGCAAAATCAACGCATTGCCCGCATTCACCGCAAAGCTGACGCCAGCCAGAACCGGCACGCCGCCGCGCGCGCAGGTCAAATTTTGGACAGTCAGCATCTAGATTGGTATCAGGGCCACAGCCACGCGCCGCCCCTCTGACAACAGCACGTTGTAAGTGCGGCAGGCCGCAGGTGAGGCCATCGTCTCAACCCCTATGCCAGCGTCTTCCAATGTGGTGCGAAAGTCTTTGGGAGGGTGTGCAATCTCCGCCCCGGTGCCGACAAATAGCACGTCAATCTCGGCGACTTGTGCAAGCAACGTGGCCGTATCATCAAAGCCACCCCAAGAGGTCACGCCATTTGGTAGGACAAGCAACGCACCGTCATACCTCTTGCCGCCGACGCGGAAGAACCCTGTGCCATATCCATCGATTGGCATCGCATCGTTATAGCTGATTTCGTTCAGGCGCATGGTGCCCCCTTCAGGTATCGATATGACCGTATTTGGTGCCCGCACTTGGGTCTTTCTTCGACCAGTCGCGCTTTACGCCAAGCACCAGTAGTATAGCGGACGCCACAAAGATCGACGAATAAGTACCGATCAAAACGCCCCACATCATCGCAAAGACAAAACCACGGATCACGTCACCGCCAAGGATAAACAGCGCCAAAAGCGCCAGCATTGTCGTGACAGAGGTCATCAACGTCCGGCTAAGCGTCTCATTGATCGAGATGTTCAACACCTCTTTGAGGTCCTTCTTCTTATACTTACGCAGGTTTTCCCGCACGCGGTCAAAGACGATCACTGTGTCGTTGATCGAATAGCCCACGATGGTCAGAAGGGCCGCAATAATCGCCAGATCAAACTTGATCTGCAATTCCGAGAATATACCGATGGTCAGGATGACATCATGGCTCAGCGCGAGGACCGCGCCGACCGCAAACTGCCACTCAAATCGCATCCAAATATAAAGAAGGATCGCCACAACAGCCAAAGCAACAGCAATGATCGCCGTCTGGATCAGCTCGCCCGACACTTTGGGACCAACGGATTCGACCGATGGGAACGTCATACCTGGATCAACCGTGCGCAGCGCCGCTTGGATCGCGATGATCGTCTCGGACGCGATACGCTCGTCGCCTTCTTGGGCTTGAACACGCACAAGGGCTACATATTGATCATCATCAAAGAGCGGGTCATCAATCGGTGCGATCGAGATATCGCCCAGATCAAGTGCGTCAAGCGCTGTACGGTACGCGGCAACATCAACGGGAATGGAGCTATCAGTACGGATGCTTGTCCCGCCCTGAAAATCGATGCCGTAGTTCAACCCTTGGATCAAGAATGATGCAAAAGCGATCACCATCGCGACCATCGAAATACCCAGCCAAATGCGGGCCTTGCTAAAGAAATCAATGGATGTGTTATCGCGAACCAGTCTTAAGCGCATATCAAACCTCGATTGTCTTGGGACGGGTGCGCGAGAACCAGATCACGATCAGGGATCGCGTCACGAAGATCGCAGTGAAGACGGATGTGATGATGCCAAAGCCCAATGTCACGGCAAAGCCACTGACCGGGCCAGAGCCCATCGTGAAGAGGATCACAGCCGTTATGAATGTGGTGATGTTGGCGTCAATGATTGACGAAAGCGCCTTTTCATAACCCAGCTCAATCGCCCGCGCGGGACCTTTGGCAGTCTTCAGCTCTTCGCGTATTCGCTCAAACACAATCACGTTGGCGTCTACCGCCATACCGATGGTCAAAACGATGCCCGCGATACCCGGCAAGGTAAGCGTGGCACCGACAATGCTTAACAAACCAAAGATCAGACCAACGTTGATTACCAAGGCGACATTGGCAAACAGGCCAAACAATCCATAGCTCAACACCATGTAAACCAGGATCGCGATACCCGCGACGATACAAGCAATCTGGCCTGCTGCGATACTATCAGCCCCCAATTCAGGGCCAATCGTGCGTTCTTCAAGGAAGGTCAATTCAGCAGGCAGCGCACCGGCGCGCAACAGAACGGCAAGGTTGGTCGCTTCTTCGACCGAGAAATTACCAGTGATAATCCCTGATCCACCCGGAATATGGCTTTGGATCGTTGGGGCGGAAATCACTTCGTTATCGAGCACAATTGCAAACGGGCTACCGATATTCTCCAGCGTGTAGTCACCGAATTCTCGCGCGGCTGATGTGTTAAACCGGAAAGCCACTGCAGGACGGCCATTTTGGTCAAAATCAAGCTGTGCGTTCTCAAGATCCTCGCCCGTCACAACCGGGCGCCGCTCGAGAATATAAAGCAGGCCGGGAGATTCTTGCGACGGCACAATAATATTGCCCGTTCCGGCAGAGGCATCGGGGTCGCTTGTCGTTCCCTCAACGGGATTAAATGTCAGCTGCGCCGTGGTGCCGAGCAGCGAGATAACCTCTTCAGCGGATCCAACACCCGGCACTTGCACCAAAATCCGCTCGGAGCCTTGGCGTTGAATGGTCGGTTCGCGCGTTCCCACTTCGTCGATCCGGCGCCGGATGATTTCAAGCGTTTGCATGATTGTGCGCTCGTTCATCGCGACCTTCTCGGCCTCGCTCAGCGTGATCGTGAGCAATGTACCGTTAACGCGGACATCAATGTTGGTGGCCGCAGCCCCCGTGAACGATGCAACGGGTGTCGCCAATCCGCGCGCAATCTCAAATGCGCGATCTGCACCCTCTTGCTGGGAAATACGCACGCGCAATTCGGTCGGCGGGCTGTCGTCGCGGGTTACAAAACCAACCGTGTCACGTTCAGCGGCAAGTGCGTCACGGACTGTTGGCCAGAACCCTTCAAGGAAGGACGCATGTACGTCCTCGACCTGCACTTCGACCAGCAGATGCGCACCACCGCGCAGATCAAGGCCAAGGTTCACAAGGTTGGATGGCAAAAAGCTGGGCCACTGTGCCGCGTCAGCCTCAAGCTGCGCACTCGTTTGCCCAGTCTCAATGATTGCCATTGCGTCATTATGGGTTTCGACCCGGCCATAAAACCCATTGGGCATCGCAAAGGTCAAACCGACAATGACCGTCAGCCAGATCATCAAGAGCTTGGGAAACGAAATATTAAGCATCAAGCGCGCCTTTTCGGCAAAGTCAGGTTTTTGCCGGTTCGGTCTTGTTCATGACTGTGGCGATTGTCGACTTTACCACTCGGACATTCACGCCTTTGGCGATCTCGACTTCGACTTCGTTGCTATCGTCTTCTTTGACTTTGACGATTTTGCCAACGACGCCGCCTTGCGTGATCACCTGATCACCCCGGCGTAAACCTTCCAGCATTGCGGCGTGTTGCTTGAGCTTTTTCTGTTGTGGACGGATCAACAGGAAATACATGATCGCGAAGATCAGTAGCAGCATGATTAGGTCTTCGGCTCTCATATTCCATCCCTTATTATCTTGCGGTGTTCGCCTAGAAAGTCGCGGCACATTATGACCGCCACCCATGAATGGCAACCGCGATTAGCCCTGTCTAGCGCAGGCTTGATTGCCATATGGGGAGAGTGTCAAAGGAAAGCAATCGTGATTAAGCGAATTGCGTCAAACGGCTGGGCCGTATCAGTGAACGCCGCCTCGAATTTCGCAGTTCACTTAGGGGCCACAATCGGGCATATGACCCACGCAAACACCCATAAAGGACCGATGCTATGCATGACATTCGCACAATCCGTGACAACCCCGCTGCATTTGATGCGGCACTGTCTCGCCGTGGGATTGCACCTGTGTCGTCCCAAATTCTGGCGATGGACGAAGCACGCCGCGCGAAAATCCTTGCTGCCGAAACGGCGCAAGCCGAAGCAAACAAAGCCGCCAAGGAAGTCGGTGCTGCAAAAGGCCGCGGCGATGACGCCGAGTTTGAACGTCTGCGCGCGCTGGTGGCCGAGAAGAAATCACAAATCGCAGCCCTCAATGATGAAGCCAAGGCAGAAGATGTCGCCTTGACCGATTTTCTGATGGCGATCCCGAACATCCCTGACGAGACCATTCCAGACGGCGACGACGAAGACGACAACGTGGAAATCCACCGTCATGGCAGCCCGCGCAATTTTTCGTTCAAACCTGTTGAGCATTTTGAAATCGCAGCCATTCGTCCCGGCATGGACTTTGAAACGGCCGCCAAACTTTCTGGCAGTCGTTTTGTGCTGCTATCGGGCGCTGTCGCGCGCCTGCACCGTGCTCTGGCGCAATTCATGCTGGACGTGCATGTCGAAGAGCACGGGTTGACCGAAACGATCACCCCCGTGCTTGTCCGCGAAGAGATGATGTATGGTACAGGGCAGTTGCCCAAATTCGGCGAGGATAGCTATCAGACGACAAACGGCTGGTGGCTGATCCCTACCGCAGAGGTCACTTTGACCAATATCGTCAATGGCCTGACCATCGATGAAAGCTATCTGCCGCGCCGCTACGTGGCCCACACCCAGTGCTTCCGTTCCGAAGCGGGATCAGCCGGGCGCGATACATCGGGCATGTTGCGCCAACACCAGTTTGAAAAAGTCGAGATGGTCAGCATCACCCGTCCCCAAGACAGTGCCGCCGAGCATGACAAGATGACTGGTTGCGCCCAAGCGATCCTCGAAAATCTGGAATTGCCCTACCGCACCGTTGTGCTGTGCACAGGCGATCTTGGCGCAGGCATGCGCAAAACCCATGACATCGAAGTGTGGTTGCCGGGCCAGGATGCTTTCCGCGAGATCAGCTCTGTTTCTATTGCTGGCGACTATCAGGCACGCCGCATGAACGCCCGCTACAAACCCGAAGGTGGCGGCAAACCGCAGTTTGTGCATACGCTGAACGGCTCAGGCCTTGCCGTTGGTCGGGCACTGATTGCGGTGGTGGAAAACGGTCAGCAGGAAGACGGATCAGTCGTATTGCCTGCGGCGCTCCACCCCTACTTGCGCGGCAAAACGCGGATCACTGCTGACGGTCAAATGGCATGATCAGACGGCAGCGCTGCATTTTGCGGCGCTGCCCAATCACGTGGACGCAGGGTGCTGTCGATTTCATGTGTCGGCCCACCATCACGCGCAACCAACCAGTCGCGTAGCGCATCCAACTCTGTCTTGGACCGGTCATCCAAATCATCCTTGATGAAATTCAACGTGTTAGGCCTGTAATCGGGGTCAGCACGATACCTGTCCAAGGTCGCGACCGAAATATCTTCGACCTCTTTGGGGCCTTCGCGCTCTTGCTGCAGCTTATTCATCAAAAGACCAGAAAAGCCCGCTGGTCCGAATTTATTGTCTAATGACTCTTTAGCGGGATCAAAACGTGTTGCGACCCTGTCAAACTCTTCCCATGAAATACGCAAGCCCGCGCGTTCGGCACCTTGTGCGATCCAAAGCAAAGCAACCGACGACAGACCTACACGCGCCCCACCACCGCCGATCGACCCATGATTGCCGGGGAACCACTGCTGCGCATAATCGGGGCCTTTCACAGGATCGGCGTCTGAATTCAAACGGTCTAGATTGGCCCAAGGCGACGACGGAAACGTCTTGCGCCGCTCATCAATCGCAATGGCATGTCGGGCGGCTGAAACTGACCGGCTGAGATCAGCATCATGGAATTCGTACTTTGCGTTGAAGTGCGCAGCACCGGGGACGAATTTCGGCAAGCCAAGCGCCTTGACCGTGTCCCAAATCCCCAAATAGGTGATGCTGAGATTAATCGCTTCTGTCGCACCCCTGTCGCGGCGCCACTTAAACTCGGATGCACTTGTGGCGGTGTACGGTGCAAAATCTTCGCGAAACAAATAGCTGCTGGGATCGTCCGGTTTGGTATCAGCGTCGCGGCTGACATAACGCGCAATCGCCTGCGGAATACGGTTCAGGTGTCTACGCGGCGGTATCCCACAAGAGCGGATCAAGCCTGCCAAGGATCGCGCAGCAAACCCGCCCCGCGAAAAACCAAAGATGTAAATCTCATCCCCCGGCTCATACGCGAAAACCAAGTTGCGGTACGCGTCCTCAATTATGTTGGTCAACCCCCAGCCAAGCGCGCCGCCCAAGATGCGATCCAGCTTCTTACCAACCCAGTTGCTGCCGGTACCAGACCCCACACCGGGTGAATAGATCACCTGCTGCGTGTTGCCGTCCACGTCCGATCCGAAAAGGCAGCGCGACAGACGCACAACATTCGTTGGATGTTCCGCGTCCGGTCGGTTCCACGTCCCGTCGATGAATATTGCGATGCGTTTCATGGGCCTGTCCTTGCTTGCATATCAAGATGTTGACGCAAGGTCAGGGCGCAAACAAGTGGGCTTTTCCCGACCTTTTTGATGGAACCAATTCGCAGGGCGCTATGTTGACAACTATGACAAAATTATATGCCCTCCTCACCCTTCTCTTCACCGCAACGTTTGTTGTCTCGCCTGCGCTGACCCGGCCTTTCAGTGGCTTTCGCGCTGATCAATTGCCAAATCCGCAAATTGACCCGCCGGTCCAGCCGGAAGGTTACGCCTTTGCGATCTGGGGTCTGATTTATGGCTGGTTGATTGTATCGGCTGTCTTTGGCCTGATTAAACGTGGGGATGATCCTGCATGGGACCGCACCCGCCTGCCCCTCATCCTCAGCCTTGCTGCCGGCACACCTTGGCTTGCTGTTGCGAATACAAGTGCGGTTTGGGCCACGGTTTTGATCTTCGTGATGGCGGCAACTGCCATTTTCGCCCTCTTGCGTGCACCGCTTAAGGATTTTTGGTGGCTAAAAGTACCTGTGGGCATCTACGCAGGCTGGCTGACTGCGGCGTCGTTCGTCTCGCTGGCAAGCACCTCTGCGGGCTACGGGCTTCTCACCGGCGCAATGGGCTGGGCTTATATCGGGATCA
This sequence comes from uncultured Paracoccaceae bacterium, assembly GCA_947488605.1. Taxonomy (GTDB): domain Bacteria; phylum Pseudomonadota; class Alphaproteobacteria; order Rhodobacterales; family Rhodobacteraceae; genus Yoonia. The sequence continues at coordinate 493,310 of CANKZJ010000002.1, read as the reverse complement.
TCGGCGCGTTGATCTTGGCAGCACCCGTTTTATTGCGCAGCCGCTCCGTCGCGTATGGCCTGACGGTCATTTGGGCGCTGGTTGGGATCATTGTCGCCAACGGCACCGCCACACTATCTGTCTCTATTCTGGCAGGCGTTGGTGTGCTGATACTGCTTGGCGTGATCGCCAAATCCCGCACTACCGATCGCCCGGTCCCTTCTTAAGGTGCTTTGACAATCGTGAAGGCTGCGAAGACTTCTTGTCTTTATATGGGTTCTTGTCGCCTTGATCGCGCAAGAACAACCGGATCGGCGTGCCTGGCATATCAAAGTCGGTGCGTAACCCGTTGACAAGGTAACGCTTATAGCTTTCCGGCATCATATCCGGATGCGACGTCATGACGACAAACGCAGGTGGCCGTGTCTTCACTTGCGTCATGTAGCGCATCTTGATCCGCTTGCCGCCCGGTGCGGGTGGCGGATGCTGCTCTAGCATACCGATCAACCAACGGTTCAGGTTTGCTGTTGAAATCCGGCGGTTCCACACCTCATGCGCACGCATGATCGCCTGCTGCAAACGGTCCAAACCTTTGCCCGTTTTCGCAGAGACAGTGACGAGCGGGGCACCACGCAGTTGCGGCAAATGACGCTCAAAGCTTTCGCGCAGCTCTTTGAGCTTGGTCTGTTTTTCGTCCTCAACATCCCATTTATTGACCGCGATCACGACTGCACGGCCTTCGCGCTCGGCCAGATCGGCAATGCGCAGGTCTTGTTGTTCAAACGGAATTTCCACATCCAGCAACACAACGACGACTTCGGCAAACTTCACTGCACGCAGGCCATCCGACACTGACAGCTTTTCGAGTTTTTCCTGCACTTTGGCCTTTTTGCGCATACCGGCCGTATCAAAGATACGCATCGGCACCCCGTCCCAATCCTGCTGGACTGAAATCGCATCACGCGTAATTCCGGCCTCGGGACCGGTCAAAAGACGCTCTTCACCAATGATTTTGTTGACCAGCGTGGATTTACCCGCGTTCGGGCGGCCCACAACGGCAATCTGCAAAGGTTTCGACTTGGTCGGAACGCGCGGCGCGTCCTCATCGTCTTCGCCGACATCCACATCCACATCAGGCGCATCAGCCGCCGCTTTTTCCGCATGTGCATCAGAGATCGGGCGCAGGACATCCATCAATTCACCCATACCTTCGCCATGTTCGGCAGAAATACGGATCGGTTCACCCAAACCCAACGCGTAGGCCTCTAATATAGTGGCATCGGCGGCTTTGCCTTCGCCTTTGTTGGCGGCAAGGATCACATTGGCATTTTTCTTGCGCAGGATATCGGCAAAGACCTCGTCCGCAGGTAAAACCCCTGCCCGCGCGTCGATCATGAAGAGACACACATCGGCCATCTCGACCGCACGTTCCGTCAGGCGGCGCATGCGGCCCTGAAGGCTATCATCGGTCGCCTCTTCCAGACCGGCACTGTCGATTACGGTAAAGCGCAGATCGGCAATGCGCCCTTCGCCCTCACGCAAGTCGCGCGTCACCCCCGGCTGGTCATCGACCAAAGCCAGTTTCTTGCCAACCAAACGGTTGAACAAAGTGGATTTGCCCACATTGGGACGTCCCACAATCGCGAGGGTAAAGCTCATCTATTCGGCTCCAAAGGCGTTGAATTGGTGCGCCTACACCAATTCAGCGCTAACGGAAAGCGTGCAATTGGCCAGTCTTGCTCAGCACGTAAAGCGTTTGATTTGCGATCACCGGACCAGAGGCCGCGCCGCCGGGTAACGCGATCTCGCCCAACAGAGCACCGGACGTCGGATCAAACTGACGGATCAATCCGTCCGATGACGTCACGATCAGGCGACCACCTGCAAGCACCGGGCCATAATGTGTAAAGACACGTTTTTGGCGACGCGTGCGCTCCTCGTCTTCAAACCGAGGCAGCGCAGTGCGCCAAACAGGTTCGCCTGTTTCGGCATCAAGACGGACCAACTGGTTGATGTCATTGATCAGGTAGATCGCAGTACCAACAGGCCAAACCGGGCTGACTGCACCTTCGGCTGCGGTCCAAAGACGTGTACCTTCTTGCAGGTTCATGGCGACTGTGCGTCCACCAAAGTTACCGATGTAGACACGATTGCCGGAAATCACGGGATCGGCGGCAATATCGTTGATCACACCTGACGCACTGCCCAACCTGTCGCCAGACACAACGGTCGACCAACGGGTGATGCCGCCACGCGGATAGGTTGCCAGCACTTCGCCGGACGGAAACGGAAACACGACGAATTCACCGCTTGTGGCAGGTGATGCACCGCCGCCGAAATTCGCGGTCGAGGGTGAACCGGACTGCTGCCACCGGATACGACCATTGGACGTATCAAGCGCCCAAGCGGTGCTATCGCGTGCAACCACGTAGACCAGATCACCGCGCAGCGTTGGTGCCGCGTTGGCGGGTGCGTCCAGATCCTGCACCCAAACTTTGGCGCCGGTTGCTGCGTTAAGCGCTGTAATCTCACCAAACCCGGTTGTGACATAAACTTGGCCGTTGCCAACCGAAACACCGCCACCAGACGCATCACTGGCGTTATCACGGCGCGGGGTCAGATCGCGGGACCACAACGTGCTGCCATCCGCATTTGTCGCCATCACAGTGGCACGGGCATCAAGTGTGAAAATCACACCATTTGAGACCACCGGATGAGACGTGATCCGCGCGCGGCGACTGTCCCCTTCACCGATGTCTGTGGCAAAAAGCGGGCTTAGATCGGGGGCTAGTGCAGGATGCGCGATGCTGTGGGCCGGTGACCCGTTACGGTGCGTCCAAGCTGCGTTGGTTTGTGCCTGTGGCAGACTGATCGGCAATGTCCGGTTCACCATTTCCGGCTGATCGCGAATATCAAAACGTTCGCCCGGTAAAATGACATCAGTATCGCCGCATGCTGCCAACAACGTCAGGCTCAGGGCGGCGGCAAGGCAAACTCTTAAAGTCACTGTCAGATCCAATCTGCGCGTTTATTCGGACACGGGCTCGGGCAGAGGTTCGCCCAACGCCACCATGAGCGTCTGCACGCGTTCTAGCAAGCCACGCGATACTGCCGCGTCTTCCTCGATCTGGCGCAAAGTGACAAGCGCGGCTTCGGTATCGCCGGTCGCCAATGTCATATAGGCCATCTGTTCAAGCGCCAACAGCCGGAACGGCTGCCCCGGCTGGGACAATGCCTCAAGTGCTGAACGGCGCGCGTCTGCGTCTTGGGTCGGCAACATCCCCGCTTTGATCGCCGCTAAGTCGCGGTACATCTCCGGCGCATCCGCATCGTTTGCGACCGCATTCAACGTCGCTGCAGCACCTTCAATATCGCCAGCTTCTTCTTGCGTCGACGCCTGCAACAGGCGCGTTACTGCAGCAGCGGTCCCTTCTGCTGCGACCTCTTGCATTGCTGCGACACGCGCCTCTGGATCGGTTTCTTCTAGCGCTGATAGTAGCGCATCACCTGTGGCTTGGGCTGCATCGCGCGCTTGAGCGTTGCGGTATTCGTTGAACGCCGCACCACCCACAAGAAGAAGAACCGCCGCAACAGCGATCCATCCGTAGCGACGCAAATAGCCATAGAGCTTTTCGCGGCGAACCTCTTCGGTCACTTCATCAATAAAGCTTTCGTTATTGCTCACCTTGATCTCCAACTACCGGCGCGTCTGTTAACGTCTTGCGGCTACATATCGTGAAGCCAGCATGATGAACAAGAGCGGTGATACGCCTGATTCCATAAATCCAGCACGTGACACGCAAAAGTGCGCTTGCCGTAGGGACACATCACCGCTAAACTGAACTGAATGGTTTAGTATGATTGAATGATCTGCGGCACGACTTGTACGTAGAAAAAACAGCAAAGTAATAAGGGCAGACGCCATTTTGCGTTGCCCGGTGGGAAAAACGATATGAAAATCATACCGGTGATTACAGCCGTCTTGGTGCTTGCAGGCCTCTATTTTGTAGTATTCGAGCGCGAAACCCTCGTTGGTTTTGCCCAAGGTGACGCCGCAACAGAGCAAATGGATGACGTCACGGCCAGTAACACAACCGAGGCCGAAACAAGTGGCGAATCTTTCATCGGTGTTGTTGCGATGCATTCCGTTGCACAAACGATCGACAGCGCTGTCGTCCTGCGCGGGCAAACCGAGGCCTCGCGCCAAGTGACCGTTGCCGCTGAAACCTCTGGACTTGTGATCTCGGAGCCATTGCGCAAAGGCGCGTTCGTCAATGCAGGCGATGTGATGTGCCGCCTTGATCCCGGCACACGCGAAGCGACTTTGGCAGAAACCCGTGCACGCCTGGCCGAGGCTGAAGGCCGCGTGCCCGAAGCACAAGCAGGCGTGATCGAAGCCAATGCGCGCGTCCGCGAAGCCGAAATTAACCTCAATGCGGCGCGCAAACTGTCCGAAGATGGTTTTGCCTCCGAGACACGATTAGCAAGTGCCGAAGCAGCGATGGATGCTGCAACCGCGGGTGTCCAGCGCGCAAATTCCGCTGTGGTATCTGCGCGCGCCGGTATTGAGGCGGCGCAAGCGGCTGTTGCTTCGGCCACGCGCGACATCGAAAAACTTGAAATCTCGGCCCCGTTTTCTGGGTTGCTGGAGACGGATACTGCTGAACTTGGCGCATTGATGCAGCCCGGGACACCATGTGCCACGATCATTCAGCTTAAAGAAATCAAACTTGTCGGCTTTGTGCCAGAGGCAGACGTCGACAAGGTAAGTGTCGGTGCGATTGCCGGCGCACGCCTGACCAGTGGCCGCGAAGTTCGGGGGCGCGTGACCTTCCTGTCGCGCAGTGCGGATGAGCTGACGCGGACATTCCGTGTCGAAGTGACTGTTGCCAACGATGACCTGAGCATCAGTGATGGTCTGACAGCAGATATTTTGATCGCGTCCGAGGGGCGGACTGCGCATTTAATCGCCCAGTCCTCGCTGACGCTTGATGATGACGGCGTTCTTGGCGTCCGCACTGTCAGCGAAGGCGACGTTGCAAAATTCATGCCCGTGACACTGCTGCGCGATACGGCCGAGGGTGTTTGGGTGACAGATTTACCTGAAACCATCGATATCATAACCATCGGGCAAGAGTTTGTAATAGACGGTGTGCGTGTCGCGCCCACATGGACAGAGGCCAAAGGATGACAGGTTTAGTTGACTGGGCAGCCTCGCGGGCGCGTATGGTTCTGGCTTTCATCGGCCTCTCTCTTTTGGCGGGTGGCATGGCCTATGTTGGCCTGCCCAAAGAAGGCGAACCTGATATTGAGATCCCCGCGATTTTCGTCTCTGTCCCCTTTCCGGGTATCTCGGCTGAAGACAGCGAAACGCTACTTGTCAAACCAATGGAGACGGAACTTTCTGATCTCGACGGGCTAAAAACGATGTCAGCGACCGCTGCCGAAGGCTATGCAGGCGTCGCGCTGGAATTCGAATTTGGATGGGATAAGACCAAAATCCTCGCGGATATCCGATCGGCGATGAACAACGCCCAAGCGCAGTTTCCCAATGGTGCGGATCAGTATTCCATCAATGAGATTAACTTCTCTGAATTCCCAATTGTAATCGTGAACCTGACGGGTCAAGTGCCCGAACGCACGCTGCTGCGCGTGGCGAAAGACTTGCAAGATCGCATTGAAGGGCTCGAAGCGGTTCTTGAGGCAGGTCTTGCCGGTCAACGTGATGAGATGCTCGAAGTCGTCATCGATCCGCTACGTTTGGAAGCCTACAACGTCACGGCTGGCGAATTGATCGGTGTTGTCACAAACAACAACTTGCTGATCGCCGCCGGTGAAGTCGAAACGGCACAAGGCACGTTTGCAGTCAAAATTCCGTCGTCTTTTGACGAAGCACAAGACGTCTACAACCTGCCTGTGAAAACCAACGGTGACCGCGTGATCACGCTGGGTGATCTTGCCACCATCCGCCTGACATTCGAGGACCGCCTTGGAACAGCACGCTTTAACGGGGTGAACACGGTCGCTTTGCAGGTTGTGAAACGCAAAGGTTTCAATCTGATTGATACCACCGCCCTTGTCCGTGAGGTCGTCGCAGAAGAACGCGCCAGCTGGTCACCAGAGTTGCAAGCCGCGATCCAAGTTGGCACCTCCAACGACCAGTCGCGCAACGTAGCATCCATGGTCAGCCAGCTTGAGGGGTCCGTGCTGACGGCTATCGCGCTTGTCATGATCGTTGTTTTGGCCGCTTTGGGTACGCGCCCTGCACTGCTGGTTGGTTTTGCAATTCCGACCTCGTTTTTGTTATGTTTCGCGCTGCTTGCGGTCATGGAAATTACCATTTCCAACATCGTCATGTTCGGTCTGATCCTTGCGGTGGGTATGTTGGTGGACGGTGCCATTGTCGTTGTCGAATACGCCGACAAACGCATCAAAGAAGGCACTGGACCGATGCATGCCTATGTCGAGGCGGCAAAGCGCATGTTCTGGCCCATCATATCCTCTACCGCAACGACGCTCTGCGCATTCCTGCCTATGCTGTTCTGGCCCGGCGTGCCGGGGCAATTCATGGGGATGTTGCCGGTCACGTTGATCTTTGTGCTGTCGGCTTCTTTGGTTGTGGCCTTGGTTTATTTGCCGGTCATGGGCGGTGTCACTGGCCGTATGAGCCGCATGTTCGGCAATGCTTCTGACGCGTTGCGTGCCCGTCTGCCGTGGTTCGTGCGGGCGCTTTTGGTCCTTCCGGCTGTTATGGTTGTGTTCACTGGCGCGATGCTAACGTTGAACCCCGGCTACCTGACCGGAGAGGCCGTGCAAACAGACGGACTAAGTGCGTCGCTGCCCGGCATGCTGCTTTTCTTGATAGGTGCCTTCCTTTTGTCGATCACAATGGGCGCTGCAAAAATCGAGCGTGAAGCGAAAACCATCAAAGCAGGCTACCGCCGCACCCCGTTTGGGCATTTCATGAACTTCATCGCGGGTAACCCGGTGATGCCATTGGTCACAGTCGGTGCGGTGGTGTTCATCGTCTTTTCGATCTTTGGCTACTACGGCGCGAACAACAATGGGGTTGAGTTCTTTGTTGAATCCGAGCCAGAGCAAGCGATCGTCTATGTGCGCGCGCGCGGTAACCTGTCGCTCGAGGAAAAAGACGCACTGGTCCGGCAAGCCGAAGATATCGTGCTGGCCCACCCCGGCGTGATCACTGCGTTTTCATTCGCGGGCGATGGCGGGCTAAATACCGATTCCAGTGGTGCCAGCACACCCAGCGATACAATCGGTCAGGTACAGCTTGAAACAATTCCCTGGGAAGACCGCGCTGGCATTGCAGAGCTTGATGGCGATGTTGTCTTGGCGGAATTACAGGCGGAGCTAAATACGATCCCCGGTATTCAGACCGAAATCCTTGCACAAGCCCGCGGTCCTGCCTCTGGCAAACCCGTTCATCTGCGCATGAAAAGCAACAGTTGGGACGACCTGCTGGAAGCGACCGCTATTGCACGTGCACAGTTTGATCAAACACCGGGTCTTATCACCATTGAGGACAGTCTGCCGCTGCCCGGCATCGATTGGCAGATCGATGTGGACGTGGAAAAAGCCGGACGCTTCGGTGCTGATGTCGCAACGGTTGGCGCGATGGTGCAACTGGTGACGCGCGGCATCTACCTTGATAGCTACACCCCCGCCACAGGCGATGATGAGATCGATATTCGTGTGCGTCTGCCCGATGAAGACCGCGTTTTGTCGACGCTTGATAACCTTAAGGTTCGCACGTCATCCGGGTTGGTCCCGCTTTCCAGCTTCACGACGCGGACGCCGGTTAGCAAGCTGGCGCAGATCGACCGCATTGATCAGCAACGCTATTTTGACGTCAAAGCAGGCGTCGAGGCTGGCCTGACAAACCTGACCGTCGATGGTGAGCCCGCAGCGATTGTCAAAGTCGTTAGCGAAGACGCCCTTGGGATGGACCGGTACGATGTCGTTACACTACTGGGTGACACCACGTCCGTCGGGCTGACCGAGCTGGTCAATAATGGCGACACATCCGAGGCACCCTTGAACGCAAACGAGCGTATCGCGGTGCTAACTGAATGGTTGGAAACTGATCCCCTGCCCGCATCAATCGATTGGGAATGGACTGGCGACCAAGAAGAACAAGCCGAGTCGGGTGCGTTCTTGCAAACAGCGTTTATGGGCGCGCTTGGCTTGATGTTCATTATCTTGCTGGCGCAGTTCAACAGCATCTATAACTCGATCCTCGTTCTGATGGCTGTTGTGATGTCGACTGCCGGCTCATTGGTCGGCATGCTAGTGATGGATCAGCCGTTTTCGATCATCATGACAGGCACCGGCATTGTCGCCTTGGCTGGCATCGTGGTGAACAACAACATCATCTTGATCGATACCTATCAGGAATACAGCAAATACATGCCGCGCACCGAGGCGATCACGCGCACGGCCGAAGCGCGTATTCGTCCGGTTCTACTGACTACCATCACCACAATGGCAGGCCTTGCGCCCATGATGTTCGGGCTCAGCCTTGATTTCATGAATGGTGGGTATTCGATCGATAGCCCGACCGCCTTGTGGTGGAAGCAACTTGCAACAGCTGTCGTCTTTGGCCTTGGGATTGCGACGATGCTGACGCTGGTGTTCACACCATCAATGCTCGCAATTCGGGTCTGGTTTGTGACCTATGTGCAATGGTTCGCACAACTGCTTGCCAAGCTCTCAATGGGTCGTAGCAGTCGTGCGGCCCGCGATTGGGCGTTGCGCAGGCAAGCACAAAAGATCCGCACGCCAGAGTTCATCTGGGATGACGAAGACGCCGTACCCGTGCCACCTCTTCCGCTTACGCAGACGATGCGCGCAGCAGAATAACAAAAGGCCCGCCAATCGCGGGCCTTTTTTCTGTTTCGGCGTGTGATCACGATCATCGCGCAGCACCGGGCCTTCAATGGACCATGACCGCGAATTGCGTTAAGCTTAGGTTCTAGCCGCTTAAGTTTATCTACTTGAGCGCGCTCAACCCGTTCCACACAGAAAGACAGGCCATGAAAAAGATTGATGTCGAGGCAGATCTGAAACGCTCGAAATTTCTGATCAGGGCTATGGTGCTACAAGTCGTGCTGGTTCTGGTTATCATGTTTGCGTTTTGGGCCTATCTGTCGTCGTAGGCGGTATCACAAGATCACCCTCGTTAAACCAATTCATCCTCTGACTGGCGGTTCCATAGATGCGCATAGCGGCCTTCGGCTGCAAGCAGGTCATCATGACGCCCCTCTTCGACGATCACGCCGTTCTCAAGGACAACAATCCGGTCGGCATCTTGAATAGTCGACAAACGGTGCGCGATGGTGATTACGGTGCGCCCCTCGCCCATCGCTTTCAACTCGGCCTGAATTTCCATTTCGGTTTCGGTATCCAGCGCTGATGTCGCCTCGTCCAGCAACAAGATCGGCGGGTTCTTCAACAGTGTCCGCGCAATACCAACCCGCTGTTTTTCACCACCCGAAAGCTTGAGCCCGCGTTCACCGACCGTGGTCTGATACCCGTCCGGCAGGCTTTGAATAAAGTCATGGATTTTCGCCGCTTTCGCCGCCGCGATAATATCATCCTCACTGGCAGTTGGTCGCCCATACGCGATGTTGTAATGCACAGTGTCGTTAAAGAGCACGGTATCTTGTGGCACGACCCCAATTTGCGCATGCAGGCTGACTTGTGTCACGTCGCGCACGTCTTGTCCGTCAATCAGCAAACCACCGCTGCCGACATCATAAAACCGGAACAACAAACGCCCGATGGTCGACTTTCCAGATCCAGATGAGCCAACAATTGCGACGGTCTGTCCCGGTTCCACGTCAAGGCTGACACCTTTGAGGATCGGGCGTTCCATGTCATACCCAAATTCAACATTTTGTAACGATACCCGGCCACCATTAACCTGCAAATCACGTGCGCCCGGCTTGTCCTGCACCTCGGCGGGTTGTTCAAGCAAATCAAACATATCACCCATATCGATCAGCGCTTGGCGAATTTCGCGGTAAACAGTGCCGAGGAAGTTAAGCGGCATCGTAATTTGGATCATATAGGCGTTCACCATGACAAAATCGCCCACCGTCAAATCACCCTGCTGGACACCCATCGCAGCCATCACCATCACGACGACCAAACCGCCCGTGATCAAAACAGATTGACCGAAATTCAAGAATGCGAGCGAATAGTTGGTGCGGATTGCCGCATCTTCATACTGCGCCATCGCAACGTCGTAGCGGTCTGCCTCCCAACGCTCTGCGCCGAAATACTTGACCGTTTCAAAGTTCAGCAGGCTGTCGATCGCCTTTTGGTTGGCATCGGTGTCTTGGTCATTCATTTCCTTACGGATCTGGACGCGCCATTCCGTGACCTTGAATGTAAACCACACATAAAGCGCGATGGTCACAACGACAGCGGCCAAGTACCAGACATCAAACAAGAAAAACAAGATGACCGCGATCATCAGCAGTTCGAGCACCAAAGGCCCGATAGAGAACAACAAAAAGCGCAGCAAGAAATCTACGCCTTTCACACCGCGCTCGATAATCCGCGACAGACCGCCCGTTTTGCGGGTGATGTGATAGCGCATGGAAAGGCGGTGGATATGCGTGAATGTCTCGAGTGCAAGCTGTCGCAGCGCGCGTTGCCCCACTTGCGTGAACACAACATCGCGCAATTGCTGAAAACCAACCGTCATCAGCCGTGCAAAGCCATACGCAAGTGTCAAACCAACAGCGCCAAAACCTAAGATCGTCGCAGCAGAAGCGCCATCTGGCGCCAATGCATCGACCGCTTGTTTGTATAAAACAGGCGTGCTGACCGCGATCACTTTGGACAACACCAAAACCACCAGCGCTATCACCACACGGCGCTTGACCCAGTTTTCACCGTCCGGCCACAGGTAGGGCACAACCCTCTTGATGACGCCCCATCCCTGGATTTGAGCATCATTCAGATTGGCATCAGTTTTGGATAGACCGCGCATAGAAACCCCCGACTTCGGCTTCCATTCCTAAGCGGTGGTTGCAGGGATGACCAGAGCGTTTGGCGCTACTGCGACACCTCGGGCATCCGAAATATCTGACCGGGGTAAATGAGGTCGGGATCACGGATCAAATCGCGGTTCGCTTCAAAGACTTCGACGAAACGAATACCGTCTCCAAGGCTCTCTTCCGCAATCGCCCAAAGGGTTGATCCAGGCTGCACCGTTCGCACCGCAACCTCAAAACCTTCAACAGAGGTTTCTTCGGCAAGCACGGCCGCCACGTCACTGGGTTCTTCGCGTCTAAATGGCGTTTCGACACGGGATACGACGTCTCCCTCGGTGTCCAATTCATCAATGCGCAGCGTGTAGAGGCCCGTGTCAATCTCGGGCAGATCAATGCGCCAATCGCCGCCCTGCGTGACATCAGACGTCGAGACAGGTTCGTTATTGATATAGATCTGCACTTCACCGTCACCTATCGCGCGGCCTGAAAGTTGCACTTCGCCGTCGGGGTCATAGGTGATTGCATCCAGCGCCACGTTTTTGGAAGCTTCCGGGGCCTGAATAGACGGGCCCGCTTGCACAACACGTACGCCATCCGCGTCCGATTGCAGGACTGTCGGCTGCGTCGGGATCACGATAGTCTGTTCCGTGTCAGGCACCGCGGGCAATGCGGGCGCTTGCGGCGGCTCGGGCGTTTGCGTTTGCGCGATCATCACATCATCGCTTGCCACGTCTTGCGTGTTTTCATCAGACAGTTGCGGTTGCGGCAAATCTGGTGCCGCGGCAACGACGACCGGGGCCAGAATTGGCGCCACAACGTAGGACGTGGTCGAGGCAATAGCCGCGCCATCAGGATCTGCAAGCAGGCTAAGCCGCCGAGGGATATCGGAAAACCCGGCCATTGGCAGTGCGACAAAGCTACCGGATGCATCTGCTATCGTCCGCTCAATCGCGTCCCCGCCAAGGATGATATCAACCACTTGGTTTGGCTCAGCGCGCCCCGCGATCACCATTGCGCCGTCGGGATCAACACGGAAAGTATCAAACTCTGGTACCTGAGCGGGCTCGGGAACCGCATCAGCCACAACCTCCGGCGCATCGGGGGCCACAACGTCTTCGGCAACAACAGGCGGTGCGTCTTGCTCGGCATTGGGCGCAAACCAATAAATGACAAGACCAAACACTGCCACCGCAATAGCGCCGCGCAACATCAGGTGCCTGCTTGGGTTTTCTACTTCTGACACGTTTCAATCCCTTTGAAGCGACAATTAGTGTGCGGCCTTCGCCACTTGTGGTTGAGGCACCTTAGCAACGCCGCTATGACCGGTCAAAGTGAAGCTACAATGAAGAGGACACAATGTCTCAAATTCCAAAATCCGTTTGTGTTTACTGTGGCTCACGCGATGGCGCTGCACCTGAATATGCGCAGGCTGCCGAGGAAACCGGGCAAATGCTGGCCACAAACGGGTGGCGTTTGGTTTACGGGGCTGGTGATGTGGGCCTGATGGGGCGTGTTGCAAATGCCGTTCAGGCGGCAGGCGGCGCGACATTTGGCGTAATCCCAACGCATTTGATGGATTGGGAAGTCGGCAAGCGCGACCTTAACACGTTCGTTGTTACTGAGACGATGCACGAGCGCAAAAAGGTGATGTTCATGAACGCCGACGCCGTCGTTGTCATGCCCGGTGGTGCTGGGTCTTTGGATGAGTTCTTTGAGGCTCTCACATGGCGGCAACTCGGCCTGCATGAAAAGCCTATTATCTTGCTAAATATCGACGGCTTTTGGGACCCGCTTTGCGATCTGCTGCAGCATGTGGTCGACAATGGTTTTGCGGGCGATAACATCTTGTCATTTGTGGATGTGGTCGAAGATGTGCCCGCATTGGAAGCGAAACTGGCCGCATCGCTATAGCGCTGCCATCAATTGCCCGTAGCGGTCCAGCGAGATGTTGGACCCACACGCGATGATCCCAACATGGCGCCCAGTCAATTCATCCTTCAGCGGCCCAATAATCGCCGCAAGCGAGGCCGCACAGGCAGGCTCTGCCGTAATCCGCAGGTTTTGCTGGTAGATATGCATTGCAGCCAGCATGTCGCGATCTTCAATCCGGGTGATGCGATCGACATAGGCCTGCGCCACACCAAATGTTAGCGGTAAAGCCAGCGGCGCGCCAAGGCTGTCAGCAATTGTGCGCACGGCATCCAAGGTAACGGGTTTTCCTGTCTCAAAGCTTTGGAACATGCTGTCGGCACCAAATGGTTCAACCCCGATGACTTGCGCGTCTGGCTTTAGCTGTTTGATCGCGCAAGCCATACCGCTGATCATCCCGCCACCCCCGATTGGAATCACATAGGTATCAATGTCAGGCCCTTGCTGCGCATACTCATACCCGCAGGTCGCAGACCCCAGCACCATGTGATCCGCCTCAAACGGATGCATCATCGCGCGACCGTCATTCGCGGCGTTGATCATTGCGGCAAAGGCCCCTGCCATGTCATCAAACAATTCCACAGTGGCTCCCAGCGCCTCGCAGCCGGCAATGCGAGCCGGATCTGTGGCGCAGGGCATCGTGATCAACGCATCGACGCCAGCCGCTTTTGCAGCCCACGAGACGCCCAATGCATGATTGCCGCCACTGGCAGCGACAACACCCGCGCGGCTTTGATCTTGCGTCAAGCGGCGCATACCCAACAATGCACCGCGGGCTTTAAAAGACCCGGTTTGCTGAAACAGCTCCAGCTTAACCGTGACACTTGCGCAGGCGGGCAAAATGCTGTCCCAGCGTGCTGTCTTTAGCGGTAGAACAGGCGTTGCGACAATGTCGTCGGCAATTTCAGACTGAGCAGCCCTGATGGCGTCTAGCGTTGGTCCAACCATGATCATCCTCAAAAGAAAAAGCCCGCAAGACGGATGTCCCACGGGCTTTCAAAATTGTCCAGACGATCAAGGATTACATGCGCGAAGCAACGTTCTCCCAATTCACAAGGTTGTCGAGGAAGTTTGTGAGGTAGACCGGACGCTTGTTGCGGAAATCGATGTAGTAGGAATGCTCCCATACATCACAGCCCAAAAGCGCTGTTTGACCAAAGCAAAGCGGGTTCACGCCGTTTTCTGTTTTTGTCACAGCAAGTGAGCCGTCGGCGTTTTTCACCAACCAGCACCAGCCGGACCCAAACTGTCCCGCACCGGCAGCGCTGAACTGCGATTTGAATGCGTCAACGGAACCAAAGCTCTCGATCAGAGCCTTTTCAAGCTCGCCGGGCATCGCGTCGCCATTCGGGCCCATCATTTCCCAAAACTGGTTGTGGTTCCAAAGCTGACTGATGTTGTTGAAGATACCGTTCTGCGCGACAGCGGATTTGTCGTAGGTGCCGACGATGATCTCTTCGAGGGATTTACCCTCCCACTCGGTGCCTTCAATCGCTTTGTTGCCATTGGTGACATAAGCGTTGTGGTGCAGGTCATGGTGGAATTCGAGTGTTTCAGCGGACATGCCTTTGGACGCAAGTGCGTCATGTGCATAGGGAAGGTCAGGAAGCGAAAAAGCCATGGTTCATATCTTTCTAAGTTGCGGAAAGGATCACTGCCTTACATGTCACATGCCGGGCTTAGGTCAAGTCCCCGACAGTCAAGAACAGGGATTGGCGGCGCTCTGGGTTGGCATTTTTCTGCGGTAACAGCCTTTCAGACCCATTATTCGCAATTTACACGCCACGAACGAACTGGCTCTTAAGGTTGCCATGCGTTACTTTGAGCGACGTACCCAGACCTCATAAAGCGGTAGCAAACCTTATGCCTACGATCTATGCACTTGGCGCCGGCAGCATCACCATTGGTGGTGACGATTTTGATGATGAAGAACTTTCTGGCTTTACGCAAGGTACGGGTGAGCATCTCGATGGTCTGACAATCACGCTCAATGAGCGAAACTGGGAAGCGATCGAGGTTTCCGACAACGACCCGAATTTCGATGATAACGACGGCAACCAACGACTTGATGGTGCACAGGTATTTGACGAAATTTCTTATCCTGACAACAGGCGGATCGAGGCCGAATACAGTCTCGTTCTCGAAGACCCTGACGGAAACCGTTATAACGTCTACGGTTTTAATATCGTCGAAGGCGGCGGTCCATCATTTGGCACCGTCGAAGGCTTGGCTTTTGAAGGTGGCGAAGGTGGTTTTCCCCCTATCAACGTCCCACTGACCGTTATTTCAAGCGCCGAGGGGCCGTCAGTTCCGACTGCGGATCTCGCTTTTCCGTTTTGCTTTGGCAAGGGCTGCATGATCGCGACACCAGAGGGCAGTGTCGCTGTCGAAACGCTGACTGTTGGTGATTGGGTTTTGACCGTCGACCGGGGCGCGCAGCAAATCACATGGGCGGGGTCGACACACTACGATGCTGCGGCCTTGCATCACGATGTTCGGATGCGGCCGGTGTTGATCCGCAAAGGCGCATTCGGACCAGCCCTTCCGGCGCGGGACATGCGGGTCTCGCGGCAACACCGCCTTCTTGTAACCGACTGGCGCGCCCAGCTTATGTTTGGCGAAAGCGAAGTTCTTGTGCCCGCAGCAAAACTTGTGAATGACACAACTATCATCATCGACCGCGATATCACCGAAATCAACTACTACCACATCATGTGTGATCGCCATGAAATTCTATGGAGCGATGGTATCAAAAGCGAAAGCTTCCTTCCCGGCGCAAAAAGCGAACACGCGCATGAAACTGAAGCCGAGATTTATCGCCTCTTTCCTGAACTGGCCGCGACAGAACAAACCGCCTTGGCGCGACTATGCATCTCTGACAAACGCGCGGCGTTGCTGGCCCCACGCCCATCCGGATTTAGCTGAAGTGCCCGACCGGTCCTGATTTGGCAGAAGCCGCCAGCAAATCAAATGCATATTCTGCAACCGACCGAAAACAGATCACTTCGAACGTGTCTTCATCCTGCATCCAGAACGCAGCGGCCACCTGTCCCAAACGGGTGCGCCTGAAATCACCGGGCTGAAAACTGTCCGGATGCAAGTCCGCAGGCGCGAGTTTTGCAAGCACCTCGCGGCTATAGCTGCCTTCAACCATAATCAAAGCGCGCGCGTCCGAGACGTTTTCTGCCAGATAATGCTGACCTTTCAACGCCTTGTCTATTTTTACGATAGCATCTGCAACCTCGCCATAGGGCACCATGACCAGCAATTCGTCTGGTGACATCCAGCACAAGCCCCGTTCATCAATGCAGTTTGCGTGACCTTGTTCTGGGAAACTGACACCGGACACTGTCTTACAAACGGATCGCAGCTTTTTGTTGCCCAGATCACCACGCAGGATGATCATTCCGCGTAGACCCGCCTCACGGATCGTGACTTCTCCGGGGGTCATGCGGCCTTGCAATGCGCTGATAGCATTAGACATTCTGCTTCTCCCCTTCTTTGTCATAGAATACTGGATCGACAATTTTGGCACGGACCGTCGTGCCATCGACCTTGTTGAACTCTAGCACCTCGCCCATCCGGTCGGGGCCGTTGTGGACCAGCCCCATCGCGATACCGCGCTCAAGCGTGGCGGAGTAGTAAGTTGAGGTCACGCGGCCTTGCGTATTCCCCTGCCCGTTCGCGTTTGTGCCACTGGCAATCGCATAAGACCCGTCAGGCAGGACTGATCCGTCCTCTGTCTCAAGCCCGACCAATTTCCAACGGTTTGGATCCGCCATATGGGACCGGCTATGCGCCCGCTTGCCCAGATAGTCTTCTTTCTTTTTCGACAGCGCCCATTGCAGGTTCAGGTCTTGGGGGATCACCGTCCCGTCAGTCTCGTCGCCGATCATGATAAAGCCTTTTTCGGCGCGCAGAATGTGCAGCGTTTCGGTGCCATAAGGCATGATCCCGAACTGTTTGCCGGCGTCCATCAGCGCGGTCCAGAATGCAAGCCCTTGCCCGGCTGGAACCGCTATCTCGTAAGACAATTCACCTGAAAATGAGATGCGGAAAACGCGCGCATCGAAATCACCGATCTTGCCCTCGCGCCATTGCATGAACGGCAATGCCTCCGCGGATACATCCATTCCGCCCAATTTGCGCAGCAGTTTGCGCGCGTTCGGCCCAACAACTGCTATCTGTGCATATTGTTCGGTCACGTTGGCGACATAGACTTTCCAGTCCCACCATTCGCATTGCAACCAGTCTTCCATATGCGCGTGGATGCTTTCGGCACCGCCCGTCGTCGTGTGGCAAAGCCATGTGTCCTCGGCCATGCGCACAACAACACCGTCATCCATCAAGAACCCGTTTTCCGAGCACATCAGACCATAGCGGCATTTACCAACCGGCAAGGTGGACATCATATTGGTGTACATCATGTCGAGGAACTTGCCGGCATCCGGGCCTTTGACGATCAGTTTCCCAAGAGTTGACGCATCCAGAAGGCCAAGGTTCTCGCGGGTATTTGTGACCTCGCGGTTGACCGCATCATGAACGCTTTCACCTTGGAGCACATAGGCATAAGGCCTGCGCCATTGACCGACAGGTTCGTTGTCTGCGCCATTGTCGTTGGACCAATCCGATATCGGCGTTTTGCGGATCGGCTGAAACAAGTCGTCTTTGGCCACACCTGCAATCGACGCCATCGAGATCGGGGTATAGGGCGGCCGGAACGTAGTCGTGCCGACATTGGGAATATCCGCGTTCAGCGATTGCGACAGAATCGCCAAGCCGTTGATGTTGCTGAGCTTGCCTTGATCCGTCGCCATACCCAGCGTGGTATAGCGCTTCGCGTGTTCAACACTTTCAAAGCCCTCTTGCGCGGCCAATTGCACATCACTGACCTTCACATCGTTTTGGAAATCCAACCATGCTTTCGCCCGCAAATCATGGCTTGCCCCTTGTGGCATCAACCACACCGGGGAAATCTGCCCTTCGGCAGCATCCTCGCCCATAGGTGCCTGCGCGCCGCGCTTGGTATGACCTGCGGCCTTTGCGGCTGCACGCCCCGCAGCCCAGCCATCGCTGACAGCTTCTGCCGTAAACAGATGTCCGTTGGCGATACCAGCGGTGATCACGAAAGGTTCCCCGTCAGCACCTGTTGGCGCGCGTTCAGGATCGGGGCGGAACATTACCTGATCGGCGTCCCAATTCAGCTTGCCACCGCAGTGCGACCACAGATGCACAACCGGGGACCACCCGCCCGACATCGCAACGCAATCGCAGTCTATTTCTTCCAAGACAGCACCTGCGCCAGCTTGTGCACAAATGGCTACACCCGTGACCCGCTTGCCACCTTTGACCTTGGCGATACCTTTGCCCATTTCAACCCGGATGCCCAATGCGCGGGCCTGATTGATCAAATCACCCTCGGCTTTGGTGCGGGCATCAACGATGGCAGGCACATCAAGGCCAGCTTGTTTTAGCGTAATCGCCGTGCGGTAGGCATCATCATTGTTGGTGACGACAACGGTGCGATCACCGACAGATACACCAAAGTTGACGGCGTAATCACGCACGGCGGATGCCAGCAGAACCCCCGGCAGATCGTTTGCGGCAAAGGAAAGTGGGCGTTCAATCGCACCGGTTGCTGTCACGATCTGCTTGGCGCGAATACGCCACAGGCGGTGACGTGGACCCTCCTGATCAGGTGCATGATCCGTAAGCCGCTCGTAGGCTAGCGTGTAGCCATGATCATAGACGCCCGCCCCCATACAGCGCAGACGTATGTCAACATTTTTCATCTTATCAAGTGCTTCAACGGTGTTCTTTATCCAGTCTTGCGCTGGAATTCCGTCAATCTGAGGGGTATCAACAACCGCGCGACCACCCCAGTCCGCCGTCTGCTCCACCAGCAAGACACGCGCACCGCGCTCGCCAGCTGCATGGGCCGCGGCAAGGCCTGCAATACCGCCACCAACGACCAACACGTCGACATGGGTGTGGAAATGCTCGTAGGCGTCTTGGTCGCGATCTTTGGGTGCTTTACCCAGACCTGCGGCCTTGCGAATGAACGGCTCGTAGACATGCTTCCAGAAAGAGCGCGGATACATGAACATCTTGTAATAGAAGCCCGCAGGCATGAACCGCGACAAATGGCTGTTGATCGCGCCCACATCAAACTCAAGGCTTGGCCAGTGGTTTTGCGAGGTTGCAGTAAGCCCATCAAACAGCTCTGTCGTGGTCACCCGCGCGTTGGGTTCAAACTTGGCACCTTTGCCAAGGTTCACAAGGCCATTCGGCTCTTCTGCGCCTGAAGCCACGACACCGCGTGGCCGGTGATACTTGAATGATCGACCGACCAGCATTTGGTCGTTGGCAAGCAGCGCAGAGGCAAGCGTATCCCCCTCGAACCCACGCAAATGTTTGCCGTTAAAGGAAAAATCCACCGCTTTGTCTTTGTTGATCAGACGGCCAAGTTTAGGAAGACGTGTGCTCATTTGAACGTCCCCCATGACCAGCCGGGGCGTTTTTGCGATATCTTGTCGCAAATTTCTTGCGGTGGCTCCAAGGTTTGTGCGGGATATGTCCCAAAAACTTCTAACGTGCTGGTGCAGCGCGCCGCATGAAACCACTTGCCGCAGCCATAGACATGCCGCCAACGCTCGAAATGCACACCCTTGGGGTTTTCACGCATAAAGAGGTAATCCTCAAAATCGTCATCCGACGATCCAGGCCCTTCGCGCTTTAAATGCGCCTGCCCGCCTGCATGCAGGTCAGTTTCATCCGTCTCAACGCCGCAATACGGGCAATTTAGGATCAGCATGGGCAGGCCTCGATCTTGGACTTGGGGGCAAGCACGGCAAAGGCGAACGCATCGCTGCGTCCGCCTTTGGAATTTGCGGAGTGAGTGGTGTTTTCGTTATTCGCCCACTGCCGGAGCAACGGGTTGGGCTGGTGCAGTTTCTTCAAGCACAGGTGCGCCTTGATCGGTTGCGCCGACGGCTGCTGGATCGACAGGCGTGCCAGAGCCGCCTGCAAATAGCGCGTAGAGTAAGACCAGCAGAACAATGATCGCGGCGACCACAAATCCGATCCCGCTTCCGCTTGAGGTGTTCGCTTTACTTTGGCTGAATTCATCCATGGTGCGTCCTCCTTCTCAGACGCGTCCATCATCGTGCAACCTTGTAAAAAAGGAAGGTAAGCGGAAATCCCCGACGATTTTGGGCAATCTGTAGCCATTTCCGCCGATATATATAGGCCATCCTTCGCCGGGGTCGCAGACGGCGTGGCAGATGCTAAAGTCGCATCATGGAACTTTTGCTTATCGCCATTGGAGGAGGACTGTCGGCGGCCATCATCGCGATGGTCATCGACCGCTTGCGTCATGGTCTGCCCGACGATGACGAAGAGGACAACTTCGATTAAGCCCACGTGCCAAGGCTGATGGCGTGTCACAAACATCAATGCGCCACCCCCGCAGCCACGCTTTCATCGATAAACTTGCCCTCGCGGAAGCGGAACATGCTGAATTCATCGGTCAGCGGGGACTGTCCTTTGGCGATCAGTTCTGCCATCGCCCAACCTGATCCGGGGATAGCCTTGAATCCGCCTGTGCCCCAGCCACAGTTGACGAAAATACCGTCCACGGGCGTTTTCGACAGGATCGGCGACCGGTCACCCGTTACATCCACGATCCCACCCCATTGGCGTAGCATTTTCAGCCGCGCCAGCATCGGGAAGGTCTCAACAAGTGCGCGCACGGTTTCTTCAACATGGTGGAACGATCCGCGCTGGGTGTAGTTGTTATACCCGTCCGTACCACCGCCAATCACCATTTCGCCTTTGTCAGACTGCGACAGATACCCATGCACCGTGTTCGCCATCACGACCACGTCCATGCAGGGTTTGATCGGCTCTGAGACCAGCGCCTGAAGGGCCACGCTCTCAATCGGCAACCGAAAGCCTGCCATCTTCGCCAGCACGCCAGAGTGCCCAGCGACGACCATCCCCAACTTATCGCAATCAATCGGCCCTTTGGGCGTATCCACCCCCACGACCTTGCCGTCTTGTCGCCGCACACCTTGAACTTCGCATTGCTGGATCACATCCATGCCCATATCGGAACAGGCCCGCGCATAACCCCAAGCGACCGCATCATGGCGCGCAGTGCCACCGCGTGCCTGCCACAAACCACCAAGGACGGGATAGCGCGGTCCATCGATATTCATGATCGGACAAAGCTCTTTGACGCGCGCGGGCCCAATCCACTCGGTTTGAACGCCCTGCAGCGCGTTGGCGTGTGCCGTGCGCTGATACCCGCGAATTTCATGCTGCGTTTGTGCAAGCATAATCACGCCACGCGGGCTGAACATGACGTTGTAGTTAAGGTCCTGGCTCATCGTCTCATAGAGCGAGCGGGATTTTTCGTAGATCGCGGCGGATGGGTCCTGCAAATAATTCGAGCGGATAATCGTCGTGTTCCGCCCTGTGTTTCCACCACCCAGCCAACCTTTTTCCAGGATTGCCACATTGGTGATGCCAAAATTCTTGCCCAGATAATACGCCGTTGCCAGTCCATGCCCCCCGGCACCCACAATGATCACATCGTATTTTGTCTTAGGTTCACGTTTGGCCCATGCCCGGTCCCAACCTGTGTGTTGGCGCATGGCCTCTTTGGCGATTGCAAAGGCAGAGTAACGTTTCATCGGTATCCAGAATCCTTGGGCTTTGACGGTGCGCGCCAACACATCCTATCTGAACCTTGTCCGGCCCCAAGTGGATACTGCCAGCGGCGTATGTATTGCTTTTTACGACATGCTGGCGATGTCGTGAATTGTCATGCCGTCGCAGGCCCTTTTCACCGCGCACCGGTGTGGTTATGTGAACGTAACCAAAGGACGCGGGATAAGATGATTTTCTGGATTGTTTGCGCTGTTATGACTGTCGCTGTGACCGCTTTGATGGTGACACCGTTGCTGCGCCCCAAAGACATGGGCGACGACAATCCCGATATCGCAATTTACCGCGCGCAATTGGATGAAATCGACCGCGAGCTGGAACGACAGCTGTTGGAACCAGAAGAGGCTGAGCGCGCCCGCACCGAAGTCGCACGTCGCTTGCTGGCTGCCAATAAGGCCGCCACCGTTTCTGATGGGGCCGGAACGCCCACACGTTGGCTATCGGCTGCGGTTGGTGCCGTGATGGTCGCGCTCAGCTTTGGGATCTATTGGTCGCTTGGCGCGCCCGGCTACCCAGATTTGCCCTTGCAGGCCCGCCTCGATGCCAGTGAAGAAATGCGTGCGAACCGTCCAGCGCAAGCTGCATTGGAGGCAGTAGCACCGCAACCACCCGCAGTGGAATTGCCCGACGACTACCGCGAAGCGATCGAGCAATTGCGCATTATTGCACCCACACGCCCCGATGATCTTGAAGCATGGACCCGCCTTGCTTTTCACGAGGTGGAGATGCGCAATTATGCTGGTGCTGCCGACGCGCAGGCACAGGTCATCGCCATCAAAGGTGAGCCTGCTTCGATCGTGGACCTGCAACGCCTGCTTGATCTCAAAGTCGTCGCAGCCGGTGGTTTGATCTCGCCCGAGGCCGAAGAGGTTATCCGCGACATCCTTGACCGCGAAGACGGCAATATCGCGGCCCGCTACTATCTTGGCGCGCTCTATAATCAAACCGACAGGCCCGATCTGGCTCTGCGGTTCTGGCGCGATATCATCGAAACCGGCGATCCAACCAATTTCCACATCGCCAGTGCGCGCAGCCAGGTGAGCGATGCGGCCTTCCGCGCCGGTGTCGAATACGCGGTGCCAGAGGCGCGCGGCCCATCCTTTGAACAAATGGATGCAGCATCACAGATGTCGCCCGAAGACCAACAAGCAATGATCGGCGGCATGGTCTCTGGCCTTGCCAACCGTCTCGCGACTGAGGGTGGACCGGCACAAGATTGGGCACGTCTGATCCGCGCCTACGGCGTGTTGGGTGATCAAGACGCCGCGCGGACGGTCTGGAATGAGGCGCAGCAAGTCTTTGTCAGCAGCATGCGCGGCATGGAAATCCTGACCACAGCAGCCCGTGATGCAGGCGTGCTTGAGGAATGATCTGCGAAACACCTCAAGACTTCATGGCTGCAATCCCCGAGACCGGCGCGATTGCGGGGTTGGATTTGGGCACGGTGACCATCGGCGTCGCGATGTCCGATTTGATGCGGTCAGTGGCGACACCGATTGAGACGATCAAACGCAAGAAATTCGGTGTCGATGCAGCCAAACTGTTGGAAATGACAACGCACCGCATGGTGGGTGGCATTGTGCTGGGTCTGCCGATGAACATGGACGGATCAGAAGGACCGCGCTGCCAAGCGACGCGCGCTTTTGCGCGAAACCTCGAAAGGCTGATCCCCTTACCGATCACGTTCTGGGATGAACGTTTGTCGACAGTCGCCGCAGAACGTGCCTTGCTCGAGGCGGATACGTCACGCAAACGTCGTGCCGAGGTCATTGATCACGTGGCTGCAAGCTATATCTTGCAAGGCATGCTAGACCGCATGGCGCATATAAGGAATCAGACGTGACTAAATCCGAGAACACTGATCACATCTGGGCGCGTGCCGAAATCGAAAGCCCGTGCATTAAGGTCTGCGTGATCCATCCGGAAAGCCGGTTGTGCACCGGGTGCCTACGGTCAATTGATGAAATCGGCGCATGGTCTCGCATGACGGCCGAGGCGCGATCGGGCGTCATGGCGGAACTGCCGAGCCGTGCAGCGCTGGTCACAAAGCGGCGCGGTGGACGTGCTGCTCGGCTGAAGTCCTGATCGCTGTTGGCGTCATCTGATACGTCCGTTCACGCCTCTTTGTGCGGAAAAACAAAGCACCTGTCGCGCCGTATCATCAGCCAAAGCGGCATGCCCGGCTTGGGCAAGAAAACCGAAGGCACAATCGCCTTAAGGATAGACCCGTCAAAGTCCATCCGGAATTCCACCAAACTGGACGCCCCCATAAAGCGCGCACGCTCCACAACACCGCGCGCGGCGGTGCCATCTTCGGGTGTCGGATTTGGCCCCCGGCCGCCGCGATCAAAGTCAATCTTAATGTGTTGAGGCCGAATACCGATATCGACTTCTGTGCCATCCGGAACACCGGGTGCCAAAAATTGTCCAAAGGCAGTTTTCGTCAACGCCCCCTCAACTTTACCGCGTATTACATTGATATCACTAAAGAATGCTGACGCTTCAAGATCTACTGGTGAGTTATAGATATTATAAGGCGCGCCTTGCTGAACAATCCTGCCCTCACGCATCAACGCAATCTCATCGGCCATCCGCATGGCCTCGCCCGGCTCATGGGTGACCAGCAAGACTGCTGTCCCTTCGCTTTTCAGGACTTCGAGCGTTTCGTCGCGGATATCGTCGCGCAAGCGGTCATCTAGCCCCGAGAACGGTTCGTCCATCAGCATGATTTGTGGCGCAGGTGCCAGTGCACGAGCCAATGCCACGCGTTGTTGTTCACCACCTGATAACTGATGCGGATAATCATCCGCGTGTCTGGTCATGCCAACCTTTGCAAGCAGGTCATGGACCCTATCGCTTGGCTTGCGCCCTTTTAGTCCAAACGCCACATTCTGTGCGACTGTAAGGTGCGGAAACAAAGCAAAGTCCTGAAACATCAGACCGATGTTTCGCTGTTCTGGCGGTAAACGGTACACCGTGTCACATACCAGTTTGCCATCTACATAGATGGTGCCGCTGCTTTGCATTTCGACCCCGGCCACAATCCGCAAAGTCGTCGATTTTCCGCATCCCGATGGACCAAGCAGACAGGTCACCTGCCCCGGCATGACAGTCAGGTTCACGTCATCAACAACCCGGCGGCCGCCAAAGTCTTTGACGATGTTCTTGATCTCAAGACGGGGGGTTTGCATGGGCGGGGCGTTATCCCTGACGAAAACTATTGGGTATAGCGCACCTAACAACAGATCAGGCGCGGGGCAAGGTGCAAGCCCTTGCTCCGCCGCGTATTTCTAGATTGTTGCGTTGATTGCGCCACCATCAAGAACGATGTTCTGACCCACAATAAAGCCTGCATGTTGCGAACACAGGAACGCACACATTGCCCCAAATTCCGCCGCGGTGCCGTAACGACGCGCTGGAATAGTCGCTTGGCGCTGTGCGGTTGCTGCCGCCAAATCAATACCTTGCGCCTTGGACACACCAGTATCGAGGCTGACTGCGCGGTCGGTTGCATGAATGCCCGGCAGCATATTGTTGACGTTCACCCCGTGTTGCGCGACCTGCCGTGCGGTGCCCGCAGCATACCCGGTCAAACCGGCGCGTGCCGCATTCGACAGGCCCAACTGCGGGATCGGCGCTTTCACGGAACCGGACGTGATATTCACGACCCGGCCCCAACCTTTGTCGATCATAGCGGGCATCAAAGCTTTCATCAGCGCGATCGGGGCCAGCATATTGGCATCAAGGGCTGCAATAAAATCGTCACGGTCCCAATCCGACCACAAACCAGGAGGCGGGCCGCCTGCATTGTTCACGAGGATATCGACATCAGATGCGGCTGCCAAAAGTGCGTCGCGACCCTCCTGCGTGGCGACATCGGCGGCAATCGCCACGACCTCGACACCGTATTTGTTGCGGATTTCAGCGGCTGTTGCCTCAAGCGCGTCTGCGCCACGTGCATTGAGCACAAGGTTCACCCCAGCTTCGGCCAATGCTTCTGCGCAACCGCGCCCCAGGCCTTTTGACGATGCACAAACCAGCGCGCGTTTTCCCTTGATCCCAAGATCCATGATGCCGTCCTTTTCTTTTTCGTTGTCCAATGGCATCTAGCACCCGCACGCTGCTTGGGCAATTCGACGATCCAAATTCATTCATACTTGGCCCGCACCACGCCACGGTGTAACGCTTGGCGCAATGAAACAGACCGAATTCACAATCGAAGTCTATGCAGCCGCCGATATCATCGCGAGCGACGGCGTCACCAAAGGTGATCACCTGTCTTTTGCCGATGAATTGGTCATGGACGACGTCTTTATCATGACCAACGCAGCCCGGTTGTCATCGGTCACATTGGTTTCGACCAATGATGCGCTGTTCCGCAAAGGACCTGTCGGCAACGCCGTGCACATCGACAGCTGCCTGACCTTCATGGCACCCGATGGCGGTACATTCGAGGTGCTGGTTCTTGTTGAGCTCGACGATGGAACGGTCGCCGACATCTTCGCACTTCCCCTTACGGAGTTGGATTTCAAGGTTGAATACCGCCTTGTCGGGATTGAACGCCATACGGCGACCCGTCGTTTCGCGCAGGCCGCAAGTGGATCGTTCGCGCGCGGAACACGTATCGCGATGCATGATGGCTTGATGCGAAAGATAGAAACGCTTGCACCCGGTGACATGGTTTTGACCCGTGATGCAGGCAAACAACCGATCAAGTGGATCGGTCAGTCAACACTCAGGGCGACGGGCAGCTTTGCACCGGTCGTGATTTCCAAGGGCACGCTGCACAACGAAAATGATCTTGTTGTGCGGCCTGATCATCGCCTGTTTATCTATCAACGCGAGGACCATTTAGGTGCCGGACGGGCAGAGGTTTTGATCAAAGCCCGCCATTTGGTTAACCACCTTACAGTCACCCGTCGGCATGGTGGATTTATTGACTATTTTCAATTGGTTCTTGAGGATCATCAGATCATCTACGCCGAAGGGATTGCGGCGGAATCTCACTTGATCGACCCACGCACGCGGCATGCTTTGCCCGACAGCATGAAGACCCAAGATCACGCACATCGCACGCATCTGGATTACGAGGTCAAAGATAGCCTGATCCCTGCCGATATTGCAGCCTCGCTCTTGCGCAAAGCGTCCGCACGTTAAGGGACAAGCCTGCCCGCAAAACTTCCGTCAAAGATATCAACGTCGGTGCCTTGCGTGATCCGGCCTGCATAGATCACCCCTGCGACCCCTTCGGCGTTATTGCCAAAGAAATCACCCTGAAGTCTGGCACTCAGATCATATACGACTGCATCCTTTGTCAGTTGTCCCGCAAGATCAGCCGACATCAGGAAATCCCGGTCCGGATCAGCCGTTTCAAATATATCACCGCCGCTGAAGCCCAAAGATCCACCAAGGACATCACCTTGCGCATTCTCAAATCCACCAACTTCGCCCGAGGCCGTAAGTGCCGTACCGTCCATTAGCACGAACAGGTCAAATTCACCGATAAACGTCTGTGCAGGTGCACCCATCGGTAGGTCCAAAGCCATCTGGCCCGCATAATTATGCCCGCCTCGATCAGGCACCAAAGCGAGGGGTGTCACACCAAGATCGACGACCGATTGTTGATAAGCTGTGAACCTTGCCATCGACACAGAAGGGTCGGTACTGCCGCTGCCACCGCAACCTGCCAGACATAAAAGAAGAATGCTCACTCTCGTCATGCCACCACATTGCGTCTGTGTTGGTTAATGGTTGGTTAAGGTGCGGCTGGTGCGTCGTTCGTTGTCGCCACAATAATCACTGACCCATTGCGGCCTTGACCATTGCGATCAATACCCGCCTCTAGATCAGCACCAACAAAACCGGCCACCGGTGTTCCCAAAAACATCCCCTGCATTGTGCCGTCAAAAGCCAAAGCATCGCCCGCCGACGTCAACATACCTTGATAATCAAGCGCCAAATCTTGCCCTGCAGTGTTGCTGCCAACCGCAATCTCGCCCGCAAAGTCCACAAGGTCGCCCGACGCGTCATTGCCGAAAAATCGATGCATCCGCCCCTGCCCCGTACCGGCCCCGAAATCAAACGCAATCTCTGCATCACCAAAAAGCGCTATGGTATTTGCGCCATCTTCGACCCGGATTGTGGCGTTCCCGGCAAATGACAGCGCCCCGCTGTCCGGCATATCGGCAGATTGCGTCACGGCCATCCCGTCAGCACCCAGGACCCCTAGATTTTGTGCTTCATACGCCGCCAGCCTTTGTAGCCGTGGATCAATACCACTGCTGGCGCTACTACCGCCGCCACCGCCGCCACACCCAATCAAGGTCACCGTCAAGATGATTGCACATAAGATCCGCAGCATTTGAGCCTCCACCACACGGGCCTAGCAGCGAACCCCAAATCAACCGTTAACCCTGTGAGACCCAATTGCCCTTTTCGCTTCAACCGCATAAAGCGTGACCATGACAAATCGCCCGGACCTTCCCCCTGAAATCGCACGTCGCCGTACGTTCGCAATCATCTCGCACCCAGACGCTGGCAAAACCACGTTGACCGAGAAATTCTTGCTTTATGGTGGCGCCATTCAGATGGCGGGTCAGGTGCGCGCGAAAGGCGAGGCGCGCCGCACACGTTCCGACTTTATGCAGATGGAAAAAGATCGGGGCATTTCGGTGTCAGCATCTGCCATGTCGTTTGATTTTGAAAAATACCGCTTCAATCTGGTCGACACGCCGGGCCACTCGGATTTTTCTGAGGATACTTACCGCACGCTGACCGCAGTTGATGCCGCCGTCATGGTGATCGACGGGGCGAAGGGTGTGGAAAGCCAAACCCAGAAGCTGTTTGAGGTTTGCCGTCTGCGCGATCTGCCGATCCTGACCTTTTGTAACAAGATGGACCGTGAAAGCCGCGATACATTTGAAATTATTGACGAAATTCAAGAGAACCTTGCGATTGATGTAACCCCGGCTTCCTGGCCTATCGGTGTGGGGCGTGAATTCATGGGGTGCTACGACATTCTGCGCGACAAGTTGGAATTGATGGACCGCGCCGACCGTAACAAGGTTGCAGAAAGCATCCAGATCAGCGGGCTTGACGATCCAAAACTTGCCGAACACGTGCCTGCGCATCTGCTGGAAAAGTTCCTTGAAGAGATCGAGATGGCCAAGGAATTGCTGCCAACTCTAGATCCTGAGGCCTTGCTGAATGGATCCATGACACCAATCTGGTTTGGTTCTGCGATGAACTCGTTCGGTGTAAAGGAATTGATGGATGGCTTGGCTAAATACGGGCCGGAACCGCAAATCCAAACCGCCCAGCCACGCAACATCGCACCTGAAGAAAAGAACGTAACTGGCTTTGTTTTCAAGGTCCAAGCCAACATGGACCCCAAACACCGCGACCGGGTCGCATTTGTGCGCATGGCATCGGGACATTTTCAGCGCGGCATGAAGCTGACGCATGTGCGGTCCAAAAAACAGATGGCAATTGCCAATCCGGTGTTATTCTTGGCCGCCGACCGCGAATTGGCGGAAGAGGCTTGGGCTGGCGACATCATCGGCATCCCTAATCACGGGCAACTCCGCATCGGCGATACATTGACCGAAGGCGAAGCGATCCGCGTCTCTGGAATCCCGTCATTCGCACCGGAATTGTTGCAAACCTGCCGTGCGGGTGACCCGATGAAGGCCAAACATCTGGAAAAAGCATTGATGCAATTCGCCGAAGAAGGGGCTGCGAAGGTCTTTAAGCCCACATTCGGGTCCGGTTTTATCGTCGGCGTCGTTGGTGCCCTGCAATTCGAAGTGCTCGCGAGCCGGATCGAGTTGGAATACGGACTGCCGGTGCGGTTTGAAGCCTCACAATTCACCTCTGCCCGCTGGGTGGCGGGTGACAAGGACGCTGTCGATAAGTTCTCGGAAGCCAACAAACAGCACATCGCGACAGACAATAACGGAGACACGGTCTATTTGACGCGGTTGCAGTGGGACATCGACCGGGTCGCGCGAGATTATCCGGATGTGACGCTGACAGCGACGAAAGAAATGATGGTCTAAGGGGGGCAGATTTTGAGCGATAAATCGGAAACCTTTCCCGGCGGCATCGCCTCCCTGCTACCGCAATATCAAAAACGTCGCGCTTTGCTGACGGGTGCCGACATTCCCCCCTTCGATGTGGATTTCGAGGCGCTGGCTGCCACGCCTCTTCCTCCTCAAGTGATGCCCCGCCCCGATGGGCTCAGCCGTACTGACAAAAAACGGCATATGCTTTTGGGTGAGTTGGCTGGTCACTCAGAGCTGGCGATGCTGCATGGCATGCTCGTCTCGCATCTGCGCAAGCATACCTACCCCGATGGCGCGCCTGCGTTGTTCCTGCGTTTGTGGTTCGAGCAAGAGGCATGGTTGTTGGTCAATCTACCAACGCGTTGGCTCATTTCTGCGGTGATCACCTTTGCGGAACATGGGGTGACGGAGGTCGACCGAAACCTCGCGGCACGTATGAACATGCTGTTTTCGCTGATGAAAATCTATGAGGCCGAGCGCAGCTTCTCTGGTAAGTCGCCGCAAACCCCGTTTCGCACCCAATACCGCGACAAGTCCGCGTTACCAATGGGCATGAAGGACTTCTCGGTCTTGCAAGGCGATCTAGAGGCCCATTTGCTGGCGCCTCTTTGGCGCGACGCCGAAAAAGCACCCAGTATCGGCGCTCTCACACAGCATCTGCTGAACATCCTAAACACCGACGACGGAACCGTTTTTCGCCGCTTTGCAATCATGCGCGAAAAAGCCGAAAAAACGCGTTCAACTTGACGCATGATCGCATATCCGGTATCGGCACCTACGGCCTGCAAAGGCCCACGACGCGGGACGCTCGGAGCAATGCGTCCTTTCATAGATTGCGGACCGAATCCGCATAAATAGGACGTACATGACTAAATTTACCGATTTGAACCTTGCACCCAAGGTTCTCAAAGCTGTAGCTGAAACCGGCTACGACACCCCTACACCCATTCAGGCAGGTGCCATTGCCCCCGCCCTTGAAGGCCGCGATGTTTTGGGTATTGCCCAAACAGGCACTGGCAAAACCGCCGCTTTCACGCTGCCGATGATCACGCTTTTGGGCCGTGGCCGTGCGCGCGCGCGGATGCCGCGTTCGCTTATTCTAGCGCCGACACGTGAACTAGCAGCACAAGTGGCAGAGAATTTTGACACTTATGCCAAATACACCAAACTATCACGCGCGCTGCTGATTGGTGGCACCAGTTTCAAAGACCAAGACAAGATCATCGACAAAGGCGTCGACGTGCTGATCGCGACACCGGGCCGTCTGCTGGATCATTTGGAACGTGGCAAGCTGATCCTGACTGACGTGAAAATCATGGTTGTGGACGAAGCCGACCGCATGCTCGACATGGGGTTCATCCCCGATATTGAAGAGATTTTCAAACGTACGCCGTTTACCCGCCAAACGCTGTTCTTCTCGGCCACCATGGCCCCCGAGATTGAGCGGATCACGAATACCTTCCTGTCCAACCCTGCCAAGATCGAAGTGGCCCGTGCCGCGACGACAAACACCAACATCAAGCAAGGTGTTGTGATGTTCAAAGGGTCGGCCAAGCCCAAAGAGCCGTCTGAAAAGCGCGAACTGCTACGCAAGTTGATCGATGCCGAAGGCGACGCCTGTTCCAACGCGATCATCTTTTGTAACCGCAAGTCGGACGTCGATATTGTTGCTAAGTCGTTGAATAAATACGGCTATGACGCGGCCCCGATCCACGGCGATCTGGACCAAAGTCACCGCACACGCACGCTCGAAGGGTTCCGCGACAACAAATTGCGCTTCCTTGTGGCCTCTGACGTCGCCGCGCGTGGTTTGGACATTCCCGCCGTGACGCACGTCTTTAACTTTGATGTGCCCAGCCATGCCGAAGACTATGTGCACCGCATTGGACGCACAGGTCGTGCGGGCCGGTCCGGTGTCGCGATCATGATCTGTGTGCCAAGGGACGAGAAGAACCTTGAAGACGTAGAACGTTTGGTCAAAGAAACGATCCCACGCTTGGACAGCCCAATGGGCAAGGCTGCAACGCCAGCGCCTGCACCTGTTGAAGCTGAAAAGGCAGAAGAAAAGCCAAAACGCACCCGCACCCGTGGCCGCAAGTCAGAGCCAAAGGTTGAAGACACTAAGGTTCTCCAAGCACAGCCAGAAGCCGCACCTGCACCGCAGCCAGAGGTCAAAGCCGAAGCAGCCCCCGCACCACGCGAACAAAAACCGCGTGAGCACAAACCGCGCGAACAGCAACCACGCGAAGACCGCAATCGCAGTGGACGTGGCCGCAACAATGATCGCCGTGATAACGGACCGAAGATTGTTGGAATGGGTGAGGATACGCCCGCGTTTATCGCGATGAGTTTTGAGGAGCGGGCGAAGGGGTAAAGGGACATCCCTGACCTACGTATCACATTACAAAGTGATCATGGAAAACTCCCACAGCACTCCTCGAGTGCGGAACATATCCTTGGTGTCGTCAACGATAAAACAACAAAACATGGGTAACCATAGCGATACCTATGGCAGCGACCACTACATGTGGTGCTATTCTAGTAATTGTGACTTATTTTGAGTGTGATGCTGGACGCAGCTATCCCTCCCCATGCATCAAAGGCAAAGACGCATCTAAAGCGAGGATTCTGCCTTGGACGAAATCATAAAATTGGTCGAAGAAGCTGAATTGAGCCTACTCTTCATGAGTGGCTCTGGTCTCGGGGCCGTATTGCTAAGCTTCATAACGATCACATTCATTTTGAGTATCAGCGGGATCAGGAGTGATTTGCGCGCAATCACAAAACTATGGATGCATGAGTAGGTCGGGGTTAACCCCGACGCCGAAGCTCACCCCAACCGCGACACAATCACCGTCACCTCAGGCTTCTTCCCGATCTCGCCCTGCGCTGACCGCCGGGCAATCGTCTTCAACTCTTTTTCCAGCTTCACATCGTCCCGCAGTGTCTTGGCATTCGCGCGGTTCACAAACTGGCTTAGGTCTTGTTCGACCACTTCGACCAAGGCTGCGTTGTTGCGTCCGGTTTCCGCCAGGCCAGCGGTTTCGACCCACGGATCACCCAGCGGTTCGTCGTTTTCGTCGATGATCAGCGTCACAATCATATGCCCGTTCAGCGCCATGCGGATCCGGTCGCGCACGATGCCGTCCATGGCCCCCACTTGCACGGACCCGTCCAGATAGGTGCGGCCCGTGTCGATGTATTCAGCCACGCTGGGCCGGTTGCCGGATAGATCAATCATCATGCCGTTCACTGCCACAATACCCGTCAGCCCACTTTCATCGCCCAGCTTTACATGCTCGCGCAAGTGGCGGTGTTCGCCGTGCATCGGGATCAAAATTTGCGGTTTCACGATATGGTGCAGACGTTGCAAATCGGGTCGGTTCGCGTGGCCTGAAACGTGGTATTTGCCGCCCGCATCGTCGATCACATCGACGCCCATTTCCGACAGTTGGTTCATGATGCGGATCACGCCGCGTTCATTGCCGGGGATGGTCTTGGAGGAAAACAGGAATGTATCGCCATCTTTCAGCTTTAGCCCCAGATAGGACCCCTGGGACAATTGCGCAGAGGCCGCACGGCGTTCGCCCTGAGATCCTGTGACCAACAACATCACATTCTGACGTGGCATCTGAAGCGCATCTTCGGGAGTTATGACGGGCGGGAACCCTTTCAAAATGCCAACTTCGGTAGCCGCCTCGACCATCCGTTTCATCGCACGACCCAACAAAACAACGGACCGATCCGCCTTTTGGGCCGCAAGTGCCAGCGTCTTCAACCGCGCGATGTTGGACGCAAACGTGGTCGCCACGACCATGCCGGTCGCTTCCTTCATCATGTCGGCAATCGCATCGCCAATTGTCGCTTCTGACCGTCCAGGATCACGCGAAAACACATTGGTACTGTCACAGATCAGGGCTTTGACGCCGTCCTTTGAGACCTCTTCCCACAGCGCCTCGTTCCACGGATCACCTACAATCGGTGTCTCGTCGATCTTGAAGTCACCAGAATGCAGCACGCGGCCCTCTGGCGTATCAATCAACAGACCCGCACTTTCGGGGATCGAGTGACTGATGGGCAGGTAGGACACTGTCATTGGGCCGCATTTGATCATCTCGGGGTAGACCCCCACGACTTTCACGACGCTTTCGGGTGCGCCATGTTCGTCCAGCTTACGCCGTGCAATATTGGCCGTGAAAGGCCGCGCATAAACGGGTGCGCCCAAGCGTTCCCAATAATGGCCAACCGCGCCAACGTGATCTTCGTGGGCATGGGTGATAAAAATGCCTTCGATCTGCGCGCGTCGTTCAACCAGCCAAGAGATATCCGGCAGGATCAGATCAACGCCCGGAGTGCTGTCCATATCCGGGAAGGTGACGCCAAGGTCGACAACGATCAGCCGTTCTTTACCCGGTGCACCATAGCCATAAACATAGGCGTTCATGCCAATTTCGCCAGCGCCCCCAAGAGGCAGATAGATCAGGCGGTCGGTCATGTATTTTCCTTATTATACTTATGGATCACGGTCAGTCCGTGGATTGTCAGATCGTCTTCGAACGCATCAAAAAGTTGTTCGGATTGTTGGAAAAGCGGGGCAAGACCGCCGGTGGAGATCACCTGCATTGGCACGCCGCGCTCGGCTTTGATCCGCGCACATATCTCGCGGACCAGTCCGATGTAACCCCAAAAAACACCAGACTGCATGCAGGCCACAGTATTGGTGCCAATCACCGCCTGCGGTTTGCTGATATCAACGTGTGGCAAGGCGGCGGCGGCAGTGTGCAGCGCCTCAAGCGACAGGTTCACACCCGGCGCAATGACCCCGCCGACATAGGCACCATCTTCGGCCACTACGTCAAAGGTGGTCGCGGTACCAAAGTCCACGACGATCAGGTTGCCGCCATGCCGATCATAGGCCCCTGCGGTATTCACCAAACGGTCAGGTCCGACTTGCGTGCCTTCGTCAACGCGAGGGTTGGCAGGCAGCAGGCAATCGGATTTGCCGACAACCAAAGGGCGGCAGTTATAGTACCGGTCAGCGAACACCCGCAGATTGAAAACGACGCGCGGCACGGTAGAGCTGACAATGACTTCGTCGATATCGACTTCGACATTCTGGAACCGCATCAAGGTGGAGAGCCAGACATAATACTGATCAGCCGTGCGCTGCCATTCCGTGCTTGTCCGCCAAGTAGCGATAAATTCAGTGCCGTCCCAGATGGAAAACACAGTGTTGGTGTTGCCGCAGTCGATGGCCAAAAGCATGTGCCGTCTCCTTTAGAAAAATACGTCAGCCGCCGCGATGGCGCGCGGCCCGGTGCCAGTGATCAGCACAAGGTTGCCGTCACGGTCAATACTGTCAAAAATGCCGGTGACGTCCTCGCGGCCTGTGCGTGCCGTGATCACCTCGCCCAATCGTGCGGCGTTTGACATCCAGTCGTCGCGGATCCGGTCAAAACCAAGGCGCAGCAGTTTGGCCTCCTGCGTGGCATAGGCATCTGCAAGGGTCGAAAGGAAATCCTTGGGCGACACATCACCAGCACCTGCGTCCATTAGGCTTGTGGGTGGAAAGCTGGCCTCAGTCACACCTTCGGGTGTGTGTTTCAGGTTCACCCCGATCCCGATGGACAGCCAATCTACGAACGGTCCCTGCCCGCTGCTTTCCAACAAGATGCCTGCCACCTTACCACCCGATAGCAACACATCGTTTGGCCATTTGAGGGAAAGCGTGTGCGATGGCACGTAGATTGCCAGCGCTTGAAAAAGCGCGTTGGCGGCTAGGAACGATCGTTTCGCCGCCTCTGTCGCTGTTGCCTCTGGCCTGAAAATCAACGTGGCGTTCAGGTTACCCTCTGGCACGATCCACTTGCGTCCGCGTCGCCCACGTGCTGCGGTTTGCGTCTTGGCCATGATCCACGTGGGGCGCTCTATATCGCGTGCGCGCCGCGATGCTTCTGCCATAGTGCTGTCAACGGTGTCGAGCACAACGCAATCGTAACCCTCAGGCCACGGGCTATGATCTTCGTACCTAGTTGACAAGCGTTGCCGCCGCCGCCGCCGCGATAGGTTCAATACCAAAGAGATTCACGACGCCCAAAAGCATGACCGCAGCAGAGCCCATCAAAAACGCCCAAAGCACCGGGTTCATTTTGCCGTCAAGCGCTTCACCCTCTTCACCGAAATACATGAAGTACACGATGCGGATGTAGTAGAACGCACCGATCACGGATGCGATCACACCTGCCACTGCCAGCCATGCAAGGCCACCGTCATAAGCTGCGCGCAGAACGTAGAATTTGCCAAAGAAGCCGACCATCGGTGGCACACCTGCAAGGCTGAACATCAAAACAAGCATCGCAAGCGCGCGCAACGGCTGGCGCTTGGAATGCATCTTGAGGCTGTCGATATTGGTCACAGGCCGCCCGTCACGCTCCATCGCAAGGATGAAGGCAAAGGTGCCGATGTTCATCGTCACATAGATTGCCATATAGATCAGCATCGCCTGCACGCCGAACGCCGTGCCAGCGGCCAGACCCATCAGCGCAAAGCCCATGTGCGCAATGGATGAATAGGCCATCAGGCGTTTGATGTCTTTTTGGCCAATCGCAGCGATTGCACCAAGAAACATGGAAACAACCGAAAGGAAGGCCACAATCTGCTGCCAGTCACCGACGATCCCGCCGAATGCGTCATGCACGACACGGGCGAACAGCGCCATCGCAGCAACCTTTGGGGCTGTTGCGAAGAATGCCGTGACAGGCGTGGGCGAGCCTTCATAGACGTCCGGTGTCCACATATGGAACGGTGCGGCGGAAACTTTGAACGCGAAGCCCGCGATTAAGAAGACGAGGCCGAAAAGAAGGCCCAGAGACGGATCGTCCGCCGTGGCTTCGATGATGCCAGCGAAAAGCGTCGTCCCCGCAAAGCCGTAAGTCAGCGAGGCACCGTAGAGCAGCAATCCCGAAGACAGCGCGCCAAGGACAAAGTATTTCAAGCCTGCCTCGGTTGATTTCACGCTATCGCGGCGCAAGGACGCAACCACATAAAGCGCCAGCGATTGCAGCTCAAGTCCCATATAGAGCGCCATCAGATCACCCGCTGAAACCATGACCATCATACCAACAACGGCCAGTGCGATCAGAATTGGGTATTCGAACCGCAGCAATCCGCGCTGCTGCATATAGCTTTCGGACATCAGCAGAACTGCTGCTGCAGACACGAGGATCACGATCTTGGCAAAGCGCGCAAAACCGTCATCGACGAACATGCCGCCAAAGGCGATGTTCGTGCCTTGCCCGTTGATCCCGATCCACACGGCCAGCAGTACGAACAGACCAGAGGTCGCCCATGTCAAAAGCGGCGCCATGCCGTCTTTTGTGGTGTAGACCGCCGCCATCAATGCGCCCATGGCATAAACTGCCAGCACAATCTCGGGCATCAGGATTTGGATATCAGCGCCAATCATAACGGGCTTTCCTTAATTCGAAGCGAACTGCGTGGCGGACCCGTAAGTCGCCAGAGCAGTTTCGTAGTTGCCAACCAGCGCGGATACGCTTGGGCCAATAATGTCGAGAACAAGTGCGGGGTAGACACCCAATAGAAGCGTCATTGCGACCAATGGGGCAAAGATCACCCGCTCGCGGGTGCCCATGTCTGTGATCGTTTTCAGGCTTTCCTTGATCAGATCACCAAGGACGACGCGGCGATAGAGCCATAGCGCATAGGCGGCTGACAAAATCACACCAGAGGTCGCAAAGACCGCGATCCACGTGTTCACTTGGAAGATACCCATCAAGACGAGGAATTCCCCGACAAAGCCGGATGTACCTGGAAGGCCCACATTCGCCATCGTGAAGAACATAAAGATCAGTGCATAGGCCGGCATCCGGTTCACAAGGCCGCCATAGGCGTCAATCTCGCGCGTGTGCATCCGGTCGTAAATCACACCAACACACAAAAACAGCGCACCAGAGATAAAGCCGTGGCTGATCATCTGGAAAATCGCGCCGTCGATCCCCTGCTGGTTCACTGCAAAGATACCCATCGTCACGTACCCCATGTGGGCGACGGAAGAATAAGCGATCAGCTTTTTCATGTCGTCCTGCACCAGTGCCACCAGCGATGTGTAGACAATCGCGATGGCTGAC
Source organism: uncultured Paracoccaceae bacterium (assembly GCA_947488605.1). Classification (GTDB taxonomy): domain Bacteria; phylum Pseudomonadota; class Alphaproteobacteria; order Rhodobacterales; family Rhodobacteraceae; genus Yoonia. The sequence goes on along the minus strand of CANKZJ010000002.1, from coordinate 455,438 downwards.
AGTGTCAGAACCAGCGGCCCCATAACCTCGGACCCAACCGGGAACATCGGCAGGCTGAAACGCAGGAAGCCGTAGCCACCCATTTTCAACAGAATTGCGGCTAGAACCACGGAACCCGCGGTTGGCGCCTGCACGTGCGCGTCGGGCAGCCAGGTGTGAACGGGCCACATCGGCATTTTGACCGCGAAGCTGGCAAAGAACGCAAGCCAAAGCAGGGTCTGCATACCGCCGATGATTTGCACGCCAAGGATGCTAAAATTCTCAGTCTCGAAGGTATGCGCCATCAGCGTAGGAATGTCCGTTGTGCCAGCCGCAGAGAACATCGCGACCATCGCCACCAGCATCAGGACAGAGCCAAGGAAGGTGTAGAGGAAAAACTTGAAGGATGCATAAATCCGGTTCTTGCCGCCCCAGATGCCGATGATCAGGAACATCGGGATCAGGCCTGCCTCGAAGAAAAGGTAGAACAGCACCAGATCAAGTGCCAAGAATACGCCCAGCATCAGCGTTTCCAAGATCAGGAAGGCGATCATGTATTCTTTGACGCGCGTTTTCACATCCCAGCAGGATGCAATCACCAGCGGCATCAGGAATGTGGTCAGCATCACAAACAGGATCGAGATACCGTCAACGCCCATTTTATATTGCAAACCCAGCAACCAATCGCGGGTTTCCACCATCTGGAAACCAGTATCCGCCGGGTTGAAGTTGGTCAGGATGAACAGGGAACAAATGAACGTCACTGCCGTCGTCACCAGCGCCACCCATTTGGCATTGCGCTGTGCGGCCTCATCATCGCCACGTAAGAACAACGCCAAAATGACGGCACCAAGCAGCGGCAAGAATGTTGTGAGTGAGAGAATATTGCCCATTAGTTCGCTCCCCCAAACAGCGTCATCCAGGTGAGTAGAACTGCAATGCCAAGAACCATCGCAAACACATAACTAAAGATATAGCCCGACTGTGCGCGACCTGCGAGACGTGTGAGGAATGGCACGATCCCCATTGCGACGCCGTTGATACCACCGTCGATTGTCTTGGTGTCGCCCTGTTTCCACAGGATGCGCCCCAAAGCAAAGCACGGGCGAACGATCAGAAAATCGTAGATTTCGTCAAAGTACCATTTGTTCAACAGGAACTGATAAAGCGGCGCTTGCTGCTCGGCCAGTTTGCGCGGCCAATCGGGACGGCGGATGTACATTTGATAGGCCAAACCCAAACCTGCAAGCATGGCAATGAATGGCGCGAGCTTGACCCAGACAGGGACTTCGTGGGCATCGTTCAGCACGTGGTTGTCAGGGCTGTTATGGATGGCACCCTCGCCCGGGACGCCAACAAGGTTGTAGTGGGCTTTGCCGTGGCCGCCCTCTTCCGCGTGATCATCACTATAGTCGTCAGCTTTCGCCTCACCATGCTCGGACGCTTCTGCATATGGGACACCAAAGAACTTACCGACTTTGTCGTTGGACCCAAAGAACGACCCGTACCAAACCATGCCAGAGAACACCGCACCAACGGCCAGAATATAGAGCGGAACCAGCATTGAATTTGGCGCTTCATGCGCGTGCTCATGTGTATGTGCATCGCCGCGTGGCGTGCCGTAGAAGGTCATGAACATCAAACGCCAGCTATAGAAGCTTGTCATCAAGGCCGCGACAACAAGCATCCAGAAGGCATAGCCGCCATTGGTGCCTACATAGGCGCTCTCGATAATTGCATCCTTGGACACGAAGCCCGCAAAGCCAATTGGGAAACCAATATAGAGCAGTGGAATACCGACGCCCGTGATCGCCAATGTGCCGATCATCATCATCCAGAACGTCTTGGGGATCTTGTGGCGCAACCCGCCATAGTTCCGCATGTCCTGTTCGTGATGCATCGCGTGAATGACCGAACCCGCGCCAAGAAACAACATCGCCTTAAAAAACGCATGTGTCAGCAGATGGAACATCGCGACCGAATAGACGCCAAGGCCTGCAGCGACGAACATATAACCCAGCTGTGAACACGTGGAATACGCGATCACGCGCTTGATGTCGTTCTGCACCAGACCAACAGTGGCCGCAAAGAACGCAGTGCTCGCTCCGAGGAAGACGATAAAGTTCGTGGTCGCCTCGGCATACTCCATCAAGGGAGACATGCGGCAGATAAGGAAGACGCCAGCGGTCACCATTGTGGCTGCGTGGATCAGGGCAGACACAGGTGTCGGGCCTTCCATCGCGTCGGGCAACCATGTGTGCAGGAACAACTGCGCCGATTTACCCATCGCACCGATAAACAGCAGGAAGGCGATCAGGTTCAGCGTATTCCAGTCGCGCCACATGAAGGTGATGGAATGGTCTTGCAGATCAGGGATCGCAGCGAAGATGTCTTCAAACCGGATGCTGTCAGTCACCAAATAAAGCGCAAAGATACCAAGGGCGAAGCCGAAGTCACCAACGCGGTTGACGACAAAGGCCTTGATCGCGGCAGCACCCGCACTTGGCTTGCGGTAGTAGAAACCGATCAGAAGATATGAGGCAACGCCCACACCTTCCCAGCCAAAGAACATCTGCACAAGGTTATCGGCTGTGACCAGCATCAACATTGAAAAGGTAAAGAACGACAGATACGCAAAGAAGCGCGGGCGATAGCTTTCGCCTTCTTTGAAATTCTCGTCGTGGGCCATATAGCCGAAGGAATAAAGGTGTACGAGGGCCGCGACGGTGTTGATCACAATCAACATGATCGTCGTCAAACGGTCCATCTTGATCGCCCAATCGGTGGACAATGTACCGCTTTCGATCCAGCGCAGGATGTTGACGGTATATGTACCATTCGGGTGCGCTGACGGATCAAACGTCAAAAACACAACCCAGGACAGGATCGCCGCCAAGAAAAGCAGGCTCGTCGCGGTCCACTGGGCGGCGGTTTCACCGATCAGTTTCCAGCCAAATCCACACAAAATGGCGCCAACCAGCGGGGCAAAGAGGATGATGGTTTCCATTGGTCTTCTAGTCCTCAGTCTTCGCCGTTGGGCGCTTGTCGTCTGACGCAGCACCAAGGTCTTGCATCAGAAAATAGTAGGCGCCAGCGACGCCAATCATCACAGGGATCAGCCAGCTGTATTGGAGGGCAAGTGTCATATCATCAACCCTTCATCACGTTGACGTCTTCAACGTCGATGGTCCCGCGGTTGCGGAAGAAACACACAAGGATCGCAAGACCAATCGCGGCCTCGGCGGCGGCGACGGTTAGCACGAACAAAGTAAAGACCTGCCCCACCAAATCGCCCAAATAGCTGGAGAAGGCCACAAGGTTAATGTTCACCGCCAGCAGCATCAATTCGATGCTCATCAGCAAGATGATCACGTTCTTACGGTTCAGGAATAATCCGAAGATCCCGATGACAAACAGGGCCGCAGCCACCGTGAGATAATGTTCAAGTCCGATCATACGTATCTTCCTTTTGAGGCACTCGGCCCCGGTCTTTTGTCTGTCGCGTACGGGGTTAACCCGCCAGCATAAATTCTGTCTTCTCGCCACGCAGCGCGGGATAAGCCGCAGCACAGGCGCATGTCTCGTCGGTTTGAGTCGTGATCGCGATGTCACGGGCGATAAATTCCAGGTCCGCCGCGATCCGTTCAAACGTCGCAAAAACGCGGGCACCTGATTGATGACGCTCCAGCACCTCAAGCGCGTCATCGGTGCGGTCAAAGGCACTGCGGCGACCCATATTTTCCTCGGCGCTCCAGAAACGCAGCATCTCGCCGCTGGCGCATTCTACAAGGGCGAAACCCTTGGCCGTACCCTCTTGCGACCACCAATCTGTCCACATCACACGGCCTTCGCCAAGATCAGTATGGCCGAATTCACCGCCATGGCTGACATGCGTCGTGCGCTTGCAATCGGCCAGCGTCAGGGCACTTGCCTGACCGGCGATCAGCATCGCAGCAGTTGATATGATGGCAACGTTGCGCATTTCCGACTACAGACCCTGCCCCGGTTTGACGTCCTTAAGCTCCATCGCTTTGGCGGGATCACGGTACATCTGCTCCAGAACGTTCTGGCGTTTGATATCGACGCGGTGGCGTAGCGTCAGGACGATTGCCCCGATCATCGCGACCAGCAAGATCAGGCCGGAAAGCTGGAACAACAGGATGTATTTGTCATAGATCAGCAGACCCAATGCGCGCGTGTTATCGAGATCACCAACAGGTGCCGCGATGCGACCCTCAACACCATCCGCAAAGCCCCACACACCAAGTGCCAGCGCCAATTGCATCATAATGACAACGCCGATCAGCAACGCCAGGGGCAAATATTTCGTCATTTCCGCCTTCAATTCAGCGAAATCAACGTCAAGCATCATGACAACGAACAAGAACAACACGGCAACCGCGCCCACGTAGACGATAATCAGAAGCATCGCGACGAATTCGGCGCCCAATGTCACGAACAAACCGGCAGACGACAAAAATGCAAGGATCAGCCAAAGCACCGAATGCACCGGGTTGCGACTGACGACCGTCATCAGGCCACCCGCCACGGTCGTGATCGCAAAGAGGTAAAAAGTGAACGCGAAGACGGTCATGCGCTTTCGTCCTTTTCTAAGACTTCGGTGGCCAGTTCCATGGCTTTCGTCACGGCCGGCACGCCAGCGAACATGCCCATCTGGGCAATCGCTTCGGCTATTTCTTGTTTTGTCGCACCCGCCTCGACCAGATGACGGATCGTCAACCTGATCTGCGCCTCGGCCTGTGCACCCAACACGGTCAAACCGGCAAGCGTCAGTAAAAGCCGCGTCTTGGCGTCCAAACCGTCCGGGTTCAAACCATTGCCAAAGAACATCTCCATGGTCTCTTTGGACATGGTCGGCCAAAGCTTTTCAAATCCTTTGGGCGTAAAGGCATCCATGTCGACATTCATCGACTTGGCCCAATCCTGAGACATCTTCATCATCGCTTCAAAGGGGTTCTGATCAGTCATCATCGACCTCCATATCCATCGTGATTTCGAAGGTGCCCGCAGCGAGTGCGGCATCATCCCATTCGCCGGGATACTGCAACTTGGCCGCCGCTAGTGTGTCCAGCAGTGGATTGATCAATGCCATCAGGTCATCACGTGTCGGCAACTCAGCCGTGCAATCACCAAATGTATCGCTATCAGGGTCAGCAATGATACCAAGCGCGCGTATTGCAAGGTCAGCGGCACCCTCAATCTCTTGCAACTCCGACGCAGTACCAGCAATCACATCAAGCAAGTCCGCATCAAGCAGCGTCGGCACCTGCCCCAATGACACCGCGATCATATCCGCCGCCGTGAGCGCAGAAATCACCTGACCCTCGTACATCTCCTTGGTCACGCCATGCGACACAAGACTTCCGTTCTCCTCGAGCAAAATAGCGTCAAGTGTGCCGGTCGCGTAGTCGGAACCCATGTCTTCGATCTCGTCAATCAGTTCTGATTTGAGATCGTCAGGGAAAGGATATGTTGGCGTTGCGGTCATCGGTACGGCGCATCCAGCTCTAGGTTCCGCGCAATCTCGGATTCCCAACGGTCACCATTTTCAAGCAGTTTTTCCTTGTCGTAATACAGCTCTTCGCGCGTCTCTGTACTGAATTCGAAATTCGGACCCTCAACAATTGCATCGACCGGGCAGGCCTCTTGGCAGAAGCCACAGTAGATGCATTTGGTCATGTCGATGTCATAGCGGGTAGTGCGGCGGCTACCATCATCGCGCGGCTCGGCGTCAATTGTGATGGCTTGGGCGGGGCACACGGCCTCGCACAGTTTGCAAGCGATGCAGCGTTCTTCGCCGTTGGGATAACGGCGCAAAGCATGCTCACCCCGGAAACGCGGGGACAACGGCCCTTTTTCATGAGGGTAGTTCAGCGTCGCTTTTGGCGAGAAGAAGTACTTCATCCCAAGGCGAAAACCTTGCCAGAAATCCTGAAGAAGGAAGTATTTGGCGGCGCGGGTATAGTCGATCTGCGTCATTGATTAAGCTCCAACTGCCCAGCGTGCCCAAAAGCCGCCGAGTACTTCGTACTTTGCAAGGAATGAGACCAGCACGACCCAAGCCAGCGACATCGGCAGGAACACTTTCCAGCCAATCCGCATCAGTTGGTCATAGCGGTAGCGCGGGGTGATCGCCTTCACCATAGCGAACATAAAGAAGACCATTGCCATTTTCAGCACCATCCACAGGATGCCGTCTGGCAGGCCCGGGATAGGTGACAACCAACCACCGAAGAACAACAGCGAGATCAGTGCGCACATCAGCACGACCGCCATTAATTCACCGATCATGAACAGCAGGAATGGGGTGGAAGAATACTCCACCTGATAGCCTGCAACCAGTTCTGATTCCGCCTCTGGCAGGTCAAACGGTGGGCGGTTTGTTTCAGCCAACGCACTGATAAAGAACAAGAACAGCATCGGGAAATGCGCGACCCAATACCAATTGAACAGGCCCGCGTTACCGTCTTGCGCCGCAACAATCGCGCCAAAATTCATCGATCCGGTTGAAATAATGACACCGATGATGATCAAACCGATAGAGACCTCGTATGAGATCATCTGCGCGGCAGACCGCAACGATCCAAGGAACGGGTATTTGGAGTTGGATGCCCAACCACCCATGATCACGCCGTAGACCTCAAGCGAACCAATCGCCAAGATATAAAGGATTGCAACGTTGATGTCGGCCAAGACCCAACCGTCATTGAACGGAATAACCGCCCATGAAATTACAGCCAAAACAAAGGCAATCAGCGGGGCAAGGAAGAAGACGAACTTATCCGCACCCGCAGGTACGACAATCTCTTTGACGATGTACTTAAGAAAGTCGGCAAACGACTGCAAAAGCCCAAAAGGTCCCACGATATTTGGACCTTTGCGCATCTGCACAGCGGCCCAAACCTTGCGGTCGGCATACATCAGAAACGCAAGCGCAACCAACAGCGGGATCAACACCAAAAGACATTGCCCCAAGATCACAAGGACGATGCCAAGGTTGGTGTTGGTAAAGAATTCAACCATTGTCGTCGTCCTTATTCCGCAGCCATTGGCGCGGATTTACGTGCCTTTGCGTTCGCGCTGAGTTCGGCCATCAGGCTAGACGCACGTGCAATTGGGTTCGTGAGGTAGAAATCAGTGACCGCGTTGCGGAAATCCGCATCACCCGGCTTTTTGACAGGGATGGGCTGCCAAGCATTCTCCGCCACTTCATCAATGTCACCCAAATGCGGATGCGCCGCCACCAGCGCCTGACGCAGCTGCGCCATGCTGTCGTAGGGCAAAGTCGCATCCAGTTCAGCGGAAAGTGCGCGCAGGATCGCCCAGTTTTCCTTGGCCTCGCCCGGAGGGAAGCTGGCACGGAGCGCCAATTGTGGGCGGCCTTCGGTGTTGACGAACAGACCGTTTTCTTCGGTGTAAGCGGCACTTGGCAGAACGATATCCGCGCGATGCGCGCCACGATCACCGTGGCTGCCTTGGTAGATTACGAATGCACCCGGTGCGACGTCGACCTCATCGGCGCCAAGGTTATAGACAACCTCTGCCCCATCAAGGACGGCCCCAAGCCCACCGTCCGTCACGGCACCGACATCCATCGCACCAACGCGACCAGCGGCAGTGTGCAAAATCAGCAGTTTCGAATTTGCAGCCTCGGCTGCTTTCATCGCCTGGCTTAGCACAGCTTCGCCATCTGCTTCATTGAGCGCACCCATACCAACGATCATCACGCCTGCGGTGTCTTGCTTGTCAGAATGGTCCATTGCAGCCAAACCAACCAGATCGTCGCGGCCGGTACCGAATTGGATGACGTCAAATGTCAGGTCATCATTTGTGCCGATCCGGGCTACTTTCGCGCCATTGGACCAAGCCTTGCGAATACGGGAATTCAGAACCGGCGCCTCGGTGCGTGGGTTCGTGCCGATCATCATAATCATCTGCGCGTCATCGATATCTTCGATCGCAGCATTGCCGACATAGGCCGAACGATTGCCAATCGGCAGCTTTGCCCCATCTGTGCGACATTCGACGTTTCCACCCTGCCCTTCGATCAACTGCTTAAGGGCAAATGCAGCCTCGACTGGCGCAAGATCACCAACAAGGCCTGCAACTTTCTTGCCTTTCATCGCAGCGGCAGCAGCAGACAGTGCCTCTGGCCAGCTGGCTTTGCGCAGCTTGCCGTTTTCGCGAATGTAGGGCGTGTCCAAGCGCTGCTTGCGCAAACCATCCCAGACGAAGCGGGTTTTATCGGAAATCCATTCCTCGTTCACGCCATCATGGTTGCGCGGCAAGAACCGCATGACTTCGCGGCCTTTGGTATCGACGCGGATGTTGGACCCAAGGGCGTCCATCACATCGATTGATTCTGTTTTAGTCAGTTCCCACGGGCGCGCGGTAAACGCGTAGGGTTTCGAGACCAGCGCACCGACGGGGCAGAGATCGATAATATTGCCCTGCATATTCGAATCGAGTGTTTCACCCAGATAGCTGGTGATCTCTGCATCTTCACCGCGGCCTGTCTGGCCCATCTGGTGAATGCCTGCGACCTCGGTCGTGAACCGCACGCAGCGGGTGCAAGAAATGCAACGGGTCATGTGGGTTTCAACCAATGGCCCCAGATCAAGATCTTCCGTCGCACGCTTTGGCTCGCGGAAACGGCTGAAATCGACACCATACGCCATTGCCTGATCTTGCAAATCGCACTCGCCGCCTTGATCACAGATCGGGCAATCCAGCGGATGGTTGATCAGCAAGAACTCCATCACGCCTTCGCGGGCCTTTTTGACCATAGGCGAATTGGTTTTCACAACAGGAGCTTGGCCTTCTGGACCGGGGCGCAAGTCCTTGACCTGCATCGCACAAGACGCGGCAGGTTTTGGTGGGCCGCCCACGACCTCGACCAGACACATCCGGCAGTTACCAGCGATGGAAAGACGTTCATGATAGCAAAAGCGAGGGATCTCGACCCCGGCCTCTTCACAGGCCTGTATAAGGGTCATAGCCCCGTCAACTTCGACCTCATTTCCATCAATGACGACTTTGCGCAGATCAGACATGGCGTGTCCTATGTGTTCCCTATCGCGCCGCAAACCGCTAGGGGACGTGCGCGTTGCCTGAGTGTCTAACGCGACAGGCCACGTGATGCCAGTCAGATTGTCAAAAAAGAGTGCAATTTTCGCCCCATAACGACGACCTTACCGCAGCAGCCAGCCAACCCGTGTATTTGCAGCGATTTGGTCGCGGCCAACGGCGCAATATGTGGCTTCTTGGCCGGGAACGACACCCAAAAGCGCTAGCTGCGCGCGCGCTATCGCCTCGAGCCGATCTTTTTCAGCGTCGTCATCAATATATGCGTCGATTTCGGCATTGGAGAAGCCCAATTCCCGCGCGTGTTGGCGCAAGGATTGCAGGTAACCCAAGCCCCTGAAAAGGCGGGCATCGATGCTGCCGCATTCCTCGGATATCTCATAGGCCATACCAGTGAAAACGATGCCGTCACGCACTTTGGCGACGTCCTTCAGGGCGGTTTGTGCCGAAAGATGGCCTGCCGACAAAACGACGGCGAAAGCCACGAGGCCAGCGATTACACGCTTTTTCATTGTTGTTCTCCTTCACGGCAAACACAGGTACCGTTTTGTGTTGAAGAAGACATCGCCCTTCAGACAGCGCTATTCAATAACACACCCATGACATCGGTATGTTTACGCCGAAGACTGGAGTGCGTGTTCTTTTAACCTATTGGCACCAAACACTTCTTCGGTCTCACCACGCTCTTGCAGCACATGCCACTTTTGCAGACCTTCGGCGACGGTTGGGCGGCACCCCACAGGGACCATCCAACAAACCAGATGGCCGCTATCGCCGGGTACGAACCATTCTGGCGCACCTTTCATAATACGCGCATGCAAGGTCTTTGTGACAAATTGATAAAGCGATGCCGCATCTTCCCAAACCGACAATGTTGATGCTGTGTTGGGTCGATCCTTAAGTGGTCCGGATGGGTCTTCTTGTGCAAATTCCATCGCATCATCGGGCAGACGCCAGATAAAACCGGGGCTGCGCGCGCCAATTGCATTCACACGGTCAACCGCTTCTTCAAATCCCGCGATACGCGGGTCCCCAAAGGGATAGCGCAAAGTCCCAAAATTGAACTCTGCGAGATGCATATTCATTGCGCCGCCTGCGCGCGCAGCCAATCCCATCCAAAGGCTGCATCACTATCACCATGCTTTTCACGGTAGCTTAGTTTTTCCAATGCTTGATCGAGTGTTGGTTGCGTGCCCTCTGCGACCCACCACATGACAAAATGCATTTGCACAAGACCCTCGAACCACTTCTTGCCGCGCGCCATGAAACGTGCGTGAACTGTATCGAAAACAAAGGTTTGAAGCTGCTCTGGTGTTTCCCAAACCGACAGGTTTGCCACAAACTGCGGATCGTCACCAATATGCGCATCCGTATTGCCAGTGCCGGGTTCGCCTGACCCCTCCATCATCCAGACGAAGCCGGGCATACGCTTGCCCAATCCGTTAACACGGTCGAGGTTTTCCATAAATTCGGCCACGCGCGGATCATTTGTTGGGGCGATCAGCCGTCCGATGTTAAGCTCTGCAAGATGCATGATTACAATCCTCTTCGAGATGGTGGATTGAAATCCACCTTACGTTATCTGCGCCGTTGGCGGGTGGGTGCGACACCGGCCAACCCTTTACGGGCGAATGCAAAAGTCAAAACCAAACCGATCATCACCAGAAGAGCCGCTGCGCCATAGGCCCAAACCGGTGCAACCTCGGCACGGACAGCCACAACCGTGAACCACGCAGGCAATCCGCAAACCGCAGATGTGAAAAGGGCCGCGCCAAAGCTCGCGGCCCCATCAAGAAAATTTCGAAATGCCATCGGCCTTATCTATCAGGCTGGGATCAACATCGCGCTCAGCGCCGATCCTTCGAGCACTTCTGCATCGCCAGCCGCACACAAGTCGTCTGTTTCCAGATTTACATCGTGCTTGACGGAAAAGCTGCGCTGGCTCACGTCTGTTTCCAGTTCGATCCCGCGACGTTGGCTAATCGCCGAAAGTGATCCGCGGCCAACTTCGTTGCGGGCCTCGTTCATTTGGGAATCGAGGGCAGCGTCATAGCGGTAGCGCGAACAGCTTTGCGAAATCTTGTTAGCGAGGCTGATATTCGCATAATATTCAGGTGTTGCCATGGTAAACAGCTTTTGCACCGCGGGATCATCAAAGGACCGTCCGCCGCCGCCAGTTGTACAAGCGGCCATCGCCAAAGCCGCGCCAAGCATCAATCCACGTGTCATCATTCTGCTGCCATCCCTGCCATGCGTTTATGTTTGATCCGGTCTTCAATCTCGTCCCGGAAGTTCTTGATCAAGCCTTGGATCGGCCATGCAGCCGCATCACCAAGTGCACAAATCGTATGTCCCTCAACCTGTTTTGTCACGTCGAGCAGCATATCGATTTCTTCAACAGATGCATTGCCTTCGACCAAACGCGCCATAACGCGCATCATCCAGCCGGTGCCTTCGCGGCACGGCGTGCATTGTCCGCAGCTTTCGTGCTTGTAGAACTTGGACAGCCGCCAGATCGCTTTGATCATATCGGTAGAGTTATCCATCACGATGACCGCCGCAGTACCAAGCGAAGACCCTTTTTCCTTCAGCGCATCAAAATCCATCACCGCATCGCGCATGTTTTCACCGCGCACACATGGCACAGACGATCCCCCCGGAATAACCGCTTTAAGGTTATCCCAGCCGCCGCGAATACCGCCGCAGTGCTTTTCGATCAGCTCTTCAAAGGAAATCGACATTTCTTCTTCAACCACACATGGGTTGTTCACATGGCCGGAAATCGCAAACAGCTTGGTGCCTGCATTGTTCGGACGGCCCATACCTGCGAACCAGTCACCACCACGGCGCAAGATTGTGGGTACAACGGCGATTGATTCCACGTTGTTCACAGTTGTGGGGCAGCCATAAAGACCCGCGCCGGCAGGAAACGGCGGCTTCATGCGCGGCATACCCTTTTTGCCCTCAAGGCTTTCGAGCAGCGCGGTTTCTTCGCCGCAGATATACGCCCCTGCCCCGTGGGTCAGGTAGATATCAAACGGCCAGCCAGATTTCGCAGCGTTTGGGCCGACCAGGCCAGCCGCATAGCATTCATCGATAGCCGCCTGCAGCGCCTCTTTTTCGCGAATGTATTCGCCACGGATATAAATATAGCAAGCGTTCGCATTCATCGCGAAAGACGCAATCAAGCACCCCTCAATCAGCGTATGTGGATCATGGCGCATGATCTCGCGGTCTTTGCATGTCCCCGGCTCGGATTCGTCGGCATTCACAACCAGATAGGCCGGACGCCCGTCACTTTCCTTGGGCATGAATGACCATTTCAAGCCGGTTGGAAAACCTGCGCCACCCCGGCCGCGCAGACCAGACGCTTTCATCTCATTGATGATCCAGTCACGGCCCTTTTTGATGATCGCTGCCGTGCCATCCCAGTGGCCCCGCGCCTGCGCGCCTTTCAGCGTGCGGTCGTGCATCCCATAGAGGTTCGTAAAAATCCGGTCTTCATCTTTGAGCATTACTCATCGCCCTTATCATTTTGGCGCGCGCGCCAGAGTTGGAATGTCTGCCACAGGGCAAACCCGAAACCGGCAAGCGCTGCAAGGTCAAAAAGCGCCCGTGTCCGCAAGGACCAGCCGTATTCTTCCCCGATCAGTGTCACCAAGACCCAGAAAACACCAACGCCCGCCAAAAACAACGCGGCGCGTTGTCCTGATCGGGCTTGGTTCGTGTGTCCGTGTTGCGCCATAGTGATCGCTTACGTCTAGTAAACGCCGCCTTTGTCGACCTTCTTGGAAAACGCGGTTGTTCCCCCAGCGGCCAGTGTTTTCGCCTGCGGGACCCATTCATCACGGGTCGCACGGCCTTTGAAGCCAGCAAGGTTGTCGTCCATCCATGCTTGCTCTTTGGGGCCCCACTCTGCGATTTGGTCAAAGTGGTAGATGCCCATTTCGTGCAACGTCTTTTCAAGCTTCGGGCCAACGCCTTTGATTTGCTTCAAATCGTCCGGGCCGCCTTCGCGGGCCGCACTCAGGAACTGCGGTGTGCCATCGTCTGACGCGGCCGCTGGTGCTGGTGCTGGTGTTGGTTCGGCTTTTGGCGCGGGTGCTGCTGCAACCGGTGTCGGTGCGACGGCCGCAGGGGCCGCTTCGGGCGCAGGTTCCGCTGCCGGTGCTGGTGTTGGTGCAGGTTTTGCAACCGTGGCTGCCGTGCCCATCGGGCGCTCGCTTGGTTCACGCCAGCCGAGTGCCAATGCAATCGCGGCAATGCCCCCGACGACGACCCCCATGAATGCGGAACCAAGGAAACCCATATCATAAAGGACAAACGCAACGCCTGCTGCGATGATGCCAAACAATGCGGCGACCACAATGATGCCTAGGCTGATTGGTGCTGTATCTTTCATGTTCCGTATTCTCCCTCAGGTGGCCGCGCAGCGACCGTGCAGACAATGGTAGCGCGCTCTTGACCAAGGGTGAAGGGCGCTCGCTTCATGCTATCTGTAAACGAAAGCAGTGCAGCGGGTAAAGAAATACCGCCATTCCCCGCGCCCTACACATTGAAAACAGGCTGATTGCCGCAGAACTAGGATGATTTTGCTAGATCAGCGGCCTGCGCCATCCAATTATCGCGTGCGATCCGGCCTTTGAACTTCAGACGGCTATCGACCCATGCGATCTCGTCCTCGGTCCAGGCGGCAATCTGATCAAAGTGCCAAAAGCCCAGCTCGTTCAACACGCCTTCAAGCTTTGGTCCGACACCGCTGATCTTCTTGAGATCATCAGCGCCGCCATCACGCGCGGCTTTCAAAGTCTTGGGTGCTTTTTCAACCGCCGCGACTGCGGATTTGGCAGCCGATGCAGCCTTGGTGGTCGCAGCCTTTGGTTTCGCTTTTGCCGTTTTTGCTTTGGCAGGTGCTGTCTTTGCATCCTTGATCCAAGGCGCAAGCAAAGGGACTTCGGTGCCATCGATCCGTTTGACCGTGTCGCCAATATCCGTGGCAAGTTGAGCGCTGGCGTTGAACTTGGTCTTGCCGCTGTCATAGCCTTTGAGGCTGGTCAGCCCCTTCAACGGCTCTGCGGCAAAGCGACCATTTTGCGGACCCGGTGTTGGCACGCGGCCAGAGGCAAGCTCGTCAATAATTTCGCCCAAACGCTCTGCGGTCAGGTCTTCGTAGTAGTCTTTGCCGATCTGCGCCATTGGTGCGTTGGCACATGATCCAAGGCATTCGACCTCTTCCCACGAAAACTTACCATCAGCAGACAGCGCATGAGGTTTGTCCGCAATTTTGTCTTTGCAGACGCCGATAAGATCTTCAGCACCACAAATCATGCAAGATAGCGTGCCGCAAACCTGAATATGCGCGATTGATCCAACCGGCTGAAGCTGGAACATGAAATAGAACGATGCGACCTCAAAGGCGCGAATAAACGCAAGGTCCAACATTCCCGCCACATGTTCGATTGCAGGGCGTGAAAGCCAGCCTTCTTGTTCCTGCGCACGCCACAAAATGGGAATAATCGCCGAGGCCTGACGGCCCTCAGGGAATTTTTTCATCTGCGCTTCGGCCCACTTTTGATTGTCAGGGGTAAAGGCAAATGTCTCAGGCTGGTCGTGATAAAGGCGGCGTAACATCAGGTCTTTCCGGTCATCATCTTTACGGTGAATTCAAATTCACCAGTTTCAATTCATCCCCTAGCATACCGACCACGCCGAGCAAGGGATTTGTCATCAAGCGCATGCTCCGCTTGTCAGACGGAAGGATTGGCCAACGATCTCTCCCCCGCCCTCTGCACGCAATTCGGTCATCACACGCGCGAGGTCTTCGCGCGATAAAACAGCATCAGCCATGACCATGTCTGTGTTTGCACTTGTTAGTGCACAGCCGTTGGCCGCGACACTGCTGACGAAGCGGTCCTTTGCAGACAGCGGCACATCCATAACGACAGGTGGTTGAGGCGTGGGTGCTGGCAATGGCATCAAGACAGGGACAGCACACGCTGATAGCGCGAAACATGAAAGAAATGTCAGTTGGCGGATCATATCAGTCGTTCCCTTTCATTTAGCCGAGGCCGTCTAGTTTGAGACGTCCGTGGTTTCGACCGGTGCCAGATCGAAAAGCTGATCCAAGCTATAGTACAAGATCGCCACAGATACGCCGAGCCCTGCAACACCGCCTATGATGATCCCAGTCATGCCACGGCGAAACAAACGTGAAATTGCCGCAGAAACAAAGAACCCCGTCACGATCATCAACCCGATCAGGATGTCAGCCATCGTCATCTGTCGATCTCACCGAACACCACGTCCATCGTCCCGATAATCGCGCTGACGTCAGCCAACTGGTGACCTTTGCAGATATAGTCCATCGCTTGCAGGTGAAGATAGCCCGGCGCACGCAGCTTGGCGCGATACGGCTGGTTTGTGCCGTCAGCCACCAAAAACACGCCGAACTCGCCTTTGGGGGCTTCAACGGCGGCATAAACTTCTCCGGCAGGCACATGGAACCCTTCGGTATAGAGCTTGAAGTGGTGGATCAGCGCCTCCATCGAGGTTTTCATCTCACCGCGTGTTGGCGGGGTCATCTTTCCGCGCGCCATCACATCACCCTTTTCGTGACGCAGCTTTTCGCAGGCCTGACGGATGATGTGGACGGACTGACGCATTTCTTCCATGCGGCACAGATAACGGTCGTAGCAGTCGCCATTCTTGCCAACGGGAACTTGGAATTCAAATTCGTCATAGCATTCGTAGGGCTGTGCACGGCGCAAGTCCCATGCAAGGCCGGAACCACGCACCATCACGCCAGAGAAACCCCAATCTTGGATGTCTTCCTCGGTCACGATGCCGATATTGGCGTTACGTTGTTTGAAAATCCGGTTTTCCGTCAGCAGGCCGTCGATATCATCAAGCACCTTGGGAAACTCAATCGCCCAAGTATCAATATCCTCGACCAACTGATCTGGCAGGTCTTGGTGCACACCACCGGGACGGAAATAGGCCGCGTGCAGGCGCGCACCACAGGCACGCTCGTAAAACACCATCAGCTTTTCACGCTCTTCAAAACCCCAAAGCGGTGGGGTCAGCGCGCCTACGTCCATTGCCTGCGTGGTCACGTTCAGAATATGGCTCAGGATGCGGCCAATCTCGGAATAAAGCACGCGGATCAGTGACGCGCGACGCGGCACTTCCGTACCCGTCAAACGTTCGATCGCAAGGCACCATGCATGTTCCTGGTTCATTGGCGCCACATAATCGAGGCGGTCCAGATAAGGCAGGTTTTGCAGGTACGTCCGGCTTTCCATCAGCTTTTCGGTGCCCCGGTGCAACAGGCCAATGTGCGGATCGCAACGTTCTACAATCTCGCCGTCAAGCTCCAGCACCAGACGCAGAACGCCGTGGGCCGCAGGGTGTTGCGGGCCGAAGTTGATGTTGAAATTCCTGATCTGCTGCTCGTCAGTGGCCGCATCAGTCGATCCATCATCATATGTGTTTGTACGGATATCGCCGTCCATCATGGCTTAAGCCCTCGCTAAATTGTCTTGCCACCGCTGTGGCAGGGGGCCGACATTGCGGGCCACCCAATCGTAGTGTTCATTCAATAGCCCCAACGCACGGGGCCGCAATTTGTCCAACATCACACCCTCAGGCCCTTCATTGGCAGGCTTGGCAACCGCTGCTTTGACCGGCTTGATCCCCAAAAAGGCACACAAGCGTGCGACACCTTCTGCGGTAAACAGATCTTCTGCAAACTGGATCAACAGCCGACCCTCTGGGATTACGCGGCGCAGCTTGCGGATGATCTTAGGATAATCACCCCGCTCAAGGATATGCGTCTCTTGGCCCCGGTTCAGGATACGGTAAAGGATATTGTTTGATTTCTTCTCGTAGACTTCGTGGTCCTGACGCTGCCTGCGGGCCTGCATACGGATATGCGACCACAATCGATCTAGCGGATCACGGATCAGATAGATGAATTTCGCAGTCGGCGTCAGGTCCCGCATCTGTGCGAGGTCTTCATCAGAGAGCGTCGCATAATTCGGCGTAATATCGGCAACAACAGCCGCACCGTTCCTGCCCTGCATCAGCCACGCAAGATACGCACTATCATCCGCGCGATCACCTTCCAGTGTCTCAATCAACGCTTTCATATCATTGATGCGGCGATTCAGGTTCTGCACCTGCCACAGACGCCCCACTTCATTGGCCTCAGCCTTTTGCGCGCGCATTTCGCGCAACCGCACACGAAAAGCAACCAACTGCTTTTCCAAACGGTCCGCATCAAACGTGTCCCAATAATGGGCTTCTTTCACCGCCGGCATCGCACATTCAGGATGATCATGCAGATAGCGATAAAGCCACGTTGTGCCAGCCTTGGTCGCACCTACGCAATACAAAAGGGTTGGTGCCGCCATCAGCCGTCCCCCTCGGGTGCGAACATTGCTATACATTCAGCTTCGGTAAATTCATGTGTCTTGTTCGCGAGCGCGTAATTCGCAGGCTTTTTGTCAATGAACCACTGGTTCGTCAGCTCAAACTGGGAGGGGTCATCAAAGGCATGGATGGATACACCCGAACCGCTGCCGTCTTGCATACGCCAGACCAGTGACGCGCCGCAGGATTTGCAGAACACCCGCTCGCCCCACTCGCTGCCGCGGTAGATGCCAACGTGGGTCATATCGTCGAAAACAATCGTGTCTCCACAATCAACAGCCATATACATGCCGCCGGTCCACTTACGACACATCGCGCAGTGGCAGACATTAGCCGAAGGGCCCACAGGCGTCGCCGTAAAGGTGCATGCCCCACAAAGGCACGACCCTTGCAGAGGGGCGGCAGTCGCCATCAGCCCGCTTTCTCTTCTTTCTTCTCGTCACCCGGCAGGATGTATTCGGCACCCTCCCACGGCGACATAAAGTCGAACTGGCGGTATTCCTGCACAAGGCTGACGGGTTCGTAGACGACGCGCTTTTGCACTTCGTCATAACGCACTTCTGTATAACCCGTTGTCGGGAAGTCTTTGCGCAGCGGATGCCCGCGGAACCCATAATCCGTCAGAATACGGCGCAAGTCCGGGTGGCCGGAAAACAGTATGCCGAACATGTCGAACACTTCGCGCTCGAACCAATTGGCGGATGGATGCACGGACAGGATGGACGGCATCATGTCTTCTTCGCGGATCTGCACACGCAAACGGATACGCTGGTTCTGATACATGCTGAGGAAGTGATAGATCACGTCAAAACGCTTGGCGCGGCTTGGGTAATCCACGGCAGTGATATCCACGAGCGAGGAAAACTTGCAGGTCGCGTCATTCTTAAGGAACTCGACAAAGCTGACCAATGAGGAAGGTGCGACAGTGACGGTCAACTCGTCATGGGAAACGTCCCACGACAGAACGCAATCGGTCCGCTTTAGCTCTAGATGCGTGCCGAGTTCTTGAAGGGCTTCAGTCATATCTTAATCCTTTCGCCGCTCTTAGCGCACGATTGTCCCGGTCCGGCGCATCTTACGCTGTAGCTGCAGGATGCCGTAAAGCAACGCCTCAGCCGTTGGCGGACACCCCGGCACATAAATATCGACAGGCACGATACGGTCGCAGCCACGCACCACTGAATAGCTGTAGTGGTAATAACCGCCGCCATTCGCGCAGGACCCCATCGAGATCACGTAACGTGGCTCTGGCATCTGGTCATAAACCTTGCGCAGCGCCGGGGCCATTTTGTTGGTCAGCGTGCCTGCGACGATCATCAGGTCAGATTGGCGCGGGGACGCACGCGGGGCCGTGCCAAACCGCTCAAGGTCATAGCGTGGCATCGACGTGTGCATCATTTCAACCGCGCAGCAGGCCAACCCAAAGGTCATCCAGTGCAGCGATCCTGTACGCGCCCAATTCACGATATCGGCGGTTGAGGTCACAAGGAAACCCTTGTCCTGCAACTCCGCATTAATCAGCTGCGCGCCATGCTCTTTGTCAGCACCCACAGAGGTTCCGGTCATCACGCCCATGCAGGCTCTCCCATGGCTTTATTCCCTATGGTTCAACTACGCCTCAGCCTTGCGAAGGTCAAGCAGACAACAGCAGCACGCGGCAATATGGCTTTCGGAAAATCCTGACCGAATGTCGTCTGGATTCATGCGATGGTTCAAGGAATTTGACGATCAACTGCAAAACTTTGCAAGGCCTGCTGGAACGACAACAGATTGACCAATCGCACGTTACATCTTGGCGGAATTACGCAATGGGCATGCGCCACATTACTCCCACTCAAGCGCGCCCTTTTTCCATTCATAGGCGAAGCCGATTGTCAGAACGCCCAAGAATACCATCATGGACCAAAAGCCGACCATGCTGATGTCTTGGAACGCAACAGCCCAAGGGAACAAGAACGCCACTTCAAGATCAAAGATGATGAACAGGATCGCGACAAGATAGAACCGCACATCAAACTTCATGCGGGCGTCATCAAACGCGTTAAATCCACACTCGTAGGCTGATACTTTTTCCGGGTCAGGGTTGCGCACCGCAATAACCGCTGCAGCAATGATCAGGATCAGGCCCAGCGCAATCGCAAGTCCCAAGAAAATCATGATCGGCAGGTATTCGGATAGCATGTCCTGCAAGGTGCGTTCCTTTCCACTCGGCCTACGCAAAAGCAAACCGTCTTTAAGCTAAAGGATGCATACCGTTGACATCCCAAAGGGTCAACCAACGGCGATGTCGCAGAACCGTATTTTCGAGAGATTATTTTGCGCGGGTCGCAACAGGCTGCTGCGGCGACAAAATCGCACCAGCAACAGAAAGCATAGACACGCCATGCGCCAGTCCATTTGCACGGCCTTCATGACCCAAGATGACGTCTGACATCTCGGTCAGGTTGTCGGCTTGTTGGTCTGTCAGCCAGAACAAGGCATGCATGCCAAAGGTGAAATCACCTGGCATATCGGACACCTCGACGCGGCAGCCACCTTTGGTGGCTTCAAACGTTTGGGACGTCACCGTCACGGAACCGTTGCGCAGGACGATCATCACGTCATGCTGGGAGGGTGAAGAGTTCAAAACTTTCGCGTCGACCTTAACAACCAATGGCTGGTCTGCGTTGTCTGGATCAGCGGTGTGTGGGGAGACCACAGCAACTTCAAAGAAACCGTTTTCGTCTGCTGAACCGCTCAAAACACGGCCCCGGCGGGTGTCTGGCCGCAAGGCGCATTGGCGTTGCAGCACCTGTGCCGAGCAAGGCAATGTCAGGCTGGTCTTCAGTCTAACGCGCAATTTTGGACCAACATAAGCCAGCGCGTTCAAGACAAATTCGAAAACTGCAAGGAAAACACCGGTAACGGCAACTGCCAAACCGATCAAAAGCACCAAAGCGCCGGATTGTTGTTCGGCAGGTGCCCATGACGACAGGATTTTGACGACCGGCATTGAAACAACAAGAAAGGTAACGGCAAGTGAAAGGCTAATCGTTTCAAGCGTCACATTGGGGAACAACACAACGTGCCCCGCAACCAAGGCGACGACTGCAAGAGATGCGACAGATGCGTAGAGCGGCGAAAGCACCGCAGGATCAAAGAGCGACACACCCAATATCACCATCACCGGCAGCATGGCTGCCACGGCGATCAAGCGACGCAGGCGCATGATCCGGTAAAATACTTGCGCTGTTGTAGGCCATTCAAAAAGCATAGCGATCTCCTAACACCCTATTAAGATGCCCTTGGAAATCCGTCAGAAGTGAGACGTTAATTTGGCAAGTCTGATAAGAGTTAACTAATCGTTAACGGCCCAATGGGGCTTTTGTCGCTCAAAAAAGGCAGAAATGCCTTCTTCTGCCTCATCTGTGTCCCATTGTGCCATAAGCGCCTCAATTGAGCGCAGAATTACCGATTCGTCGATGACAGGCTCTAAACTGCGCGCATACGCCTTTGCCGCGATCACCGCGCCGGGTGCACATTCCAGATAAGGGATCACTTCGGCCTCTATCGCTGTATCAAGGTCGCGAGCTGGAACAGCCTTGGCAATGATGCCAAGTGACATCGCCTCGGACGCGTCAAAAATGCGGCCCGACATAAAGACACGGCGCGCACGGGCTGCACCCATCCGGGCCACTACGTATGGGCCGATGGTTGCGGGGATCAGTCCCAGTCTGGTTTCCGTCAGCCCGAATTGCACATGATCAGCAGCGACAACAACGTCACAGACGCAGGCCAGCCCAACACCACCACCAAACGCGTTCCCATGCACCCGGCCGATCAAAGGCTGCGGCAAAGCATTTAATGCGCCCAACATGCGAGCCAACGCGCTGGCCGCGTGACGCCGCATAGTGTCATCCCCTGCCATTTGTGCGCGCATCCATGCCAGATCACCACCTGCACAAAACGAAGCACCCGCACTGGCAAGAACCACAACGCGAATATTATGGTCGGCTGCGATCCGATCCGCCGCCTCATGCAACGCGACGATCAACGCTTGCGACAACGCGTTATGCTTTTCCGGCCGCGCCAATGTCAGCGTCGCGATGCCGCGCGTATCGATATCGAGTTCTATCATCGCATTCCCTTTGCCATCTCGGCGGCTTGTGCAATCACATCTGGATCGACGCCTGTTTGATACCCAAGACGATCCAACAACGCGACAACAGCTTCGGTCGCCACATTGCCCGGCGCGCCCGGCGCATAAGGACAGCCCCCCAGCCCACCGACGGCACTGTCAAAATCACGCAAACCTAAGGCCAGCGAGACCTCGATATTTCTTAACGCCTGACCGCCGGTATCATGAAAGTGACCCGCCAGCTGATCCGGTGGAACCGCGCCAAGCACATCTTCCAGCATTGCCTGCACCCGTTCGGGTGTGGCCTTGCCAAGCGTATCGCCCAAAGAGACTGGCATTGGTGCCACCTCACGTAGACGTCTGACGACATCGGTAACCTGCGCGGGGCTGGTCGGTCCATCAAATGGGCAATCGGTGACACAAGAGACGTACCCTCGCAGCGCTACATCAGCGCCTAATGCCGCGGCCACGACAGGCTTCAATCGGTCAATTGATTGGGCAATTGAACAATTCAAATTGCTTTGTGAAAACCCCTCGGAGGCGGAGATGAAGACAGCAACTTCGTACCGCACACCGCTCACACGCGCCGCGGCAAGGGCCTCCCACCCGCGCATGTTCGGCACCAAGACCGCGTAGCGCACATCATGCATTGGGGTGATCTGCGCCAGAACGCGATCACTGTCAGCCATTTGTGGCACCCACTTGGGGCTGACAAAACTGCCGACCTCGATATGCGACAAGCCGGATTGTGCCAGCAGATCAATCAACGCCACCTTTTGTGCCACATCGATGATGCGGGTCTCATTTTGCAAGCCGTCACGCGGGCCAACTTCATGGATGCGCACAAATTCTGACATCAGCGCAGTCTCATTCCGGCACGGGCCAAGGCGCATAGAAATCGCGCGCATAGAGCCGGGTGTCACCCGGCAAAGATTTCTGAAATGCGTCGCGGGCCGATAGCCCATTGAACCACGTCTTCAGCTTTGGAAACGGCGTCAGCTCAACAAAGTGTTGCGCCATATAGACCGCCTGCCCCACGCCAATGTCGGCCGCCGAAAACGACGCAAGCAGTGACGGCCCTTGCAGTGCTGCATCAACAGTCGCAAGCGTCTTTGCCAAACGCTTCGCTTCCAGTTGCATGATGATCGGTGAGCGCATCGCATCATCATAAAGCGCTACATGCTGTTGGGTCAGTGCGGCGGTGTGCTGACTGATCGTTTCGGCAAAATGTATCCAGTTGAGCCACGCCGCGCGCTCGAAGTGACTTGGGTCTCGACCCAAGCCCGCTTCGGGAAATTGCTCGCACAGATACTCTGCAATCGCACCGCTTTCGGTCAGGACCACATCACCGATCTCTAATGTGGGCACCCGTCCGGTCGGATTGAGTTTGCGATATGGCTCTTGGCGGAGCGTTTTATCAAAGGGATAGGTCTCGACTTCGAAATCGACACCCAACTCGTGCAACAGCCAAAGACTGCGCATTGAGCGTGTTTGCGGACAATGATGCAAACGGATCATGCGTCTGTCTCCAACCCTATCAAGACGGCACCGGCGGTCACCTGATCGCCAGTCGCGACGTTCACGTTTGCAACAACGCCATCACGCGGTGCACGCAGCACATGTTCCATTTTCATTGCCTCCAGCACAATCAAACGATCACCTGATACCACAGTCTGACCCGGCACAATGCAAACATCCCGCACCAAGCCCGGCATAGGCGCGAGAACCTGATCCCCTGCGGCCTCAATCCCCTGCCGTGCAAGAGGATCAATCACTTCAAACGTCATAGATTGCGCGCCAAAGACCGTGACAGATTGACCGTGACGTCGTGCATCAAGACCCCAATGCGCGCCCTGCCGTATCAATTCCACCGTTTCATCTTGTAAGGTAACATCGCAACGGTCCGGGCCGTGCACGCGCAGATTTGCAACCACTGTCTCGCCTGCCCATCCAAGACTGATCGCGCGGTCAAGCGGCGCCCACAGAGAAAACCCTGTCAGCGGCGCGTCTTGCAGGTTTGCGGCCGTCACTGCCGCAATAGCGATATCGCGCAACGTCGGGGATGCAGCCGCGCACAAAGCCTCTGATTTGCGTGCAATCAATCCGGTATCGACTGTGCCAGAGATAAAATCAGGATCGCGCGCCAGGCGACGCAGAAAATCAATATTGGTGACCGTCCCCGCGACCTGCGTGGCGTCCAGCGCCGACGCAAGGGATTGCAATGCAGTCGCCCGATCTGCCCCATGCACGGTCAATTTTGCGATCATCGGATCATACCACGGCGATATTGTATCGCCTTCGCCCACACCGCTATCAATCCGTGCATTTTGTGGAAAGATCAGGTGATCCAACGTCCCTGTCGCTGGTAAGAACCCTGCAGGCACATCCTCGGCATAAAGCCGGGCCTCGAACGCATGACCTGTCATGGTCAGATCATCCTGCGTTGCTGGCAGATTCTCGCCTGCCGCAACACGCAATTGCCACGCCACCAGATCAATGCCTGTGATGGCTTCTGTGACGGGATGTTCAACCTGCAACCGCGTGTTCATTTCCATGAACCAGAACCCATCGGCGCGTAGCCCGTCAGCACAATCCACAATGAATTCGACTGTTCCCGCGCCGGAATAGCCGATTGCCTTGGCGGCCTTTACCGCCGCATCACCCATTGCCTTGCGCACGTCACCCGTCATGCCCGGCGCTGGGGCCTCTTCGATCACCTTTTGATGGCGCCGTTGGAGCGAGCAATCACGCTCGAACAGATGCACCGCATTCGTGCCATCGCCAAAAACCTGCACCTCGATATGGCGCGGTGATGTGATGTATTTCTCGATCAATACATCTGGATTACCAAAGGCGGTTTGCGCTTCGGCCTGTGCAGACGCAAGGTTTTCCGCGAAATCTTCTGCCTTTTCGACAACACGCATGCCTTTACCGCCGCCGCCTGCAACAGCCTTGATCAGCACTGGATAGCCAATCTCATCGGAGCGATCTTGCAAGAACGCAGGCTCTTGGACGTCCCCATGATACCCCGGCACCACAGGCACTCCCGCTTGGGTCATCAAAGCCTTGGCTGCGTCTTTCAGCCCCATCGCGCGGATCGCACTGGCGGAGGGGCCGATGAAACATAACCCTGCGGCCTCGACAGCCTCGACGAATGCGGGGTTTTCAGACAAAAACCCATAACCGGGATGAATTGCTTGCGCGCCTGTCGCCAATGCCGCCGCAATAATCAAATCACCACGCAAGTAGCTGTCCGCAACCGGCGCGGGCCCAAGGCGGACGGCCTCGCTAGCTGTCAAGACATGCTTTGATTGCGCATCCGCGTCTGAATAAACGGCGACGGTGCGAACACCCATCGCATGCACGGTCTGCATGATGCGGCACGCGATTTCGCCCCTGTTCGCGATGAGGATTTTTTCAAACATCGCCATCACATCCGAAACACGCCAAAACGTGTGTCCTCTATTGGCGTATTCATTGCCGCAGCCAGCGACAACGCCAGCACTTCGCGGCTTTTGCGCGGGTCGATGATGCCATCATCCCAAAGCCGCGCGCTGGCATAAAGCGGGTGGGATTGTTTGGTAAACATATCAATTGTTGGCTGTTTGAAAGCCGCCTCATCCTCGGCGGACCAGCTTTCACCGCCGCGTTCCATCGCATCGCGCTTGACTGTCGCCAGAACACCTGCTGCTTGCTCGCCACCCATGACCGAGATGCGCGACGTGGGCCATGACCACATAAAATGCGGACTGTAAGCCCTTCCAGACATGCCATAATTTCCAGCGCCGAATGATCCGCCAACAACCAAAGTGATCTTTGGAACTTTCGTCGTTGCCACGGCTGTCACCATCTTGGCCCCATGCCGCGCGATCCCTTCATTCTCGTATTTCTGACCAACCATGAAACCCGTCACGTTCTGCAAGAAGATCAACGGGATTTTGCGCTGGCTGCAAAGCTCGACAAAATGCGCACCCTTTTGCGCGCTTTCGGAAAACAACACCCCATTGTTCGCAATAATCCCGCAAGGCCAACCGTCGATATGGGCAAACCCACAAATGAGCGTTTCACCAAACCGCGCCTTGAATTCGTCAAAGCGCGATCCGTCCACGACCCGCTTGATCACCTCACGGATGTCGTAAGGCGTGCGCAGGTCGGCCGGCACGACATCGAAAAGTGTATCGGGATCCAGGACAGGAGGTTCAGCCGGTAACCTATTGTGGGTAATTGCTTTATCGATGTTACATGACTTGACGGCCTGTCGTGCCAACGCCAACGCATGCGTGTCATCTTCGGCAAGATAATCCGCCACGCCAGACAAGCGCGTGTGCACATCACCACCACCCAAATCTTCGGCTGACACGACTTCCCCGGTTGCTGCCTTAACCAGCGGTGGTCCGGCCAAGAAAATCGTCCCCTGATCGCGCACGATGATCGATACATCCGCCATCGCAGGCACATAGGCCCCGCCCGCCGTACAAGACCCCATGACAACCGCGATCTGCGGGATGCCTTTGGCCGACATCTGCGCTTGATTATAAAAGATACGCCCAAAGTGATCGCGGTCGGGGAACACCTCGTCTTGATTTGGCAGGTTCGCACCACCTGAATCGACCAGATAGACGCAGGGCAAATGGCAGGCCTCCGCAATCTCTTGCGCGCGCAGATGCTTTTTCACGGTCATCGGGTAGTAAGTCCCGCCTTTGACCGTCGCATCATTACAAACCACCATCACCTGCTGGCCGTGAACCAAACCGATGCCTGCAATCACACCGGCACAAGGGGCAGCACCATCATAAAGACCATGCGCCGCTGTTGCCCCGATTTCCAAAAAGGGACTGCCGGGATCAAGCAAGCCCGCTACACGGTCGCGTGGCAACATTTTTCCCCGCGAAAGATGACGCGCACGCGATTTCTCACCGCCACCCTGCGCAGCTATGCCAGCCACGGACGCTACTTCGGCAAGTGCGGCTTCATGTAGACTACGATTGCTCATGTGGATGGACCTTGTGGTTGCGCAAGTGCTGTGCCGCGCGGACCGACGAAGTACGTCGTCGTCACGCCACTTGGATGCGCACAATTGATCACCATACGCACAGTTTCATCCGGATGCGGGCTGGCCGCGCAATCAGTTGGGTTGGCACCCTCTGGCGCTGTCGCCAAGTAGGCGGCGGCATAGCGGTTGATGATCTCGGTTTCAGTGGGCAGTTGGCCACGCTGAAAGCCAAGATAGCCCGCGTAGGCAACCAATCCGGCAATAGGCAGAAAGAAGTAGGCGCGCCTCACGCCATCGCCCCCATCATTTCGCGTCCGATCAGCATCCGTCTGATCTCGGATGTCCCTGCCCCGATCTCCATCAGCTTTGCATCACGGAAGATGCGCGCAACGGGTGCGTCATTCAGGAAACCTGCCCCACCCATCGCCTGTACCGCTTGGTGTGCCTGTTTCATCGCCTCTTCGCTGGCATAAAGACAGCAGGCGGCGGCGTCCTGACGCGTCACGGTCCCACGATTACAGGCTTTGGCGACCTCGTAGACATAAGCACGGGCGGAGTTCATCGCGGTGTACATATCCGCGATCTTGCCCTGCATCAGTTGGAAGTTCCCGATGGGCTCGCCGAATTGCTTGCGTGTGCTGACATACGGCATCACCTCGTCAAGGCAGGCGGCCATGATCCCAAGGCCAATACCCGCCAAGACAACACGCTCGTAATCAAGGCCCGACATCAAAACGCGCACACCTGCGCCCTCTTCGCCCAGCACGTTATCGAAAGGGACTGCCACATCATCAAAGATCAACTCAGCTGTGTTTGATCCACGCATCCCCAGCTTGTCGAAATGCGGTGACGCAGTGAAGCCGGTCATCTCTTTTTCAATCAAGAATGCCGTGATCCCCTTTGATCCCGCATCAGGGTCGGTCTTGGCATAGACCACAAGCGTGTCCGCATCGGGCCCATTGGTGATCCAGTATTTGTTGCCGTTTAGACGGTAGTGATCATTGCGTTTCTCCGCGCGCAACGCCATCGACACTACGTCGGACCCCGCGCCAGCCTCGGACATGGCAAGTGCGCCAACGTGCGCGCCTGATACCAGTCGTGGCAGGTATTTTTCTTTTTGCGCGGCGGTGCCGTTCAGCTTGATCTGGTTGACGCAAAGGTTTGAATGCGCCCCATAAGACAGGCTGACAGAGGCGCTGGCACGTGCGATTTCTTCGACAGCAACAGTATGCGCCAAATAGGACATGCCTGCCCCGCCGTAAGTTTCGTCCACAGTGACGCCTAACAAACCTAGTGCGCCCATTTCCTGCCATAGATCTGCGGGAAATACGTTGTCACTGTCGATCTGTCCGGCAATCGGTTTGACCCGCGTCTGCGCCCAGTCGTGCACCATATCGCGCAACGCATTCACGTCCTCACCCAGATCAAAGGTCATCGCGGCATGGAACATCGCTCATTCCTCATTAATTGAACGCTTGTTCATTAATAAAACGACCGCCATGCAGCTGTCGAGTCATTTCTGTCTTAGCAAAGCCATATCTTGTGGATCAAAAACGTAGGGTCCGGGCCGTTTGCGGCGGAGCGCCCAAAGCTGCCGCACCTCGTCCTGCGTCCCATCTCGTACATGCTCAAAGTAGGCGCGCGTATAGGCGTTGTACTGATTGTGCGGTTGATCGGGTTGCTTTTTGCCGGCTTTCTTGTCTGCTTCTAACTGCTTGGCCTGCACGACGGCATCTGCCAGCGTCATGCCCACATTGGCTTTCATCCACGCCATAAAGGAAAGCGAGAACTTGAACGCCGGGATCGCCTTTTGCATATAGCGGCGCATGTTTTGGGTGTTCTTATAGCTATCGGTGATGATGGTTTGATCCGTCAGAGTGGCGCTGTGCCAATCAAAACGAGACTGCACGCGCTTGGTTGATTTCATCTCAACAGGTGGTGCCCCATGGTCAAGGAAATAGGCAATCCGATCCGCGATCTCGAACTTGCCACCGGTCGTCTTGATCCGCTGCGTGCGCGCAAACGCAACCAACTCTGCCTTTAGGTAATACCATTGCCGAAAAGTGGCGGCGTCCGGGCAGTCAACGATATCAGGACGATCAGTCATGCCGGAAAGCTAAACCAAGCACAGCACAAGGCAAGTCACTCAGCGGCGGCTTGCCCTTGGTAGACGGCAGACACCTCGGCGCGAATGATCCTTGCGAGCATCGCGCAATCATCCAAACTGAAGGTCAGCGGCAGTCGCATGTCCACGACACCGGCAAGCACGCGGTCCGATGCAGGCATCGGCACGGACGGCGCATAGCGCCAGCTGTCATAACGTGAGGTAAAACCTTTGGGCTCTGCGCCGCCGAACCATTTCAGCTCAACGCCGCGCACGGCACACCGGCTTAGCACATCTGCGACGGCGGCCGGCGACCAATCAAGCAGCAAAAACTGGAAAGATGACGCAACGAACTGTTCTTTGGCCGGACGCGGGATCAGGCGCAGCCCGGGTGTGTCCGCCAACCCCTGCTCCAGAACGCGGTAGCGCGCGTTCCAATTTTCACATTGTACAGCCAAATTACGCAATTGAGGGCGCAGGATTGCGGCCCGCAAATTATCCATGCGGCCAGATATATTGGGTGTTTCATATTTGATCTGTGCGAACGTCTCGACCGGTGGCGCGGCACGGTGCTTTTCAAACAGCATATAGCTGCCAGACAGCATGATGGCGCGCGCCATGTCTTCGGCGCCATCGCAGATCAGCAAGCCACCTTCGCCGGAATTGATATGTTTGTAGGTCTGCGTCGAATAACAGCCAAACCGCCCCCAACGCCCGCTGGGCACGCCGTTCCAAGCGGCCCCCATCGTATGCGCGCAATCCTCGATCACGGTGACGCCCGCCGCATCACACATCGCCATCAAGCGATCCATATCGCAGATGTGGCCGCGCATATGGCTCAGCAGCAAAACCCGCGCTTGATCCAGCTTGGCAGCAAGATCATCGAGATCAATCACAAGGTCTTCGGTCACGCCGACAAACACCGGCACCCCGCCAACCGCCGCGATGGCACCGGGAACCGGGGCAAGCGTGAACGCGTTGGTCAGGACCTTATCGCCGTGAGACACGCCAGATGCCCGCAGTGCTGTCGTCATCGCATACCCACCAGAGGCCACCGCGAGGCAGTATTTTGCGCCAACGGTTGCGGCGAATTCTTCCTCAAGCAACGCGGCTTCGGCGATTTCATCACCGCTGGTGTTGTAGCGATGCAAACGGCCTGATTGCATCACGGCATTGGCCGCAGCGATCCCTTCGGCTGGGATCGGCTCTTGCTGGGTGAAACTACCTTTGAAAATCTCTGTCATTGGTCCATTCTCTAGGCTGATTTCGCGCACGTCAAATGACCACTTTGGCGCAGATGATAGTACCAATTCAGCCGATCAGCCGGGCGACGACCGCATCAAGCTCTTCATAGCTGTCGATTGTGGCCTCTGCATTCAATTTTAGCACCTCATCACGTCCCGGTCCAAATGTGACAAGAACAGACGGAACGCCCGCATTACGTGACGTATCGCGGTCCGTCGCAGTATCACCCACCAAGAGCGACCGCTTCGGGTCACCGCCAGCGCGGCGCACGGCCTCAAAATGATGTTCTGGGTCAGGTTTGCGCACGGGCAATGTGTCAGCCCCAATCAGCGACGCAAAAACATCACGCACACCAAGACTGGTCATCAGTGTCTCGGCCAACCCTTGGGGTTTGTTTGTGGCAATGCCAATGGCGTAGTCTTCCAGCTTTAGCCGCTCGATCGCGTCCAACGCACCGGGGTACATCACCGTGTGGGTGTCGATGTCCTCGGCATATGCCGCCAGCAAAACAGGATACTGCGCGTCCACCTCAGCCTCGCCAAAGCCGTCGACCCGCGAAAAACCCAAACGCAGCATCGCGCGCCCGCCGCGCAGCGCGGTTGCGGCGTCTTGACTGTGATCAAGCAGATCACCCAAACCCAACCCGCGAAAGCATGTGTTAGCCGCAGCAATCAGATCACCGCTGGTGTCAGCCAATGTGCCATCAAGGTCAAAGATTACCGTTCGTTTCATCTGCGTCCCAACTTAAGTGTTCTGCCCATTCTGTAACGCCCTGAAAACTGATGTGAACCCCCCACCCTTGTGATAATCAAAAAGGGCAGTAGAAGTCGGAGCAACAACAAGGTCGAGGCAGCAATGGCAACCGCATTAATCATCCTGGGCGCAGGCATGGGCACACGCATGAATTCCGACTTGCCCAAAGTCCTGCATGAAATCGCGGGCGCGCCAATGTTGGTGCACGCAATGAAGTCAGGTGCGGCCCTTGATCCGGAGGCCACGGTCGTTGTCGCAGGCCACGGTGCCGCATTAGTCGAAAAGGCTGCGAAAGCCTACGACCCGGATGTCATTATGGCGCTACAATCCGAACAGTTGGGTACAGCCCATGCGGTACGCCAAGCGCAGGAAGCATTGGCTGATTTTGATGGCGATACTTTGGTGCTTTATGGTGATACGCCCTTTATCCGCTCCGAGACACTTGCGGCGATGGCCGCAGCAAGGCTGACCCATGACATCGTGGTTCTGGGGTTCGAGGCGGCTGATCCGGGGCGCTACGGTCGCTTGATCGTGCAAGACGGCCAGCTTGATCGTATCGTCGAATTCAAAGATGCATCAGATGATGAACGATCTGTAAGCCTATGTAACAGCGGTGTTATCGCTGCGAATGCGTCCGTACTCTTTGACCTTATCTCTGAGGTTGGAAATGATAACGCAGCGCAAGAGTATTACCTGACTGATATCATCGGTATCGCCCGGTCGCGGGGGCTAAGCGCCACAGTCGTGCGTTGTGACGAGGCCGAGACCCTTGGGATCAACGCACGCAGTGAACTTGCGCAGGCAGAAGCACTTTTCCAGCAAAACGCGCGGGCAACTGCGATGGATGACGGTGTGACGATGACAGCACCTGATACCGTATTCTTTGCCCATGACACTGTGATTGGGCGCGACACTGTGATTGAACCAAACGTCGTTTTTGGCCCCGGCGTGACGATTGAATCAGGTGCCACGATCCGCGCGTTCTCGCATCTTGAAGGGTGTCATGTCTCGCGCGGCGGGATCGTGGGGCCCTATGCGCGCTTGCGCCCCGGCGCGGAATTGTCCGAGAACGTCAAAGTCGGCAATTTCGTTGAAATCAAAAATGCACAAGTGGCCGAAGGCGCAAAGGTCAATCATCTATCCTACATCGGTGATGCGAGCATCGGCGCGCGCAGCAATATTGGTGCTGGCACGATTACCTGCAATTATGACGGGGTGTTCAAACACCGCACTGACATCGGCGAAGATGTCTTCATTGGCTCCAATACCATGTTGGTCGCCCCCATACGCGTCGGCGATGCCGCGATGACCGGAACAGGGTCGATCATCACCCGTGATGTGCCGGGCGGGGATTTGGCCGTCGGGCGGGCGCGACAAGAAAACAAACCCGGCTTTGCCTTGCGCTTTTTTCAGAAACTCAAAGCCAAGAAGGCAAAAGGGTCGTAATCCATGTGTGGAATTGTTGGCGTATTAGGCGATCATGAAGCCGCCCCTCTGTTGGTCGAAGCGCTTAAGCGCCTTGAATATCGCGGTTATGACAGCGCGGGCATCGCAACAGTCAATGACTTGCGTCTGGATCGCCGGCGTGCCGTTGGCAAATTGGTCAATCTGTCGGATCTGCTGGTGCATGACCCATTGGCTGGCAAATCGGGCATCGGTCACACTCGTTGGGCCACACATGGTGCGCCAAACGTAGGCAACGCACACCCGCACCGCGCAGGCGGCGTTGCTGTTGTTCATAACGGGATCATCGAGAATTTCCGCGAGTTGCGCAATTTTCTGCAAGATCAAGGTATTGGCTTTGAAACGGACACCGACACAGAAACCATTGCCCTGCTTGCCGATCATTACCGTAATCAAGGGCTTAGCCCGCGTGATGCCGCCGCGCAAACCATCGCACGCCTTGAAGGGGCTTATGCGCTGTGTTTCCTTTTCGACGGCGAAGACGATCTGCTGATCGCCGCCCGCAAAGGCTCTCCACTTGCCATTGGCTACGGCGATGGGGAAATGTTTGTTGGGTCCGATGCGATCGCTTTGGCCCCGATGACAGACCGGATCAGCTATCTTGAAGAAGGCGATTGGGCGGTCGTCACCCGGACGTCAGTAGAAATACGCGATGCCAACGGGACCATCGCAAACCGTGCCATCAAGACCATCCAAATCGATGCAACGCAGGTTGATAAGGCTGGCTTCAAGCATTTCATGGCCAAGGAAATCGCAGAACAGCCCGTCGTTCTGCAAGGCGCGCTTGCGCATTACATCAACGCAGATGCATCCGCCGTGACGGTTCCGGAACCAGGCATCGACTTCACAAATGTTGAGCGGATGACAATGGTGGCCTGCGGCACGGCATTCTATGCCTGTTTGGTTGCAAAATACTGGTTTGAACAACTGGCTGGTATTCCCGTCGAAGTCGATGTCGCATCTGAATTCCGCTACCGCGAACCCCCTGTCACATCGGGCACTGTCGCACTTTTTGTCAGCCAGTCGGGTGAAACCGCAGATACACTCGCCGCCCTGCGCTACATGCAAGGCAAGGCGGATAAGATCGTGTCGGTCGTGAATGTTCCCGAAAGCTCTATTGCACGTGAAAGCGATCTGGCGCTGCCTATTCTGGCAGGCACAGAAATCGGTGTCGCCTCAACCAAGGCATTTACCTGCCAACTGACGACTTTGGCTATCTTGGCGCTGCAAGCGGCAAGGATGCGCGGCAAAATCGACGATGCTGAACTGGCGACAAGGCTTACCACGCTGCGGCAACTTCCCGGTCTAATGAGCCATGCGCTAGGGATCGAAGACAAAAGCAAAGAGATCTCACGTAAACTGGCCGAGACGCGCGATATTCTATTCTTGGGACGTGGCGCGATGTATCCACTTGCCCTTGAAGGCGCTCTAAAATTAAAAGAAATCAGCTATATACATGCCGAAGCTTACGCATCTGGAGAGCTTAAGCATGGCCCCATTGCATTGGTCGACAAGCACGTGCCCGTTATCGTTATGGCCCCACGTGATGCGTTGTTCGATAAAACGGTCTCGAACATGCAAGAGGTCATGGCACGCGGCGGAAAGGTCCTTTTGATCACCGATCAAAAGGGGGCTGATGAAGCCGGGATGGGGGTCTGGGATACGATCATCATGCCAGAAATTGACCCTTTCCTTGCCCCGATCCTTTATGCGATCCCCGCGCAGCTGCTCGCCTATCACACGGCTGTTGCCAAAGGCACGGATGTCGACCAACCCCGCAACCTCGCTAAATCAGTCACGGTGGAATAAATGGGCAAGCAATTCGATCAACTCAGTGATGCGCATATTGCTTTCATCAAAGCGCAGCAGATGTTCTTTACGGGCACGGCCGCGCGCGATGGCAAGGTCAATATCTCGCCCAAAGGCATGGACAGTCTACGTGTTCTAGACACAAACACGATCGCCTACATCAATGTCACAGGCAGCGGCAATGAAACGGCCGGACATTTGCTGGATCACCCGCGCATGACGCTGATGTGGTGCAGCTTTGACAAAAAGCCGCAGATCATGCGCACCTACGGCACAGCACGCACTCTTCACCCACGCGATGCTGAGTGGTCCGAGATGGCCGCACGGCTTCCCACCCTGCCCGGCGCGCGGCAAATCTATGTGCAAACCATTGAAATGGTGCAGACATCTTGTGGATATGCCGTACCATTCATGGAACCCAAAGGTGATCGCGACACGCTACTGCATTGGGCGGCCGATAAAGGCGAAGACGGTGTGACCCGTTATTGGGACGAACGCAATCAGACCACGCTTGATGGCAAGCCAACAGGAATTCTACCATGACCCCAAAGGCAGCAATTGCTGAACTCCGCGCGCTGGCTGATCCGGCGAAGGCTGCGGAAATGCACAAATATCACAAGGTGGATCGCCCGTATTTGGGCGTGGCCAATCCGGTGATTGATCAACATGTCAAGGCATGGCGCGCTGACATTGATCTTGAGACCCGTTTGGCACTGGCCAAGGGTCTTTGGAAAGGCAACACACACGAAGGGCGTGTCGCGGCGGCCAAATTGCTGACGCAAGCGCGGATCAGACCAGAGGATGATGGTGCGTGGGATTTAATCGTCTCTTGGGTGCCGGATTTCGATGCTTGGGCTATCGCAGATCACGTGTGTATCGCCGGTCAAAAGCGGCTTGTGGCGAACCCGAACCGCCTTGATGAAGTGGAGGCTTGGACGACCTCCGATCATATGTGGACCCGGCGCGCGGCCCTTGTGATGACGCTCCCGTGGACCAAGCAAAACCACCCAAAACCCGAAGACCTTGCACGCAGAGACCGGATTCTAGGGTGGGCTGCGACCTATGTCACTGATCACGATTGGTTCATCCAGAAGTCTATCGCATGGTGGCTGCGCGAGTTGTCAAAGCATGACACGGATCGTGTGCGCGCCTTCCTCGACACCCACGCAGACGCGATGAAGCCATTCGCCGTCAAGGAAGCCGCACGCAAACTGCCCGCTTAAGGTGCGATAGCGAACACAGTGAGTTCAGGCAGTGCAGTCAGCGGCGCTTCGATCAGGCGCATCGCGGCAAGGCTGATCTGACTGCCAGACCCTGCGGCACCGCCAGAGGGGCGCAATTCGATGTTGATCGTTTTGCCTTGATATTCGACGCGTCCCGCAGCAAGTGCCGTAACCAAAGGCGTTTTAAGCCAAATGCCCGGTTCAACAGGCGGTCCTAACGACGCAATTGTGGTGCCCAGCGCCTGATCTCCGGCAGGTTCTTCGGTGACAATAGCCGCGTCACGTTCTTCCTGACTGGTGGTGTCAAACTGCTCTGCGGTCACGGCAGTCACCGGTGGCGCAGGCGGCGGCGTAAGATCCAAAGTCTGGACAGGTGCGGCAACAGCGGGGGCTGTTGCGTTGCCAAAAATGCTTTGGAATGATGGCGTCGAACAGCCAGCAAGTGCCAACACGGGGATGATCAATATTACTCTCATGGTTTTCACATTATGTCGCGGATTCCCCGCATGCAACGGGTCTTACGCAGCTTGCGCAGCCGACCGCCCGTGCATAGGTTGTTCTTATGAATGCACCTTTGATTGATCCATTCGCACGCGCTATCGAATACCTTCGGGTGTCGGTCACGGACCGTTGCGATTTTCGCTGTGTTTACTGCATGTCAGAAAACATGACGTTCCTGCCCAAAAAGGAACTTCTGACACTCGAAGAACTGGACCGCATGTGTTCGGCCTTTGTGCGTTTGGGCGTGCGCAAATTGCGGATCACCGGTGGTGAGCCCTTGGTACGCCGCGAGATCATGACATTCTTTCGCAGCATGTCGCGGCATCTGGAAACCGGCGCTTTGCAAGAACTGACGCTGACCACCAATGGTAGCCAGCTTGAGAAATACGCAGATGATTTGTTTGCTGCGGGCGTGCGGCGGATCAACGTATCACTTGATACACTTGATGAGGCGAAGTTCGCTGAAATCACCCGTTGGGGCCGCCTGCCCCAAGTGATGCGCGGCATCGATGCGGCCCAAAAGGCGGGCCTGCGGGTCAAGATCAATACCGTCGCGCTAAAAGGCTTCAACGAGGACGAGTTAGAGACGCTGACCGATTGGTGCGCGTCCCGTGATCTGGATCTGACATTCATCGAAGTGATGCCAATGGGCGATCTGGGCAATGAGGACCGCTTTGGCCAGTACTGGTCGCTCAAAGATCTACGCGCACGGCTAGAGGAAAGGTCTGCGTTGACTGACCTGCCCGAGAAAACCGGCGGCCCGGCGCGCTATGTGCGGGTTGAAAATACCGGTCAGAAAATCGGGTTTATCACACCGCTGAGCCATAATTTCTGCGAAAGCTGTAACCGCGTGCGGATTACGTGCACGGGCGAAATCTATACCTGCCTCGGGCAAGAAGGGCATTCTGATCTGCGCGCACCATTGCGCGCATCAGAAGCAGACGCTGATCTTGAGGACGCCATTCGGGCTGCAATTGCCTTGAAACCCAAAGGTCATGACTTTGACTATTCGCGCCAGCAGGTTGACGGTCAGGTCAGCAGGCACATGTCACACACGGGTGGTTAGGCCAAACGAAAAATTGGGTGGATCATCCAAGCAGCGTTCAAAAGATTCCGTTGTCACGCCAAAACTACTTTGCATTGCATCGGTCCAGTACAGCAATTAAAGCATTTCTGCGGTTACTTTGTCGTCCGGAATTTTGTCGGTAAACATCCCCGACAAACCACGTTTATTAACCCTACCTATCCAATTCAATACATCCTCATCTATTGGTTCTTTACCCCGCCGGCATCCTTTGCTCCACGATCTCCGCCCACCACGAACAGCCCGCTAGCATCGTCTCGTCGTTGAACACATACTTAGGGTGGTGCACGTCGGCGCCGTCCCCGTTACCCACAAAGATATACGCGCCGGCGCGTTCTTCGAGCATGAACGCAAAGTCTTCACCGCCCATCGTTTGGTCCGCGTATGCGCATTTTCCTGCGATTGAGGTGGCGACCTTGGCTGCGAATTCTGTCTGCTCTTCGCTGTTCACCATCACCGGATAGCCCAGTTTGTAATCAACCGATGCTGTCCCACCATGCGCTGCAGCAGTACCTTCGGCGATGGCGATCAGGGATGTCTTGGCCAGTTCACGCGTCTCTTGCGACATCGAGCGGATAGTTCCACGTAGATGCACTGTCTGCGGGATGACGTTATATGCTTTTGAGGCGGTCTCGAAACTTGTGACAGACACGACCACATGTTCGGTCGGGCTTACAATCCGCGACGCGATGGTTTGCAAAGCAATGACGACATGGCTGGCTATGACGGTTGTATCCAAAGTCAGATGCGCCTTGGCAGCATGCCCGCCGCGTCCTTCGATCACGATATCGAACTGGTCTGTTGACGCAAAAAACGGCCCCGGACGGATCGCGAATTCGCCCGCAGGCAGACCCGGCCAATTGTGCATGCCGTAAACCTCTTGGATGCCCCAGCGTTCCATCATGCCATCGTCGCACATTTCCTTACCGCCACCGCCGCCTTCTTCTGCGGGTTGGAAGATCAGGACGACAGTACCATCGAAATTGCGTGTCTCGGATAGGTATTTCGCAGCCCCCAGCAGCATCGACGTGTGCCCATCATGCCCACAAGCATGCATTGCCCCATCGACTTTGGATTTATACGGCAGGTCGGTCTCTTCCTGCATTGGCAGCGCGTCCATATCGGCGCGCAGGCCAATGACTTTACCTGATGTGTCAGCCTTACCTTTGATCACAGCGACGACGCCAGTGCGCCCAATCCCTGTCGTGATCTCGTCGCAACCGAATTCTTTCAGCCTCTCTGCCACGATGGCCGAAGTCCGATGGGTCTCGAACAAGATCTCTGGGTTCTCGTGCAGGTCGTGACGCCATGCGGTGATTTCAGGCAGAAGTTCGGCAAAACGATTTTTGACAGGCATGTGAGATTCTCCGGTTATCTTTGATCTTTATGTGGGGTCCCTTGCAAGCATGTCCACCAACCTTGCGATAAATGCCTCGCCCTGCTGGAATTGGTCGACGGTGATAAACTCGTTTGGCTGATGTGCTTGCGCAATATCGCCGGGTCCGCAGATCACAGCAGAGTAGCCGCGCTTTTGGAACTGCCCAGCCTCTGTCCCGTAGCTGACAACATTGCTCGCGTTTTCGCCGGTCAGTCGGCGCACCAATGCTTCGGCTTTGCCATGGTCTTCTGGCACAAGGCCCGGCACGCTAAAGTATTGCTCGGCGCTGATGGCAGCCTCCGGACGAACGGCTTTCATTTCGGCCTCAAGCTCGGCCACTTTTGCCATAAAGCGGGCCTGCCATACGCCAATGTCTTCGCCTGGCACTAGCCGGAAGTCGAAACCAAAGTGGCAGTCTTTGGCGGTGATGTTATGTGCCGTACCGCCACTGATCGTACCGACGTGCAGTGTGGTGTAAGGCGGGAAAAAGTCGGCAGCTAAGTCACTTGGCGTTTTCGCGGCGTTTTCGGCATTCACATCGTTGGCCCAGTTAATCAACTTTGCCGCCATCATGATCGCGCTGACGCCTGTAGGGGCGAGTGATGAATGCACCTCGAACCCTTTGAAATGAACCTTGTAGCCAATGCCGCCTTTGTGGCCCGTCACAACCTTCATCATCGACGGCTCACCGACAAGCACTGTGTCCGCGCGTGGCAATCCCATACTGACCATATGATCAATCATCGGCGGCGCACCGGTGCAGCCCACCTCTTCGTCATAGCTTAGTGCGATTTGCAGTGGTCGTTTAATCCCGCGCTCAAGCGCCAATGGTACGGCCGAGAGCGCCAAGGCATCAAAACCTTTCATGTCGCACGTGCCGCGCCCGTATAGTTTGCCCTGACGTTCGGTCACCGTAAAAGGGTCCGTATCCCAAGCTTGGCCATCAACCGGCACAACGTCTGTGTGCCCCGAAAGAACGACACCGCCATCAACCTCGGGCCCGACATGGGCATAAAGCGCCGCCTTCGTGCCATCCTCGTTGGGAACCCGCGTTGATTTCACACCAAAACCGTCAAGGTAGTCCTCAACAAAATCAATGAGTTCGAGATTGCTATCGCGGCTGACCGTCGGAAAACCGACCAATCTATCCATCAAGTCGCGGGCACTAAGTGTCATGGGTATCCTTTCAAGCATTCCCGGATTCTGCGCACCCAAAATGAGCAAGTGCGCAAAGTCGAGGCATCGCCACTTTGCCGTGTCCTTTGCAGTACCGCAAACAGGAATCGGCTTGCGGGATCGAAATTTGATGTTACCGTCTGATGCTAACGCAACCAGTCGCAAAGACGACGGGGCGAAAAATTAAATGACTTGAACCACTTGGGAGGTTCTATATGCCCGATGGGGCGCTGCCCGTCCTGGAAGTCCAGGACCTCAAAACTGTTTTTCAAACGCGCGGTGGCGAAGTCCACGCCGTAAATGATGTCAGCTTCTCGCTAAAGCCCGGTGAACTCCTCGGAGTTGTCGGCGAGAGCGGGTCGGGAAAATCTGTCACCATGATGTCGTTGCTTGGGCTGCTGCCTTCGCCGCCCGCTGATGTACGCGGTGGGTCGGTGCAATTTGATGGCAAGGACCTGTTGCATGTCAGCCAAGAAGAATTGCGCTCCGTGCGCGGTGGCAAAATCGGGTTTGTTTTTCAGGACCCGATGACGTCGCTCAACCCGGTCTACAACGTCGGTTTTCAAATCATGGAGCCATTGCGCAAGCACATGGGCATGAGCAAACGTGAAGCGGCGGCGCGCGCGCAGGACCTTCTGGAGCTTGTCGGCATTCCAGATGCCGCACAGCGTCTCAATGACTTCCCGCATCAGTTTTCAGGCGGTATGCGTCAGCGTGTGATGATTGCCATTGCATTGGCATGTGACCCGCAGGTCTTGATCGCGGATGAGCCGACAACGGCTCTTGATGTGACCATTCAGGCCCAAATTCTAGAGCTGATGAAAGAGTTGCGCGATAAACTCGGTATGGCCGTGATCTGGATCACCCACGATCTTGGCGTCATCGCTGGTATCGCGGACCGCGTGATGGTGATGTATGGTGGCCAGGTCGTGGAACACGCGCCTGTGCATGAGTTATTTGCGAATCCGCAGCACCCCTACACGCGCGCCCTTCTGACCACGATCCCCAAGATTTTGGGCGAACGCGCTGCACGTCTGACAATCATTGAAGGTCAGCCACCGATTATGGGGGCCGCACCGACGTCGTGCCCGTTCCGTGATCGCTGTGATGTGGCGTTTGATCGCTGTGCGGTCGAAAACCCGCCCCGCTTTGATCTCGGCAACGGCCACGATGCGGCCTGCTTCTATGATGCGCGCACCGGAGGGCCTCGTGATGCTTGATGAAGGCAAAAAGCCCCTCGTTTCAGTCAAAGACCTCAGGATGCATTTCCCGATCCATGCCGGGCTTTTGCGCCGTCGGGTTGGAGAGGTGAAAGCCGTGGATGGCGTCAGCTTTGACGTGATGGAAGGCGAAACACTTGGTCTCGTCGGCGAATCCGGCTGTGGCAAATCCACCTGTGGCCGCGCCGTGTTGCGTCTCTACGATATTACGTCGGGTTCAATCACCATTGATAACCGCGAAATCGGCCCAACCCCGCAAACTGAATTGCGCGAGATGCGTCCAACGATGCAGATGGTGTTTCAAGACCCGCAAGCGTCGCTGAACCCGCGCATGACGGTTGAGGACATTATCAAAGAACCCTTTGATGAGCACACAACGCTGAACGACGCTGAAAAACGCGAAAAAGTCGCCGAATTGATGGACGCTGTTGGCCTGAATCGCAAATTTGCCAAACGCTATCCGCAAGCATTTTCCGGCGGGCAACGCCAGCGGATCGGCATTGCACGTGCTTTGGCGTTGAACCCGAAATTCATCGTTTGCGACGAACCTATTGCTGCTCTTGATGTATCAATCCAAGCGCAAGTGGTGAACCTGCTTGAAGACCTGCAACAACAGTTTGGTCTGACCTACTTGTTCATCAGCCATGATCTATCGATGGTCCGCCACATCGCGACGCGCGTCGCGGTCATGTATCTGGGTAAAATCGTCGAATTGGCGCCCCGCGAAGGGCTTTATGCCGATCCGCTGCATCCCTACACCAAAGCACTGCTTTCTGCGGTGCCGGAACCCGATCCGAGCCTTGCGCGCGCAACACAGCGTGTAATCTTGAAAGGTGACGTCCCGTCCCCCTCAAACCCACCTGAGGGCTGTAATTTCTGCACCCGCTGCCCGTCCGTCATGGACATCTGCAAGCGCGTGGAACCCGAATATCGTGAAGTACACCCCGGCCGGTTTACCGCCTGCCACCTGTACAACGATACAAACGACACTGTTGGATAAAACGGCAGGTCCTGAGGCCCAAAAAAGAGCACACAACATGACGACTAACAAGGAGAAGACAAAATGAACCTCAAAACAGCCCTGATGGGCGCTGTTGCAACCGTAGCATTGGGCCAGATGGCCTATGCAGACGCCCACGAGGGCGATCGCGGTCGTGACGGCGAAGTCAAAGTTATCTATTGGCAAGCCCCATCCATCCTGAACCCGTTCCTGTCTGGTGGTACGAAAGACATCGAAGCCGCGTCACTGATGATCGAGCCGCTCGCGCGCTACGACAGCTCCGGCGCTTTGACACCTTGGTTGGTTGAAGAAGTCCCGACCGTCGCAAACGGCGGCGTCTCCGAGGACCTGACATCAATTACATGGAAGATTACCAGCGGTATCTTGTGGTCAGATGGCACGCCTTTCACTTCTGCTGACGTGAAATTCACTTATGAATATTGCACCGATCCAGAGTCCGGTTGTGCGCAACTGACAAAATTCGAAGGTGTTACATCTGTTGAAACGCCTGACGATCTGACAGTTGTGGTCAACTTCGATGGCCCAACACCGTTCCCTTACGGACCCTTCGTTGGCGGTGAGAGCCCAATCCTGCAAGCTGCACAGTTCGCAGACTGCATGGGCGCCAAAGCGCCCGAGTGTACTGACGAAAACTTTGGCCCAATCGGCACAGGTCCTTTCGTTGTCACAGACTTCCGCACCAATGACGTGATCCAATTGGTTGCGAACGAAAACTACCGTGAAGCGGGCAAGCCTGCATTTGCATCCATGACCTTCAAAGGCGGCGGCGACGCAACTGCGGCTGGTCGCTCAGTGATGGAAACGGGCGAATTTGACTACGCTTGGAACCTTCAGTTGGCACCAGACGTCATCGCCAGCATGGAAGCCGGCGGCATGGGTACACCAGTGGCAGGCTTTGGTCCGTTGATGGAGCGTATCATGCTCAACCAAACGAACCCTGATCCATCCTTGTCCGACGAAGAGCGTTCCGTGATCCGCCCACATCCGTTCTTGGGTGACCCTGCGGTTTACAAAGCCATGTCTATGGCCATCGACCGTCCATTGCTGGTCGAAGTCGGCTACGGTCAGGCCGGTAAAGTAACGTGTAACTGGATACCTGCTCCTGAAGCGGTCAACTCTGACACGTTCACATGTGACACGCAGGATATTGCTGGCGCTAACGCCATGCTTGATGCTGCGGGCTACATGGACACAGACGGTGACGGCGTCCGTGAAGCGAACGGCGTGCCGATGCAGATCCTGTATCAGACATCCACAAACGCTGTGCGTCAGGACTTCCAAGCCCTGATCAAAGAGTGGTGGTCCGAGATCGGCATCGAAGCCGAGCTGCGCAATATCGACGCGTCCGTGTTCTTTGGTGGTGACCCAGGTTCGCCTGATACATTCCAAAAGTTCTACGCTGACGTTGAAATGTACGCGAACACCTTCAACGGCACTGACCCGCAGGCCTACCTTGGCAACGGTCTGTGCGACAACGCGCCAAGCCCGGCAACACAGTGGCAGGGTGAGAACATCAGTCGTTTCTGCAGTGAAGAATATGATGCGCTCTATGCTCAGTTGACAACAACCGCCGACGCAGACGAGCGCGCAGCGATTTCACGTCAGTTGAACGACATCATGGTTGAAGAAGGCGGCATGATCCCACTGGTTCACCGTGGTCGTCTGTCAGCACACGCAACCAGCCTTGGTGGCGTTGATCTGAACGTATGGGACAGCGAGCTGTGGAACGCAGCTGACTGGTACCGTACCGGCGACAACCGTTAATCGGCCGCAATAACAACGTAAGGCGGGGACCCCTCCCCGCCTTACATCCAAAACCATAACCCAAGGCGCCCCCTCATGCTCAACTACACCATCCGTAGATTGGTCCTGTCGATTCCGACGCTTTTGTTTATTGCTTTGGTGATTTTCCTGCTGTTGGAACTCGCCCCCGGTGACCCGATGGGGCAAATGCCCCTTACGATCCCCGATGACGTCAAACAGCGCATGCGCGAGGCCCTAGGATTGGGCGAGCCTTGGTACACACGCTTCTATCTCTGGCTCTATCAGTTCTTCGTGGTTGAACCGCAGTATTGGATCGATGGTGCGTTCGGCACCAACTTTGCCGATGGCGCACAGCGCATCATCAGCTTCCAGTCGCGCAGCCCAGTCTTCGACACTATCGCACAGCGCCTGCCACAGACCTTGTGGGTTGTCGGCATGTCCTATGTCGTAGGCGTCGCTATTGCGCTGCCCATCGGGATTATCAGCGCCTACA
This sequence comes from uncultured Paracoccaceae bacterium, assembly GCA_947488605.1. GTDB lineage: Bacteria > Pseudomonadota > Alphaproteobacteria > Rhodobacterales > Rhodobacteraceae > Yoonia. The sequence continues at coordinate 411,579 of CANKZJ010000002.1, read as the reverse complement.
AACAGTATTCGGTTTTCGACCAAGCCGGTACATTCGTCAGCATGATCGGCTTTTCCGTGCCACCGTTCTTTTCGGGTGTTTTGCTGATTGTGATCTTTTCGGTCAACCTTGGCTGGCTGCCCTCAATCTACGACACCACACATGTCGTCGTAGATTGGGAAACACTCAAATTCCAGTTCCAGCAGATGATCATGCCCGTGATGGTTTTGGCCCTGCAAACAACGGCACAGGTCAGCCGCTACATGCGCGCCTCCATGCTGGACAATCTGGGACAAGATTACGTCCGCACCGCCCGCGCGAAAGGTATGACAGAAAGCGTCGTGATCATGCGTCACGTCTTGCGCAACTCCATGATCCCTGTCGTCACTGTGATCGCGCTTGGTATTCCATCGATCTTTGGTGGGGCGATTATCACAGAGCAGATTTTCAAGGTAAACGGCCTTGGTCAGCTACTGATCCTTGCTCTGCAAGGCAACGACATTCCCATGGTTATGACCATCACCTTCCTGCTGGCTGTGATGATCGTGATGCTGAACCTGGTGGCCGATATTCTTTACGGCGTACTTGATCCGAGGATTCGCTATGACTGATCTAGGTATTCAAGCCAAAGCCGACGACCTTAAGCCCGAGCAAGCACCGGTAAAGGATCGCAATCAATGGTGGGATGTCTGGGATCAATTCCGGTCACACAAAGGTGCGATGGCAGGTCTGATCTTTTTGACCTTTATTACTTTGTTCTGTGCTTTCGGCCCGATGGTCTGGGACGTTGATCCCGGCAAACTGGATATCCGCAATAAAGACGTGCGACCAATCTATGTGGCGATCTGGGATGTTGATGCCAAAACGAGCTGGGCGCGCCCGATGGGCACCGATCACCTCGGCCGCGATATTATGGCCAACATCATGCAAGGTGGGCGGATTTCGCTGGCCGTTGGTTGGACCGCAATGGTCCTCGCGATCTTGATTGGCACGCTTGTTGGGGTGCTTTCAGGGTATTTCAAACGGCTGGACTGGGGCCTTATGCGCTTTACCGATCTTGTTCTATCACTGCCGATCCTGCCGCTTTTGTTGGTGATGATGCTACTGTTCCGCGATCCGCTACGCGCGGCCTTCGGTCCCGAGACGGGGATATTCATGCTCATCGTTGCGGGCATCGGCATCACGTCATGGATGCAAACGGCACGCATCGTACGCGGCGACGTTATGGCGCTGAAAGAACGCGAGTTTGTTCTGGCCGCGCGGTCCATCGGCACCCCGCCACGCCGTATGATCACACGGCACATCCTGCCGAACGTGCTGTCACCCATCATGGTTTCGGCCACATTGGGTCTTGCGACCGCGATCATCACCGAGAGCGCACTTTCATTCCTTGGCCTCGGTTTCCCATCAGACTTCCCCACTTGGGGCAAGATCCTGTTCGATAGCGTCGACCGCATGACAGCCTTCCCCGAGCGGGTGCTCTGGCCCGGATTGGCAATCTCGCTGACCGTGCTGGCCGTGAACTATATCGGTGACGGTTTGCGGGACGCGTTGGATCCCCGGATCAGAGGGTTGTGATTTATTGAAAGTGACAAAGCCCGCAATGCGGGCTTTGTTCCTTCCAGACATATGAACAAGGGGACATAAGTTGGCAACTTTTGCATTGGCATTAGGTGCGGGCGGTGCACGCGGGTTAGCGCATACTCATGTGGTCGCCGCCTTCGACGAGCTTGGCATAACCCCGTCCATCGTATCGGGTTCCTCGATAGGTTCGATCATCGGTGCTGCAATGTGTTCGGGCATGTCGTCAGATGAATTATTAGCCTACGTCGACGAAGTCTTAACCGACCCGCTAGGGGTCATGTGGGATGTATTTCGCATACGCCCAGACAGCCTTGGGACATTCTTTCGCGAAGGTGGTCCGCGGATCGGAGAGCTGAACTTAGAGCGCGTTCTTGAAGGTGTATTGCCTCAGGGCTTCCCTCGTGACTTTGCCGATCTCAAAGTGCCGCTGAAGGTTTCCGCCACGAACTTTTACGGACAATGCGCAGAGGTTTTTGATCGCGGTGATCTGCGTTTTGCAATGGCTGCGTCCTCTGCAATTCCGGCTGTTTTCCTTCCAGTTGAACGCGATGGGCAGTTCTTCATTGATGGCAATGCCACGGACCCCTGCCCGATTGATATTGTTCAGGGCTATGCAGACCATGTGCTTGCGGTTGATGTATCAGGTGGCCCAAGCGGCGATCCGACGAAGCGGCCCTCAAAGCTTGATGTCACTTATGCCTCCGGGCAGATGATGCAAAAAACAATCGTGCGGACTGCTGCCTCCAAATTTCCGAAAACCGTTCTATTACGACCACCAGTCAATGAATACATGGCGTTGGATTTTCTCAAAGGGCGTGAAATTCTTGTACAAACATCCTCGCTCAAAGAAGAGACCAAGCGGGCAGTGGATCGGTTGCTTGCCGGGGTGACTGACTGATACCAAATGAAAAAGCCCCGCTGAGAACAGCGGGGCTTTGTCGCAATGGTGGATCATGATCCACCTTACCTGATCATCAGTCGATCTTTGGTAGCAATTCGTCCAAAGACTTCTTCGCATCACCATAGAACATCCGCGTGTTGTCCTTAAAGAACAACGGGTTCTCGATACCAGAGTACCCCGTACCCTGCCCGCGCTTGGACACGAACACCTGCTTGGCTTTCCAGCATTCCAGAACCGGCATCCCCGCAATCGGGCTGTTGGGATCATCCTGTGCGGCAGGATTCACGATGTCGTTGGATCCGATCACGATGGCGACGTCCGTCGTCGGGAAGTCCTCGTTAATCTCGTCCATTTCCATCACGATGTCATAAGGCACTTTGGCTTCGGCCAGCAGCACGTTCATGTGACCCGGCAGACGCCCCGCCACAGGGTGGATCGCAAAGCGCACGTTCTTGCCCTGTGCGCGCAGTTTGCGCACCAGTTCAGACACCGCCTGCTGCGCTTGTGCAACCGCCATGCCGTAACCTGGAATGATGATGACGCTATCGGCTTCGTTGAGCGCAGAAGCAACGCCATCCGCATCAATCGCGATCTGTTCACCTTCAACGGCCATCTGTTCGCCCTGCGGGCCGCCAAAGCCGCCCAAGATCACGCTGACAAACGACCGGTTCATCGCCTTACACATGATGTAGGACAAGATCGCACCAGAGGATCCAACAAGTGCGCCAACAACAATCAACAGATCATTGCCGAGGCTAAAGCCAATCGCTGCCGCCGCCCAACCAGAATAACTGTTCAGCATGGACACTACGACTGGCATATCCGCGCCGCCAATGCCCATAATCAGGTGGTAGCCGATGAAAAGGCCCGCCAGTGTCAGGAGGACCAACGCCCATGACCCAGTGCCACCCATATACATTATGAGCAGGATCACCGAGAGTGCAGCCGCACCAGCGTTCAAGAAATGCCCGCCCGGCAGCTTGTTCGCGCCCGTATCCACCTTGAACGGCAGCAGGCTGGAGTTACCAGCAAGCTTTGCATAGGCGATGACGGAACCCGTAAAGGTCACAGCGCCGATCCAGATGCCCAGCACCAGTTCAACACGCAGAATACTGATCTCGACGCTGGATTTCTTGGCGATCAATTGCCCAAAGGCACTCAGACCATCATAGGCCTCTTTCGGCAGTCCGATGACCGTGTAGCCATCCGCGGCAACCGCGCCAAGCATTTGACCGTTATCCGCGTAGATGCCACCAATGTAATTGATCATCAGATCAGCGTTAAAGCCCACAAAGACAGCAGCCAAACCAACCAAAGAGTGCATGATCGCAACAAGCTCTGGCATCTGGGTCATCTCGACCTTGGTGGCCAACTGGTAACCAACCATACCGCCCAGTGCGATCAGGATGACAGACAGCAGCCCAAGACCGGACCCCGGCCCGACGAGTGTTGCAAAGACGGCCAATGCCATGCCTGCAATGCCGTACCAGACCGCGCGTTTCGCACTTTCTTGGCCCGAAAGGCCGCCAAGTGACAGAATGAATAGAATACCAGCGACGACATACGCCGCGATTGTGAATGCGTTTTCCATTGCCCTGCCCCTTTAGGATTTCTGGAACATGGCGAGCATGCGCCGTGTCACGAGGAAGCCACCGAAGATATTGATCGCTGCCATAAAGATACCAAGTGCGGCTAAAATCGTGATCAGCGCACTGCTTGATCCGATTTGGATCAGCGCGCCCAAGATAATGATCGACGAAATCGCATTGGTCACCGCCATCAGTGGTGTGTGCAGCGAATGCGCCACGTTCCAGATGACCTGGAAGCCGATGAAGACCGACAAGACGAATACGATAAAGTGCTGCATGAAGCTTGCCGGCATACCGGGGATCAGGCCAAGGCCAAGGATCAACGCCGCACCTGCGCCCAGAAGGGTCACTTGCGTCTTGGTCTCTTTTTTGAACGCCGCATCTTCCGCCGCGCGCTTTTCTTGCGCCGTGAGCTCTTTTGGCGCTTCCTTCTTAGGTGCTGCCGCAATCGCTGCCACTTTGGGTGGCGGCGGTGGGAAGGTAATCTCGCCTTTATGTGTCGCCGTCGCCCCACGGATGACATCGTCTTCCATGTTGTGGTTAGGCACACCGTCTTTGTCAGGCGTCAGATCCGTCATCATGTGACGAATGTTTGTGGCATAAAGTGTTGAGGACTGCGCGGCCATCCGGCTGGGGAAGTCGGTGTAACCTACGATCGTCACACCGTTATCGGTGACGATCTTTTCGTCCATCACAGTCAGTTTACAGTTGCCACCGCGTTCCGCCGCAAGGTCGATGATGACCGAACCGGGTTTCATGCTTTCAACCATGTCCTTGGTCCAAAGCTCTGGCGCATCACGGCCCGGGATCAGTGCTGTGGTGATCACGATGTCGATGTCAGGTGCAATCTCGCGGAACTTCGCCAACTGTGCAGCGGCAAATTCGGGCGAGGACACCGCAGCATAGCCACCTGTCGCAGAGCCATCTTGCTGTTCTTCTTCGAAATCGAGGAAGACAAATTCAGCGCCCATGCTCTCAACCTGCTCGGCCACTTCGGGGCGCACGTCGAAAGCGTAGGTAATCGCACCCAATGAGGTGGCCGTACCAATGGCAGCCAAACCGGCCACGCCAGCACCAACAACCAGAACCTTTGCAGGGGGCACCTTACCCGCAGCCGTCACCTGACCGGTGAAGAAGCGGCCAAAGTTGTTACCGGCCTCGATCACAGCGCGGTAACCGGCGATGTTCGCCATTGACGACAGCGCGTCCATTTTCTGGGCGCGTGAAATACGCGGCACCATATCCATTGCGATAACGGTCGCGCCTTTTTTGTTGGCAGCCGCCATCAGCTTTTCATTTTGTGCCGGATAGAAGAACGAGATCAGGGTTTGCCCTTCACGCAGCTTCTTGACCTCGGCATCTGACGGGGGGCGCACTTTGGCGACGATGTCAGCGGCTTTGTAAAGCGCAGTGGCAGTCTTTGCGACTTCGACACCAGCGTCTTTATACGTCTGATCAGAGAAACCGGCAGCAGCACCTGCCCCCGTTTCAATCATGCACTCATACCCGAGCTTTTGCAGATCCTTGGCAGAAGCGGGGGTCATTGCGACCCGGTCTTCGCCTTCAAATATCTCTTTTGGTGTGCCGATCTTCACGGACCATCCCCCATATCTGTGCTTGCAGTCAGGTTGCATTATAGCGCGCAAGAATATTTCACAAGGGTATGGCGGCTATGACATTAAATGTCATGCGCTAACAGTTACACCCAGCGGCGCGTCTTTTGGCAATAGCGCGCGAATTCAGCGCGAAACTTGATCCGCAGACTGTTTTCCTCGGGGATGATGAAACGTGCCGTGATCGTGCCCACAAAGAGCGGCACAAGAAGGACCGCCAAAGGCGCTTCCCATCGCAAAGCAAGCCCTGCCAAGATCAATGCATCACCCAGATAAATCGGGTTCCGGCTGCGTGCAAAGATGCCGGTTGTAACAAGGTGATCCGCTTCCATATGTGGGATAATTGTTGTGCGTTTCTTGCGCATCTCGGCAGCCGCAAGAAAGATCAGCACCAAACCGCCACCCACAAGCAGCCCGCCCAACAGATCCGTGATCGGGCCGCCGACGGCCAGAAAACTGGGTTGGACTTCGCTAAACCCCCAAGTGATCGCAAGGGCGAGAAAGAGCCAGACAGGCGGAATATCGATCCATTTCATGGCGCATGTTGTGCCGCGCCGCTTTGGGCTTGTCCATGCCTGACGGGCGGTTAGCATGGCTGGTAACGAAAGGATCATCATGGAACATGCTGGAAAACACGCATTGATCACCGGCGGCGGCACCGGGATTGGCGAAGGGATCGCGATTGCCTTGGCGCAGGCTGGCGCCGAGGTCACAATCACGGGGCGTCGTGCAGAAAAGCTGGAAATGGTAGCTGCCGCTAATCCGCGCGTGCATGCGCTGGTTATGGATGTCGATGACGAAGCATCGGTGCGCGACGGGATCGCCGCAGCGGCCAAAGCACGCGGGCCCATTCAGATTTGCGTCGCCAATGCAGGCATTGCCGAGGGCGGCCCATTTGAAAAAACCACACTGGCACAATGGCGCAAGACAATGACGACCAATCTCGACGGTGTGTTCCTGACCTTTCAGGCTGCAATGGAAACGCTGGAGCCGGCCACCCCTGCCCGCATGATTGTCATCAGCTCGATCGCCGGGGTGCGCGGGCTGAAGAATGCGATCCCCTATACGGTCACGAAACACGGTGTCATCGGCCTGATCCGCGGGCTGTCAGAGGAATTCATGCGTCGCCCCATCACATTCAACGCGCTTTGTCCGGGATATGTGGACACAGACATTGTGCGTGCGCAGATACCCGGTGTGATGAAAAAGTTTGGCGTTAATGAACAAGGTGCAATTGATGTGTTCGCCAAGGCAAACCGCCATCACAAACTGCTTGAAGTCGATGAAATCACAGCCGCCGCCATGTGGCTATGTTCCGACGGAGCGCGCGGTGTGAACGCCCAAACCATCCAAGTGTCTGGCGGGCAAGTCTGATGTTTGGCCCTATTCTTGTCGTGCTCGTCGCGCTTATCCACGCCTACTTTCTGATCCTTGAGATGTTCCGTTGGGAAGCACCCCGCACACGCAAGGTTTTTGGCACAACTCCAGAGTTCGCCGCTGAAAGCAAAGTCATGGCCGCCAATCAGGGGCTCTATAACGGGTTTCTGTCAGCGGGTTTGATTTACGGTCTTGTGTTGGGCGTCGCTGGCGGACAGATGGTCATCTTTTTGTTGCTCTGCGTTATTGTCGCAGGCATCTACGCGGCAATGTGCGGGATTAAGGCCGCCTTGTTTGCGCAGACTGTTCCTGCAACGTTGGCGCTGATTGCGCTTTTCTTGAATATCTAAGGACCCTCCATGACTGATTTCGCCGCGACCAAAGCGATGTTCTATTTGCCGGAAGGCATGATCTACCTCGACGGCAATTCGTTGGGTCCATTGCCAAAAGCAGCCGAGGCACGCGTCGCGCGGACGATTACGGCAGAATGGGGTGAGAAAGTTATCACCGGCTGGAACCGTGCAGGATGGATGGCGCAACCCACCGCATTGGGTGACCGGATTGCCCGGCTGATCGGTGCAGAGCCCGGTCATGTCGTCTTGGGTGATACCCTGTCGATCAAGGTCTATCAGGCGCTGGCCGCAGCGATTGATCTTGTCCCGGATCGCAAGGTCATTCTGACCGATAACGGTAACTTCCCATCTGACATTTACATGGCTGAGGGGCTGATCAAATCACTGGGGCGCGGGCATGAATTGCGCGTCGTTGATCCACAGGATGTTGAAAACCACATCAATGATGATCTGGCAGTCTTGATGCTGACGCAGGTCGATTACAGGACCGGACGCTTGCACGACATGGCTGACCTCACTGCGAAGGTGCATGCAGTGGGCGCAGTCGCATCGTGGGATCTGGCGCATACGGCTGGGGCGATGGCGGTCGATCTGAAGGGGTGCAACGCGGATTTTGCTGTCGGCTGCACCTACAAATACCTCAACGCAGGCCCCGGCGCGCCAGCATTTATCTACGTCTCACCGCGCCACATCAATACATGCCAGCCCGCACTCTCGGGTTGGTTGGGACATGAAGCGCCGTTTGCGTTTGACCTTGATTACCGGCCTGGCACCGGAATTGAACGGATGCGCGTGGGGACACCTTCTGTGCTGCAAATGGCGGCACTTGATGCCTCACTCGACATCTGGGATCAGGTCGATATGGACGATTTGCGCACAGCCTCAATCGCACTGACCGAACAGTTTATTGCAGGCATAGAGGCACAATGCCCGATGCTTACACTCGCCAGTTCCCGCAATCCGCAAGAGCGCGGCAGCCAAGTGTCCTTCGCCTTTGAACACGGGTATGCCGCGATGCAGGCGTGTATCGCGCGCAATGTCGTCGGTGATTTCCGCGCGCCGAACATTATGCGGTTCGGCTTTTGCCCTTTGTTCATTGACGCCAGTGATGTGGACGCTGCGATCAACGTCATCACGGATGTCATGACGAACCGGCTTTGGGATCACCCGGACTACAAACGCGTCTCACGGGTCACTTAGACAAAGGTGGTATCGTCGTCCGAGGGCACGCTGTCGAACCCATGCACATGGACGTTTAATGCGGCACCCAAAAGGATGAGATAGGCACTGACATAAAGCCACAACAGCAAGCCGATCACGGCACCGATTGATCCGTAAACTTCATTGTAGCTGGCGAAATTCGTCAGGTAGAATGACAGCCCCGCCGAGGCCGCAACCCATAAAACTACGACCACAACAGCACCCACAGTAAACCATCGCCCCCGACCGCCAATACGTGCGGGGCCAAACCGATAAAGTAAGCTGAGCCCGATCATCAGCACGCCGAGTGCGACCAACCAACGGATGCCCTCTAACAACCATGCTGTAGATGTGGCCACGGGAATGAATGCCAAGCCGATTGGCACAACGACGACAACCGTCAGTGCGACAATCGCCAAAGATACCAAAGCGAACGTCAGCAGCAGCGCTACGACCATTTGCCAAATCCCGTTACGCATCCGCTGCCCGGCAATTGCGTTCAATCCACCGATGAGCGCACCAACGCCAGCACGGCACGACCAAATTGCGAGCGCTATTGAAACAACCGTCGCCCACCCCAGCGCATCCGCCGGTGCGGCCACCAGGCGGAAAACCTGCGACGCAATCAAGTTGTAGGCATCGGGTGGAATGATGTCTTCCATCAAGGCCAATTGTTCCGCAATCACAACCGGATCAGCAATCAAACCAAAAATCGCGATAACGGCAGCGATGCCCGGAAATATGCCAAACATCCCAAAAAACGCGACACCTGCTGCGATCAAGCCAAGGTGCTTTTCGCCAGCCGTTGTCCACACGGCCACAAGAACACGCCATATCCGCAAGATCGTTCCCATCAAATTGGCAGCCTGTTCAGTGTCATCTTGGCCAGTACTTAAGCCAAACTGTTGGCATTCGCCACTTTTGTTCACAAATTTCACGCAAAGCTTCGGCGCAGGATCGCTTGAGGTCAAAAACCTGTCGCGTCGCGCCAAGACACGCGCTAGGGTTCAGAAAAACGGGACAACCCGAACGCGAGGCAGACGCAGTGAATACGCTAACCGAACACACAAACACGCTGGCAGAACATGTTTTGTCCCAGAACAGTGACCGCTATCTTGTTGCCATCACAGGCGCCCCCGGTTGTGGCAAATCCACGCTGTCCAGCGAATTGGCCCGACGGCTGAACGCCCAAGGGCGCAAGACGAGCGTTGTTCCCATGGACGGGTTTCACCTTGATAACGCGATTTTGGATGCACGCAGCCTGCGCCCGCGCAAAGGCGCGCCCGAGACGTTTGACGCGCCCGGCTTCTTGCGTCTGGTCGCAGCGCTAAAGACGGGCGAAGAGGTCTTTGCCCCTACTTTTGATCGCTCGCGTGATCTGGCAATTGCAGGCGCCGTAGCCGTACCTGCCACAGCCAAGGTGATCATTGTCGAAGGCAATTACCTGATGTTTGACGAGGCACCTTGGTCAAAGCTCGCAGAGCTTTGGGATGTATCCGCACGTGTGAATGTCCCCATGCCAGAGTTGCGCGCACGGCTGATCCATCGTTGGTTGAGCCTGAATTATTCATCCGCTGTCGCGACCCGCCGCGCTGAAGGCAATGATATTCCGAACGCGCAACGTGTCATTGATCGCGCCATACCGTGCGATTTCAATCTCAACGGGGAACCCACGCCGAAGACGTAAGGCTGCGCTACGCGTGAGCGGACACGACTGTCCCTGATCTAGACAAACACGAGCGTGATTGCGGGGAACATCAGTAGGATAAAGACCCGCACAACATCTGAACCGACGAAAAACAGCACGGACTTGTAGGTGGCCGTCATTGGCGTTTCTTTGTCCATACTATTGATAATAAACAAGTTCATACCAACGGGCGGTGTAATCAGTCCCACTTCGACCACGATCAAGACCATAATGCCGAACCAGATCGCGACCTCCTCGGTCGTCATGCCAAAGTCCAGACCCGAAATCACTGGCCAGAAGATTGGGACCGTCAATAGGATCATCGACAAGCTATCCATCAAGCAACCCAAGATCAGATAAAAGACGAGGATCAGCACCATAACCATCCAAGGGCTAAAGCCTTGTTCGGTCACCCAAGCGGATAGCTCTTGCGGGACTTGGGTAAGTGCCAGAAAGCCATTGTAGAATGCAGCCCCCAGAACAATGAAAAAGATCATACCGGTGCCGGTGGCCGTCTCTAGAATGCTCTGACGTAGAACCTGCCAATTCAGTGCCCCTGAGAAAAACGCGATCAGCCCGGTTCCCATCGCACCCACTGCGGCACCTTCGGTTGGCGTGAACCACCCTGAATAGATACCGCCCACAACCAGACCAAAAACCATCATGACCGGCCAAACAGCGCCCATCGCCTTGATGCGCTCGGAATAGCTTATACGCGGACGGGTACCTGCCTGATCAGGATAAAGCCGGACATAGATCGCGATTGTCAGCATATAGCCCAAGGCGGCGATGATGCCGGGGATGACTGCGGCGGCGAATAGTTTTGCGATGTTCTGCTCGGTCAAGATTGCGTAGATCACAAGGATCACAGACGGCGGGATCAGTATCCCCAAGGTGCCCCCGGCGGCCAAAGTCGCAGTCGAAAACCCGCCCGAATAGCCGTATTTGCGCAATTCCGGCAAAGCGACTTTGCTCATCGTGGCGGCGGTCGCAAGCGATGATCCGCAAATCGCCCCAAAGCCGGCGCAAGCCCCGATGGACGCCATTGCCATCCCGCCTTTGCGGTGCCCCAGCCATGCTTCAGCCGCCTTAAAAAGCGACCGCGACATGCCGGAATAGGTCGCGAATTGACCCATCAGCAAGAACATCGGAATAATCGACAGATTATAGCTGGAAAAGGTCGAATATACCTCGGATTTCAACCGCGCCATGAATACCGTTGTCCCATCGGTCGCCAGCCAAAGTCCCGCGATCCCGCACAGCAACATCGCAAGCCCGATAGGCGCACGTAAAAATATGAGCAAAAGCAAAACAGGAAAGGACAGATAGCCCAGCGCAAGATCGGTCATTGCAAGGACTGACCAGCCAGACGCTGGGCCGCGCAATACAAACTAACAATGCTTGCCGCGATTGCAGCGACCAAGCTGGCGGCATAGGCCCACCAGATCGGAAATTGGATGAGATAAGTTGTCTCACCGTAGCGCATCTTGTCCTGCATCCCGACAAACAGCCGCCACGTGATCAAGACAATGATCACAGCCATAATGACCGTCCAGAACGTGGCCAAGGCGTTATTCACGCGCGGGCCCATGCCATTGGTGAACACGTCGACCTGCGCATGCGCACCTTTGAGTTGGGTGATGGGCAGAAACGCGAAAATCGCAAATGCGATCCCCGCTTCAACCAATTCAAAATCGCCCAAGATCGGCCCGACACCTGCATCGATCAGCCAACTCACATTTGATGCATGGGCGAAATCGCTCAGCTCGCGGCCGCTGACGCTGACGCAGACCATAAGCACCAAAAGACACAGCACCGCCCCGCCGAGCAGTGCCATGAATTGAGCGAGCTTCTGGATTGCGCGGTGTAGCAAAGCCTACCCTCAGTTCCCCGCGCTATGTTTGGCAATCAGCGCGCGGGCGTCGTCGTAAAGGCCAGTGCCATCGATGCCTGCTGCATCCGCCTCGGCAATCCAGTTTTGAATTGTCGGCTGGCTGGCGTCGCGCCAGGCGGCGACTTGGGTCTCGTCGAGCGTAATAATCGTATTGCCTCGCGCATCTGCCAAGGCCCGCCCGGCCACATCATCGTTTTGTTGCGTGCGCCCTGCAAAGGCCGAAAACTCCAGCCCCGAGTTGGCGTCAATAACCGCCTGCAGGTCACTTGGAAGTGCGTCATATGCATCTTGGTTCATCGCAAAGATAAATGCCAAAGTATAAAGCGCGTCACCGGGGAATTCAGTGTGGTACGTCACCAGTTCTTGCACTTTGAGCGACGGCACCACCTCCCACGGGATCACGGCGCCATCAATCACACCGCGTGACAGCGCATCAGGGACTGCGGGCACTGGCATGCCAACTGACGTCGCCCCAAGTTCCGTGAACAATGTTGTCGTTGTGCGTGACGGTGCGCGCAACTTTAGCCCGCGCAAGTCCGCGACGTCCGTTACTGGACGATTGGCGTGGATCACACCGGGTCCATGAACCCAGAGCGCAAGTGGTTTGAAATCTGCAAAATCAGTATCCATCATCCGCGCTTCGGCAAGTTCCCAATAGGCGCGTGATGTGACCTCTGCGTCAGGTGACAGGAACGGCAGCTCAAACACCTCAAGCTGCGGAAACCGCCCAGGCGTATAACCTGCAACGGTCCAGACGATATCGGCGACGCCATCAATCACTTGATCGATCAATTGAGGTGGCGTGCCACCCAGTTGCATAGATGGAAAGCGGTCAATCTTGATCCGGCCATCACTATCAGCTTCAACCTTATCCGCCCAAACATCCAAAATGTTCGTCGGCACCGTAGATTGCGCAGGCAAGAACTGATGCAAGCGCAGCGTCACCTCTTGGGCAGCAGCGGTCGTTGCGATGCAAGCTGCGGCCATAGCGCCCAGCACTGTGCGGCGTGTCGTTGTCATGATGTTCCTCCATCGGGCAGTGATCTGCACCCGCAGTGTCGTGATCCGACACCAAAGCGCAAGGCGACTGTAATCAGATAATCGTGGTTTCCAGTGGTGCAAAATCGCCAATTGTCCCACGTAATACGTCACCGCGCACAACAGGGCCCACACCGGCAGGCGTGCCCGTCATGATCAGATCACCGGGATGCAGCGTGTAGAGTTGCGACAGATCGGCAATAATCTCGGGGATCGACCAGACCATATCGCTTAGCTTTGCGCGTTGGCGGGTCTCGCCATTCACGGCCAGTGCAATCTCTAGCGCGCCAATATCACCTGCGTCCGCTTTTGGTGTCAGGGGGGCGATGATGGCGGCATTGTCAAAGTCCTTGCCCGTATCCCAAGGGCGGCGTTTTTGCTTGGCCGCTGCTTGCAGATCGCGTCGCGTCATGTCCAAGCCGCAGCCATACCCAAAGACGATATCCATCGCCCTCTCTTGGCTGATGTTGGTGGCTGTTGCCCCCAATGCGACCACAAGTTCCATTTCATGATGCAAGTCTTGGGTCCGTGGCGGATAGGGCATGTCCTGCCCCGCGTGCATCACCGCGTGGGCCGATTTCGTAAAGTAAAACGGCGCTTCGCGGTCAACCTCATGTCCCATCTCGGCCGCATGGTCGGCATAGTTGCGCCCGACACAAAATATCCGGGAAACAGGGAAACCTTTATCACCTGCAACATCGATGATCGGGGTCGGACGGATCGGAAAGACTGTGTTTGTCATCAAGTTCTCTGCGCGTTGGGTTGTTGTGCTTACAGGCGTAGCATATCTCTACGCCACGCGATAACCTCGCGACAGGTTTGGGGCAAGTACCCACCACAGCCAGGAGTGTTCGCCGTTTGACCACCGATTTGCCGCCACTAGACGAATTGGTCGCTTGTCCGCAATGCGACACGCTTCATCGCGCGCATAGCTTGCCTGACAATGCGCGCGCCCATTGCAAACGGTGCGGGATTGTCATCATGACTTCGCAACCCGCGGCTATGGCGCGTATCCTCAGCCTCGCATTGACGGCCTTCATCATGATGATCGCGGCGATCAGCTTTCCGTTTCTAACGCTTGATGCAGGTGGTTTGCACAATGCAACTTCTGTGCTTGATGCTGTGCTCGCATTTAACGACGGATACGCCTTTCCTCTCGCGGTTGCAGTGGCCTTCTTTATCGTTGTGATCCCGTTGATACGACTTGGTGCGCTAATCTATGCGCTTGGGCCCTTGGTGCGCGAACAAAAACCGCGCGAAGGTGCACGCACAGCCTTCGCTATCGCGGAACGTTTGCGCCCGTGGAGCATGGCCGAGATTTTCATCGTTGGGGTGACCGTCGCCCTGATCAAAGTGGCAGGTCTGGCCGCTGTCACAATTGGACCCGCGTTTTGGGCCTTCGCCGGGGTGGTGGTGATCACTGTCCTCAAAGATCAACTCATTTGCAGGTATTCGATTTGGGAAGTGCTGGACAAAGCGACGCGCTGATCACGGCCCGCGATGCGGGTCTGGTCGCATGTCAACAATGCGGACAAGTACACCGCCTTGAGGCGCGTATCTGTACGCGTTGCAACGGCCCGTTGCGCAGCCGTGATGCGGAGAGCCTGCAAAAAGTTTGGGCCTGGCTGATTGCGGGAATGATCGCCTACATCCCGGCCAACCTCTATCCCATGTTGCTGACATCGACGTTGGTAGAACGATCTGAAAGCACCATTATTGGTGGCGTCGTCGAACTGTTCGAGCATGGATCATGGGGCATTGCGACCATCGTCTTTGCGGCCTCAGTGATGATCCCTGTGGGGAAATTCATCGCGATCATCTACCTTGCGTTATCGGTCCAGCGCCATTCAGAGCAAAATCGCCATGAGCGTCATAAAGCCTACGAGGTCGTTGAATTCATTGGGCGTTGGTCAATGATCGACGTCTTTGTCGTTGCAATCCTGTCTGCACTGGTGCAACTCGATACTATCGCTACGGTTAATCCAGGTATTGCAGCTGTAAGCTTTGCTTTATCGGTGATTTTTACGATGCTCTCGGCGCAGGCTTTTGATAGCCGCATGATCTGGGACGCAGACAGGACGAAGGCATGACGGACACACCGCCATCAGGGTTGGCAGAATTTGATGTAAGACCCGTGAAAAAACGGATCTGGCAGCGCCTTTCGCTGGTGTGGTTGGTGCCGATTGTCGCTTTGACGATATCGCTTTGGGCGGCGTGGCAGAACTATGCGGATCGCGGCACATTGATCACGATCAGCTTCGAGAATGCAGCGGGCATCACCGCAGGCGAAACCACGATCAAGTACCGTGATGTGACCGTTGGCGAGGTCGAAGATGTTGAATTTTCAAACGGTTTGACTGACGTGCTGGTACATGCCCGCATCGACAAAACGGTCGCCCCATTTCTTGATGATGACGCGCAGTTTTGGGTCGTGCGCCCGGATGTATCCGTGCGCGGGATTACCGGCCTGGAGACGGTTTTGTCCGGCGTCTTTATCGAAGGCAACTGGGACACTGATGCGGACGTCGCGCAATTGCAGTTTACCGGGCTTGAGCAACCCAATCTGACACGCGCCAGCCAACGCGGCACATCCGTGGTCTTGCGCGCCGATGATGGCGGCAGCATCGCCGCGGGTGCACCCATCCTGCACAAGGGCATCGAGGTCGGTTACCTCGAAAAGCCCCAGCTTTCGTTTGATGGCCGCCAAGTGACCGTGAACGCCTTCATTGAAAGCCCTTATGACCGCCGCATCACCAGCAGCACGCGGTTTTGGGACACATCGGGCTTTAGCGTCTCTTTTGGCGCCAGCGGTGTGTCACTGAACGTCAACTCGCTTGCATCCTTAATCGAAGGCGGAATTGCATTTGACACAGTGGTATCAGGTGGCGTTGCCATTGAGGACGGGCATCGGTTTGATATCTTCCCAAGTGAACAAACGGCCCGCGATAGCCTGTTCACTGATCCCAATGCAGAAGTTCTCGAAGTCGCCGTCTTGTTTGAGGAATCCGTCAGCGGGCTTTCTGTCGGGTCCGAGGTGCGCTTCCAAGGTATCCGTATTGGTGAAGTCAGTGATCTGAATGCAATCGTCGTCGGCGATACCGACAATGCACAAGTGCGCTTGCAAGCCGTGCTGGCGATAGAGCCTTCGCGGTTGGGCATGGGGCCAGATGCCAATGTTGATACGGCACTCACACTTTTGTCTGATTTCGTAACCCGCGGGTTACGCGCGCGTATGGTCACGGGCAATATATTAGCGGGAACGCTGTTTGTTGAATTGGTCACATTGGAAGATGCTTTGCCTGCCATCATGACGAACACCTCTGGCGAGTTCCCTGTCATTCCAACAACGGATTCTGAAATTTCTGATGTTGCCGCAACCGCCGAAGGTCTGCTGGCCCGCATCAACGCACTGCCCGTCGAAGAGCTGATGGATGGTGCCATCGATATGATGGACAGCTTCGAGCGTTTGGCAAATGATGATGCGACACGCGCCACACCTGCGGCACTCGTGGCGCTGCTGGACGAATCCCGTGAACTGATTGCGTCAGAGGATCTTCAGGCGATACCAAATGAGATGCGCAGTGTGATCGCGGACCTTGACGGCTTGTTCGCAGAAGCCGCCGAAGCAGGTCTGATCGCTGATCTGGACGCCGCAGTCGAATCTGCGGGGCAAGCGTCGATCAACATCGCCGCCGCCACAGAAAACCTGCCGCAAATCACCGCCAATATTGAAACATTCACAGCCCGCGCAAATGCACTTGAACTTGAGGCGCTTGTAAATTCAGCAACCGCATCGTTGTCATCAATCGATGCGCTTATCGGAACCGAGGATGCAATTGCATTCCCAGCCGAGGCGAACGCCGCACTGGCAACGCTTAGGGCGCTTCTTGACGATGTGCGCGAGGGCGGTGCTGTGCAAAACGTCAATGCTGCACTTGCGTCAGCAAATGAGGCTGCCAAAGCGTTCGAGAATTCAGTCAGCACCCTTCCCGCACTTGCGGCACGTGCCAATCAGTTGGTCGCGCAAACCGAGGCCGTCGTGAATAGCTACAGCGAACGTTCGCGGTTCAGCAACGAGGTCTTATCGACATTGCGGTCGATACAAGAAGCCTCTGACGCGATGTTCTCGCTGTCTCGCACGATTGAGCGAAACCCAAATTCCTTGTTGATCGGACGGTAGATTATGTTTCCCAGACTTATCGCATTAGGCTTTGGTGTTCTTGCCGCTTGTACACCATTGGCTGACCGTGTGGCATTAAGCCCGCTGCCATCCACGCTGGAGCTTAGCCCACTGGTCGGCAGTGCGATGGTCCGTACTGTGTCCCTGCCCACCTACGCCGCAGTCGAAGAAATCTCGTTTGAGACACGTGCGGGGATCATTGTTGTGCGCGAAGACGTGCTTTGGGCGGATGCGCCGGAACGGGCGGTGACGTTGATCCTGACCCGGACACTGAGTGACATTCTGAATACCGATGTCGGACCGGACCCCTGGCCCTTTGTGGGCCTGCCGGATGTTTCGATCGATATCCGTGTTGAACGCATGTTGGGCGGCGCTGATGGCACGTTCGCACTGAACGGCCAGTTCTTTGTCGCCAGTGAAGGTCTGCGCTTCCGCGATAGTTCTCACTCGTTCGAGATTACCGAGCCGATGGCGGATACCTCGCTGGAAAGCATCGCGGCGGCCCAATCGGCCGCATTGCTGGAACTGTCCGAACAGATTGCACGGACACTAGGGCGCTAGTTTCACCCACGCTCCATCGCGCTTGGATGACCGCACGCAAGCGTCAACGAATTGCATGCCTTTCAGGCCATCTTGGATCGTTGGGTAGAGCACATCTTGCGACACTTCTGTGCCATTGCGGTGTGCTGTAATCGCATCAGCCGCCTCGCGGTAGATCGTGGCGAACCCTTCCAAGTACCCCTCTGGATGCCCTGCCGGAATGCGTGTGACACGTTCAGCCGCAGCATTTGCACCAGCACCACCACGAGTAAGCAGGCGTTTGGCTTCGCCGAACGGCGTGAACCAAAGCTGGTTGGGGTTTTCCTGCATCC
Organism: uncultured Paracoccaceae bacterium; assembly: GCA_947488605.1. Taxonomy (GTDB): domain Bacteria; phylum Pseudomonadota; class Alphaproteobacteria; order Rhodobacterales; family Rhodobacteraceae; genus Yoonia. The sequence goes on along the minus strand of CANKZJ010000002.1, from coordinate 393,312 downwards.
ATTCGATGCCGCCCTTTTCGCCATATATCCGCAACCGCAATCCGTTTTCATTGCCCGGCGCGACCTGCGAACACCACAGCATGCCGCGTGCGCCACCGCTGAACCGCATCATCACATGGGCGTTGTCATCCAATTGCCGCCCACTGACAAACGCCTGTAAGTCTGCGCTGAGCATCTGGAGCTCTAACCCGCTGACAAAAGACGCGAGGTTGAAGGCATGCGTGCCGATGTCACCCGTTGCACCACCCAAGCCTGATCGTGCAGGATCGGTCCGCCACGCGGCTTGTTTGAATTCTTCGTGTTGCGTCAGCCAATCCTGCGCGTATTCGACCTGCACAACGCGGATGGCCCCCAAATCACCATCTGCAATCATCTGGCGTGCCTGGCGCATCATCGGATAGCCGGTGTAATTGTGGGTCAGAACGAAAAGCGCATCACTGTCCTCGGCGGCCTTCACCAGCTTTTTGGCGTCTGCCATTGTCGACGTCAGAGGTTTGTCGCAAATCACATGAATACCGCGCTTCAGGAACTCGCGCGCAGCGGCATAGTGGACGTGATTTGGCGTTACAATCGCGACGGCTTCGATCCCGTCTTTCAAACGGGCCTCGCGGATCGCCATTGCTTTGAAGTCATCATAGGTGCGTGCAGGATCAAGGCCGAGGGCCGCGCCAGAAGCTTGCGCCTTTTCAGGTGTCGACGACAACGCACCTGCGTTCAGTGTAAACCGCCCATCGATGCATGAAGCAATCCGGTGCACGCCGCCAATAAAGGCGTCGTTGCCGCCGCCAACCATGCCAAGGCGAATGGGTCTGTCATAGCTCATCGTTTAAATCCCCAACATCTTGCGGTTCGTCGCGTCATCTACATCCGCGCCTGCGAAATCATCAAAGGCACGGTCGGTGACACGGATAATATGGTCTTTGACAAATTGCGCACCTTCGCGCGCACCGTCTTCGGGGTGTTTCAAGCAGCATTCCCATTCGACAACGGCCCAACCGTCAAAATCATTGGCGGCCATTTTTGAAAAGATCGCGGCGAAATCTACCTGTCCATCGCCCAAACTGCGGAAACGTCCGGCGCGATCCGTCCATGATTGATAGCCGCCATAGACACCCTGCCGACCCGTTGGATTAAACTCGGCATCTTTGACGTGAAACATCTTGATGCGATCTTTGTAGATGTCGATATTGTCCAAGTAATCAAGGCATTGCAGGACATAATGCGATGGGTCGTAAAGCATATTGCAGCGACTGTGCCCGCCTACCCGCTCCAAGAACATCTCGAACGTTACGCCGTCATGCAGGTCCTCGCCGGGGTGAATTTCATAGCAAACATCAACGCCATGCGCATCCGCATGATCAAGGATGGGACGCCAACGCGCCGCCAGTTCATCAAAGGCAGCCTCGACCAGGCCTGCCGGTCGTTGCGGCCACGGATAGATATAGGGCCATGCCAAAGCGCCTGAAAATGTAGCCATCTGCGCGATACCCATCTTGTGGGACGCGGTGATCGCCATCTTGACTTGCTCAACGGCCCATGCTTGTCGCGCCACTGGATTACCTTGCACTTGCGGGGCTGCGAACCCGTCAAAGGCCGTGTCATAGGCTGGGTTCACCGCGACCAACTGCCCTTGCAGGTGCGTCGAGAGTTCTGTCACTTCAATACCGTTCGCGGCTGCTTGGCCTTTGAATTCGTCGCAGTAATCTTTTGATTCAGCGGCCTTGGCGAGATCAATAAACCGCGCATCCCAGCTGGGCACCTGCACGCCCTTATAGCCACAATCAGCCGCCCATTTCGTGATGCCATCCCAAGTATTGAACGGTGCTTCATCCCCTGCGAATTGCGCCAGGAATAGCGCAGGTCCTTTGATGGTTTTCATGGCGACCTCCCTTTCGTTTGCGAAAACTATAACGATTTAGGAAATGCTTTCCAGTCCCTGTTTAGGGATGTGATTTGCTTTGGCAGAAATGCGCAAAGCTCTGCTGCGTAGCCTAGCCGTTCAGCGCAGGATCCGAAGATTGACGCATTTTTCGGTTCGCACGCACGAAAGCGGCGATGAAAATAGCCGTGAGCACCAAGATAACGGTCGGGGCCGGTGCGCTATCGATGAAGAAGCTGAGATAGACCCCCGCAAAGCCTGCGAACAGTGTCACGCCCACCGCAATGGGTAACATCAGCGAGAATCGCTTTGTCACCAGAAACGCGATGGCGCCCGGTGCAATGAGCAAACCAATCGCAAGGATTATGCCCACCGCAGCCAGCGTTGCGACAATCGTGAGCGAAATCAGCGCAAGAAGACCGTAGTGCAACCAACCGACACGTAGCCCCACGGCTTGTGCTTGGATCGGGTCAAAGGCGTGCAGCATGAAATCCTGCCGCTTGGCGATGATAACCACAGCGACCAATGCGGCAATTGTGCCTGCAGTCCAAAGGTCTTGGGCGCTGACACCCAGCATGTTGCCAAACAAAATATGATCAAGATGCAGGTCGGTGCTGATCTTGGAATAAAGAACCAAACCAAAGCCAAACATGCCGGAAAACACGATCCCCATGATCGTATCTTGTTTCACGCGGCTATTGGCCGCCAAGAACCCAGTGCTGAGTGCGCAAAACATACCTGCCACGAATGCACCAATGATCAGTGGGATGTTCAGCAGATAGGCCAAAATTATCCCCGGTAGAACTGCGTGGCTGATGGCGTCGCCCATCAAAGACCATCCCTTGAGCACAAGGTAGCACGACAGCAGGCTGGTCGGCACGGCGATGATGGCCATCATCAAAAAAGCGTTGTTCATGAAGGTGAACTGGAACGGGAAAAGGAGTGTGTCCATCATGATGGCCCCAACACTTCTGCGGCGCGTCTGCGTGCCGCGAAGTACCCATGTTTGGGCGCAAAAAAGAAGGCCGCGAGGAAGATCAGCGTTTGCAGGCTGACGATGATACCGCCGGTGGCACCGTCAGCGAAATAGCTCAGGTAGGCCCCGACAAAGCTTGTCCCGGATCCGATTGCGACGCTGAGCACCAGTAGTCGAGGGAACCTGTCGGTGAGAAGGTATGCCGTCGCACCGGGTGTGACGACCATCGCGATCACAAGAAACGCGCCGACGGTCTGTAGGGCGGCCACGCAGGAGGCCGACAACAGTGTAAAGAAAACGATCCGCAGTATGTCTGGCCGCAAGCCTATGGAACGGGCGTGGTTTTCATCAAAGAACACGACCATCAGGTCTTTCCATTTGGCGAGCAGAACTGCCAGCGTGACAAATCCGATAATCGCCAGTTGCAGCGTGTCGGACGGCGTAATCGCTAGGATATTGCCCATCGTGATTGTCTGTACGCTTACAGACGTCGGCGAGAGCGACACCATGAACAGGCCCAGCCCAAAGAATGAGGTGAAGATCAGGCCAATGATAGTGTCTTCCTTCAGCCCTGAGCGTTGGTTGAGAAACAGCATCGCCCCTGCCGCCAGCCCGCCCGCCGCGAATGCGCCTAATGCGAATGGCAGGCCCAACATATATGCGCCTGCGACACCGGGCACGATGGAATGGCTTAAGGCGTCCCCGATTAAGGACCACCCTTTCAGCATCAGATAGGCTGACAGAAACGCGCAGACGCCACCCACAAGTGCGCTGACCCACATCGCGTTGAACATGTAGGCGTAGCTGAAAGGTTCCAGCAACCACGCGGTCATTTGGCGTCTTCTTTTTCAGGCTCGGGCGCAGGATCATCGCCGTAAACGACGAAGGGTCGTTCATCATCGGTGATCACACGGATCTGGCGGCTATCATCATCATCGTGCAGATCGGACCCACCCAACACGAAATGACGCAGAACACCGCCAAAGGCGCGTTCGAGGTTTTCGTGGGTAAAGGTTTCTTTTGTCGGGCCGTAGGCAAGCACGGTTCGTTTGACCAAGATCGTGCGGTCACAGAACTCTGGCACAGAGCCAAGGTTGTGGGTGGAAACAAGGATCACGCGCCCCTCGTCGCGCAGATCGCGCAGCAATGCGATGATCGCATCTTCGGTCTGGACGTCGACACCGGTGAATGGCTCGTCAAGCAGGATCACTTGCCCCTCTTGTGCCAAAGCACGTGCGAGGAACACGCGCTTGCGTTGCCCGCCCGATAGCTCACCAATTTGCCGTCCGCGAAAGTCGCTCATGTTCACGCGCGACAGCGCGTCGGTCACGGCGGCATGATCTGCCGGTTTGGGTCGGCGAAAGAACCCCATATGGCCGTAGCGCCCCATGAGTACGACATCTTCGACCAGCACCGGGAAGGTCCAATCGACCTCTTCAGATTGTGGGACATAGGCCACGATATTGCGCTTGAGTGCCTCGCTCACCGGCATGCCGAGCACGGAAATCTCGCCGCGTGCGGCAGGCACAAAGCCCATGATGGCCTTAAACAGCGTCGATTTTCCGGCACCGTTAACCCCGACAAGGGCCGTGATCGTCCCTGTCGGGATCTCAAAGCTGGCATCATGCAAGGCGGTGTGCCCATTGCGGTAGGTCACCGTCACGTTATGCGAAATGATGCCGGGGGTTGATGTCATTTGGTCAGGCCCGCCGTGATTGTTTCGGTCGTGACACGCAGCAGATCAAGATATGTGGGCACAGGGCCGTCTGCATCGGTCAGGCTATCCACATAGAGCACACCAGCGTATTCCGCATCGGTTTCGCGCGCCACTTGCTCGGCCGGTGCCTGGCTTACGGTGCTTTCGCAAAACACCGCCGGGATGTTGTTTTCGCGGACAGTATCAATGACGCGGCGCACTTGCTGCGGCGTGCCCTGCTGGTCGGCATTGATGGGCCACAGATAAAGTTCCTGCATCCCGAAATCGCGGGCAAGATAGCTGAACGCGCCTTCGCAACTGACCAGCCAGCGCTGCTCTTGCGGCAAGGCAAGGATGGCTTCGCGCAGTGGTGCGATTACCGCAGTAATTTCCGCCTTATAGCTCTCTGCGTTGGCGCCGTAAGTTTCGGCGTTATCGGGATCGTGTTCTACAAATGCGTCACGGATGTTGTCGACATAGATCAGCGCGCTCTCAAGGCTCATCCAAGCGTGCGGATTGGGTTTGCCGTCATATTCACCCGAAGAGATGCTCATCGGGACAATCCCGTCTGTCAGTGTTGCACTGGGCACATCCGACAGGTTGCCAAAGAACTGTTCGAACCACAGTTCAAGGTTCAGCCCGTTCCACAGGATCAGGTCCGCGTCTTGCGCACGGATGATGTCACGGGGCGTGGGTTGGTAGCCATGTATCTCTGCCCCGGCTTTTGTGATGCTTTCCACAATGGCCGCGTCACCTGCTACGTTCTGCGCCATATCGGCAATCACCGTAAATGTTGTGACCGCCTTAAAGCGGTCATCGTCTGCAACGGCGGCAGTCGCGAATGCGGCGGCGTAAAGGGCGCTGAAAAGCAGTTTGGTCATCTTCATTCAAGTGTCCTTTCAAGAGTGGCGTGTCAATCTCAAAGATGCTTATGAGAATTATTCGCATAAGTAAATGGAAATGAGAACCATTCGCATTAATGTGATAGGCTGCTGATTTGTATGGTAATTCCTGTGAACCAGACCGCGCCGGTTCACAGGAATGCGACTACTCCGCGGGTGCTGTCATACCCAAAGCTTCGGCTTTCGGCTCTGGTTTGCGGATACACAAGCGCAGCAGCGGCGGCACCGTCAGAAGCGTCAGGAAAGCCGACATTGATAGACCGCCAACCACCACGGCACCCAAGCCACGATATAGTTCCGACCCCTCACCGGGGAAGATCACCAAGGGCAGCATGCCCATCACACTGGTGAGCGTTGACATAAAGATAGGCCGGATCCGGTTTTGCGTCGCTTCTTCAATGGCGGCAATCGGCTCCATCCCCTCTTCTCTGAGGTGGAACAGCGTTTGGTGCACGATCAAAATGGCGTTGTTCACCACGATGCCCACCAAGATCACAAATCCAAGCAGCGTGAGCATATCCATCGGTTGCGTCTGGAACAGATTCAAAACGGCCAATCCACCGACCCCACCGGCCGCAGCGACAGGCACAGCAATCATGATCACCAAAGGCAGCACAAAGCTTTCAAACAGGATCGCCATGACAAGGAAGACAATAATCAAAGCAACAATCAGGTTGATCTGGATCGCCGACCACGTTTGGCTGAGCTGATCTGCCGTGCCTGAGACGCTCAATCGGATGTCACTGGGAATGCCTTGTTGTTCTAAGACGGCAACCACTTCGCGTTCTAACAACTCCACCGCTTCTTCAAGCGGAAGGTTATCTGCGGGGCGCACTTCTAGCGTCACGGTGCGCAGGCGTTCGCGGTGTCGAATTTCTGTCGGTCCTGCGGTTAAAATAACATCCGCCAATGCAGACACTGGCACGATTTGCCCGCCGGGTGTCACCACAGGGTAGTTACCTACATCTTGCGTGCGGGCATCTCCATTCAGTTTTGGATCGCCTTTCAGGACCAGATCGACACGTTCTGAACCGACGGTAATCTCTGCCACCCGCAGACCGTCGTTGAACGCATCCACTGTGGCCGCCAGCCCCGAACTATCCAGACCCGCATCCGCAAGCCGTAATCGGTCAGGGATCAACCGGACCTCGGGCGCGCCCAGTTCAAGCCCTGGAATGGGTCGGAATTGATGACCCTCGGATCGCGGCAAAAGCTGTGACACGATGCCCGCAGCGCGCCCTGCCACGCCAAGAATATCTTCCAGTTCCTGGCCAGAAATGTTGAGCTCGATCGCGCGGCCACCGCCTACGCCACGCCCAAAGAGCGAGGGTTGGGTCATAAAACCAAAGGTGCCGGGTTCCGCAAAAATAGGTCGGCTCAGCACCGGTATCAAATCGCCCGCGCGCTGGCTATCAACCGCCGCTGCCCCAACGAATGAGTTGCCGGGTGTCGCCACGAAAAAAAAGCTGTCAATGGTCGGTGTGCCGTCTTCGGTTTGCAACTCGGGTGCTGCCTCCCAAAGCGGTTGTGCGACGTTTTCAATGCGCTGCGCGATGGTCTCGGTGGTTTCCAGATTATATCCGGGCGGCGGAATGATCAGACCAAAGACAAGGTTTCTGTTGCCTTCCGGCAAATACTCCAACCGCGGCAGGAACGTCCAACTGGCAACGGCAGCACCGCCGCCGATCAAGACAACCATTAAAATGCCAACGGTGCGGAACCGTACTGTCGTCCGGACATAGGCCATGACCATTGATTTGAAACCACGCGCAAGGTGATCGAGCCCCCAAATCCCCATCGCCTTTTTGTCGTCCTTGCGCAGCAGGCGGCTTGCCAATGCGGGAATAACCGTGATGGCGACCACCAATGACAAAAGCACAGACACGGAAATCGCAACCGCGATGTCGCGGAACAACTGCCCTGCCTCAAGCTGCATAACCAAGATAGGCACGAAGACAAGAACGGTCGTCAATGCAGAGACGAGAATTGCGCCCCACACTTGTTTGGCGCCAAGGTACGCCGCTTGCCGTCTGGAATAACCTGCCTCGCGCAGGCGGTAGATGTTTTCTAGCACGACGATCGCTGCGTCAACGATCATACCGACCGCAAACGCAATGCCCGCCAATGAGATCACATTCAGGGTCCGTCCCGTCGCCGCCATCACCACAAAGGTCGCAACAATGGAGACCGGAATTGACAGCGACACGATGACAACGGCACGCGGGGAGCGCAGGAATAGCATCAGGATCAGGGCTGCGAGCGCGCCGCCGATATAGATGTTCTTCGTTACCAGATCGATCGCGCCTTCAATATAGATCGTCTCGTCGTAGACTTGCTCCATGACCAAACCCTGACCCGCAACCGGTCCGGCCTGCAATTCGTCCAAGACCACGCGGAATTCTTCCATCACCGTGATGACATTTGCGCCCGCTTCGCGCACGACGTTGAAGGCCAAGCCCGGCTCGCCCTTAAAACGCAAACGCGCTGTTGGTTCTTTGAAGGCAAAGCCGACTTCGGCCACATCGCTGACGCGCACACGACCAGTGCCGCCGCTGGCCGCATCAGAGCGCAGGACGACATTGCGGATCGCTTCTTCGGTATTGAGGTTGCTTTCGGTACGCACGACATAGCGGCGCTTGCCCTCGTCCACATCACCCGCAGAGATCGAGATATTCTCGGAACGCATGCGCTGCACGACTTCCGGCACGGTCAGGCCAAAGCGCGACAAACGCTCGGGGTCGACAACGACCTGCAATTCGCGCGTCACACCGCCAAAGACGTTCACGGCAGCCACACCGGGGATACGCTCGACCCGGTCTTTGACAATATCCTCGATGAAATCACCGTAGGATGGGATCGACCGCATATTGCCGTCGGCGGCCGTAATCAGCACCCATGCAACCGGACTGTCATCAGCACCAGAGGTATTCAACGTGGGTTCATTCGCCTCAGCGGGATAGCCGCCCACGCGGTCCAAACGGTTTGAAACAAGCAATAAAGCTTGGCTCATGTCAGTCCCAATCGCGAATTCGAGCGTGACTTCGGCCTGCCCTGTGCGCGACCGCGATGTCATAATCTCAAGCCCATCGAGACCGCGCAGCGTTTCTTCTTGCGGGTTCACAATTTCACGCTCGATCTCGGACGGGGCCGCACCGGGCCAGTTGGTGGAAATCACGACAATCGGTTTGCGCACATCTGGTGCCAACTGGATCGGGATTTGGGTCAGGGCCAGCGCACCAAACAGCACTGCCATCAAAACCGCGGCAATCACCGCCACCGGGCGATCGATTGAGAAACGAATGAAATCCATCAGTTCGTCTCCAACACGTTGGGCGCAATCGCTTGTCCCGGACGCAGGCGTTCGTTGCCGCGTACAACGACCATATCACCGGGTGCCAGACCGCTGAGCACCTCGTAGCGGTCGCCCAAAGGCACACCCAATTCAACGTTGCGCGGCTGCGCCTCTTCGTTCGCTGCAACAAAGACGGTCCAGCCACCGCGCGCCTGCACCAGCGCATCTTTTGGCACCGATAAGACATCACGTGCAGCACCAACTGGAATTTGAACCGTCAGGGATTGTCCAACGGCAGCATCGCCCATCGCGGACAACTCTGGCGCTGAAAACAAGACGGCGCGCGTGCGCGTTGACGGATCCTCAACCGGCAACAGCGCGCGCAATTCCAGCGTCAATTCCAAGCCGGTTTCCGTATTTGCGATAACCATCTGACCGGGCTTCAGGAAAGATGTGTAGCGCGAAGGGACATTTGCCTGGACCTCAAAGGCCTCGGTATCGAGCAGGCGCACGACAGGTGTTCCTGCCTGAATGAATTCTCCGGGGATCGTGTTCACTTCCAAAACCACGCCCGAAAACGGTGCTAGAATTGTGCTGCGCTCTAGTTGATAGCGGGTTTCAGCAAGCCGCGCCTGCGAGCTTTTTTCGCGGGCTTGCGCCTCGAAAAACTGCGCCTCGGCCTCTAGAAAATCCGCTTGTGCATCGTCAAACCGCCCTTGGCTGAATGCCGTACCGCCGCGCAGCGCCTCAATACGTTCAAGTGCAATCCGCGTGCGATCAACGCGCGCACGCGCCGTTTCAATGCCTGCCTGTGCTTCGGCCAATTGTGCTTCGGACTGTGCAACTTGGATGGTAAGCAAATCATCGTTCAGTTCGACCAAGAGATCGCCCGCAACGACGCGTGATCCGGCAAGTACTGCGACGGATTCAACATTGCCGGCAACGCGGCCTGCGACACTGCCATCACGCGCGGTGATCACTTCGGCGAAAACAGGAACAGTTTCAGCTAACGCACGCATTTCCACTTCTTGCACGCCAACTGACGCGGCACGCGGTTGGGCTACCACATAACTGGAGGTGGTGATCAACATCGTCAATAATAGGGGCAAAAAGCGCATCGCGGTTCTCCAACACAGTTGTTGCTAAAGTAGCCTGAGTGCTTGGAAGTCAACGCGGACAAGGGCCAGCGGACATCTGCTGCATAAGTTTTGTGCATTTCAGCTGCATTTAGGGCAGCACGTAGAGCCAAATCCAAACAGTAAAGATCGAAACCCCAGTGCCCACCAAGACAGATGAGGCGGCAACCCTGCGGGCTTTGCCATACATATTGGCAAACACGTAGCTATTGATGCCCGGCGCCATCGCGGCTGTCATGATCGCAGACCGCAAGGCCGCATCCGATAGATCATTGCTGCGCGCCAGCCCCCAGACAATGACGGGATGCAGCACGAGTGACACCGCGACCACAAAGAGAATTGTGCGCATGTCACCCTCGGGACGGTAACGGTACAAGACACCGCCCAAACCAAAGAGTGCGGCAGGCAAAGCGGCGCGGATCATCAGATCGACCGCATCGGTAAAGACCGAAGGCAAAGGAATGCTGCCCAAGTTCACAATAAATCCAAGCGTGATCCCAACGATCAAAGCGTTGTTGAACATCGCCTTGAGGACTTTGGCAGGAAGCGTTGTCATCCGTTCACCGCGATTGCGCGCGATTTCCATCGCAGTGATGCCAACCGCATAACAAAACGGCGAATGGATCGCGATGATGGCATAGTTCGCCTCAAGCGCCGAAAGACCGTAAGCCCGCTCGGTGATGGGCAAGCCGAGCAGGAGGGAATTCGAAAACAGACAACAAAAGCCAATTGCAACGCTGTCTTCCCAATCACGTCCAAACAGGAAACGCGCGCCCAAAAGCCCAACCGTGAAGCCAGCCAAAGCACCTGTATAAAAACTGCCAAGTAATGCGAGATCAAAATTCTGTTCAAGATCAAGGGTCGAGATGGCACGGAACAACAAACATGGAATGGCAAAATTTTGGGTGAATTTCATCAACCCGTCAACGCCCGCGTCGCTGAAAAACCCTTTCCACACAGCTAGATAGCCAAATCCGATCACCAAAAAGACGGGTAGAATGACATCAAGGAGTGCGGTCATGTCAGATCTTTCGAGGCGACAAAATACAAAGCGCCTAACCTAGGTCAAAGGTCACTGTGAGCCCGTCATATGCAGGATCAACGTGGTCAGGCGTTTCAGCCGCCACAGTGTCGTAGTCCAGATCATTGTGCATATTGGTCAGGATCGCCCGCTTTGGTGCGACTTGCGCGATCCATTGCAGTGTATTGGCCAAATGCGAATGTGTTGGGTGCGGTTCACGTCGCAGCGCGTCGACGATCCAGCAGTCGAGGCCTTTCAGTTTTTCCCACGCGGCATCCGGTATCAATGAGACATCCGGCAGATACGCCACATCGCCAATCCGAAAGCCAAGCGCTTCGATGTTGCCGTGTTCAACCTCGAAAGGTTGCAAAATGATGTCACCACCTTCGCCGCTGACTTTCACGTCACCTTTGATCAGATTCAATTCGCAGATTGGCGGGTATGATGATCCTTTGGGTTGCAAGAAGGCATAGCCAAACCGCCCCATCAGATCATTCGTCGTATCGCCATCGGCCCAGACTTGCAGCCGCTTGCGCGTGTTAAAAACCAACATGCGCAAATCATCGATCCCGTGAACATGATCTGCGTGGCTATGCGTGTAGGCAACCGCATCCAAAGTGCCGACATCGGCCGCAAGCAGTTGCGCGCGCATGTCGGGAGTTGTGTCAATCAAGACGCGTGTGATTTTGTCTCCGCGCGTGCGGGTCACCAACAACGAACACCTCTGACGCGCGTTTTTTGGATTGTTGGGATCGCAGGCCCCCCAAAGCCCGCCAAGGCGCGGCACACCACCAGAGGACCCACAGCCCAATATCCGAAAGCTGATCTGATCACTCATGCTTTGGCTTTCCAGAATAGGCGTTCAAAATTTTGGGTCGTTTGACGGGCGAAGTCTTCATAAGAGAGGCCAAAGACCTCTGCGCCAACTTTGGCGGTATTGGCTGTGTAGGCAGGCTCGTTGCGCTTTCCGCGAAAGGGTGGCGGGGCGAGATAGGGGCTGTCCGTTTCAACCAGCACACGGTCGATGGGTGCCTTTGCGAAGATATCGCGCAGTTCCTGGCTTTTGGGAAAAGCCGCGATGCCGGACATCGATAGGTAGAATCCCAAATCCAGTGCGTCTTGTGCAAGTGCCGCGCTGCTTGAGAAGCAATGCATCACGCAGCTAAACGCACCCTTGTGATGTTCTTCGCGCAAAATTCGCGCCATATCGTCGTCCGCCGCGCGCGCATGAATAATCAGTGGCAGCTTGGTTTGTCGCGCGGCCGCAATATGGACGCGCAAGGACTTTTGTTGGATTGCGGCACTTTCGGCGGTGTAATGATAGTCGAGCCCAGTTTCACCTATCCCCACAAACTTTGGGTGATCAGCAAGGGCTACTAGCTCTTCCAATGTCGCCAGCGGCTCATCCGCAGCGCTCATCGGGTGGGTTCCTGCGGCATAGAACACTTGTGGGAATTTCTCAGCAATCGCGCGTACTTGTGGCTCTAACCGTAGCTTGGTGCAGATGGTGACCATACGGGTCACACCCGCTGCAACAGCGCGCTCCACAATGGCGTCACGTTCTGCGTCAAAGTCTGGAAAGTCGAGGTGGCAGTGGCTGTCGACGATGGTTGCTTGGGTCATTGGGGGGGCTTTCAGGCCGCGACGGTTGCTTGCGCCGTCTCTTCAATCTTGAAAATCATATCAAGGATCAACACCGCAGGGTCAAGGTTGACCGCGCGCCCGTGACGTGAACGGTCCGTCAAATCCTGTTGCAGCTGCGCCCAAGCGCGCGCTGCCCGATCATTGGGCGACAAGCGCGCAAGCAATCGCGCCTCGCCGGGTGCCGCTTGCGCGTTCGGTTCACCCATCAAGCCTGCGCGCGCGGCACGCGACAAGAATAAGTCGATCAAGTCGAGCGTCATGCCAAAACGCACATCCGCGGCGCGGCCAACGCAGCTGTCTGCCAAACGTAAGGCGGCAGGTCGATCAATGTGAGGTAATCCATCAAAGAGCTTCATCAGTTCAGCGTAAAGCGGCAATCCGTCATGGTTCAAAAGCCGGATTGCATCGCCCGCCGATCCCCCGGCTAAGGTCGCAAGGCTCTCAGATTGCTCGGACGGGTGCCCCGCTTGTGTTAGCGCTTTTTGCAAATCATCTGCGCCAAGGCGTGCACAACGCAGCTCGCGGCACCGCGACCGGATTGTCGGCAAAAGGCGCGACGGTTGATGTGCGACCAGCAAGATCGTGGTGTCACTTGGCGGCTCTTCGAGTTCTTTCAAGATAGCGTTGGCCGCATTGCGGTTCAGCTCGTCTGCCGCATCGACGATCACGACGCGCCGACCACCGTCAGCCGCTGAGAGGTGAAAGAAGTTCTTGAGACCCCGGACAGCATCCACGGTAATTTCCGTCTTCAGCTTTTTGGTTTTGTCATCCCAAGGGCGGCGGATCAGCGACAAGCGCGGATGCGCGCCGGCTTGGATCAATCGCGCATCTTGATGATCAGGGTCGACCGCGAGGCTGGGCTCGCCAAACAAACCAACTTCGGGATTTGCCAGCAGAAAGGTCGCAATTTTCCAAGCGAGCGTGGCTTTTCCAACGCCACGCGGTCCTGTGATCAGCCAACCCGAATGCAGCCGCCCTGCCCCAAACGCCTCGAGAAAATCAGCCTCGGCTTTGGATTGTCCATAAAGCGTGGCTGTCTCGCGTGGGTGTGGTGCGCCCGCAATCCGGTCAGGTTCTGGGATATCGTCGTCGTTCATGCGTGAGCTGCAATTTCGCTGGCGATTTGATCTGCGGTCCGGTTTCCATCGATCAGAACACAGCGACCGGGGTTGGCCTTTGCCAAGGCCAAAAACCCATGGCGCAGTGTTTCTTGAAAACCCAGACCGAAGTCCTCAAACCGGTCTTCACCTGATTTGCGCGCAAGGCCGCGTTCAAGTGCCGTTGCAGGATCCATATCAATGATGAATGTCAGGTCCGGTTCACGCCCAATCATCAGGTTGTGCAAACTATCAACCATCCCGCGCAGGTCGCCGCGGGTCGCCCCTTGATAGACCCGCGTGCTGTCAGCGAACCTGTCGGAAATGACAGTTTTTCCCGCAGCCAAAGCAGGTTCAATGGTCTTTTCCAGATGATCACGGCGCGATGCGGTGAATAGCAAAATTTCCGTTTCGGGCGACCAGCGATCAGGATCACCTGTCAGCACCAGCTGGCGAATTTCCTCGGCACCGGGGCTGCCGCCGGGTTCACGTGTCAGAACAATCCCTTCGCCTTGGGCCTGCAAATGCGCGGCAAAGCGGCGTGATTGCGTTGACTTGCCGGACCCGTCGATACCTTCAAACGTAATAAAGCGTGGTTTGCTCATGCGTCTTCCGGCGCGCCTGTTGGGCCAAACTTTTGCCAAAGAACGAGCGCGGCGGTGCGTAAACGCGTTGAAAATCCACCGCGAGCGACATCATTCTCAGCAACAAGTGGGATGCGCTTTTCGGGCAGTTCATCTAAATTGATCACAAGTTCACCAACCTGTTGTCCGGCCACAATCGGCGCTTCGATCGGGCCATCATAGATTACTTCGGCGTCGATCTCTCCTTGGTTCAGAACCGGCACAAGTAAGGAAAAATCTTCTGCAACGGTCAAACCCACGGTAGGTACGTCACCCATCCAAACGTCAGCCGAAGCAATGCGCGTGCCTGCTTCTGCCACTTCTTTTTCGGCAAACTGACGGAACGCCCAATTGATGATCTTCGTGGATTCCTCGGCGCGCGCGGCACGACTATCAAGGCCAGTTATGACAAAAATAATCCGGCGATCATCCTGCTTTGCAGAGCCAACCAAACCAAAACCCGCTTCTTCGGTATGACCCGTTTTAAGGCCATCTGCCCCAAGCCCCATTGTCAAAACAGGATTGCGGTTGCGCGAATTCGACGGGACCCGCCCGTCAAACGCAAATTCTGTCTCTGCGAAAAGCGGATAGAACGTTGGGAAATCCGCAATCAATCGATCGGCCAGGATGCCAAGGTCCTGCATCGACATGCGGTGACCTGCGACAGGCCAGCCGCTTGCATTCACGAAAGTAGAATTCATCATGCCCATTTGCCGTGCACGCTCGGTCATCATGCGGGCAAAACCTGCCTCGCTTCCATCCGGTGAAAGCGCCTCGGCCAAGACGACGCTTGCGTCATTGCCCGACACGACAATCACACCGCGCAACAAATCCTCGACAGATACGCGATCGGTCGTGTCCAAGAACATGGACGATCCACCGTAACTGGCCGCGTTGCTGGACACCGTCAGAACCTCGTCAATGGCAAGACGGCCGTCAGCTACGGCCTCGAACGCCATATAGATCGTCATCAGCTTTGACATTGATGCAGGCGGCAGTGGTTCTTGTGCGTTCTTCGAAAACAACACTGTGCCCGTCGTTTGATCATAAACGTAAGCTGCGCGCGCAGAGGTTTCAAAGGCGAAGGCACTGAATGGGGTCGCAACTATGGCCAAGGCCCATGCAAATTTACGAAGCATAACAAAGCGCATCATGGTCTTCCTTTCGGTCGCAGTCGTCTATTCGTCGGTGCTTTCATCTTCTTCGTCTTCAATGACGAACGCATCGACAAAACCCATGCTTTGCAGGTTTGCGACCATACCCGTATCGGACAATGGCCCGGCAATTACCCGCCAGACTGTGCGTCCACCAATCTCTTCTGGCAAGACGGCGGCTTGGATGCCTGAGGCGATGATGCGTTGCGCATCCGCACCTGCATTTGCTTCGACACTATAGACACCGATCTGTGCGGTAGACCCCGCTGGAAGCGGCTCCACCGGGACTGGGGCTGGTTCTGGCAAGGGTGCCGCAAGAACCGCAGAGACGTCGATTGGCGCGTCATCCACAACCTCAGGTGCGGTTGCAATTGCCTCGGACGCCAGACTTGCGGTTTCTGCCGCAGTGCTCGCCGTCAAAGTGGCCGCATCTTCAACCGCTGCTGTTGCGGCCTCCAGCGCTGGTGGCAAAACAACAGCGGTAGCAGCCACAGCGGTATCCACAGCGTCGCCATCGTCGGTTTCAACGGGATCAAGTGGTTCAGCCTCGATGGCGACAGGTGCATCAAGGCTGGCAACCACTGGGTTTATAACATCTGCCTCGGCTTCTTCGACCTCCGTCTCTTCACGGCGCAATGCGATGACGGTCAATTCAGTTGGCGCGCCAGGTAAAATGCCCAGCTCATCCGCAGCGTCCGAGGATACTTGTAGAAGTGGGCCCGGATTTTCGCGTTCACGGCGGAACAAGGCACCAATGATTTCGCGGCCATTGTCCGTGTTACGGATAACAACACGCTCGGGGTCACTGACATCTGGATGTGCAACCCAAACACCACCAAGCGACGGACGCCCATCCCAAAGGCCACGATCTGTGACTTCGAATATGTCGGGGCGTTCAACGTCGACGCCCTCTTGTACACGCTGATTGGGCGCGTTTGCTGGTAAAAGTTGGGCGGGCTCGGCAGCCTCAGAGGTCGGAAAAGCGAAATCGCCGTTGTCGTCGCAAGCGGCCAACCCCATGGCCGCAATCAATGCCATGGACACTGGCCACTTTTTCGATTTCAAAAATACTAAGCCTGTCATTTCTAGCCCCTTACGCTGTGCCCCAAAATATGGGGAAAGTCAGCTGTTTCTCAGCTGTATTTGTTACTGCTCAACGGTTATCGCACACTGCCCATAATACCACCATCGACAAATCACGTGCGCAATACCGGCACGATAGCGTCAGAAACCATGTTTTGAAAGGCTCTAGGCCAAAATGTCAGCGGATATCCCCGTTGTTCTATGGAATGGACGACGGGGTATTTCTTACAACGCCATAAGGTCGCGCTGTCTTGCCCCCATTGAACCTATTTCGGAAATCACACATGGTCGGGCGCATGTCTCTCTTTGGGTCCTTCAGAATGCTTCAGTTTATGCACACCACCAAAGTCATCTGCCTTGCGTCTGTTCTGGCTGTGTCGGCCTGCAGCAGTGTTACCCAAAGCAATCCTGACATCGACGAAGCAACGGCAAAATCGGGGCGCATCGCAATGACGGCTGCACTGGGGCTGACGGCGATCGGCTTCACTGTTGCGGCAACCCGACTGGACTGACGCTCTGCGGTGATGTGGCTACCCAGAAAGTGCAATGACACAGAATTGCAGGATCGGTCAGCAAGTGTCGCTAAGCGGCTTTTAGAATCAGATTGGACCCGCTAACAGGGCGATGTCGGAGGAGTGGCAGAGTGGTTGAATGCACCGGTCTTGAAAACCGACGTAGGTGAAAGTCTACCGTGGGTTCGAATCCCACCTCCTCCGCCACTAGCCTCAAGGTGCTGGTACTTCATTCCCGAAAAATTCATATCTCCCACACATCCCGGTCTCATATGAACGGGCGTTTTTCGGTGGCGCCCGCTATGCAAAATGAAAAACCACGCGAAGGGTTAGCATCGCGCAGCTTGTTGTTGATGCAATGCGTGTGGTCTGAAATGGTCGCAGCAACCCGTGGCGAGGAGCCATCGCATGATCCCCAACGAACGCCCTGTTATTGCTGACAGCCTTTGGACCGCGACAGCAAACTCCGTGCCCGCCTATCCAACACTCGATAGTGAGCTACGATGCGATGTTGCCGTGATCGGTGGTGGCTATACGGGACTGTCCGCTGCATTACATCTTGCCGAGGCAGGGGCTTCGGTCGCTTTGCTTGAGGCGCAGCAGCCGGGTTGGGGCGCGTCAGGGCGCAATGGCGGGCAAATCAATCCGGGCCTGAAAGACGGCCCCAGCAGCATCATTGCAAATTTCGGCAACCAAAGTGGCGAGCGGATGATTGATATGTCCGGCAACGCGGCCGACCTCGTCTTTTCGCTGATTGAAAAGCACAATATCCAGTGTGATGCGATAAGACCGGGCTGGATCCGTGCTGCGCATACCCCCAAAACGCTTCGCGCGCTACATCATCTGGCGCAGGACTGGGCCCACTATGGTGCTGATGTCCAGCCAATCGACCGCGATGAGATTGTCCGTTTGACCGGGACGACCGCGTACTTAGGCGGACTGATTGACAGGCGTGGGGGCAACTTGCATCCGCTCAACTATGCTTTGGGACTGGCTGAAGCAGCTGCACGAAATGGCGCGCAGCTTTTCGGTAATTCACCTGTGATCAAGATCGATCAAGCCGGTGGCGGCTATCAAGTAAAAACGCAAAGTGGGGTTCTAAGGTGCGACCGCGTGCTGATATGCACAAATGCTTACACAGGTGAATTTAGCACACCGCTTGCCAATTCTATCCTGCCAGTCCGATCAGTGCAGGTTGCCACAAAACCACTTTCAGATAACTTGCGGGCCTCTATTCTACCAAATCTGAATGCCTTGTCTGATGCACGGCGGCTTTTGCTCTACTTCCGCATGGACGCGCATGGCCGGTTCATCATGGGGGGACGCGGCACATACAATGATGCCTCCACCCAGCGACAGATCGCGTGGCTGAGGCAGGTAACAACCAAGATCTTTCCGCAGCTGAGCGATGTCGCGTGGGCGCATGCTTGGGGTGGTTACGTCGCCTTGACCCGTGACCACTATCCGCATTTGCATGAAATCTCGCCCGGCATGATGGCAGGCTTGGGGTATAACGGGCGCGGCGTTGCTGTCGCGACTGCGATGGGACGCGTTATGGCCGATTGGGCCCACGGTGTTCGCTCCGAGGATTTGGGTTTTCCCGTGACACCATTGGTCCCCCTGCCCTTTGCGTTCGCGCGCAAACTGGCTGTTGAGGCCGAAATACTCCGCCTTCGGTTCCTCGATAAGATCGGCGTTTGAACAGGAACAGCCCGGAAATAGTGAATACGCTGCATTGTGAGGCAGGTCGTGATCGACTGGATTTCGATACGACTGAATGATTGTTCAGTCGCTTGAATTTCAGGGCAAAGATTGGTACCGATATCGGAAAATATCCTCATCGGAGCAAGACAATGTCCAAGGCCCTGCCCTCACACGCCCAGACAGTCATTATTGGTGGGGGCTCAATCGGGACGAATACTGCGTACCATTTGACGAAACTGGGGCACACGGACGTTGTGATCTTGGAGCAGGGTCAACTGACATCTGGCACCACGTGGCATGCGGCCGGATTGATTGTCGCGGGATTGTTGAAGACTCAAGCAGAATGCGAAATCTACACCCACGGTCGTGATCTCTATGCCAATCTTGAGGCCGAAACAGGTTTGCCCACAGGGTTTCGCGATGTCGGTTATCTGCAAATCGCGACGAACGACGAACGCATGCACGAGATGCGCCGCGTCGCGCCGTTCATGCGGCGGTTCGGCATCAACTGTCACGAGATCGGTGTCACTGAAGCAAAAGACTTGTTTCCCATCGCCGATATGTCGAACGTCAAAGGCGCATTCTACATTCCCGAGGATGGTCGCGCGAACCCCGTCGATCTGACAATGTCATTGGCAAAGGGTGCCCGCATGGGCGGCGCGCGTTTTTTTGAAGGCGTGCGCGTGACCGAGATTTTGACCACGAACGGAACAGCAACTGGCGTTCAAACCCAAGATGGTCAGACGATTACTGCTGAAAACGTCGTCATCTGCGGGGGCATGTGGTCGCGGCAACTGGGTGAAAAGCACGGGGTCAACCTGCCCCTGCAAGCCGCCGAGCACTATTATCTGATCACCGAAGCGATACCTGATTTGCCGCGCGATTTGCCTGTCTTGGAAGACCCATCAACATACACCTACTACCGCGAAGAAGTCGGTGGCATGATGCTGGGCCTTTTTGAACCGGGTGCTGCTGCTTGGAAGCTGGACGGCATCCCCGACGATTTCGAATTTGGTGAGATTGAACCCGATTGGGACCGCGTTGGTCCTGATCTGGAAAAGGCCTATTCCCGCGTGCCTGACACGATGAACTACGGTGTAAAGAAACTGTTCTGCGGACCCGAGAGCTTTACACCTGACCTTGCCCCTCTGGTGGGTCCGACACCCGAGATACGCAATCTTTGGGTGGCCTGCGGCATGAACTCGTTGGGTATTTTGAACGGTGCGGGAACTGGCATGGTGCTGGCACACTGGATCGTTGATGGGCTTGCACCGCTTGATGTCACCGGCATCAACGTCAATCGCTTTACCAAATCCGAGGCAACGCCAGCCTTTCGCCGTGATCGCACGCCCGAGCTATTGGGGAAACTCTTTGGCCAGCATTTCCACAATGAAAGCCCGAAGACGGCGCGCGACGTCAAACGGTCCATCTTGCATGACAGGTTAGCGGCTACTGGTGCGTATTTCTCGGAAGGGCATGGATGGGAGGCACCCGATTGGTTTGCCCCCTCGCCCGCGCAGGCCAAGATTGATGAATACAGTTGGTTCCGCCAAAACTGGTGGGACTGGCATGCAGAAGAGCATCGCGCGGCCCGCGAAGACGTTGTCTTGATGGATATGTCGTCGATGTCGTGTTTCCTTGTCCAAGGGCGCGACGCCGTAAAACTGATGTCGCGATTATCATGTAACGAGGTCGATGTGGCGTCAGGCCGTGTCGTTTATACCGCGTGGGTCAATGAGGCCGGCGGGTTTGAGGCGGACCTGACTGTCGCGCGGTTGGCTGATGACAAGTTTATGGTGGTGGTTGGCGAAAATTCGCACGGGCACACCGAAATGCGAATGCGTCGACACATTGGTGCGGACGAATTTATCACCATCACAGATGTCACAGCAGGGCGCGCGCAAATCAATGTGCATGGACCCAAGGCGAGGGAATTACTGACGCGTGTGACGGGCGCAGACCTTTCGAATGAGGCGTTTCCCTTCATGTCGGCACAATACATTGACGTGGGCTACGCACATGTTCTGGCGTACCGGGTTACATTCATTGGCGAATTAGGCTGGGAGCTACATGTTCCATCCACGCAAGCGGTCCAGACATACGATCTGCTGATGCAGGCTGGCCTAGATCTTGGGGTCAGGAACGCGGGCATGCAGACGCTGAATTCCTTGCGCCTGGAAAAAGCCTATCGCGACTTTGGCATCGATGTTGATAACACCGATAATCCTATCGCCGCAGGGTTAGGCTTTGCCGTCAAACTGGACAAACCGGGCGGGTTTATCGGACGCGACGCCTTGGCAGCGATCAAAGCGCAAGGCACGCCGAAAACCCGTATGCTGCAGTTCCTGCTCAAGGATCCAGAACCCCTGCTTTATGGCAACGAGCTGATCTTTTTGAACGGGGTCGAGGTCGGTTATATTCAGGTCGGCGGGTATGGCCACAGCTTAGGCGGCGCGGTGGGGATTGGTTTTGCCGAACATGACGCCCCACTGACAGCCGAGATCGTGAACGCCGGGCATTGGGAGATTGATGTAGCAGGTGTGCGATATGAAGCGACGGCATCGCTGAAACCGCTTTATGACCCGACAATGGAAAAGGTCAGGAAGTAGGCATCTCACTTGGGCGATGCGATCAATCGTTTAAGCCGCTTTTCCGATGTCCTGACTCCTGTTAAGGTCTAAACCTAGTGGATCAACGGCGCATGCCTGATCAGTTGGCAGGACAGGAAGGGACATATGCCGTTTCGCACGTTTACTGGCTATCTCAACTCTCAGCTTTTTGGCAGTGAGAACCCTGTCGTTGGCACGACTTTTGATACGACAACTGCGCAAATTCAGATACTTATACAGGACGGCGACGGCGACACTGTCGTGGAGGGCGACGCCGCTGGAGGTTCGACCAGCACCGAAAGCTCCGAAGATCCGCAAGGCGACCAGTTCGTTTTTCTGCAAGATGGTAGCGGCACCGTTCTGGCGGATGGCGAACCGTTCTACCTTGAGCTTTCGTTTGAATTCACGGTCGGTGGGCAGACGTTCACCGGGTATCATTTTGAAGACGAAAACGGGCTAGACTTCACAATTTTGCCGCCCGATGTGCCCGATGGTATTGCGACCATCGACTCGCGTACGTTTCAGCCCACCAATGAAGAAGTCGATTACAGCGCGCTGAGTTCGGGTGATGAAGATTTTAACGAGTCTGACTTTGTCAATCTGGACCTGAGCGGCGACGACACCATTCTCGGAGGTGACGGCGATGATGTGATCGACGGCGGTGTCGGTGCCGATACGATTAATGCAGGAGACGGCAACGACATTATCTATGGCGACCTGCCCGGCGTTATCAATGGTGAGCTCGACTCTGATCAGGGGCCCGGTGGCTTTAGCTTTGGATCAGTCGATGGGTGGTTCAACACCGGCTCTGGTGGCAACATCGAGCGTTGGGGCGATGGGTTCAACGGCACCAGCACCAGCGATGGATCGTCTTATATCGAATTGGACGTCAACACGGGTGGCGGGCTTGATCATCTGCAAACGAACGTCGATCTGGCCGAGGGCGTCGAATATGTTCTGACGATTGACACCGCAGCCCGCCCCGGCGGCGGCTTGAATGATGACTTCGAGATCACGCAAAACGGTGTTGTTATCGCAACTGTTTCGCCCTCCAGCGTAGGGTCTTTTACGACCACGACGGTGACGATCATTGGTGAAGCGGGGCTCGATACGATTGGTTTTCGTGAAATCGCGGGCCAAGACAATAGCCTTGGCATTTTGCTTGATAACCTGACGATCAGCTTTTCTGACACAGCACTGGCCAATCTGGATTTCAATGACACGATAAATGGTGGCGACGGAAACGACACCATCTTTGGTCAGGAAGGTAACGACACGATTACCGGTGGCATCGGCGATGACATTTTGTCGGGTGGCATTGGTGATGACATCTTTGTGTTGGCTGACGGCAGCGACACTGACACCGTGACTGATTTCGAAATTGGCAGCGATTTGCTGGACGTCAGCATGCTGAATGATGCCGATGGGAACCCGGTCAACACTGGCGATGTCACGGTGACGTCCGATGGCGACGGTGGATCAATCCTGACGTTCGAGAACGGCGAACAGATCATTCTACAAAACATCGATCCCGATGATCTCGACACGCCCGCAGAACTGAATGAAATTGGCATCCCCTGCTTTGCATCCGGGACATTGATCGAAACTAAAGAGGGGCCGATCCCTGTTGAGCACTTGTCCCCCGGTGACCGCGTTAAAGTAGGCAATGGCATTTTTGTGCAGCTCAGACTGAACTTGCACCGCCATATTTCACCTGCCGAACTGGCGCGTAACACACGCCTTGTACCCGTCCGGATTGCCGCAGGTGCCTTGGGCGCCGGTTTGCCGTCACGCGACTTATGGGTGTCGCGCCAACATCGCATGCTGGTCAATTCGCCCATTGCGCAAAGGATGTTTGCGACCCGCGAAGCGCTGATTGCTGCAATACGTTTGGTAGGTCTGCCTGGGATTACGATCGACACGGCACGCCGCGGGCTGACATATCATCACCTTGTTTTCGACAGCCACCAAATCGTCTATGCCGAAGGTGCCCCTTCTGAAAGTTTCCTGACCGGACCCGAAGGCATCAAATCGCTGAGCGCTGCTGCACGGCGTGAACTATTTGCCATCTTTCCTAATCTTAAATCAGGATATGAAGCCATGAACCCGGTGCACACTATTCCGCCAAATAGACAGCAAAAGACCTTTGCAGCGCGGCATCTTAAGAACGCCAAACCCCTGCTGGAACAGATGTATATGTGATCCCACAAGCTGCGATTTGCACTAGAACACTTCGCTTATCATCACGCCCAGCCCTAGCAAAAGCGTCAGGACAATCAGCAAGCGCCGAAAGCCGGTATCACTGAGCTTGCGGAACACGGCGATCCCGACTTGCCCCGCAACCAAGCCCGTTGGTACGGTAATCAACAAAGCTGTCACTGCCCGTTCGTCGTAGGCCCCTTTGAGGTAGAACAAACAGATCGTTGTGCTTAGGATTGCTGCATTGAAGGGCTGCAAGACTGCGCGCGTTTCGGCTTTTGTCCAAGGACGCATGGACAACCACATAACAGGCAACGCGCCTGAAACGGATGCCGCCCCTCCCATGATCCCGCTCAAGAAACCAATCCCTGAATCGATCTTTGGAGTGGGCCGAGAGAAAGCAGGCAAAACAGCGCGAAAGCTAAAGTAGCTGCCATAAATGATCAGCATTGTTGCGATGGCAATGCGTAGGGTTCCCGCATCAATCGACGTCAAAAGCATTGATCCAACGGGCACACCCAACAGACCAGGCACCATGAATCGCAAAAGCCGTTTGGGTTGGGCAAAGATTTGCGCACGCACGATCCAAAGGCCCTGCAACCCAACCAACACCGACATAAAGGCGACCACTGCGACAGCCCGGATCGGATCGAGAACAACAAGGTAGAACCCCAAAGCAAAGAGCGCCGTGCCCGTTCCGGCCAATCCGTTCACGAAACCACCCGCAAGTGCGCCAACCATAAGATAGACAACAAACTCAGTGCTCATGAAACGGGCCGCAGTCGTTGAATTGTCATACCTGTCCAAACTGAAGACTAGTTTGCCTGTACCTATCGTGCATAAGTCACGCTTGCCAACACACGAATGACACTTGCCAACAGGACATCGCCATGAACACGCAAGACCAATCGCCCTCCTCACCCGGGCCGCAAGACGCGCTAGGTTTCTGGTTGGATAATCAGAGGCACCGCGCTTGGCTAAATCACCAGATTGACAGTCAGCTTGCGTTCTTTTCAGCCAGCGTGCAGGCGCAACCCGGCTTTTGTCTGCTGGATCATGATGGCACGCCCCTTCCGACGCCTGTGCAAGAACTGCACACGACCACTCGAATGATCCATTCTTATGCGCTTGGCATGCTTCGCGGACACGCGGGTGCTGCGGACATTGTCGATCACGGCATGGCGTACCTTGCGAGCCACCACAAAGACAACGTGCACGGTGGGTATCTATGGGCGCTTTCGGGTGATGACGTCAGCGATGGCACCAAATTAGCCTACGGTCATGTCTTTGTCCTGTTAGCCGCCTCTAGCGCCAAGATGGCTGGTCATGCGGCGGCCGACAGCCTTTTGGCGGATATCAGTGCAGTTCTAGACCAGCATTTTTGGGAAGAGGACATGGGCCTTTTCAGCGACGAGTGGACCCGTGACTGGACCCCATTTTCAACCTATCGCGGGATGAACGCGAACATGCATGGGGTCGAAGCGATGTTGACCGCATATGAGGCAACCGGCGACGATAAGTTCCTGTATCAAGCCGGACGCATTTTGGATTTCTTCACGCGCAAAATCGCCCCCAATGAAAACTGGCGTCTGCCCGAGCATTACACGCAAGACTGGCAGATCGACCGCAGCTATGCCGGGATCCATATGTTTCGCCCTGCGGGCACCACACCGGGGCATTCGTTCGAATTGGGCCGCTTGATGCTGCAACACTGGGATCTGTCAGGGCGGCCAACAACTGACGCGCCCGATGTTGCCCGCGCTTTGATTGAACAGGCGCTGGCGGATGCGTGGCTCCCGGACGGTGGTTTTGCCTACACGCTTGATTTTGATGGTAAAGTCGCTGACGGATCACGGTTCTGGTGGCCGGTCACTGAAGCGATTGGCGCTGTTGCATCACTGATTGCAGTTGATCGACGCCCAGCGGATGAAATCTGGTATCGGCGGCTTTGGACTTTTGCCAATGGCACGTTCATCGATCATGTGCATGGCGGGTGGTTTCCAGCGATTGATGACGACGGGAAACCAACGTCGTCGATTTTCCAAGGCAAACCAGACATCTACCATTCTTTGCAAGCCTGTCTCTTTCCGTTGTCGGGAAAGCTGTCGCGCATGGCGACGGCAGCACAGTCGAAAAGCCGCTAATCGTTCAAATACAGCGTGTTGAGGGGCGCGAAAACGCGCCCCTCGTTTGCATCTTACCAAGTGAATTCAACGGTCTGTGCAAGTTCCAGCGCGCTGTTCTTGGTCGCGCCAAACGAAGACTTGGCTACACCGAGGCCGTTCAGGACGCTCTGTGTCCGTGAGACACTCATGGAAGCTTGCTTCAGATCACCGATTGTCTCGAAGTCGAACTCAGCATTCCACTGGGTTCCAGCGTCGGACATTGCCCCGGCGAAGTTGATACGACCACCGAAACCACACGCGTCTGCATCCGTCTCGTCGGTTGTTTCACAGAACACACGCGGTGCGATTTCCAAAGAACCTGCGTCAGTTGAGGACGCTTGATCAAAGTCATTGATCAAACCAAGCTCAACAAACCCACGCGCATATGTGGCGGGTTCAATGTCCAGTGTTCCCGTGCTGGAGATATCGGAACCAACTGTCTGGGAATACCCGACATCAACACCAGCGCGCGGCTTCATGGTCAGACGACCAACAGCCTGCTCACCCGTCACGGCAGCCCCGGCAAAGATACCAGCGTAGGTATAGTTTCCGTCGACTTCTGCACCGGCATCCAGATCAAAGGCGTGTCGGCCAACTGCACCGCTGCCATAGTAGTTCAGAACCAAACCGTCATATGCACGTGCACCGTAAAGCCCCGCATGGATACCAACACCTGTGATTGTCCCTTCAACTGCGTCTGTGTCCACTTCTTTGCGTGACACATAGCCTTCGATGAAACGACCGGTCAGCGTATTGCCGACTTGGCGCTCTTTGGACATTCCGAAGCTGGCCATCCCTTGTGTGCCAATAGCATCGTCGCGCGCCACATCAAGCTCTGCCCATGTTTCGGAGTATTCACCCGTAACACAGTTGTAGCCATCTGAACCAAAAGTACCGTTCAGGTTTGCGCCGGAATTGTTGCCGCTACCATCCAGGTTACCAGCTGAGCCTTGACCTTCACCGCATGCAGGTTGCGCAGTTTCAGCACCTTCCAGCAGGACAAATTCAACCCGACGGTTCAATGCCTGACCTTCTTCGGTCGCATTTGTCGCGATTGGGCGGCTTTCACCAAATCCACGGGTTGTCAGACGCGCATTCGCAATCCCGCGGCGTACCAATGCAGCCTTCACAGCATCAACGCGGTTCTGGCTGAGTGTGATGTTGTAGCTATCACTCGCATCAGAGTCGGTGTGACCTGCGATCATAAAGCTTGCAACGTCACATTTGCTAAGTGCCAGCGCAATATCGTCCAACAATTGGTTGTTGCTGGCATCAATAAAGAAGCTGTCAGACGCAAACCGCACGGGCGTTGTCTGCAACAGATCATTGATTTCTACGACACAAGCCTGTCCACTATCGAAGCGTAGACGATCACCTGCACGACGCGAAATGTTTGACGCGTTTTGCGTGATCATGCGCGTGGTGACCATCAGATCATCTTCAAGAACCTCTTCCACCAAACCGATAATCGTCTCATCAACGAGCTCTGCAATGACAAGTGTATTCGAAACAAGGTTATCATTGCCCGCATCGTCGGTTGCGACCGCGACTGGGACAGTGACACTGATATCGCCAGTACCGCTAGGTGTGATTGTCACTGTGAACGTGTTGGGCGAACCAGTTGGCGTGATCGCATCGATCGTACCGTTTATCACGGTCACATCTGCCAAATCATCGAAATCATTGATGTCTTCGTCAAATGTTACCTCAACCGTGAATGGTGTGAGGTCGGTGATTTCTGCAGGGGTACCCGCATCGGCAGAAACCGTAGGGGTAGGCGGCGTCGAATCAAACGGAACTGTCAGCGTATTGGACACCAGGTTGTCGTTACCTGCGTCGTCGGTTGCCACGTTGATAGGCACCGTGATCCCGACATCACCATTGCCGTCAGGTGTGATTGTCACGGTGAAGACGTTCGGCGTGCCGGTTGGCGTGATCGTGTTCACAGAACCATTTGTCACGGTCACATCCGTCAGATCGTCAAAGTCGTTGATATCTTCGTCAAATGTTACCTCAACCGTAAATGGTGTGAAGTCGGTGATTGTGCCGGGTGTTCCGCCATCTGTCGCAACCGTTGGCGTTGGGGGATCTGAATCAAACGGAACTGTCAGCGTATTGGACACCAGGTTGTCGTTACCTGCGTCGTCGGTCGCCACGTTGATAGGCACCGTGATCCCTACATCACCATTGCCGTCAGGTGTGATTGTCACGGTGAAGACGTTCGGCGTGCCGGTTGGCGTGATCGTGTTCACAGAACCATTTGTCACGGTCACATCCGTCAGATCATCGAAATCATTGATGTCTTCGTCAAATGTTACCTCAACCGTAAATGGTGTGAAGTTGGTGATTGTGCCGGGTGTTCCGCCATCTGTCGCAACCGTTGGCGTTGGGGGATCTGAATCGATATTGTTTGTTATTGTGACCACATTCGAAACAATATTCCCACCACCAGCTGTGTCAAAAGCCGATAGAATGGGAACTTGTAGTGTGATGTCACCTGAACCGCTTGGCGTCACAGTAACGGTATATTCGGTCGCACTGACCGGCGTAATGGATGTGATGTTACCATTCGTTGCAGTTATGTCTGTCAGGTCGTCAAAGTCTGTCGCCGTACCGTTAAACGTCACCGTCACATCGAATGGCGCGGTTGAATCGAATTCAACTGGTGCACCCGAAATCACTGGCGCAAGTTGGAAGTTAGTTCGTGTGTTGGTTGTTGCTTGGGATCCAGTAAAGCCGACACGAACGACATGCTCCCGACGGGCAGAGCCATAGTCATACCGCACACGAAAAGTCATGCCAGCTGGAAGGATGCCAGTTCCCGCCGGAGATATGTTGGTTGAAACAACTTCGAAATTTGTGAGGTTGCATCTTGTTTGCAACACGGCTTCATCGATGGCCACCGGACTGACAGATGTGATCGCCGGGGAAGGGTTGAAGAACCCAAGGTCAACCATGCCGAAATCTTGACGGATAATGAAGCCAGGTTCGGCAAATCCACCCGGTGCAAACTGGATAAAGCCATCAATATCAAACGGACTTGGACCGTTGTTGGTAATTGTCTCTCGAAGAATGCAGTCACCCAACCTTGGCCCAGGTAAGGTCCGAAAACTTGTCCCAGTACTGGGAAATCCGTAGGCCTGAACCTGGGTTCCCGTTATGAATGTTGCTGGAACAGCCACCGAGCATATCAGAGCGAGGCCGCCAAAGATAGAGCGGGCTCTGCTGATCGTATGTTTCATATTTACCTCATATACGCATGCTGCGCTAAATTGATTTCGGTCAACGAAAGAACAAAGCATGGCTAGGCGAGACTGACCGGGATCAAGACGCGCACCACTCGTTCAACGTGTCATGCTTAGACCCATAAATTTTGGCGCTAATTTTTCACAATAGAGTTATTCGTACGGCCAAATATGGTAAAAAACCGAATTCATGACACACATTATGGATATTTGTGTAATATCATTGATCAAATTTACACATATTGTGTAATTTTGAGGTGATTGTTTGCGGAAGCGGAAAAATCGCGAACACCGTCATAATCGTACGATTCTTTGGATCGTCTTGCGCGCTTTGTATTGCTAGATGAGACTACTTAATCTCAAATCTAGCCTCGGGAAATTCAGCCGTATTCAGCGGTGGCCTGCTGTTCTTTCAACATCCACTGAATCAATTCCGGTGTTTCCTCGGCCGTTCGATAGCGTGGCAAGCGGCGCACAAACATCGCTTCGCGAAAGCCACCCTTCAATCGGCGCATCGCTGTTGCTGACTTAAACATCAGACCACGCTCAACCACGCTACTGACAGATTTCTTGTGCCCTGCAAGCAAACAAGGATCACCATAAATGCCAAGCCTGAGTGCTGTGAAAGTCAGGCCTGTGTGATGGTCTGGGCGATCAAGGATGCAGACCCCTCCGGCCTGTTTCACTGCAACGCCGCGCACCGTGACGAACCCGTCCAACGCATTCGGCGTGCCATCCGGCCCAAGAACCAATGTATGTCGGACCACTTTGGTCAACCGCACACCATCAATTGTCTTCACATGCAGAAGTAGGCAGCAATACGGTCTGCTGCTATCGTTCAGTTCGCTCCATAACTCGTAGAACCCATCAGGGAACAGGTCATGCGGAACGGGGTCAAACGCTTCCATCAAAGAGGGTGGCAAGGCTCTATCGCTGTTTATCCGCAAGTCGGCCAACCGATGTGTCAGTATGCGGGCATCAACGTCAAAAAACTGGCAGATGCGTTGCAGAATATCGAGATTGGGCAAAGATGCGCCATCAACATAACGCTGAAGTTGATTACGATGAATATTCAGGTCCCGGCTCAGGCTGGTGATCGTATGCTGATTGCCAATCAGTTCCACCATGTTCTGGCTAAGAATACTACCAGAC
The DNA here is from genome assembly GCA_947488605.1 of uncultured Paracoccaceae bacterium. Classification (GTDB taxonomy): domain Bacteria; phylum Pseudomonadota; class Alphaproteobacteria; order Rhodobacterales; family Rhodobacteraceae; genus Yoonia. Next base: position 363,223 of record CANKZJ010000002.1, on the reverse strand, counting down.
GGCGTACTTGGGCTATTGGTCGTCACGTGTTGGTACCTAGTTCTTGATGTTGAGATCGCTCGAAAAGGTGGATCCAACGGACACGATGATGAACTCGGTAACGGTAAACTGATGTGTCGAGACTTTACTTTGGGATGACCAGCAGGTCAGACCAAAAGAGCCCAAAAAACAGGCCATATGGACTTTTTTGCGCAATAATGAGACTAAATACTCGCCTGAGCTCTCAGGGACCAACATCCGCGAGCTTGAGCAAATTTGGCTGAGTAGCCTTTATTTTCCGCGTGGCAATATACGTCATATACCGCTCAATCCCGATATCTTGCTCAAGAAGATTTTCCATCAATGCTTGGAAAGCAACAAGGCTGGGACAGATCACCTTCAGAATGTAGTCCATGCCGCCGCCCGTCGACATACACTCAATGATTTCATCGACTGTTTGAATATGGGTCTCGAAGCGATCAAAATCCGCTTTGCGGTGGTGAGACAGGGCAACAGGCACAACAACCTGCGTAAAGTCGCCGAATTTCTCAAGTGCAATCTCTGTATGATGCCCACGAATATAGCCCGCAGCTTTTAGCTTGTCCAAACGCGCCCAACACGGCGTGGCCGATAGGTTCACGAACTCCGCCAGCTTCGCTTTGCTCATGGGGCCATTCTGTTGGAGCGCGCAGAGAATGCGCATATCAATTGCATCAAGGCTCGTTTGTTTCATCAGTCTTAACCTTCACCGTGTTCTTGAACACTGACCTTCGTTGGAATCTCTGGGTTAAAAAGAGGCATGTGATTAAAAATATTTCACAAGCAATGAAAATCAATAGACTGATTTGGTAAGCGAAGGATGAGTGCTTAAGCGATTATACTAAGATGCAAGTTCGGGGTGACCGTAAGCTTCGGGGTAAGACATGGGATGCAACGGCCCAAGGGGCACGACATTGTTCCAAGATCGGCCAAAATACCCCTGTCGACAATGCACCAACGCGTTGCTTTCTGCCACGCCCGGCAAAGCATAAACGCGGCACAGCCAGCGCCAGAGATGGGGGTAATCTAGAATTCTTGCACCATTCAGCTTCATCCGCACATAATAAACGGGATCATGGCGATAAAGGGTCGGGAACAGGCGTAGATCAGCTTCTGTAAAGGTATCACCAGTCAAGAAAGGGCGGTCATCGGACGCCAGCCGCGCTTCCAGATCCGACAGCGTTTTGAAGTAAAGTGCAAAGGCCGATGCATAGACTGTCTGATTAGAAGAAAACCCCGCCTTGTACGCGCCATTGTTGATGCCGACGTAAATCTGGTCGTTCAGCGCGTCAATCTCTTGGCGCAACCCGGCATACGCGTCGCCCGCAGGATACAAATCTGGCAGTACGTTCGCAGCCATTGAGCTTCCAAGACTACCGGCCTGCGCATTCAGCATCCGGACAATGTCCGCGCTCTCATTGGCAACAATACGCTTGGTCTTTTTGTCATAGAGGATTGGCACGGAGGCTTCGTTTGATCCCTCGGCTTCATAGACCTGCTTGGCAAGCCTGAAGTTTTGGCCCGTGGCAGTTTCCGCCGTGCATTCAGGCAGGGTCGTGCCGGTGAGAGAGGCGATACGCGACGGATTGAATTCCCAACGATTAGGTTCAATTGGGTCATCTTGCGTCGTGCGCCCGGGAAAGGCCACATCCATGGTGATGCTGTCTTGCAGGCCCAACACGTTGCGCGCCAACGTTACGCGGTGGCACCACGGACAATTGAACGCGACAAACAGATGGTACCGCCCGGCCTCGGCTGGAAAGTCTGGATCTTCGCCCAAAACGGAACGGAAACCACTGACGCCGCGCACAAATTCGCCCTTGGCGCGACGTGCAGCGGCGTCTTTCTGAGACTCCTCAACCGATTTTTTTGTCACGGGCGTTCTCCTGCCTAGCCGCGCAAACGATGGTGCAAAATGATCGGTACTGCCAGTTCTTCTTCATCGGTAAGGTGGCGCTGCAAGAACGCCTCTATTGTCAGCGCAACACCGTGTAGCTTACCCGCTTCTTCACGTGCTGCTTTTTCATCAAGCTGTACCAGTTTGATAGCGCGGTTAGCGGTGCGCGTAAAACTGTCCAGAACGATGTCTAAGTCGGCATGGTCTTTTTCCAGCACCTCGAGACCAGCATCGAAACGTGGATCGGCGGCTGACAGTTCAGGGAAATAGGAATGATCTTCCCATCCGTGGTGACCATGCAGATTTCCAACCAATGCACCACCGCGATAAGACAACCTCGCGGCATAATCGTTGCTGTCGTGATCGCCATTCAGATAGCTCTCGGTATCTTTGCGAATGGACGCGCTCAACTGTCGGAACATACGGTGTGCGCCCAGCCAATGGCGGGTCTTTTCTTTGAAGCCGGGATGCACGTCCCACGTGTTGCGCGGATAGTCACGCAACAGGATTTGCATTTCAGTGGGCATATCGTCTGTGCGGATTTCGAACTGGTCTAACATATCGTTTCCTTTCCCCATTCAACTGAGGATCAGGCAATCGCAATTAAACCCTGCGCTGCGCATGACGGGAATGCGCACAGCGATTCGGTCTGAAAAATCGACGAATGGGACATTGAGAAATGACTTCAATCGCTTGGATCACAAAAGAAAAGTGAACTACATACCTGTTAGCGCATTTGCGGCTTTCACCACCAACCAGACGATCAGCCTTTAGAATCCACCGCCGACAAAGATAAACTAATCGATGATATCTGAGTGGTTTTCCGAAGTGTTTTCACGTCTCTTGCCACGACATTTTCGATGTCTGTAGACTTCATCCAGATCAAGTATTCCTCGACTGTAACTTGCTGATCAGGTCCGATCCATTGCCCGGGTTCACAGTGGCTGTAGCCATACCGTACGTGGGCGCCTTTGGCAGCCAGTTGTTTTGGTACAAAAGCAAAGGCAAAGTCGGGCTTCCAGGTCTGCTGTAGAATTTCGAATAGCAAACGAGACAACAAACCAGTCGCACCTTGGCTACGTGGACCGCCAAGCCCACGCGAAGGCAGCCAGAAATCCCCGCAGTAGCCAACAGAGCCGGTCACTGTCTTGAGGGCTTCGGGACCGCGGAAAAAGGTCAGATCAGGATCCGGCGTCGTATCTGGTACGATGTACTTGTGGCGGTGCATATCCAGATGCTTGCCAAGGGAAATGCCGGAAAGGTCCAGCAAACGCACAGCCTGCGTGTGAATCAGTTCGTTAGCGGCGTTAAAACCGCAAATCCAAAAACCGTTAGTTTCGTCGATAAACGAACTCGCTGTATCAAAAATAGGAAACAGCCCGTCGCGATCAGGACAAGAGTTGCGATAGTAGCGATAGCGAGAGAAATCGTCTCCCACTTCAATCCGCATGCCCGCATCTTCGAGTTCTTTGATTATGACTGATACATTGCTGACCATGCCAAAAATATTACGCGCTGACATTTCTGGCTCCTTGGCTGATCATAGTGGATTTCGAAACACTATGTCGGTAATGAGACATTTGTGTACTACTTTTTTTCACAATGTCCCAACGTTAACTACGATGCTTCCAAAAAAATGGCAGCGACAAGGCTTAATTAGCGTGATCGAGCAGAGAATCCATAACTAAATTTTCAGCCAACCGCGGTCTGTCGGCCCCGTCTAACGCGTCAATCTTTACTTGCTCGGTGATGACCGCCAGAAGGATCAGACCCGGCGTTCCATCTGGAAATACGCCGCCAAGCAGCAGTCTCTGAAAGGTTCCGGTCTGTGGATCACCGCCCCCATCCTTGGGAAGGTGCGCAAAAATGTGATCAAGGCGCACACCGCCTTCGTCATAGATGCGCGAATAAGCACCGCCGCTAAATTCGTTATATTCATCATCAAGATTGTCGTCAGTCATCAGTTTGCCAATCGCGCTTCGCGACCACGCCCAGCCGAACCAACGTGCATAAGCAGATTCTCTCCCGACATGCACAAAAAACCATCCCGCCGGGCCCTTTCGGAATATCACCGTAAATGGCCGAATTTCATCCATTGCATCGTGCTCGATCTGTGTCTCGGCATTGCCCCACGCCACAAAGGCTCTCTTCATGATCGGTAAGCCGTTCAATGCAATCTCGGAAACCGGATGCTGCTGAGAATGGAAAACGTTTCCATCGGCATCAGTATACTGAAGCTTCTCCAGCCCCCCAGACGTGTTCTTTTTTAACACCGATTGGCCAGACCAAGTGTCCAGTTGCATAAGCAGTGACTTCGCCTCGTCCAGCAAAGCGTCACCTTCAGATGTAAGCAGATACTTGCGGTCAACAACTTCAAAAAGCTGCTTGCCGAATATCGTCTCAAGATCGGTAATATGACGACGCACAGTCTGGCGCGTCGTCCCAAGTTCATTGCAGGCCTTTGACAAATTGAGATGATGGCTCAAGCACACAAAGGCACGCATCATGGCAATAGTGATGCCGCTGTTATTCTTAGAGTGGTTCAACATGCCTCCAACAGAATGGACACACTTTAAAGCGATTGAACAATGTAGTATATCTCGCGACAGTTGCGTGTGAGGTACCGGGTTGCAAGTGAGTACAATAGAACGGCTTTGCGGCGAATATAGCCGATTTGGTTTAAGAAGACATCAATCTTTGAACCTCTTTTCAAAGCGTATCAATCGCGACACAATATGTCTCAGCGCACGCGACACTATTCTCAAGCTAAAATGCGGTATGATGACCGTTAGAATCCAAAGTATTGCCATCGTTTGGACACTTTGGTTCGGCCAAGCTATGCGTCGAAAGGAACTGCCATGAACTTCACAAATTGTCTTAGCGCCACAGCTTTACTCTCGAGCCCGCCTCCTGGTTCTGTCAACGTTTTGGTTGGAAAAAGGGTCGAGGGTCCCGGCGGAAAATGGATACCCTGCGCAACCAAAATTGCCGATGGTTCCTACTATTCCGGACTGTTCCAGGTTGGACCGGGGAAACGGCAAGTCTGCGCGGCGGATATGCCCCTTCATTGCCCAAACGAAGCCCTATCACGCGCAACAGAACTGGCATCTGCCGCCGCAGCATAAAGAAAAAACGAGAAGAACAGCGCCCCCCAGGGCACTGTTCTGTAAGTACAAAATAGCGCTTCGTCGCAAAAACATTCGGACGCAGGCACTCTAAACCGTTACTCTAGATTTTGATGGCGCCCACGGCCTCACACACCCGTAGGCACCATCAAATCAGCACTATGCCCGCAGGCACACACAAACTACTCATTAACACGTCGACGAAATGCGACTAACTCACTACACTCACTCGTCACTCACCGAACACAAACAAACCGTGTCCTTGAGACCCTTTTCGCGTGAATCAGCCGCCGCAACAATTCTCTAAATTTCTAACTTGATAGGTGTATTTTTCATACATTGACGTATGATTTATCATACATCACTTTCAGGGTGGCAAAAAACCGCCACCCCGTAGTTTCAAGCCTGCATTATTTTTCACCGACCAAATAGTCATTTGTGTACCACGCAGAAACATCAGGCATTTGCGCAAGTGGTCGGCCATCTTCACCGCGCATGATGCCGGCCTCGAACAAAAAGCCTGTAATGTTTGCGAACATTTCGCCATCAATCATACCAACGGCCTCGCCGGGATCTTGCAGATATCCGCCATCGACCAATGCATCCATTGACGCACGCACAAGTGCGGGATTGCTCATCATGCCTGCCGTTTCAGCGATCAGAATGTCTGCGGCAGCGACCGGGTTATTGGCGGCAAAATCATACCCGCGCTGTGCCGCTTGCACAAAGGCGCGCGCTGTATCGGGGTTCTCAACAAGCCATGAGCCATTTCCGCCCAGAAACGTTGTGTGCTGATCCGGGACACCGTAATCGGCATAGCGAAATGCGCGCTGGGGTCGGTCAAGCAGAACAGAATTCACACCTTCCCATGTGCTGACTTCTAGGGTGAAATCAACGCGACCGTTGGCAAGTGCTTCGTAGGCCGAGGTGCCGAGTGTGACAGTGTCAAACGTCCCTGCCCCGCCGTCATTGCGAATGATCGTCGAAATCAGCGCCTCTTCCCACGCACTGCCAAAGCCTGCATAGATTTTGCCATCAAGATCGGCGGGCCGCTGAATATCGGTCCGATCACCGTTAAACACCAACCGCCCCGTTTCGTGCTGCACAACGGCCATAACCACGGTCATATCGGCGCCTGTTGCGCGCTGGCTATGAAAACCTACGGCGCTAAGGATACCAAACTCAGCGACACCCGCCGCAACCAGCGTTCCCGAAGATGTATCGGTGTATGGCAGAATATCCACATCAAGTCCGGCATCCTCAAACCAGCCTTTTGATTGTGCGACATAGAGACCCACATGGTTTGTATTAGGCGTCCAATCGAGTGCGACACTGAGCTTTTCTTGGGCAACGGCGGGCAGTGCTGCACATATAAACGCAGCGGTGATGAAGTGTTTCATAAGTCGTCTCCGGTTTGGTTGAGTAAAATATCAAGCAGATGCGCCTCTAGCGCGTGGGCATCTGCGGTGATGGGTTGGCCAAGCCGCGGGCGTGGCGTGGGCACAGTGACCTCGGCGATGACGCGGGCTGGGCGGCGTGACAGCACATAGATGCGATCAGAAAGGGCCACGGCCTCGCGGACATCGTGGGTCACCAGCAATGTGGTCCAACGGGCGGCCTGCCAGCGATCCTCGAACCATTTTTGCATCTGCGTGCGTGTCAGTGCGTCTAGCGCGCCAAATGGTTCATCCAGCAGCTGCACAGGGCGTGCCTGGACAATTGTGCGCAAAAGGGCCGCACGTTGGCGCATACCCCCCGACAATTGCGCAGGGTAATGTCGTTCAAATCCTGCCAGTCCAAAATCCGGCAAAAGCGGGAAGACACGCGCGCGCGCATCTTTTCGCGGCATGCCCTGCACCTCTAACCCCAAGGTCAGATTGTCGAGGACACGCGACCACGGCATTAGCGCGTCATGTTGGGGCATGAAGGCAAAGCCCTGCGTATTTTGCGCAAGAGGGCGGCCATTGCAGGTGATTGCCCCGCTATCCAACTGCAATGCACCTGTCAGCAGCTTGAATATAGTCGATTTGCCCGCACCAGAGGGCCCAAGGATTGAAACGAACTCACCCTCGGACACATGCATTGAAATACCGCCCAACACATCCGTGTCACCCAGTGCGACCGACACGTTTTGTATGTCCAGCATGCTCATCGACCATCACCGAAGTCACGCCAGCGCAGCACCGCGCGTTGCAGCAATGCGGTGATGGCAAAAAGCACCAAAGTCAGTGCAGAACTGATCACAACGGCGGCAAGCACAAGGTCTGGTCGAAAGCTGTTCTTGGCATTCAGGATCACAATGCCAAGGCCGGCGCGCGCGCCCACGTATTCTGCGAATATCGCCGCAACGACCGCATAGGTGATTGAGATGCGTAGCCCCGCAAAGAAATACGGCATCGCAGACGGCAGGCGCGCACGGCGAAATACAACGCTGCGCGACGCACCCATAGACCGCAGCAGGCCCTCAATCTCGGGGTCGGTAGATGCGTACCCGTCCACCAAGGCCACAAGCATTGGAAAGAATGTGACCAGCGCCACCAACAAGACTTTGGGCGTCAGGTCAAAGCCGAACCACAACACGACCAAGGGCGCGATTGCGACAAGCGGTAGAGTTTGGCTCACCACAAAGATCGGGAACAATGCGCGCCGGACACGCGGCATGAAATCCAGCACAATCGACAGCACGAAAGCCACGGTGAGCGATAGCGAGAACCCTGCAAGGGTCGCGTGCAGGGTTGGAATAGTGTTCTCCCACAAGATAACGCGGTTCAACACCATCTGATCAAGCACCCGCGAAGGCGCAGGTAGCATCAAAGGGGAAATCCCCGACAAGCGGACGTAGACTTCCCAGATCAAAAAGGCGCTGACCACACTCAGAACGGCAGGGATGCCACGGGCCAGACCTCTGCCGGGACGGCGAGGTAACGGGTGCTGCATCAGATCAGCGCTTGGATGGGCTGTTGGCTGATACCGTTAAATCGATCGTGACGTGCCCATTTGGTGGTCCAAATTGGCAAAACGCCTGTTGCAGCGTGGCAAAAACCGGACCTGCATCGCCGGTCAACCGGGTGCAGAAGTTCTTAGACCGATCAAAACTTCCACTTTGCTTAAGAAAGTCGATGCATCCCATGATTTCGACCATATGGTCACCTGCACCCATCACATAAAGCGAGAATTGCGCATCAGCGATCTGACCTTTGTCAGGTGTCGCGGCAATAGCAGACAGGGCGTTCTTCTGGCGCGAGGCCAAAGGCTCTGCGGGGTTAGCAAGTGCACCTGTTTGACAGATCGGGTCATCGGGCTCGCCGGGGCATCCACGCGATAGTGTCGCGCGCAACACGATATGTTGGCCGGACGCCGCGGCGGCTGCATAAAGATCGCGCAAAGCGGGGAAAAGAACCTCGGGCGGACCTACGATCAGGGTCGAGATGTCATCCGTCTCAATCCGCAATCTGTCGCGCCAGGGATCAAGTGCGGTCAGCGACGACATGATGACGTCAATGAACCCATCGGTCATCGGGTAAAGGGAAACTTGTGCGCCTACAAACATTTCTGTCCTCCTTGCTACGCTGGCATTATCCAGATCAGCTTTGAGGGTCCGTGGGCTTTGCGCCCACATCTCAGCCACGACATTACGCGGCTCCCCTGTGGTCCCTCATCGTTCACAGATCGACAAAGAGAATGCAACCCTATTCAAATGGAGGAGGTAAATTGGGTGGCGCTTTCCACAGCATCACGACTGCTGGTGCGGCACTGCGCGTAAATCGCGCGAAGCCGTTCGCGCGATGAATTTTTAGGTTTGTAGCAAGGAGCTGCCCGCTGCCCCCTTAGTTATTGTCCGCGTTAGGGGCGCTCCAAGATGGCGGTGACTGTCTGCACACATCTACGAAAGCCTCAAAAGCGCTCCAGATTTCGGCGCTGGCTTGGCTTTTTTGCGGGTGGACCAGTACAAAGTCAAACTCCTGAACGTCGCTTGGCGGCAGTTGATTGACAACTTGGTTGGCATAAACATCGATCGATGTCCCGGGGGATCTGGGTGAAAAGTTAAGTTGTGACGACTCCAGAGCCACACCGCCACGCACCGATGCATTTGCTCCGGCGGCCATTACCCCTTTTAACAACGGCGCCTGCGCGCCTTGCACCTGAACAGTTTGATCAAACTGCAATTTCGACGCGTTAAACTGCGCGCTAAACAAATCGATGGACGAAATATTGCGGCGACTGATGTGAAAGTAATTGTTGAAATAGACAATATGGACGTTGCAGTCCGACCCCGAAATCGCGAGGCCTGAATCCTCGTCCAGATATTGTGCAACAGCCCGCAAAGCATTCAAGGTTTCGCTCACCGATACATCTGTTTCCGGTGCCGCGTCAGATTGTTCCTCTAGTAGGCGGGACACAGCGCCAAAGCACGCCATCTGCGCCTCGGGGCTATCGGTTATGCTCTGACAATTCTCCATCAGAGCAGACAGCAAATAGTCTTCTCCATCTACTGTCAAAATTTGGTCAGCCATCACGTTGCTTGCTAAGATGCCAAGCGACATTGCAAGACCACACACCAGCGTTTTCATTTATTGTTCTCCAAAAACAAGATCGCGGCAATCTTCCCTGCTATCTTGTTGATTACTCAATACATACTTGGCCAACTTGGCCGGCTTATTTGGCCAAGGCAAACCAAATTGGATTGCCTTGGCCGGAACTTTTTTGGCCGTAACCGAACGATCAGTTATCCATTACGAACTCGCTTTTGTCGATGCCATACTGCTCTTTGGCAGATGATACGCGAATACCAATTGTTTCCTTCAGCGCGATCCAAACCAGGCTCGTCGTCACGCCAACGAAGGTGATGATGATCAAGACAGAGGACAGCTGCCCAAGCACAGTCGCGTCAGGGTTTGTGAAGCCAGCAGCAATCGTTCCCCAGATGCCGCAGAACAGGTGAACCGGGATGGCCCCCACGACGTCGTCAACCTTGAAGTAGTCAAGAATCTGAGTGGCCCAGAAGATGATCAAACCCCCACCCATGCCAACCGCAAACGCCCAGAAAGGTGTCGGGAAAAGCGGCTCTGCGGTAATCGCGACCAAGCCACCAAGTGCACCGTTGAGCATGAAAGTAAGATCAAAGCGGAACTCGCGAAGGTATGACACGATCCCCGCCGCAATGACCCCGCCCGCAGCGGCCAGGTTAGTGTTCAGGAAAATGCGTGCCACATTGGCAGCGTCTGCATCGGTTGAGAAGCTTAGATAAGAGCCTGCGTTAAACCCGTACCAGCCCATCCAAAGGATCAAGGTACCAATTGTTGCCAATGGCAAAGAATAGTTGCCAAGGGGAACTTTTTGACCATTCACAAATCGCCCGTTGCGCGCACCGAGAAACAGCGCACCAGTCAACGCGGCCGTGCCGCCAACGACGTGAACAACTGAACTGCCGGCCAGATCCCTAAAACCGAGATCAGAGGCCAAGAAGCCACCGCCCCACGTCCAGGACGCCTGAATAGGATAGATAACGGCCGTCAAAACGGCGGCAAAGATGAAGAAGGACATAAGCTTGATGCGTTCAGCAACGGCTCCGGAAACAATCGACACGACGGCTACGCAGAACATCGACTGAAAGAAGATATCGGCAGCGCCGGCATGACCGCGACCGACGAAACCGTCTCTGCCGTCAACAACATCGATGACCTCGATGGCACCATCGAATCCCAAGATGCCGGGCAGCACCCAGCTACCATTTGGGAACATAAAACCGTATCCGCTCAGGATGAATGCCGTCGATGCAATGGCGAAAAGCCCAATATTTTTGGCGCATTGGCTGACGACGTTTTTCTCGCGAACAAAACCTGCCTCCAGCATCGCAAAGCCAGCGGTCATCCACATGACAAGAACGCCACAGAAGACGATAAACAGTGTATTCATGACAAATGGCGAGACGCCTGACGACGCTTGTTGCGCTTGCGCAGGCCCAGCGAACAGGGCAGCCAGCAATGCGGCTCCGATTATTTTCTTTAACATTTGGTACTCTCTAACTCTATTAAGCGAGTTTTCAATTCGCCGTAAAATTAGGCATATTTGTGACAATCGCGGCCCAAACTTTGGGCAGATATATAAAAAATGAAAAAAGGCACCAGCATTTTCAACCTAGGGTATAGTGTTGATATGGCACTTTTAGCCACGTTTGCGAAAAATCCGAAAACTTGGACCAGTTCGTCCTCACGAAGACAAGCAAGCCTTCATATCGAAGAGATTTTGTTTTCCCGGGCAAGTCGACATTCAGACCGCTTGTCGACCTTAAGAAATTCTGGAGATCTTTAATCGCAGACGCTGATATTGATGACTATCGCATCCATGACAATCGTCACAACTTGTTTCCAGTGGTATGAGCTTGGCAACCATCGGGCGCCTACTTGGCCATACGAACCCGATGACGACCCAACGCCACGCATATATATCTGACGAACCACTAAGCGCAGCAGCGGAGGTGATGGCCAGAAAGATGAACCATAGATAAGCTGCGTGGTCCACTGCATGTGTAATGCAGCAATTGGACCTTGCGCAACGAACAGCAGCGATGAGCCCGAGTCACCGATGCTGCACGGCGTTTGAACGTCCGCTTTACATTGGGCGTCCAATTTTTGCCGCTGTTCCCGGCTAACAAACAAGTAATCTCATGTTTTCGGGCAAAAAATCTATGGTTGAAATCTTGGAGTTGATTATCGCAGCACTTGGTTGGCTGATCTACGGCTCAGAGGAAAAACCAAAACACCCCATTTGGCGGAATACCGTAAGAGTGATAGCGTTTGCGGGGGCCGCAGTCTTAGTCGCAGTCATGTTAGATCTCGCAGGAAACATTCAAGTTCCTTTGATTGTTTCTGCCTTTTGGTTCGTGTGCTTTATGATTGTTTTCTCTGCTGAGTATTACATCGGTTCAGTAATCATCGCTTATGCAGCGATCGCAACATTTGCATTGATGGCTTTGGTCATCGCTTCAACGCAGATGTAAACGGCGAGATAGGTTATCAGCAGTCCTTGCGTCCCTGCACTGGTACCACAAGAACCATTGGTTGTTGAAAAGTCCACCGAAGCAGACCTTTAAGCGCATATTGCCAAGGTCGGCTAAGTCCGCGTCTTACCAGTTCGCGCACGGCGCAGCGAAAGGCGATGTTTCCCGAACCGGCCCTTCGTCACCAGCTCGGCGAAGGTACTGGAAGAGCCCAATTTTGTGAGTTCGGTTTTCATGCTGCGTGCGCTCGCGGAGTGGGAAATGCTGCGGTAGCGTAAAGTACGGTGCTGTCGGGCAGCGGGAAAAGCGGCCATTCGTGCAGAAAATACCATGACAGCAACGTCGACAATACCTGCCTGAAGTATCAAAAGCAGCTACAATTCAAACTTTGATGCAACTGTTAAATTATTGGTTGCCAAGCGAACTGAAGTCTTCGTCAAACGCTGGCTTCCTCCAGAGAGGCGCGAAAAATTTGTAAACCTTCTTCTACGATTGCAGTCGAAGCGGACAGTGGAACCAATAGCCGGATAACGTTCCGAGCTGGCCCTGCTGTCAGAAGAATAAGCCCGTTTTTCAGCGCAGTTTCGACAATGCGCGCGGTGAGGTCGCCATCAGGTGTTCGGCTGCTGCGGTCTGTCACGATTTCGATGGCATTCATGCAGCCCAGTGCGCGCACATCGCCGATACAAGAAAAAGCAGGGTTCAAGGCCATTTCCCGCAGGTGGCGATCAATTCGGGCACCCATTTCAAGGCCGCGTTGCAGCAGATTTCCCTCTTCAATGACATCCAGAACAGCAAGGGCAGCGGCGCAGGAAATAGCGTTTCCACCAAAAGTCCCGCCCAAACCGCCGGGCGGGACAGAGTCGATCATGTCGGATTTTCCAACAATGCCAGAAATCGGTAGCCCTCCACCAAGGCTTTTGCCGATGCAGGTTAGGTCGGGACTTATCCCATAGTGTTCTGTCGCAAAAATCTTACCCGTCCTGCCGATGCCCGTTTGAATTTCATCGGCAATCAGAACAATGCCATGTGCATCGCAAAGGTCACGCAAATATCCAAGGAATGCAGGGGTCGCTATGTTGTAGCCACCTTCCCCCTGTACCGGTTCAAAAATCATTGCCGCGATTTGATCGGGCGGGCAGTCGCTGCGGAACAAGGTCTCAAACGCGCGCTTGGTTTCGTCCAATGTGATCCCGTGATAGCCGTCAGGGAAAGGTAGCCGGTAAATTTCACCGGGGAACGGGCCGAAGCCTTCTTTGAATGGCACCATTCGCGCACTCAGCGCCATGCCCATATAGGATCGCCCGTGATAGCCGTTTGTAAAGGTGATCAAAGCAGGACGACGGGTGTGGTGTCGCGCAATCTTAATTGCATTCTCAACGGCCTCACCGCCTGCGGAAAAGAACAAAGACTTCTTTGCAAAGTCACCAGGCAACAACGCATTCAGCTTTTCTGCGAGCGCAATATAGGGCTGATAAGGTGTCATCTGAAAACACGTATGCGTCAGCTGATCAAGCTGGTCCTTGATGGCTGCGACCACCCGTGGATTGCGATGGCCAACATTCAGACAGCCAATGCCGCCGCAAAAGTCGATGTAGCGTTTGCCTTCAACGTCCCAGATTTCAGCGTTTTCCGCCCTGTTTGCAACGAATGTCGCCGAAAAGGAAATCGCGCGTGCAACAGCGCTATCGCGGCGTGCCTCAAGATCCTGATTGGTCACTTTTGCATCAGTCATTGTCTGTTTTCCCAACAAGGTATCACGCGTTCAACGCGATGAACGTAATGCCGAAAACCATAAGAACCGCGGCCCCAAGCCTGCGTTTCCAGTTTCCTTCTTTGAGTATGAAAAACCCGATCAAGGTTGCAAAGATCACGGATGTTTCGCGCAAAGCCGATACTACGCCAAGTGGGGCAAAGTTCTTTGCATATAAGACAAGACCATAGGCGATCATTGAAACCATACCACCTGCAATCCCCGTAATCCAAATACGCCGTGGAATTGAAGACAGTGTCTTGCGTCTACGCCACCCGATGAACCCCGCGATGAATACGTGTAAGAACGCGCCCCATGCCCAGTAGCTTAACGTGTTCCCCGACACGCGCACACCGATCCCGTCGACAAGCGAATAGATCGATATACAAAAGCCTGTTGCAAGTGCCAGCCCCAATGTCGTCTTTCCGACCCCTGATCTGAGGGCTTTCCAATTGCTCAGCAGAATGCCTGCCACAATCAAACTGATACCGACCCAGACCAGAACAGGGAGGACTTCGCCCAGAAGCAAGATCGCCCATAGCGAGACCAGTGCCGGAACAATCCCTCTTGCGATTGGGTAGACGACACTGAGGTCGCCGTGATGGTAGGCTTTGCCCAGCAGGTAAAAGTATCCGAAATGCACTATAGTCGATATCGCGATGTAGATGGCGCTTTCGACGTTTGGCAAAGGCAGCAAGACGATCATCACCGTTGCGGGCAACACTTGACCCAACGCAACAAGCCCAAGCGTTGTTGTCCGATCAACTGCTGACTTGACGATCGCGTTCCAGACCGCATGCAATAGTGCCGCTGCAAGTACAATCGCGATTATCGACAGTGACATGGCGGTCCTTTGGCTGTGCCTTACGACGTCCCACCAAGGATATGGCTGGCTGCTGTTCCCCACCCTACTGTTATTCATCGTGAATGCGATGTTATTCTAAAATCTGGAACGGGGAATGGCTTGCAAGGCAGACAGCTCGCAAACTGAACCCTTCCCAACCCTCAGGAATTAGTCGCTACTTGGCATGATGGTTGTTAAGAGGATTCGCGCCATGCCGGGCACTAAGAACGTTTTATTCATCGTGATGGACCAACTGCGTGCGGATTGCATTTTCGGTGATTTGGCCAAACATATCGAAATTCCAAATTTGCGTGCTCTGATGGATGACGCTGTGACGTTTACGCGGCATTTTTCGGTGACCAATCCTTGCGGTCCATCGCGGGCATCGCTGCTAACCGGACAGTATGCGATGAACCATCGGTCTGTGCGCAATGGCACACCATTGCGCCATGATGCACCAAACATTGCGACCGAAATGCGCAAAGCTGGCTATATGCCGATGCTGTTTGGCTACACTGACACATCCCAAGACCCGCGCGTCTTCCACGCCAACGACCCGGCCTTGCGCGACTACGAACACTATATGAACGGCTTCAGGGAAGTCGTTGAGATGCGCTATGAGAGTTCCTATCCATGGCGATCACATCTGATGAACCAAGGTTACGCGTTTGAAAGCTTTTCAAGCGTTTACGAACCCGTCTCCCCGACTGGCGGTACGCCAAAAATAAACGACCCGGCCCTTTACCGCGCCGAGGATAGCGACACAGCGTTCTTAACGGACCGCTTTTTGTCCCTTATGCCCGCATACCGGGATGACAACTGGTTCGCCCATTTGACCTACATTCGCCCGCATCCGCCATTGGTCGCCCCTGCTCCTTTCAATGACATGTACGACCCAGACACATTGCCGCTTCCCAACCGCAGCGCAAATCCCGCAACCGATGCCGCCGTCCATCCTTTTTTCGGCCCAACCCACCAACGCATGACTGCGGCCAAGAATGTTGTCGGCTTTCCTGACCTTGCACCAACAGATGAAAACACACAGACCCTGCGGTCAATTTATCTAGGGCTGATTACCGAAGTTGACGTGCACATCGGGCGGGTCATCTCATTTTTGAAAGAAAGTGGTCAGTACGATGACACACTCATTATCGTAACTTCGGATCATGGTGAAATGTTGGGTGATCGCCATAGTTGGGGAAAATTCACGGCCCATGATGCCGCCTACCACACGCCCTTGATCATACGTGATCCACGTAGCGTAGACCGTGCGGGCAGCGTCGTGACGGAGCCGACCGAGACAATCGATATCACCCCCACTATTCTTGATTGGGTCGGGCAGGACATTCCCAATTCAATGGATGGGCGATCCCTTTTGCCGCTGTTGCGTGGCGACGTTCCGGTTGATTGGCGCACCTATACGTATTCGGAATTCGACTTTTCAGAGCCTGCGGACCCAACACTTTGGGAAGACGCGCTTGGGACAGGCCCAAGCGATTCCGCATTAGGGATCTTGCGTGACGGTCGGTTCACCCTGATTGAATTTGCAGCTGATATCCCGCCGATCTTGTTTGATCATGACAACTTACGCGAACAAGTGAACGTTGCAGAAATGCCGGAACATCAAAGGGACCTTCACCGTTTGACAAGGATGATGCTGCGACATCGCATGAAAAACATGGATCATACCTTGTCTTTGGTGACGATCACGAACGCAGGGCCCCACACCAAACTGCGACATACAAGAACGGTGCGCGATTAGTCGAGCGGGAAGATTGGCCTCGGGACGTTTCGATAATTCAAAGACGCGTAGTTTAATGTGCAAAGCGCGCCGCTATCGCACACGATGATGCGACCGGCGATAGGTGTGAAAGCGGCCCGGAAATGCTGCATGGACTTAAGCGCGACAACGGATTTCTTTGCAGGACTAATGCCGAAGGTTTCAAATTGCATAACGTCCAGCATCTGATGCGCAATGCTGACAACCAGAATATCGATACCTGCAACCTGCAAAACGGCTGTCGTGCCAAAGCTGCGCTCTAAACCGCCAAGCATAGGGCCGTTGCCGACAACACGGCCGCCGCCAACCCATTTCACGGTGCCAGTGACAGGCAAGGGACCACCACCAAAACTGGGGGCGGTCGCGCCTCCAATGTCCAGCGTCACCTGTTCGCCGGGCGTTTTGTCATGCAGGAATGCCGCAGCTTTCGGATCAACCAATGGGCCAAAACAGCAATCGTCGATGCCGGCTTCAAGCAATGCGGCCAACAGGTTCGTCCCATCGCCATAAGCACCCGACCCTGGATTATCCGCATAGTCGGCAATAACCAACGGGCCTGCCGATCCATTCCAACTTGATGCTATTTCCGCAGCTTCAGCGCAGGTCAAATAGGTATTCAGGGCCTCATGACGACGGGCCCAGATATCATCAGCCAATTCTTCGGCAATCGCCTGATGTCCTATGGTATTGCCGTCACACGTGATCAGAACAGTCGGCCCCACTTGGGCGATATCTGCACATGGGAACGCCCCGTTGATGCTGATCGCATAGACGCCTTTGCGCATCTCAAAAGCGCGGGCTTGGGCATGGCGCGCAATCATAGGCCCCATATCAGTGCGACCTCCGTTTGCCTCTTCCAGCATTGGACGGTGTGCGCGCAACGTGATGGGCCCGATGTCACCCGTCATTGTGCGCTGCAATAGCTCTGCCGCCCGCCGCGCAGTGGCACGAAAATCCAAATGAGGATAGGTCGTGTAGGAAACAAGTATCTGCGCCAGTTCGCACATTTCTTCGCTAACGTTCGCATGTGGATCAAGGGTCACGGCGATAGGCACATCGGGGCCTACTTTTGCACGCAAGCGTCGCAAGATTTCACCTTCACCATCTTGGCAAAAATCCGTGACCATCGCGCCGTGCAGCATAAGAAATATGCCGTCCCAATCGCTTTCGGCCGCTGCAAATAGATCATCGGTAAGTGCTGCAAAGGCGTCACGTGTGACAACGCCGCCCGGCCCCGCTGCTGCGCTGATCACATGGGTGATGTCCCAACCATAGTCGCGGCCTGTATCAAGCAATCCTGCAAGCTCTGTATTCTGGTCGCCCCGTGCGCCAATGGCTTGCGCACCTTTCAGAAAATAGCGATCCCGAAATGCCTGAAGCGTCGTGGGCACGATGTTGAACGTGTTTGTCTCATGCGCAATTTCGGCGCTGAGAATTCTGAAACTCACAGGAATTGACCCGATTTAGGTTGTGTCATCAGTATGCCCCGTGAACTTACCATATAGCTGCGCGATCTTGTTCATCCGATCTTCGACACTTGGGCCAAGTTCCATAAAAACACCGTTGACCAATAGATTGGCAAGGCTTGCCATCTGAGCTGTAGATTCCCAAAATAAGTTGAACGAAGTCGGCACGACAAAGACCTCATCGGCAACGCTATGTCCCCAGTCACAATAGGGATCAGTGATCAGTGTCACAGGAATCCCTGCAGCCTTCGCCTCACTTGCGAGCAGTTTGGCGTGGCGCGAATATCTACGCGCTTCGAATATGACCAATGTCGCGTCATTGTTCTGGGTGGCCAACACGTCAGCAAAGTTTCCGCTGGCCAGATCAACCAATTGCACCTTTTGGCGAAGATATTGCAATTGATGCGTGAAAATCTGTGCAATCCCACGTTCCGTCTGGAAGCCGACAACAAAGACTGAATTGGCGGTTGCCAAACGCTTTACGACATCCGCCCACTCAGGCAATTGCGCCGTTTCATAAACAGAAACCAGTGCGGCCATTTCCAACTCTAGCCCACGCGACAGTTGATCTTTGCCCGCAATGGTTTGCTCTTGCAGCTCCCGTAGTCGATCCCCGATCAGCCAAGGTTGATCACCCATGTCATTGCGCAAATGCCTTTTGAGATCTTTGAAACCGTCATATCCGATCGTACGGCAGAAGCGTCCGACCGTCGGCTCACTGACCTTCACTTTGGCCGCCAAACTAGCGGCTGTTTCAAATGGCAGGCTACCAAGTTCCGCTAGCATATAATTCGCCAACGCACGCTCTGCCTTTGAGGCAGAGGACGCAGCATCTCCAAGCCTTTCCCGCAACGGCTTTGTCAACGACAACTTCTCCTTGGTGATAAGGCAGCATCATAAAACAGGCGCGAAATAGCGTTGGTCCGCTTGCTTTGCAAGCATTGGGGTGGGTGCGGATCTATCAAGCGCCGCCACCTGTTTGTCGTGGCATCAGCCGATGAGGCGACAATGCCTTCGCAAGAGGTGTCATGCCAGCATCCACAGGCTGCGTGCAAAGCTCTGCTGTCAAAATCGCCAGGGCTGGTGCCATCATAATGCCATAGCCCCCTTGCCCAGCGAGCCAGAAAAAACCCGCGATATGCGGGTCCCAACCGACGACGGGGGCCTCGTCGGGAACGAAGCTGCGCAATCCCGCCCAGCTGTGTTCAATTTTGGTGATTTCGAGCGTCGTTTCCCGCATGATCCAGTCAGCAAATACCGCGATCTCCATGTCATCAGACCATGCGTCACAAGGCTCCATGGGTGTCGCATCGCCGGGCGACGCCAGCAGTTTCCCCGCATCCGGTTTCATGTAGGCACCTGAACTTGCAAAATCGACTGCGGGTAAAGATGCGCAGTCGATGCCTTCGGGTCCGCTAATGATGATGGCTGTGCGCTGCTTTGGAACAAGGCCTATAGGAAACGCACCGGCCATCTTGCCTATTTGATCCGCCCAAGCACCCGCTGCATTGATGATCTTCGCAACCATGTATGTTTCGGTCGCAGTGGACACGTTCCAAACATCACCGATTAGCGTTAACGCCACAACTGCTTGCTTTGTATAGACGATTGCACCGCGTGCCGTCGCCCCTTTGAGGTAGGACAAATGAAGCGCGGCGACATCTATATCCGCAACATTTGCCTCGTAGACTGCGTCACCAACACGGTCTGGCCTCAGGAACGGAATCATTGCGCAGGCGTCTTGAGGATCGACGCGCAGAACTTCTTCACCGGCTTCCGACATCGCCAACAAACCGTCTAGCGCGCCTGCGTCTTCGGGTGCTGAAACGGTCAGGGATCCTCGCGGAGTTAACAGAGGTGTCTCGCAAAAACCGGTCGGGGGCGTGTGGAAAAAATCGGCACTGGCTGCATTAACCTGCCGTACAATCGGGCCGCCATAGTTGCGCGTGAACAAAGCAGCAGATCGTCCAGTGGCGTGATAGGCAGTCGTATTTTCGGCCTCTAACAGAAGCACCGAACCATGCGCCGCCAATGTGTAAGCCGCTGATGCGCCTGCGATTCCACCGCCGATTATTAGAAAATCATAAATCACTGTGACGACCCTTTTGGGTGTGCGCCGCGCATCATTGCTTGGTTTGTCCGCAGAACCCGCATTCATTCTGATTTGAAAGAAAAACACAACCCGTTGACTCTTTGAAAGTTTTATTACCTAATTTGATGACTATCTTGGGGTGCTTCTTTGCCAAATTCTTGCTGTGTCCGCCGTGTGATGGCGACGCCTACCAAACCAAAACAAGACCCAGTGAGATCGCATTCATATGAATGAGGGTCCCTCAAGGCGCGCCATATCGACGCTTCAATACTGATGACACAGATACCCCCGCTCACACGTCTTGAGCAAACTTTGGAACCAACAAAGGCACGAAGCCACAGGTCCAATTTCGAACGAGAAGTCAAAATCCAACAAGGAGACGACGCATGAAACACACACTTTTATCGAGTGTAGCACTGACAGCTTTTGCGAGCTCGGCAATGGCCGCCTGTCCAGCTGTTACCGTATCAGATGCAATGGGAGTCGCTGCCGGCGCATTCCCGCAGCAATATGAACTGGCCGAATTCCAAAGCCTTGCCAACTGCACGCTAGAAATGTCGGAAAACCCCGATATCGCCGAAATGAACGGTCGCATTCGCGGTAACCCAGACATGCCAGCCTTGGCAGATCGTTTGCCGTCAGAGCCGCTTGTCGTTGCGCCTTATGATCTCATCGGCACTTACGGCGGCACATTTAATGCCCTATCTAACGCAACGGAAGCAGGCACCTCCGACTTTATGTCAGTGCGCCACGTCAACCTTGTGCGTTATTCAGACGACCTGACAACAATCGTACCAAACGTCGCCAAAAGCTGGTCTTGGAACGATGACTTTACACAACTGACATTCGTTTTGCGCGAAGGCCACAAATGGTCCGACGGCCAGCCGTTCGGCGCAGCCGACGTCGAATTCTGGTACGAGAACCTGCAACTTGACAGCAATGTCATCGAAAGCCCGAAGGACTATGTTTTGGCTGGCGGCGAAGCGATGACGGTTGACGTCATTGACGAATTGACCGTGCGCTTCAACATGCCCTCACCCAAGCCCGGTTTCTTGGCTCACTTTGCCAACCATTATGCGCAGGGCTTTCAGCCCAAGCACTTCCTTGGACAATATCACCCCGACATAAATCCAGACGCGGACGCGCTTGCGCAGTCGCTTGGGTTTGAAAACGGCTATGATCTGGTGAAAGCCTATTACGGCAGCTCTGACTGGATGGACACGCCGACACCCATGTTGGCCCACCCGGATAAGGTTGGTGGCCTGCCACTTGATGCTGCCCCAACCCTCGAAAGCCACATTGTGATTTCGGAGTCTACCGAAGGCCGCCAGTTTGTTGCCAACCCTTACTTCTATATGGTCGACACAGCAGGCAATCAGCTTCCTTACATCAACGAGCTGGACGAGATCTTTGTTGGCGAAAGCGAAGTGCGCTTGCTGAAATTGGTCAACGGCGAAGTCGACTATAAGGCTCAAGCCTTGCAGATGGACTACGTCCCATTGCTGATGGAGAACCAAGAAAAGGCGGGGTTTGCGGTTGATCTGAGGCCTGACATCACGATGCCAACCTTTGCATTCAACGTCACCTCTGAAGACCTTGAAAAGCGCAAAGTCTTTGGTGATCTGCGGTTCCGCCAAGCGATGTCTGTCGCGATGAACCGCGATGAGATCAATGAGGTCGTCATGTTCGGTCTTGGTACGCCACAACAGTACATCGGCTTCTCTCCGACGCCAGGATTTGTGACACCTGAATGGGAACAGCACTTTGCGCAGTTCGATCCGGACATGGCCAAGTCATTGCTTGACGAAATGGGTGTCGTCGACGTGGACGGTGACGGTATCCGTGAATTGCCAAATGGCGATGCGCTGACACTGAACCTGCAAGTTGCGACCCAAGGTATCTCGATCAAGATCGTGGAACTTGTCGGTCAGAACTGGCGTGATGTTGGGATCAACAACACCGTGAAAGAAGTTACGACGGACGAATATCGTTCATCCCAGTCTTCGAACCAGCTGGACGTCACCATGTTTGAGAAAAGCGTGCCTTTGGCCGTGGTTCTTGGGAATGGCGAGATATTCATTCCGCCATATGACAACTACTTCAACATGCGTACCGCGATGCTTTGGGGCGAATGGGTCGATAGTGAGGGCGCATCTGGTGTAGAGCCACCTGCTTACGCGCTTGAGATGATGGAAGACGTCAAAGCATTCCAAGCGACGCCAGTTGGTACGCCTGAATCCGATGCTTTGGGTCTGAGACTTGTGGAAAACATGACCGGAAATCTGCTGTTCATCGGGACAGTCAAAGAAGAAAAGCCGATTTACCGGAATTCATCTTTGATGAACTTCACTGAGTTCCAGACTGCGTCCTACGCATACTACCGGACATACCCTTACCGTCCGACACAGTGGTTCTTGGACGAATAGTCTAAGTGATTTGAACAGGTTGCGGGCCATGTCTTTGGCCCGCAACACAGACAGGCGCCAACCTCAAAGGCGCGATACGCTCGGGGCACAGACGACACATGGTTCAGTTCCTAAGATTTGCCACGATCCGCGCGGCCCTTGCGTTCTTTACGCTTTGCCTTGTGTCTTTCATTGTTTTTTCCCTGATGGAACTTGTCCCCGGCGATTGCGCCGAGCGGTACCTGGCATTCAAAAACTCTCAGGGCGCCCAAATTTCCATTGCGGACATTGAGGCCGAACGTGCCCGCCTTGGCCTTGATCGCCCTTACTTGCAACGCTGGACCAGTTGGATCTGGAACGCCTTCCAAGGCGAATTTGGCGACAGCTGCATCTTGCGTCTGAACATCAATCAACTCTTGGGCCAGAAAGTTTGGTTGAGCATCGGCATCTGCCTTGGCTCACTGTTTCTTGCTTACCTTATTGCAATCCCTGTTGGCATCATTGCCGCCACATCGCGCAACCCCTTCCTGAACAACGGATTGCGCATTGTCAGCTACCTTGGACTAGCGCTTCCAAACTTCCTACTGGCGTTGATGATCATGCTCTTCTCAACTGTATTCTTCGGGGACAGTCTGACCGGCCTGTTCTCGCCTGAATACCGCGATGCACCCTGGGACTGGCCCAAGATCAAAGACTTCCTAAGCCATGTTTGGCTGCCTGTCTTCATCCTAGGCTGGTCTGCAACGGCATTCGCGATCCAAACTGTGCGCGCGTTGATGTCAGATGAGATAAGCAAGTTATACGTGACCGCCGCCGCCGCTCGCGGTGTGTCAGGACGCCGTCTGCTGATGCGCTACCCCGCCCGTCACGCGCTCAGCCCGATCATCAACTCGCTTGGGTTCGACCTGAACCGCATCTTTAACGAGTTGCCCATCGTGGCGTTGATCCTGACATTAACCGAGGCTGGATCGCTTTTAATCGAAGCGCTTGCCCGGTCGAACGACCAACAGCTTGCAGGGGCGATCATCTTCTTCCTCACGGGGAGCATCATCGCCATCAATTTCATCACAGACATCGCATTGGCCATCGTCGATCCGCGCATTCGTCGTAGCATATTGGGATAACACGCATGGCAAAGCAAAATATCTACGACGCCGCAGTCGATCAAAGTGCAAAAGATGCTTACTTCACAGCCTCCCAAGGCCAGCTGATCTGGACACGATTCAAAAAGCAAAAGGCTGCGATGGCCGGGGCTTGGGTTCTGGTGATCCTGATCCTGTCTGGTCTCTTTGCGCCTTTCCTGACGCCATATGACCCCACGATTTCAGGGCGCGATAAAGACTACCTCAACGGTGCACCGAACGTTGTGCATTTTTGCGATGACAATGGGTGTTCCTTTCGACCTTTCATCTACGAGGTTGAACGAACTCGCTCTGCCCAGACCAATTTTCGATGGGTGACGGAGATCAACACAGACAAGCGAAAGTACGTGCAGTTCTTTGTTGAAGGATCGTCATATCAACTGGCCTTCATGACCTTTGATACGCATCTCTTCGGCGTAGAAGACGGCTTCATCCATCTCTTTGGTACGGATTCCACTGGCAAAGACATCTTCTCGCGTACCTTCCACGCCATCAATACGTCGCTAGCGGTCGGCACCATCGGGGTGTTCATTGCCTTCGTGCTCGCGCTGATTATTGGTGGGATATCAGGCTATTACGGGGGCTGGGTGGATTCTGTCATTCAGATGGTGACGGACGCGGTGCGCACCATTCCGGCGATCCCGCTCTTCATGGCGCTCGCCGCGTTCATTCCTGACACGTGGAGCGCAGAGGAGAGGTTCTTTTTCATCTCGATCATACTCGGTTTCATCGGCTGGCCTACGCTTGCCAGACGGGTGCGCACGCATCTTTTGACCGAACGCAATCAGGAATACGTGCTGGCAGCCCAACTATCTGGCGCGTCCTCGGGCCACGTGATCCGCAAACACCTGCTGCCCAGCTTCACAAGCTACATCATCGTCGATCTGGTGATCTCATTTCCCTATATGGTCCTGTCTGAAACGGCGCTGAGTTTCATTGGGTTAGGCCTCAAGGACCCCGTGAATTCACTGGGCGTCATGCTGCAAAACGTGACCAGCGCCGACGTCCTGCTGAACTACCAATGGTATTTCATTCCCGTGATCTTCTTTATCGTGCTTGTCATGGCCTTTGTCTTTGTCGGCGACGGTTTGCGTGACGCGGCTGATCCCTACGGGGATACCAAGAAATGAGCCGCCTGATTGATGTCGAAAACCTCACACTTCAATTCGATACCGACGAAGGCCGGATCACGGCCGTTGACGATGTGTCATTCAGCCTTGAAGCAGGCGAGGTTATGGGGCTGGTCGGAGAAAGCGGATCGGGCAAATCAGTCACCGCGAAATCGTTGATGAAGCTGAACCCGCGCAACGCGATCTATGGGCCAGAAACGAAGATTACCTTGCATCTCGACGACGGTCCTGTGGACGTCATGTCGCTGCAAAACGACCGCGAAATGAAGGTTGTGCGTGGTGGTGCCATCTCGCTGATCTTCCAAGAACCGATGGCCAGCTTTGCGCCAGCTATTTCGATCGGCGATCAAATGGTCGAACAACTGATGATCCATACCGACTTTTCCAAAGCGCAATCGAAAGAACTTTCGATCGAGATGTTGGACCGGGTGGGTATCTCGGACCCGTCAACGCGTTTCGGCCAGTACGCGTTTGAACTATCTGGCGGTATGCGCCAACGCGCGATGATCGCGATGGCGTTGTCGACCAAGCCAAAACTGCTCATTGCAGATGAGCCGACGACCGCGTTGGATGTCACCATTCAAGCGCAAGTGATCGACTTGATGAAAGATCTCGTGGCCGAATTTGGCATGGGCATCGTTTTCATCACCCACGACCTTGGCGTAATCGCCCAAACGGCTGACAAAGTCGCCGTCATGTATCTTGGAAAGTTGGTCGAACAAGGCACCGTGCGTGACGTGATCCGCAATCCTGCCCACCCGTATACGCGTGGACTGATCGCGGCTTTGCCGACGCTTGATGACATCGATGCACCGCTCACACCGATCCCTGGCGACATTCCATCGCCACTCGAACGTCCGCCCGGGTGTGTCTACAATACGCGCTGCCAAGAGGTTGTCGGTGCAAGATGTGCAGCCGAAGTTCCCGCATTTTCCGAAGTTCAGCCCGGGCATACAGCCGCCTGCCACATCTTCGATCCAACCGAGGGTACCGCATGACCGACAAGCCCCTCATTACCGCGCAAAACCTGTCGGTTCACTATGCCTTGCGCGGTGGATTGATTGGCCCAACTCCGTTTGTGCGTGCTGTTGAGAACGTCAGCCTCGAGATCGCACCGCGCAGTTTCTTTGGCCTTGTGGGCGAGTCTGGTTCGGGCAAAACGACGCTTGGCCGTGCGATGTTGCGGGCCGCCCCCATCAGCAAGGGCGATGTGGTGTTCAATGATGGTGAGGTTGCCTATTCCCTCAAAGACCTCGGCAAACAGGACCTGAAAGACTATCGCAAGCTTGCGCAGTTAATTTTCCAAGACCCTTACGCCGCCCTGAGCCCCCGTATGACTGTCCGCGACATCATTGCAGAACCGCTCGAAGTCATGGGCCTTACAAAATCCCGCGCAGAAACTGACGAACGTGTGCGCGAAATCGCCGAGAAATGTCGGTTGAACGTCGAACATTTGCGCCGTTTCCCACACGCCTTTTCTGGCGGACAACGTCAACGCATCTCGATTGCCCGCGCTTTGGTGTCTGCCCCGAAATTCATCGTTGCTGACGAAAGCGTCGCCGCCCTTGATGTGTCGATCCAAGCTGACGTGCTGAACCTGCTCAAAGCCATCCAAGAAGAAATGGGGCTGACGTTTTTGTTCATCAGCCACGACCTTAGCGTTGTGGCCCATGTCTGCGACCATGTCGCGGTGATGTATTTGGGTCGTCTTGTCGAAACGGCCCCAACCCGAACACTGTTTTCAGGACCACGCCACCCCTACACCAAAGCGTTGTTGTCGGCGATCCCGTCGTTGGACCCTGATGATCGCGGCAAGGCGCAAAAGCTAGAAGGCGAAATTCCCTCGCCCACCAATCCGCCCCCCGGTTGCAAGTTTCAAACCCGCTGCCCCATGGCCATAGATCGTTGCCGCGTTGAGGAACCGATCCTTGAAACTGCGGGCGTCGAACATAATGTGGCTTGCCATCGCTGGAAAGAACTCGCCAACTAGCGCCAGCCAGCAATTGAATGAGAATGCCATGCCATTGAACTTCGAAGACCTGAAATCACAAGTCGCGAGCGGTGGCATCGACACCGTTCTGGTCTGTTTGGTCGATATGCAAGGGCGCTTGATGGGCAAGCGGTTTCATGCGGGCCACTTCATCGCCGGTGCGTGGGAAGAAACGCACTGCTGCAACTATCTATTGGCGACCGATCTGGAAATGGCGACGCCCGAAGGCTTTGCCGCGACCAGTTGGGAACAAGGCTATGGCGACTATGTAATGAAGCCCGATTTGGACACGCTGCGCCCGGTGCCATGGCTTGAAGGCACAGCTATGGTGCTGTGTGATGTGCTGGATCACAAGACACATGAACCCGTTCCCCACTCCCCCCGCGCAATGTTGAAAAAACAAGTTGCGCGGCTGACTGCGATGGGTTTTGACGCGATGATGGCGACGGAACTTGAGTTCTTTTTGTTCGAGAAAAGCTTTGACGATATCCGGAAGGAGCAGTTCCGCGACCTGCAACCGATCAGCGGTTACAACGAAGACTATCACATCCTTCAAACCACCAAAGAAGAACACGTCATGCGCCCGCTGCGGAACCATCTTTGGACCGCAGGCATTCCGGTTGAAAACACCAAAGGCGAGGCTGAAGCAGGGCAAGAAGAGCTGAACATCAAATACGCACCCGCCCTTGATACCGCGGACCATCACACGATTGCCAAGCATGCGACCAAGGAAATCGCATGGCAGCAAGGTCATGCGGTGACTTTCTTACCGAAGTGGCATCAGGACCGCGTCGGGAGTTCAAGCCATGTGCATCAGTCGCTTTGGAAAGACGGCACGCCTGCCTTCTTTGATGCCAATGATGCATTGGGCATGTCCGCGTTGATGAAAACCTACATGGCCGGTTTGCTAAAATACGCGCCTGATTACACTTACTTCTTGGCGCCCTACATCAACAGCTACAAGCGGTTCCAAAAAGGGACTTTTGCGCCAACCCGCACGATTTGGTCTGTTGATAACCGCACCGCTGGGTTTCGGCTTTGTGGCGATGGTACAAAATCAGTGCGCGTGGAGTGTCGCATTGGCGGGTCCGACCTGAACCCTTACCTTGCGATGGCCGCGCAGATTGCGGCTGGCATTGCCGGGATCGAAGAAGGCCTTGCGTTGAACCCACCGTTCTCGGGTGATGCTTACGAAGGCGACAGCGGCATGATCCCGCAAACCTTGCGCGATGCCCGTATCACATTGCACGGCTCTGCTATGCTGCGTGCTGCAATGGGTGATGGGGTCATTGACCACTACGCCCGTGCCGCCGAATGGGAGATCGAAGAATTTGATCGCGTCGTCACCGACTACGAAATCGCCCGTGGATTTGAAAGAGCCTAGAATTTGGAACAACACCTCACCTGCGTTTCGCCCATCGACGGCTCGATTTTCGCACAACGCGATGTACTCACGGTCACCGCTGCGACTGAAGTCGCGGATAAAGCACGTGCTGCGCAATCAGCATGGGCAGCCCGCCCTCTGCAAGAGCGCATCGACCTCGTTATGGCAGGCGTTGCGGCTGTCGGTGCGATGAACGACGAGATTGTGCCAGAATTGGCCCATATGATGGGCCGCCCCATTCGATACGGTGGTGAATTCGGCGGTTTCAACGAACGCGCCAGCCACATGGCCGAAATCGCGCAAGACGCATTGGCGGATATCGAAGTCAGCGATGATGCGACGTTCAAACGCTATATCAAACGCGTCCCGCATGGTGTCGTCTTCGTCGTCGCCCCTTGGAACTATCCATACATGACCGCGATCAATACCGTCGCCCCTGCTTTGATCGCAGGCAACACGGTTGTTCTGAAACACGCAACGCAAACCCTGCTTGTAGGCGAGCGGCTGGCGAAGGCGTTTCATGATGCTGGCATTCCTTCGGATGTCTTTCAGAACGTCTTTCTTGATCACGACACCACAGCGCAATTGATCGCGAACCGCGCCTTTGACTTTGTCAATTTCACCGGATCGGTCGGTGGCGGCAAAGCGATGGAGAAAGCCGCAGCGGGGACGTTCACCGGATTAGGATTAGAGCTTGGCGGCAAAGACCCCGGCTATGTCATGGAAGACGCTGATTTAGATGCGGCCGTGGATACGCTAATCGACGGGGCAATGTTCAACGCCGGTCAATGCTGCTGCGGGATCGAACGGATTTATGTGCACGAAAGCCTTTTTGATGCCTTCGTCGAAAAGGCAGTAGCGATCGTGAACGGCTACACACTGGGCAATCCAATGGACCCAGACACCACGATGGGCCCGATGGCGAACGTGCGGTTTGCAAAAGACGTCCGCGAGCAGATTGCCGAGGCAGTCACAGATGGCGCGACGGCCCACATCGCAGCTATGCCGAAAGACGACGGGGCCGCATACCTCACGCCCCAAATTTTGACAAACGTCACCCACGACATGCGCGTGATGCGCGATGAAAGCTTTGGCCCAGTGGTCGGCATCATGCCCGTCAAAGATGACGCAGAGGCGATCCGGCTGATGAACGACAGCAACTTTGGGCTGACAGCCAGCTTGTGGACCCGCGACCTTGACCGTGCCATGCGGATCGGCGACGCAGTAGAAACAGGGACCGTGTTCTTGAACCGGGCCGACTACCTTGATCCGGGCCTGTGCTGGACGGGGTGCAAAGACACGGGCCGTGGCGGCGGCCTGTCCATTATCGGCTACCACAATCTGACACGCCCAAAATCCTACCACATGAAGAAAGTCACGATATGAGCCTAACAGGAAACTGGTCCTATCCAACCACGATCAAATTTGGTGCGGGCCGGATCAAGGAATTGGCCGAGGCGTGTGCCTTGGCTGGGATCAAGAACCCGTTGCTCGTTACAGACAAGGGCCTTGCCGACCTGCCTGTCACGAAAGCTGCACTGGATATTATGGATGCCGCAGGTCTTGGCCAGGCACTGTTCAGCGACGTTGATCCAAACCCGACCGAGATCAATCTTGCGGCTGGGATCACGGCCTACATTGCCGGCAGTCATGATGGCGTCATCGCTTTCGGTGGTGGCTCAGGCCTTGATCTGGGCAAGATGATTGCGTTCATGGCAAAGCAATCGCGCCCCGTTTGGGACTATGAGGATGTGGATGATTGGTGGACCCGGGCTGATGCAAATGCCATCGCGCCCATCGTCGCCGTACCAACGACCGCTGGCACGGGATCAGAGGTTGGCCGCGCAAGTGTCATCACCAATTCGCTGACACATGTGAAGAAGATCATCTTCCACCCCAAAGTGCTGCCAACGGTCGTGATCTGCGATCCTGAACTCACGATCAGCATGCCAAAGGCGATCACAGCAGGCACTGGCCTTGATGCCTTTGCCCATTGTGTCGAGGCATTTAGCAGCCCGCATTATCACCCGATGAGCCACGGCATCGCCCTTGAAGGGATGCGCTTGGTGATCGACAACCTGCCACGTGCCTATTCAGACGGCACCGACATCGACGCGCGCGCCCATATGATGAGTGCGGCTGCGATGGGGGCAACTGCCTTTCAAAAGGGCCTTGGTGCGATCCACGCGATGAGCCATCCAATTGGGGCCGTTTACAACACCCATCACGGCACAACGAACGCAGTGTGCATGCCCGCAGTGCTGGAATTCAATGCAGAGATGATCAAAGATCGCTTCGAGCTTGCAGCGTCTTACCTGGGGATCGAAAAAGGCTTCAGCGGGTTCCGTGATTTCGTCCAAGACTTTAACGATAGTCTCGGCATCCCTCGGCGACTGTCCGAGATGGGCGTTGGCAATGATCGCGTTGATGAACTGAGCGTAATGGCCCTCAACGATCCCTCATGTGGCGGCAACCCTGTTCCACTGACACGTAAAAATCTTGCAGCGTTGTTCAGCGCGGTCATTTAGAAATGAGCCTGGCGTACAGTGCTGAATGGTCCTACAGCCCAATGTAATTAGAAAGCTTCGCAGTGGTTTCACTTGGTGCTGCTGGCTTTATTGTATTTGCGGCGTTGTTTCCTGATGACATGAACCCGACGCGTGTGGCTGCTCAGGACGTTTCAGGTATTGGGTTTCTAGGTGCGTGCATCTTGCCTTCATAAAGACGGTAAAAAACTTTGCGCGCTACTTCTTGGCAATCTTGGTGATCAAGGTTTCAGCTTATGTCAAATCGCAAACCATGCAGGCGCAGATGTCGCCGAGATCGTTGTGGACGTTCAAAGCATGGCCGCTGAAATGAACAAAGTAGACAGAGTAATCGGTCAGGTGTCACTGGATACACGTATTTTCCGCGCGCGTCGGAGTCGTCTTGACGACCACGGTGTTGCAGCCATTTGACGAGACAGTTGTCACAATCCGCCCCCCCCTTATGAAATTGCCCGCAGCCAAAAAACCGTTGTCTTCGAACAAGCGCGATTAGCGACCAAAAGCGGGCAATGGCGTCGAGCCATGAATTGGCCGCTATGTCTGCAACGCGATCTTTGAGGCTGCGACGTTCAGGCCCAATGGTAGGATGACGGCTTTAGAGCTCTCGACCGTTATCCTTCACATATGCAGAAAATTGCTATTCGCATGACGGGTGCAACATTCAACGGCAGTTTTCCGCAATCAGGCCAAAACGCAAAGCATGGAACAAAGGGAGGATCATCGGTCAGAAACGACCGCTGCTTCCCAAACGGGTGTGGGTAATCCGCGCGCGGCTCGAACTTGCAGGCCACCTTGCGATATCGCGCTGTTCAACTTTGCGATTGATAGCGAGCTACCCACTCACTCCGCCGGACCAAAGACGCCGAGATATACCGCAAGACTGGCAACCTTCGCGCTGTGCAACTTCTGCTCGGCCATACGAAGGTTGATAGCACAGGGCGTTACCTTGGCGTCGAATTGGAAGATGCTCTGAGTATTGCAGAGCGCATCGACATTTAGGCTATATCGGCGAACAGTGCTTGCGGTTCGCCGACTTAGAAGAGGCCAAAGATCACGCAGCGGCGAAAACGAAGTGCGAGCCCACTTTGACGGATACTGCGATGCGTTTGAGTATCAGGAGTAACGAAACAGGAAACGATACAATAGTGGCGTCAAGTTCACACCGGATGAAGCAAGACCGCGCCAGAACGTCCTCAGAATCCGATAAGTATTGCGACGGGCACTGGCGCAACTGCCAACGATACAGTCGCCAAGAAACGGGAAGGACGATAAAGGCGGCTGAGACCGGCGGTAAGTGCAATACCGCCGCCGCCACCCAAAACGATGTTGCCGGGGATATTGATGGCGATGGCCAAGGCCACGTAGCGGTAGCGCAAGAATCGGGAGAACTATCTCAAGCAGGCGGGTCCCAAAGGACAAGGTTTGCAATTGATCGGACTCGGGTCGCTAGATCGCGACCAGTCTTGGCTGGCCCATAGCCCCTTCCCCTTGGCAGAAGTGCGCTAGGCGACAGCTGACAGATACATGCAGGTTCAACTTGCACGGCGCGGTCTTGGGATCATTCGAACATTGCCCTTGCTGGCGCGCGACGGGCTAGAACTGGTTCCAACGCTGGGCAATGATCTGCAATTGGTGCGTAACATTTGGATCCTCTTACATTCCGATCTGCGCAGAACAACAAGGGTCAGGTTTTTCGTCGATTTCCTAGCCGAGGAGCTGATTGCACTTAAGCCTGCGATCCAAGGCAAGGACTGACGGGCTAACATCTGCCTGCCAGTATCTGCGCAGTTCGAGTCTACTTCTTGAGTGATCGATAGCGGGCATTCCGGATTATACAATTCATGATCGCTTCATCTGCGACCCGATTGTTAGAACCCCGCGCGGCGAAAGGGTGATTTGGGAGTGCTCAATTTTTGACCCTCACAATGGCCGCTTTGGTGAAATCCGCTGCGCTGAAAAATGGGTGCCGCCGCAAATGTGAGTAAATGCTGCGTCAGCAATAGCCGCAACCGCACAAGTCAGCTTCGTCCCGCCTTGCAGGCATCGGTACAGCTTTCAGCTACGGTCCGGAGTGAGCCCAATGTGCGAATTTTCTGCGTAGCGGCGAACGTCCGTTTTTGAAGTCCGGATTTATGGCAAACCTTTGCGACTTTCTGTGAGGTCTTGCCGCTGATGGGAGTATTTGCAGATTTGGCTTAAACTAGAAAGGTAGCTCAACAGGAGAGGATTAGAGGACCACTGATTATCAGATAGCTAAGTCCGTATGGATTAGAAATGGGTGGGCTCTTCGGGCTAGGTCCTGCATCAGCGCTCTCAAGCAGCCCCAACTGGCGTTGTTGTCGGCTCAAGCCGCCAGCAGTTGAGCATAGCAAGACCAAGACTTACAGATTGATCAACGATGCAGCGCAACCATTAGCGGTTTGATATTGTTCTGCCTCCACGGGGGGCTTCGTTTAAACTTTCCGATTGGACCTACAGTGCCTCAACCAAAGATTTTCCATTCTTTACGTGCCGTTCGATCAATTTCTTCGACAGTCTACCTATTGGTGTTGAGCGGGCTAACGGTCGCTCCAGATAAGGCGTTTCGCCAAATATCTCGTCAATTTCCTGCCTTGAGGCCGATGACATCGCCTTCATTGCTTCGGTGCCAGTATAGAGCGTCTCCGCCAATGCGCCATCAGCCTCAATGATTTCATGATCATCACACATCAAATGGATATAAGTGACCGAATGTATGTCTTCTGCAATCTCAACACCGGTTAAGCCCAACAGGTGCTTAGCATGAACAAGTACTTCGTCTGCAGCGAACATCCGCTCGGCGATCTTCGACTTCACAAACATGCGGTGTTGTTGCGACAAAATAAGATCGCGTAAAGGCACACCCTCTGCAAATGCGCCCGCTTCAATACGGATGGGGCGTAAGTTTGGTCTTTCACTTAGTTCAGCTGAACACAGCGACCTGTGACCAATCCATCTGATCGGCTGTAGTCCGTTATCGAGCGTCATGACCAAATCGCCGGGCGTCAATGCCTCAATGGCAACTTCCCCGTCATCAGTTTTGATCATCGTGCCTGCAGCAAAGCAAATGAACGAAGGGTATGTGGGGGCACCTGTTCCGGTTGGATTATTGATCGCGCTGGTAATGGTAAACGTCGTTCCGTCAGGCAAAGGCGCGGTCAGCGTATACGCGGTGGTCGATAACCCGCCAACGTCCGGTTGGAAACGAATAACAATGATCTGGATAAAATCGCCATTGCTGTCCAGTTGATCAGTCACCAAAGTGAATTCGTTCTGAACCTGGGTACCAGCGGGATATGTGTTCCCACCGATTGTAAGCGGAGCATCCAAAAACTGTGGAGTATCGGTGTCGTCCTCAAAATTATCATTCTCGTTATCTTCGATGGCGATCGTTTCGCTGTCTTGCGTGCCAATGGTGAAGGTATCGCCGACTTGTTGGTTACCATTGGTTTGGTTCGTCGCAATCCCTTGGCTGGGAGGAGGACCAGAGTCGGGGATTAGATTGGTCGTTAACCAAATACCGAATTCATAAACAGGCATTCGCACTCCATCGTGTTGGTCGAGCAAATATGCTATCTTAGGCTACATTGTACTCAACTACATACCCGCCATGCAACTTAGTCTTGGGGCGGTGCTCGATTTTGCTCCAAACTTGGGGAGGGATGTTGAGGACCAGTACCGAAGCGCGTTCGGCCCCATGCATGCCTGCTTCTTGTGTGTGGTTTCGTATTTGCGTGCTCAAGAAGTGCAGATTGCCAGACTCACAACACCAGCTGATAGCAGCAGTTGGCGCATCTGCAACGAACGGCAGAGAAGTTCGCATTGTAGTCATCGGCCTGCCGTGAATGCTGCGCTCCATTGTCAATGTCCGCTTTGCGGAAGCTGCGATGCGGCATCGTCGGCATCGGTCAGACACGCATCCAGTACGGCCCGAAGATCGGTTTCAGCCGCCGACAGAAGGCGACACGTTGCCTTTCAGTGTGGTAAACTATGCACTGCCCATCACTGTCGGTGATTATGCTTGGATCGGTGCAGGGGCAATGATCCTGCCGGGCTTCACAATAGGAGACTGTGCAGTCATTGCTACCGGCGCGGTCGTCACAAAAGACGTAGCGCCACGGATGATCGTAACCGGTAATCCTGCGCGAGAAATTCGGTCTGTGGACGACTGATATCTCAAGTTTTCCAAAACTGATACAGCAGTTGTGCTCTGCGGCTGGTTCGGGCTCAGAGCGGCCTAATGCACTTGCAGAGATATTGCGTTCTGGTACCGTCAGACAACGGTCACTCAACTCGATGCTATGCTCTAGGCGTGAGCGCGGTGCTGATGTCTGGGCATGGAGGGAGGATTGGAGGGCATATTATACCACGAGTCCAACTTCCGGCAGTCACCCCAAAGCGCAAAGCCTGCAACAAGGGGCGGATCATCGGACAGAAACGACCGCTGCTTCCCAAACAGGTCTGGGCTATCCGCGCGCGGCTCGAACTTGCGGGTTATCTTCGCGACCTAGCGCTGTTCAACGTCGCGATTGATAGCGAGCTGCTAGGCCGCGATCTGATCACAGCTCGCCGTAACCAGTTTAGTCAAAGATGATCGTGTTCGCGAGCGGGTTTCGGTGATCCAGAGCAAAAACAAGAAACCAGTTCAGTTTAAATTGACCAAAAACTGGAGAGATACCGTCTTTGCGTGGGTGAGATCGCCCGAGATGATCGATTGCCACTTTATGTTCCCTAAAACAAATGAAACGCCTGGACGCGTGGGAAAGTCAGTTCGGTGCTATGCCGCGGCTGAGAGTGGCTCGCGCTGCAGCAACGGTTGCTGGAAGACTTGCAGCTTTCTGAGCGCTGGCAGGAAGCGATTGTGCCGCTCGACCATGCCAAGTGCGGCCATGCCAACGCAGAACTTCGAACACTGCTTGGTAGGATGCATGTGCTGACTGCGTAAAATACTATCCGCCAAGCCGTTGCCTCGCGCCGATTTCGTTTCAAGAATGAAATGATCAGGTGCTGTGCGACGTTCGAGCGTATCCGTTTGGAATGTGAGGTTGGTGTCAATCGTCATGCGTTCGCCACCATCCTTGGCAACAAGTGTGATCCGCGCATAGCTCATCATTATCACCGGCTTCAGACGCCGCCCAAGCGGTGTGCCGTACATGTCGGTGTGACACTTGTCGATGAACGCCAAAGCCTCGGACGATAGGACGGACGCTGTATTATCAAGCTTGAGCCGCTTTTTTACTGTGACATTGCGCAAATCCTTAAACTTCACTTCAAGATAGCTAAAGCCAGCGTCGACATAAGTCCGGACCCGCACCTTGCAGCGTTTGCGCCGACCCTGATGGTGGTCGAAATATGATTGTGCGGCCGCATCATCATGATACTCGGTCGCGTAGACAAAGGATTTCTTGCCGGCGATCTCCAGAACATCGAAATGGTCGGCGAAGGCTGTGAAAGCAGGCAAAAGGCGATCTGCTGGCACGATGTATTTGTTATCCAGCCGCTCGAGCATTGCTGCCTTCGCGTTAAGGCCTTCTAACGTGATGGTGCCAAATGTAGACAGGCTGTGGGCGATACGATGGTCCATGATACTTACCTCAGCTTGCATGATTATTTGCGGTAGAATACGTTGATCTGCGCCATGTCTGTGATGTAGTTGAGCGCAATAATCTGATAGGTCATGACCTCAACACCCAGCCTCTCAGAGAGGTCTTTGCGCATCTTTGCTGGATCTGACAGGGCGTCGGGATCGATCTTGTCGAGCGTGATCTTGATGCCATCAACTGATTTCAAAATGCGGGGGTGGTCAAATACATAGGCACCAGCCACCACAAACACGACGACTACAATAACAAACGGCATTGTCGTTCCTTGAATGGAACAGACTACAGCGATGGCGATTGAACCAAAGAAGTAGGTGATTTCGATCTTGCTGATCTGCTCTGAGCGCAGTGTAAAAAGCGCGAGGATCGCGAACAGACCGAAACCCGCGGCCAGAGAAAACTCCACCGAGCCAAGAATTGTAAGGACGCCGAAGGCAAATATGTTGAAAAGCGATGCTGCGGTGACAAGTTCCTTGTCGCGGTAGCGGCTATAGAAAAGGCCAAAAATCAGGCACGTCATCGCTATGAGATTCAGCAAAAAGCGTTCAATAATCCCGCTCGACAAAAGGTCTTCTAGCATTGTTCAATCCATTTCAGTCATTGCTGCCAGGATGGTCAGCATTTGACAAAATAGATGGCAGTCAGAAATGGCGCGGGTCTGCATGCAGGGTGAAGGCCATGTAACACTTTTATGAACGAAAGATGACAGTTTGACTTTCAGGCCACATGTCTCCCTCTGGATCATGCCTTCTAATACATGGTCAGATGACGTTCGTTTTCTAAGCAATGCTTTGGTCTGTGCGGGCGCCATTGGCCTTTGGCCGCATGGAACCTTCGCGTTCACCTGACGTTCATGTTTGTGACAGGATGGCTGTCATCTACCAGCGCTACGGTTTTCCTTTGAACAAACGGATTTTAGGCCGTGTATCAATTGCCCAATGTAAGGAGGGCGTAAATTGCAAAACTGGTCCCTTCCTTCGTTTCCGATAGCGGTGCCGTCGCGCAAAACTGCCGTGCGGTTCACAATCGTGATTGCATTTTTTTGTTGTTTGTTATCGCCAGTAGCCGCACAGACGGCAAGTTTTCGGTCGGTGGATACAAACTCTGACAATGTACTGAGTTTTGACGAGCTTTTTGACGCGTTTGGCCGCGACGGGGCTTTTCAGATACTCCAGCAGTCCGACCACAATAACGATGGTCGCGTTACAATTCATGAATTGCGCCAAGATAAGTCAGACGCTCGCGACTCTGACAACGACAGAGATGACCGGAGCGATAGGAACAGTCGGAACAACCGGAATGACAGCGACGATAGGGAAGACGACGACGATGATGATGATGATGATGATGATTAAGGTGCCTATGCCTTTGCAGTAATGGCAACCGGGATGAGCGAACATTCATACGTTCATGTGACATTCATTCATCCATCCAACAGACGTTCATTTGTTTGCCGGAAAGCAGTCAGGTGAAGACGTCAAAACAGGGCCATCACAAATGTCTCACCAGGAGTAGACCAATGACCAAGATGACCCAACTGAACGCCACGCTGTGCAACACTGCCAAATGGGCGTTTACAACCCGCCGCGTGAATCGCTCTGACGTCCGCGACCTGTCTACAAACTTCGATGCCGCCAAAGCCGGCGACCTGATCCTGTGCCAAATCGCTGAGATCGGACAACATAAGAAAATTCAACTGGCCGAGCGGCGTGCCTCAGAAAGCTACCCCAACGACTTCGTCGTCCTGTGCCTTGGCGACCGATATGCCCCTGACCAGTTTCTCGCCAGCGCCGTGATTGACGATGATCTGATTGATCTTGTCGCGGGCGGTGGTGTGGCTGGCCGCATTGATGCCGCGCATATCCGCATGGCCGAGCCGACCCGACTGAAGCCAATCGGCCTTCTGACCGGTGCGTATGGCCAGATCATGAACATTGCGGACTATGTCTTGCCGCAACTTCCTGCGAATAACCAAGTGACTGTGATCGGGGTCTTTGGGGCCTCAATGAATTCGGGTAAAACAACTGCGGCCTCCAGCCTTGCACACGGGCTGCTGCGTGCGGGCTATTCGGTTGCGGGCGTTAAGGCGACAGGCACCGGTGCATTTGGCGATTTTAACAGCTTTGAAGATGGCGGCGCACTGGCACTGGATTTCACCGATGTCGGTATGCCGACAACGTTCCGGATGCCCATGGAGCAGATCGAGGCAGGCTTTAACACGCTTGTGGCGACAGCCGCCGCACGTGGGGCAGAAATAGTTGTGGTCGAGATCGCTGACGGGGTGTTCCAGCAAGAAACCCGCGCAATCCTCAAATCATCCGCTATCCGCGACCGGTTGGACGGCATCCTTTTCGCAGCACCAGACGCACTGAGCGCTCTGGGCGGTAAGGTGGTGCTTGAGCAGGTCGATCTGACGCCTTTCGCGATCTCTGGCATGGTCAGTTGTTCACCGCTTGCGGCAGCCGAAGCCGCCGAAGTGACCAACCTGCCGATCCTGTCACGCGAAGACCTTCGCACTCCCGACGTCATTGTGCAGCATGTTGCACCGCTGATGCGCCGGGCAACCAACGACGTGGCCGCATGAGAACCCTCCCCACTCTGGCCACAAGGGACCGCGTCATTGACGCGGTCCTCATTGTATCTTGCGGGATCGTGCAAGCAGCAGCCCTTGCTGCCGGCGCATTTGCCACGCGCGATGCTTTCGCCGCGTTGCATGCAGGTGGCGGACTTTCGATCTACACGATGCTTGAACTGGCCGTAGCTGGCATTGTCGCCGCCATCTGCTTGCTGCTATCGCGCCGTCGTGCTGAAGGCCTCGGGCAAAGCTATGCCATTGCCTTGCGCCACGCCTTGTATAGGCAGATCGCGCAGCTACCAAAATCGCGTCATGACGAACGCCGGGTAGGGGCGTTGTCCTTGCGATTTGTTGGTGATCTGTCTGCAGCGCGGTTATGGTTCGGGCGTGGTTTGCCCGATTTACTGTCTGCGTCGGTGGTTCTGCCCGGCGCTGTTGCGATCCTATTTGCCCTTGATCCTGTCCTTGCGACGACGGGTCTGCTACCGCTGGGTCTTGCCCTTTTGGTGATGGTTTTTGCTGCCTGGCATCTTAAACGACGTCACCGTCAGTTGCGCCGTCGCCGTGCCAATATTGCGATTGCAATGATCGAACGTGTTTCTATCGCACCCGATCTTGATCTGATGGGGCGAACGAACCGAGAATTATGCTCACTGGACAGGCAAGGCGCGTCGCTACGCGATGATGCTGTTGCCCGCCGGAGCCGGACATCAGGGCTTCAAGCGATTCTGCAGGTCGGCGTATCGCTGTCCGGTTTGACGATGTTGTGGCTTGCCAGCAGACATGGTCTTGCGCCGGCCACCGTCGCTGCAAGCCTTTCGGTTCTGGCTCTTGTCGCCATGCCGATGCAGGACATTGGGGCCGCATGGGATAAATATTGCGCTTGGCGTGTTGCACGCGAAAAGGCCCTACGGCTTTTACGTGAACCTGTCATAAGGCGGCGGTCGCGCTCACTGAATGAACCCGTTTCGGTTACGCTGAGCGGAACGTATCGAGGCAAAAGGATAGCGTTTTTTGCGAATGGTGGCGAAGTTACCAAACTGCCCGACTATGCGTGCCAAACACCTGCCAGAAATATCTCTGGTCTTGA
Organism: uncultured Paracoccaceae bacterium; assembly: GCA_947488605.1. Classification (GTDB taxonomy): domain Bacteria; phylum Pseudomonadota; class Alphaproteobacteria; order Rhodobacterales; family Rhodobacteraceae; genus Yoonia. The sequence goes on along the minus strand of CANKZJ010000002.1, from coordinate 323,368 downwards.
TACAAGCGACAGCGTTGATGTCCGCTTTGATGGGCAAAAAGAGCGGCCAAGGATCGCCCATATCGGCGATGATCACCTTGGTTTGCAGGGTAGTTTACGGCGGTCTGCAACCTTGATGAGCCGGAAACGTCCGTCTGACAAACGCATCACTCAGGCCTTGACTGCATTTGGCCTTGGACCGTTGTTGAGCGCATCAGGGGGATTGAGCCAGCGAATATCTCAGAACGGCAAAGGCCTGACGGCTGCGCAATCTCTACGTCTGGATCTTGCACGTGCAGTGCTTGGCAAAAGTAATGTCATCGTAATTGCATCGTTGCGTTGGTCTGCGGAGCCTGCTCAAACCAGCCTCATCAATACCCTACGCGAATTGACCCCTGCAACGATCATTGTAGCGGAAACGGCAAACGCACCTATTATGTCAGATAACGAACAAGGCTAACCAGCATGCGCTCGACAACTCTTTTTGGCATTTACGCCGTCGTCATTATTGGATTGATCGGCGGGCTCGCTGGCATGACGCTCTATAGCCTCGACAAATCACGCTGGTGGGACACCCGCACACAACTGGCGCAAGAATCTTATGGTCTTCATCTGAGGCTGGAAGCGAACCTTTATCGTTTGTTTAAACAGCATGGCGACGCATTGCTGATCGGTGACCGCGACGGTGGCGCGTTGGAACGCGAGTTACGCGAAACGATCACACAAAACCTCGCTGATATTCGAAATGTCATAAACCGCGAAATCGAAATGGTGGGTGACGAAGAGATCGAAGAACTTGCGCTTCTCGATACCATCGAAGCTGACATCAGATCTGTGGATGCGGCCATCGCGACACTGACAGCATCAGGCGACCCGATCGACACCTTCATTCAGATTGAGCGCCTAGCAGCACTTCTTGACGGCGACATCGACGAACAGCTTGATCGCAAGATCGCAGCCGCTCTTGCCGAAGAGCGAGAAGAAACCGACGAAGTCCTTGCCGAGGCGTCGGCCTTTCGTGCCTGGAATGAAAAGCTGGTTTATATCATCTTGGTCATCGCTATCGCGACGATCATTGTCAGCCTGTTGTCTTTCAACGGACAGATACGTAGACCTATCATTCAATTGCAGCAACGCTTTCGGAGCCTGCGGGATTCTGACTATTCAGAGACCGTAGATCTTGGAGGTAGTCTTGAGTTTCAAGAGCTTGGTACGGTCCTGAACAGTATGAGCGAGGGCCTCGCCGCACGAGAAGCCAGCCGTGCGGAACAGAAGAAGCACCTTGAAGACACAGTCGCGGCACGCACTGCCGAGCTTCAGCAATTGATCGACAAGCTTGAGAATGGTGAGGAAAATCGCAAACGGTTGATGGCCGACATCAGCCATGAGCTTCGCACACCCCTCGCAATTATACTCGGTGAAGCAGACGTCACACTGCGCACGTCTGCGAACCTTAGCGATGATGTATCGGATGCATTCGCTCGTATCCGCGATTCTGCTAAACACACTAATCAGATCGTCGACGATATGTTAACTGTGGCGCGTTTTGAAGCCGGTCAACTCCGGCTTGACCGCAAAGACATTGATATGCGCAAGGTCGTGCGGGATGCCGCGTCAATGTTCCCTGGATCGGTCATAATTGACGAGCCCGACAAAACCGTGAACGCGTGCATAGACGAAGTCCGCTTGCGCCAGTCTGTTCTTGCACTTTTGCAGAATGCGCGACGCTACGGCGGTCCGATGATCACTGTCTCTGTTAAGGATAACGGACCATCATGCATCATCGCGGTTGAAGACAACGGTCCAGGACTTAACGCTGCAGAAAAATCTCAGGCCTTTGACCGGTTCTTTCGGGGATCCAACGCATCCGGTCAGGGTATCGAGGGAAGCGGGCTTGGTCTTCCAGTCGTCAAATCCATTGTGGAAGCGCATGAAGGTACGGTGCAACTCGAAGAGGGTAGCGAGGGCGGGCTGCGCGTCGTCATAGATATTCCACGCAAACCACGCACAAAAATGGTTGCATCAGAATTGTAGTAAACGAAGCGCAAAGCTTGATTTTGCGCGGTCAAATATGACTTGAAACCAGTATCATAACCCATTGTGCGGATGTGGGAGCGGTTAGTCAGTAAAGATAGGAACAATCCTTATGAATATTTTACTGGTCGAAGACGAAACGCGGGTCGCCGATTTCATCCGGCGTGGACTGGCTGCTGAAGGCTGGTCCGTGGATCATGTCGCTGACGGTGACGATGCGCTCGAACATGCGGCGGTCAACAGTTATGATGTGATCTTGCTTGATCTCATGTTGCCCGGGATTCAGGGGCAAGATGTGTGCCGTAAACTGCGTGCGCGCAGGTCAAAGACACCAATCTTGATGCTAACTGCGCTAGACAGCCCGGAAGAAAAAGTCAGCGGTCTAAAAATAGGTGCTGACGATTATCTGACGAAACCGTTCGATTTTGATGAATTGATTGCGCGCGTCGAAGCGCTCCACCGTCGGGCCAAGGGGTATGCAACAGATGTCAGCGAGACACTCATCACCAGCGGCGCACTGAAGTTCGATCGATCCTCGTTACAGGTCTCTGTGGATGACACTGAGATTGACCTGTCAAAAAAAGAGCGTGATTTGCTTTTGCTTTTTCTGACCAACACCGGGCGCGTCTTGTCCCGTGAACGGATTCTCAACGTCGTTTGGGGCCTAAACGCTGATCCGTTGACCAATGTCGTGGACGTTTATGTCGGCCGCCTCCGCCGTAAGATTGGCGCAGAGGGCGCGCGAATCGTGACACTGCGAAATGTAGGCTACCGCATGACATGAACCTTGGCTCGAAGCCAACCTCGTACTGGAAGCGCAGGTTTTTCGGTGGTTGAGATTTTGAACTCAGGGTGGCTAGGGCTCGTTTTGTCATCAGGCTATCCAACCTCGTGGTCTTCGTGGATTTGCATGCCCAAGATGTCACAGTAATACTGACAAGGGGCGCCGGGGTCGCAAAGGCGCAGGAAGAGTGTCTCGAGCGCAAGCATCATAATTTCCATCACTTGGCAATGTTAGGCCTTTAGCGTTTCGGAAAAACCCACGGCCAACCTAAGGGTTAGAGTTTGAGACGCCGTCCGCGCTGCCATCAATGCATATCCCGGAGACATCTAGGCCGGGTTGGAGAGGCCACGAGAGAGTCTTGTGCCATTGCAGCCAACACGCCGAAGATGAAGCTAAAAAAGCCGAGCTTACTTTTCAAAATGAAAACCTGAGGACCCAAAATTCTGACGGTCGGCTTGATCTTCGACCGCCAAGAAATGAACGTCGGATGAACTTGGAGTTAAAACAAAATTGGCGGGTTTAACGGTACCAGAGTGATGGCTATGCAGCTTTCATCATCTGCTTTTCGAGCACGCTTCTACCAACAAAGAGTAACAAAATGAAACACACTAAATGCGCCCTCATCGGCCTCGCCGCAATCATTCTTGGTGCCTGCACATCTCCGAGCGAACAACTCGTCGCTGATGGATTCACAAAAATGACGGGCGCTGAAATTTCGAGATCCCTCGTGGGCAATTCACTTGATGGCGAAGACTCAGACGGCGAATACGTCATCCACTATACGACAGCATCCAGGATGGCGATTTCATATCGCGGACGTACAGAAACAGGCGTTTGGCGGGTACAAGGCAATCAGTATTGCCGTCGTTGGGCAACTTTCGGCAATGGCGAAGAGCGTTGCGTGACGTTTTATCGAAATGGCAACCAGATCAACTGGGTGCGCGACAATGGAGGAATTTCAGATCGTAGCGTTCTGGTACGTGGCAACCCAGCGCGTCTATAACGAACTGGGTTTCTTAACCACTTCTTCTGCTTGTGACTGATTTACCGCTTGTCCAAGGCAAGCAATGTCGGGCTGACGAAGAGTTGCCCGAACACTCACTCACTCACGGAACTAGATATGGGCGCGCGGGTCTGCACTCAAATACCCCCAGCCGCAGGCCCGCGCACGAATATCTAAGGTGTCAAACACCAACCGGTTCTTAACCCATCATTTAGGACAACACTAACAAGTTGTTTGTCGCAGGTGACTTCGGGTGCGCAATCTGACGCCATGACAAATGCCGTGGATGTCTACATTGGTCGTCTATCCAAGAAATTCGGTCAGTGTGGCGCAGGATATCGGCAGGAGGTGCAAAAGAAAACACCTTATGCCGCTCTTAAGGAAGGTTCAACTTCCTTAAAACTACGCAACAGCTGAGAGACATATCCAGCCGAACTACACTAACAACCGCGTTGTTTGATTTGGCCAACGATCAAGCAGGTTGGGCGTTTTTGTTTCAATCGTCATGCTACGAAAGGGCGGTTTGACTTCGCCGTGGTGCAACAAGGTCTAACGACCGCTTCGATAATCAAGCCGCGCTGCGGCGAGAGGCTTACAGCACGTACAAAGGGTTTCCGCGTCAGCACTAGCCGCGTGCGCACAAGTCCGGTTTGTCCGCATAGCAGAACTTGGTTCATATTGCGGCGAAGGTCCGGAGTAAGCCCAGAGTGTCAGGTGCTGCTTGATGCACAGACGACAGCAAAGGGCGGGAAGCAGAAATTTGCTGCAAGCGCGAGCTAAATTGTGAACTTGAAGAAAGCGGACACTTGGGGCCATGGTCCATTCTTTTCCAATGTGTATGCGCCGCGAATGATAACTTCGAGCCAATCCCAAATACTGATGTTTCCCGCCGCATCTATCCAGAAGGGCGAAAAGCGAACCTTTGCTGCGCTCGCGCCAAAAGCATTTTTCGCCTCGTAACTCTTCTTCAAGTATGCACTGTCCCGTTACACAATTGAATTGGATCAATGTTGGGGGGGCAGCCAGCAAGCAAATTCCTTCTGTCGGCAGCAACAAGTCGTTTTCTGATTTAATCTTGCTGTTACTCGTATGTGTCGCGAGGCACCAAAGATTAACAGTTCATTAACAATTCATTCCGAAGCAGTTCATTTGTCCTGTGTCATTCAGCACTACAGCAATGCGGTACGTTTGGATCGCATTGTTCGTTGAAGATTGAGAGAGGCCTAGAATGTCAGTTGCGCACTTTAACTTTGTGAAAGACAAGAATGACAGCACGAAGCACCAAAAGAAAACTAAAATTCAGATTGGCTCTGATGAGAAATCCGAGGGGGTAGACCGACGGTTCCCAAGCGTTGATAGTGTTGTTTGCGATATCGATGCGAAGTGGGAAACAGTCACTCTAGCGAGCTAAAACCCAATACAGATCTATCGAGGATGCACCCCATCAAAATGCGTGACGACTTAAGATCATTATTATTCGCAACGTTTATTGCAGTGGCCCCGATTGAGGCGGCCGCTGAGGTTCTCGAATTGTCACAGGGTCAGATGCGACAGCTAGTGTCTCAAGAACAAGTTCTTGGCTCTGAAGCGATTGTTACGGAAGCTGCCGCGAATTTTGGCGGCGTTGTGATGGACATTCGAGGGTTTCTATCAGAAGGCCGGATGACTTACCGCCTTCTTATGCGTCGCAACGATGGCGCAGTCGTCGAGCTGCTTTACAATGGCGTTAATGGACAGCGTATTTCGCATAGAAGTGAAATGGGACAAGCCGTCTCGACCGTCGCGCGCGTTTTCAACGGTAACTCCGGCAAAAACGGCAACTCGGGTAACAACGGTAACTCGGGTAACAACGGTAACTCGGGCAACAACGGCAACTCGGGCAACAAAGGCAACTCGGGCAACAACGGCAGGGGCAATGGCCGCAGAAATTAGATTGCCCTTCTTTTGCCCTAAAAAGGTCGCCCGTGCCCGCTAGTCATCAGCCGATGCGTATCCTAGTTGCCGAAGATGATCTCGAACTGGCTGACCAAGTCAAATTGACCCTCACGCGGGAAGGGCATGCCGTTGATCTGGCGCCTGACGGCGAAGAGGCAAAATTTCTTGGTGAGACGGAACCTTATGATCTCATAATTCTGGATCTTGGTCTTCCAAAGCTCGACGGTATTTCAGTACTCAAAGCGTGGCGTAACGGCGGAATCAACATCCCCATACTCATTCTAACGGCACGTGATGGTTGGGCGGACCGCGTTGATGGCCTCGATGCTGGCGCAGATGACTATCTGGTGAAACCGTTCCATGTTCCGGAACTGACGGCCCGCGCCCGCGCTTTGCTCCGGCGCAATGCTACTCAAAAGAATCCAATTTTTGAAAAAGATGGTATCAGGTTTGATAGCAGGAACGGAAAAGTCAGCCGAGATCAACTTCCTGTAATGCTAACTGCTCAGGAAACTGCCGTGCTTTCATATCTTTTTCACAATGCAAACCGGCCGATTAGTCAAACCGAACTTTCCGAGCATATCTACGAATATGATGATGATCGAGACTCGAACACTGTTGCTGTGTTTGTCACGCGTCTGCGTAAGAAGCTGGGCAATGACTTGATCGAAACTGATCGTGGTCGGGGCTACTCGATCCAGCTTGAACAGTGAAATCTCTTCGCAGTCGTGCAGTTGCTGGGGGCGCAATTTGGGCAACAATCGTTGCGCTGGCCGGCGCCAATGCTATCGGAAGTTATCTTGAAAGCCTGACCTTATCGAGATTTGATGCGTTCCTTACCGCGAGGCATTCGCAGGCCGTCGTTGCCCTGGCGAACGCAAGGGGCGACAGCGACGCTATGGGTGCTCAGCTCTTCGATCCAGTTTACCAAAGGTCTTTTTCTGGCGATTACTGGCAAGCTGTCAGTTCGGATGGACGCATTCTTGTATCACGTTCAATGTCGGATGCTTTGCTGTCTGTTTCCTCACCATCAGATGGCGGCAATGAGATCGAAGAAATTGCCGGGCCAGCACAACAAACACTGAGGGCCCTTTCGCAGGAGGTGATGATTGATGATGGGTCAACTTGGGTTGTCACAGTTGCTTCGTCGACGGCGTCGATTGATGCCGACCAGTTGGAGCTGCGGCGAAGGCTAACCATTTCATTTGCCTTTGTTGGTTTGCTTGCAACTGCGGGCGCATTTGTCCTTGTCGTGTTTACACTCAGACCGCTGTCACAGCTTCGTAATGACGTCATCACCCGTAAAGAACAGGACGGTGAGCTTCCGACTGACGACTATCCTTTAGAAGTAAAACCACTCGTCGCCGACATTAACGATCTTTTGGCAAGAAATAGAGAGATTATTGATCGATCTCGCCGGCAAACAGTGGATCTTGCACATGCACTGAAGACGCCTTCTGCAGTGCTGCGAAATGAACTGTTCGAGTTGCAACTGCATGGGACCGATGTGCAAAGAGGTATGAACGCGCTGGATCGCTTAGATGCGCAACTCAAACGTTCTTTTGCACGTATGAAGGCCTCACAGGACGGCGCATCCGAACGTGAAGTGACGAGTTTGGAAGTCAGTTTGGGCAGGCTGGGACGGGCCTTTACAACACTGGCCAAGAAAAACGGCCAAGAGATTAGCTTTGATGGTCCGCCAAACCTCCATGCAAAAATCAATCAAATCGACTTTGAAGAAATTATCGGAAACTTGTTGGACAATGCATTTAAGTGGTCAAGAAAGACGATCACACTGACGGCATCAGCCTCTGAGGACTGGATCCAATTGGTCGTTGAAGACGACGGTGACGGCTTTGCAGAGGGCCATGCTGATAGGGCTCTCATCAGCGGGCAACGACTTGACGAATCTAAACCGGGAACAGGGCTGGGTTTAGCAATCGCATCGGATCTTGTGTCCGCCTACCAAGGAACAATCGAGCTCGGGCGCTCTGAACGTCTCGGGGGTGCCAAAGTCACTGTTGGACTGCGCCGGGCAATTTAAGACCAACTCGGACAGCGCCCGGATGTTATTGCCTCGAAAGACAAACCGCAGTTCCGATCAGCGCAATGGACCCACCTAAGCTGTATGCGATCACTGCTGCCAAGACCCCAAAATCCAAGGCAAATGCTGTGACAGCCAGTGCTGTGCCACAAAAAAAGGAACAGGCAAGGCTAGCTATAAGTGGCGTGCCATCTTTGCTAAAGTGTTGTGCGAATTCGGAGCCCGGGAGGGTGCTCGATGACTGTTTTTTCATTTTTTTACTGCTTGGTGATGTAGCCTCGTTGAACAGTTCTCGCATGGTTCTCATGAACCACCTCGGAACAAAGCCTTAATGCTGTGTTAATGCGGAACTTAGACTCGGGGAGGTGCGGTTCATGTGTTGTGGTATCGTACCGTCGAAGTGTGAAACCATGTCATCACATTCATGTTCTAGGGCACCCAAGTGATCACATACGCTTTCCAAAAGCGTGAACCTTCATTGCAATCTTCGAAGCTGGCAGTTTGACGCATCACAGACATCACGAAGGTCCGGTTTGGGTCGACCCCACCAGCTTGTCGCGTCTAGCTTAAGGACAGCTTTGTCCCGCATAGAGGTCATCTGTGCAGATTACAGCGAAGGTCCGCAAACCGCCCAACCGGTATCATTGAACCCCATTTACCGACAGGCTCTAAGCCGTCGATATCTCTTCCAAAAACCCGGCCCACCAATGCGCCAAGCGAACCCTTTCTTCCCAATGCTCCCCCCTCGCGTAGGCGCGGCGGACTTCGTTTTTCTCGACATGGGCCAAGGCACGCTCAATGGCGTCGGGGTTCCAGAGGCCGCTTTCATTGGCGAGAGTCGAGAACGACGCGCGGAAACCGTGGGCAGTCATTTCATCGCCAGAATATCCCATGCGGCGTAAGGCAGCGTTTAGAGTGTTTTCAGACATTGGGCGGGTCCAAGTCCGCAATGAAGGAAAGAGATACTCACCTTGATTGTTCATCGCTAATAATTGCTGCAATAACTTCAACGCTTGATCGGGCAATGGCACGTTGTGATCCCGACGCATCTTCATTTTTGCCGCCGGGATTGCCCAAACTCGCTCTATGAGATCGAACTCTTCCCATTTGGCATGACGAAGTTCGCCCGGTCTTTGCGCAAGGAGCGCCAAGAGTTTCAACGCTATCCGTGTAGTCGCCTGCCCCTCAAAACCATCGATCTCGACCATCAAACGGCCCAGCGCCTTGGGTTCTATGATCGCGGCGCGGTGTACACGCGTCGGGCGAATCAAAGCATCGCGCAGGGCATAAGTCGGATCAGTTTCTGCGATTCCACTGGCAACAGCGTAGCGAAAGGCTGAGCCGATACGCGCGCGCAAGCGATGCGCAGTCTCATAATTGCCTTTCGCCTCTACCTTCCGCAAAGTTTTTAAGATCATTGGCGCAGTGATTTCAGCAATAGGCTTGCGGCCAAAATCTTGGTTTGCCAGCTTCAAATGATATTCAGTCTTTGATAATGTCGCCGCCGACTTACCCTCTTTGCGCTGTTTGGCTAAAAATGCCGAGGCAATCCTTTCAAAGGTTTGCCCTTTGACCTCAAGCCTGACACGCCGATCTTCTTGTTTCGCTTCGTTTGGATCAATGCCGTCAGCGAGTTGCGCCTTCGCTAAGTCTCGCGATTGACGTGCCTTAGCCAAACTTACAGCCGGGTAGTCTCCGATGACTAAGAGCCGTTCCTTGCCGTCGATACGATATTTGAACCGCCATGACTTTGCGCCACTTACTTTCGCGAGGACAAATAGGCCTTCAAAATCGCTTACTTTGTACGGTTTATCGCCCGATTTTAGATTTCGAAGTTTAATGTCACTTAAGGGCATGTTGGGGGTACGCATTTTTTCTGATTTCCATCGTACCCCCAAAAATACCCCTTTTCTGGGGGTACGCAGCTGAATGCTATCAAACGGCGCTGGACAAACGATCTCAATACAACCTTTATAAACAAGGCTCAATCGGATGTCATTGGATAAATTTGGATGGTGAAATGGTGCCCCCACACGGACTCGAACCGCGGACCTACTGATTACAAATCTGTTTTTGCACTTTTCCATACCTGAACATTGCAGCTCATTTTCCCTATATTATATAGCACTTTACGTGTATTCTATGAACATAGCGAACCATAGAAAACCACCTATACGCCAGTGATATGAGAGCCTAAATGAGCCTAACCGACTTACAGATTAAACGTCTGAAGGCCCCAGAAACGGGGCAAAAGACATACTACGACAGCACCCTGCCCGGCTTTGGTGTCCGGGTGTCTCAAGGGGGAACGAAGACCTTTGTGGTTCTATACGGTAAGGATCGCCGCCGCCGTTCACTCGGTCGCTATCCTGACTTGTCGCTGTCTGAAGCTCGTCGCCTGGCCAAGCAGGCGCAGGTAGACATCGCTCTCGACGAACTGCACCCGAAGACCGCCTTGCCTAAGGTTTCGTTTGCAGTCGCTCGTTCCAAATTCTTAGCTGACTGTGAGGTCCGAACAAAACCGCGCACCGTCGAAGAATACCGCCGCTTACTCAATCGTCACTTTCACTTTGAATGCAACATTGCTGACCTATCTCGCCACGACATTGCGTCAGTGATCGAAAAACTGAAGGCCAAGCCATCAGAACAGCAGCACGCCTTTGTAGCAATCAGAACGATGTTGAACTGGTGCGTTAAGCGTGGACTCATTGATCTGGCACCAGTCCCACCAATGACGTTCAAATCTCGCCCCCGAGAGCGCATCCTCACTGACCAAGAGTTAGCGTCCGTCTGGCAACGGGCAAGTGAGTTTGGCTATCCATACGGACCCATCGTCCAGCTTCTAATCCTCACGGGGCAACGCAAAGGGGAAGTGGTTGGGCTGCGTGGAAGCTGGCTGGTGAACGAAAGGATCATGTATCCATCGGAGTTTGTGAAAAATGGGCGCGCGCACTCAATCCCAGTGGGGAAGCGGGCACTGAATGTGATCGCCACCCTGCCCGGCAAGACAGACCTGCTGTTCCCATCACGGTTTGAGGACGACAAGCCTTTTAATGGATTCTCAAAATGCAAAGCATCCTTCGATCAAGATTTAGAGGTAGAACAATATACCCTGCACGACCTACGACGCACTTTCAGCAGCAATATGGCTAAGCTTGGAACACCGATCCACGTCACCGAACGGATATTGAACCACGTCTCTGGCACGATCAGCGGCGTAGCGGCAGTATATAACCGCCACGCATACATGGAAGAGATGCACGACGCCTTTGTGCAGTATGAACAGCATCTATCGGAAGTTCTGAAGACTTATTCTGTGACTTGATCCACAACCATAAGCTGCTAGCCTGCCACCTCCTCGGGGAGTTTGTCGAAACCCGAGCATCGCGATGCTCTTCTATCTAGGAGAGATCGTGATGAGGATACTTTCGAAACGTCAGGTCAAGGAGTTGGTCTTGTACTCACCGCAACACACTGCACGTCTGGAGAAGGCAGGCCTATTCCCCAAGCGGGTACAGCTGGGCCCGAACCGCGTGGGTTGGGTTGAAAGTGAAGTGCTGGAGTGGCTTGAACAACGTCTGGCGCAACGTGAAGTGCTGAACTGACACTCCTGAAAGGGAGCTGGGTGGCCGGGGTTGCAAACCTGGCCATCCGACCAAGAGGGCGGACCTTTGCTGCGAGTGCGAATTCTAATCGGCTCAGCTGAATTAGTCTCGATGTGATCTGACACCGTCCCCTTCTCAGCAAGCTGAAATTGGGACGGCGCATCTCTTGAACGAGATGATGGTTGTCCGTTTTGATGGAGGTGCAAACCGAACCATCAAACAAGGAAACCACAATGTTGAATACTTCTGAAAAAATCATCAAGCACAAGACTGGGCTGCTGAACCTGGCCGAAGAGCTGGGCAACGTGTCCAAGGCCTGCCAGGTCATGGGGATGTCGCGCGACACGTTCTACCGCTACAAGTCGGCGGTCGAGGATGGCGGCGTTGAGGCCCTTTTTGAGCGCCCGCGCCGCAAGCCCAATCTGGCGAACCGGGTGGACGAGGCGACCGAGGACGCGGTGATCAGATCCGCCACCGACTTCCCGGCCTATGGTCAGGCCCGCACTTCGAACGAGCTGCGCAAGCTGGGGGTCTTTGTCTCGCCCTCGGGCGTGCGGTCAATTTGGCTGCGGCACGATCTGGCCAATTTCAAAAACCGGCTCAAAGCACTGGAAGCCAAGGTTGCCGAAGACGGCGGCATTCTAACCGAAGCGCAGGTGCAGGCGCTGGAAAAGAAAAAGCACGATGACGAAGCCTGTGGTGAGATCGAGACGGCCCATCCGGGCTATCTAGGCAGTCAGGACACGTTCTACGTTGGCACTCTGAAGGGTGTCGGGCGTGTGTATCAGCAAACCTACGTGGACACCTACAGCAAGGTGGCCCACGCCAAGCTGTATACCACTAAGACGCCAATCACGGCGGCGGACCTGCTCAACGACCGGGTGCTGCCCTTCCACGAAGAACATGACCTGCCGGTGCTACGCATCCTGACGGATCGCGGTACGGAATATTGTGGACGCGTCGACAAACATGACTTCCAGCTCTTCTTAGCAATTAACGACATTGACCATACCAAGACCAAGGTCAAATCACCGCAGACCAACGGCATCTGAGAGCGGTTCCACAAGACGATCCTGCAGGAGTTCTACCAAATCACCTTCCGCAAGAAGCTCTATGACAGCATCGATGCGCTTCAGGTCGATCTGGATGAATGGCTGCACCACTATAACCACGAGCGCACGCATCAGGGCAAAATGTGTTGCGGCAGAACACCCTTCGAAACTATGATCGAGGGGAAAGAAATCTGGAAGGAAAAGTTCGTGAACTGAACTTCGCCTGACAGACGCCGCCAGAAAAACGGCCAACTGTCAGATCACATCGGAACCACTACAGCTCAGCACCAAAGCGGACCTTCGCCGAACACGCATAATTCCCGGCAACGCCAGAGCCAAAGCAGACATCTACCAACGTTCGCTCGCCAAATCCTTGACTTTAACACAGGCCCTTAGGCAATCTTGGACGATTTCGCTTGCCTCATCAGGCGGCAATGGTGTTGTCGCTCTTTTATATTCACCATATTCTGCTCTTTTTGAACGCCCATGTGCGAAAGACCCCCGAGCCTCTGCCAACTTCTTTATGGCACTGGTTTCCGTCGGACCGAAATTGGCATTCAAGCCGACCGGGACAAGCATCTTTCTCAGATACTTTAGCGAGAAACCATGATTATCTTTAATGGAAATAGAATGCTTCTGTTTGCATTCATCAAGAGCTTTGCGGATGATATCGAAGCAAGAATCTAGTTTATCTTCTTCGCTGATTTCGACTTGCGGTTTGTTCGCGTAAGTCAACAAAAGAGCAGCCGTAGAAAGACTGATTTTCTTGTTTTGAAAATCCTTGGGGATTTCGTTCAAGATACTTTCAGACACTTGCTCAACGAACTCCTCGAAGCAAGCGTGCGCCAGCACACAAAATGACTTCACGTCATATTCAAAGAGATCCGGTGTATGTTCCGGCTGGGCAGGAAAATATTGAACAAGATAGCGCCGATTCAGTTCATCAATTTCGTCTCTCAAATCCTGCAGAGAGTCCTCAATACTCGCCATATTTACTCCGGATTTTTCACTGGGATAGAGCTGATATCAAGTTCATAAACTCGGTTTACGAGATTCTGAAATGCGGAAAACCGTGTGTAGTAGCGATCAATTGTTTTTGTTGTAGATTCAATACTGTCGATGAACGCGGCATCCAAACCCAGTTGTTCCCTCACGGCACTCTCAAACTCATTTTTCTTTCCGCGCGCAAGGTCAGGATCGATCATCGTAAAATAATAACACTCGACTTCGAACAGCACGCGATTAAAGCGAGACTCCCATTTTCCATTTGCGTATTTCCTGCCAACTTTTCCGTTGGGAAAAACATCACGCAGAATTTCTGTCGAGTCATGAAATTTTCTTGTAATTACCTCAATTTCTTCAGATAAAACGTCCCAATCTCGGTTGACATGCGAAAGCGTTTCGCTGAGAAAGTTTGTCAGGTTACCTTGGTAATTTTTGCCGTACTTATAGAACGATATAAACCGAAGCAAGATTTCTGCATCTCGCAAGCGTGCGTCGGGACCGGATAGATTCATTACGTCGTGAAGCGGAATAACTTTATTGGTTTCTGACATTAAAAACTTCGTGAACTCACCACGATTTAACACCTGCCTCAGCTCTTGTGAACTTAAAGGGACACTGCCGGAGTTAAGTCGGTAAAAAACATCATACAGAACTTGATCATTGGTATAGTTTGAGAGAACAGTGCAGCGGATATCCGAATTCATGAACTGCCGAAGTTCGTCTTCAAGCTCGGTGTCGTTTGTCAAAAGGTCATATGTAGTGCCGTTTAGGTCGGGTCGAACATTCAAGGATTTCAGTTTGGCGGTCTTCCACGATTGATATTTCTCTGGATCAATAAACCCCGCAATTGCAAGTAGTCTTTGTTTTCCATCGATAACAATGAATGAACCTTTTTTGTTTCGATCTTCTGCAAGAACAATTTCTGGAACTGGAAGGTTTGAAACAAGGGATTCAATCAACTTACTTCGTTTAATGTCGTTCCAAGCATTTCGCCTTTGAAACTCAGGGTTTAGATCAATATTCCCCTTAGAAATTTGGCTGAATATCGTCTCTACGGTCCAATCACGTGAGAATACTACGAGTGAACTCAGGTCCTGGACTGCAACTTCGTCCTCATACTCGGCATTCCAATCGTCGGTGTCGATGGCTTCTGACATTCTCGGTCCCTTATTTGCTTTGAGGTGACGGTAGAACGTCTTGTTGGCTACTACAACATATTGGATACGAGTTGGTACCAACACTCGTTTGATAGGTGTGTCGACAAATCTGGTTGGAAGCTGTGTCGACAATGAGGTCCGCTGCGTCCTCGTTGTGTTGCACGAACTCCAGATGGTAGCTCAACGGAAGCCGCACTGCAGAGTCAGGCGATCGGATCAACGGCAGGTTTGGGCCGGAAGCAACTGTCTTCGCAGCTAAATGGATCTAGCCTGCAACCAGCGTCCCTGGCGCATGCGTTTCCTTGCATGTTCTCGGTGTTGCTGTGGCGAACGTGCTTGCTTCTTTTTGTGGCGTGTGGTGTTGCAAAACCAACAAGCTGCAACAATGTTTTCCGGCGTGTCCGCTCCACCATCTGAGCGCGGGTGAAGATGTTCTGCAATACATTGCAGCGCTCTGGGTTTTCCATTTGTCCAACGGTCTGGCCGCTCCCCCAATTCCATTTTATATTCCCACAGGCGCATGCACAAGGCATTGTTGGCCTTACCTGATGTTGGGTAATGCGGCCGACAACCCTAAATTGTATCTTGCTATACGACATCTTCTAGTGAAGTATTCACCAATTAACGCAAGATATTGATTTGGAGAGAGACATGGGCAGCACAGGATCAGGACGCTTTTCGGACTACTCAGGATCGGGGGGCGGTAAAAGCGACACCGGCACTGGCGGCGGTGGAGCAAGTGGAGAGGATCGTTGCGACAGAGCATTCGCTTGTGTCTTGGAGGAAGTGGAGCAATGTGACTACTTTGCGGCAAATCAAGATGTCCCACCAACAAATACAATATTGACACTGGAGCTTCGCGGAAGGCTCATGGCAATTGATCCAAACGGCTTGAGCGTAGGTGCGCTTCCTACTCGTCTTAATTACCTTGCCGATTGTTTAAACGCGGGCTTCACTTACAACGGTCGTGTTATAGCTTCTACGTCGGGTTCCGTAGCCTCGGTGAACGTGGACTTTGGCCCACGTCAGCCATGAACGGCAATACTGACCTGCTCCTGATAGGGGAGGTCTTTGTTGATTTCACGCTCCCCAATGCAAACGCTGAAAGCAAATTGCGGCTGGGCGGCATAGTTCACGCTGCACGCGGCGTGTGGGCGGTTGACCAGAGTTTCGCTGTGGCAGCTGTATGCCCTGCGTATTTGGTTGATAATGCCCGCAAATACCTTGAACACCTCGGATGCACTGAGTTCATTTGGTTGGCTGACGTAGAAGGCTCACCTAACGTAATGGCTATCGGTGATCCAACAGAAATTGCCGATCAGGGATACCAAGATATTCTCAGAGACGAGAAGTCAGTCAAATTCCTTGAACACAGTAAAGACGTCAAGAAGTTCAAAAGATGCCTGATATTCCCCGGTAAGTTTGATTTGTCATTTGTTGCTGATTTAATCTCTGATGATGCGGAAGTCAGTTTTGATATCGCTTACGATCTTCCGGACACAAAACCACTAGCTGCCTTTAAAGGCCGCATACTCGCGCTGATTACATCTACGTCATCCAACTTGTTTTTGGAAAATGCGGCTACTGATGTTGCGCGTTTGATTGATGATCTTCGTTCATTTGGCCCAACATGCGTTCT
Organism: uncultured Paracoccaceae bacterium; assembly: GCA_947488605.1. Classification (GTDB taxonomy): domain Bacteria; phylum Pseudomonadota; class Alphaproteobacteria; order Rhodobacterales; family Rhodobacteraceae; genus Yoonia. Next base: position 307,131 of record CANKZJ010000002.1, on the reverse strand, counting down.
GTTGAAAGAAAACCGTGGTGGTAGTCGTCTTTTCGATATTGATAGCGATAGTGTATACGAGTTTCCTGCTTTGCTCGGAGAAACAGTCAATTCGGTTGGTGTTGGTGACGTCTATTCGGCGGTGTTTGTGTCGCTTATCAAGGCGAACATGCAGGATGCTGGCTGGAAAGCTGCTCGCGCCGCAACGTGCTATGCCCAGACCACCTTTCCCGATGATTTTAAACGAGACGTGGGGCGCAGCCTCACTCTTTCAATTGATCAAATGCGCGGCCTCGGTGGGACTTTCATGCCCTGGCATGAACGCCCAAAATTCCAAGTTTACTTTGCCGCCCCTGATTTCACCTACATTGAACGCACTTTTATTGATCAGGCACTTGAGGCGCTTGCCTATCACAACTTCAAAGTCAGGCGTCCCGTTTTCGAAAATGGCGAACTAAAGAAAGACAGCAGTGTTGATGAAATGCACACGATGTTCATGGCCGACGTCACGCTGCTTAAAGACTGTGAACTTGTCTTAGCAGTGCCTTTGACGCGTGATCCCGGCACTCTTGTTGAAATGGGTTGGGCTATGGCCACAGATATCCCAGTGATCACTTACGACCCACTAAAGGAAAACACGAACACGATGGTGATTGCAGGAAGCAAGACATACTCAGACAACCTTGATATCTGTCTCAACGGCCTCTTCGATGCCATGTCTAATCTACGAGCATCCCGCCAATGAAGCGCGCACTCGTCATGGTATCAGGTGGTCTGGACTCAACCACAGTATGCTATTCTCTCATCAAAGAAGGTATTGAAGTCTACCCAATCTTCTTCGACTACGGGCAACATTGTGCAGAGACTGAATGGGCCAAGGTAAACGAGGTATTGCCTTCGGAGACTATGCCACCAGAGCGCATTACTCTATCGGATATTTTCAAGGGATCGACGTCGCGTATGATCGTCGAAGCAGACCTTTGGACCGAGTCCGTTGTGGATGACGATTTGTATATTCCATACCGAACGTTGTTGTTCTTCGCTTCTGCTGCCGCTCGAGCACAAACCGTTGGCATCCTCGACGTTTACTCAGGTTTCATAAACAGCAATCACGCCAAAGAAATCGACTGTAGTACCGACTTCATGAATGGTCTCGACGAACTGTCCGTAGGTGTTGGTGCAGTCAGATTTCACGCGCCTTTTGGGACCAGTTCCAAGAGTGACGTCGTGCGTGAAGCCGTTGAGTTAGGTGTGCCGATAGGGCGGACATTCTCGTGTCAGGCTTCTAGCTCATTTCCTTGTGGGGCATGCCCGAACTGCGTAGAGAGGCTCAACGCCCTGAAAGAGGCTGGCATTGCATGATTCGGGGGACACATATGCAAGAACAGACTGACTATTCGAATGCGTTATGTGCTGCGAGGTGCATTGCCGATCATGCGGTTGGCGAAGGCATCCTAAGAGCGAATGTCCCGATCCGCCCAGTCTATCACCACATGGGAGCGGTTCTTGCTGACTCGATTCTCCAAGCGGGTTTAAACTACTCAACGATCGTTCGGCCACGTGTGCAGGCGATACTGGAGATCTTTCCACACGCGACGACTGTGACTGCTGTGACCCAAATTATTACGACGCAGGGAAGCGGCAAGTTTCTTCAATGGCAACATCATGAGAAAGTCTCGCGCTTTGATGATCTTGTGGAATTTCTAGTTTGCTCTCGTATTGAGGACACCTCGGATTTGGGCGAAGCACTACTTGATGATGCCTTTCGCGTTGATATTCGGGAGGTTAGAGGCATCGGTCCGAAGACTGTGGACTATATGGCCTGCTTGGTAGGGGTCGATTGCATTGCTGTGGACCGCCACATCCGCGGATTCGCTGAGTTGGCTGGATTAGAAGATGATGGCTATGACTATCTGCGCGACACTTTCAGTTTTGCGGCGGATCTCCTGAGTATTTCGCGTCGGGAATTTGATGCTTCAATCTGGCATTTTCAAGCAACAAAAAACACTCGCCAGATGGTGCTTGATTTCGATTGTGCGGATAGTTGCAGTAACTGAATCGTACCGATGCGGATTGATGAACGTCTGCTGTAGGAAAGCTGCACTGCGGAACTCAAAAAACTCTCAAAGCCCGGTTTGGGCCGCTCCAGCCAATTACAGATCGTGATCCGAAAAGCCTCTGCACCTACTCCAAGATCGGCAGAGCGTTTAACAACCCTCTTGACCCAGCACGCAGCCGGACCAAAATCGCGATCCGCTGATTGACCTCGCTTGTGCGCACGAACGCGCACCACTTTGCCGTTCAAATAGCGCCTTTCATGTTCGGAGAGCCGCTGTCCATTCTCTTAGAATGCTGCGCAACATCGCCAACGTCCGCTTCGGGGAAGCTGCAGCGCGGCGTCGTGACACTTGGCCATTCCCGCTGAATGAAAATTGATGCGAAGCAAAATTCGGAAATTTGACGGCGATTCCAAAGATAACGCAGCAATCATTGCTTCCACCTACAGCCCCCGCAAACCCCGATAAATCAACGGAACCACCTGCGGAATGGCATCGCCAGCTACCGCTAGGGATTCATCGATATCCTCTTCGGAGAGCCCAAACACCGAGTTGCCGTCGTCGTCAAACATGTGAACCAGGATTGGCAACATGAGCTTTGCGCCGTGTGGTGATTGCCCGAACTCATCCCACGGTTTCGGGTTGAGCTTGATCGCTTCGATAAACCCTTCACACCAATCCATGGCGATGGCGTGGCCTTCTGGTGCTTGCCAGAAGACGGGTTCAAGAACTGGCGTTGCTGATGACAGCGTGGCCTTGATAGCCTCCAGCCGTTGTGTGGTCAGATCCATGATCCGTTGCGGAACGGATGCAGCTGCACCAAATGCCACGTCCGCCCAGTTTGGAATTGACGTCGGTGTGCAAACGACGGCTGTGAGAAACCCATCCAAATCAGACAACATCATGCAGTTTGCGGGACTGTCATCTGATTGCAGATAGGCATCAAGTTCGAAGAGGTTGTCTGACATGCTGGGGTCCAACTGCTGTTCCGGGGCGTACATTGGATATCAGGCCGGGTTGTATTGTAAACGGCGCTAAGGTGCGATGTGGTGCAGCGCACCCCAGCTTTTTGAGCACAGTTTAGATCGCGACGTCATCCGGTGTCTTGCCGCTGGCCATGGCGGCCTTGAACCATTCAGGTTGGCGGCCTTTACCAGACCACGTCTGGGTCTTGTCAGCAGGATTGGCATACTTTGGTGGGCTTGGCTTTTTGGTGGTTTTAGTTTTCTTGATTATTGTTTTTGCCGCCGGTGCGCCCCCGCCGGTAATCTCAGCCAAAGAGAATCCGTGTGCCTTCGCTGCCTTTTCTGCGGCGGCGAGCGCCTCTTTCATTTCTGTCTTTTCGACGCGGGTGAGCGCTTTATCGACGTTTGCCTTGAGCTTCTCAAGTTCTTTGCGGGTCATTGAATTAATATTTGGCTGCATGGGGTCTTCTCCTTTTGATTGGGAAATGCCTGAACATACTAAACAACGCGAGGGAATACATAGTTCGTTCCACCATAGGCTGTGTCGTTGCAATTGATAATAAGAAAAATGCCCTAAGCGTTTTTAGCAGCTTCTTGATGTTGCGTCATATTGGGTGGTTGGGTGGGATATAGGGCGAATGCACCTATATCTCGGACTGCTCTACACCCCTTAAGTCCCTGATTTGGAAACAGACTGTCAACTTTACAAGTCGATACGAAATCCGCCACGATTTCAGGTAGTTTAAAAAGTGATTCAGTATGCCTAAAGTTGTTGACCTCTCGGTTACGACAGTGACCACGGCTGCCCTGCGCGCCATTTTGGAATACCGATATTTAACGGTGAACCAGGTGGCGGTGATGGTGGGCATCAAGTCGAAATCAGCCTCTGCGATGTTGTTGCGGTTGGAGCGGCACAAGTTGCTTGGCTGGTTTGGTAACACCGGCATTCGCGGCATGGGCAAGACACCGAAGGTCTATTATCTGACCCGCAGTGGACACCGTCTGTTGGCAGCTGAGCTGGCTGCAGGTGGGGAAGACATCGGCCCCTTCTCTCAGGTTAAGATCAACACGCGATGGTCGCCTCTGATGTATCACCGGATTGCAACGCTGGATGTGTTGTCATTCATTGAGCGAGATTGTCGGAAGCTTCAGGCATACCGCTTGATGAGCACGTTGGTTGAATACCGTCGCGAGAAGATCGGGCGGCATTGGCGCAAAGAAACCACCGACTATGTGACCACGCCGCTGACACCTGAGAACAAGATTGTGCCGGATGCCGGGTTTGCCATTGAGCACCGTGCGAGCGGCAAGCGAGTCTTGTTCTTGATTGAGGTTGATCTCGGGACCACGACATTGGTCAGTGACCGGCCTCAGGTGAGCGTGAAGAGCTTCACCGATAAGTTGGCCCAGTATGACCAGTATCTGGCGAGCAGGCGCGTGAAAGACCGTTTTGCGCGTCTGGGCCGCTTCTCTGGGTTCCATGTCTTGGTGATCACCAACAGTGATGCGCGTGTCGCCAACATGCGCACCGCCGCAGCATCGCTTTCCGCCTCATTCCACCCCTATTACCGCTTCTCTACCATCGACACTGTACGCCACAAATTCCTGCATGATGGCTGGCTGAGTAGAGACCATGCAGACCTTAAAACCTATCATTTGATTAAAGGAAGTTAGATATGAAAGTTACGATTAATCACGTCCAAAAGACAGCCGGTTTGATCCGGAAGACGACATTCCACGGGGTTGCCCTGAAGGTGGAATTCAACACTGAGGAGCTAGCCATTATCCGTGAACGCAGGCTTGAGCGTGACGTGATCTTGGACCGTGGGTATCCGGCTGACATGTCCGATATGGCCGCCGAAAAGCACGCCAGTCGGGGCTTAGGCCGCAAGTTATTGACCGCTGCTGTCAGCGGGGTTGATGCCAATAACTTCGATCTCACGGTGAGCAAGCTGATGAAAGGCGAAGACGTCTATCACTTTGGCACGCCAGTGGAAGCCAAGGAATATGAAGAGCATTTGAAGAATGGCCTCGTGACGCTCAAGAACTGGATTGTCGGCAATGCTGAGGTTGAGAAAGCAACGGCGAGCTTTGAGCTGTAATGGATGATTTTGCTGAGCTCTTTGGCAGCCTCATTGGCACCGCCATCATCATAATGATGGTGGCGGTGGGCATCGTGTTTGTTGGGATGTTTGTTGCGCCGATTGTCCTGATTGGCGGCGGGGGCCTCTATTACGCATACAACATCCATTTGCCGGAAAAGCACCGCCGTGAGGCACGAGAGCGTACTGAGGCGCTGTATCAGAGGGCACAGGGGCTCTCACCATCAATCGATCACCTGACAGCGGCGCTTTTTGATGCCGGGATAGAAAGCAGCGCGCTGCACCGCATTGCCAAGGACCTCTACCAGCAGGAAGGCCTGCAGCCGCCGGTGTTGCCGCCCGTTGGTGATGACCAGATCAAGCTTGCGCGATACCAAGATGAGTTGGAGCGGTTCATCAAGGCAGCCCAACCTGACCACTACAAAGCCTTTGAGCGCAATTTGGTTTGGGCCCTGTCTGACTATGAACCTGTCCATACAGACGACAATCAGATGTTCCACTCCAAGCGAGAACGCAGCAATCTAGAGATTGAACGTCTTATTCTGCGGTTCATCAATGATGATGGCGTGTTCAAACCACTGACTGATCAGCTTGACGCCAACTACCGCGATGAGAACGAGGTGATGCCCAGCAAGTCTAAACATGATGACTATGTCTGGCGTTATCTCAAGGACACGCCGCTGCTGCCATTGGCCAATGTGGACGAAATGGTCGGCATCACAGATCGGGCCCGTCACACGTATCTCCTTGGCTCATCAGGGTCAGGCAAGACCAACCTGATTGAGAACATCATTGCGCATGATCTGCGGTCTGATGAGGATTGCTGCGTGGTTGTGATCGACAGCCAAACCCAGCTTACCGAGAAACTGGCCAAGCTCGACATCGCGGATACCACTCATATCACCCCCAAGTATGACCTGGCGCTCAATCTGTTTGATGTGGGTTATGACGAGATGCGTGGGCGCGGGATCGAAGGTGAGACTCTGATCAACAAGACAGTGGGTTTGTTGAGCTTTGTGCTTGAGGGCATGATGGGGGCAGACTTCACCAATCCCCAGAAAACGATCTTCCAATATGTGATCCAGTTGGTGATCAGTATCAAAGGCGGCAATATCTACACCTTCATGGATATCTTGGCTGAGGGTAGTCACGAACAATACGCACAAGAGATCAGCCAGCTTGATCAGAACATGCGCCGGTTCTTTGCGGTGGACTTTCCATCCAAGGAATACACCCGCACCAAGGAAGCGATCCGGCGTCGCATTGATAGCCTGCTTTTGAACCCAACCTTCCGCCGCTTATTCTCAGCGACGGAGAACAAGATCGATATGTTTGAGGAGCTGGCCACCCAAAAGCTGATCTTGATCGATACCAACAAACCGATGCTGGATGATGCCGCCTCTGCGTTCTTTGGGCGGTTGTTTATTGCGATGATCTTGCGGGCGTCACATCGACGGTTTGCCGAAGGTCACACCATGCGGCCAGTGTACCTGATTGTGGATGAAGCTCACGAGTACTTTGATCGCTCGATCTCTGACATGCTGGAGCAGGCCCGCAAGGCGAACATCGGGTTGATCGTGGCCCACCAAAGCATCTCGCAATCACGCGGCACCAAGGGCAATGGCAGCATTGCAGATCCGCTGATGGTGAATACCGCCACCAAGATCATCTGGACTTCCTTCCGCGAAGACGCTGCCAAGTTCGCAGGCAGCATGCAGATCAAAGCCGAGGATATTCTTAACCTGCCGGAGTTCACCTTTGGGATGCACTCCCGAAAGCAGGGGTTTGTGCCGATCAAGGGCGTGCCGGATGCTTTGGCAGGGTTTGAAAGGCGTGGGGATGTGGGGGCGTTGAAGGAAGAGATGGAGGCGAAGTATGGAAGGGGTGAGGAGGCCAACGCGGAGGACGGTGAAGATGAGGATTTGGGTGCGGATGTGAGTGACGACGGCACTGAAACGGACGGTGTATCGTCGCGAAAACAAGATGGCGGTGGTTCGGACGACGGTTCGGAAAATGGCGATGAACCGCCGGATGTGCCTATGATTTAGTCGGGTCATAAATGTTACTGGCTTGGCTGGCTAACACGCACAACTGAAAGGTAGATTCAGATACTGGCCATTTCGGACGGAAACCGGATGTCGTTCTGTGGTCTGCTGGGAGTAAAGATGGATCAGAGGCCTCCCCAGAAATGAGTTCTGAATAAGCTTCTGCGATCCGTTTCTTCTATCCAAGATTAAGAAAACCACCCCAACAGGGTGGTTTCTCACGACATCTTTGTTGGCTATCCCATCGCAGTGGCCAACCTCATTGGCGGCCCCTTGATCACGGCATCCGCCAGCGCCAGTGCCTCAAACAACACCATGCTGCGCGGTTCAAAATCAAAGATCCGCCTGCGGTGCTTGGGCAGATAGCCTTCAATCCCTGGGTAGGCTTTGGCGAGCGCGTGTGCCTCGTCATACTTCGAGGGGAAACCCCTTGGTCGCTGCACAGACACGTCCAGTACCGGGTTGTGGCTTGCGAGCGCGGCAATGGACCGAATGTGCGCTCTCGCCCAATCACCCTTGCGACAGCCCTTGCCACACTTCTCAGTCACAACCACGTCCGGCTTCAGCTCATTGATCAGCTCTTGCACAAAGCCAACCAGATCATTGCTAGACTTGGTCACCTTAAGGCCGATGCCCCAGTCCTGCAGGCGGCCACCGGAGAGGTACACATAGCTCACCTTGCCGGTCGCCACTGCGACCGCCAACACACTAAGCGCTGCCATGGGGTATGGGCTTAGTGAGGCGCTCATGCAGAGCTTTGAGCGACGATTGTCGGTTAAATGTATGCGCTGTGTCGCGCACATTGCTTGGCAGGTGCTTCAAGCGCCGTTTGAGCTTTCTGGAACAGTCTTCCATCACCTCTGCAAAGAGGGATTCAAACGACCGTCCATAGATCAGCGACAGGCTTATAATTTGCTCAAGATCAGGACGCTGTGATCCGTTCTCAAGCGCAGAGACCATCGACTGGTGATCACAGATCAAAGCGGCAATATCCGCTTGGGTATAACCCGCCTTTCTACGTGCAAGACGCAGATCAGCGGAGAATTGGGTTCTCATAGATTTTGCTTATTGAATAATCGTCTAGAGCTTCAGTCTATGGCGGGAGACAATGACATCCTAGTAGGCAGGATATCATGCAGGGTGATACGGTGAGTACTTTCCATGTGAGAGTGAACACTTTGGGTTGATATGTGCGTTTGTCGCCGGAACACGTCAGATGTTCCGGTCCCAGAACGCCACATATCAATGTAGTGTGCGTCCCTATCACATGCGTGTCTGATCGGCTGTGCAGCAGATGCGACTGATGCTGTACAGAACTGGGATAAGCGGCTGACCCATCCCAACACTGTCTACGTTTTGACGTAAATATCGGAGCGAACTTACAGGTCAGAATGGTCGCACGATAAATAGGGTGTCGCGACTAGTAGCAGCGGACAGTTCAGTGAAACCTGTCTGTCTGCTACCGCATGCGGCAACAGAAAGTGCCCCGGCGAACAGCTCAAACTGTAGGAAAACAGAAAAAGAGCTTTGTCGCGTGTATGGCAGCGACGCTAGGTGTCGTGAGTGAAAAAGGCGAATAGTGGTAAGGTTGTCGCTGGCGGTCTGTTGACAGGGCATTCTTTTTAGGCATGCTCGATCGAAAAGTTTGAAGTACATATTATGCGCGCCAAGCAAATTTTTGGGAATCTGATTATGAAAGTATTTTGGTCGTTTCTAACTTTAGTTCTTTCGATTGGAGTTTCTGTTTCTGCTAATGCAAGTCCTGATGTTGATTATGGTTCGGACAATCAAGCTCCTCCACAAGCTGTCTGCGACCCAGATAAGGTTTTTCGGGCTGCTCGGGCTTTAATATTTGTACCACCTGTAGATATGCAAATTAGAGGTGTCGCTCAACGTGTCCCAATTCGCCCAGAATTGAACCCACGTATTGGTCTTTGGGGAGATACCCGTAACGGCGGCGCACGGCTCCATGCGGGAACTGATGTGCTTGGTGATGTTGGGGAAGTGCTGTTTGCACCGATTGATGGTGTAATCGACAGCGGCGAAGTTGGAGGGCTGGGGAAATTTATTGACCTAAACTTTGAAATTGCTGTACTCTCACCACCTGCCCTGTGCAACGTGCATTTCCGATTTTCTCACCTTTCCGATATCGATGTTTCGAGTGGTCCAGTGGCAGCGGGGCAAGAAATTGGAAAAATTGGACGTACTGGCAACGCTATAGGTGCAGATATCCCGACCCATGTTCATGTCGAATTTTGGTCAGTCCCGCAAACCGTCCGTGGGCAAAATCGCAAAGAGAGCACACGCGATCCCTTAGCTCTTTTTGGTTGGTAGTTTGATGATCTCTTTAACAGATTTTTGGCTAAAACATTCAGTTCCAAAAGTCTTCCAAAGAAAGAGCGCGAGTAAGTGGTTGGTTGCAGGGAGTTTTTTTCACTTCCTTTTTGGTTGAGTGGAGTTAAGCTTATTGCCTTGTTGGATGGAGATTTTTTATGGACTTTATTGTTAAAAAGTGGACTACCTATCTGAGTTGTTTTGCTGTTATTTTCACAACGATACTCTCTGGTGTCGCTGATCCCGCTTTCGCTCAAGAAACGAACTGGGATCGCGTGATCCGGCTTCTTCAAGAACAAGATGCAAGAAACCAACAGATTGAAGCAGAGGTTGTAGCACTCCGTGCAGAGCATGAAACAGATAGACGTGCTCAGGCTTTTGCGACTGAAGAGGGTATGCAGCAAGCGCGGGAGTCGGCAGGTATCTTAGCTGAAAAATTGCCGGATGTTGTGAATGCGTTGGGAAATGTCCCGGAAGAGCATTTGCCTAACGGACTTAAGGAACGGATGGTTGGATGTGCAACCACGGTGCAGTCTGTGTCCAAAAATGTTCTGGAAGACCAGGCCGAGTTTGACTTTGCAGATTTGGGAAGCTGCACTCCACAAGAAATGCGAGAGATTTTAAACGAACTTGATCTGATAAAGAACCAAACCCAACAAGCTTGGGCGCAGTGTCGTGATGCAGTCTTACAGACGGGTAAAGTTTCAGGTAATTCGCTGCCCACAGACATTTTTGGTGTAGCGCGCGGCGATCTTGCCCAGAATGAGACGCTTGTTAATAATCTTAGTGCTCTGAAAGACCAACTCGGCGATGCAGGGGCGGAAGTAACGGAATGCGCAGGCCAACTGTCGGATATCTATGATCAAGCTGTGAACCAAGAAAACTCTGCAGCGGCTATGGCGATGATGATGAACATGGCTGGTACTATCTGTGCTTCAAGCGGCGGAAACCCTTATGTTTGCGGAGCGGCGTTCTTGGTGGCGATTCTTGCCAACCTATTCTCAGATGGCGGTGGCGACGGTGATGGCGACGGAAAATCAGATGGCGATGGAGTTGAAGGTGACGGTACATCGAGCGTTGCTGGAATTTCAGGAGGTGAGGGTACCGAAATTGGCCCAAAACCGTGCTGTGCGCCACCAGAACCCACACCGCAGCCGACTCCTCCTGGTCCCACACCGATCATTGGCGGTGCCCTAGATGGCAAATTCACCTGTAGCTTCTCGAGCTTTGAATGGGAATGTTTGGCAATCGGCGATCAAACTAAGGTGTTTGGGATCAGTGCGAACAGGCTTGTTCAAGCTGATGTCAACACTGATGGGTTGAGAAAATCGAACAGCGTGTTGCGTTCCATACTATCTGAAGGTCGGGGGTCAGACATTGCATTTTGTACTGGCAGTGCGGATGTATTTCCGCCTGCGGGATTGATCGCTTACGACGGCGACCGTTATTTCCCAATGAACGTTGTACAGGAAGACAATGATGCCCCAAACAATAGAACGCTTCAGATTAGACTTGTTGACGACCAGACAGGCGAAGCAGTGCCTGATGGCGGTCGAAACGCAAACGAGCAATGCAAAGCGGTTGTTCAGTAGCGCAGGTTTCCGATGGCACGGTCTCGAAGCAGCGAAATTTACCAAGTTGACTTGGTAGCAGCGCTTTTTGGTGGGTTCATGATCGCTTGGCTGGTGTCGGCAAAGGATTCAGACTTTCAGGTTTACTCGGAGCCGTTTCGATTTGCTACAATTGAAATGAGAGTTGCAGCTCAACAACCAATCGGAGGTTCCAAAATACCAGTTTGGTATAATTCTTATCCGTCGATGGCTCGAGAAGAGAGCAAGTGTCTCGGACTAGAAGTGTCTGAAGATTTGATAGGGGGTCTGAGGCAATTTCAGAGCTGTGCTTCCAGTGAAGTTGGCGCACTGAATACCAACGTCGCTAGAATTGGCTCGCATCTTGGTTCGTGGCTGAAGGTTCACGATCCTTGCATAGCTGCAAGTGCTGGGTCACCAGCTAACAAGACAACAGAGTATAATATCAGTCTAGTATTTGACGTTGAGTTGCCTACTTCGCTTAGTGCCATTGGCTCCATACAGCGCAGGTTTTCTGCATCGGAACTTGCGGCAGGACCCTACACGCCAATATTTATGTTTTCTCGATCGAACGGAAATTGCACAGTTCAAAGGGGTGTTGAAGTTCTTACACCTGTCTTCCTAGTGTCCGATTTCGATACAAAAAATGACACGGTTTCACTTCCTTTGAATGGCGGAAATGGAAGCCTACTGCTGACTGGCCAGCTTCGAAACTCGACAAACCCTGCACAATTTGATCGCATTATATCTCTTACTAATGAGGTTGAAATAATTGATGCATCGAATCAAATCGCAATGGGTGGATCTGCTAGTTTGACTGACCCCGTCATCCAAGTGTTGTTGTGTGTATTTGATGATGGCACAGAGTTTTGTTATGGTGGAGAAGCGCCGCTTACCAATGCAGGTGCTCCTAGCCTGACACTCACAAAAGGCGTGGTAATATGGTAGCTAGAAGGGATTGGTTTACCATCGTAGCTACTGATCTTTTTGCGGGGTGTTTTGCCGCGGTGGTCATTATTGATTCTGTTACGCCGAAAGAAATTGCTGCGGCACCACAGTCGATGCTTTTCGAGATGTCGTACCCCTCAAAAACCACTCTTGTTCCATGTGGGGCAAATAGGGCTGCCGTGGGCCTTAGCTTTCGTGACGATACTGAGCGATTGGATACTATTAATGATGGTAACTTTTCGGGATCTAGACGAGGGGGCCGATGTGTAATAATCGGTGTTTTTCAGGGCGTGAAGCTAACTTCCCCACCAACCGACGCGCGGCTACTGGTAGTTGAAAATGATCCAAATCCCGTAGCGGATTTTGGGTTTGATGAAGTAGAAATAAACTTCAACGAGTTCACATGTAAGTGCGAAAATACAGGAGCGTGCATATGCGACTGATACTCTGCGCTACATTATACACATTGTTGGGTGGAGAGGCCTGGGCGCAATCACCTCCAACTGGGTGCCTTCCATCGGTCCCAGATGCGAAATTGAGGCCGATAGAAGAAATTGGCAACCTTAGAGCTTGGGTACAATTATCTCCAACTTCTGGCTCCAGTGCCTGTGTGCAAATCGACAGCTGTGCATGGAGGCTTGATGAAACCAGTCTTTTGAGCGGGCCAATATCAACTTACGCTTCGCCCAACCCTGATGGTATTTGCGGGTTAGTGAGTACTGGTGATAGGATTTGTAGCAATCCACAGCAGCTCGAACAACAATTTGGTTCAATCGCTCAGATGGTTGGCACTGCTCTCGCAGATACCGGAACTTACTGCTCTTCTGGTACCAATAAAGTTCACACTTCCGGTGCCTACGTTGCCAATGCTGACGGCTCCACAATGACCTTACTGATACTTCCTGTAGATGACTACTGCCTGAACCTTGTCGGGCGTAACGGGAACGCTGCAATTATTGTCACCACTTCGTGCGCGAACACCGTTGGGGTTGCTGCATTACAAAATGAACTCACGCCGCAATTTTTCGCTTCGCATCAATTTTGGATTGCCGGGGTTTCAGATAGCCTTATTTTTGGCTTACCTATCAATCTTTCTGGATCCAATATAACCATTGAAAATGCAACTCAAGTCATTGGTTTTCCAAACGTGCCTTACGTAGAAAATTGGTTGGCTAAAGTTTATGTTGCTGCAAATACCCTATCCACTAAACCTGGCGATCTAGATCGCGACAATGATCCTCTACCAGAAATGAACTCAGGCCATGAAGTTGGCGCTTTGATTCATTGGATTGCGGCGGCAGTGGCACGATTGGAACCAACTCCATTTGATGAAAGTGAAGGCTGGTCAGAACGCGGTTCCAAAAATGCGCAGGCACGCAACTGGATGGCAACATTAGAGCTTACTGGCTTTGTTGGGACGCACTTCAGAGCCGAAATCGCTAGGAATTGATTATGATCTTCAAATTTATTGATATTTTATTTGGTCCTCTATCCGGGTGGTTAAAACTACTTCGACGTTCATTAAAGTTGATTATCTTTGGTGCACTTGGTTTTTTTGTTCATATTCTCACGCTTAGCATTTTTCTTAACTTTGATGAAACCAAGGTTGCGCAGTTACAATTCTTACAGAGCGAAATAACAGAGCTCGGAGAAATAAAAAATTCGTTTGTTTTTGAGTTTTGTATGTCTGGTAAGTACTCAGGTTCCGTGGACATTCCAGAGTGCACGTTTGAGGAAGACATTTTTCGGGACGTTGTTCTGGGTTTCAATTTGTCTGAGAACGGAAATGTCGCAAGAAGTGAAGTGATCCTGGCGCATATGCCTTTGCTTTCACACTCTAGACTATTGCCCAATGGAATTGTCGACAACCCGAAGATTGTTCACTCACAGCACTCATTGAGTAGGTCGATCGAGAGGATTGCGTTCAATGACACTAACCAACGCACGTCTGCAGTTAGACTTTGCGAAGGTACCGCGAGAAAGCTTGACGACGACATCTGCCAAGCAACGAACTCGCTACGAGTGACTGGGCTTGACCCACTAATCGGTAATTACTTTTCCGGAACCTTCCGTATTTTTACGCTCTTGTTTGGAGATATCCAATGGATGACAATTTCGCTTTTTCTCTTTGGTTGCTCGGAGGTTTTCGGCCGTTACTTGAGGTGGGTTGTGCCGCAAAGCAGGCTCTTTTCCGAAGCCTCGGATCAGGGGGGCGCGAAACTGAAGACACTTCCTGATCTTGAAGCTTCATTTGAGAAATATAGCGCGCATCGAGTCCGCTCTATTCCGGACAGGCTTTTTGAACGTGCCGCAAAGACCGAAGGCTTGTTTGATCCTGCTAGTGAAGGCTTGACTCCTGAAAGGGATGCAACGAAAGGGGAAACAACATTGGAAGGTTTTCGAGATTTTTTGGACGCCGAAGCCGAAGCCAATATGGACTCTTTGCATACAACCAACGAACTTGTGCTCAAGCTTGCTTTTGCTGGAACAATTTGGGGCATTGGCAGTGCGCTCTTTTCCGCCCGGGAACTTGATGTAGCTGACCCAGTCGTAGAAGTCCTTGCCAAGGCCGACATGTTTGGATCAATCGGTACGGCCTTTGGTACAACTCTGCTTGGAGTAATGCTTTCAGCAGTTCTTTCAGTATTCTTACAATCCCTTTCCAGTTCGTGGAAACAAAGAATAAACCTTAGCTATGCGAGTGTTTTGAGTCTCCGGGATAAAATTAGAGGAATGAAACTCGATCCAAGTGTAAAGCCCATACCACCAATCCCAAGGCCGCCAATTGATTTTCTAGTAATTCTAGGCGCATTGGTCGTCGTGCTAATTTTTGGCATAGTTTCTTATTTGGTTTGGATATTATGAATCGAAAAAGAGATTAAACCGATCCACTTGCCACCACGTTAGAAGGATTATGAAAATGACTAAATTTTTTCGCTTTGTCGGGGTAATGACCTTGGCGTTGCTATGTGGTGCCGTTGGAGGAGTATCTTCAAACATTGGTGGGCGTTGTCTTTTTGACGACGCTATTTGGGAGTGTTTTGAAAAACACGCGGCATCTGGAAAGGGCATTCCGCTAGAGCTGCCAGATGCCCCAAGCCCAACCGAAGTCGGTTGCCTTTCGATTGACGAGGCAAAGAGAATTCATACACTAGCCTTTATTATTGGTGACGGTCGTGTAGGCGACTTAAACACGATAGAGCAAATGTTTGTTGGCCCCAACTCCCAAGAATGCGTTGAACTTGAGGTACTTATAGTATCCAGTTGCGAACTGTTGGGTGGCGGTGCCGCCGGGAACTGTTCACAACTTGAAAATCCTGATATAGACTAATAGAAACAAATCTGTCGTCAGTATTAACCTGCTCCCCTAAGATGCTGCTATTTTGAGTTATCTCTTTTCAGGTTTTGGTCTTCCTTTCACCGGTTAACATATTCCGCTGGTGTCAAGTCAGCGAGGTTGGAGTGCGGGCGTTCGTGTTTGAAATAGGTGTGCCATGCCACCAACGGATTAAGGGAATCGCGCAAGTTTTCGTTCGGAAATGCGCTTTTCATGTGAATATTTGAACGAATCCACAAATCCATTCTATATCGGTTTTCCAGGCGCAATTAATTGCCAATCGACGTTGCTGTCCTCCTGCAATTTGGGATCGCGTTGTTAGTCGTTTAGGTCCAGTTTTCGCTGATCTCCATGCAGGGAATGCTGTGTTTCTCAAGGATGACCTAAAACAAAACACCACCCCCAACCGGAAGCGACGTTTCTTTAGAACAACGTCATCTGTTTGCTGTCTTCAACGTAGGTCAGCCAGTCCTTTGATTGTGCCGCGTCATCCAGCATTGCCATCATAAACGCCCCAATCTCAGCCTCAACCGCAAACCCTGCCTGCGGGCACAAAGATCAAACGGTAGCCGGTGGTTGTCACCGGCAACCGTTCATCACACCGCAACTCAATATGCCAGTGGCCGGTGTTGAGCCAATTTGCCTGATGGCTGACCGCAATCTCGCGGCCAGCCCAGATGAGTGTGAAAGTCTCATATCCAACCTTCACGCTCAGTACTCACTAGCCAGCATGATCGTCAGCACCCGGTGGGTCAGTGCCTCATTGGCCGGGTTCTCTGATCCTTGCGTGAGCGTTGGATCATAGTAGTCCAGCTTCCAGAACGCCTTCTGGCCTTCGATCTCAACGGCCCCAAAGTCATGCTCGCCCCAAGGGTCATTGTCCTCGGAGAAGTCACTGAAGGCGCGAATGGAATCAACAGCAGCAAGGATGAAATCCTGTCCGCCTTCTTGGATGCCTTGGGTCAGCACAATCGTGCCATTGCCAAGACCTTCTGTGCGGAACCGGTCGTTCAGTGCACGCACCCGTCGGTTCTGCACGGCATCACTGGGCACCCAATCAAGTTTGGTTGCACCTTCGCACTGATGACAGTGGGCTGCATCAAAGACGTTCTCCAGCTCCCAAAGACCGCTCTCGCGGTTGAAGCAGGCAAAGGCATCTTTAGCGATATGCTCTGATGCGCAGGTCTGACAGATTGGGACGCTGTTGATGGTGTCTGGGGTGGCGGTTTGTTGTTTGGTTTCCATGGGTCTCACCTTTCAATCAGGCGGGTCCGAGCGGGATTGCTCAGGCGCGCCCGTTCGAAAGACGAGGCCGGGAGAAAGAACTGTTCTATGCCTATGATGCCGTATAGCCCGTTGCAGACAAAGCAGTCACCATATCACTGACAGTGATAAACAGCCTGCTATCGCGGCATCGGCACAGGGCTGACAATTGCCGCATGTTCACCAAACACCACGCCGTGCTCGGTCTCGCTTATCAGCGATACAAATCACCTCAACCCTTTGCCATCGCGGGTGCGGACCGCCTGCAGCATTTGTATATTGTTGGCCAGACAGGGACGGGTAAATCTACATTGCTCCTCAACCTCACCCATCAAGACGCCCGACAGGGCACAGGGTTCTGTTTAATCGATCCCCATGGCGATCTGGCAGCGGCACTGCACCGCGATCTGATCGTCCCACATCACTATTGGAACGTGAGCGATCCAGAGTGCAACTTGGGATACAACCCACTCTCGAAGGTCTCAGCCATCCACCGGCCACTGGTCGCGTCTGGTTTGATCGAGACCCTCAAGAAGCAATGGCCGGACGCCTGGGGTGCCCGCATGGAGCACATCCTGCGCTTTACGCTCCTCGCCCTGCTTGAGACCCAAGATGCCGATCTGCGCGATGTGCTGCGCATGCTCACCTATGACGGCTATCGCCGCCAGGTGGTTGATCAGATCACTGACGAACAGGTGCGGTTCTTTTGGAAGACGGAGTTCCCAAAGCTACATCACCAAGGCAGCGGAGACGGTATAACACCCATCGCCAATAAATTCGGTGGGTTTCTCGCACAACCTGCGGTGCGCACAGCACTCTGTGAACCCAAGCACCCGCTACGGTTCCGCAACATCATGGACACGGGACAAATCCTGATCGTGAACCTCGCCAAAGGACGCCTTGGCTCAGACATCGCCAATATCCTCGGCGGTCTCATTACGTCATCCATCATGCATGCCGCCACAACCCGTCATGGGCTACCAGAAGCCGCCAGACGGCCGTTCTTCCTCTATGTTGATGAGTTTCCCAACCTGACCACCAAAAGCTTCGCAGGGATGCTCTCAGAGGCCCGCAAGTACCGTCTGGGGCTTGTGCTGGCCCATCAGCATCTCTCGCAGACAGACAATGATGTATCGGACGCGATCTTTGGTAACGTCGGGAACCTCATCGCATTCCGCGTGGGATCGAAAGATGCGCCCATTATCCAGCGCATGCTGCAGCCGTTCAGCACCCAAGATCTGCAAAACCAACCCAACCACCGCGCCGCCGTGCAAGTCATGCGCAGTGGTGAACGTCTCGCATCGTTCTCGGCATCTATGTATCCACCATATCACCCTGGGTGATAATCTGGCTGCTAGGCGTTGTTGGTGGCATCGGTAGACTGGTGTCATGGATAAAGAAGAACATCTGCGACAACACCTCGAGCTTTGTAAGCGGATTTATCTGCGCATGCTGGAGGACGGATCATGGCCTTGGCGAGATTCGCTTGAAAACGACAAATCTGATAGAGTCGAAGAATAACATTCTCTTTATGAAACAGTGTTTTGGCTACATCCGCGTCTCCACGAAAAAGCAAGAGGAAGGGGTCTCCCTTGAGGCCCAACAGGACGCCATTCTTGCGTTCGCGCGTCAAAAAGATCTCACCGTCTCAAAGTGGTTTGAAGAAAAACAATCTGCCGCCAAACGAGGGCGACCCATCTTTAACAAGATGATGAAAGAACTGCGGTCAGGTGCTGTCGATGGCGTCATATTTCATAAGATTGATCGATCTGTTCGCAACCTAACAGACTGGGATGCCATCAGTCAGTTGCCTAACCTTGGTATCGATATCCATATTGCGACTGAGAACATCGATTTCAATTCGCGTGGTGGGCGGCTGACGGCTGATATACTTGCGGTGATTGCCGCTGACTTCATCCGCAATCACAGGACAGAGGTGATGAAAGGGCAGCAAGGGCGGCTCAAACAAGGGCTGTATCCATTCCGCGCACCAATTGGCTATCTGGACAACAATACCCGACTATCCAAAACCAAGAAGCGCGATCTGCCAAAGCGCATTTGCCCCAAAAAGGGACCATTGATCAAAGAGCTGTTTGCGCTTTACGCGACCGGTCAGCACTCCATCTGCTCACTCATGCCGATCATGGAGAAACGTGGCCTGCGCAACCACGTCGGAAAGCCGCTCAGCAAGCACGGGATTGAAACAATCCTCAGAAACCCGTTTTATACCGGGTTAATTGTGATGCAGCGAAGCGGCGATGTGTTCGAAGGTGTGCATGAACCAATCATTGATCCCAAGACATTCAAATTGGTGCGTGACATCAAGTCTGGGAAAGCGGGGAAGAAAGTTACCAAACACAACCACCTTTATCGCGGCTTGTTTCGATGTGGGCTGTGTGATGGCCCTATGTCACCAGAACGACAAAAAGCGCGTGTCTATTATCGTTGCCAGCAATCGAACTGTCCAACAACCACGATCAGGGAAGATGTCCTGGAAAATGAGCTGCAGTCGCAACTGGCGATGCTTCAATTCAAATCAGATGATGCACGCACCTTGGAGACGAATTGGAAGGCTTGGGTCGAGAGCGATGAACGCACGCAGCAGTGTCGCTCGGTTGAGCTGCAAATCAGTGAGATCCGTGCGCGTCTTGAGCGACTAACAGATCTATTGGTTGACGGTGCGTTGACCAAGGATGACTTCAACACGCGGAAACAAACCCTGTCACTTGAGCTACGAGAGAAAGAAGCAGAGCGGCAAAAGATGGAGACAGGCCACCTTTCCGATGCCGAGATGCAAATATTTATCGAACTCATGAAAAACCTTGCTGTGCTTTACGGAACAGCAAAACCACCTGAAAAACGATGGATGGTCCAAAACTGGTTCTCGAACCGTACCGTGTCCGGAAAAGAGCTTTGTTTACAGTCATATTCTTGGCTTCAGAGCCGTAATTTGGCCGAGCTGGCCCCTTATGTGAAGCAGCACGACCCACTCCTCGACCTTTTATCACGTCGCATGATGAAGTGACTTCTAGCCGTCTTGGATTTATGTGGTTCAACATTATGAAAACGCCCGGCCTAAAAGTAGGCGGGCGTTTTTTTGTGCTGTCAGACAGCTTGTTCAACCATTTAGCAAAGGGTGTGAAGCTCTACCAATTCGACTTCTTGAAGCATCTCGTGATACTTGGTTTGATCAAGATCAAGATCAATCTCACGCGTATCTTTGCAGGAAGTTGCGATAATCGCACTTGGATTTCTTTCGTCACCAAGGTCAAGGATTTCATCTCCCGATATCCAACCCATCCAGCATCCAGATTCATCAAAAAGATCAAAGGTCCAGGAATCTGGATCATAGCCAGCAAGATACACCGGTTGAGTATCATTGCTTGGCATATGCTGCAATCAAAGACGGACACACTCTCGAACGGGATACCTTTCCCAGCCGTATCGCTTTCTGGCTTGCTTACCCAATCGGCTTTGACGGCCTTTCAAGGCCTATCTCGAAAGGATAATGCTGCCAGATAGTCGAAAATTTCCGTTCATTGCGCTGCCTCACGACGAACAACTTGAATGGGAGCTAAAAAGCTGCCAACTATGTAGAATATATATTAAAATCGATATCAAAAACGAAACGAAGGGAAACAGTCATGGAGTTCATTTCAGGATTTACAGCTTTGCTCATCGCCGGAGCAACTCTCAGTGCAAAAGGTGCGCTTTCCGAGGTTGCAAAAGGCGCAGGCAAAGATATCTTCGAGACGATCAAAGAGCGCCTTTCATCAATGCACGGCGTGAAGTCACTGGAGCTGCTCGAAAACGCAGAAGAAAACGAAGCATTCAAAAGCGCAATCTCCAGTGACCTTTCGGACAAAGACATTGCAGAAGACACGCGCCTAATAGAACTGGCTAGTCAACTACAAGAAATTATCCGATCAATCCCGCAAGACCAGTTGTCGACCTATGCTGTCAATGTTGATATAATTGAGAGTGGGAAAAACGTCTCTTTTAACTTTGTTGAAGGCGGCGTTCGCAGTAAAAAAATCGATGCAAAGGGCGACGTATCTTTCACCAATATCGTAAAGGCATCAAAGGGAAACTAACAAGCGGCGCCCATGAAAAATCGTCATGGTCGTCGCATCCGCACACAGAAGTACATTCAATTACGGCGCAGTCGGTTTCATGGGAAAACCACTATCATGGCACCAATGCGGTTTCGGTTGAACTGGACAAGCTTCGACAGGACTCCCGCTTCATCGATCTCCTGAATTTAAGGCAAGGAACCGGAATCCAAGATCGTGCAAAGTTGGAAGATGGATTCTGGCATGAGTATGTTCATACTCCACCACTTTCAAAGAAGCCGAACTCTCAAGAGTTTCTTAATGCCCTTGCCAGTACACTGGACACGTTGACGGATGCAGATTGGGACTTTCTGTACCTACAATGGAATGTGAAAGACCAAACAAGATCTGACGAACCCTTAATCTATAAAGATCTCGACTGGGCAAGACGAATAGAGCTCTTTCTAGAACGTGAAAAAACAAAATACCTCACCCGAGAACCTCTAACTTCTACCCAACTGATCGAACGTTGCGATACCGTGTTAGCAAAAATACACCAGTATATAGTGGCTCTACCCAAACGGAGCTCAAACGAATCTGGACAGGTGCTTGGCGCGAACGATGAATTCGAAGTAATCACTTCAGCACCTCTTGCTATTTACGAAGGTTGGCAGATTGCCAATTCAAGCCATTCAATTTCAAGCGAAACAATCGAGCTTATGCACACCCGACTGCGAGAGGCTGCAAGAACGTACAATTGGACTCCGCCGAGTCAGGTCGTCCGGAACCTCCGCCAATCAGCATCTCAGCTCACTAGTTTTTTATCGCGCCCACTCAGTGCAAAGTCACAAACACCGGTACTAATCTTAAACGGACAATTGTTCGGTTTGTACTCTTACGCGGCGATGGATTTGGGGCAACTCGGACTCGCGGAAAAATATGCTGAGGCGTGCGTCACTCTGGGGAAAAGCAGCGGATCTCCGAACCTTCAAGCTTGGGCTTTCGGAACTCTGTCCTTAATTCAACGAATCAATGACGATAATTCTCGCGCCCTCCAGAGTGCAGAACGCGGCCTTTTGATTCAAGGTGCGCGCGGAGAAAAGCGCTCCCGCCTTTTAAGCTCAGCTGGAGAGTGCGCTGCAAACCTCGGTTATCAAAAACCAGTAACCGATTATCTTGCCGAAAGTGAAACCGAGTTTGGTGAGGTTCCGAGCTCAGAAGAACTTGATCTACCTGGCATCTTCGTCTTCCCGCCAGCCAAGGTTCCTTATTACGCAGCTAGTGCGCTTCTGGAGATCGAAGGAGGGAAAAAAACGCTCGAACAATCAGCTCAGGCATCTTTGAGCGCAATCTCCGCATTTGGGAATAGTTCAGGTCCAGACCAATCATACCCTGATATGCTTGTTGCTCAGGTTCACCTTGCCAGAGCACGACTCCGGCTCAACGATCTAGACGGGGTGCTCGATGCACTTCATCCACTCACTCTTTCGCCTCCCGAGATGCGCACCTCTTGGCACGAACACTATCTCCGCCGAATTGCCGAAACCGCGAACAAACAGAATTATAAAGCGTCAGGAGTTGCCTCTCAAATTCGAATCATTGCAACAGAATTCCTAACCAAATGGTAGAAAAAAATCTCCGTCAGTACTTCCTATTTGTCGGTTTTAATTGTCCACCATCGGCCGCAATGTCAGCACCATTAACCAATGATGAATTCTCTGAAAGCAGAAATGAAACAATGTTGGCGACCTCTTCTGGTTTCCCCAAACGACCACCAGGAAAGCCGTCCTTCAAAAACCAGGCATATTCTTCGGGGTTTTCTTTCAACATCACATCCCAATGTCCATTTTCCGTTTGTATAGAGCCGGGGCTAACGGAGTTCACTCTAATTCCACGGGAAGCCAAAGTGCGTCCAAGAGCTTGTGCTACATAGATCATCATGGCCTTAGTCGCTCCATACTGAATTCCTGGTCCAAAAAGCCTACCTGAAATTGAAGAAATGAATACGATAGAACCTCCACCAGACTTTTCTAGGTGTGGAACTGCGGCCATTGCCAACTCTAGCGGATGTTTAACATTAATATCGATGTTGTACTGCCAATCAGACCAAGCGAACCGGTTTGGGTCATCGGAGCCGCGTCCAGAGCCAACATTTGCGACCACCCCGTCAATTCTTCCAAACTTCTCGATCGAGCGAGCAATCATCTCTCTTTCGAATCCGGATTCTAGAACATCCCCGACAACACCCTGCGCGGATACCGAGCCACCGAGTTCTCGCAATGTTTGCTCTATGGAATGCGAGTTACGCCCGCAGAAAGTGACCATAGCCCCATCAGAAGTCAGCTTTTCAAGAATGCACCGGCCAATCCCGCGGCTTCCGCCGCTCAACAGTACTGCTTTGTTTCTAAGATGCATATCCATCAAAATACGTCCGAAAAATCTGGATCATATTCCTTCACCCACCTATGAAGTGCTAACAACCTACTCATCCAAACATTCGGGCGCGCAGACGGCATAACTTTCCCTTCAATCGCATTTATTATATTCCCGTGATCCAGCCACTCAGCCATCATCCAGTCGCGGTCCGCAAGCATTTCAATAACGGCTTTCTCGAGTTTTCTTTGGTACATTTTTGTTCCCAAAGTAGGATAAGAAGCCTTTGCCCGAGTTCTGATTTCCATTGGAACACCTTGTGGCGCAGCATCACGTAATAGTTGCTTTGCCTTGTCACCCTTCTTGTGTTTCATATCAAGTTGCCAAACATGTTGCACCAACACGTGATCGCAGAAAGGGACGCGAACTTCGATGCCATTTGCCATCGATGCCCGATCCACACGATCCAGTTGACCACCTAGGAAAACTTTCAAATTGAGATAGCTTTCTAACCTGTCTTGTTGATTGTCGCCAAACGCATCCAAGAACTGAGTAGCCTCTGCCCGAATCTTTCCATATAGTTCCGTTTCAAATTTTGAGATATTCAAACCCCGTCTAACTTCATCTTTAAAAACTCCTGGCCAAAGACCAAGTAAACCACTCCACGGGAATTCCTCACGTTTATCAAAATCTTTTTGTGGCCAAGGGTAACCTCCGAACAGTTCATCAGCACCCTCCCCAGAAATACAAACCTTCACGCCCCTCCCTGCAATATCCTGGAAGAACAAGAGTAATGAGCTATCCAAGTCGCCAGTGTCAGGCAAGTCCCGCGAGCGAAGCGAAAGTCCAACTGCTTCCCAGACTTCCTCTTCATCATATGAGAAATGCCTATGTTCCGAATCCAAAGCGGCTACTGCTATTTCGATATATGGTTCATCCTGATCAGGCCTAAATGCCGAAGGCGAAAACGCCAATTGGGGTCTCGTAAAGCCCATACTGAAAGTCCGAAGGGGTTGCGATATTTGTTGCTCGGCATGAAAAAATGCAAGGGTCGTAGAGTCGACACCGCCAGACAACGCAAATGCCACGCCGACATCGCTCCTGGCTTGCATAGTCATTACTTCTTCTAAAATCGTATGGGTCTCCGCAACAGCCTCTTCGTAATTCAGCTCTTTCTGTTCTTGCGCAAGATTCCAGTACGACCAGTTTTTTCTCCCAGACGCACTAAACTCAAGAACTTCTCCGCCCGGGACTTCCTCAATATCCGAGAACACTCTTTGATCCGCAGTTTTGTATGGCCAGACAGACAACAGCGTCTGCAAGCCGCTCAAACTGACGCGGCGCGAAGCTATGCCAGAAGCTAAGAGGGCCTTAGGCTCCGAACCAAAAGCGACCAACCCGTCTTTCTCAGTAAAATAAAGCGGCTTTACTCCTAGCGCGTCCCGCATAAGCCAGAGTTTCCGTTGAATTGGGTCCCACAGCGCAATCGCGAACATCCCGCGCAGTTTTTTTACGAAACTAACACCCCAGCGCTTGAACCCCTCATACAATACCTCAGTATCCGACGAACATGGCCCCTTGTAGCCCGTCTTCTCTAAATCCTTCGCTAGTTCGACATAGTTATAAATCTCACCAGAAAACACCATCCACATCGAATTACTCTCGGATTCCGAGCCGACTGGCTGTTGACCTCTTTCTGGGTCAATAATCGCCAGACGAACATGTCCAAAACAGGCTAGGTCACTAAACAAAACCCCATTGTGGTCAGGACCCCGATGAGAGATCGAGTCGACCATCTCACCTAGAATGTCGCGATATCTACTGCAATCGCCTCCAAAACCTACTACTCCAGCTATCCCGCACATTGATCGGTCCCATATTACCTATATTCAGCGCAGCACACACTCATCTAAATCTGATCTTCTTGCATAACAAAGTCTAGAGCCTCCGCAATTATTGCTGGTCCATTTTTTGTTAGTATCGACTCGGGATGGAACTGTACCGAGACCATTCGGCCAAATCTAATCGAGTCAATCTCGCCGTCTGGCCCATAGGATATCTCTTCATCATCATCAAGAAATTTCCCTGCACCGTGAGCCTCAAAAGAGTTGTAGAACCCAGCCGTCTCCTCACGGCCACACCACAGAGTCTTACGGATAGTTCCTTGGTTAACTTGATCTCGCTTGACGACCTCAAACCCCTTCAGAATGCAAAGTACTTGATGTGAAAAACAGACCGCCAAGCACGGAATTCTAGCCTGCAATGCAAACTCAAGAAGAGTTAAGGCCTTTTTCTGTCTTGGCTTAGCAAATTTTCTTGGATCGCCAGGACCTGGGCCAAGAATGCAAAAATCAAAGTCCAGAAGGTCGCTTGACGACCAAACACTTTCCCAAGATCTAACAGTTATTTTCAACCCCATTTCCAGCAATAGTTTCTCCCACATCTTTGAGAATCTATCCTCAAAATCAATGAACAGGCCCACACTTGCACTACTTAGTTCTTTTTCTGACCGTATCGGAGATAATTTGCCTTGCCAGAAGTCAGATAGTTGCTCTGAGATTACCTCCAAATTATTAGAACGGGAGTCTTGAAGTTTCTTCAATACACTCGACTTGGTGTTTTTCGTTTTGCCATCAAGCGCGTTTAAAAGTGCTTTCGCCTTACTCGTCGCCTCTTCAGCTTCTTTCCTTCCGACCGAGTCTTTTGTAATTGTCGATCCCACTCGGATATCCAGACCGCCATCCGTCGAAATCTGTGCGAACCGAATCAAGATAGACGAGTCAAGCATCGGTTGCCCCAAAGACTTAGTTTTTTCGTCGGTTTGGCTTCCAATTTCAACAAAAACTCCCGAATAATATTTCCTGCCCGAGTGCTCCGTCCTTGCTATCACCCTCATTGCATTTTCCAATGGACTGCCAACGACTGTTGGCGCAAACATTGAGAGCCGTAGCGCCGAGATCGGATTGAGTTTAGTTCTGCCGTCGATGCTGAATTCTGTATGAATCACCTCGCTCATCACTCGTAGGTGGGGTCCTGTGACCTTTGGAGCAACATCACACATCTCGCACATCATCTTGAGTTCTTCATCGACAACCATGAACAGTTCATTTTGCTCCTTTTTGTCATTCAATAGCTCGGTCACCGAACTAGCGAGATCGTTACTGACCTTCTTGGTTCCGCTTATGGCAGTCATCGAGAGCGAACCATCCTTGTAGAGAAGGTGCTGCTCTGGACTTGCGCCTACTAGATAGCCTTGCTCTGTTTTGAGAAATAGTCCTCGGTAGTATCCAGTTTCGTGAGCAATTAAGTTTGAGAACATCCTCAAAGCCGATAACTCAACGTTGTCGACGAGTCTTGTTTTGATTGTTCTATGGAGGACTACATTAGAACATTGTCCTTTGCCTATTTCCGATTGAACGCAGCGATCGACCGCTCCAGCGAAGTCCAAGTCTGTTTCCTTGTATGTTACCTCGGTGTGCGCACTTGCTCCAAAAAAATTCTTACGAAAATCCTCAAAACCAACGCTCCAGGTGTCTTCGACGACAATGCCCACAATGTCTGTTTGGTCGTCAATACATTCAAAACCCCGCTCGACTACCTGCCGATAGGGCACCGCAGCTAGAATATTTGTGCGGCCAGAAAGATATTCCAATGATGTCGCGTCGAACGACGGACCAACGAGCAATCGAAGTTCAGGAACAAGGCTCCCTTGTGGCTTTGTAGCTA
Organism: uncultured Paracoccaceae bacterium; assembly: GCA_947488605.1. Lineage (GTDB taxonomy): Bacteria > Pseudomonadota > Alphaproteobacteria > Rhodobacterales > Rhodobacteraceae > Yoonia. Next base: position 280,361 of record CANKZJ010000002.1, on the reverse strand, counting down.
GAAGTGCATAGCCGCGACTACCAACCCGAGACTTCAATTCATTATGGTCTATTTTTAATACTCCACTGACAAATTGCCAAATTAAGCTGACGATCAGCAGTTCATAAATTTATGATTACCGGGGGCCTTCTGGCCACTCTTCCGCCTACGTCCGCCGATCCGGGTTCGCTTTGCTTTGCGAAAATCAAAGATCCCTTGCCATGTAGTACCTTAATTTCTCTACCAAGAGCCGCCGAAAGTCTCATGCACCCCGAGCCGTTTGCTTCATCTTCAGGAATACCCCATCCGGGCGCAAATGTTCTAGATCTGATACTTCCCGACGTTTCGTCGATCCAAGCCCATAACTGCGCATGAACCTGATTTGCCGACTGCGGTCCATCTAGCGCCTCGAGGGCTTCCCGTGAAACAACACGCTCGTGCCACCATGGTGGTGTTGCGCTCAAATCGGATCTTACCCAGACAACCCCGTTTTCTTCCCAAACTGGAATCGATCCATCCACACCATTCAAATCGATCATCGGAACATCATAAATGTCAGAAATAGCATACGCCGTACCAACTGTTGCGTGACCGGCAAATGGTATCTCATTCTGCGGCGTAAACGTGTTGATAGACCGCTTTTCTAAATCATTAACAAAGACACATTCACTGAATCCAGACTTTGCAGCAAGCTCTTGCCGTGCTTCATTCGATAGCAATGAGTCAAAATCGAACACTACGCCAACTGGATTTCCAAATTCTCCATCGTCGTCGCAAAAGGCATTGTAAACATGTAGTTTAACATTCATACGCACACTCCATTTCATTAATTCAAAAGCCAACGACTATGAATACTTCTTAGAAACGTACCGCTTGCTCGTAAAGACTGTCTGTCTCTGTCCAAGTTTTCTCATAGACGCTATTGTACTACACAATGGCAACGCCCGCACATCTCGTAAATCCCAAAAGTCTTGTAGGCCCGCTACATGCAAACCATGTCCATTCATCAGTCCATTTAGTCTGCAACCATTTCAGTGCTTTTTCAACTTGAACCTTCGTCCCTAAAATCGAAGGCTTTGCTTACAGACGACCAGCATCGAACAATCCACCAGAAATCAGGGCTGCATTGTTGTGCGTCTCCGACCATTCATGTCACCATACAGGATTATTATGGCTCTGAGCTAACAATCAAACTCTCAAACCGGTGCTGCAAGCTGAGAAGTGTTTTTTCTACAAAGCGCAATAGGCTACCCGAACGAACCGTGGCTTTCGATGAACACTGCCACAACACCGAGTTGAGCCTATACGGAGCCTAAGAAACCTCTAAATTACTAAATCTTTGATTTTATGGTGCCCAAGGGCGGAATCGAACCACCAACACGAGATTTTCAATCCACTTATCAATGAGTTTGGCGGTAGATAAATCCATAACAGTTAGGAGCCTAAAAAGAGCCTAACGTTCGATTCAATTTCTGCTAGAACATTGATTTAATGGTGCCCCCACACGGACTCGAACCGCGGACCTACTGATTACAAATCAGTTGCTCTACCAGCTGAGCTATAGGGGCACTGGTGTACGTTTGACCCAATCAGGTCCACCGACTGCGCGGCATATAGCAGGGACGAACGCGCGATTGCAATGGTGTTTTTAACTCATCTTGCGAAAAATTATGACCGCTTTGACCATACAATTTAGCCTCGTATCAGAAACAGGTTTCGTGGGGTTCAAATGCGCCTATGATGCGGTGATGTCCGCGACCCCAGAGGCCCACTTTTGCACATAGCTTTTCATATCGGCGCGAACTGTACGGATGAAGATCGCCTTCTCAAATCGATCCTCAAGAACACCGATGCACTTCTCCAGCAGGGTATCGCGGTGCCTGGTCCGGGAAAGTATCGGCGGCTTATTCGCGAAACAATTCAAGCGCTTGATGGTGGGCACCCTGCCCCTGATACGCGCGACATTCTGATTGATGCCATCGTCGAAGATGATGACATCACACGCTTGATCATGAGCAATGATAACTTTCTCACTGTGCCTAAGCGCATTTTTGATCATGGGCTTTTTTACCCGCAGGCTGAAACCAAAACGCGTGGACTTCACCAGCTTTTTCCAACTGATCAGTTGTCCTTGTACCTAGGGCTGCGCAATCCTGCGAGTTTTCTCCAAGAGGCGGCAAGGCGGGCGCAGCCACCAAGTCTGCAAGCGTATCTGGGGATGCAAGATGCCGTCGATTTGCGATGGTCCGATGTCATTCGGCGGATCAAACTGGCCGCACCTCAGACACCCCTATATGTGTGGTGCAACGAGGATACGCCGGTGATTTGGGAGGATTTGATCCGGTTAATCTCGGGTCTGTCTTCGCAAGAGCCTGTCATTGGGCAACATGATCTGCTGTCCGATCTAGTGACCCCAGAAGGGTTGACCGAGCTTAAGTCGCGACTTGAGGCATCACCGATCGACGACAGGATAAGACGACAAAATATCATCGCAGATATCATGGAGGCCTATGCCGTGCCCGACAGCCGCGATGAGGAGATTGATTTGCCCGGATTGGACGCCAACACAGTCGCTACCATGAGCGAAGCTTACGAGGCAGATATTGAGCAGATTGCCGAGATGGAGGGCGTGGAGCTTATTCTGCCCTTCACCTGAATTCTACATGCCCAGCGCGGCCATATACATTTCCATGACCGCTTCTTCTTCGGCCAGATCGCTTGCATCGCGTTTGCGGATGGCCACGATTTTGCGCAGAACTTTGGTGTCATACCCACGGCCCTTTGCCTCGGCCATCACCTCTTTTTGGGCGTCTGCGATGTCTTTCTTTTCAGCTTCCAGGCGCTCATAACGTTCGACAAACTGGCGCAGTTCTTGGCCGGCGACTGTACTTGCGGTGTCTGTCACGGAATCGTTCATCAAAGCTCTCCTGTTGGCGTCGTCACTGACTAGCCCCTGCCCCATCCCCCTGCAACCCTTGCGAAGCTGTTCACTGCGGGTTAGGTCCGATCAAAACAGCGAGGTGCGCATGGAAATCATTGTTTGGATAGGTGCGGCCCTGTCGGCCATTGGTTTGTGTGGAATCCTTTACAGTATCGTTGCAGTGGCCCGTGCAAAACGCGCCAAACTGCCTGACGAGGAATTACGCGCGCGCGTTTCCAAAATTCTGCCGATCAATTTGATCGCGCTGTTTATCTCGATGATTGGACTAATGGCGGTCGTGATCGGGGTCTTGCTGGGCTAAAGATCGGCACCTTCATGCATGACAATCGTCGCCATCGCGGCAAGTGCAGGCACCGCGGCACCGTACTTTCGCGCCATCGCAGGGTTTGATGCATTGCCAGCTGCGGCCCTAGCTGCAACGCCTGCGAGGATCGCCGCCAGCCTGAAAAACGCAAACACAAGGTAGAATGGCCAGTCGTCGACAGTATCCAGCCCTCTGCGTGCCGCATATTTGGCCACGTAATCCGCCTCGCTTGGCAACTTGAGCGCTTTAGTATCAACGCCCGCTAATCCCCGCATGTCGCCATGATTTGGTAAGCGCCATTGCATGCATTGATAGGCGAGATCAGCCATCGGATGCCCAAGCGTCGACAGCTCCCAATCAAGCACGCCTGCGACCATCGGGGCGTCGCTTTCAAAGATCATATTGTCCAACCGCCAGTCGCCATGCACTAATGACACCTGTCCATCATCAGGTGGCATGTTTGCGCCAAGCCATTGCATGATCGCGGTCATTGCGTCGCTTGGCGTGTCGATCGAAGCGCGGTATTGGCTGCTCCAACGATCTAGCTGGCGCGCAAAATAGTTACCCGGTTTGCCGTAGTCAGCCAAACCGACGGCTGCCACATCGACATCGTGAAGGGCCGCAAGCGTGGCATTCATTGCGTCATAGATCGCGGGCCTTTCGTCATCCTCACAATCCGGCAATGCCGGGTCCCAAAAGATGCGCCCCGGCAAAAACCGCATGACAAAAAACATGCGACGACTGGGCGAGGCCTCTGCATCCGCCAAATGCAAGACGTCCGGCACCGGCACATCCGTATCTGCAAGTGCCTGCATCACACGAAACTCGCGGTCCACCGCATGGGCCGACGGCAACAACCGTCCGGGCGGCTTGCTACGCAAGACATATGTCCCGCTTCGGGCGGTCAGTTGGAAAGTCGGGTTCGACTGCCCGGTCGCAAATTTGGTGACTTGGGTCAAACCCTCAAATTCATCGATCTCTTGACTGAGATAGCGATTTAGATCAGCGAGGCTTATCCCTAATGTCTGTGCAGCTTCATTCATGTTGGACATTAGGGCCTTGTACACCTGTATGTGCAAGCCATTGATTGACACCCAGCTGGGGCGGTGCACGATGGGCCGCGAATATACGAAGGGATACAGCATGGATCTGGGGCAAACTGCGCGATTGAAACCAGTCTTGGTCGACGTCAAAGCCATGATATCAGACGAGATCGCACCGCTGGATGCAGAATTTCTGGCACAAGTGGACGAAGGCGATCGCTGGACCTTTACCGCGCGCCAAACAGAGATTTTGGAGGGGCTGAAGACCAAAGCGAGAGATCGCGATCTTTGGAACTTTTGGGATACGTTTCGCGACGGCCCGCAGCTGAACACCGTAGAATATGCCTATCTGGCCGAGGAAATGGGCAAGAGCCATTTGGCGGCAGAGGTTTTCAACTGCAACGCGCCTGACACCGGAAACATGGAAGTCTTTGCCCGCTACGGCACCGATGACATGAAAGAACGATGGCTCAAACCGTTGATGGCGGGAAATATCCGCTCTGCGTATCTGATGACAGAGCCCGATATCGCCAGTTCGGACGCCACAAACATCGCGATGCGGTGCGAACGTGATGGCGACGAATACGTGCTCAATGGGCAAAAGTGGTGGGCTACTGGTGCGGGTGATCCGCGGTGCACCGTTCATATTGTGATGGTGCGCAGCCGCCAAGATGGCCCCAAGCACCAACGCCATTCTATGATCGTGGTGCCCTCGGATACACCCGGCATAACCAAACTCCGCGCGATGGAGGTCTACGGTCACGACGATGCGCCACACGGGCACATGCATTTTCGCTATGACGATGTGCGTGTCCCCGCCCAAAACTTGCTACTGGGCGAAGGCCGCGGCTTTGAGATTGCACAAGGGCGTCTTGGACCCGGCCGTATCCACCATTGCATGCGGGCGATTGGGCAGGCCGAAAAGGCGCTGGAACTTCTGTGTCAACGCGCCGTTTCGCGCGAGGCTTTTGGTAAGCCGCTAGCGCAGCTTGGAGAGAATTTCGACATCATCGCCAAAGCACGTATGGATATCGAACAGGCACGTCTTCTGTGTCTGAAAGCGGCGTGGATGATGGATCAAGGCGACAAACGCGCGGCCGCCCCGTGGATCAGTCAGATCAAGGTCATTGCACCGCAAGTGGCGTTGGATATCACAGATAAGGCGATCCAAATGTATGGTGCGGCAGGCGTATCACAAGATACCCCCCTGGCCCGCCAGTGGACCCAACTGCGCACGCTACGTTTGGCCGATGGTCCAGATGCCGTACACAGGAGGCAAGTCGCACGTGCCGAGCTTGCGCTTTATTCCTCTGGACAAAACAGTTCGTAGATCCGCTCTAATAATGGGCGCACGCGCGGATCGGCGAGACGGTAGCGCATGCTGCGACCATTGCGTTCACATGCGACAAGGCCTTCGTTGCGTAGCCGTAATAGTTGACCGGACACGTAAGACTGGGACGCACCAATAGTTTGCTCTAACTCACCGACGGTCAGATCACCGGGCACTAATGCACAAAGAATGCGCAATCGGCCTGGGTTGGACAGCGATTTAAGGACCTCTGCCGCCTCTGCCGCTGCGGCCTCCATTGGGTCAGCCATTGTTTGGATCGCATTTTGCATGAGACCTTTTATCCTCTTCATTTATACATTTCAATATTGAAATGTAATGAAAATACGTTATCTCTACTACAAGAAGGAGATTCGATATGACACCTGATGTGAAAGCTTTCTTCGACGAAGCGACAAATACAGTCTCTTATGTGGCACGTGAACCACAAGGCCGGACCTGCGCGATCATTGACAGCGTTTTGGATTATGACCAAGCGTCAGGGCGGACAGATACGAAATCTGCCGACGACATCATCGCTTGGATCAAGCAAGAACATCTACAGGTTGCTTGGATTTTGGAAAGCCACGTGCACGCCGACCACCTGTCTGCTGCCCCCTATTTACAAGAACATCTAGGCGGCAAAATCGGGATCGGTTCAAATATAACCGTCATTCAAGATACCTTTGGAAAGGTCTTCAACGAAGGTACCGCATTCCAGCGCGACGGCTCGCAATTTGATGCCTTGTTTAAGGATGGTGACAGCTTTCACATTGGCCAAATGCGGGCAGATGTCATGCATACACCCGGTCACACGCCTGCTTGCCTGACGTATGTCATTGGGAACGCAGCATTTGTCGGCGACACACTTTTCATGCCGGACTTTGGCACCGCACGTTGCGATTTCCCCGGCGGATCCGCCGAGGACCTCTACAGTTCAATCCAGAAAATCCTCGCTTTGCCAGAAGACACACGCATCTTTGTGGGTCACGACTACAAGGCGCCGGGTCGCGATGAATTTGCTTGGGAAACCACTGTCGGCGAACAAAAGGCCCTGAACGTACACATCGGCGAAGGCCGCCCGATGGAGGACTTCGTAGCAATGCGCGAGGCGCGTGACGCAAACCTTGGCATGCCACGGCTGATCCTGCCATCGCTTCAAACCAACATGCGTGCTGGCCATATGCCGGAACCCGAAGATAACGGGAAAAGGTACTTTAAGGTCCCGATCAACACGCTTTAACAACATCAAAACGAATGGAACACGACCATGCCATTAGATTGGATTATGGGGCTCGCCGGTGGCGTGCTCATCGGAACGGCTGCGGCCATATTCCTGCTGGTAAACGGGCGCATCATGGGGGCGTCGGGCATCATTGGCGGGCTGGTTGACGGGAGCGGACGTCATGACTGGATGGAGCGTGCAGCACTCATCATCGGTTTGGTTTTGGCGCCCGCAATTGCCACCATAGTTATTGGTGGGAGCGCGACGCATCTGACCGGCAATTGGGCCGTCATCATCATCGCAGGACTGCTCGTTGGTGTCGGCACACGGTTGGCGAATGGATGCACATCCGGACACGGCGTTTGCGGCATCTCTCGGCTGTCGTTGCGCGGCATCGTCGCAACCGTTTTCTACATTGGGGCGGGCGGTCTAACGGTCGTGCTGTTCAAACATGTTTTGGGGGTGATCTGATGCGTGTTTTGATTTCTTTCCTTGTGGGTGGGCTTTTTGGTCTTGGCCTGCTGGTGTCGGGTATGACTGATACAACAAAGGTGCAAGGTTGGCTGGATGTCTTTGGCAATTGGGACCCAACCTTGGCCTTTGTCATGGGGGGCGCGATCATGCCAATGGCCCTTGCATGGCGCTACACCCTTGGGCGAAAGCCAGTGCTGGCTGACGCGTTCCCAGCACCTTCCGATCCAAAGTTAGGGCTGAACCTGGTGCTTGGATCGACACTCTTTGGCATGGGTTGGGGGCTTTCGGGGCTCTGCCCCGGACCTGCTATTGCGTCGCTCAGCTTTGGTGGTTTTGGCGGCGCGCTGTTTGTTGTCGCAATGGCTGCCGGTATGCTCGCGGCACCACCAATCCGCGCACGTCTGGACCAACAAGCAATCAGCGTTTAAGAACACGTTTATGGATATTCGTCAGCTCAGCCCGCGTTACGCCGTTTCACCACAAATCGGCATTGAAGACATTCCCGCGATTCAAGAGGCTGGGTTCACGACAATCATTTGCAACCGACCAGATATGGAAATCCCGCCCAGCCACGCCGCAAGTGTGATTGAAGCAGCTGCAAAAGATGCCGGCCTGCAATTTGTAGTCATTCCCGTCACACATCATGGTTTGAATGTTGAAATGATTGAGGCGCAGAAAGCCGCACTTGATCAGTCGCAAGGCCCTGTTTTGGCATATTGCGCCTCTGGGACGCGGTCATCGATCGTTTGGGCGCTGGGGCAGGCAAAAGAAATGTCAGCTGATGATATCATCGCAGCAACGACAAATGCAGGCTATGATTTAGGCGGTATGCGCCCGCAGCTCAACGCGCTTGCAGGCGACTGATCAACACATCCTAAACATTATCCAAAGCCGCTTCCGGTGCAAGCACCGTTGCGTGTTCGACTTGATCCAAGCCGTCTTGCAAGGGTAAGTTGATCTTCTCCGCAGAGAGCGTGGCGCTCATGTCTTGTGGCAGGATTTCTGACAGCGCTGGTCGTACACTTGGATGCAGTGCCGCAGAGGGCAACTCTTGCAGTTCCGGCAATGGGGCCGATTGCAGTCGCACGGCCCTCTTACCGCCAACTTGGCCCAGCTTTGCTTGACCTGCATCTTGTCCGTTCGGCGCAATCAGGCGCACCGAATTCACAGAACACCCTGTCAACGGCAACAGCGTTCCGACCTTCAGCGTATTCGCCTGTGCCAATGAAATGTGAAAACGGTGCAAAACAGCGTCAAGACTTGCTGGCGCGCTCAACACCACCTCATCAAATGCGGTTTTCCAATCGACTTTCGGCAAAGGTTCCGGGTCGACGACGTTCTTTTGGTCGGCCAACGGCAATGCCATGACCAGCAAACCTTGGCGATCCGCAACGCCGAGATCTACGCTCATGCGCACCACGCGGTAATCGCGATCATCCAGCACCAAACCGGCGGAACGCGTGCCTTCAAATTGCTCCCCAACAGCAACATCGTCCCCCCATCCTTCAAATGGTGTCCCTTTGACCGATGTCGGGAATGCCATCAGGAATGCGGCGATAAACGGATCACACATCACCTTGTCAGCGCGCGTTGGAGGACGCGGATCTGCGATCGCGCCCACAGTTGCACCAATGGTTTCCATCTCCAAAACGGCAGAGCGCAGCTGCATATCGATAGCAATAAGGCCAGCAAGGCTGCCGTGGCGTTTCAGTTCAACAAGCATAAGATCTTCGGACAAAGACCCTAAAACATCATCAAGTACAGTCACTTCCTCTGCGATGCCGGATACAGTAATCGCCAAACCAACCGTGTCATTCGCGGCCTTTGTCAGTGCCAGCCGTACAGCACGCGAAGATGTCAGCGGGTTTTCCACGACCTCTTTTTCATGCGAACGTGTCATCCGTCGCAGTAATGTCGCATGTGAACGTTCGGTCATGGGCCTGCCAAAAATGCTTCACCGTACCTTATGACAAGAAAGGTTACGTTTCCTCTAACGTCGCCACCACCGCCGTGAACGGAAGTGTCACGCGGAATGCAGTGCCTGTGTTATCAGTGACATATGAAATATCACCACCCAGCCGCTGCATGATTTCGCGGCAAATCGCGAGGCCCAGCCCCGCGCCACCAGCTTTGGATTCGTCGCTCACACGGGAAAACTTCTCAAAAATAAGCTCTTGGTTTTCAACGGCAATACCGCTGCCATTATCAGTGAAATCAATCACATAGTCTTTCGCGATCCGGTGCAATCGAATGGTAAGTTCTGGGTTATCTGCGTCACAATACTTACGCGCATTCGAGATGACATTGATGAACACCTGCGCCAATCGATCAAGATCAGCGGTCAACACCAGATTTTCTGCGGATGGCGTCCTGACGACCGACAAAACACCATCGTGAAGACCGGCTGCCGCGACCGATCGATCTAGCAGATCAGACAGATTGCCCGTTTGTTCGTGCAAGACCACTTGACCGTTTTCCAGCACTGACAGATCAAGCAAATCATCCAGCAAGCGCGTCAAACGCACGGCCTCGGCGTTGATTATGGCCGCGTATCGCTGCTGTTCATCATCTTCCATAGCGCCTTCTCGCAGAATATCCGAAAACGAACGGATCGAAGTCATTGGCGTGCGCAGTTCATGGCTGATTTGGCTAAGGAATGCGTCCTTTTGAATCGACAACGCCGTCAGCTTGTCATTGGCGGATCGCAAGGCGCGCGCGGTGCGCTCTTGTTCCTCTGATTTTTCCTCAAGCCGGTTGGAGTATTCTAGGATTTGCGCGGCCTCATCTGCAACTGCAATCAAATCTTCAACGGACACATTGCTACCGCCAATCAATTGGCCAATCATCGCATGTGCGGTCGCTGCACCAACGGACCCTGCAAGTTCACGTTCAAGCCTTTCAATAAATTCCGGTGTGACCTCGGGAAGGTAGCCGATTTTTCCTTGCCGCAGTGTCTCTTGTTCGAACAACGCTTGCGCCTCAATGCCGCCCAAGATGCGCTGCGACATGATCAAGAGGTCTTCGGCACCTGTTCCTGCCGCAGTCCAAGCAGATGTTGCATTGGAATGGTCAAACACGTTGACAAATTGTGCCCCCTGCAACCGTTCCAAAGGTGTTGGGAACGTTATCAACGAACAAATGATAAACATGCCCGCGTTTAGCAGCATTGACCACAAGATGCCGTGCACCAGAGGATCAAGACTTGTAATGCCAAACAACGCTTGCGGGCGAAGCCATGTCAAGCCGTAGACACCGTGATCCATGATCTCTTGGCCGATAAACGCATCCGTTCCAAAACTGGGTAAGAACAAGGTCCACATCCAGACAGTCAATCCAGTGACCAACCCGGCGCCTGCACCAATCGCGGTCGCACCTCGCCAAAAGATGCCGCCGATCAAAGCCGGCAAAATCTGCACAGACCCTGTGAAGGAGATCAGGCCAATCGCAGCGAGCGCCGTGCCACCGCCGGACATGCGGTAATAAAGAAAGCCCAGCGCCAGAATACCAGCGACGGTCAAACGTCGTGATAACAAGATCACGCGGCGCACATCGCCTGACATAACGGCCTGCTGGCTTGTATGCCGCCGCAGCCAGATTGGCACAACGATGTGGTTTGATACCATTGTCGCAAGAGCAATGGTCGCGACAATCACCATCGAGGTCGCCGATGAGAACCCGCCAAGGAACGATAAGACTGCCAATCCGCCCTGCCCTTCATTCAAAGGCAACGTCAAGACAAACAGGTCTGGATTGCTGCCTGTCGGTAACAGGTCCAAACCGATGACGGCGATGGGAACCACGAAAAGGCTCATGATGAAAAGGTAAAGTGGAAAGGCCCAGCTTGCGACATGCAGATGCCGTTCGTCGGCGTTCTCAACGACCAAAACCTGAAACATGCGGGGCAAACAAAGGAAGGCAGCAGCAGACAGAAAAATGAGGCTGATCCAGCGACCACTGTCTTGGTTCCACAACACAATTTCCGAGCTATCAATCCGGTCGAGCATTTGATCGGGACCGCCGGCAATACCCCAAACAACAAAAACACCAACCGCCACAAGCGCTAACAGCTTCACCACGGCCTCGATCGCGACGGCCATGACGACACCGTGGTGACGTTCATTTGCATCCAGATTGCGCGTACCAAAGATCACCGTAAAGATCGCTAGCCCGACGGCAGTCCACATCGCCGTCACGTTAAAGTCCGCGTCACCCCATGATGCGCCTTCCAGTTCTGCAAAAACCGCAAATGAAAGCGTGACGGACTGTAGCTGCAACGCAATATATGGCGTTGCGGCGATGACAGAGATCACCGTCACGATCATGCCCAACTGTGTGGATTTGCCAAACCGCGACGAGATCAGATCAGCAATGGATGTGATCCGTTGCGCACGACCAATCCGCACCAAGCGGCGCAAGACCCACCACCACCCTACCATCACAAGCGTTGGGCCAAGATAGATCGTAACAAACTCTAATCCCGAACGTGCCGCATACCCTACCGCGCCATAGAACGTCCAACCTGTACAATAGATGCTCAACGAAAGCGTATAAATCCAAGGTGACGAGAGCCAATTCGCGTCACCTTCTCTCGCGCGTCGGTCCGCCCAGAATGCCACCAGAAACAACAGCGTCACGTAGGCTAATGCGACAACAATCAAGACATTGAAGGACATCATTGTGGCGGCGCGTCCTCAGCGGCGTCCACGGGATCAGCGCGCATGCGGTTCGCAAAAATCGCGGTCAGAACGATCAACAATATCCAGACGCCAAAGATATAGACAACCCTATCAGAATTTGAAGGTTCGCCTGACGGATCATGCGACCACGCCATCGGCAGTGCTAGCAGAATCCCCCCCAAAACCGGCATCAGTTTGGCGGCGTCTCGCAAGCGTCTTTGCCGGTAACTCGCCCGTTGCAGGAAGACAGGTGTCTTTTGGCGGCTCATGCTTCCATAAGGTTGCGGACGTAGTCGCGCACATCAGAGTTGGAGAATGGTTTGGTCATAAAGTGGTTCGCGCCCAAGCGGATCGCCAAGTCACGGTCCTTTTCCTGCCCACGGGCCGTTAGCATCATGACAGGGATTGCTTTGGTAACCTCATGACCGCGCAGATCACGCAAAATATCAAAACCACTGCGCCCCGGCAGCATCACATCCAGAATAATCACGTCAGGCGGCAGGGCGATGACTTTTTCCATCGCGGTCGCACCGTCCTCGTGGGTGTGCACGGTCCAGCCATCACGCGACAAGATAAAACTCAATGCCTCGATGATGTTGGGTTCATCTTCAATCAACAGGACGCGCTTGCCCAATATTTCGCCTCCCAATGCCGTCTTCTACCTGTCGGTAGGCCTTCTCAACTAAACTATCAATGCAATCGCGCGACGTGTCAAAGCACTGATGCAGATTGCCCTGTCATCATTGCAGGCTCGCGCCTGCTGGTGCAGTCGGCATGCGGACAAATCCGGCAAGATACGCCGACCGAAAGTGGAATGCCCTCGCTTTGCGCCGTGTCAGGCAAGACGATCATGGTGCTTTGCAGAACAAGTGATGCATTCAACTTTGCAGGCACCTTTGCTTCGGCCATCGCGTAGCACAAAAGACGCGTTGGGTTTGCGCCAGGCAACACGACATCAAGCCGAATGGGTTGGAACGGACGGCTTAGTGCGCCAAATAGCGGCCATAACGGGCAAGCGCCGCCAAATCGCGGAATCGAAAAACCCGGCACCGGTTTAATGAAAGTCAGTGCACCCGCTGCATCACATGTTGCCAATCCAATGGGCGGGTGATCTGCGCCTGGTGGCAGCTGCGCCAAACGCCGCATCACAGGTGTCATCGGCACCTCAAAGCGCTCTGCGAGGGCCAATGGATCATACCCCGTTGTCCGGCAAGCGTCCTCAAAAGCTTTCAAAGGCAGCAATTTAGCATCGCTTGCATAGCGGTTGGCGACCGCAGCCAAAAGCTTGGTCGCCGCTCCTCCAAGCCCTGCCTGCACAACAACTTGCCTTGGATCCGCATCGCGGCTCTCAAGCGCAGCCAAATGAAACCCCACGCTAGAAAGGTAGGTTTCGACTTGCTCAAACGGGGAACTGGCATGCTCGATAGCTGCGTCTGGGGCTTCAAGGTAGTTAATGAGCGCTTCGCTGCTTTCCGCAAGCCGGACGCTGTCGTTGTGAATGTTTGTATGAAACCGCCGCTGCCAATCCTGATCCAGCTCTTCAGGACCAACAAGGATCGACGCGGACGAGCGGATTGCGCTGACTGCCGAGATAACCTCGTGCAGCGAACCGGAAAGTTGAGGATCATACGCCATACGGTCGGTAAGAACACGTACCTGCTCTTCAAGTGCCTCAATGCGGCGCGCTTGCGACGCAATAAGCCCACTCCATCCAGGATAGCGCGCGGCCAACTCTTCGGAGCGGTTAATCTCAACGTCGATATCAAGCGAGGCCGCAGCACCGCGCATCTTATCAAGTACCGCGACATCGGCACCTTCGGTCAACAAAGCGACATCAACCTTCAAGACACGCGCAAGATCGGCAATCAGTTTGCCCCCGATTCTGCGACGATTGTGTTCTATTAAGTTCAGATATGACGGTGATATATTGACTGTTTCCGCAACCGCGGCCTGCTTCAACCCCAGATCAAGACGTTTTTCTCGGATCCTTGACCCAACCAGCCGTTGTGTTGGCAAAGCGAAATCCCTCAATGGTTTCAGAGGCTTTCTGCATGTGCGAGAAAACCGTTTTACAGAATTGACTAATTATTTGTATATGAATTTACAAATAAGTCCAGCTTGCTCAATGGTTTGTTGATGAATGTGTCGAACGCCACAAAAATGACAAAGTGTCTGAAGGCACTTGTTGCCTGGGTCGAGACGGCCCATCCGACAGTAATCTCTAGGGAGGATAATAATGTCCAAATCAAATTTCTCGCGTCGTGGCGTTCTCAAGACTGGTATGGTTGCCAGTGCTGGCCTCGCCCTGCCGCAGTATCTGCGTGCTGATGCACATGCTGGCTTTACTAACGCACCCGGCGAAAGCGAAGTCATTCTGGGCTTCAATGTGCCGCAGACGGGACCATACGCCGACGAGGGCGCAGACGAGTTGCGCGCTTATGAGCTGGCAGTTGAGCACCTGAACGGTGGCGGCGACGGCGGCATGATGCCAACGTTCTCTTCACAAGCTCTGGACGGCACAGGTATTCTGGGTCGCGAAGTAAAGTATGTGACTGGCGACACACAGACAAAGTCTGACGCGGCGCGTGCATCTGCGCGGTCGATGATCGAAAAAGACGGCGCTGTGATGATCACTGGTGGATCTTCTTCTGGTGTTGCTGTTGCTGTTCAAGCGCTTTGCCAAGAAGCTGGTATCATCTTCATGGCCGGCCTGACGCACTCCAACGACACAACAGGTAAAGACAAGCGGGCCAACGGTTTCCGTCACTTCTTTAACTCATACATGTCTGGCGCGGCTCTCGCACCTGTGCTTGAGGCTGCTTACGGTAATAGCCGTAAAGCATACCACCTGACAGCGGACTACAACTGGGGTTACACCACAGAAGAAGCTGTTCGGACGTCTACAGAAGCAATGGGTTGGGAAACTGTGAACACGGTACTGACACCGCTGACACAGACTGACTTCTCCTCCTACATCGCGCCTGTTCTGAACTCTGGTGCTGACGTTCTGGTTCTGAACCACTACGGCGGTAACATGGTGAACTCGCTGACCAACGCTGTTCAGTTTGGTCTGCGTGAAGCACAAGCCAACGGTCAGAACTTTGAGATCGTTGTTCCACTGTACTCTCGCCTGATGGCGAAAGGTGCGGGTGCAAACGTTAAAGGCATCTTTGGTTCCACAAACTGGCACTGGTCCTTGCAGGATGCAGGCTCACAAGCGTTCGTTCGTTCGTTCGGTACAAAGTACGGCTTCCCGCCGTCACAGGCGGCGCACACATGCTACGTGCAGACGCTGCTGTATGCAGATGCGGTCACACGCGCCGGTTCGTTCAACCCATGCGCGGTTGACGAAGCGCTCGAAGACTTCGAATTCGACGGCTTGGGCAACGGCCCAACACTGTACCGTGGCGAAGACCACCAGTGCTTCAAGGACGTGTTGGTTGTGAAGGGTAAAGAGAACCCGGACAACGAGTTCGACCTTCTTGAAATCGTTGAAGTTACACCTGCTGCACAAGTTACTTACCCAGCAGATCACCCGCAGTTTGCCGGTGGTGCATTGGGTTCATGTAACCCAGGCGCATAAGCCAAAAAATCATCAGGTCACCCCATGCGGGTGGCCTGAACTCCCTTAGGGTCATGCAACGCCATTGTCGGCTGTGGTATGACGCAGAGCACCCGCAGCTCACTCCCCTAACTGATCAGAGGTCACCAAATGGACCAGTTCATTCTTCAAATTCTTAACGGGCTCGACAAGGGCTCGGCCTATGCCCTGATTGCGCTGGGTCTGACGCTCATCTTTGGAACGCTGGGGGTTGTGAACTTCGCCCACGGCGCACTGTTCATGCTAGGCGCCTTTGTGGCTGTAACGGTCAGCAGGCTTTTGACATTGAGCCACAAGGTAGTGGACGAAACGCGGACCGATTTTCTAGGCAATCCCTTACAGGTTGATGTGCCTTATATTTACGATTTATTCGGCCAAACGACAGGTGATGCGATCATCGATTGGGCCGTCCCGATTTCGATTGTGGTCGCGATCCCCGTTATGGTTCTGATCGGTTTTGCGATGGAGCGCGGGCTGATCAAGCACTTCTACAAGCGCCCGCATGCTGACCAGATCCTTGTGACATTCGGCCTTGCCATCGTCATCCAAGAGATCGTCAAGTACTTCTACGGCGCGAACCCAATCCCGACACCTGCCCCTGATGCTTTCATCGGCAGCTTCGACTTTGGTGTGATCCTCGGATTTGATCCAAACCAGATCATTTATCCTTACTGGCGCCTCGTCTACTTCTTCTTCTCGGTCTTTATCATCGGTGCGGTATTTGCCTTCTTGCAATTCACAACCTTCGGCATGGTCGTGCGGGCCGGTATGGCCGACCGCGAAACCGTAGGTATCCTTGGGATCGACATCGACAAGCGCTTTACGGTGATGTTCGGGATAGCGGCCGCCGTCGCGGGTTTGGCGGGTGTGATGTACGCGCCCATTAACTCGCCCAATTACCACATGGGCATGGACTTCTTGGTCCTAAGCTTTGTTGTGGTGGTTGTCGGCGGTATGGGGTCCCTGCCCGGTGCGGTGGCTGCTGGCTTTATGCTGGGTGTCCTGGAAAGCTTTGCCTCTATGAGCCAAGTCATCGATATCCTGCCAGGTATCAACCAGATCATCATTTACCTTGTCGCAATCATCATTTTGTTGACGCGTCCACGTGGCCTGATGGGTCGCAAAGGCGTAATGGAGGAATAAGCCAATGCTCGGATTAGAAAAGAAAGACTTTCGTCTGCTGCTCATCGTGATTGGCTTGACGCTCTTTGCACCATTCTTGCTGAACCCCTTCCCCGAAGGATCAGAGATGGCGCAATTCAACGCAGGCTACCCTGACCTGATGCAGCGCTTTGTAATCTTTGGCATCTTTGCCATCGGATTTAACATCCTCTTTGGCCTGACCGGATACCTCTCATTTGGTCACGCTGCCTTCTTGGGCGCTGGTTCATATGGCGCGGTCTGGATGTTCAAATTGCTCAGCATGAACGTGCTGCCGGCGATTGCGATCAGTGTTGTCATTGCGGGACTGTTCTCGCTTTTGATCGGGTACATCTCGCTCCGGCGGTCGGGTATTTACTTCTCGATCCTGACACTTGCGTTTGCACAGATGTCGTTCGCGCTGGCATATTCGGTTCTCACCCCAATCACCGGCGGCGAGACAGGATTGCAGCTGGCATTGGATGACCCACGGATCTTTGGTGCAGCACAGACAGCGTCTGGCAACATTCCGGTCCCTGCACTGTTTGGACTAGAGATGCGATCAAGCTATGAACTTGAGCTTGGATCATGGCTCTTCACGTTCAATACGGGCTACTATCTTGCGGCGTTGTTCATGGTGCTGTCATTCTACATCTCGATTCGCATTTTCCGCTCGCCATTCGGGATGATGCTGCGTGCTATCAAATCCAACCAAACACGGATGAGCTATACCGGATTGAACTCCAAACCGTACACGCTGGCGGCCTTTGTGATTTCGGGCATGTACGCGGGTCTTGCCGGTGGCTTGATGGCCTCGATGGACCCACTTGCCGGTGCAGAGCGCATGCAGTGGACAGCATCCGGCGAGGTCGTCTTGATGACCATCCTCGGTGGTGCAGGTACATTGATTGGTCCCGTCTTGGGCGCTGGTATGATCAAGTACTTCGAGAATATCTTCTCCAAGATCAACGAGACGATTTTGCACGGTTGGTTCGCCTTCCTGCCAGATGGGCTTGAGAATTTTGTGGTCGCGATGATTTATCCTTTCATTGGCAAAGGCTGGCACCTGACGTTGGGTCTTGTCTTTATGATGGTCGTGATCTTCCTGCCCGGTGGCCTTGTCCAAGGTGGCCAGAAAATCGCAGCACTCGTTCGGCGCAAGAAGCCGGAAGATGCGAAGCCTAATGCAACCGAACCAGCCGAATAAGGAGACAGACACATGGGTTTGTTAGAAGTTAAAGGCATCAATAAGCGGTTCGGCGGTCTGCAGGCGCTTGGCGATGTAAATTTGAGTGTCGCGGAAGGGTCGCTGCACGCCATCATCGGCCCTAACGGTGCTGGTAAGTCCACGTTGCTGAACGTGCTGGTAGGCAAACTGATCCCCGATAGCGGATCTGTTATGTTTGATGGGCAGTCCGTGCTGGGACGCAAACCGCACGAGATCAACCAGATGGGCATCAGCCGCGTGTTTCAAACACCCGAGATTTTCACCGATCTTACCGTGTTCGAAAACGTGATGATCCCCTGCTTTGCCAAACGTGATGGCGCGTTTCGGATGCATGCGATTGAAAGCATCTTTGCAGAAAAAGGCATTCAGGCACAGGCGGACGCGATCCTCGCTGACGTGAACATGCTTGAGAAAAAAGACATGCTCGCCTCAAGCCTGTCACGCGGCGACAAACGGCGTTTGGAAATGGCGATGTGTCTGGTGCAGGACCCTAAGCTTTTGCTGCTCGATGAGCCAACAGCAGGCATGGCACGGGCTGATACGCAAAATACGATCAGCTTGCTTAAGGAAATCCGCGAAAAGCGTGGGATCACGATGGCAATTATCGAACATGACATGAACGTTGTGTTCTCACTCGCGGAACGGATCACCGTGCTTGCGCAGGGTATGCCATTGGTCGAAGACACCCCCGACAACATCAAAGGGCACCCAAAGGTGCGCGAGGCTTATTTGGGAGAGGCGCAAGTCTAACCTCCAAGACACATCACGCGTCTTGGCAAAACTCTAACCAGAGTTTGTCAGCCTAACACCGGAGTTATCACAATGAACGCACCTTTCAACAAGAACACCAACAACGCCGCAACCCACCCCGCCTACCTAAGCGTTTGGGAAATTGAGGCCTATTACGGTGAAAGCTACATCGTCCAGAACGTCAGCTTTAATATCCACGAAGGTGAAATCCTCGCGTTGCTGGGAAGAAACGGCGCTGGAAAAACATCAACGCTGCGGGCCATTGCAAGGTTGGATGATCCGGCACTGACACATGGTGAAATCTGGCTCGACCATAAACCGTTGCACGAGATGAAGAGCCACGAAGCGGCAACCAACGGCATCTCTCTTGTGCCAGAGGATCGGCGTATCATCCCCGGCCTTACGGTCGAAGAGAACCTACAGCTTGCCCAGATTGCCCCGCCGAAAGGCTGGTCGCTGGAACGGATTTACGACCTGTTCCCGCGTCTTGAAGAACGCCGTAAGCAGGATGGTGTGACACTTTCAGGTGGTGAACAGCAGATGCTTGCCATTGCGCGTGCCTTGGCTCGTGACATCAAAGTCTTGCTGCTGGATGAACCCTATGAAGGTCTGGCACCGGTGATCGTGCAAGAAATTGCCAAAACACTGGGCGTTATCCGCGACCAAGGCATCACAACTGTGATTGTAGAACAAAACGCCGTTGCAGCGCTCAAGCTTGCTGACCGGGCGGTCATTCTCGATATTGGAAAAGTCGTCTTTGACGGATCTGCAAAAGAAGTGCTTGAGAATACGCAACTGCGCGAGCAATACCTCGCAATCTAGGCCTGTCGTTAAGATTAAATGCGAACCAAACACTTAGTCCAGATTAAGTGTTTGGTAACTCCCTGGGGCGATTCTGGCTTCCAGATGTAGTCACATTTGGGGACCTCTAGATATGGAAACAACGCTCAATATTCCACCCGCTTCCGGACCAGTGCAGGCAGCGCCTTCACTTCCACGAGCAATCACGACCAAAGTGCAAGCGGTCGAACAAAGCGATGCCACGGCAACCATGCCGAGCAACAAACCATTTGTGGCGCAGATCGTCAGCGCGCAATTATCGGGTTCAGATCAGCCAGAAAAACCTGCTGAAATTGCTCCACCAGATCGAACATTGCGCCCTTATGACGTTCCGATGTTACCCTATGGGGGCGAAGTCGACCAAGTCGTCAATCAAATGCCCGGAACTGACGCCACGACAAGCCAAAATCGCGATCAAGATCAAGCCTGATTGTTTTTCGTCGACCTGTGCTTTCCACCCTCGTAGGGTTGCCCTATAAGCGTCTTGATCCCTTGTGACGTAACGTCGCGAAGGCGGCGACAATATGGGCAACCGGCCGAGGAAAACATGAGCAATAAAACTTCTCACGAAAGCGACGTCAGCTTTATCCAAGCACTTGCAGAACTTCTGCGCGAGAACGATTTGACCGAGCTACAAGTGAAGCGCGACTACGGTGAAAACGACAGTCTGAATGTCCGCGTCAGTCGGCAGATGCAGACGGTTGTGCAAGCCTCCGTTCCAGCGGCTGCCGCGGCACCAATGGCCGCTTCCGCGCCGGTGGCTCCCGTAGCCTCTACAGACAACGCAGATCCCGCAAGCCATCCGGGCGCTGTTACTTCGCCGATGGTTGGCACCGTCTATATGGCCGCAGAGCCAGGTGCAGCGCCCTTTGCGACTGTTGGTGCGACGGTGAAGGAAGGCGACACATTGCTTATTATTGAGGCAATGAAGACGATGAACCATATTCCGGCCCCACGCGCGGGCACGATCAAACGGATTTTGGTCGAAGATGGTGCGGCTGTCGAATTTGGCGCACCTCTCGTGATCCTCGAATAAGGGCTGACCCATGTTCGATAAAATACTTATCGCGAACCGCGGCGAAATCGCCCTGAGGGTTGTTCGCGCTTGTCGCGAGATGGGTGTCAAATCCGTCGCGGTGCATTCAACGGCAGACGCAGACGCAATGCACGTCCGCATGGCGGATGAGGCGATCTGCATCGGCCCACCCGCGTCCGCACAAAGCTATCTTTCATTCCCGGCCATCATTTCCGCGTGCGAAATCACCGGCGCACAAGCCATCCACCCCGGCTATGGCTTCCTGTCCGAGAACGCCGCTTTCGTGCAGGCTGTCGAAGATCATAGTCTGACTTTCATTGGACCAACTGCTGCCCACATCCGCATGATGGGTGACAAGATCACGGCCAAGGACACGATGAAAGAACTGGGCGTTCCTTGCGTCCCCGGCTCCGACGGTGGTGTACCAACATTGGCAGATGCGCAACGTATCGGCGCCGAGGTCGGCTATCCCGTGATCATCAAAGCAACCGCCGGCGGTGGCGGGCGCGGTATGAAAGTCGCACAGACGGCCGATGACATGGAAAAAGCGTTTCATTCGGCGCGCTCTGAAGGCAAAGCCGCTTTTGGGAATGATGAAGTTTACATCGAAAAATACCTGACGACGCCGCGCCACATCGAAATTCAGGTGTTTGGCGATGGCAAAGGCAACGCAGTGCATCTTGGTGAGCGCGATTGTTCGCTGCAACGCCGCCACCAAAAGGTCTTTGAAGAAGCACCCGGCCCCTGCATCACACCAGAGCTGCGCGACCGGATCGGTAAAGTTTGTGCCGATGCTGTCGCCAAGATCAACTATATCGGCGCTGGTACGATCGAATTCCTGTTTGAGAATGACGAGTTCTATTTCATTGAAATGAACACCCGTCTTCAGGTGGAACATCCCGTTACAGAAGGCATCTTTGGTGTCGATTTGGTGCGAGAACAGTTGCGCGTCGCGTCAGGCATGCCGATGTCGTTTGGTCAGGATGATCTCAAGATCAACGGGCATGCGATTGAAGTGCGGATTAACGCAGAAAAGCTGCCCAACTTTGCGCCCTGCCCCGGCACGATCACCCAGTATCATGCGCCCGGTGGACTTGGTGTGCGGATGGACTCCGCGCTTTACGATGGCTACCGCATTCCGCCGTATTACGACAGTTTGATCGGCAAACTCATCGTGCATGGCCGTGACCGGCCAGAGGCGCTTGCGCGTCTGGAACGCGCATTGGGCGAGTTGATCGTCGACGGGGTCGACACGACTATCCCGCTATTCCACGCACTTTTGGCCGAAGAAGCGGTTCAAACCGGTGACTACAACATTCATTGGCTTGAGCACTGGCTTGAAGAAAACCTGAACTAGGGCCGGTGAAGGACGGCGACCCCATCCTGACCCCAGACCTGCTTTTGCAGGCCTATCAGGTGGGCGTCTTCCCGATGTCAGAGGGCCGTGACGATCCAGATGTGTTCTGGGTCGATCCACGCATGCGAGGCATCTTTCCACTTGATCAGTTCCATATTCCGCGCAGCCTAGCGCGCAGGTTACGGCGTGAAGACTACACAGTCACTTTCGATCAGGCCTTCGAAGACGTGGTGCAAGGATGTGCCGACCGAGACGAGACATGGATTAATGAAACAATCTTTGAGCTCTACTGTAGTTTGCATAAGACCGGGTTTGCGCATTCTATTGAGGTTTGGGACGGATCCCGGTTGGTCGGCGGGGTCTACGGTGTGACAATCGGTGCTGCCTTTTTCGGGGAAAGCATGTTCAGCCGTGCAACGGACGCATCCAAAGTCGCGCTCACATATCTGGTTGATCGGTTACGCTTGGGTGGGTTTCAGCTATTCGATACGCAATTCATCACGCCTCATCTGGCGCGTCTTGGTGCTGTCGAAATTCAACGCGATCATTACCGCGCAAAGTTGGTTGAAGCCTTGGAAAAAGAAGCCTCGTTTACAGCGCCCGGCCCGATACCGTCAGCTTATGACGTGATACAGCGCAATGCCCAGACATCGTAGCGAGGGTGATCCATCGCGTTCAATGCGGGTGCAGATGCCAACATCCACCCTGAAAACAGCGTGTCGTTCTCTTTACTGTCACTCACCAGAAGCTGCGCAAAGGCATCCCCGGATGGGTTTTCAACCGGGAACCTGCAGTCATTTAGTCTGACCGCCAAAAAGCCCAATCGTGCAGTCTGACCCAACTCAAGCGAGACGTCTGTAACGACGCCTGTCAGCTTGTCCAAGACGCGCAATTCTCCTGCGGAAGCTGACGCGACCTCGACGATAACTGCCTCACGCGACGTCGACAAATAGTCCTCGGCTTGCGGTTCATTTGGCGTGACGATCAGTTGCCCGATTAATTCATTCAACGGCACGTCTTGCAGTGGTGTCGTCACGATTTCTTGCGCATTCGCAGTCGTCGCGGCCAGCGCTCCAGCCAAAATCAGTGATGTCAGAGATAACCGCATGCTGATCCCTATTCCGGTGTCCAAGCCTCGTAGTCGGACTTTTCCTTCGGTGCGGAACGCCGGATCGAACCTGTGGGTGCATAAGCAGCCATGGTGCCCGTCAGGTTCGCTTGATGCGGCTTTTCCCATGACTTCTGCACCAAAGGCACTTCACTCGGTGGCTCATCCCACGTCCTGTGCAGCCAGCCATGCCAAGCAGGTGCAATGCGAGATGCTTCATTTTCACCGTCATAGATCACCCAACGGCGGCTATCGTCAGCATTGCGGTAAAAGATATTGCCTTGATCATCTTCGCCAACTTTTTCACCATTGCGGCTGGTCCAAAGTTGGGTGCCAAAAGACTGACCATCCCACCACGTAAAAATGCGTTTGATGTTGTGAGCAAGGCCCATATCGCGTCTCCAATTGCGTTGCCTATCCATGCACGAAAGGCCCGAAAAGGTCCAGTAGGTTCAGGCGGGGACCCGCGCAGTCACTTCTATTTCGATCTTCATTTCTGCGTTTTGCAATGCAGCGCTGATCATCGTTGCCGCAGGTTTTGCCTTCGCGAAAGCGGCGGACGTAATTGGCCAGCATTGCGACCATTCAGATTTGTCTGGAACAACATATGAAACCCGCACCACATGATCGAGACCGCTGCCGGCTGCGCGCAAGGCCGCGTCAATCGTTGCCAGCGCATTCTCGCATTGCGCCTCAATGCTGTCAGGCATTCTCATGGTTTCGTAGTCATAGCCGGTCGTTCCGGCCACAAAGACCCACCCATCGGCAACAACAGCTCTGCTATAGCCTATCTGCGTCTCGAAGGGTGATCCGGTACTAATGTGGCGAACTGTCACGCGCTTAGCTCGCGGTTGCAGGTTCTTTCTGCTTACCTTCATCGTGGATCATCAAAGGTGCGACATCTGATGTCACAGCCTCTTCGTTGACCACAACTTCGGTCACGGTGTCCATGCCGGGCAAATCGAACATCGTATCAAGCAAGATGTCTTCCATGATCGACCGCAGGCCGCGTGCACCAGTCTTACGCTCGATCGCCCGCTTGGCGATCGCGCTCAGCGCATCCTCAGTGAACGACAGCTTCGTGCTCTCAAGTTCGAACAAGCGCTGATATTGCTTCACCAAAGCATTCTTTGGCTGCGTCAGGATCGTAATCAATGCATCTTCATCAAGATCGGTCAACGTCGCGATAACAGGCAGTCGGCCAACAAATTCGGGGATCAGGCCGAATTTCAGCAAATCTTCGGGCTCAAGATCGGTAAATATTTCACCGATGCCACGTTCCTCTTCGTCGCGCACATCAGCGCCAAAGCCCATTGCAGACCCTTTGCCGCGTTGTGCGATAATCTTATCGAGACCGGCAAACGCACCGCCACAAATGAATAGAATGTTGGTGGTGTCTACTTGCAAGAATTCCTGCTGCGGATGCTTGCGCCCGCCCTGCGGTGGAACCGAAGCAACAGTGCCTTCCATAATCTTCAAAAGCGCTTGCTGCACACCCTCACCCGACACATCACGTGTGATGGATGGGTTGTCGGACTTACGCGTGATCTTATCAACTTCGTCAATGTAGACGATGCCGCGCTGTGCGCGTTCAACATTGTATTCTGACGACTGGAGCAATTTGAGGATGATGTTTTCAACGTCTTCGCCCACATAACCTGCTTCGGTCAGCGTCGTCGCATCAGCCATCGTGAACGGGACGTCCAAGATCCGCGCCAGAGTCTGAGCCAGCAGCGTTTTGCCGCAACCCGTTGGCCCGATCAGCATGATGTTTGATTTTGCTAATTCGATATCGGATTTATCGGCGTGGTTCAGACGTTTGTAGTGATTATGGACCGCCACAGACAGCACGCGCTTGGCATGCATTTGGCCGATCACATAGTCATCCAAGACACCGCAAATCTCGGTCGGTGTCGGGACGCCATCACCCGCTTTCAGGCCTGCCGTTTTCGTCTCTTCGCGGATGATGTCCATGCAAAGTTCGACGCATTCGTCGCAGATAAAGACAGTCGGTCCGGCGATCAGCTTGCGCACCTCGTGTTGGCTTTTGCCACAGAAGCTACAGTAGAGTGTGTTCTTACTGTCGGTGCCGCTCGTATTCGCCATCTCAAACCTCTTGGCCATGCGGCCATTCATACATCAATAGGACTGTGTTGCTCACAACACTAGGACAGCCCGCCAAGGTCCACAATGTCAAAATGACCTTGCGCACACTGTGGTTAATAACCCGCTAACAGCTCTGCTGGGTTGCCATAGAATCACAACGCGGCATAAAAATGACAAACGCGGCCAAAGCCGCGTTTGTTGCTGATATTTTTAGCGGTCTTAGTCTTCAGCTTTATTCCGGTTTTCGACAATTTCGTCGATCAAACCCCAGTCTTTCGCTTCTTCCGGTGACATGAAGTTGTCACGCTCAAGGGCAGCTTCGACCTTTTTCAAAGTATTGCCTGTGTGCTTGACGTAGATCTCGTTCAGACGCGTCTTTAACTTTTGCGTCTCAGCGGCGTGGATCATGATATCCGTCGCCTGCCCCTGATACCCACCCGATGGCTGGTGCACCATCACGCGGCTGTTGGGCAGCGAAAAGCGCATGCCTTCCGAACCGGCCGTCAGCAACAACGACCCCATGGATGCCGCCTGCCCGATGACCAGCGTGCTGACCTTGGGGCGGATGTACTGCATGGTGTCGTAGATCGACAAACCAGATGTCACAACGCCACCGGGGCTGTTGATATACATGCTGATCTCTTTTTTCGGGTTCTCGGATTCGAGGTGCAAGAGCTGCGCCACGATCAACTGGCTCATGCCGTCATGCACGGGACCATTCACAAAAATGATCCGCTCTTTCAGCAAACGAGAGAAAATATCGTAAGCGCGCTCACCCCGTGCGGTCTGTTCGACCACCATTGGGACAAGGTTCATATAAGTCTCGACGGGGTCTTGCATATTTACTGCCTCATGTTTGGACGGGACCGTCCTAGTTCAAATGTCCTGACAGAGTCTTAGTGTTCGGGGTCAGGGGCTTCAAGGGCGCACGAAAGGTTTGACGAATCGTAAGCGATGACTTACGGTAAGTCATGACCTACCAAGATGCAATCACCGCCCTCGCCGACCCGACCAGGCGCGTCATCATTGACCGTTTGCGCGGTGGCGCACTGCCTGTCGGGGATATTGCCCATGGCATGGATGTAAGCCGCCCCGCGGTCAGTCAGCATCTGCGTGTGCTGTCTGATGCGGGCCTGCTGACTGTCACACCATCAGGCAACCGCAGACTTTATGCCATTGCCCCCGAGGGCGTGGGCCAACTGCGCCGTTATCTTGATACGCTCTGGGATGACGCGCTTGCTGCATTCGCCCAAGCCGCCGCCGAAAAAGCAAAGGACACCGCAAATGAATGATCCCATCAATAAAACGCTGACTGTGCCACTGACGCCCACCGAGGCATTCGCTCTTTTTACGCAAAACATCGACACATGGTGGCCCAAGGCAAGCCATTCAGTGTCTGGCGCAAAAGCGAAAATCCGATTTCCCGATCACAAAGACGGAGAAATCACCGAAGAATCCGAAAATGGTGACATCGCTGTCTGGGGCAAGTTGATTGCCTATGATCCGGGCCAATATCTCGCGTTTACATGGCATCCAGGGCGTTCCGACAAAGAGGCAACAGTCGTCACCGTTACATTCACCCAGACAGAAGCCGGGACGCGCTGCGATCTGACGCACGGCGGCTTCGATATTTTGGGTGACACTGCTGATGCCGTCAGCACCAGTTATCTGCATGGTTGGGATATGGTTCTGGGCTGTTACAAAAGTGCTGCAAGGACCCCCATCCTCGTAGCTTAAATCGGCAAACCATGCCTTGCGAGGGCATCCCTAAAGTTGCATGCTCCGAACGAAGTAATCCTTCGCACCAGGAGACACACAATGGAGTGGGCACGTATCCAAACCCCCGACGGTCAGATTCTGACAGGGGTCATTCAAGACACGATGTTGCACCCTCGCGCGGGGCTCGGATCTGATGAGGCGACCGGTGATCCAGTTGCACTTGAGGGGGCTGCAATGCTGCCGCCGTGTGTTCCAGGCAAGTTTATCGGCCTTTGGAACAACTTCCATGCTGCGGCTGAACGCAACGGCCAATCGATCCCGGAACATCCTTTGTTTTTCCTTAAGCCACTGTCGTCTCTTGCGGGTGCTGGTGCGACAGTGACCCTGCCTGTCGATATTGGGCGGGTGATTTATGAAGGTGAACTTGGCATTGTTATCGGACAGACCTGTCACAATGTCACGGTCGAGGACGCCGAAAGCATGATCCTTGGCTATACTTGCGTGAACGACATCACGGCATTGGACATCCTGACAGCTGACCCATCATTCCCGCAATGGACCCGGTCCAAAGGGTTCGACGGCTTTGGCGTGATTGGGCCCGTTATCCAGACTGATGTCGATTGGCGCGCACTGACAGTCAAAACGATGGTCAACGACCGCGAGCGGCAGTCCTACCCTGCGTCAGATATGATCATGTCGCCAGCCGAGATTGTCAGCAAGCTGTCCGCCGATATGACGCTGGAACCGGGCGATGTTATCGCTTGCGGCACGTCAATTGGTGCACGCCCCATTAAGGCAGGCATGGCGGTTGATGTCGTGATTGAAGGCATTGGAACGCTACCGGTCACTATCGCCGCGACCGGCGACGCTTAGCCTGTGTGAAACAGCGATTGGAACAGCCTTGGATCAAGGCTTTCTGCGGCAAACGTCTCGCCTTCGGTCAGCACTGAAACGGCGTCGTGACTGTGCAAACTTTCCTGATGGCTTGCGATCACACGAAAATCGGATATGCGCGTATCAAGCTGCAACTGCTCTGTAAACAAACGTGCCGCATCCTCTACAAAGATGGGGTTGGCTGCATTAAGCTCGGCGAAGGCCTGCTCGTCTTCGCGCTTGACCATGACTTGCGTTTCGGTTGGTACTGCTGCGCGCGCGCGATCAATCAGGTCCTCAAACCAAAGCACATCGCCGCCATCTTCTAGCAATACGGAAATCCGTGCGACAGATCGCTGCGAATGTGGTGTGGCCAACTGACCACGGAACTGACGCGCATGCTCAGATAATTCCAGCGAACATGGGCAAGTCGAAGAATAAACATAATCCAGATGCACGATCTTTTTGCGCACATCGGCACTCTCAACAAGTTCGAGCGCGATGTCATAGTACTGATACCCCGACAGACCGGACCGCAGGCTGTCCACCTTCATGGGGAAGCTGAACCGCATCTGAATGCGGGCATCAAAGCTTTCAAGATCCATTTTGTAAGCGTCAAGCGCACGCTCGATCACCTCAAAGCTGAACGTCTCTTCGGCATGCTTGTAGAAGGTCCGCATGATGCGGGACATGTTGATACCCTTCTTCTCTGCCTCAAGCGACACGGTGCCTGTTACCGATGTCTCGAGCGTCAAATCACCATTGTCACGCGTGTGAAACCGGATCGGCAGACGGAAATTGGAAATGCCAACATGTTGAATTTGCTGCTGTGCACCGCGGATCAGGCTGGACGGGCCGTTTTGCAGATCAGGCATCGATGCTTTATAAGCATCATCCACTTCAAAATCTTCGGGGTAGGCGCGCGCAAGTGCTGGGTAATTCGATAGCTCTTGGCCGGGGATCAAACGCGATACGAGCGGATCTAGCGTGGCTACTTCTTCGGCAGAAACGTCCAACGCCCAACGGCGCAAAAGGGCCAAAGCCGCCTCGGCTTCTTGCCGGGTTGGTTCACGGTCCATATCGGGTGAGTGGATATTCATATCTTTGCCCCCCATCGGTGCGTTAGATACTCCAAGATGGGGCACCTCATCGGAATTTCCAATGATATCTTGATAGATACGTCGCAAATCCGACCGCTGATCAGTCATAAGGGCAGCTTTCCAAAAGCGCTAAAGTCCGGCCATTAAAGCATTTCTTCGCAAGTGCGTCACCCTATCAAAGCTGCGTTATCGCGCCGCGCAGATCGTTCAAAAGATCATCCGGGTCTTCCAGCCCAACACTTAAACGGATCAGCCCAGGCGTAATGCCGAGCATCGCGCGCGTCTCTTCGGACAAACGCTGATGCGTGGTTGTCGCAGGATGGGTTCCAATCGACTTGGCGTCACCAAGGTTATTGGAAATCGTCCAGATTTCGAGCGCGTTCAGCAATTTGAATGCCGCAGCTTGCGATCCTGCATCGATTGCCAGCACGGTCCCACCTTCTTCCATTTGCGCCATTGTCAGTGCGCATTGCGGATGGCTTTCAAGGCCCGGATAAATGACGTGGCTCAGTGCCGCGTCAGCCTCAAGTTGCTGTGCCAGATAGAGTGCTGTCCGGGTCTGCGCCCGCACACGCAAATCCATTGTTTCCAACCCCTTAAGCATCATCCATGCGGTAAATGGCGACATCGAACCGCCCGTATGTTTCATGTAGGGTTCAACTGTACCGCGAATATATTCCTTGGTGCCCAGGATCACACCGCCCAAGGCACGCCCCTGCCCGTCGATATGCTTGGTCGCGGAATACACAACAACATCAGCGCCTTGCGCGATAGCGTCCGAGAAGACCGGTGTGGCAAAAACATTGTCGACAACAACCGTCGCACCTACGGCATGGCCAAGTTTTGCAACAGCCTCAATATCGATCACTTCCAAAGTCGGATTGGAAATACTCTCAAAGAAGACAACCTTGGTTTCCGGCCGGATCGCCGCCTTCCATGCATTCAGGTCGGTGCCATCGACAAACGTCACTTCAACGCCGTAACGGGTCAGTATTTCTTCAAGAATATATAGACACGACCCAAATAAAGCACGCGCAGACACAACGTGGTCGCCTGCACGCAACATGGATGTGAGCGCACCATTGACGGCCGCCATACCAGACGCCGTGGCAAAGCCCACCTCTGCACCCTCAAGTGCGGCGATACGGTCCTCAAACATCGCAACGGTCGGGTTCCCGTAACGCGCATAAATGAACTCGTCCGCGCCAGCTTCAATAAAGCGCGCCTCGGCGGCTTCGGCCGTGTCGTAGACAAAGCCTTGCGTCAGAAAAATCGCCTCGCTGACTTCGTTGTATTGGCTACGCCGCACACCTTCATGAACAGCTTTTGTGCGTTTCTTCCACGTCTTCATCTTCAATCCTCGCGCAGAAATCCGCGCATAAAAAAACCTCGACACCGGGAAAAGGTATCGAGGCGTAAAAACCCGCAACCCTCTTTAGCGGCATATTTAACGTGGCCCGCAATCCGGTAACAAATCGCCACAACGTCCGAATACGCCTGCAAGGCAGGCACGTCAAGAACGCAACTTGGGTCACGCATTGGCCTACTTGTTCTTTTGCGCGGGGCTGTCATTCTGCGCAAACCACAGCAAAAGGACCCCATCATGCCAAAGCCCATTGATCTGTATTTCTGGCCGACGCCGAACGGATGGAAAGCGACAATCGCGCTTGAGGAAATGGCGCTGCCGTACACCCTTCATCTAGTCGACATTGGCGCAGGAGATCAATTCAAGCCTGCGTTCTTGGAAATTTCTCCGAACAATCGCATGCCGGCAATCGTTGATCATGATGGGCCAGACGGTGCCCCAATTTCGATTTTTGAGTCCGGTGCGATCCTGCAATATCTGGCACGCAAAACTGGCAAGTTTTATGGCGAGACCAGGCGCGACCAGATCAGCGTTGACCAATGGTTGATGTGGCAAATGGGCGGTCTGGGTCCGATGGCCGGGCAAGCGCATCACTTTCTAAAGTATGCGCCGGCGATGGATCCCCCCAATGATCTGCCATATGCAAAAGACCGTTATCGCAATGAAACAGCACGACTTTATGGCGTCTTGGACAGGCAACTGGCGCTGCATGAATTTGTGGCTGGTGACTTTTACTCGATTGCAGATATGTCAATCTGGGGTTGGGCCTCGCTTTGGGAAGGACAGCAACAAACACTTGACGACAAGCCCCATTTGGCGCGCTGGCTAAAGGTCATGACAGCCCGTCCCGGGGTGCAGCGCGGCAGGGCTGTGGCCGCAGAAAAGCGTGGCGACTTTCGCAAAGACAGTGCCGCACAAAGTGTTCTTTTTGAGAGAAAATCGTAATCAATTGTTATCTTAGGCGTCGTAGCATCATTTCATTCAGCAACGAATGAGGTTCGCTATGCAGTATCGTCCGCATCGCTATCAAACAGAATTTCCGACAACTTTGGGTTCGGCAACTGGCTTGCAAAAAGTTCAGTTGCTTGACGTAAATACAGATGGTGCCCGTATTTCAGGGTTTCGGCATCTGACACGTGGCGAAAAGCTTCAGCTTGATGTCTTGTCAAACCGCATCGAAGCAATCGTATGCTGGGTTTCCAATAATACGGCTGGCATCACGTTTCGTCCGAAAATCACCGATCTGCAGGTTGATACCCTGCGCTACCGCCCAGACGGTCGCGGTGGACCGCAACACGGCTCCGTTGGATTCGCCTACGCCGAAATGCGTTAGTCTTTCGGCGTTTCCGGCTCTTCGATCAAGAACCTTTGCAAGCCAATGATCTGCACCCAAAGGAAGATGAATAAAACCGCGGGAAACGCAAACGTCTCAATCTTGACCCAGAGGTCGGTTGATTGCGTCCGCCATATGATTTCATTGGCAACCGCAAGTGCCGCAAACATATAGCAAATGCGGCGCGTGAAAATCATCCAACCCTCATGCTCCATCGGCAAGAATTCTTCCATGACGTACTTCAGATAGCTTTGCCCACGCAAAAGGCCGATACCCAAAAGACCCGCCATGACGCCGTAAACAATGGTTGTTTTCATCTTGAAGAACCGCTCATCGTTGAAATAGGCCGTCAGCCCACCAAAAAAGATCACCATGAATGCGGTAAAAACCTGCATTCGGCTCAGCTTACCCGTGAGCATCCAAAGAATACCCATCGCGACCAATAGGATTGGAACGAACACCAGCGCGGCGACAATGAAACCAGTGTATTCGGTTCCACCAAGGGTAAATGTTTCATCCCTGATCCGCAGATAGAGGATAAAGAATGCCACCGTGGGCCCCAACTCCAGAACCTGCTTTAGAATTGGATTGATCGTCTTGCTTGCCATGCGTGCTCTCCTAGCCTCCCATTTCAACGATGACGGCACCAAGTGCAACCAAAGTCATGAGAAATAAGCGGCGTGGTCCCACTTTTTCACCTAAAATAAACCAGCCAATAAACGCCGCGAACACAATTGACGTCTCACGCAACACGGCCGCTTCGCCCACTTTATCCAAACGTGTTGCCATCAAAATTCCACCAAAGCTGACCCAAGCCATCAATGCACCCATGAAGCCCCGCCAAACCAGCGGTCCCAAAACAGGTTGCTCTTTCAGACGACGGTAATGCCATGTCGCCAGCAATGGAAAATCAATAGCCGTCACAAAGAAGAACCAGGCAATAAATGTAAACGGATCCGGTGTTTGGCGGATGCCAAAAGCATCATAAGTCGTGTAAATCGCAACAAGAACCCCGCCAATCGTTGCCCAAAGCAAACCAATCTTCAGCGTGCGAGGGTCGATCACCTCTTCCAAGATATTGCGCGCGGCAAGCAACAAAATTCCACCCGATAGACACGCAACACCGATCCATTGGATCAAGGTAAAATGTTCGCCAAAGAAAATCGATGCGGCGATAACTGTTACCAAAGGTCCAGTGCCACGAACCACGGGATAAACGACCGTATAGGCGGCGCGTTCATAGGCAAGCGCCATGGTCACTTTATAGGCAAAATGCACGACGATCGCGCCAATCAGTATGAGCGCCGTCGTCAAGTTGGGCCAAGGCACGACAAAAAGGGCGATTGGCGCTGATAACACGAAAAGCCACGCGTCAATTGCACCGCGCGTCAGCCAAGGGTCATATCGGCCCTTTTGCATGGCGCCAAAAACGGCGTGCGCCAATGCAGAAACAAGTGCAAGGATCGTCGCCAGCCGCGCACCTTCTGGCGTTCCGGAGATCGAGACAAGCCAAGCACCTAAGTCATTCACATGACTACCCGGCACCGCAGCGCGATCACCGCTCTAAACCAACCAAAGCGGCCGCGAATTCATCTGGATCAAATGGGGCAAGATCGTCAATTTGCTCTCCCACGCCAATGGCGTGAATGGGCAATCCAAATTTGTCTGCCAAAGCCACCAGCACACCGCCCTTAGCAGTGCCATCAAGCTTGGTCATCACTAGGCCCGACACATCAGAAAGTTCTTGGAAAACCTTAACCTGCTGCACAGCATTTTGCCCGGTCGTGGCATCCAATACCAATAGCGTATTATGCGGGGCATCTGGATCTTTCTTGCGGATCACGCGCACGATCTTGGCAAGTTCTTCCATCAAATCCGCACGGTTTTGCAAGCGTCCTGCGGTATCAATCATCAGCAAGTCAGCACCATCAGCCTGCGCCTGCGTCATTGCATCAAACGCAAGACTGGCCGGGTCAGACCCTTCTGGCGCTGTCAGCACCGGCACCCCTGCGCGCTCACCCCAGACTTGCAACTGTTCGACAGCCGCAGCCCTGAACGTATCACCGGCTGCAATAACGACTTTTTTGCCTGCGGCGCGAAACTGGCTGGCGAGTTTGCCGATGGTCGTGGTTTTACCCGATCCGTTCACACCAACCACCAAAACCACCTGCGGGGTCTTTGCATAAAGCGGCATTGGGCGCGCGACCGGATCCATGATCCGGCTGATTTCTTTTGCCATTAACTCTTTGATTTCCGGCACGGAAAGCTTTCGACCGATGTTGCCTTCCGCCATATTGGCGGTGACCCGCAGTGCGGTATCAACGCCCATATCCGCGGTGATCAGCAGCTCTTCGAGCTGTTCCAGCATGTCATCATCAAGTGTGCGTTTGACAACAGTTTTGGCCTCGCCGCCGCCAAAGAGCCTGCCCATGATCCCCTTTTTCTCGGGCTCAGGTGACGGGTCAGACTGCAACGGGGCGGTCAGATCCACATCGAACTTAAGCGGCTCTGGCGCAGCTTGTGGTTCAGGTTCAGAACTCAGCTCAGGGTCTGACGCAACCGCGTCAGCTTTCTCAATCTCATCCGCTTCATAAATCGCGGGCTCTGGCTCTGGCTCTGGCTCTGGCTCTGGCTCTGGCTCTGGCTCTGGCTCTGGCTCTGGCTCTGGCTCTGGCTCTGGAATGGCTTCGACGATGCGCTCTTCAAGCGCAACCTCTTGTGTCACAACTTCTTCTTGCTCACCGCCATCTTGGACAATCGCATCCAGACCCTCATCGATCTTCGATGAGGATTTGAACATTCGGTCTTTAAGTTTTTTGAAGAATGACATTCAGATCAACCACGCAAGCCTTTCATTCCACCTAATCATGATCGATCGGTTTGGAAAGGCACAAGACGCGTTAGCCCGAAACCTCGTCCTTGAAATGCTGCATCACAAGTTTGATCGGGTTCGGTGCCGCCTGCCCCAATCCGCAAATCGATGCATCTGCCATTGCCGTGCACAAATCCTCAAGCAAGGGTTGATCCCATTGGTCCGCTTGCATGAGTTTCACAGCCTTTTCACAGCCGACACGGCACGGCGTGCATTGCCCGCAGCTTTCATCTTCAAAGAACCGCAACATGTTCAGCGCCGCATCACGGGCCTTGTCATGATCCGATAGAACAACCACAGCCGCGGACCCGATAAAGGTGCCCAAAGGTTGCAACGTGTCAAAATCCAAAGGCACATCATTGATGGATGCGGGCAGAATGCCAGACGACGGGCCACCGGGTTGATAGGCCTTGAAAACATGGCCCACTGCCATGCCGCCACTGGCTGCAATGACATCCGTAATCGTTGAACCCGCAGGCAACAAATACACACCGGGCTTTGCCACGCGACCGGACACAGAATAGGACCGCAAGCCAATGCGCCCGTTCTTTTCAGTCGTGTTCAGAACTTCTGGACCCTCCCGGCAGACCCGCGCGACCCAAAGCAGCGTTTCGACGTTATGCACCAAAGTCGGGCGATCAAAGATGCCAACCTGAGCCACAAATGGTGGGCGGTGCCGTGGAAGGCCACGCTTGCCTTCGATGCTTTCGATCATCGCAGATTCTTCGCCGCAGATGTATGCACCCGCGCCACGCCGCAGATCGATGTATCCTGCGGGCACAAGCCCTGCGTCTTCCAACGCTTTGATTTCACATGCCAAAATTTCCAGGACAGCGGGGTATTCATCACGCATGTAAACATAACACGTCTCGGCCTCGACGGCCCAAGCGGCGATCAACATACCTTCTAGGAAAAGGTGCGGCGTGCGTTCAAGGTAATACCGGTCCTTGAAAGTACCGGGCTCACCCTCGTCCCCGTTTACGGCCAAATAGCGCGGGCCCGCATTGCCCCGCACAAAGCCCCATTTCTTGCCCGATGGAAAACCCGCGCCACCCAGTCCGCGCAAGCCAGAGGCAAGCATTTTTTCTTGGACGGCTTCCCAGTCGCCACCTTCACGCAATGACGCGAGCTCTGCATAGCCACCTTCGGCGATATAGGCCGCATAGTCCTGATAGGCAGGCACATGCGCGTGCGTGTCATCTGTACTGATCGCAGCCTGCACCTTTTCAACCGTCGCATTGTCGATGTGATTATGGCCAATTTCAAGCACCGGCGCCGTATCACACCGGCCCATGCATGGCGCCCGCAAGACCCGGACTTTCGCAGGATCTAGTCCATCTTCAAGCGCTGCTTTCAACTGCTGGGCACCTGCCAATTCGCATGAGAGCGAGTCGCAGACGCGGATCGTCAATGCGGGGGGTGGCGTTTCGCCTTCTTTGATCACATCAAAATGCGCATAAAATGTAGCAACTTCATAGACTTCTGCTTGGCTCAATCGCATTTCTTCGGCCAAAGCGCGCAGATGTGCCGCCGACAGACAACCATACTTGTCCTGAATGAGGTGCAGAAATTCGATCAACAAGTCCCGGCGTCGCGGACGACCGACCAACAGCGCCTGAACCTCTTCCCAAGCGGTGTCTTCAAGCTGACGGCCTTTCGGGCGATGGCGCCCTTTGCCTTTGCCGGATTTCCAGACACCTTCACGATTTTCGAAAGTCATCGCGTTCCCTCATATTCAATCTCGATCAACATACTGCCCTCACCTTGGTGAAACCATGCAAAAGCGACACCGCGCGTGGCCAATACGCGCGGGTAGGCAATTTCAACTGACGCCTTCGGAAACACATGTTAATGATGCGAAACATGATGAGCCGCTCACAGATTTTTGCAGCAGCAACGCTGACGCCCGCCGCCCTCTTGGTCTGCGGTGCGATTTTTGGTGGCGCATTCGTTCTTGCCGCTGTCCTTTACCTGACGGCCGTGACCACCCTGCTTGATCGCCTGGGGCAAAACGACACCGTAACCGATATTGCCGGAAATGACCGTTTACCGGTGATCATCGCCATCACGCACTTTGCTTTGTTGCCAATAACTATTTGGGCGCTTACCTCGGACCATCTTGAGCCACTAGAGAAAGCCGGACTGTTCTTTGCCGCCGGACTTTGGTTTGGGCAAGTGAGCAACGCGAATGCGCATGAATTGATCCACCGCAGCACGCGTGGCCTGCACCGGTTGGGCATGTGGTGCTATATCACGTTGCTGTTCGGGCATCATACATCCGCACATGTGTTGGTCCATCATCGCCATGTCGGCACGCAAGCCGACCCAAACACGTCGCGCAAAGGCGAAAACCTTTACCGTTACATCCTGCGCGCTTGGGGTGGGTCCTTTCGGCAAGGTTTCGCAGCAGAAGCTGCCCGCCTGCGCACAGTCAAACGTTCCACTTGGCACAACCCCTACCTTGTCTATGTCGGTGGTGCGTTATTGTGCCTGATTGCCGCCACACTGATCGGAGGGTGGCAAGCGCTGATCGCCTACCTTGGGCTTTGTGCACATGCGCAGTCACAGCTTTTGATGTCAGACTATGTGCAGCACTACGGTCTCACCCGTCAAATCAATGGGGACGGAAAGGCCGAACCTGTCGCCGGGCACCACAGTTGGAACAGCCCGCATTGGTTTTCATCCGCATTGATGCTGAACGCCACGCGCCACTCGGATCATCACGCGCATCCTGCGCGCGCATATCCCTCGCTTGAACTGACCGATGATATGCCCATGTTGCCCCGACCATTACCGTTGATGGCAAGTATTGCACTTGTCCCACCACTTTGGCGGCGCATCATGGACCCCCGCGTGGAGAAATGGCGCAATGCGTAGCCTTCTTATCTGCCTTTGCCTTGCCGCCCCTGCATACGCAGAAGACAGCATGACCGGTGCTGAATTCGATGCCTATGTAACAGGCAAGACCATCACGTTTCGAACCGAACTGAACCCGGCTTACGGGGTAGAGCGATACTTGCCGGGACGCCGGGTGATGTGGTCTACTTTTGACGGGATTTGCCGCTACGGTGTTTGGTTTGAAAGCAAAGGTGACATCTGCTTTCGCTATGAAGACGACCCAGAGCACAAGTGTTGGACCATGTACAACGACCCTGACGGGTTGCGCGGCATTTACACGACGAACCCCTTCAGCACGATCATCTTCGAAGTCTTGGGGCGCGAAGACCCATTGATATGCAGTGACCTATCTTCATGATCGCTTTGGCGAGACAAGCCGCTCCTGCTTCTATTTGCTGACAGTCAAACGCCCATCCGCAAATTCGATTTCCAAACGAGCTGCGTTTTCTGCAGTCACCTTGTCGGTCACGACATTGCCGTCCCCTCGGACAACCGCATAGCCACGTTTCAACGTCTCAACATAGCCTAATGTTTCGCGCAAACGGTCCAGCGCGTCCAACCGGGCGCGACGTTCTGTTTGTTGACGCGTGGCCCTGTCTGAAAGACGCCGCACAACGCTCTCAAGCCGCTCTGATTGCCGCGTGATACGATCCATAAGAAGGGTCGCGCGCAGACCTCGACTGGTTTGGCTTAATGCGGCACGGCCTTCGCGTGTGCGACGCTCCAGAGCTGGCACAAGACGTGCGGAAAGGCTGTTAACGCGTCTGCTATCCTCGGCCAATCGGCGCGACAACATCCCGGGGCGCAATGCCGCCTCGGATACCCGTAAACGTTTGGTTGCAGCTGTGCGTCGCAATGCATTGGGCAGCCGCTCGGCCAATAAGTCCAACCGCTGTCGCGGTCCTTCGACCAACGCGTCCACCTGCGGCAATGCACGACCAAGATCACGGACACGTTGCTGTCGCTGGGACAGCGCCGTCGCGAGGGTCCGGCTAAGGCGCGCGCCCTGCTGGTCGGTCCAAGCGAGTAATTCCATACGTACAGGTACGGCCAACTCCGCCGCAGCCGTTGGCGTCGGTGCCCGCATATCGGACACAAAATCAATCAGTGTCGTATCCGTTTCATGCCCAACAGCAGAAATCAGCGGAATATCCGAGGCCGCCGCCGCACGGACGACAGCCTCTTCGTTAAAACCCCACAAGTCTTCGAGCGACCCACCGCCACGCGCAACGATCAGCAAATCGGGCCGCGGTAGCGCACCACCCGGTGTCAGAGCGTTGAAACCTGCAATGGCCGCGGCAACCTCAGGCGCGCATTTCGCACCTTGCACGGCGACCGGCCAGACAAGCACCTTACGCGGGAACCTATCGCGCAGACGGTGCAGAATATCGCGGATGACAGCACCAGAGGGTGACGTCACAACGCCAATGATTTCAGGAAGATAAGGTAACTCTTTCTTGCGTTCTGGCGCAAAAAGGCCCTCTGCGGCAAGGGCGGCTTTGCGCTTTTCCAGCATCGCCATCAACGCGCCCGCACCCGCAGGTGCGACATCCTCAATGATCATTTGATACTTGGATTGACCGGGGAACGTGGTCAGTTTTCCGGTCGCGATAACCTCCATGCCCTCTTCGGGGCGGTGGGCAAGACCTTGCGCGCGGCCTTTCCAGATCACACCCGCAAGGACTGACCGCTCGTCTTTGAGGTCCATGTAAATGTGGCCCGACGCAGGTCGCGAGACGCGCCCGACTTCGCCGCGCACGCGGACGTGCGAAAACCCGCCCTCGATCGCTTTCTTAACAGCACCTGAAATCTCTGAGACGGAAAACTCTGGCGTATTATCAGCAGGTTCATCATCGAACAGATCGTTCATGTGAGACCCCTCTTTTGTCCTGCTCGCAGTGGCAGCGACGAGAACTTCCACCGCAGAAAGAACGTCGTGCCAATCATCAGCAATCCAAACAAGGCGAATAAGACAGAGCTGAACACAAACGACAACAGCAATGCGGCAATCCCTACCAACCAAAACAATATGCTAGATGTGCGCACGGAAGCAACATCAGGGTCTGGCCAAAACTGAACCTGAGGGCGACCAAATTCCTGCGCATAATAATCCAAGGCACGCATATATGCGGGGTCTTCTTCAAAGGGTTCAGGGTCACCGGGATGGTGGATCGTGCGACCAATAATCCGGGGGCAAAAGTCCTCGAAATAGGCTTTTTTGTCATTCACGTGCAGCCGCCAAACCTGATCAACGATCGGTGATGGGGCCAACGTTTCCCCGGTACTTCCCACCAGATACATAAAGCGGCGGTACTCTTCGACCAAGATATAGCACACGTCGGTTGAATGCCCGGTTTCCTCTTCAAGCTGATCAACCAAAGAACGCGTCAACGGCCGCTCATGAAAGCTATAGCCTTCGAGCCTATGCCACAAACGACGATCGGTTTTTGTCGGTTTCATGAATTGGGATCCGCGCGCGCTTCAATAACTGACTGCAACTGTAGTCTGCCGATGATTGAAGGCCAAGCGCCCATAGGTAGAAAGGGCGCGTCTGTGGCTCTTGTGGTCACATCGATGCCCCCTTAGAACCTGCTTCAAGCAATCAACGCAGGTGCAATCATGAACATTCTCATTTTGGGCTCTGGCGGACGTGAACACAGTCTGGCCTGGGCGATTAAGCAAAACCCAAAATGTGATCGCTTGATCGTCGCACCCGGGAATGCAGGGATCAGCGCCATCGCGGAATGCGCAGATCTGGATATTTTGAATGGTGGTGCAGTCGCAACTTTTGCCGAAGAGAACGCCGTTGATTTTGTGATCGTCGGCCCCGAAGCACCGCTTGCAGCGGGCGTGGCCGACCGTTTGCGCAGTGCCGGATTGCTGGTCTTTGGTCCAAGCCAAGAAGCCGCACAGCTAGAAGCCTCAAAATCATTTACCAAGGCCATCTGCGACGCCGCAGCCGCGCCAACCGCAGCCTATGCACATTTCACTGACGCCGATGCCGCGCGCGCCTATATCCGCGCGCAAGGCGCACCAATCGTCGTCAAAGCAGACGGGCTTGCAGCGGGCAAAGGCGTGATCGTAGCGATGTCAGAGAACGAAGCGCTTGCCGCGATTGATGACATGTTTGACGGCAGCTTCGGCGAGGCTGGCGCAGAGGTCGTCATCGAAGAATTCATGGATGGCGAAGAAGCGTCGTTCTTTGTTCTTTGCGACGGCGAAACGATACTTCCTGTTGGCACAGCACAGGACCACAAACGCGCATATGATGGCGATACGGGCCCAAATACCGGCGGCATGGGCGCCTATTCACCGGCACCTGTGATGACTGCGGAAACTACGCAAAAAGCGCTGGACGAGATTATCGCACCCACGATGGAAGAGATGCGCAAGCGCGGCACACCTTTCCAAGGTGTTCTGTTCTGCGGCTTGATGATTGCCAACGGGCAACCAAGGCTCGTTGAATATAACGTCAGATTTGGTGATCCAGAATGCCAATGCTTGATGATGCGCCTTGGCGGGCAAATCCTTGATCTGCTTCAGGCCTGCGCCGAAGGGCGTCTTTCGGAAATGCGGGCAAACTGGGCGGATGATCATGCGCTGACGATTGTCATGGCCGCCAATGGCTACCCCGGACCGTATGAAAAAGGCACTGTCATCAATGGCTTGGACAGCCAACCTGAAGACAGTTTCCACATGGTATTTCACGCAGGCACGACGAAGAAAGATGGTCATGTCACAGCAACAGGTGGGCGGGTGTTGGCTGTTACCGCGCGCGGCAACAACTTGGCAGAAGCTCATGAAAAGGCTTACGCCATGGCACATGCCATTGACTGGGATGGCGGGTTTTATCGCTCAGATATTGGCTGGCGTGCACTTTAACCTTCAAAGTTAAGCAAAGGTTTGGTGTTCTTGGCATGTCGCGCCGCCAGTTGCCTTTGGCGCGCACCACTTGCCTTGATTTTAGGAAACTTCGGCAAAAAAAACGCGCCCTCGAACAGGCGCGTTTTCCATAACATATTTGGGATGACTTAGGCGGCGCGACCAACCAGAACCGAGTCGATCTCGGCGGCGGCCGCATTTTCATCGTGCCCTGCCACGGCAGCAATCTCGCGTGTCAAACGCTCAAGTGCTGCTTCATACAACTGGCGCTCTGAATAGCTTTGCTCGCGTTGGTCATCTTGACGGTGCAAATCACGAACAACTTCCGCAATAGCAATCAGATCACCCGAGTTGATTTTCTGCTCGTACTCCTGCGCACGGCGCGACCACATAGCCTTTTTGACCTTGGCCTTGCCGCGAAGCGTTTTCATCGCGTGGCTGACAACATCCGGTGTTGCCAATGCACGCATGCCAACGTCAATCGCCTTTTCAGTCGGCACTCGCAGCGTCATCTTGTCTTTTTCAAACGAGATCACAAACATCTCAAGTTCAAAGCCTGCTACTTCTTGCGTTTCAATAGACACGACTTTGCCAACCCCGTGGGCCGGGTAAACGACAAATTCATTCGGGCTAAACGCGTATTTCTTCTTGCTCATAATCGTCCTTTCATGGCGATCAGTACTTTTAGGCGACAAAAAAACCGCCGGGGGCTAAGCGCCTCCGCCGGGGAATGCCGGTCACAAAATCAGATCAAATCGTTCGCATCATCAACGACAGTGTATCACAAAAACCGTTAATCTGGAAGCGCTGCGTCGCAGCATTCTAAAATTCAATAAAATGAAGAGCTTATCAGGTCATCGCACCCGAATCAGCCACCCTCTCCGGGAGCTTCGGAGAACAACTCCATTTTGCCTTCTTTGCCATCCATTTCCTCGGCGGTCGGCAACTGATCTTTCTTGGTAATGATCACCGGCCACATCTCCGAGTACTTGCGATTAAATTCGACCCATTTTTCCATGTCTGGTTCTGTGTCCGGACGAATGGCGTCCGCGGGGCATTCAGGTTCGCACACGCCACAGTCGATACATTCGTCTGGATGAATAACCAGCATGTTTTCGCCCTCGTAGAAACAGTCTACAGGGCAAACCTCGACGCAGTCTGTGTATTTGCAGGCGATGCAGTTGTCATTGACGATATAGGTCATGGGTAGGGTTCC
Organism: uncultured Paracoccaceae bacterium; assembly: GCA_947488605.1. Lineage (GTDB taxonomy): Bacteria > Pseudomonadota > Alphaproteobacteria > Rhodobacterales > Rhodobacteraceae > Yoonia. The sequence goes on along the minus strand of CANKZJ010000002.1, from coordinate 237,967 downwards.
GAATAACTTTCGAAGACTTGCTAGTTTAGACCGCTGCGGCATTCAAGGTCCAACAGACCATGTGACGCAGGGATCGTGCAATTTGGCACTTGGCGGTTGCGTGCTGCCGCGTATGCGCGACGCTGGACTGTCACGCCACTTTCGCTCATCCTTGTCGCGGAACTCCTGAAATCGGAGTGCAAATATGGGGGAAAACACATGTCACTAATGAATACTGTTACGAAAATGGCGATCGGTTTTGCGATGGCAAAGGGTATGGACGCTATGAAAAAGAATGGCGGCATCGGAAACGTGATCGAGGGCCTGACGGCTGGCCAAGGTACAGGCGGCGCGCAGCAAGCCAGTGGTATGGGTGGTCTTGGCGATATGCTGGGGCAACTTGGTGGCGGCGGTGCTGCGTCAGGTGGGCTTGGCGGTATGTTGGGCCAATTGACCGGCGGCAGCGGTGGCGCGGGCGGTGGCCTCGGCGGTATGTTGGGCCAACTCACGGGCGGCGGTGGAACAGCGGCGGCAGGGGGGCTTGGTGGTCTTGGCGCACTTTTGGGCGGACTGGCCGGTGCACGCGGTGGCGAAGCGGGCGGCGGCCTAGAGGCCTTGCTGAACCAAGACAATCCTGCTGATGAACCCAATGAAGACGAAGTGGCAAAACTGATGCTACGCGCCATGACGCAAGCGGCACGCGCTGACGGTGACCTCGACGCGGGCGAAAAAGGCAAACTTACGGACATGCTGAGCGAAAGTGACGCGGGCACCATGGAGATCCTTCAAGATATCCTGTCGTCACCGGTGAGTGCTGCACAACTAGCATCTGATACGCCAAAAGGTCTGGAAACACAGGTCTATACGATGTCTGTAAATTCCATCACGCCCGACAATCAGGCAGAGGCAAAGTACTTGCACGAACTCGCAAACGGTCTTGGCATCAAGCCAGAAACCGCGAATGCAATTCACGATAGCCTAGGCGCACCACGGCTTTATAGCTGACACCCTGCTTCGATGATGTGGCTGACCTTATGGATTGGCCACATCACAAATTCGAACGCACCCCGATTGACAAATTCCTATATTTCGATAAAACTAGAATCATAGAAATATAGGAAAGCTTTGTTATGGATATTGTCACAGCAACCCAAGGATTTTCCGCGATAGGCTCCGAGCCGCGCATGGAAGTCCTGCAAACTCTCGTCAAAGCAGGTGAAGACGGTTTGCTTGTTGGCGAAATCCAGCAACGCACCGGTATACCCGCATCAACACTCGCACATCACCTCAAATTTCTTGCTAGCGCAGGGCTTGTCCGCGCCGACAAAAACGGGCGCACGATCACCAACCGCGCAAATTTTGAACACCTTCAAGCACTCGCGGCTTTCATCCTCGAAGAATGCTGCGCCGATATGGAGGCTTCAAAATGAGTGATGCAACCCGCCTCAACCTCTCGCTCATGGACCGCGCGAAACTGACTTTGGGCACACCGTGGACAGTCACGTTCTTAGTCCCGGTTGCCGTAGCTGTCCTTGATCCACTTAACTTGATTCCCATCATCACTTTCGCCGTCAGTGCGTTATTGGGCACCCTGCCCTACATCGCATTCGCCGTCGTTTTGATCGCAGGACTAAAGGCCGCCGGTGCCGAAGCGATGATTGCGCAAGCCTTTCAGGGGCGCGAGAACCGCATGATCGTACTGGCTGCTGTCTTTGGTGGCCTCGCACCCTTTTGCTCTTGCGAGGTGATCCCCTTTATTGCCGGGCTGCTGGCATTGGGCGCGCCATTGGCCGCTGTCATGGCTTTTTGGCTGTCATCTCCGCTCATCGATCCACCAAGTCTGTTGATCACCGCAGCGGCCTTGGGTTGGCCATTTGCGACAGGTAAGGCCGTCGCAGCTGTCATGTTAGGTCTCGCTGGTGGCTTTGCAATCAAAGCGATGAGCCGGGCTGGCCTATTCGCCAACCCCTTGAAATTGCAGCCCGCAAAAGGCTGCGGTTGCGGCCCGAACCCATTTGATGGCAAAGCCGTCTGGGCATTCTGGAAAGAACCCGCAAGGCGGACAGTTTTCCGGCAGGAGTTCACGACCAATGCCGCATTCCTGATCAAATGGCTCTCGCTGGCTTATGCGCTGGAAGCGTTATTGGTCACCTACGTCCCTGCCGAACTTATCGCCGGTCTTGTTGGTGGTGAAGGTGTCTTGCCAATCGGTATCGCAGCACTTGTGGGTATGCCCGCATACCTTAATTCATATGTCGCACCCGCACTTCTGGCAGGCCTGATCGAACAAGGGATGAGCAATGGTGCGGCAATGGCGTTTATGATTTCCGGCGCTGTCAGCTCTATTCCGGCAATGGCTGCCGTATGGTCACTGGTCAAAGCGCGGGTCTTTGCAGCCTACATCGGCTTGGGTCTGACGGGTGCCGTCCTGTCCGGCATCATCTTTAGCGCGATCATCTAGTCGATCCCCATATCGCGGCGGTCTTTCTTTGTTGGACGACCGCCCTTTTCATATCTGGGGTTCGCGCCCTTGGCTGCAACAGGCCGTTCTTTGGGCGCAGGCGTCAGATCGTCATATAGCGCCTGTGCCTCTGGCGCTGGTCCGCGGCGCGCGCCGCATGCCAAAATGCGCACGACTTTGGTGTCGTCGGCCTGCACAAAGGTCAGCACATTGCCCGGCCCCACCGCGCGTGCGGGTTTGCTGACAGGTTGGCTATCAACCCGCACTTTGCCGCCCGTCACCACCCGGGCGGCAATGCTGCGCGACTTAAAGAACCGCGCATGCCAAAGCCATTTATCCAGCCGGATGGTCGGACGCGGGTCGGTCAATCCTTTTTGAAGCCAGCCAAGGCGGCGGCAAACGGATTATCAGGATCGATCTGCTTTTCACGCTTTGGCTTCGCCTGAAAACTCTGTGGCTTATTGCTGCCAGCTTGCGGTTTACCTTTGCCCTTTGGCTTACCTTTGGCACGCGGACGGGCATCACTTTGTGGGCGTGCCTGACGCGGCGCGCGACCACCCCATGTGAAGGTATAGAACACCTCCATCTCCGGGCCAGTGTCCGGCGCCTCAAGCGTCACTTCGGCAGGTGCATCATCTGTTGGCGCAACAACTTCGGCGGGCGCGTCGGTGGGTACTTCGGTGGGCGTTGCATCAGATGTTTCAGCCACAGCATCAACAGCCACGGCTTTCACTTTCTCGCGCTCACCTTTTTCGGCCTTATAACCAAGCCCGGACATCAGATCCGCGAACTGTTCCAACGTCATGCCGGTGATCGACAGCATATCAGGGTTTGCTTCAAATCCGCCACGACTGTCTTTATCGCGCAGCATATCAGCAAGGCGTTCCAGCATATCAATGCGGATCGCACGCTCACCAGCAGCGCGGTAACCAGCCATCGCATAGTAACCGGGCGTCGCATCTTTCAACGCAGGCACGGTCACCAAACCAGGTGGGGGACTTTCCGGAAATTCGCCCAAATCCTTGGTCAAGGACCACAACACCAGACGCAGCCGCGTCGGTGCGGGCTTCAACAAAAGCGGCATAAAGATCGTGAACTGACCAAACCGCACACCATGTTTGCGCAAAGCACCACGGGCGTCTTGATCCAATGCTTTAACTTCATCGGCGACTTCGCCACGTGTGATGATGCCGAAAGCTTCGGCCATACGAAAAGCAAACCCCTTTGCAGAGCCCGTCAGCGCCTCGTCGTTCTTCAATGCCAGAAGCGGCTCGAATCCGGCGGCAATCTTGCGGTCGATGAAATGCTGCAAACGGCGCTGCACTTTGGCGGCGACATCGGCACCTGCCTCTTCATCAACAAACGCCTCGACGCCCGGCTTAAACGGGTCATCGCTTTTGACCAGTTTGCCGACGGCCTGATCGCCCCACATCAAACCACCCTGTTCGGTGAAATCAATCTCGGGGTCGGGTGCGTTGTAGAAGCGATCCGCAAGCAGATGGAACTGCGGAACCAGCGCTTGCACCGACGCCTGGCGCAAGGTCTTTGCCTCATCGGGGCTACCCGCTTTGTCCATCCGGAACCGGAAACCTTCTAACCGCCCGACGAATTCGCCCTCGACAGTTACTTCACCTTTATCATTCACGTCAGCCAAAAGGCTCTCCTTCTGTTTGAGCCGGCGAAGCAAAATGCTGGTCCGCCGGTCCACAAATCTTTGCGTCAATGCACCATGCAGCGCATCTGATAGTCGGTCTTCTATAGCGCGCGTCTCATCACGCCAATGAGATTCGTCAATAAGCCACCCTTTCCGCTGCGCGACATAGGTCCACGTGCGGATATAGGCGAGCCGTTTAGATAGCGTATCAATGTCCCCATCGGTGCGGTCAATGCGGCGGACCTGTAACCCGAACCAATTGGCGGACACATGCCCAAGCTGGTGCAGATCGTTGTAGATGTGCGTCAAAAGACCTGCATGCTCGCCTTTGCTGATACCACGGAAATCAGGAATACGACACACATCCCAGAGCAATTTGACTGACGGCCCATCGGTGGCGCGCGCTGCGATCTCGTTATCCATCGCCAGCGCCTTGAGGGCGGCAAGGTCATCGCTTTCACGGACCCGCGTCAGCCAGAAATCATCGGTGCGTTCTTCGAGGGTCGCAATAAGCCGCTTGACCGATCCAAACTGCAGGCGGCTGTTGCGCCACTGCAGTTTTTTCAACGGCTGGAAACGGTGATCACAAATTGCCTGCGCGACGCTGTCGTCCAACTGTGGCGCTTCGCCCGTCACACCAAACGTTCCGTTCTCTATGTGCCGCCCAGCGCGACCTGCAATCTGGGCCAGCTCGTCAGGTTGCAAATGGCGCATGCGGCGGCCATCAAACTTCGTCAGTGAGGAAAACGCAACGTGACCGATGTCGAGGTTCAGGCCCATGCCAATAGCATCGGTGGCAACTAAATAGTCAACATCGCCGTTTTGGTACATCTCGACCTGTGCGTTGCGTGTGCGCGGGGAAAGTGCGCCCATAACAACGGCTGCACCGCCCTTGGTGCGACGCAACAGTTCCGCAATCGCATACACATTTTCAACCGAAAACCCAACAATAGCCGACCGTGCGGGCATTCTGCTTATCTTTTTCGAACCAGAATAGGTTAATTCAGACATCCGCTCGCGGCGCATGAAATGCGCGTCCGGCACCATTGCGGAAATGGCATCCCGCATCGTCTCAGCGCCTAGAAAAAGCGTCTCGTGCAGCCCGCGTGCATTCATCAAGCGGTCGGTAAACACATGGCCGCGCTCCGGGTCACCGCAAAGCTGAATTTCATCAACCGCCAGAAAATCACAACCCATGCCATCTGGCATCGCCTCGACCGTACATACCCAATAAGCGGCGCGGGGCGGCACGATACGTTCTTCACCAGTGACCAGTGCGACAACGCCGGGTCCGCGCACAGCGACGATCCGGTCATAAACTTCGCGTGCCAATAAACGCAACGGCAGACCAATCACGCCGGTCCGGTATGACAGCATCCGTTCGATCGCGTAGTGTGTTTTGCCAGTGTTCGTCGGGCCAAGAATGGCCGTGATCCGGGAACCCGTCATATTCTTCCCCGAAAACCGGAGAGCCGCCCGTCTTAGAGCGCCTCACCCTCTAACTGCAATTTCAACCGCTCGACCGCATCCAAAGCCTGCTCAGCGTTCGGATGCATTTCCAAGATCATTTCATAAAGCTCCATAGCGTCGTTTGGACGCTCAAGCTCTTCCATAATTATCGCCAGACCGCGAATGGCCTCAAAATGACGCGGATTAATCACCAGGGCTTTTCGAATATCATCCAGCGCAGGACCCGCCAGACCCAGCAGATAGTAAGACGACGCGCGTCCATAATAGCCCTCTGCGAAATCAGGCGCGTGATCGATCAACGCGGTAAAATGTTCGACTGCGGCATCAGGTGCCCCGTCTTCCAACGCGTCCTTGCCACGCCGTAACAGCAAATCCATGGCCGCAGATCCGCTTTTTTCCCATTGGGCGATAATCCGCTGCTCAACACGGGGATATGTCGCCTCGTCGGCCTCGGCCAACTCTTGATAAAGTTCGTCAATCAGCGTTTCCTGCGCGGATGCAGGTAAGGAATACCCGACCGTGAGAAAAAGTGCCGTAACGATACATTTGAAGCGAAGCGACTGCATAACCATAACAGTAATGTAGCGCACTGTGCGGCTAACACCAGAGGCCGCGCAGTCACAAGATCGCAAATGAGGACAAAAATATGAGTGAAGTCGTAGCAGAGGCCGTTGCCCAACTGAACGCAAAAATCGGCGACGCCGGATTTGACGGTACCGCAAAGTTCACAATCGAAGACGAGGGGAGCATCATTATTGACGCCGACGGCGCACGTGCCGGCGATGAAGACGCAGATGTGACGCTCACCGCGACGACAGAAGTGTTCAAAGCGATCCTTGATGGCGAAATGAACCCGACAACCGCGTTCATGACGAACAAGCTATCCGTTGATGGTGACATGGGCCAAGCGATGAAGCTGTCTGGCGTATTATCCTAAGATGGAAAGCGCGCCCCTTTTCGAGGAAATCGCAGCTGGCCCCTCAGGGGGGGTGGCCCATTGGCTGACGACGGCTGATGGATTGCGCATCCGCGTCGGGCTTTGGAATAAGTCCGATGCCAAAGGCACTATTCTCATCTTTCCCGGCCGCACCGAATTCATCGAAAAATATGGCGCGACGGCAAAAGCCTTTCAAGAACGCGGTTATGCTTGCCTTGCTATCGATTGGCGCGGGCAAGGTATTGCTGACCGCCTGATGTCAAACCGGGCCATTGGCCATGTGGGCGAATTCTCGGACTATCAGCACGATGTTGCAGCAGTCATGGACTATGCCCGCAAGCAGAACCTGCCACGCCCGTATTTCATGATTGGGCACTCTATGGGGGGCTGCATCGGATTGCGGTCACTTATGGATGGGCTTGATGTGCAAGGTGCTATGTTCTCAGCACCAATGTGGGGCGTCGAAATGTCTACCCCATTACGTGCCGCGGCTTGGAGCTTAAGCACGGTTGGCACCTCGTTGGGCTTTGATCAAAAACTTGTCCCTGGTCAATTCGAAGAAGGTTACGTGCTTCGCGTGCCGTTCGAGGATAACACACTCACCAATGACCCCAGCGCCTGGCAGTTGTTTAAGAAGCAGCTGGAAACCCACCCTGACCTTGGCATTGGTGGACCATCGTTGCGATGGTTGAACCAGTCTTTGCGCGAAATGTATCAACTGAGCGCCGCACCATCACCTAACGTGCCTTGCCTGACGTATCTTGGCACCAACGAAGAAATCGTTGATCCTTTCCGCATTCGCAGCCGCATGGGAAATTGGCCCAAAGGCAAGTTGCGGGTCATCGAGGGCGGCCGACATGAGATGCTGATGGATGTGCCTGATATGCGCAACATGATCTTTGACGAGACAGCCGCGTTTTTTGACACACAGCTTACCCAAGCAGCCTAGCCAATTTCGCTATCCGCACGCACCTTGAACCCGGCCTCACGTAGCTGACCTATCGTTTCGGCAACGTGCTGCTGGTCGCGTGCTTCAATCACAATCTCAAGCTCGGCTTGTTTCAAAGACACGCTTTGCATCATGCGTTGGTGGATAACCTCGATCACATTCGCACCGGCTTCTCCGATAATCCTTGATATATCAGAGAGTTGCCCGGGCGTATCATCAATCTCGAACGTCAGTCTTGTGATCCGTCCATCCCGCACCAAACCGCGCAAAATCAGCGTGGAAAGTAGACGCGAGTCGATATTGCCGCCGCAAACAACCAAACCAACCTTTCTGCCACTTAGGTCTTTTGCATGCTTTTCAATGATAGCAAGTCCAGCGCCCGCAGCACCTTCTGCCACGATTTTTTCATAAGACAAAAGATCAAAAACAGCCGCCTCGATTTCAGCTTCGTTTGCGGTTTCAACCCGGTCAACATGCGTCTGAATGATCGCCAAATTGGCCGCAGCAGGTGCACGTACGGCAATACCTTCGGCCAAGGTACTGCCACCAAAGTTTGTGCTCACATCATCAAATTGCGCTTTTACTGCATCAAAGTTGGCAGCCTGCGCACCGATGATCTGAACGCTTGGCTTCACTGATTTCGCGGCCACGGCCATCCCCGCAATCAAACCGCCACCACCGATAGGCACGACAATGCAATCAAGGTCAGGTTCTTGCTCTAACATCTCAAGTGCAACCGTGCCCTGCCCTGCGGCCACAACGGGGTCATCAAAGGGATGCACAAATGTCGTTGCCTTCTCAGCCGCCATATCAAGTGTGAATTGCACACTGTCATCAAAGCCTGTGCCATAAAGGACAACCTCTGCGCCGAAATCCTTGGTGCGTTTCACTTTGTTAAATGGCGTCCCCTCGGGCATCACGATCACGGCCGGAATACCCAAACGGTTGGCGTGATAGGCCACACCCTGCGCGTGATTGCCCGCACTACAAGCAATGACCCCGGCTTTGCGTTCCTTGTCACTGAGCGTCAGTAATTTCGCCAAAGCGCCGCGCGCTTTAAATGCGTTTGTGTGCTGGAGGTTCTCAAGCTTGAGATAAAGATCAATCCCGAGATGCAGCGACAGACGCGCCGCATGCACCGTCGGCGTCCGCATTGTCGCGGATTTAATCGCGGCATAAGTCTCATTGATGAGTGCAGGTGTCAGGTCCATCAGACGCCTCGTTCCGTTTCATTCACCCCACCGCTGTTACACCGTAAGGTGGATGAAACCCACCCCCGCCATTGGCCCGCGCGCCCGACGCTCTATAGTCCTAGCATGGCTGACGTACTTACCTTCACTGATCGGGGCATTTATTGTCCGGCGGGCGATTTCTACATTGATCCGTGGAAACCTGTCGACCGCGCGTTGATTACCCACGGCCATAGCGATCATGCGCGTTTCGGTATGGGGCGTTACTTGGCCACGGCGGGAACGGCACCTGTGATGCGTCATCGTTTGGGGCAGATCACACTAGAAACCGTGCGCTACGGCGAGACAACGCGCATCGGCGATGCCGATGTCTCATTTCATCCTGCCGGTCACGTTCCCGGTTCTGCCCAGATCCGTGTCGCCGTCAAAGGACAGGTTTGGGTGGCCTCGGGCGACTACAAGACCGTTGCCGATGGCCTGTCCGAACCGTTTGAACCGGTGCAGTGCCACGCCTTTATCACCGAATGCACTTTTGGCCTGCCCATCTTCAAATGGACCCCCGAAGACATCCTGACCCAGCAAATCAACGACTGGTGGGCGGCCAATGCCGCCGCCGGTCGTGCGTCTATTCTCGGTGCTTATGCCCTTGGCAAAGCCCAGCGATTGTTGACAACTGTCAACCCCGAGATCGGGCCTATCCTTACGCATGGCGCGATCGAGAACACGAATGCGGTGTTGCGCAATCAAGGTTTTCCCTTGCCTGACACGACCTTGGTTACCCCTGACATGAGCCACAAAACGCATCCCGGCGCATTGGTCCTCGCAACACCCAGCGCCCTTGGCACCACGTGGGCACGGCGGTTCGGCACCGCGTCCACCGCTTTTGCAAGCGGCTGGATGGCCTTACGCGGGGTGCGTCGCAGACGTGCCGCAGATCGCGGTTTCATCGTGTCAGACCATGCCGATTGGGAAGGGCTGAACACTGCCATCAAAGCGACGGGCGCCACGAAAATCTTTGCCACGCATGGCTATACCTCTGCTTTCCAAAAATGGCTGTCCAGCCAAGGCTATGACGCTCATATCGTCAGCACCGACTACCAAGGCGAGGACTTCGATCAAGCGGAAGGGCCTGAAGCATGAAAGACTTCGCCACGCTCTTTACCCGCATCGACGAAAGCACCAAGACGACGGTAAAGGTTGCCGCCCTTGCCGACTATTTTCAGACGGCGACGCCGCAAGACCGTCTTTGGACGATTGCCCTTTTCACCGGACGCCGCCCAAAACGTACCATCACAGCCACACGCCTGCGCACCTGGGCCGCCGAGGTCGCGGGGTTGCCTGATTGGTTGTTCGAGGAAAGCTATAGCATCGTTGGTGATCTGGCAGAGACGATTTCCCTCGTCTTGCCGCCTGCGCGTAACATCACCGAACGCACGCTGACCGACTGGATCGCCTATATCAAGTCGCTCTCGGCACGAGAGGAAGATGACCGCAAGGCAGGTATCCTAAGCGCATGGGACAGCATGCCCAACACGGAACGGTTTCTCTTTACCAAATTGCTGACGGGTGGGTTTCGCATCGGTGTCAGCGGCAAACTGATCACCCGCGCACTGGCCAAAGCGACAGGTCAGCCTGAACCGCAACTGACCCATAAACTCATGGGAAACTGGACGCCTGATACAACAACATGGGACGCGTTGATTGAAGCAGATGATCCCACCGCCGATCTCTCTCGTCCTTATCCGTTTTATCTGGCGTACCAGCTTGACGGATTTGATGACCTTGGCGTGCCAACGGACTGGAACGCCGAGCGCAAATGGGACGGTATCCGCGGTCAATTGATCTTGCGCGGTGGCGAACACCATCTTTGGTCGCGCGGCGAAGACCTGATGACAGACCGCTTTCCTGAATTGGCGCAACTGCTTGATTATTTACCGGAAGGCACGGTCATTGACGGCGAGGTGCTGGCCTTTGCCGCAGAAAAACCGCTCTCGTTTAACGCATTGCAAAAAAGGATTGGCCGCAAGACAGTACCCAAAAAACTGCTCACCGAAGCGCCTGTAATCTTGATGGCCTACGACCTGCTGGAACATCAAGGCGACGATATCCGTAACACCCCGCTGAAAGACCGCCGCGCACAATTGCAATCACTGATCGCAGATGTCCCCGCCACAGCCCCCATCCGCCTGTCCGCATCCGTCCCGTTCCAAACATGGCAGGACCTGAGTGCGGCACGCGACCAATCGCGCGCGCTCAATGCCGAAGGTCTGATGCTCAAACGCCTGGATAGCCCCTATCTTGCGGGGCGCAAACGCGGCGACTGGTGGAAATGGAAAATTGACCCACTGACCATCGACGCCGTCATGATCTATGCCCAAGCAGGCCATGGGCGGCGCGCAAACCTGTTCACTGACTACACATTTGCCGTCCGCCACGGCAGTGATCTGGTGCCATTTACCAAAGCCTATTCTGGCCTGACCGATAAAGAATTCCGCGAAATCACATCATGGGTTCGCAAGAACACGCTGCAACGTTTTGGTCCGGTCCGCCAAGTCCCGCCAGAGCATGTGTTCGAGATCGCCTTTGAAGGGATCCAGGCAAGTCCACGACACAAGTCTGGCGTCGCATTGCGGTTTCCACGCATGCTGCGGTGGCGGCGCGATAAGCCGGTGGATGAGGCAAATACGCTTGATGATCTCAAAGAGTTGTTAGCGACCTATGGCTGATGGGCTTTTCACTCCTGCCAACACTACCTATGTTGCCCACAACTCTAAATGAAAGGCCCCCCTATGCATACGCCACAACCCGTTTTTGACGCCAATACCAGCGGCGGAAAGGACCTTGGGAACTTGCCCGAATGGGACCTCAGCGATCTTTATCCATCGACAGATGGCCCCGAAATCACGCGCGACATGGCGTGGCTTGAAAAAGAGTGCGCGGACTTTGCGGCAACCTTTGAGGGCAAGTTGGCAACGCTCGATGCCGCAGGCCTGTTGGCCGCAGTGCAACGCTATGAACAAATCGATGTTATTGCAGGACGGATCATGTCGTTCGCTGGCCTGCGGTACTATCAATGCACGACCGACAGCGACCGCGCAAAATTCATGGCGGACTGCCAAGACAAAATCACAACTTACACGACACCGCTTGTGTTCTACGGCTTGGAATTCAACCGGCTTGATGACGACCATCTTGCAGGCCTGATTGCCGCGAATGCCGACCTTGCCCGTTACAAACCCATTTTCGACCGCATGCGCGCGATGAAGCCGCACCAACTTTCCGACGAGCTGGAAAAATTCCTACATGACCAATCTACCGTTGGTGCAGCTGCTTGGAACCGTTTGTTCGATGAAACAATGGCCGGGCTTGAGTTTGAAATCGACGGTGAAACGCTCAACCTTGAAGCCACGCTAAACCAGTTGACCGAACAAGATCGCAGCAAACGCGAGGCCGCGACCCATGCGCTGGCCGATGTATTCCAGGAAAACATCAAAATCTTTGCCCGCGTCCACAACACACTGGCCAAAGAAAAAGAGATCGAAGATCGTTGGCGCAAGATGCGGACACCGCAAACCGGACGGCACCTGTCCAACCACCTCGAGGCCGAGGTGGTCGAGGCGCTCCGCAACGCCGTTGTTGCCGCCTACCCGCGCCTGTCGCACCGCTATTACGCATTGAAAGCCAAATGGATGGGGCTGGACCGGATGCAAGTTTGGGACCGCAACGCGCCTTTGCCAATGGAAAGCGACCGGATCGTGGATTGGGACGAGGCGACCGAGACGGTGATGGATGCTTACGGCGAATTCGACCCAAAGATGGCCGAGATTGCGAAACCGTTCTTTACGGATGGGTGGATCGACGCGGCGGTAAAACCGGGCAAAGCGCCGGGTGCATTCGCCCACCCAACTGTGACGCCCGTTCATCCCTATGTGATGCTGAACTATCTTGGAAAACCACGTGATGTCATGACACTGGCCCATGAATTGGGTCACGGCGTGCATCAGGTCTTAGCAGCCGAGCAAGGCGAATTGCTGTCCTCTACACCGCTAACGCTTGCCGAGACTGCCTCGGTTTTTGGTGAAATGCTGACTTTCCAAAAACTGCTTGATGGGGCGCAGACCAAGCAAGAGCGCAAGATTATGCTGGCTGGCAAAGTCGAAGACATGATCAACACAGTCGTGCGCCAGATCGCGTTCTATGATTTCGAATGCAAACTGCACGCCGCGCGCGCCGAAGGGGAACTGACGCCCGACGACATCAATGCGCTATGGATGTCGGTACAAGCCGAAAGCCTTGGTCCTGTGTTCGATTTCGCCGAAGGATACGAGACATTCTGGGCCTACATTCCGCACTTCGTACATTCACCTTTCTACGTCTACGCCTACGCATTCGGCGACGGTTTGGTGAACGCGCTCTACGCAGTCTATGCCGAGGGCGATCCGGATTTCCGCGAGAAGTATTTCGATATGCTGCGCGCAGGTGGCTCCAAGCACCACAAAGAACTGCTCGCACCCTTCGGACTTGATGCGTCCGATCCCAAATTCTGGGACAAGGGTCTGTCGATGATCAGCGGCATGATTGATGAACTGGAGGCGATGGAGGATTGACCACTGAGGTTGATCTGACACCGCTGACATCGGGTTTGGTCACGGCCCTGCCTGCCGTGACCGTCGCACCAGAACAGGTCGGTTTTTCGGGTCAGCCATCAGACGTCCTTGACGCACCAGAACCTAACATCGACATACATGTGATCTTGTTTGGCGGGCGCGCCGTTGGCATGTTTCGCATCGATCAAAACTACCATGATCGCTATTCCTTCGCGACTGCCGACACCCCCGGCTTGCGCACGTATTTGATCGACCGGGAATTTCAAGGAAGAGGCATCGCCAGTGCGTCTTGTCGCCTCCTCAAAGCATACCTGCATGATCAGTACCCGCGTGCAAAGGCAGCCTATCTTACTGTAAACTTAAGTAACCCAATCGCGCGCAGGGTATATTTGGCTGGTGGCTTCATCGATACCGGCGACCAATGGCCGTGGGGGAACGCAGGACCGCAGAATATTCTTCGCTTAGATTTGAACTCTTAATCCAGCTCTGTCCAAGGCCATGGCTTCACTTCGCTGGCGGCCGTCTGATACCGTGCGGCTTTGGCCATCCAAACACCCATCGTTGTGCCCATCTCGGCCAATTGCTCGTTCGGTTCGCGTTTGTTGAAGACCATGATCAGGAATTGCGCAATGGTCATGATACCCAGCAGCGTGCTGGCCATGCTCATCAATACCGCAATGATCACCATATTCAGCAGGCGGAGCCAGATATTCTCGTAGTCTGTCTCAACATCAATGTCAGAACTGTCCTGATCTTTTGCCATCATCTTCTCCTACGCGGGCTGCGCGCCAGCCGCAAAAACCATATCCATCATGTGCTGTGTACCACGCGAAAATTCAAGCGGGCATGGGTAGTCAGCGCCAGTTTGCACTGAAATGCAAAAGTTTTCCACCTGATTGACGTATTGGTTCACCGCAGGCCAGCGTTCAGTTGTCACGGATAGTCTATCGTTTTCCAACCTCAGTTCGGACACATCAAAGACATTCGCATTAAAAGGGCACGTGAGTGTCAAAACGCCCTTTTCGCCGTGAAACGTAATCCCCTGACGCGGAAACATGCGCATAGAAACTGTTGCAGCATACGTAAAATCGGGGAAATCTGCGGCTACTTGGGCAAAAACATCGACCTCATTATCAAGCCTGAGTTTCGCATAGGGTATCGCATCGGGTTCTTGTCCGGTCACAAACCGCACAGCGCCAAATGTGTAGACCCCGATATCGCGTAGTCCACCGCCACCCGCCTCCGGACGGTTTCGGATATTTGTGGCGTCGTCGTTGAAAAAAGTGAAGGTCGCATCAACATGCACAAGCCTGCCGATCGCACCGCCTTGAACCAATTCACGCGCACGAATGAACTGCGGGTGATGCACGATCATATAGGCCTCAGCCGCCAGTTTACCGGAACGATCACGCGCAGCGATCAGTTCATCAAACTCAGATGCATTCAGTGTCATCGGTTTTTCGCAAAGAACGTGTTTGCCGGCAGCCAGAGCTTTCAGCGACCATTCAACATGCAGGTGGTTTGGCAAAGGCAGGTAAACCGCGTCAATATCTGGATCAGCCAAGAGCGCATCGTAACTGTCATGAACCCGCAACTGCGGCGCAAAGGATTGAAAGCCAGACGCCTTTTCCGGACTAGATGTCGCCAATGCGACGAGGTCAGCACCTTTCGCCGCATGGATCGCGGGTGCCATGTGATTTTGCGCAAAGTTCGCGGCACCCAAGATGCCCCATCGTACTGGTGTCATTGACCTCTCCCTCTTATCCGCGATGTTAGCGCCAACAGCAGGCGAATGGAAACACCCCATCCAAACGAAAAATCCCCGCCAGCATGACTGACGGGGATTTTATTTCGTCTGCTTTTGCACAGCCTAAACGTCGGCAAGCATACCTTTTTGACGCGCAAGCTCTTGCATCTTGCTTTGCAGCTTTTCAAACGCGCGGACTTCGATCTGACGAATACGCTCGCGGCTGACGTTATACTGACCGCTTAGGTCTTCTAGCGTCACGGTCTCTTCCGACAGGCGGCGTTGCATCAAGATGTCTTTCTCGCGGTCGTTCAAAACGCCCATCGCTTCGGCCAACAGCTCGCGGCGCGCAATCAGCTCGTCGCTTGCTTCGTAGTCGGCTGCGGTATTGGCGCTTTCGTCCTCAAGCCAATCCTGCCACTGCGCGGCGCCTTCGCCATCAGCGCTGACCGTCGCATTCAGCGACGCATCACCACCAGACAGGCGTCGGTTCATCGAGATGACTTCGGTTTCAGTTACACCCAAATCAGTGGCAATGCGGGCCACGTTTTCAGGACGCAAATCACCGTCTTCCAGCGCACCGATCCGGTTCTTGGCTTTGCGCAGGTTAAAAAACAGCTTCTTTTGCGCAGACGTCGTACCCAGCTTCACCAAAGACCAAGACCGCAGGATATACTCCTGGATCGAGGCACGGATCCACCACATCGCATACGTCGCCAAACGGAAGCCCTTTTCAGGATCAAACCGCTTCACCGCTTGCATCAGGCCAACATTCGCCTCCGAGATCACCTCGGCTTGCGGCAAACCATAACCACGGTAACCCATAGCTATTTTTGCAGCCAATCGCAGATGTGATGTCACCATTTGGTGTGCTGCGTCCGTATCCTCGTGATCGACCCAGCGCTTGGCCAGCATATATTCCTGCTCAGGCTCCAGCATGGGGAACTTGCGGATTTCCTGCATGTAACGGTTCAGACCACCCTCTGGGGTTGGTGCTGGTAAATTCTTATAGTTACTCACTGTATCTGCCCTCCTATGTTTAAAGGCTTAACATGGATATGGTAGCGCTCGCATCGGGTTTCAAGAGGTGCCCTATCCGATTTCCGTAAAAGCAATATGAACTATCCGGTTTAGTTTTACGAGCCACGTTTCCGTGCGCTCACGCACATGGGATCGAATATTTCAGCCCTGACTGCCAAGATCGCGCAGTAATACCCGCATATCTTGGGGTAATGCTGCTTCAAACTGCAAAAAATCCCCTGAAACCGGATGTTCAAAACCTAAAGTAGCAGCATGAAGCGCCTGACGAGGGAAACCCGCCACGGCAGCAACGCCCGTCTCACCGATCACCTTTGGTGACAGCTTGCGCCGCCCGCCGTAAACAGGATCACCAATCAACGCATGCCCGCAATGGGCCATATGCACGCGAATTTGGTGCGTGCGACCTGTCTCAAGCCAACATTCGATCAAGGCAGCACAAGGCGGTGTTCCCAACCCTTCGACGATCCGCGACCGTGTCACGGCGTGGCGACCTGCGGTGAATGAAACAGCCTGACGTTGCCGGTCGGTGCGATGCCGCCCCAGCATTGTTTGAATTTTGAGGATATTGCCGGGTTCAAAGGACGTACCCTTGATACCGCGCAAGCGCGGATCGTTCTGATCTGGCAGACCATAGCACACGGCCAGATAACGGCGTTCCACGGTGTGTGCGGCGAACTGATCAGCCAAGTGGTGATGCGCGCGATCCGTTTTCGCGGCTACCAGCAGGCCGGTTGTTTCCTTGTCAATGCGGTGCACAATGCCGGGGCGTTTCATGCCTCCGACACCTGAAAGCGTCTCACCGCAATGATGGATCAATGCATTCACAAGCGTTCCACCCGGTGTTCCGGGGGCGGGATGAACAACCATACCGCTGGGTTTATTCACAACAATCAGATCATCATCTTCAAACACCACATCCAGCGGGATATCTTCACCGACAATGTGGCTTTCTTCGGCGACAGCGACGGTAACAGCGACAACAGCACCCTCGCCAATCCGGAAGCGCGGGTCAGTTACAACGACCCCGTCAACAGTCACGGCACCACCTGTAATCAATTTGGCCAAGCGCGACCGGCTGAGCGATGCGTCACTCGGCACATCACGACCTAACGCTTTATCCAAACGCTGTGGCGGGTTAGCGGCGATTTCAAACTGAATGATCTCAGACACGCGCACGCTCCATCATCTTGCCTTAAATACTCCCGCCGGAGGCTCCGGCGGCAACAATGCATACAAACCTAAAGGGGGAAGTGGTACCGCCTCCCCGGCTTGAACGGGGGACCCCTGGTTCCACAAACCAGTGCTCTAACCAACTGAGCTAAGGCGGCATCTGGGGTGATTTAGCCGCATGGGTGCACGATTGCAAGTCCCCTAGAACGCAATCTCCCACGTCTCTTCGACCAAATCGACACCAAAAGAATGAACCGGTTCAGCCCGCGTTCGGGTCAGTCCATTACGTTTGTAGATTCCACCCGCTGCAGCATGGCTTTCGTGCGTCCAAAGGGTCAGACCTGCGTAACCCGCGTCGCGCGCGAAACCAAGGCATTGGTCCAGCAGTGCCTGCGCCACACCCGTGCCGCGCCCTTCTTTTACAACATAAAACAGACGCAACTTGGCTGTCGTCTCATCCAAGCGTACACAAAAAATACTGCCCAAACGTTTCTTGCCGCGGTGCGCGATCCATCCCGCCTCGCCTGCTGGATCATGGCTTGTTAGAAATGACTGTATGATGCTGTCGACAAGTGGCCCGAAACTGCCATCAAATCCCTCAGCTTGCGCGTAATAGGTTGCGTGTTCGGCCACGAGCCAAGCGCTATCTGTGGGGGCGAAGGGGCGTAGTGAAAACTCCATACCCCATCATTGCCCAGCTGCTATTGCCAATCAAGCCCGGCCCACGGTAGGACAAGACCCATCAGGTTAAGGGGACCGTCATGGGTATCAACAACGAGCGCGACATCGAAGCGAACATGCAAATCGGGCCAACCGAACTGGGCATGGTGCGGATATTCATTGATGCGGACGGCATCGAGATCCCGATGGATTTTGAGCCTGAAGAGGCCGAAGAAATCGCGGAAGAGATCAAAGCAGCCGCGATGGCAGCCAGGGCTGTGAAGAAAAGCTAGCGTTTTTTTCGTCCGGCATACCATATTCGAATTGCTGAAAAGGACCACACGCGATGATTGCCTATGTGACCGTTGGAGCCGACGACATCGCAAGTGCGAAACGGTTTTATTCTGCATTTCTGCCAGCCCTTGATTATGGGCTAGAAGAAGGCCCAGAGGGCCTCAGTTACGCGCTACCTGTGAAACCGGGGCAGCAGCCTGTTCTTCCCGATTTCTACGTTAAGCCAACGTTCGATGGACGCCCCGCATCGGCCGGAAACGGTGCCATGGTCGCATTTGAAGCGCGCAGTCAAAGCCAGGTGCGCGACCTTCATGCTGCAGCACTTGCCGCAGGCGGTGTCGACGAAGGGCAACCGGGGTTCCGCGCGTCATACGGACCTCATTTTTATGTGGGCTACCTACGCGACCCTCAAGGCAACAAGATTGCACTGTTCTCTAGCGATCCAAATGAGCCCGGACGAGACGGATAACACGGGGTGTAACGTCCCCCAATCCTTGTCTAGAACCACAAAGTTTGCGGAATTTTTTGTGGTGGCACCACTCACGGTATTTCGGAAACCCGCTGCACCATCGGTCAATACGGCTGCTGGTCCACAAAACCCGGGTCACGCGCCGCTTGTGCACGCACTGCCGCATGGCGCGCAAACTTTTGCACCATCACCTTGCGCCGCGCACCCGCCAATTTCGCCTCAGGGCCCATGCGAATAATCTCGGCGTCGTAGGCGTCTGCGATGATCAGGCCGGTATCAGCGGGCAATAGCTCGGTTGGGAAATCGCTGTCGACCGCCCAATAGAAACGGTCGCACCATTCCAGATACCCCTGCCATTTGGTGTCTGACTGAAAATCGGCACGGCTGGATTTGCACTCTACAATCCAAACCTCGCCTTTGGGTCCCAAGGCCATCACGTCAACGCGCAGCCCGGACGTGGGCACCAGTTCTTCTACTGTCACGAAATCATGGCTCCGCAACGCGCGTGAGACGCCGCGGGCCAGCAACTGGCCCGGCATCAAGCTGGAAGTGGCAACATCATCTGGCATGCACAATACCCTGAACAATACGTGAACAAAACTCAAGATCAAAATTGGTTGACATGGTACCTTATGGTTTCATATGTAATATGATACAAAATGGTATCATATATAAAGGACCTATTTATGGAGACACAACCGACATTCCGTGCGCTCGCCGACCCAACGCGGCGCGATATCCTTTTGATGCTTCGCGACAAGGAAATGACCATCGCCGAAGTTACTGACAACTTCGACATGACCCGTGCCGCTGTCAAAAAACACCTGACCGTTTTGTCGGATGGCGGGCTGATCACAGTGCGTGCGCAAGGGCGCGAACGCATTAACTCTCTCAATCCCGCTGGCATGGCCCCGATCCGTGATTGGCTGACTTTCTTTGATGCCTTCTGGGACACGCGCCTCAGCGCTTTGAAATCTGAAATTGAAAAGGACACGCAATGACACTTCAAAAATCCATCTACCTCAAGGCTGCAAAATCTGACGTCTGGGCCTATCTTACTGATCCTGACAAACTGGCGCTTTGGTTTCACAAGCCTGCAAAGACTCTCGCCGAAGGCGACGACTATGAAATGTTTGGCACGGAAAGTGGCGACAAGCTGATGTGGGGCAAGGTGATCGCGGCGTCTCCACATGATCACTTGTCGTATACATTTACCATTGGCCCGATGGGCGACGCGGTCAGCACGGTGACTTGGACATTGGACGACGTGCCCGGCGGCACGCGACTATCGTTGACCCATGAAGGTTTGCCCGCAGGCGAGGCCGCGTTTGATCTGACCTTGGCGCTTGATAAAGGCTGGGATGATCATTTGGGTCGGATGCGGGAATCACTTCACGCTGGATAGGCATCATAAACGCAGGCGAGGTCGCCGAAACAATGCTGCCAAAAACAGTATAATTGGTGACCTTGCCTCTTTTTCCCCCATCAAAAACAAAAGCTTACGCGATTTACGCCATATTCGGTTCATCTAATCGGGACAGCTTTGTGACACAATCCAGTCAATCGGCGACATGTTCAAAGTGTAAAGGCCATCCCCGCGTCACGTTTTCGGCGACATTGTTACGTAAACATTAATGCAAGCAACGAGGGAAAGCTGCCAATGTCACTGTTTACGAATATCACATTTTTTGAAGTTTCCATGGCTCTAGTCTTTGTCGGAATGGCCGAGCGTTTGCTACTTGGCTACGCCCCCGCCGAAATGGTCGGCGCCAATGGTTGGCTGATCCGCGGCGACATCGACGAATAATACGCCGAAGGCCTTGCCCTTCATCACCTGCCCGCCTACCTGTTGGGCGACGGGTTCTGCGCTTCTCGTATACTATAGGTACAAATCCAGCGGCCTTACGCAAATCCTAGGGGGCTGGCTCTGTTCTGACCTTGGTCTGATTACCTGGCGCCCACCTGTACATACAGGTCCTCAGGATTAGTTATCTCTACGGTTGCCGTGGTCCCCGTCACTTCTCTGCCATTGACCGCAGAACGAACCGCCCTACCTCTCTGCGATGAAATATAGCATCTGCACCGCCCTCGCCCTGTCTTTGACAGCTTTTCCAGCTTTTGCCGACATCACCTTGCGCTTTCAAGAAAGCGCACCGAAGGATCGCTTTATCATCGCAAGCGATTGCGCGGTCTCTGATATTGACATGACGATTGACTTAAGCGGCTCAGCCGGATCGCTGATCTTTGACGTTACGGCAGATGGCGCCGGCGTTGAGGTGTTTCAGCCTGTTGAAGTGCAATCAGGTACCGCACAGATGCAACCCGTTGTTGATGGCGATCAAACCCTGACGTTGCGGATCCCGTCAATACCGGTCGACGCTGACGTCATTATCTCTGCCGATCTCGACGATGTATTGACCAACAGCAGCCTTGGACAAATTCGCGTGGCGGGCAGCGAACTCAATGGGGCAATGATCAGCATATCAATCGATGGCAGACCTGAGACTGCCACTTTTGAGGGCGGAGAAACGCAAGTCGCATTCCCCCACAATTGTATAAGCTGATTTAAAGCATGCTTTTCTTTGGCTGTGCCGGTACGCGCACGGGGATCATCATCCCGCGCTGCGGTCTGTCATCGTCGTCATCTTCCGCTTGGGACATGATCACGATAGCAAATTGCACGCTGCCAAACACAGTTCCGTTAAAGAACCACAGCAGCAGCACAGCCATCCAGCCGATATCAGACCCCATCACAAGGCCGCGCAACCCGACGACATCAAACCACAAGATAAGCCCGACGAAGATCGCCGATAGCACAAACCCGATGGCGCAATGACGCAAATAGAGGCGCATCAGATCAGGTTCTGGTTTTTGGTTCATTGTTCCACTCATGCATCTTAGATAGCTTGTCAGAGCAAAAGAGCAAATGCAGATTACTTGCTGAATGCGCCAGGCTGAGCTTCGCGCGCCATATGATCCAGCACCGCATTCACGAACTTGGGCTCTTTGCCATCCGCCGAAAACGCTTCGGCCACTCTCACGAATTCGCTGATCACGACCTTGGGTGGCGTTTGCTTCAACGTCAACTCCGCGCCCGCGGCACGGAAGAGCGCGCGCCATGTCGGGTCAATCCGCGCAATCGGCCATTTGGCCACCAACGCACGGTCGGTCAACTGGTCAATCGCGGCCTGATCATCAACGGCCTTTTCCATTAGCCCGCGGAACGTATCCACATCGCCTTCGGTCATTTCACCTTCGTCATAGGTCGCCCCCAACCGGTGATCTTCAAACTCGCGCGTGACCTGATCGACAGTCTGACCCGAGGCCTCCATCTGAAACAGGGCCTGCACGGCATAAAGCCGAGCGGCGGTTTTCATCTTGCGCTTTTGATTGTTCGAAAGTGTCATGCTGAGGTCTTGTTATCCGTATCACCGGCCATCAGGATCTCGCGGGTGAATCCTACGGTTTTCTCGGCCTTGCCCCACTTACGAGCGAGTGCGATCAGGTGCAAGGCCGCAGCGGCCGCTCCACCACCTTTATTCATTTCAGCGGGGTCCGCACGCACTTCGGCTTGCGGGCGGTTCTCGACTGTCAAAATGCCATTGCCAATGCACAGTCCCTGTAGCCCCAAAAGCTGGATGGCACGGCTGCTGTCGTTGCAGACGGTATCATAATGGGTCGTCTCGCCGCGGATCACACAGCCAAGCGCCACATAGCCATCAAAATTGCTCATCCGTTCTGCAATACCAATCGCCGTTGGTATTTCGAGCGCACCGGGAACTTCGACGATTTCATAGGTCGCCCCGGCCTTTTCGATTTCAGCTTTCGCACCGGCGATCTGATTGTCTGAGATGTCTTTGTAATAGGGGGACGCCACGATCAAGATTTTCACCGGCTTGTCAAACTCCGGCAGTGGCATGATGTAGTGCGAGGCTCCGGCCATTATCCGATCTCCGAGATTTTGCGCGTGCCAACGATCTCAAGCCCGTATGCATCGAGCCCGACCACTTTTGGCTGTGGGGAGTTCGTCAGCAATTCGATTTCATGCAGTCCAAGTGAGCTGAGGATCTGTGCACCCAGCCCGTACTGGCGCAGCGTCTGCGGAGAAACCTCTTCGCCGGCTTCAAGTTTCATATGCACATCACGCAGCAGGACCAGCGCACCGCGCCCCTCTTTTGCGATCAGTGTCATTGCGTCGCCAAACTCGTTGCGACGCCCCGCAGGGCCAACGCCAACAACGTCCAGCATCGGATCCATCGCGTGCATCCGCACGAGGACGGGTTCGGGCGTTGAAATATCACCTTTGATCAAGGCGATATGCTCTGCGCCTTGGGTCTCGTCAGTATAAATGCGCAGTTCCCATTCGCCGCCGAATTCCGACTGGATCATGTTGCTTTCGCGCACACGCACCAGATTGTCGTGGCGGCGGCGGTATGCAATCAGGTCGCTGATCGTGCCGATCTTGAGGTTATGCAATTGAGCAAAGGCGATCAGATCAGGCAGGCGCGCCATTTCGCCATCTTCCTTCATGATCTCGCAGATCACACCAGATGGATTAAGGCCAGCAAGCCGCGAGATATCAACGGCTGCTTCCGTGTGCCCAGCGCGGACCAACACCCCACCGTCACGCGCGCGCAACGGAAAGACATGACCCGGCGTTGCGATATCTGCAGCACCTTTCGACGCGTCAATCGCTGCCGCGACTGTACGCGCACGATCATGTGCGGAGATACCGGTGCTGACACCCTCACGCGCTTCGATGCTGACGGTGAACGCAGTTTCATGGCGCGACGAATTATGTGATGCCATCAGAGGCAAGCCCAAGGCATCGATGCGTTCGCCGGGTAGCGTTAGGCAAATCAGACCGCGCCCGTGCTTGGCCATGAAGTTGATCGCGTCCGGGGTGGCCATCTGTGCGGGGATCACCAGATCACCTTCATTTTCACGATCTTCGTGATCCACAAGAACGAACATTTTGCCGTTGCGCGCATCTTCAATGATCTCTTCGATCTTGCTGATGGCGTCGGACCAGTCACGCTCTACTGGACCGGGCGTTTCAAATTTCTGATTCATGGTCATCCCCGGAACTTTGTTGTCTCGCAGATAGCCCAGTGCTGGATGATTGAAAAGCATCTAAGCGCCGTGGGCGCCATGACGTAAGGTGGATCATGATCCACCTATGCCGAAAAGAACTGATCCGCGCGTAAGTAACCGGCAGCGCGTGCCGCCTCGGACCATTCGCGCTCAAACGCTGTATCGCCAACAATGACATAGCGGTCTGCCGGTTGTCCGTTGGCACAAAGGATGCGGCAAACTTGGTGGCGCATCTCGGCCCAACTTTCCCGAAACGATGGCGCGCTAAAGCTGGAGTGCACGCCCGGCAATTGCGCCAGATAGGTCGGTGTCACGGGTGGATGGGCTGCACTGATCACCTGCGTTTGGACCAGTCCTGCAAGCTTATCTGCGCGGGCTCGCGGCAGTTCTTGCCCGTCTCGCAACACCTGTAGCGCGTTGTTTGAGAACAAGAACCCAATCAGGTCATGCCCGGTACTGGCTCTGATCCCAGCGTAAGTTTTGTAAGGCAGTCCCAACTGCGCAGCGCGGCGCACCCGCAAGCGCACGACCTCGATCGGCAATGTTGGGACCAAATCTTTGCGCGCCTTTATCCACGCATACCGACGCCAGCCTTTTCCCGGCTCATCGACCCGACCTGAATTATGTCCGATCCCCGTCATCACGCATCCATCCTATCGCTTCTTTCGCCGCCAACCGCGCCGCTGCTTCGCTTTCAAACATCGGTGGTTCCGCTTGCGACAAGTACCGCCACCCGTGTCCGTCTTCGGGGTCACGCCGACATTCGCGGTAGGCAAATCGCCCGTCCGGTTGCCGGATAATATCAACGCAGCGATCCCCTGTCTCATCCTCGATCGAGGTCAAGACCAGAGGCTTCATCAGCTATAGTCCTGCAATCGCGCCACATAGCGCGCCATCGTATCTATTTCGAGATTGATCATATCGCCGATCTTGGTATCGCCCCAGGTGGTTGCCACCTTGGTGTGGGGAATGAAATTAATCCCGAATTCTGCGCCCGAGACTTCGTTCACGGTGAGCGAAGTTCCGTTCAATGCAACAGACCCTTTGGGTGCGATAAAGCGCGCCAAGTCTTCCGGCGCGCGGAACGTCACGCGCGTGCTGCCGCCTTCATCGCGCATCTCTGTCACCTCGGCGACGCCGTCCACATGGCCGGACACGATATGTCCGCCCAATTCGTCACCGACTTTCAGCGCACGCTCTAAGTTCAGCCGCCCACCAGTTGCCCAGTCACCGACGTTCGTAGCCCCCACCGTCTCCGCCGAGATTTCGACATCGAACCAGTTTTGAGGCGCGCTCCCCAAAGCAACAACAGTCAAACACACACCGTTGCAGGCAATAGACGCCCCAATGTCGATCCCGCCCACATCATAGGCCGTGCCAATCCGCGCGCGCAGATCACCCCTTTGCTCGAGTTCAAGCAAAGTGCCGATATCAGTTATTATGCCAGTGAACATGGGCCGGGTGTCCTTTGTCGTTTCCCCTGACCTAGCGGTTCACCCCTGCCCCGACAAGGTCACAGGCTTGCATGCGCGCCATATTGCGGTCAGGAACACTTTGTAAGTTTATGATGACGCTTCGCAAAAGACCACTGATCACACATGCACCAAGATCGCACTTTCCTTTTCCTGCAAGGTCCGCACGGGCCTTTCTTTCGCCAGCTGGGTGTTATGCTGCGCAAAGCCGGTGTGCCGGTTTGGCGGGTCGGGTTTAATGCAGGCGATGCAGCATTTTGGGGACGTGATCCGGGGTATATTGGTTTCAAAGGCGATCCAACCACTTGGGCGGACACGTTTGCAGCACTCATCGACACTCATCAGATAACGGACATTGCCCTTTATGGCGATACCCGGCCACATCATGCCCAAGCGATCGAACTTGCCCGCGCCAAAGGCCTGACAATTCATATTTTTGAAGAAGGCTATATGCGCCCCTATTGGGTGACCTATGAGCGGGACGGCAGCAATGGGTATTCGCGTTTGATGACCCTGAGCGTCGCGGACATGCAAAACCGGCTGGCACAATCCAATATCGATATGCCAACCCCGCCAGCCCATTGGGGCGATATGCGGCAACATGTGTTTTATGGCGCGCTTTATCATTGGTTCGTCATGTTCCGAAACCGTGGATACCCCATGTTTCGACCGCATCGCGCACTGCCGGTTCACCGCGAAGCGTGGCTATATAGCAAACGCTTATTGCTGATGCCGTTCATGGCGTTGCACCGCAGTTCGGCAACGCGGCGTATCAAAGCGGGAGGATTTCCATATCACATAGCACTTTTGCAGTTGGAACATGACGCAAGTTTTCAGGCGCATTCCGATTTCGCGGATATGCGCGCATTTATTAATCTGGTCATTGAAGGATTTGCCAAAGGTGCGCCCGCCCATCATCACCTTGTGTTGAAGGCTCACCCCCTTGAGAGCGGCCAATCGCCCTTGCGCAAGATCATTGCCGCAGCTGCCAAATCACATGGCATCGCGCGGCGTGTGCATTATTTGGGTGGCGGCAAGCTTGCCTTTATCTTGGGCGAGGCGCGGTCTGCGGTGACGGTGAATTCGACATCCGGTCAGCAAGCGCTCTGGCGCGGTATTCCGCTAAGATCCTTTGGCGCGGCGGTTTATAACAAACCAGAGTTCATCTCGGACCAACCATTGCCGGACTTTTTTGCCAACCCAAAGCGGCCCAGCGTGTCCGACTACCGTGACTTCCGCGCGTTTCTTTTGGAGACCAGCCAAGTGCCTGGCGGCTATTACTCCAGCAAAGGGCGCAAGCAGGCTCTCAGGCATGTCGTTGATATGATGCTAAAAAATCGCGATCCTTATGACCTCTCGCTTGATGATCCAGACGTTAAATCGGAACGCCTGCGCGTTGTCCGCTCTGCAAGATCTACAAATGACTGACGAAAAGCGTAGCCAACTTTATGTCTACAACGGCGGCTTTCTGACGGAAGGCCGCGTGCGACGCATATTGGATTTGGCAGGCTATGACATTCGGCTTGGTGCGCCAGGTGAAGGCGATCTTGTCGGTGTCTGGGGCAATAGCCCGACCGCACCGCGCGGAGAGGCCGTTGCTGCACACAAAGGTGCAAAGATTGTCCGTGTCGAGGATAGTTTTTTGCGGTCTGTGAAGCTGGGACGTGATGGAGATGATCCAATCGGATTGAATATCGATCATCATGGCGTGCATTTCGATCCAACAACGCCATCAGACCTTGAAGTTATTCTAACCGAAAACCCGATTGATGACACAGCTTTGCTGAACCGTGCCAAGGCTGGGATTGCGCTGCTCAAGTCAAACCATCTGTCCAAATATAATGCTTTTGATCCCAGCATTGCGGCCCCTGACCCCGGATATGTTGTTGTCATTGACCAATCCCGCAAGGACGCATCAATCAAGGCCTGCGGCGCTGACAGCAATACGTTTCGCGAAATGCTGTTTTATGCGCAAACCGAACATCCAACAGCGAAGATTATCATCAAGACGCACCCCGAAACTGTTGCGGGGCACAGAGATGCTTATTTTACCGATAAAGACACCAATGAACGGATCGTGCTGGACACCAGTCTCGTGTCGCCTTGGGACCTTCTTGAAGGCGCTGTCGCGGTCTACACGGTCAGTTCTCAACTTGGATTTGAAGCTATTTTGGCGGGGCACAAACCAATCGTGTTTGGGCAACCTTTCTATATGGGCTGGGGACTTACGGATGACCGCGCACCGCTCCAGCGCAGGCAACGTAACCTGACACGCGCGCAGCTTTTTGCGGGTGCGATGATCCTTTATCCCAAATGGTACGACCCGTTTCACGACAGATTATGCAGCTTTGAAGAGGCCGCCACGACGTTGGGGGGTCTGGCGCAAGCGTGGCGCGATGACCGTCACGGCTGGGTTGCGGCCGACATGCGCATGTGGAAACGCAAACCGCTGCAAAAGATTTTTGGTGCGGAGAAGGCAGTTATCTTCGCCAAGGGCGACAAAGCCCGCACCAAAGCCAATGCCAAACAGCGGCGTATCATGGCGTGGGGCAATACACAGACGGCTGATGTCGTGCGTGTCGAAGACGGCTTCTTGCGCTCAAGGGGTCTCGGCGCTGACTTGATCTCACCGCTGAGCCTCGTTTTGGATGACGTTGGCATGTATTATGACGCGACGCGCGCCAGTCGGTTGGAAAATCTGATCAATGGATCCGAGGCGCTTGATGATGCGTTGCGACACAGGGCTGCTGCATTGATCGACCGAATTACTGACGCGGGTCTTTCAAAATATAATCTGGGCGCAAATACGCTGCCTGACTTACCCAAAGGGCGCCGCATTCTTGTGCCGGGCCAGGTTGCCGATGATGCATCAATCAAATGGGGCACAACCGATGTCGCAGATAATCTAGCACTCTTGACAGCCGTCCGTGACGCCAACCCCGCCGCCGTCGTGATCTACAAGCCGCACCCTGATGTCGAAGCGGGGTTACGTGATGGCGCGGTCCCGAATGCAGGTGATTTCGCGGATGTTATCCTCACAGATGCAGACCCAATTGCGGCAATCGAAGCGGTTGATGAAGTTTGGACAATGACATCACTTTTGGGTTTTGAGGCGCTGTTGCGCAGCAAACAAGTGACCTGTCTTGGATCACCGTTTTATGCCGGCTGGGGGCTGACAGATGACCGCGCGCTTCCCATCGCAAGGCGCACAGCACGGGTTGATTTGCCAGCACTTGTCTATGCGACACTCATTGCCTACCCGCGCTACTTTGATCCGGTGACAGGCCTCGAATGCCCGGTCGAAGTCGTCGTGGATAGGATCGAGAATAACGATTTGCCAAAGCAAGGGCCGGTGAACCGCAGCCTCGCGAAACTTCAAGGTCTGTTTGCCAGCTACGCCTCGCTTTGGCGATGATCAGTCCCGCCGCCATGTGTGGCAGATATCGCCGCCAAGAACGCTGACGTGCTCTAGCGTGAAACGTGGCGCGGTTGCCAACCGATCAATTCCCATTGCGGATAACATTGGCGTGCCTTCGGCCCCAATTGCGGCACCGGCGGAGAAAACAACCAAACGGTCGACCAACCCCGCATTCAGCAGTGACGCGGCCATCATCCCACCACCTTCGCAGAAAACACGCGTAATGCCTTGTTCGGCCAGCGTATGCATCACGGCTTGCAGATCAATGGCGCCAGACGTGATCGCGCATGGAAGGCTCTTTGCCCCTGCCACGGTCCAATCCGCGACATCCGCGTCGGGACCATGACATAACCAGACAGGGGTTTCAGCGGCAGTTTTCGCCAATTGCGACGCCGCGCTTATTTTCATAGCGCGTGAGACGACAACGCGGACCGGTTGCCGGGTCACCCCCATGTCGCGCACTGTCAAAGACGGGTCATCCGCCCGCACGGTTCCCGCACCCACCATCACCGCGTCATGGCGCGCGCGCATCATATGCACAGCGCGGCGTGCCTGCGGACCGGTGATCCACTGGCTTTCCCCGGTGGCAGTTGCAATTCGTCCGTCCAGAGTGCCTGCAAGCTTTAGCGTGACAAAAGGGCGGTTCTCCGTTGTTCGCAGTAAGAACCCCGCGTGGTCGTTCATTGCGTTGGTTTCATGAATGCCAAGTGTCACCGCAATTCCTGCCGTTTGCAGCATAGCGACACCCTGCCCTGCAACTCTTGGATCGGGATCACCTGTCGCAATCACGACGCGGGCAACCTTTGCGTCAATCAACGCTTGCGCGCAGGGCGGAGTTTGGCCGTGATGGGAACAAGGTTCCAGCGTCACATAGGCTGTCGCGCCAGTGGCAGCAGCCCCCGCCTGTTTCAGCGCGCGCGTCTCAGCATGTGGACGTCCGCCATCAGCGGTCCACCCACGTCCAATGATTTGATTATCTTTAACAATGACACAACCGACAGCAGGGTTCGGCCAGACACGCCCCATACCGCGCCGCCCCAATGAAAGGGCAAGCGCCATATACCGAGCGTCAGCTTGCGATGTCACTCTGCGTCGTCGCCCGCATTGTCGGGGCGCAATTCACTAACGAATTTATCGAAGTCATCTGCGGCTTGGAAGTTCTTGTAAACACTCGCAAAACGCACATAAGCGACCGTATCAATGCGCGCGAGGCTTTCCATCACGATCTCACCGATTGACCCCGACGGAATATCCGTCTCACCAAGACTTTCCAGTCTGCGCACAATACCACTGATCATCTGATCAATGCGTTCAGGTTCAACGGGGCGTTTTTGCAAAGCAATCCGAATAGAGCGTTCCAGCTTTGGCCGGTCAAAATCTTCGCGACGGCCATTTGATTTGATCACCACAAGATCACGCAACTGCACGCGCTCATACGTGGTGAATCGTCCGCCGCAGGCCGGGCAAAACCGGCGTCGCCTGATCGCCACGTGGTCCTCGGCGGGACGGCTATCTTTTACCTGGGTGTCAACATTTCCGCAAAATGGGCAACGCATGCTGGGTCCTTATCTCTCACTGACGGGGTCTATTGCTTGTGTTGCTGCCCCATTTATCCACAGGCACTATATGAAGCGGCGCAGGTTTTGGGTAGTGGGCAATTTGAGACGCTAGATGCAGCGCAAAAACCGTTGCCTTTGAGACTCAGATTGCCAGATGCGCCACGATCCGCCGCCGGTGCGGGCGGTCCCTGTGTTCAAACAGATAGATGCCCTGCCACGTCCCAAGGGCAAGCTGCCCATCGGTGACAGGGATGCTTAGATGTGTCGGAAGTAAAGCCGCTTTGATATGCGCAGGCATATCGTCGGGGCCTTCATAAGTATGGGTAAGATAGGACATCGACGGATCAGTTGTCGGGGGAACCAAGCGCGCAAAATAATTCCGCAGGTCGGTCTGCACCTCCGGATCGGCATTTTCCTGGATTACTATGCTGGCCGAGGTGTGCTGAATAAAGAGCGTCAACAGGCCTGTACCTTTGACCCATCCTTTCACTTGATGCGTAAATTCGTAAAGGCCAGGGCCAGAGGTCGCAATTTCAAACGTCTTCTGCATAGCCACATCATCTGCGGGCGCACGATGAAGCGCAACCCGCGTCAGGCTCTTTACTGGGCGCAGGCAACAGTGCTTTGCGCCGGGGTTTGACGATCGGTGCGCCAGTCGTCTTGCAAACCAAGAAGAGAGGCCAGCAATGGGCTCACTTGAACGGTGCACACGCTTTCGACCTTCACGGATTGCGGCCCCAGCGGAGTGAGTTGACTGATCTGGTGAAGTGTCTGTGGTGCGGGCTCTGTGCTGTAGGCCTGCGCCGTTGGAGCGAGCGTGACAGACAGCATCGCAGCCGCAAGAGAGATGGAGAGTTTGGTCATGACGACATCCTTTCTGTATTAGGATGTGCGCCTGTTGCGTGGCCAGTTCAATCTGCTGAAACCGTATCTCACATGATCGTAAATGCACATGAGCGGGGCGTGATAGGCTGAAACATGCCCTAGGGTGATCCGAACAACCGCTCACCTTGTTCATCAATCATCTGCTTGGCTTTGGCGATCGAGGCGTCATCCGCCTGCTCTTTCGTTTGCAGCACGTCAGACCGGATCAGCACATGCTCTTGACCGTCTTTCTCTATGCGTGCTGACAAACGCCAGCCGCCGCTTTCCTTTTGCGGGACTGGTGTGATTGCAAAGTCTTTGTAGTCCTCAGACGGGGCAGGTTCAGGCGTCTTGCCACCGCCGAAGAGTTTGGAAAAGAGCGCCATGTGACCTCTCGCGTCTATTGATCCAAGAACGACCGCAGTTTGCGTGACCGGCTTGGATGCTTCAATTTCCGCAAAGCTTTCGCCTCGATCTGGCGAATGCGTTCACGTGTCACGCTGAACTGCTGGCCAACCTCTTCAAGCGTGTGGTCGGTGTTCATGCCGATACCGAAACGCATGCGCAACACGCGCTCTTCGCGTGGTGTGAGTGACGCCAAAACCCGCGTCGTTGTCTCTTTGAGGTTCTCTTGAATGGCTGAATCGAGCGGCAAGATCGCATTCTTGTCCTCGATGAAGTCACCCAACTGGCTGTCTTCCTCGTCACCAATCGGTGTCTCAAGCGAGATCGGCTCTTTGGCGATTTTCATCACCTTGCGAACTTTTTCCAAAGGCATTTGCAGCTTCTCTGCCAATTCCTCTGGTGTCGGCTCGCGACCGATTTCGTGCAGCATCTGGCGACCGGTACGGACCAGTTTATTGATGGTCTCGATCATGTGCACCGGAATACGGATCGTGCGCGCCTGATCAGCGATAGAGCGTGTGATCGCCTGACGGATCCACCATGTCGCGTAGGTCGAGAATTTATAACCGCGACGGTATTCAAATTTGTCCACAGCCTTCATCAGGCCAATGTTACCTTCTTGAATGAGATCAAGGAATTGCAGGCCACGGTTCGTGTACTTCTTGGCGATGGAAATGACCAAACGCAGGTTCGCCTCGACCATTTCTTTCTTGGCTTGACGCGCCTCTTTTTCACCCTTTTGGACTTGCTGCACGATGCGGCGGAATTCGGTGATATCGACACCGACGTATTGACCGACCTGAGCCATATCGCCACGCAATTCTTCGATCTTGGCGGTCGATTTTTCGATCATCATCTGCCAGCCGCGACCAGCCTTTTGACCCATTTCCTCGAGCCAGTTGGGGTCCAACTCGCGACCACGGTAAGCGTCAACAAATTCGCGGCGGTTAATGCGCGCTTGGTCGGCCAGTTTCACCATCGAGCTGTCAATCGACATGATCCGGCGGTTAATGCCGTAAAGCTGATCGATCAATGCTTCGATCCGGTTGTTGTGCAGGTGAAGCGAGTTCACGAGTTCAACAATCTCGGAGCGGAGCTTTTGGTATTTCTTTTCCTGTTTGTCAGTGAACGACGAATCCTCGTTCAACGTCGCAGACATCCGCGCATCCTGCATATCTGACAAATCGGCAAAGTCGCGCGCAATCACTTCGAGCGTTTCAAGAACACGTGGTTTAAGCGCGGCTTCCATTGCGGCCAATGACATGTTGGCTTGATCATCATCATCATCGTCATCGTCTTTGGCAATCGGGTTGCCATCGGCGTCGAGCTCTTGCGTGGCTTCTTTTTTCTCTTCGGTCCCTGCCACGGCCGGTGCCGCAACAACAGGTTCCACTTCGCCATCTTCACCAAGTTGGTCGCCGAAAGTTGTCTCAAGATCGATGACATCGCGCAACAAAATGTCTTCTGACAAAAGTTCGTCGCGCCAGATTGTGATCGCCTGGAAGGTCAGCGGGCTTTCACAAAGCCCCAAAATCATCGTGTTGCGACCCGCCTCGATGCGTTTCGCAATCGCGATCTCGCCCTCACGCGACAGCAACTCGACCGAGCCCATCTCGCGCAGGTACATCCGTACCGGATCATCCGTGCGGTCAAGCTTTTCAGCCTCGGCACCGCCAAGTGTGACTTCACGGGAACCCGCGACAGTGGCAACTTCTGTGCCACCTTTGTCGTCTTCGGCTTCTTCGCTTTCTTCTTCTTCGGTAACCTGGATGCCCATCTCGGAGAGCATCGACATCACGTCTTCGATTTGGTCAGACGACACCTGCTCGGGCGGCAAAACAGCGTTCAGCTGGTCATAGGTGATGTATCCGCGTTCACGCGCATCGGCGATCATTTTCTTGACCGCGGTTTGGCTCATATCAAGGCTGATATCGCCGTCCTGGTCACCGTCTTTACGATCGTCGTTATCTTTCGCGGCCATCAAAGAGCCCTTTCAAAAGCGGTATTTCAGTGCCGAAGTGATTCGGCTGATTCGGTTAAATTCGAATCAACCCCGCATCGGAGCGATTCGCAAGGCGTTAAGGCCTTGTTTTTTGGCGTCTGTTGCGTGTTTCACGACTTAGGGCGGTCCGCACCTTTGGCAAAGTTGATTTGGTCGAGAAGTTGATCAAATGCACTCTGTTCGTCTTTCTTCATGCGCGCGCCATTCTTGCCAACGGCATATTCGGCCCGATCCTCATTATCGCCACGCCCTGCTTTGTCCAATGCCTCGGAGGCTTGGGCAAGACGCCATGTAAGCCCTTCATCTGCAACGCCGTTCAAGTCCTCAACTGCGTCTTCGATTTCGCGGGCATGTCCTCTGCGTGCGACAAGCTTTGCAAATTCTTCCGCAAGACACAGCCGCGCGATATCGATATCTCCGTCCCGCCGAATTGCAGGGCTTATGGCGACATGGTTTTGCGCAAAGAGCTTTTCAAGGGGAGCGTCGCCCAGATCACCAATTATCTGCGCGCGCAGATCATCTGCGCCAAGATGTCGCAGCACGCTGGCCTGCAAATCGCGGTGCATCGGGTCACGGCTGTCTAATTGTTCGAGTGCTGTTTCAAATTCCATCGCCACAGACGGTGCTGCAATCAGCGTGGCAAGGATGACGGCCTCGCGCAGGTGTTCTTGATCCTCGGTCCCAGCCGCCAGAGCAGACGTGCGAGAGGATGCAACAGGGCTGACATCACGTTGCCAAGGGTCCTGCTTGGGGTTCCACCCGCGACCGCCTGACTTGCGCACCGTTGTCGGTTTACGGTTTGAGAACAGCGCCCAGCGCATGTCCTTGATCGCTTGGCCGTAGTGGTTTCGAATGGATGGATCTTTGATTAAATTGATCTTTTCACGCAGCGCTTTATCGAGTGCCGCTTTACGTTCGGGGCTATCAAAGACCTTTCCTTCGGTTTCACGTTGCCACAGCAGTTGGACCATCGGGGTAGCTTGATCCAGCAGCTTTTGCATCGCGCCTGCCCCTTGCGCCTTGATCAGATCATCGGGGTCCATGCCCTCTGGCATCAGGGCAAAGCGCAACGACTGACCCGCCTCAAGCAATGGCAGTGCAATATCTATCACACGCATCGCAGCACGTACGCCCGCCTTATCGCCATCAAGCGCGATGATCGGCTCGGGTGCCATGCGCCACATCAGGCGCAGTTGATCCTCGGTAATCGCTGTTCCAAGTGGGGCCACCGTTGCGGTGAACCCGGCCTCGGACAATGCGATAACGTCCATGTAGCCTTCGGCAACCACCAAAGGTTTCCCCTTACCAGCGGCCTCGCGGGCGGGTCCGTGGTTATAAAGGCTGCGTCCTTTGTCAAAGAGCGGCGTCTCGGGAGAGTTATAGTATTTCGCAGGATGGTTCGGGTCCATTGCACGCCCGCCAAAGCCGATGGCGCGGCCACGTGCGTCGCGAATGGGGAACATGATCCGGCCACGGAACCTGTCATAAGGTGCGCCACCACGGTCGCTTTCAGCGGCAAGACCTGCGTCCATCACCAATTTTGCATCAACACCTTTGCCGGTGAGATGCGCCATGACCCCACCATTTGCAGGCGCAAAGCCGATCTCCCACCGGGTTTGCGCCTCAAGGCTGAGCCCACGCCGCGCCAGATAGTCGCGTGCCTCCGATGCAGCGCCCGTTTGTAGCTGCAACCGATGGTACTGCACCGCCTGCTCCATCACATCGACAAGAACGGTGCGGGCATCTGCCTTTTCTTGTGCTTGTGGATCGCGTTCAGGGACTGGCATGCCAGCCTCGCCCGCAAGGATCTTGACGGCTTCCATAAAATCCACGTTTTCGGTTTCACGCACGAACGAGATCGCGTCGCCCTTAGCGTGACAACCAAAGCAGTAGTAGAACCCCTTACGGTCATCGACATGGAAACTTGCGGTTTTTTCCTGGTGGAACGGACACGGCGCCCAAAGATCACCCTTGCCCTGATTGGACTTGCGGGTATCCCACATGACCTTACGCCCGACGACCTGCCCTAAGGACAGACGATTGCGCAATTCATCAAGGAAACCGGGGGGCAAACTCATCTGCGCATTATCACGCATCCTGAGGCTCTTCGCCAGATGAGATTTGATCGCTGTTTGGTCGGCAAAACCGCCTCGCTCAGACCGCATTGCCGCGCGGGAAATCAAAGCCTAGGGTACTGATATGAATGAAGATCGACCATTTGTTGGCGTAATGCTGATGCTTGCGTTTTGCATACTGGCACCGCTGGGTGATAGTATTGCAAAGCTGTTGGGCGGGGTTGTCGCGCTGAGCATCCTGATTCTGGTGCGGTTCGGCATCCAAGCCGTCATTCTAGTGCCCATTGTGGCGGTAAGTGGGACCGGCTTTCGCCTGCCGCCGGGTATCCTTTGGTGGACACTGGTGCGCACCGTTCTGCATATCTTGGGAATTGGGATGATGTTTAGCGCGTTGCGCTACCTCCCTCTTGCTGATGCCCTCGCGATTGCCTTTGTGATGCCCTTCATCATGTTGCTGCTGGGTCACTTCGCGATGGGTGAACATGTGGGGCTACACCGGATGGTGGCCTGTTCGATTGGTTTCATCGGGACATTGCTGGTCATTCAACCAAACTTTGCCGAAGTCGGCGCGCCCGCGTTGCTTCCTTTGGGCGTCGCTGTCGTCTTTGCACTTTTCATGATGGTCACGCGCAAGGTCGCGCGTGCGCTTGATCCGATCAAGCTGCAAGCCATCAGTGGCTTGCAAGCCAGCGCTATGTTGCTTGTGCTTTTGGTTACCTTTGCGCCGAGGACGGACATCGCATCTTATGATTTTGAGATGCAGACTTGGGCGTTGTTGATAGCGCTGGGTGTCATTGGAACACTGGCCCACCTCTTTATGACTTGGAGCTTACGCTTTGCGCCCGCCTCGACACTTGCTCCTATGCAATATCTTGAGATACCTTTCGGAACCGCGATTGGTTGGCTGATCTTTTCGGATTTACCCAATGGCCTTGCCGCAATAGGCATATGCATCACGGTCGGCGCGGGCCTTTACATCATCCTTCGCGAACGGCGGCTTTCAAGGCAATCTGTAGAAACATCCGAGGTAGCGTAAGCAAGACAGGGCCATCCGTGTCGATTGTGACCTCACCGCCCAATGCCGCATTTGACGGGCTGGTGAAATCGGCAGGTGTCATAAGCTGATTGGCAAAGGGCCATTCCAACCCCGTGACAGTCACAGTGGCTGGGCCCAACGGCATAACCGAAACACGGGTCTGACGCGGGGCGCTGAAAGATGTTTTTCCAACCCGCGCCAAAAAACAAACATCGTTTTCATCGGCGAGGATAATGGCACGATCTGCATTACGTGCCATGACATTCAAGACCGAAAGCACATGGTCGATCCGACCACCGGTAAATCCCAGGCAAAGAATAGCCGGTGCGACCACGCGTGCCAGCGCTTTTTCAAAATCTGTGGTAGATTGTTCTTCGACTTGACACAAAACCGCCGCAAATGTGGCACGCGCATGTTCAGAAAGGCTATCAAGGTCACCGATGACTGCGGCAGGTTTGACACCGGCCGACAAAAGGTGATCTGCACCCTTATCCACACCTATGAAGAGCGAAACCTCATCTAAAACAGTGGAAATTGCCGTATCTTCAATCGGCGCACCGCCAACAAGACAAACAATATTGGGGCTTGAAACAATGGTCTCTACGGACAAAGATTGCACCTCTATTCACAAACATTCCCCAAAAGGGACATAAAATGATCTCGAATTAAGCGTGATACTGTTTTCAATTAAGAACTAATGTCTGTCTAGCGGAATGCCGCACTAAAAGAGAAAGCGTGAACTCATGGACGAGAACAACCAAATCCTTGATGTGACTTACGGCAACTTTTCTTGTCGCCTTGAAGGGTTCGAAGACTCCGTTGAAATCATGAAGACAGTCGTGTCTTTCTTTCATGACTTGGCCGGGCACAACCGGTTTATGGATGTGGCGCCACAGGCCCCTGATATGTCGACACTTGCCCGTCTCACCGAAGATCAAGCAGGCGTTGCCGTTGAAGTTGAAGGTGATGGCAATCACGTCAGCCTGCGCGCCGTTGAAGATGACGTTGAAGACGCCGCCGCTGAGTTGGACGAAGACTTTGCCGACGAATTTGCTGCTGTCGAAGAAGAAACAGACGACGATGACATGGCAATCGACACCGATACCAGCGTGACAGCCAAGCTGGACCGGATCCGCGCGGTCGTTGATCGTGATGCAGAAGACTCGGACGACGAAACCTACGCCGAGGATTTGAGCGAGGGTGAACCGAAGGCGCAAGGCGTCAACCCGCTGGCGCAGCGCCTCGCTGATCTTGCCAAGCGCACGTCTCAGACACGTATTTTGGATGATGCAAACGAATATGTCGAAAGCGATGTTGCATCAGCCGCTGAAAGTTCATTCATCTCTGCCGCAGATGATTACGCCGAAGATCAGGACGACGCCGGTGCGGATCTCGTTTCAGAGACAGACGCAGACGAAAACGTTTTTGTCGAAGAGTTGATGGACGAAGAGCTTGCGTCAGTCGAAGATGCGACCGCTGACGAAGTTGATGATCTTGAAGACGCCATCGAAGAAACTGCTGATGAAGTAGAAGCGCTCGAAGACATCGCAGCAGAGGTTGATAATGTCGACACCGAGGTCGAAGAAACCGTTGAAGAACTCGCGCAGGATATCATCGAGGATGATGTCGATATGGCTGAAGCAGAGATGGAAACCGAAGCTGACGCTGCTATCGAAGAAGAAACTATCGACGCAATGGTCGCTGAAGTCGAAGACGAGATCGACGCTGTTGAAGAAGAAGCAGTTGCTGAGGAGCCTCAAGCCGACCACCCCGCACGACGGGAGCATACAACATTGGTGCTAACACCAAGTGATGCCGCCGATGATGATGATGACGAACCCGAGTTGGCCGAGATTGACCAGTCTAAGGTCGATAACGCAACAGATGATGATTTTGACCTCGCGACAGAGGTGGCTTTGGTGGAGGCGGAAATCGCCCGCCGTCAGGGCAATGAAGTCGCACGCCACGGTCTATCGCGCCGTGTTGAAGATGCCATGAGCCGGATCATGTCCCAGACAGATCAGCACCTCAACAAGCCCGAAAGCCGCCGTCATCGTGATGCGTTTGCACAGCTTAAAGCAGCCGTTGCCGCTACTGAGGCCGCGCGTCAATTGGGTGACAAAGGTGATGCGCGTGACCCGGATGAAGTCTTCAAAGATGATCTGGACGTGCACGCAGCCGAAAGCAAAGATGATCTGGGCGTATCTGAAGCGGCCGAAGTTAACGAAGCCAAAGGTGGTAACGATGGCAAGGTGAAGCCACTCGACGCAGCCTCCGAGCGGTTGCGCCAGATTGCATCACTCAAAGAAGCCGAAGGTGTGCCGGAAACAACAGGCTTTGCCGAATTCGCGCAAGCACATGGTGCAACCGAATTGGTTGATATGCTTGAAGCTGCAGGTGCTTATATTTGCTTTGTCGAAGGTGAAGCTGACTTCTCGCGCCCACAGGTGATGAAAGTTGTTCAGACCGCCTCTGAGGGCGAAGTCTCACGTGAAGATGGGCTACGTTGCTTTGGTCGCCTTTTGCGCCAGACACGTATCGTAAAAATGGATAACGGCCGCTTCCAAGTCGCGGAGACATCGCAATACCGCCCAGACGATCAACGCGCGGCGCAAGCTTAAAACAGAATGCAAATTGACGACAAAGGCGGGGTTTATACCCCGCCTTTTTTGTGGCTCACGGTTGGTTTTGATCAGGATCAGGTTGCCCGATCCCTTTGAAAACCCATTTGAGCGGAAACGCCCAACCGATCCCTAGCAAAGTATAAACACCCAATTCCACGACAACCGGAAAACGTATTTCCTGGTTCAGCATGAAGCTCATCACCGTGACAGCCAAGACGATGTAGATTGGCAGGCCAATCACGAGCACGAAAAGTGCCAGCCGTTTACGTGCTTTATAGGTCATCGTTCCTCAATCTGCGAAGGGATCAGTCACCAATATGGTGTCTTCTCTCTCAGGTGAGGTGGAAACTAGGGCGACAGGGCACTGGATCAACTCTTCGATCCGGCGCACGTATTTGATAGCCTGCGCAGGCAAGTCGGCCCAAGAGCGCGCGCCTTCGGTTGAATCTGCCCAGCCTTCGATTTCTTCGTAGATAGGTTTGCAACGGGCCTGCTGGTCAGCAGCCGTCGGCAGGTAATCAAGCTCTTTTCCGTCTAGGTCATAGCCAACGCAGATCTTGAGCGTCTCAAAACCATCCAACACATCAAGCTTTGTGAGGGAAATACCCGTAACACCCGACGTCGCACATGTTTGGCGCACAAGTGCCGCATCGAACCAGCCACAGCGACGTTTGCGCCCTGTCACGGTGCCGAACTCATAGCCGCGGGTGCCGAGGCGGTGACCATCATCATCATCCAGTTCAGTCGGGAAAGGCCCCTCGCCCACGCGCGTTGTGTAGGCTTTGACGATGCCCAGCACATAGTCGATCGCGTTTGGCCCGACGCCCACGCCAGTGGCCGCTTGACCTGCAATCACGTTAGAGGACGTAACGAACGGGTAAGTGCCAAAATCAATATCAAGCAACGCGCCTTGCGCGCCTTCAAACAAGATACGTTTGCCTGCTTTGCGCTTTTCGTTCAGCACTTTCCAGACAGGGGCTGCATACGGCAGAATTTCACTGGCGATCTTTTTAAGTTGTGCAACCAACGCGTCACGGTCAATCGGTTCGATGCCAAGCCCTCGGCGCAACGGGTCATGGTGCTGAAGCGCGCGATCTACACGCGCTTCCAAAGTTGCCTCATCAGCCAAATCAGCCACGCGCACGGAGCGGCGACCGACCTTGTCTTCATAGGCAGGGCCAATGCCGCGGCCTGTCGTGCCAATCTTGGTGCCCTTGCTTGCGGCTTCTTCACGCGCCCGATCCAACTCACCGTGGATCGGCAAGATCAAGGGCGTATTCTCTGCAATCATCAGCGTCTCAGGATTGATCTCAACACCCTGTTCGCGGATCGACGCAATCTCTTTGACCAAGTGCCAGGGGTCCAGAACAACCCCGTTGCCAATCACGGAAAGTTTGCCACCACGCACCACACCAGACGGCAGCGCATTCAGCTTGAAGACCTCGCCATCAATGACAAGGGTATGGCCTGCGTTATGCCCACCTTGAAAGCGCGCGATCACATCGGCCCGTTCAGAGAGCCAGTCAACGATCTTACCTTTGCCTTCATCGCCCCACTGGGCACCGACGACCACAACGTTTGCCATAAGATTCTTTTCCCTCGAAGATTGCGTGCCCCCTATATCGACAGGGTCGGTGTTGGGAAACCGCAAAATGCCCGACTGGACACCAAGGCCATGACGACGCATTGTCGCCGCACCAAAAAGAAGTGAGGCATATCATGGGTTTCGTCATCCGTTGGATCTTTGCATTTATGTTGCTGGCGGCGACATATAACCCCACGCAGTGGAACTATGTTCGCTGGTCGATGGAAAATGCCGATACAAACCTGTCCATGACAGTGCTTTTGGGATTGGTTCTGTTTGTCGGCTACATCATCTATTTACGCGCAACACTACGTTCTATCGGCATATTTGGAATGATCCTAATCTTGGCAGTCGTGGGCACGCTGCTGTGGGTCTTGTTTGACCAAGGTGTGATTAGCTTGGACAATCCATCGATCAACACATGGATAGGTATCTTCGCCCTTTCGGTTGTTCTGGCCATCGGGTTGTCGTGGTCCATCGTCCGGCGCAGGCTTACTGGGCAGGCTGACATGGATGATGTTGACGAATAAGCATGGTTTCAGGGGTTGCGGGATTGTGTTGCAGCTTTTAGATACCGCTTGTTCGCGAAAGCCCTGAAAGGCCCGAAATGG
The DNA here is from genome assembly GCA_947488605.1 of uncultured Paracoccaceae bacterium. Taxonomy (GTDB): domain Bacteria; phylum Pseudomonadota; class Alphaproteobacteria; order Rhodobacterales; family Rhodobacteraceae; genus Yoonia. The sequence goes on along the minus strand of CANKZJ010000002.1, from coordinate 196,594 downwards.
AAAACGTCGTCCTCATCATCCACCTGATCCTCGCGCTTAGCCTGATCGGTACTGTGCTTTTGCAGCGCTCTGAGGGTGGTGGCCTTGGTATGGGCGGCGGCGGCGGTGCGACAGGTTCGCGCCCGGCACCGACCGCGATGAGCAAATTCACCTGGGCATTGGCCGTTGCATTTATTTGCACTTCGATCTCTCTGACATTGATTTCGGCAAGCAATACAGCAGGTTCATCAGTTGCTGACCGTTTGGGGATTGATCCAACCGTCGAGGGCGTCGAAGTGCCTGATCTGGGCGACAGTTTGTTGCCGCCGTCCAGTGCTGATGCACCCCTTCTGCCCGCAGGCGACTAAGCACTAGCAGTTGCTGCACAAACACGTGCAGCAACATGATGTTGGGTCAGTGGTTGCCAATCGCGCCCGAATCTACTACACGTCAAACCCCGTGATGATGTGAATTTTCGGGTTCGCTTTCCCACAATTTTTGGAATTTTCACGGGGGTCCCCTGCCAATGGCGCGTTTTGTTTTTATCACCGGCGGCGTGGTGTCTTCACTGGGCAAAGGGCTTGCATCGGCGGCCTTGGGTGCTTTGTTGCAAGCGCGTGGCTATTCGGTGCGCTTGCGTAAGTTGGACCCCTACCTGAACGTCGACCCCGGCACGATGTCACCGTTTGAGCATGGCGAAGTTTTCGTCACCGATGATGGTGCAGAAACTGATCTCGATCTTGGCCACTACGAACGCTTTACCGGTGTGCCTGCGCGCAATACCGATTCAGTGAGTTCGGGTCGCATCTATTCCACCGTTTTGGAAAAAGAACGCCGCGGCGATTATCTGGGCAAGACCATTCAGGTCGTCCCCCATGTGACCAACCAAATCAAAGATTTTCTGAGCATTGGCGAAGACGAAGTTGACTTTATGCTGTGCGAAATCGGCGGCACCGTTGGCGACATCGAAGGCTTGCCTTTCTTTGAAGCAATCCGCCAGTTTGCCCATGACAAACCGCGCGGTCAGTGCATTTTCATGCACCTGACACTACTTCCCTACCTTGCGGCATCTGGTGAATTGAAGACAAAGCCAACCCAACATTCGGTCAAAGAATTGCAATCCATCGGTATCGCGCCAGATATCCTCGTCTGCCGCTCTGAACATCCGATCCCCGAGAAAGAACGCGAAAAAATCGCGCTGTTCTGTAATGTCCGCAAGCAATGTGTTGTGGCAGCCTATGATCTAAAATCAATCTATGAGGCACCGCTTGCCTATCATGATCAGGGTCTTGATCAGGCAGTTTTGGATGCATTTGGCATTTCCCCGGCGCCGCAGCCAAAGCTGGGCGTGTGGCACGACGTCTATGACCGCATTCATAACCCGGAAGGCGAAGTCAAAGTCGCAATCGTCGGCAAATATACCCAGCTAGAGGACGCGTATAAATCCATCGCAGAGGCGCTTACGCACGGCGGTATGGCAAACAGGGTAAAGGTCAAAATCGAGTGGGTTGATGCCGAACTATTCGACAACGATGATGCCACACCTTACCTGCAAGGCTTTCACGCGATCCTTGTGCCGGGCGGTTTCGGCGAACGTGGCACAGAAGGCAAAATCAAAGCGGCGCAATTTGCCCGCGAGAAGCAGATCCCCTATCTTGGCATCTGTCTTGGTATGCAAATGGCCGTCATCGAAGCGGCACGCAACGTGGCAGGTTTGGAAAAAGCCGGATCAGAAGAGTTTGATCATGAGGCTGGGAAAAAGCGTTTTGAACCAGTCGTTTATCACCTAAAGGAATGGGTTCAGGGCAACCACAAAGTGGCGCGCAAAACAGATGATGACAAAGGCGGCACCATGCGTCTTGGCGCATATAATGCGACGCTCATCGAAGGATCGAAAGTGGCCGAAATCTACGGTTCAACTGCGATCGAAGAGCGCCACCGTCACCGGTATGAAGTCGACGTGAAATACCGCGAAAAGCTGGAAACAGCGGGCCTCAAGTTCTCGGGCATGTCACCTGACGGCAAACTGCCAGAGATCGTAGAATGGCAAGATCACCCGTGGTTTATCGGGGTGCAATTCCATCCGGAACTCAAATCAAAACCATTCGCGCCGCACCCGTTGTTCGCAGATTTTGTACGAGCTGCGGTTGAAACATCGCGCCTGGTTTAGGGCATCAAAAGCCCAGCGTGATACGCCGCGTTAAGACAATGCTACCGCTGATCTGCTCGTCCGATTGAGTGATCGGGCTGTCTGCTGCGTCTTCTTGCAGTTTTTCATATTTCAGCGTGCCAATCACTTCCCAATCGTCATTGATCGCGTAGGTCGCTTCGGCCTTCGCACCTGCACTGATCATTCCGCCGCCTGCATCAAACGCGTCAAAGCTGCTTGCAGCACTCTCCGCGGCCGAGACGCCAAAATAGGTCTGCGCAAAGTCATCATCGCCGACCAATACCCGAGGGCCCGCCTTGAACGTCAACTGGTCTGTGGGCCTGTAGTAAAGGTCACTGCCAAATTCAGCCACAAAGGATTCGTGGCCGATCACACCATAACGAAGCTTGGCGAAAAGTTCGTAGTTGGGCCCCGTGAATTCCAGCCCGCCGCCGATTTCCAAAGATGGATCAATGTCATCAAGCCCCTCAAGTTCGGAGAATTCATCCGCTTCGCGTGCGCCGATAAACCGAAAAGAGCCGTCAAATCCCAAACCATACTGTGCATCGCCACCGCCAAACGACACACCTCCCAAGCGGAATTGTTCAAGCTGGAATTTTGGTGAAACCCCCGGATCCAAGTCCTCATCACCAAAATAACCCGGTGCAAGAGATGGCCCCAAACCGAAACGAAATTCGACGCTATTTGCGCTATCTTGGGCCGATGCCGCGAGAGGCAAAGCCGCAAAAAGCGATGTAATGATAATTTGCCTGATCATGCCTGCACCCGTTTTCTGTTTCTGTCAGAGTATCATTCGCATTTGTACAATCAACATCAAACACGCAGCGCGCTGGCGCAATAGACACCCACCACCTGCTGCGGTAAGCCGCAAGTCGTAGGCCAAAGGACATCATATGCTATCGTATCAACACATCTACCACGCCGGAAACTTGGCAGATGTCCATAAACACAGCATGTTGGCGTGGGTTTTGGACTATATGACCCGCAAAGACAAACCGCTGTCCTATCTGGAAACACATGCCGGACGCGGGCTCTATGATCTCGGCGATGAAGCATCTCAGAAAACCGGTGAAGCGGCCAAAGGAATTGCTTTGGCGCAGGAGTGGTTCGCGCCGGATCACCCTTATGCAAAGGTGCTCGCACGTATTCAGGCCGCGCATGGTGCGGATGCCTATCCCGGATCACCGTTGGTGGCAGCCGAAAGCTTGCGTCTTGTCGATACGATCCACTTGTCAGAATTGCACCCACAGGAATTTGCAGCGTTAAAGACCAATATGGCACCCTACGGTGGCATTTACCGCCAAAAAGACGGCTGGGAGATGGCGATGTCGCTTTGCCCCCCTGACCCACGACGTGGGCTTTTGCTGATTGATCCGTCTTTTGAGGTGAAGTCAGACTATCAAACTATCCCCGGCACCATCGCCAAGCTGCACCGCAAGTGGGGCGTTGGTGTCATGATGCTGTGGTATCCTATCCTTACAGATGCGCCCCACACCGCGATGATCCGCGAATTGCAGGCAGCACTGCCCGATGCCTTCACGCACGAGGTCAGTTTCCCCCCTGCCAGACCCGGACACCGCATGGTCGGCTCAGGTCTTTTTGTCGTGAATCCGCCCTATGGATTTGCCGAAGAAGCAGCGCGACTGACTGCCCTCTTTCAAGACAAGCTTTCTCACCTTATGTAGGGCCTATGTTTCAAAATCTGCTCTCGCGTTTGACCGCACCCGACCCCACTGCCTTGCCGGAATTAGACAGCCGGCTGGCCCTTGGCGCGCTATTGGTGCGCATTGCCCGCACTGACGGTGACTACGCCGATAGTGAAATCGCCCAAATTGATAAGGCGCTGATAACCCGCTACCAGATGTCACCGTTTGAGGCCGCTGCCTTGCGCAAGGAATGCGAGACCTTGGAGGCCGAAGCGCCGGACACTGTGCGCTTTACCCGCGCGATCAAAGATACCGTGTCTTACGAGAATCGCCTGAGTGTGATCGAGGCCCTTTGGTCGGTCGTTATGGCTGATGGTTTTCGGGATGACGAAGAAGACAGCATGATGCGCATGACGGCATCGCTGCTGGGCGTCAGCGATCAGGACAGCCACCGTGCAAGGCTCAAGGTCAGCGCTGGATGATTGCCAGCCTGCCGATGTATGCGCGTCTCTCGAACCGGGCGGCGCATGATGCATTTTGGAGGCTCGTGAGGGACGATCTAAGAGATCGCGGTATCGCTGCACCTGATCAGCTAGACCACGAGATTGACCACATGGCCAGCTGGGCACACCCCGACCTTGCCCTTGGCCAAATCTGTAACCTGCCATTGCGCGCACAGTTCAAAGACCACGTTACTACCATTGGCACGGCGGATTACGGGTTAGCAGGCTGTCCACCCGGATACTACCGCAGCGTGTTTGTTGTCCGGCGCGATTGCACGGCCACGCGGCCCGAACAGATGGCAAAAACGCGATTTGTGTTCAACGATCCCCTGTCACAATCGGGCTACGGATCAGCGCAGTTATGGGCGCAGGATCACGGAATTCAATTCACCCCCTTTGCACGGACCGGCAGTCATCGGGCCAGTATCGCTGCTGTGGCGACGGGCGATGGCGACATCGCCGCGATCGACGCACAAACCTGGTGGATCGAACAGGCCGAGACCCAGCAGACCGCCGAGCTCAAGGTTATCGGCTATACCAAACCGTCGCCGGGAATGACTTTCATAACCCGAAAGGGGCAAGATTTCCGCCCCTACTTCGCAGCGATCAGCGATGCGATTGCACAGCTTTCACCTGATCATGTCGCAATATTGAGACTAAAATCTATCATCGCACTGCCCAATAGTGCGTATGATCTACCGTTCCCGCCCAAGCAGTCAGCAATTCCTGCCTGACGTTTGGTTAGTGCGCCACAACCCGTTGCAATGGGGCGCGAAATAAGCACAACTGTACGCGTAACAACAAAAAAGCTGTGCCAGTTGACCAACGCTGCCCCCGTTATCGAGATCCGTAATCTGCACAAAGCCTATGGCGACCTGGAGGTCCTCAAGGGTGTGGATATTGTCGCACCCGCCGGGCACGTTGTGTCGCTGATCGGGTCATCTGGGTCGGGCAAATCAACGCTTTTGCGCTGCGCCAATCTTCTTGAAGACAGCCAGCAAGGTGATGTCATATTCTGCGGTGAACCGGTCAGCTGGAAAGGCGCGGGCCAAAGCCGTCACCCCGGCGATCACACACAGATGATCCGCATCCGCACGAACCTGTCGATGGTATTTCAGCAATTCAACCTATGGGCGCACATGACAATTCTACAAAATGTCATGGAAGCCCCGCTAACCGTGCTGAAACGCGACAAGGCAGAGGTCGAAGCCGCTGCGCGCAAATACCTGGCCAAGGTTGGCATTGGTGACAAATGCGACGTCTATCCCGCCCAGCTATCTGGCGGACAACAACAACGGGCCGCAATTGCGCGCGCCCTTTGTATGGAGCCCAAAGCACTGCTCTTTGATGAGCCAACAAGTGCTTTGGACCCTGAACTTGAGCAGGAAGTTGTGAAAGTCATCAAGGATCTGGCCGCCGAAGGGCGCACCATGATCATCGTGACCCATGACATGCGATTGGCCGCTGATGTCAGCGACCACGTCGTTTTTCTGCACCAAGGCAAAATCGAAGAGCAAGGCCCCCCGGCTGACCTTTTCGGCAACCCCAAGACCGAGAGATTGCAGGGTTTTCTCTCTGCAACGGTCGCTTAAACTTCATCAACTCGGGAGAAAACTGATGAAAAACCTTATTCTTACAACGGCTGCACTCGCCGTGGCAGGTTCAATGACATTCGCCGACGGTCACTCCGTCGTGCGTCTGGGCACAGAGGGCGCCTACCCTCCATATAACTTCATCAACGACGACGGCGAAGTTGACGGTTTTGAGCGTGAAGTGGGCGACGAGATTTGCGCACGTGCCGAGCTGACATGCGAGTGGGTCACAAACGAATGGGACAGCATTATCCCTAACCTCGTCTCCGGCAACTACGATGTGATCATCGCAGGCATGTCCATCACGGACGAGCGCGACGAAGTCATCGACTTCTCACAAGGCTACACACAGCCTGATCCATCCGCGTATCTTGCAATGTCTGCGGACGTTGATCTGGCAGGCGGGGTGCTTGCAGCACAAACAGGTACTATTCAGGCCGCGTTCATTGCCAGCACAGGTGCCACGTTGCTGGAATTCGCAACACCTGACGAAACTGTTGCAGCTGTCAAAGCTGGCGAAGCAGATGCGGTTCTGGCCGATAAATCCTTCCTTCAGCCAATTGCTGACGCTGATGGCGAAGTGATGCTGCTCGAGCAAGAAGAGCTGATCGGTGGTGGTGTTGGTCTTGGTGTGCGTGAAAGCGACGGCGAGCTGCGCGAAACGCTTGATGCCGCCATCACTTCGATGAAAGAAGACGGTACGTTGAACGCGTTGATCATAAAATGGGGTGTTGGCGACGAATTCTAAATCGCCAGTATCGCTTATATTTTAAGGGCTGCCAGCAATGGCAGCCCTTTTTCATTTAGTTGATTTGGAACCGATCAGGGCGATAGGGCGCAAGCATCGCCGCATCTGTGTTATCCAGTCTGCCTGAGATGTCTTTGCTGACAAGCTCTGCAATGATTGGCCCAAGCGTGATCCCTGAATGCAGCACAGCAACATAGGCGCCATCCGTTATCGCACCGACAATTGGCAAGCCGTCGTTTGGTACGGGGCGTTCCGCCTTGATGATTTCGGACCAATCCGTGTTTCCCAATCCATTACAGATTTCCTGCAATCGTGACATCGTGGCGTCGGCCGCTTCTTTTGGTGTTTGCTCTAACTGTGCTACTGCATCACTTTGGTGGCTGACCGCGACGGGCATCAGGATTTGACCAGATGGTTCTTGCCGGATTTCACCATCAGGCGTCGCAAGAATATGGTTCAATATCTTTTTTTGTGGGGACGTCCGTAAAATGTACGCCGGGCGGGGCACCAAAGGGATGTCACAATCAATGCTGGCAGCGAGCGCAGATGTGCCTGACCCAGCTGCAATAATCACTTGATCAGCGAACATATCACCTTGCGCTGTCTCGATCCCGATGACCCGTCCGTTTCGCGTCTTCAGACCGGAAACAGCGATATTGGTGATCAGCTTTGCACCAAACGTCTGTGCGGCCTTCAGAAACTGCGGCGCAATATTGGCAGAAGAGGCCGCACCTTCCGAAGGAAAGAACAGCGCTTGTTCCGGGACGTCACATAGCCCCGGCTCTCGGCTCTTGATTTGCGCTTGGTCAAACCTCTCGACCGGATAACCTAATGCGCGCAGCTGCTTGTAGGTCGCCTCCATCTCATCCGGTGCCAAGTCCCAACACAGACATCCTTGCCAGTCGACCGGAACCGGCACATCTTTCAAGACACGGTGCCATGCGCCAATGCCCCCCGCCCGCAAATGGTGATGATCCTCGTTAAGAAAGAAGCTTGCGTTGATCCAGCCAAAGGCCGCGCTGGTCGCGTTTGCGGCACCGCCTTGCACAACCTGCACCTTGTAACCCGCCTTGCTGAGCTGAAACGCAATCGTCGCGCCAATGATCCCAGCGCCTACAACAATGACTGATTGTACCATTTTTAGCAGTCCTACCTGACAACAGCTTGCGTTTGCTCCGAATTTAGCGGCCACGCGTTGACACCGATGTGCAATTGTTGGACGGATAATAGCAATAGCGCAACAAGGCGATTGATGTTCAGCTTCTGCTCCGATCCGGCCACGCTTGAGGGCTTTCAATGGATGGCATGCTACCTGACAACGGGAAAGCACATGTCGATGTATTGGGCAGTCGGCACGGTTCTGTTGCTGCTATCAATCACGGCACCAACGGCATTGGCTTTCGGTTTTGCAGGTGCATCTGCCGCGCGGAGCAATGTCGCGCCGCTGCGCTGGATCGGTAAGACATACATCGCTGTTGTACGCGGCATCCCTGACATTGCCTTCTTCCTTTTCTTCGTCATCGCGCTGGATCAGGCGTTTGAATACATACGCCACCGGGTCAAATGCCCGGACTGGCAAGAGCCCGTTCGGCAAGGCAACGATTTCATCGTCTGCACGGCGGCCAAGCTACCGTTGGGCAATGCCCCGCAATGGGTTCATGAAACCTATGGTTTTATGTTGGCAGTTCTCACTTTTGCGATTGTGTTTGGAGCATTTGCTGCGAACGTCCTGTTCGGGGCAATGCGGGCGGTTCCCAAAGGCCAGCTTGAAACAGCCGAAGCCTATGGCATGAGCCGCCGCCAGACATTCTGGCGTGTACTAGTGCCACAAATGTGGGTTTACGCTCTGCCCGGGCTGTCCAACCTTTGGATGGTTTTGATCAAAGCAACGCCACTGCTGTTTTTGCTCGGGGTCGAAGACATCGTCTACTGGGCACGCGAATTGGGCGGGGCCAAGCAGCCGCAGTTCACCGAATACCCGCATCCCGATTGGCGCATGTGGTATTTTGCAGCGCTGCTGGTGTTCTATCTGTGTTTTACCAAAGTATCCGAGGTCGTGCTCGACAAGATCATGGCAAAACTGACCCACGGCCAGGCAACATCGGGTGGTGAAGCGCAACGGAAGGCCGCAGCATGAGTTGCTGGGAAACGATCGCAGACTACGCGCTGCGCAGCCAAGGTATTGGCGAGCGCTTACTACCGCGCACCGATTTCACGCTTTGCCAGCAGTTCACGCTGATCGGCTCTGGCATGATCTGGAATGTGTATTTTGGCATCGTGGCACTCTGTTCGGGTTTCTTCCTTGCGACTGCGGTTGCAATGGGCAAAGCCGCGCGCAACCCACTGTACCGCAAACCCGCTGAATGGTTCATCTTCATCTTCCGCGGCTCGCCACTCTTCATCCAATTCTTCTTTGCCTACTTTGTGTTTCTTAGCCTCAAAGATGTCAGCACCTTCTTCAACCCGCTGACGTCGGCTTGGCTGGGTGCCTTGGTCGTCTTGTTCCTGAACACGGCCGCCTACACGGGCGAAATATTTTATGGCGCGCTTCAATCCATCCCCAAAGGCGACACCGAAGCGGCGGATGCTTATGGACTATCGGGATGGTCACGTTTTCGCAGGGTTATCTGGCCTACGATGCTACGCCTTGCATGGCCTGCCTACACCAACGAAGCGATCTTCTTGTTTCACGCCACGACGCTTGTTTTCTTCTCGGGATTTCCAGCCACACAGCAACGCGGTGATGCGCTTTATTATGCAAATTACTTTGCTGATAAGACGTTCAACCCATTCGTGCCTTACCCAATCCTTGCTGGCTATTTCATCATTCTTACGCTGATTGTCATTGGCATTTTCGGGTTCGTGAACAACCGATTGAACCGGCACTTGCCGCAAGATGTACGTAAGAAAATAAAAGTGAGGCCGCAGATTATCCGATGAGTTGGCTCGACGATCATCCCGAAATCCGCAACGTGCGGTGTGGTGCAGCAGACCTGAACGGCCAAGCACGCGGTAAGCGCGTGCCGCGCCGCTTTGCTGCCAAACTTGAGACTGATGGCACGCGGTTTCCTCTTTCTGTTTTGAACCTCGATATCTGGGGCGAAGACATTGACGACAGCCCGCTGGTCTTTGAAAGCGGCGATGCAGACGGACTTTTGCTGCCAACCGAGCGCGGCTATGTCTCAATGCCGTGGCTGCAATCACCCTCGGCGCTTTTGCCACTTTGGGCATTTCATGACGATGGCACACCTTTCACCGGCGACCCGCGCCACGCACTTGCACGTGTCCTTGATCGCTACAAAGAACGCGGGCTGACACCGGTTGCTGCCACCGAGATGGAATTCTACCTTGTCGATGACAGTGGCAAGGAACTTCGCCAACCCAAATCACCAAGATCCGGCAAACGGCGGGCCGGTGCAGAAATCCTATCGCTGCGCGCACTCGACGCTTTCGATGGTTTCTTTAACGAGCTTTATGACGCCTGCGACGCAATGGATATTCCTGCCGAGGCCGCAATCTCAGAGGGCGGAGTAGGTCAATTCGAGGTAAATCTCGAGCATGTCCCAGATGCGTTGAAGGCAGCTGATGACGCGTGGCTGTTCAAAATGCTGGTGCGTGGGCTTGCACGCAATCACGGTATGGCGGCCAGCTTTATGGCCAAACCCTACGAGGATTATGCGGGCAACGGTCTGCACACGCATTTCTCTGTGTTGGACGAGAGCGGCAAGAATGTTTTTGCCAATGATACCGCCGAAGGCACACCACTTTTGCACAATGCGATTGCCGGCTGCTTGGCTGGTATTCCTGAACTTGCACTTATCTTTGCACCACATGGCAACAGCTATGAACGCTTGGTGCCCGGTGCGCATGCGCCCACGAGCATCTGCTGGGCCTATGACAACCGGACAGCATCGGTCCGCGTACCAGGTGGCAGTTTCGCTGCGCGCCGGATCGAGCATCGCCTCGCAGGCGGTGATGTAAACCCTTATCTGTTCCTTGCCGCAGTGCTTGGCTCTGCGTTGGTCGGGATTGAAGACAACATGACACCACCCGCCCCGATCACAGGTAATTCCTATGATCAAAAGCTGCCGCAGGTTCCCGATAACTGGAGCGATGCAATTGATGCCTTTGCGCAAAGTAAACTTGCCCACCGGATCTTTGACGCGCAACTTGTCGACAACCTGACAAGAACGAAACGGCAGGAAATGGCACATTTCGCCGAAATGACGCCGGAAGAGCAACTCGACCACTACCTCGATCTCGTTTAAGAAAATCACGGAAACTAGAATGAGATCAAAATGAGAATCGGCATCCTACAATCCGGCCACGCGCCTGACGAACTCTTGGCGACAAGTGGTGATGTCGCGCCTTACTTCGAACGTCTATTGGCAGACAAAGGGTTTACCTTCGCCACGTTTAGCGTCGTCGATATGGAATTCCCCGTGGCTATCACCGACTGCGATGGTTGGCTGATTACGGGATCCAAACACGGCGCCTACGATGACATCGACTTCATTGCGCCGCTCGAGACATTTATCCGCGATGTCTATGCCGCTGACATTCCATTGGTAGGCATTTGTTTTGGCCATCAGATCATCGCACAAGCGCTTGGCGGTAAGGTCGAAAAATTCGCAGGTGGTTGGGCCGTTGGCCGCACCACATATGATTGGAATGGTGACACCGTGACGTTGAACGCTTGGCATCAAGATCAAGTCACCCAAGCGCCACGCGATGCGACTGTCTATGCATCCAACGATTTTTGCGCAAATGCAGCACTTGTTTATGGCAATCGCGTTTTCACGACACAGCCTCACCCTGAGTATGGTGCTGATTTTATAGGTGGTTTGCTGGACTATCGCGGACAAGGCGTTGTGCCTGATGCGCAAATCGCAAAAGCTCGCGCTGATCTACCCAAGCCCGTTGATAGCCCACGTGTCGCAGATCAGATTGCCCAGTTCTTTAAGACACGTCGTGTCGCGTGAACCCACTTTACCGCAACGACCGCCCCGGACAGTTCCCAGATAGCTGGTACGCAGCATCGGCAGATATTCCAGACGAACGCGCGCCACTTTACGGTGAAACGCAGGCCGATGTTTGCATTGTTGGGGCTGGTTTCACCGGATTATCCGCAGCACGGCATCTGGCGCAAAAAGGCTTGGACGTTGTGGTTCTTGATGCCCATCGCGCAGGGTTTGGCGCATCGGGTCGGAACGGCGGCCAAGTTTGTACAGGCTACAACAGTGGTCAGTTATCCATTCAAAAAGAGTATGGCACAGAGCAAGCAAGAGCGCTTTGGGATCTCGCAGAAGAAGCGAAGTCCGACTTGCGCGATATCTGCCAAAACCATGTTCCCGAAGCCCGTTATACGGCAGGCCTCGTTCATGGCGGCTACACCTCGCAAGACGCCGCCGAAGATGCAAAAGAAGTCGAATTTCTGAACACGGCCTATGGCTATGATCAAGCGCGCATGTGCGACACGGGCGAAATGCAAGCACTGGTGAAATCACCACTTTATAAAAGTGGACTGCTGGATATGGGTGCGGGTCACATCCACCCCTTGCGCTACGCCTTTGGGTTGGCACGTCTGGCAGAAGCCGCAGGCGCCCGCATTTTTGAGCGTGCAGAAGTCCACGCCATCACCAAAGGAGACCCGGCAATTGTGCGGACGAACAAAGGGCAGGTCAAAGCCCGGCATGTGATCCTTGCGGGCAACGGGTATATGCCAAACCTTGAACGTAAAGTGGCCGCACGGGTCTTGCCGCTCAACAGTTTTATCTGCGCGACTGAGCCACTGGGAGATCGTGCAGACGCGATTTTCGGTCAGGATGTCGCTGTTGTCGATAGCAAATGGGTCGTGAACTACTTCCGACTGTCCGAGGATAAGCGGCTGTTGTTTGGCGGACGCCCCAGCTATTCACTGGTCTTTCCTGACGATATCAGCACGGTGATCCGCAAACGCATCACCACGCTTTTTCCGCAGCTTGAAGGTGTCAAAATAGACTATTCCTGGGGTGGCACCTTGGGCATGACAATGTCGCGGATGCCTGCCGTGATGCGCGTCAGCCCGAACATCGTCTCGGCGGGCGGATACTCCGGTCACGGGGTCGCGTTGTCGGGCTTTGCGGGCAAAGTCATGGCAGAGGCTATCGCGGGTCAGGCGGGGCGTTTCGATACGCTGGCCAATTTGAACACGCCAAGCTTTCCCGGCGGTGCCGCATTTCGCGCTCCTTTGCTGAAACTTGCAATGACGTGGTATTCAATGCGTGATCGGTTGGGCGTTTAGTAGCGGCAGTAAGGTACCGCCCTACTTTCCCATTTTCGACAGTTTTTCTTGGAGTGCGGCCAACTGATCCTTGATCTGGCCAAGATCATCTTCTTCATCTTTGCTGCTTGCATCCGCGGCAGAAGCGCCTGGCACAATGCCACCAGTCATCGCCTTGAAAAATGCCTCTTGCTGCGCACGCATCGCTTCAAATCCGGGCATGTTGGCGATTGGGCTTGCCTTGCCAATATTCTCCATCGCTTTGGTTTGACCGTCGCGTAGCATATCAAAGCTGGCTTGCAAAAACTGCGGCACAACTGACGCGGCTTGGCTGGTATAGCTGCGCACCAAATCGGTCAGCACATCAACAGGCAACACACTTTCGCCACGGCTTTCGTGCTCTGCGATAATTTGCAACAGATATTGGCGGGTCAGATCATCACCGGATTTCAGATCGACGATCTGAACCTCACGGCCTTCACGGATAAAGATCGCAATATCTTCAAGTGTCACATAATCGCTCGTTTCGGTATTATAGAGACGGCGGCTCGCGTAGCGCTTAATTAGCAGCGGTTTGTTGGTGTCGGCCATGGGTATCTCTCCGGAGATGTTGCAGTGCAGAGAAGCCTATGCCGCGTCTGCGCAAAAAGAAAGCATAATAGCGCAAAACAAAAGACGGCCCGCTTTCGCGAACCGTCTTTCAAAATCTAACCCCTAGGGAGGTAAGGGCGATTTAACTTACTTAGCAGCAGTTGCTTTCTTGGCAGCAGCTGTCAGCTCGGTCTGAGCTTTCTTAGCAGCAGCAGTCATGTCCTCGGACATGTCTTTGCCTGCAGCCATGACCAGCTCCATAGTCTGTGTCTGAACTTTTTTCGCGATTTCAGCGAAAGCAGCCATGTGCTCTGCAGCAGTCTCGGCAGATGCAGATGCGAAATCTGTCATTGCTTTTGCATAGTCAGCAGGCTCTGCCTTTGATTTGGACATTGCTTCTACTTTAGCAAGTGTGTCCTGTGTCCACTTTGCGGACAGCTCAGCAGATTTGCCAGCAGCGTCGATTGCGACTGCGGACATTTTCTCGGCCATAGCAGTCTGGTTCTTGAACTGCTCTTCCATTGCTTTTGTGTCTACTGGGAACGCGTCTGTCATGTCTTTGAAGATCGCGGTGAAGTCTTGTGCTTTAGCAGCCATTGTATCAGCCTTTCGGGTTGGGTGCGGGGAACACCCGCTGTTATCTTGTGACACCAATATGCATGCTGCAGTGCAGCATTTCAAGTATTTTTCTGCACTGCAGCATAAATATTTTCTGCATATGCAAATTTCCTTGGAATAACCGCTACTTATTGATGACGTAAGTCCCCGGTGCCGGCGCCAGGATAGGGTGTTTGTCGTCTCCCGGCTCGCGTGCATCGGTTTTTTTGCCCGATTTTTTGGACAACCAAGCATCCCAACGTGGCCACCATGACCCTTCATGTTTGTCAGCCGCAGCCAACCAATCGTCAGCCGTGAGCCCGAGTTCGGGATTGGTATAGTGTCCATATTTGTTTTTTGTGGGTGGGTTGATGATCCCCGCGATATGCCCACTCTCAGACAGGATAAAGGTTTTATCCTTCGATCCCATTTGCGCGATCCCATTGTAGCTGCTCTTCCACGCTGCAATGTGATCGGTCTCACATGCGATCGCACAAACCGGCACGGTCACCTCTTTCAGCTTCACGGTCTCGCCAGCGACCTCAAACCCATCTGTCGCGAATTTGTCGTGCTGGCAAAGACCACGCAGATATTCAACAGACATCTTGGCAGGCAGGTTCGTTCCGTCACCGTTCCAATAAAGTAAATCAAATGCAGGTGGTGCCTTGCCCATCATATAGCTTTTGATCGCAGGCCCATAGATCAGGTCATTGGAGCGTAGGTAAGAAAACGTACGCGACATAAAGAAGGAATCGAGCATCCCGCTTTCGTCCACTTCGTCTTCGATCCCATCGATAAAATCATCGTCCAGGAACACACCGACTTCACCACGGTCCGAAAAATCGGTCAACGTCGTAAAGAAGGTGGCACTGTTTACGGACGTGTCCTTGCGCTTTTTCATCAAAGCCAGCGTGAGCGAAAGCGTCGTGCCTGCGATACAGTATCCAACCGCATTCACTTTCTTGACGCCACAAATCTCTTTGACCTCTTTGAACGCAGCCAAATACCCGTCTTCGACATAGTCGGTCATTGATGTGTCACGGTACCCGGCATCCGGGTTCACCCAAGAAACGACAAATACGGTATACCCTTGTGCCACCGCCCATTTGATCAGGCTGTTTTGCGGCTTAAGATCCATAATGTAGAATTTATTGATCCACGGTGGAAAAATAATGAGGGGTGTTTCATACACCTTCTCAGTGCTTGGCGCGTATTGGATCAGCTCAAACATATGATTGCGGAACACGACCGATCCAGGTGTCGTTGCGAGGTTCTCGCCCAAAGTGAACGCATTCTTGTCCGCCAGGGTGACAACAAGGTCACCGTCATTGGCTTCCAAATCAGCGATCATGTTTTCCAGACCCGCCACGAGGCTTTCGCCTTCGGTTTCAGCGGCCAACGCCAAAGCTTCTGGATTTGTGGGCAGGAAATTGGTGGGGCTGATCATATCAACCAATTGCTGGCTGAAATAACGCAGCCGCTTCTTTTCTTCAGAATCAAGCGTGTCGATGTCCTCAACGGCTTGCTGCACTGCAGAAGCGTTCATCAAATACTGTTGCTTGATGAAGTTGAAGTAGGGGTTCGTATCCCAAAGTTCATGTGAAAAACGCCGGTCCTTTGGCGTTTCATCTGTTGGCGCCTCAAGCTTTCCTTGCGCCAAAAGGTGCTGCGCTTCGACATAATGTTTGACTGACTTGCCCCAAAACTCCAGTTGATGCTCGATCAACTTGGCTGGATTGTGCATCATTTCAGTCATATAAGCAGTGGCTGCTTTGACATAGAGCTCTTGGCTCGGTCCTTGCAGCGAGGGGGCTACTTTGCGCCCCTGCCCCATGACGCTCAACAAACGTTGCGTGAGCTCTTCGACCCGCGCTAAATTCGCTTCGAGTTTTGCGACATTTGTGCCTGCAACGCCCGCTTGCTCTAAATCGTTTGTTGTCATTTTAACATTCCTATGCCTATGCTGCACCTGCAGCATAATCTGCGCGTACCCATCGGAGATCGACGTAATGAAGTATATGATGACCTACGACCTGATGGAAAGCATACGTAACACTAATCAGTGGATGGGTGCGACAGCACGAGCATACGCATCTTATCCTGTGATGTCTTGGGGTGCGAACCCCGCAATGGATTGGCTGCAAGCCTGGGGCGAAGTCACTGAACGCACATTTGCCCGCATGGTGATGAAACCTGATTGGAATATCCCACCTGTCAGCGGCGCAAACGGCAAAGACTATCCAGTTGTTGTTGAAACAGTGGTCGAGAAACCATTTGGTGATCTGATCCATTTCACAATGCCGGGCCGCAAACCAAGCAAGCGCCGCGTTATGGTGGTGGCACCTATGTCCGGGCATTATGCGACACTGCTGCGCAAAACAGTGATCAGCTTGCTGCCGGACGCAGACGTCTACATCACCGATTGGCACAATGCGCGCGACATCCCTGTCAGCGCTGGCAAATTCGATATCGAAGATTACACGCTGTACCTGATGGACTTCATGCGTGCGCTTGGATCAGACATCCACGTGATCGCAGTATGCCAGCCTGTACCACTTGCGCTGGCTGCGACCGCTTATCTTGCTGAACTCGATCCAGATGCGCAGCCCCGCTCGCTTACGTTGATCGGTGGTCCTGTTGATCCAGAGGCAAACCACACAGAGGTGACCGACTTTGGCCGTTCTGTGACAATGGGTCAGTTGGAAGAGACGATGATCCAACGTGTTGGATTCAAGTATTCCGGCGTTGGGCGTTTGGTCTACCCCGGCCTGCTACAGCTACAGTCGTTCATTTCAATGAATGCCGAAACACATTCAAACGCATTTCGCGATGAAATTATCCGCGTCGCAAAAGGCGAAGCATCCGAGCATGATCGCCATAACGACTTCTACGACGAGTACCTCGCTGTGATGGACATGACAGCCGAATTTTATCTCTCGACCGTGGAACGGATCTTTAAAGGTCGCGAAATCGCGCAGAACGAATTTGTTGTTGCCGGACACAAGGTCGACATGGGCAAGATCACAACGGTCGCTGTGAAAATCGTCGAAGGCGAAGATGATGATATCTCCGCGCCGGGCCAATGCCTTGCTGCGCTGGACCTTTTGACAGGTTTGCCTGAGGATAAGAAAGCCGCACATCTTGAACCGGGTGCAGGCCACTACGGCATCTTTGCAGGCCGCAGCTGGCGCAATAACATCCGTCCTTTGGTGTTGGACTTCATCGACGCAAACTCGGACGCACCAAAGGCCAAATCGGCCAAGGTTGTAAGCATTAAGTAAGTCTTACATGCGCAGCATCAACGGCTGCGCCATCCAGCGATCAAGCGCATCTGTTGTCGCGTCTGGCGCCTCGACGGTTGGAATATAGCCTGCGTCTTCGATGATCTCTAGCTTCGCATACGGCACAAGTTCGGCTAGAAACTCATGCCGCTTCAACCTGTATTGCCCGTCATGTCGCCCACAAATGATCGCGGTTGGCTGCTGGATTTGACGCAATGTCGCTTGTTGGTCTTTACGACGCTGAAGTGCACGGGCCTGTTTGACGTAGGTTGTCGCGCCAATATCGTGGCCCATCTCGGTCAGTTGGCGCACCAATTCGACTTTGTCAGTTGTCGGCGCCATCCATGTTGAATTGATCTCGTGCTGCAAGACATCATCCCACCGCCCCGAAAGTGCCGCGATGATATGTGGCTCGCGTGCTGCGGCCCCATCTGGTGTATCCGCTTGCGCGTTCGTACTTATCAATGCGATCCGTGTGATCCGGTCCGGGGCACGGCGCATCAGTTCCATCGCGACCATGCCGCCCATGCCCATGCCACAGAGCGCAAACTTCGACGGCGACCAAGTCAGGATCTGGCTCGCAATCTCTTCGATCCGCTCCCCGCAAGTTGGGGGTGCGACCATCACCGCGTGCGCGCGTGACAAAACTTGTATCTGAGGTGCAAAAACGCGCCCGTCAGATAGCATCGGCGGAATCATTACCAGCGTTTCACGCGGCATTTTTCGAAAGCCCAGACAACTGCTCAACCCTTCAGGTTTTCTTTGAGTGTGACGTGTTGCGGCGTTTATCGCAAGTGTTTCAAGCGTCCGGGAGGCCTTGCAACCACGAGAGTATCTGCGCGGCCAAAGGTGCCGTTTGTTCCGGTGAGAACACATCGCCGGCCATCACATGCCCCATTTCGTCGTCAGTCGGCGTTTGAACAAGGACGATTGCTTGTTTGGCACCACCCCAAGCGGCCATGACTTTTTCAATTTCGGATGGATGTACAACCTGATCTTCGCAGTTATAGCAAAACAAAGCAGGCGTTGTAATTTTTGACAAATCAACTTGCCGCGCCGCATCGACCGCATCTGCCATCACATGCACAGCGGCGGTAGGATATTGAACAGTCCAATAAGATTTATGAGCATCGCTAATCGGTGTGAAAGACCGCTCGCTTCCTGCCACGTATTTCGCCCAATGACGCGATGCAGGTAAATCCAGCAAGAACTGAACACCCTTGTTTCGCAGGCCAAAATTTGGCGACACATGGATAACGGCGTCAGCTTGTGCGCCCCGCGCCAACGCAAGCGTGACAAGCGTGCATCCGGTCGAACACCCCATAATTACGACTTTGCGGCCGATGGTTTGGGCCACTTCGATTGCCTCGGACACATCAGCTTGCCAGGCTTCCAGCGTTGCGCGGCCCATCGCGTCACTGTCTTGGCCGTGCCCGTTCAAACGCGTGAAAAATAGGTTCGCGCCTAACCCGTTAGCCACCAAATCTGGCAGCGGTCTCAGTTCTTCTCCTGTTGCGGAAAACCCGTGGATATAGACAACCGAGAATTCGGTTTGAACGGCATCATTGCCCGCCCAAATAATCCGCTTTTCGCATCCCGGCCGCAGGTGTGGGACCTGTGCCTCGGATGCGGCAAGTTCTTGCTCTATGGTTACCAAATCACGCAAGGGCGCGCCGCGCCATAGGCCGGTAGATCAACCACAGACCCAAGATCGCAACGATCAAGATACCTGCCGGGATAAGAGTAATAGACATTTGCAAAGCTCCCAAAGCTTCGTCGGTTTGCGCCACGATGTCGCCCGTTGTTTCCTGCCATCCTGCCGCCGACAGCGTAAGACCCAAGACGGCAGGCGCAACCGCGTTTGCCAGTTTTTGACCAAAAAGCCAGATCGCCGAAAACGCGCCTTCGATAGCTGCGCCGCTTTGTCGGCGCGTCACATCCATGAGATCTGGATAAATCGCCCAAGGGATTTGCTGGTACGCGCCATTCGTCATGCCAGCCAACACAAACATGCCTGCAATTACCGTTACATTGACCGAAGGTAGCATCGTATGCAGCGTGTAAAGCAGCACGACATACAGACACAGCCCCAGCACCAAAGCACCGACTTTGCCAAGGCGATGCGACAGCAAAACCCAGATCGCTTGGCTCAAGATTGAACCAACGACGAAGGCCGCGAACAAAAGACTTAATGTGCTGAGCGCTGCGGCGGCATCCGACAGAGGCGTGTCGCCAGTATCGATGATCAAATACAGTGCAGCAAAGGGCAGCCCCGCCGTGATCATGGCGATGGCCAATGTCATGACACCGTAAATTAGAACGAGGACCACAAATGCTTTGTTTGCGAAAACCAGTCCAAACATGCCCGACAAGTTCACTGTCGCAGCCTGCTCCACACGCGGCGCATGGCGCGTCGCCCATAGTGAAATCCAAACAGCGCCAACCATCAAAGGTGTCACCATAAGTGCTGCACTTGCGTACCCCATGTCCCCCGCCAATCCAGGGATCAATGCACCACCAATCAGAATTCCGATACTCGCGAACGCCATGCGAAACCCGGTCATAGTTGACCGTTCCTTGGGATCTTGCGTAATTTCGCCCGATTGCGCGCCATAGGGAATGGCCACCATCGTAAAACCAACCGTGGCCAGCACGAAAAAGCCAATGACCCAAATCAGATTGCCAGTTGTTTCCATGCCATCCGGTGTCGAAAACAAACCAACCATCCCGGCAGCCATCACCAAAACACCGATGAACATCCAAGGGGCGCGGCGGCCAAAGCGACTTTGCGTGCGGTCGCTGAGGTAGCCAATAACGGGGTCCGTCACCATATCGAAGATCAAGACTGCCGTGGTGACAAAACCTGCGATGCCAACTGGCACACCCAGTACGGTCGTCAAATACGTCAGGATCAGCAATTGCTTTACGATGACGAAAACAACGATGCCCATATCGGCAAGACCCCAGCCCGCCTTTTGTCCCAATGATAGCGCCATTTGTCCCCTCCCAAGGATTTTGGGCACACTACGCAGAGCCACCGATCATCCCAAAGCGGAACGTGGCGTCAGTCGCGAGGTGGGGTCAGCCTGCCTGCCGCAAAACATCCTCAACCGAAGTGACAATCAGGTCCAAACATGCGTCATCCGAAAACCTGTGGTCCGCGCCATCCACCAGTGTCAAGCGCATGTCCGGCCCATCGGCATGGTCTAACAGGCGCAGGGCCACTGACATCTTGACGTCTGCGTCAGCGGTGCCTTGCAAGAACCGCACCGGGAACGGCAGGGGCAACGGATCACGCAGCACCAACCGCGTGCGTCCCTCCTCAATCAACCGACGCGTGATGATGTAGGGTTCACCATACTCTGAGGGCAAAGCGACTTGGCCCGCCATCAGTTCTGCCTTTTGCGCGTCTGAAAACCCGTCCCACATGCTGTCTTCGGTAAAGTCGGGTGCGGCGGCAATCGTGACCATGCCGGCCACACGTTCCGGCATCGCACGCGCGACCAGCAGCGAAATCCACCCCCCCATGCTGGAGCCGACCAAGATAACCTTGCCCGCCAGCAATCCAATCGCCGCGCATGCATCCTCGAACCAGTCGCCGATGCAACCATCCGTGAACGCCTCACTGCTTTCGCCATGACCGGAGTAGTCGAAACGCAAGAAGGCCCGCCCCGAATCGCGCGCCCATTTTTCCAGATGTACGGCTTTGGTGCCGCCCATATCAGACTTGAAACCGCCCAAAAACACGACCGCCGGGCCGATGCCATCGTTCAGATGATAGGCTATGCGGCGACCTTGCGGCGTGACGAAAGACGAAGTCTCTTCGCTGCTCTTCATTTTATCTCTTTGGCAATACTTGTATTTGCTGAGGACCAATATGCGGCCCTGCCATAGCTAAAAGAGCTTACCTTTAGCCGTGACAGGACCACAAGAAGACATCTAGTCTAAAACGCCAGTTCCGGTTATGGCCTGAAAATCGTCATCGCCGTCTAAGCCACCATAGACATCGACGACCTCTGCATTGCTGCCCAGAAAATCGCCAAATGCTTCGGCATCAGTCAGAGTAGCCGTCGACATATCTGCTTTTGTAAGGCTCCCTGAAACGGTTCCTTCGGCGAAGGCAAAGCCGCCAATATCAAGAATGTCCAAAGTGAAAGTAAATGAACCGTCAATTGGTCCAGACGTTCTCACAGCCGATAGTGGAGCATCTGGATTACTTTCCAACTCTGCTATGTTGGATATTTCGAAGAACCCGTCCGCTGTCGCAGTTAGAACATCATCTCCATCAAAACTTGCAGTTGCCGTCAGCGATCCAATAGCCCCGTAGG
Source organism: uncultured Paracoccaceae bacterium (assembly GCA_947488605.1). Classification (GTDB taxonomy): domain Bacteria; phylum Pseudomonadota; class Alphaproteobacteria; order Rhodobacterales; family Rhodobacteraceae; genus Yoonia. Next base: position 174,897 of record CANKZJ010000002.1, on the reverse strand, counting down.
TGAGAGTTTCCAGATCCATCGAAGCGTCACCAGTGCCCTCCGCGTATATCGCGATACCGGAGTAGTCGAGGTTACCCATTGGCGGTAGAGCCGCATAGCTGGTGTAATTGTCAGCCTCATCAAGTTCATTATATTCATCCAACGCGCTTTGTCCCGTCACCACGAGCGCATCCAATGCAGGATCACCGGTATCAATTACAACGTCGCCGCCCAACCCATCAGACCCGCCCGATCCACCGCAAGCAGCCAAGGTTGTCACTGCGAGCACTAAAGCAATTGTATTTCTCATTAAGTCGTCCCTTCGTAAAAAATCATCCCCACAACTTTGTGAAGCGAAAGGATAATACACGCAATCATTAATTCTGCTCAGTCTGACATTACTCATACGTGCAACTGGCAATGGTGACTGAGCACCCAAATTCTCTTCATCAGCCATTATCGCATGAAACATCAATATCCATATAAAACAGTACACTAATAAGAAGAATGGGATATTTTGTGGCCCACAATTGGTCAAACTTTCATCAGCAATTTGGCATTTTTTAAGTTACCCTATTGTCACGTGACTATTAAGTAACCTATAAGGTTGCCTATGGATGCTATTTTCAAAGCCCTCAACGACCCCGCCCGGCGAGACCTGCTTGACAGCTTGCGCAAGCGCGATGGCCAATCCCTTAGCGACCTTGAACAGGTGCTAGAGATGTCCCGTTTCGGTGTGATGAAGCATCTCAAGGTCTTGGAAGACGCTGGCCTGATTATCACCCGCAAAGATGGCCGGTTCAAATACCACTACCTGAATGCACTGCCCTTGCAGGACGTCATGGACAGATGGGCCGCCCCGTTTTTGCAACGCCAGGCGCGCGCCGTGACTGAATTGAAAGCGAAACTAGAAAGAGACACCGCTATGGGAAAACCTGATTTCATGATGCAGACATTCATCCGCTGCACCCAAGACGCGCTGTGGGCGGCACTGACCGAGGCCGACCAAATGGCCGCGTATCACTTTGCATGCAACGTCGTTGAAGGGAACGCGGCTGTCGACAAAGACACCGCATTTATCCTGCCCAACGGGGACGCAATGTTGCGCCAGACGACCACGGCGATGGACCCTAAAACCCGGATTGCAATGACGTTTGAACCGCTCTTTATGGGCCCCGACGCACCCGCCAGCCACATGGTATATCTGATCGAAGAACAAGGCGACAACTGCAAGCTGACGATTGAGCATTATGACATGGCCCCCGGTCAGGAAGGCTTTGCCGAAGGTTGGGCGCGTCTGGCATCATCGCTCAAAAGCTATCTGGAAACCGGCACCGCGCTTAAGGCCGCAATGTAACACGAGGGAGACGCCGACATGACCAAACCAAATTACATACTTCAAACATATATCCGTTGCAGCCAAGACGCCCTTTGGGACGCGCTGCGCGACGCCGATTCGATTGTCCACTATGATTTCATGAGCCAAACGGCGAAACGGACGGGTGATACGTTGATCTACCTGGCACCTGACGGGTCAACAACACTACACGCGACAGAGATCGAAGTGACGCCTAAATCCAAGCTTGTGACAACGTTTGAGCCCAAGTGGGCGCCAGACATTCCGACCTCGCGTATCACCTATGACATCGAAGACCACGGTGATTTTTGCAAGCTGACAGTCACGCATGAAGGCATCGAACCTGATCAACTGGACGAGGTTGCAGATGGTTGGTTGCGCTCAATGCATGGCCTGAAGACTTGGTTGGAAACGGGCAAGCCTGCCAACTTTGGCAACCCTGAAATGTGGGAAGAGGCATAATCATGGAAAGCTTCCCAACAGAACTTGGCATTCTGACATGCCTCGCAATCCTGGCGGCGTCTTTATGGATACCGTACATTATTGGCGTGAACACTGCGCCGGATGGATCACTGCCTGCGGATGCGCCCGATGGGTTTCACCGAATTGCAAACCCATCCTTGCACCGACCTTGGGTCGGGCGGGCATATCGCGCGCATCTAAACTTGCTGGAACAACTGGTGCCATTTGCGTTGCTGGTCTTGCTGGTTGATCGCTTAGACGGGTTTACAGCACTCACTTATTGGACCGCGATTGCTTTCTTTTGGCTGCGCGTTGCCCATGCCGTTGGCTACATTAGCGGAAAAGCGGCTCTGCCTTTGCGACCACTGCTATTCGTCGGCGGTTGGATCTGCTGCCTGATCATGGCTTACGCCGTCTTTGCCGCGAGGCCTTAAGAACAAGAAAATGCCCACGGCGACCAATCGCCGTGGGCATTTTCGTGAATTTCTTAATTCCTAGCCGCCGACGTAAACCGCTCTCTTCGGGCGATAAAATATCTTCTGATCGTGCAAACGACCAAGAAGCTCTTCGTTTTGCCGCTGATCCTGTTCGACAACACGGATAGACTCCAGATGTGCAGGGTTGTCTTCTTTCAACGCCAAACGCATGCCAGAAAGCTCGCGGCCACGGGCGCGCAGCGCCTCTTCGATCATGTCGACGTCGCTGATGCTCAGATTAAATGTGCGGTTGTAGCTTGGCATGGTGTATCCCCTACATATGGTTTTAGACTGTCAACTTGTGTCGCTTTTAAAGGCCTGTGTGTCGCAGTCAACGTATATGTAGGTATACTGAATGGTTGCATTTGCTACTGACGAGCGGCTGTCCATAAAAATAATGATAAGATTGGATCGCCGCTTTCTGGAATAACGTCACCGAACTGCAGGTCACCAGTGATGAATTCGCCTGTATCTCCGACAAACCGATACTCAAATGTTTCGTCGACCGACATGAAACTCGATTTGACCACTTACATCAACAGTTCCATCCGCCACGCCTACTGATGGGATATCACCACCGGCAAAAGATAGTGACCCAACTGTCGGTTGGTTATCCGCCGTATAAAACGACCCCGCTTGACCGGTGAGATTATTGTCGGAAAAATCGGCATTCAGCCGGATCGTTCCTACGACGTTGTCATCATTGGATGGCAGTATCGTCATCATGCCATCATAGGTTGACTTACCTGCGGCGGGCAGGTTCTCAGCAAACGTCGACGATGGCCCCGACGTTGCTTGGTTAAGTTGCATGAAATTTTCGTCGGCAGTTTCGAGATTATCAAACGCAAAGGCGTTGGGACTAACGGCTGAACTTCCACCACACCCAACCAATGAGATCATAGCAAATGCGCTCAACAGCATTAACTTGATTTTCACGTTCTTTTTTGTGCAGACATCAGACATCCCTCAACCTCTGGCTGACTTTAGCGCAACAGGTTCGCGCTGAAAACACATGATATTGACACCCTCGTCCCGCAGGGTCATTTACCCTACACACATAACCCGCAACCGGGCGTTTTGTAGGCGCCAAACAGACGAGGAGCCAATACAATGGCCCAGATTTCCCTGATATTTCCTGATGGCAATAGCCGCGTTTACGATGCCGGCGTCACTGCTGCTGATGTGGCCGCTGATATCTCATCAAGCCTACACAAAAAGGCAATCTCAGCCACTGTGAACGATCAGCATTGGGACCTTCAATGGCCCATCGAGGCGGATTGCGCGATTGCGATCAATACCATGAAAGACGAAGCGCCAGCACTTGAACTCGTCCGCCACGATCTGGCGCATATCATGGCGCGCGCCGTACAAGAGATTTGGCCTGAAACACAGGTGACAATCGGGCCCGTGATCAAAGATGGCTGGTACTATGACTTTGATCGTAAGGAGCCGTTCACGCCCGAGGATCTGTCCACCATCGAAAAGAAGATGAAAGAGATCATCAACAAGCGCGATGAGGTCCGCACCGAGATTTGGGAGCGTGATGTCGCGATCCAATACTACAAGGACCGCGGCGAGCCTTATAAGGTTGAGTTGATCGAAAGCATCCCCGGCCACGAGCCTTTGCGCATGTATTGGCATGGCGATTGGCAAGACCTGTGCCGTGGCCCGCATTTGCAGCATACTGGCCAAGTGCCTGCCGATGCGTTCAAACTGATGTCCATCGCCGGTGCCTATTGGCGCGGCGACAGTGACCGCGCGATGTTGCAGCGAATTTACGGGACTGCTTTCACCAACAAGGAAGGCCTCAAGGCCCACCTGCATATGCTGGAAGAAGCCGCCAAACGCGACCACCGCAAGCTGGGCCGCGAAATGGACCTGTTCCACATGCAAGAAGAGGCCCCCGGTCAGGTGTTTTGGCACCCCAACGGCTGGACTATATATACCGAGTTGCAGGACTACATGCGCCGCCAACAACGCAAAGGCGGCTACGTCGAGGTGAACACACCGCAGGTCGTTGACCGCAAATTATGGGAAGCGTCAGGGCATTGGGAAAAATACCAAGACCATATGTTCATCGTGGAAGTTGACGAAGAGCATGCCCGTGAAAAGGCCGTGAACGCGCTCAAACCGATGAACTGCCCCTGCCACGTTGAGATTTTCAAGCAGGGACTCAAGTCTTATCGCGACCTGCCTTTGCGCATGGCTGAATTCGGATCGTGCAATCGGTACGAGCCGTCAGGCGCTTTGCATGGCATTATGCGTGTGCGTGGATTTACCCAAGACGACGCGCATATCTTCTGCCGTGAAAACCAGATCGAGGAAGAAACTGCGGAGTTCATCCGTTTCCTCAGCGACGTGTATAAAGACCTTGGCTTTGAGAAATTCAAAGTGAAGTTCTCGGATCGCCCTGAAAAGCGCGCGGGCAGCGATGACGTATGGGACCGCGCAGAGGCCGCTTTGCTGTCTGCTACGCGTGCCGCCGGGATCGAACCTGAGTTGAACCCCGGCGAAGGCGCGTTCTATGGACCCAAGCTGGAGTTTGTTCTAACTGACGCGATCGGGCGTGATTGGCAGTGCGGCACGCATCAGGTGGACTTTGTGCTGCCCGAACGGCTGGACGCGACCTATATTGGCGAAGACGGCGCAAAGCATCGCCCTGTTATGCTGCACCGCGCCTTGTTGGGATCGTTTGAGCGTTTCATCGGTATCTTGATCGAAGAACACGCAGGCAAGCTGCCGTTCTGGTTGGCCCCGCGTCAGGTTGTTGTGGCGACCATCGTTTCAGATGCCGATGACTATGCGCACGAAGTTGTCGCAGCGCTGAAAGCAGTCGGCGTTCGTGCTGAAGCGGATCTGCGCAATGAGAAGATCAACTTCAAGGTCCGCGAACACTCGGTCGGCAAGGTACCTGTTATCTTGGCGCTCGGTGCACGCGAAGTCGAAGAGAAGACCGTAACAGCCAGGCGGTTGGGCGAGAACAAGACATCTGTAACATCCCTCGCGGATATTGTTTCAGAGTTGGGTAAAGCAGCCACCCCACCTGACCTTCTGTAACATTCCAGCGCTGGAACCTGTAACAAACCCGCCGGTGCAACCACCGGCGGGTTCTTTGTTTTATAAGACAAATTCAGGCTGCGGCGGGGTGCCGCAGGCGACCTGTTGCTCACATGACCTCACGGAAGCGCGATGCACGGGCCTGTGAGTGGAATATCAGCAAGCGGGGCGGTTAGGGTTTGGACATCGCCGGAACACGGTGAAGATCAAACTTGACCTAATTCAAAGGAAACTTCGATGTCCAACGCTACAAAAACTCTCGTCCTCGCATCCGCTGTTGCAACTGCTGTTGCTGGCCTATCTACAACTGCTGTCGCACAAGAAAACGAAAAGTGCTTCGGTGTTTCACTGGCTGGTGAGAACGACTGCGCAGCCGGCCCAGGCACAACATGTGCGGGTACATCCACTGTTGATTATCAGGGCAACGCATGGACACTGGTTCCTGCCGGTACATGCGAAACAATGGACGTGCCTGCTGCTGCCGACGGCATGGAGCGCATGGGTTCATTGGAAGAGCTGGATCGCGACCTGCCAGCATAAACGAATTTCGTGTAAGGTGGATCATGATCCACCTTACACACCCAATATGTCCGGGGACCTACCATGCTTGATGCAACCAACCACACATCACTGCCATCCCGCCCCGGCGTCGGCTACAAACCACAACATTACTCCGATATCATGGCGGATGCGGGTCCTTTGGGCTGGCTGGAAATCCATGCTGAGAATTACATGGGCGACGGCGGCCGCCCCATTGCACAATTGCACCACCTTGCCGAACGCTTTCCCATTTCCGTTCACGGCGTCGGACTGTCCATCGGTGGCGAAGGCGATCTGGATGCCGACCACCTTGCCCGCCTCAAGCATCTTATCACGTGGCTGAACCCGTCCAGTTTTTCCGAGCACCTCGCTTGGTCCACCCACGATAGCCACTTCTTTAATGATCTGCTGCCCCTGCCCTACACACCTCAGACACTTGCCCGCGTCGCCACTCATATAGACCAAGTCCAAGATACCGTGGGTCGACGAATGCTGTTAGAAAACCCCTCTAGCTATCTGGCATTCGCCGAATCCATGATGTCGGAGACAGATTTCCTGCGTGAGCTCAGCCAGCGCACAGGTTGTGGCCTGCTACTTGACGTGAACAACGTGTTTGTCAGCGCCACGAACCTCAAGACATCACCGCAAGCCTATATCGACGACTTCCCGCTGGATGCGGTCGGCGAAATACACCTTGGCGGTCATGATGAGGACGAAGACGAAACCGGCGCACCACTATTAATTGACAGCCACGGCAAAGCGGTGGTCGATCCGGTGTGGGCGTTGCTGGATTACACCCTCGCGAAATCCGGCCCCAAGCCAGTATTGGTTGAATGGGACACGGATGTTCCGGATTGGCCTGTTCTTGCCGCAGAAGTTGCCCGCGCGGACACAGCCCTTGCACTGATCACGACATGATCGTCCGCCAAGCCGCCTTTAAGACCGCGATGCTTGATCCCGCGGCGCCTGTTCCTGACGGCATCATCAATCCTGATGGCGCGCCTGCCAGCAAGCGTTTTGATGTCTACCGCAACAACGTCGCAGTCAGCCTATCTGATGCGCTAGAGGCCGCGTTCCCGGTCGTGCGCAAACTGGTAGGCGATGAATTCTTCCGCGCCATGGCTGGTGTGTACCTGCGCAAGCACCCGCCAAAGACGCCGCTGATGATGTTTTACGGCGAAGCGATGCCGCAATTTTTGCGCCGTTTTGAACCCGCCAAATCCATCGGCTATCTGCCCGATATCGCGGCGATCGAATTGGCCTTGCGCCACGCCTATCACGCAGCGGATGCAGCACCTGTTGACGCTAACGCGCTGACGACAATCGCAGCCGATGCATTGATGGGCATTCGCCTGCGTATTGCACCTGCAACACAGACGGTGACGTCTGACTTTCCGGTTCATGCGATCTACCGCGCGAATACGGTGGCAGGCGCGCCCAAGCCTGTGATGCAGGCAGAGGCCGTCTTGGTCACCCGCGCGGGCTTTGACCCCGAACTTCATCTTATTAACGCCGCCGCAGCAACTTGTATCAGCGCGCTGAAAGACGGCCAGTCGCTTGGACAAGCGATGGCCACGGCTGATGATACACTTGATATCGGCGCTGTACTTGGGCTGCTTTTAGCCCAAGGCGCTGTGACAGAAATTTACTGAAAGGCCATCCTATGACAATCGCACCTTCTTCAATTGCACAGATGGCACGTCCCATTGACAGGTTGGGTGATGCAGCATTGCCCTTGCTGGCCCGTCTGACATTCGCCGGTGTCCTGCTGATGTACTACTGGAACTCTGGGCTGACGAAATTGGGTGACGGGATCTTTGGGATCTTCTCGCCGTCGCTTGGCGCATATGCCCAGATTTTTCCCAAAGCGATGGAAGCCGTGGGCTTTGATGTCTCGCAGCTAGGGGTCTTCCATTGGGCCGTCGTCACCGCCGGTACAATTGCGGAATTCGTTCTGCCGCTGCTGATCGTCATTGGCCTGCTGACCCGGTTGTCTGCGCTTGGCATGATCGGCTTTATCATCATGCAATCGCTGACCGACCTTTACGGGCACGGCGGTCTTGCCCACGAAGGCACGCTGGGCGCTTGGTTTGACAGGTTGCCCGACGCGCTGATCCTTGATCAACGCGCGTTCTGGGTGCTTTGCCTGCTGATCCTCGTGTTCAAAGGTGCGGGGGCTTTGTCAGTCGACCGGCTGCTGTTCAAAAGTGCGCCTTAGGCTCATCAGGTTTACCTGCAGCGATGCCTAGAATACCGCCCAGCGCAACAAATCCGATGGGGAACATCGTGCCCACGTTGAAACCAAAGGCCGCATAAAAGAAAAACGCGCTGATCAGCATCAATATGCCGCCCCAAAGGGCGCGGGATTTGGCCATTGCACCGCCTGCAATCGCCAAGAGTGGGGCCACAAAGCTGGCAAACCGAATGAACCCGGGGTTTTCAAAGACCCCCAATAGCTGGCCAACCTCGGGCTGACGCTCGGACAATTCGGCGTATCCGTACCCGAATAAACCAACAAAAATGCCAATCAGGCCACCAATGATGCCTAGAATGCTTGCGGCGTTGCGCATGGGTCTTCTCCTTACTGCTCTTTACCCCACATAAGGGTGCAGCGGTCAGTCGCCAAGGTACAATGCCTGCACGTCCGCTTTCCAGCCGATGGTCCAACGGCCATCCTTCTCAATCACAGGGCGTTTCATGAGCGTTGGGTTTGCTGCCAAAAGTACCGCGGGTTCTTGCAGCCGCTCCGCCTCTGACAAGCCGCGCCATGTCGTCGAGGCGCGATTGATCGCTTTGTCCTCGAAAGCGGCGATGATTGCCTCTAGGTCTGTAGGCGATATACCGTCCGCGCGGACGTCAATGACCTCCGGTGTATGCCCGGCCGCTGCCAAAGATTTCAGCGCCTTGCGGCAGGTGTCGCATGTTTTTAGCCCGAAAAAGCGCATGTAGCCTCCAAAATAAGCAAAAAACGACCGGATCGCGCAGATGCGACCACGTGTCATTTGCCTTTTTGATAAAACGAACAACCATAAAGATACAAGGCAAGGGAAAGTCCGCATGTCGCGGGGCCCAAGACCTGCCCAGCTCAATTGAGCAACGACGTGAAGGAGGAAGAACAATGCCAAGTGGCACTGTGAAATGGTTTAATACCACAAAAGGTTATGGTTTCATCGCACCCGATGATGGCGGCGCAGATATTTTCGTACACATCTCTGCGGTTGAGCAGTCGGGGCTGACCGGATTGGCTGATGATCAGAAAATAACTTTCGATTTAATTGATGGACGTGATGGCCGCCAGATGGCTGGCAACATCGCGAAGGCTGAATAGGCCTCACATCTTAAGAGAACCGGCATGGTTCAGCGGTCTTGCGGCGGCATTCTACTGCGTCGCATGGCCTTTAGTTCTGTCTTGTCTGCTGTCTGCTCAAGCACTTTTGCGAGCTCTGGCTCGGACAAGAGGCGGCTATTTTGTGACGGAGCTACGTTGCGCATGTAGGCCAAAACCCCACCTGCACACTGCAAGCTAAAGGCCCACAGGTAGAAAAATACGCACATCGCAACAAAAACCCCCAACTCAAAAGCGATGTCGAGGAAATCCTCGAAGTCGTTGATGTTGGCGATTTGTTCAGACGTTGCCTCGACCAAATCTGCGTAGCCCAGGTGGAAAAGAATATAGAAGACAAAGGGCACGACCAGCGCTGAGGCGACATACGACAAGATCACGAGCAACAGGATCTGCCAAAACCCCTGCCCCATGCCAAAGAACGGGGTATGGGCGCGACCGTTTGCATCTTCGCCAATCGATGCGCCTGCCAATGGTACCAACAACGCTGCGCGCAAGCTGAAGACGGCAAGAATGCCCATCGTTGTCACCGCAAGTGTCAGTTGCGCATTGAGTGCCATCAGCTCTGCAAAGAACTGCGTACTTTCAACGCGGCCCATCTGGATCAGCTGATCTACCTCTAAGGGGGTTAAAAGCACAAATACCCCAATGCCCGCGGCCAAAAGAACCAAGACAAATATACCCTCAAGCACGCCGTATCCCAGCGCGGGAACCAGTAGCCCGAAGTACGAGTTGCGCGGCTTAAGTTGGTACGATTGCAGACCCAGCCGGGTGCCAATCATTGCGGGTACAATACTGAATGCGATGCTGAATGACATAGCAATCAAGATGCCCAGAAGCGGTGATACAAAGCCAAAGATCACCACGAGAAACAAGGCGATCAGACCAAAAATCGCGAAAGCAATCAGCAGGAACGGGAACACCAACAAGTATCGCCATAGGATCGCCAGCGAGAATGGGAGCGCACGAAGAATGATCACAGAGGCCTCATCGGGTTATCTGTGGCAGTCTATGACCGTCCGGACAAAAAGATGAAACAAAAAGCGTCATCTGAGGGATAAATCCTGCCGGAATGTCGCCAACTGGGCATAATTTACCCTAAAGACATGGAATTGTTATGATTTCTAGAGCCAAACGGCACGCGTCTCATCGTCCCAACCCAAGGTCCAGCGGTCACCATCCGTGATCACGGGGCGCGCCATCAATGCGGGTTGATCGGTGAGTTGGGCGTCGGTTTCGGACTCGCGCATCCATGCGTTGAGGTTGCGGTAGGCTTGGGATTTTTTGTCGACCAGAGTATCGCCGAATTCTGCGATCAGTGGGGCCCATTCGGCCTCTGATAGGCGCTCGGCGCGCACGTCGCGGAAGGTGACGTCATGGCCTGCCTCAGCCAGCGCTTTGCGGGCTTTATTGCAGTCAGAACAAGTGGGTAGGCCGTAGAGGATCATTGGGGCGCGTCCGTTTCTGGTGGCTTTTATCGGCGCAGCCTAGTGCAGGCGGGCGGTCCACGCAACGTGCGGTGGGCTGATGTGGTGCGCTGCCCCGAATTGCGCCCGCAAACCGTTAACTGGCAGGCAAACAAGGGGTTCAGGGCGGTCTGCTTTGCGTACACAAGCTGTACACACTGCGTCTGCACAGATGTACGCGGGTAATAGGGTTAACAGCGCGCGCAGGGTAAGTGTTGACGCGATGTTAACCTCGTCTGTCGATGATCCGTCTATGTCGCGATACCGCCGCCCCAAGCGCCCCGGCGCGTCTGTTTTCTTTACCGTGAATTTGGCGGACCGGGCGTCGGGGTTGTTGGTGCGCGAGGTGGCGATGTTGCGGCAGGCCGTGGCGCAGACGCGGGCAGCGCGGCCATTTGCCATAGACGCATGGGTCGTGTTGCCCGATCATATGCATTGCGTTTGGACATTGCCCGACGGGGATGCGGATTACGCGAAGCGTATGGGTGCCATCAAGGGACGGTTTACACAGATGGTCCGTAGGGCGGGGTTCTCCCCGACGCCATCGGTGAACAACAGGCACGGTGTTGTGGGTGGCAGGACAAGAGTCGGGGAGAACCCCGACCTACGTGCCGAAGCGCCCATTTGGCAGAAACGGTTTTGGGAGCACCACATCCGGGACGACCGCGATTATGCGGCGCATGTAAATTATTGTTGGATCAACCCGGTGAAGCATGGGTTGGTAGAAGATGTGCGCGATTGGCCGTATTCGTCGTGGCATCGGGATCATCCGACGTAGGGCGGGGTTTTCCCCGCCAATCCGGTGGGTGATGTGAGGTGTTGGGGTGTGTGTCAGGGCAGGCCTCGGCCTACGGCACATCAAATAGGCGTTCTCTTGCATCTAGGCAGATGCTTTCAATACCCGGAAACATTGTACTACGAGTTATTCCCATCAATGCCAATTCGTTCATAGCGGCACTCGCCTCGATTGCAGGGATATCAAAAGCGTATAATAGCCGTTTACCACTATCCAACTCTAGTTTTTGAATATGTGCCTCTATGTTGTGCAAGTTCGTTAGAGTGAGCAGACCTTGCTGTGATGTCACGCGATTATTCTCGATTGCAAGCGTCTCTAGAATGGTAATATGTGGCGGAACAAAGTTCAGGTGTTGGAATTGATTGAAGGATCGAAACAACCGCTTGTTTAGCGCGAATACTCTAACTGTATCTGGCTTTTCCCCGCATTCAGCCAGCCCACGAAATGCAAACCAACTCGCGACATGCGGTGAATATGTCCAGTCCAACAGCGGAGTTGGAAACCCATGGTGCTGCAAAAGACTGAGAAAAGCACCAAATTGTTGCGGTCGCTCCAGTTCAAACAGGTGTGATGAGGCACCTGTTACCGCACGGTGCATTGCTGGTATGTCGTTTAGTGAATAGAAATTTAGTATCTTTCGATTAGTTCGATGGAATGATGTTTGCAAAGGGTATGGTTTGGTCTGTCCACGGAAAACAAATTCTCCAAACTCATTGTTGCAAACCCACTCTTTGAAATCTTTCCAGCTTCTAACCTCGGTTTCAGCTTCGATGGCAGATTCTGCGCCCAAAGGTTTTCGCTCAAGCTTCGCTTTACCAAATGTGCCTTGATCGGTTTTCCATGACACTTCCCATGCATTGTTTTCGGGCATTCCAAAAACAAAATCTGCGACTTCAGAATGGCTGACTTCTGATCCCAACGATTCTAGCTCCGCGAATTGCAGAATGCGAGCTTCTGACAGCGAGAACGGGTAGATTTTTGCTTGAAAACTCGGTTCCTCGGAAATGTGTGTCAGGTTCAATTCGGCGATAGTAGAAACGCTATCACCATTGAGGAGCAATGACGCAACGCCAACGACTCCGCCGCTGTTTTTCTCAACATCCAAAACCACAATGCCAGACGGATCACCTTCGGAAACACCAAACCATTGGCCAACCAACTCGTCATGAGCACTCACCCAATAATCCCTTCAAACTCCCGCCATTCTCCCTTGGACATCCCAGAGGTCTCTTGCGTGACCTCTTCACCTTTAAGCATGCGTCGCACGCAGTCAATCGCCTTAGACGAGAGTGTCGCGCCGCCCATCCGGTAGTCATCAAACGCGCCATACGCTGCGGGCACCCAGTCGGCGACGACTTTGCAGATCGCGTCTGCGTAGACCCGGATTTCGTATTGGGCGTGCGCGTCGGCCCGCAGCCGCAGGAAGTGGAAGAGGTTGTGCAAATCGACCTTCCAGTACCATTGGGTGTAGATGTTGGCAGGCAGGTTCATGCGCGCCAGCTCACGGGCGAGGCCGTTTTTGGGGTTTCCGTCGACGTCCACTTCTCCGATCATTTCGGCGTAATGGTCGTAGGATTGTGCGGCGTCCCCTTTGAGGATTTCAAGCACGCGGGCCGCTTCGTCCCCGGTGAGCATTTCGCCCCTGCCTTGGTTGTTGATCACGGACTGGGCGGCAAGTTTGTCAGCTTCGGGGATGTAGAATTCACGGTCGAGGATCGAGTAGCGCGCGGAGTATTCGTTGACGTTGGCGGTCCGGTGCCGGATCCATTGGCGGGCGACAAAGACGGGCAGTTTGACGTGGAGTTTGATCTCGCACATCTCGAACGGGGTGGAGTGCCAGTGGCGCATCAGGTAGCGGATCAGCCCTTCGTCGTTTTGCACCGATTTGGTGCCTTTGCCGTAGGACACCCGCGCCGCCTGACAGATCGCCGCATCATCGCCCATATAGTCGATGACCCGGATAAACCCGTGATCCAGCACGTCGTAGGCTTTATAAAGGTGCTCTTCCATACCGTCCGCAACCGCCCGCAGCGTGGGCTTGGCGTTGCTGCGTAGTTCGTCGATTTCGGCCTGTTGGTCTGGGGTGATGGGCATCTGCGGTCTCCGGATGTCGGTTGAGTCGCGCCACTATAGAAAATGGGAGGCCGTGGCGAAACAACATATAGTGGTTGAGGGCACGATTATATCAACAGATGTGTGTTGACTTCGCTTGGGCGTGTCGCGAGTTTGGCGCAGCGCGTGGCCGGACGGGGACCGACCGAATGCGCGCCGACGATGATAAACAAAGGTCCAAAACCGTGAAAATGAAAATCATTGCAACACTGCTTGCCGTTCTTGCAACCGTGGGACATGCGCAAGACAGGGTTGATTTGTCCCTCGGTGACGCCCGCAACCTTGCGGCACAGTCTTTGATCGCAGGTGACGCCAGGTTGGCCGTGCAGCTTGCCCAGGCGATTTTGACGCAAAACCCCGATGATCGCGCGGCCTTGATCATCATGGCCGCAGGTGCCCCGCGGATCGGTGACCCCGCGCGCGGACGCCAAGCCGGTGCGCGTGCGTGGCGCGCGTCGACAACAGATACCGAGAAATACGAGGCTGCGCGTTTGACGGCACTTGCAGCCGCCAATGAAGAGCGCCTGACGCTGGCGACGTTTTGGTTGCGCCGTGCGCTGACGGTGGTTCCCAATGATGCCGAACGCGCACGCACGATCCGGGATGCGCGTGCTGTGCGCCAGCGCAATCCGCTGTCGGTTCAGCTATCGGGGTCGTTGGTGCCGTCCAGCAATGTGAATGGCGGGGCGGACGAGCAGTCATCGACCGAAGTGGGTGATTTCACGCAGACCCTGTCAGACGATGCCTTGGCCTTGGAGGGCTGGCGTGCGTCTTTGAATTTCGGGTTGCAGTACCGTTTCCAAGAGGCTCAGAAAAGCCGCACAACGGCGGGTTTGGCGTATCAGATTGGCCGCGTCCGGATCACGGAAAATACGGATGTGCCTGACGAGGCGTTAGATACGGCGTATTATGAGATGTCGTTGCGCCATGATCGCGTGCTTGAGAACGGAACACTCTCGCTGCGCGCCACCCGTGGTTTGTTTGAATATCGCGACCTTGATCTGGATGCCGGAACAACCGCGTATCAAGACTATGATATCTGGAAACTCAACGTGGACCGGAACATTCCATTCAACGATCGCTGGTTGCTGTCTTTGTCGGCTGGTCGTGATTGGCTGACGTATCTTAACGACGGGATTGGCGATGTTGAACGGACGTCTTTGCGCACAGGTCTCAGCTATCGCCTGGAAAGTGGCAATCGCATTAGCGCATCGCTTGGCTGGGTGGGTAGTGAGGGTGACAGCGACAACTATACCTCCGAAAGCCAGTCACTTAATTTCGGATATAGTTTTGCTCAGCCCGTTGAGCTGAGCTGGGCTGCGTTTTTTGACCTTGGGGCGCTGGAGGAATTTGAGCGACGTGTTAATTTCTTGCGGCCGCTTGGTCCTGTGAACTTGTCACTTGGTGCTGGTGTCAGATGGAGCGACTATCCAGATTACCGTATCATTTTCCCCATCGAAGGCGGTCGGCAAGACGAGACGTATTCTTTCAACATGAACATGGGTTTCCCAAAGTTTGAATATGCAGGCTTCGTGCCGTCATTACGCCTCGATACCTCAAAAACCACAAGCAACGTTGACAGGTTTGATCGTACAACCTCGTCTATCGGGTTGACGTTCCAATCGTCATTTTGATGGTAGGATGGTGCTGTGAGGGAGGATCGAACTCCCGACCTCACCCTTACCAAGGGTGTGCTCTACCACTGAGCTACCACAGCATCCGGTGATGCGGGGGATTAGACGCAATCGCCCTTTGGCGCAAGCCCTGACTGGACGGTTTTTGTGCGTATTGATAAGACCGCAGTCATGAGCGACAAAGACACCCAGAGCAAAACCGATAAGACCGCCAAAACCCGCGAAGATCGGTTAAAGGCGGCGCTTAAGGCTAACATGGCCAAACGCAAGGCGCAGGCGCGTGCACGCAGCACGGGAAAAGAACCTGCCCCTCAAGAAGAAAAGAAAGAGTAGGCAGGTATGGATTCCATTGTGGTCACAGGCGGTGCGCCCCTCAGCGGCAAGATTGCGATTGCGGGGGCGAAGAACGCGGCCCTGACGTTGATGCCCGCGACGTTGTTGTCAGAAGAGCCGTTGACGCTGACAAATGCGCCGCGGCTGTCAGATATCGCGACAATGACCGCGTTGTTGCAATCCTTGGGTGTTGAAGTGACCTCAATGCAGGATGGCAAGGTGCAGGTCCTGTCGTCCCACGCCATGACATCCACCACTGCGGATTACGAGATCGTGCGCAAGATGCGCGCCTCCAACCTTGTATTGGGTCCGCTGCTGGCCCGTCATCATCAGGCCGTTGTATCCTTGCCCGGTGGCTGTGCGATTGGCGCACGTCCGATGGATATTCACGTGACAGCGCTTGAAGCGATGGGCGCTGAGATTGAACTCAAAGATGGCTATCTGCATGCCAAGGCCTCTGGTGGTCTGAAAGGTGCGAAGGTGCCATTGCGTTTTGCATCCGTGGGTGCGACCGAGAATGTGCTGATGGCAGCGACTTTGGCCAAAGGCACGACTGTGATCGAGAATGCAGCACGCGAGCCGGAGATTGTCGATCTTGCCCATTGTTTGCGCCGGATGGGTGCGCAGATCGAGGGCGAAGGTACCAGCACAATTACCATTCAGGGCGTTGATCGCCTTGGCGCTGCGACCCATCCCGTCGTCACCGACCGGATTGAACTTGGCACTTACATGCTTGCCCCTGTCTTTGCAGGGGGCGAGGTCGAGTGTCTGGGCGGCCGTCTTGATCTGGTGGGATCGTTTGTTGAAAAGCTTGATGCAGCTGGTGTCGATGTCACCGAGACACCCGATGGTTTGAAGGTCAAACGCCGGACCGACCGCGCGATGGCTGTCGATGTTACGACCGAAGTCTTCCCCGGTTTTCCAACTGATCTGCAAGCGCAGATGATGGCAATGCTGTGTACGGCGGATGGCACGTCAGTGCTGGAGGAGAAGATTTTCGAGAACCGGTTTATGCATGCCCCTGAATTGATCCGCATGGGTGCCGATATTGAGGTACATGGTGGTATTGCGACCGTGCGCGGTGTTGATCGCCTGAAAGGTGCGCCTGTGATGGCGACTGACCTGCGCGCATCAGTTTCATTGATCCTTGCGGGTCTGGCTGCTGAGGGCGAAACGACCGTCAGCCGCATCTACCACCTAGATCGCGGGTATGAGCACATTGAAGAGAAACTCAGTGGCGTTGGCGCCAAGATCGAGCGGATATCATCATGACGCAAGACGCAACATTTGAGGATGGTCGCGAAGCACCATTGCGCTTGAAGGCCTTGGATACCGAGGATTTGGCGGTGATAGCCGCCCTTGTGCAGGATGCCGTATTTCCCGCCGCTGAGATGCGGTGGGACCGCAAGGCGCGCCGCTTTGCGATTTTGTTAAACCGCTTTCGTTGGGAAGATGCACCAAAGGCACAGGCCCGCAAGCGCAGTTTTGAGCGTGTGCAGACGGTTTTGGCCGTTGAAGACGTGATGAAGGTGCAAAGTCAGGGTGTTGATAAGTCAGACCCTGATATGGTTTTTTCCCTGCTCGCAATGGGGTTTGCGCCGGGCGAAGATGGCGCGGGCCGCTTGGAACTGACCCTGGCAGGAGACGGTGTCATTGCGCTGGATGTCGAAGCGCTTGAAGTCATTTTGCAGGACGTAACGCGCCCCTATGTGGCCCCGTCCAACAAAGCCCCGTCGCACCCTGAATAAATCACCACCCAACACCATTGAAGCACCCTGCCTGCCCCGCTATGTCGTGGCCTTGCGAGGAGTGATGTGATGCCACAGTTTCTATCCACAACGGACACCGATTTTGAGGCCCGCTTTACCGCCCTTTTGGGCGCGAAACGCGAGGACAGCCCGGATGTGGATCATGTCGTGGCCGAGATTATCGCAGATGTGCGTGCGCGTGGCGATGCCGCGGTACTGGCGTTGACGGCGAAGTTTGACCGACTGGAGCTAACCGCGCAAACAATGCGTTTTAGCGCCGCCGAGATTGAGGCGGAATGTGCCAAGGTAGACGACGCTGATTGTGCTGCGTTGGAATTGGCCGCCGCGCGCATCCGCGCCTACCACGCCCGCCAGATGCCCGAAGATGCATCTTGGACGGATGACACGGGCGCTATGCTGGGCTGGCGCTGGACGCCTGTGTCTGCGGCGGGGCTTTATGTGCCCGGCGGGCTCGCGTCCTATCCATCCTCTGTTTTGATGAACGCTATTCCGGCAAAAGTGGCTGGTGTGCAGCGCCTGGCGATTGTCGTGCCGACGCCCGATGGCGTGACCAACCCGCTTGTTTTAATGGCAGCAAAGATTGCCGGTGTGGATGAGATCTACCGCATTGGTGGGGCGCAGGCTATCGCCGCCCTTGCTTATGGAACCGAGACGATTGCGCCTGTTGATAAGATCACCGGGCCGGGCAATGCGTTTGTGGCCGCCGCAAAACGCCGTGTGTTTGGCAAGGTTGGCATCGATATGATCGCCGGGCCGTCCGAGATTTTGGTGATTGCCGACAAGGACAATGATCCTGATTGGATCGCACTTGATCTGCTTAGTCAGGCGGAACATGACGAGAGTGCGCAGTCTTTGTTGATTACCGATAACGCGGAGTTTGGACAGGCTGTGGCTGCGGCCGTCGATAAGCGGCTTGAAACATTGGAACGCCGTGCCATTGCAGGCGCCAGTTGGCGTGATTTCGGGGCAATCATCACGGTCAAAGATTTCGATGAAGCTGTTGCGCTATCAAACCGCATCGCACCTGAGCATTTGGAACTTTGTACCGCTGATGCGGATGCGTTGTCCGAAAAGATCACCCACGCAGGTGCGATCTTTATTGGGGGTTGGACACCCGAAGCCATTGGCGACTACATTGGCGGTCCCAATCACGTGTTGCCGACAGCCCGGTCCGCACGATTTTCAAGCGGACTATCGGTCATGGATTTTATCAAACGCACGACCCTTTCACGCATGACACCTGACGCGCTGGCCGCCATCGGCCCGTCTGCGGAACGTCTGGCAATTTCCGAAAGCCTTGAGGCGCATGGCCTATCGGTGCGCGCGCGTCTGGACCGCCTGAATAGGGACGCGCTATGAGCAAGATCATCCATATCAACCTTGATGACCGCAATTTACCGCCGCCCACGCCAGAAATCGATCAGGAACGCAAAGTGGCAATGTTCGATCTGTTGGAAGACAACAGTTTCGCCCTGCCCGAACGTGACGGGCGCGAGGTGCCCGTTGGCCCCTATAAGTTGGGGTTGTCCATCAAAGAAAAACGTCTGGTTTTTGACCTGAAGCTGGAAGACGACAATCCAGCGGGCGAGTTTCACCTGTCGCTTGGACCGTTTCGTCAGGTTGTTAAAGACTACTTCCAGATCTGTGAAAGCTACTTTGACGCCGTGAAGACGCTCCCGCCCAGCCAAATCGAAACCATCGATATGGCCCGCCGCGGCATCCACAACGAAGGCGCGCGGGTCTTGCAGGAACGGCTGGAAGGCAAAGCCGACGTCGATATTGATACGGCGCGTCGCCTGTTCACCCTTATTTGCGTCTTGCACTTCGGGGGCTGAACATGGCGGAGGAAGGCAAATTTCAGGACCTGCCCCAATCGGTGCTGTTTTGCTGTGACCACAATTCTGTCCGCTCGCCCATGGCCGAAGGCATCATGAAGCAGCTTTATGGAACCGAGTGTTACATCCAATCCGTCGGGGTCAAAAATGATCTAGAGATTGATGGGTTTTCAATCGCTGTTTGCGCCGAAATCGGGGTGGAGCTATCACGCCACCGGTCGCGATCATTCGATGAGATGGAAGATTGGGGCGATGATCTGTCGTCATTCGATCTGGTGCTGGCCCTATCGCCTGCAAGCCAACGCCGGGCGCTGGATTTGACGCAGTTTTATCACCTTGAAGTCGAGTATTGGCCGATCCTTGATCCAACCGGTCTGGGTGATAACCGGGACGCACGGCTTGCGCTTTACCGCCAAGCCCGGGACCAGATCAAAGATCACTTGATCGCGCGTTGGGGACCGGGGCTGACGCAAGACGAGATCTAGGTGGATGTGGGTCATCTTGGGTCGGGTGTCAGTTATGCGGACGAAGCGGTCTCTTGCGGCGGGGATGCCGATGGCTGCTATTCAAACCTTGGCCTCTCACTGTATTGTTAAGCAGCCGCAGGTCGGCAAAATGAAGAACGAAAAGCTAATTAAATTGATGAACTCATACCGCTGACCTATAACTGGGAAGCCGCACTCGAGTATTATCAAAGAGGTACTTACTTGGTAAGCTTTCTTCGTAACACCACTTTCGCCATTTTGCTGATAATCTCGCTCGCATCTCTTGCTGTCTCCGCGTCGATTTGGGCGGTTAGTCAGACGATGCGAGTAACTGCGATGTCGAAGGCTGTGGCAACTCAAGCTATCCAGAACAGACAGCAAATCGCGAGATTGAAAGCCAAAGCCAGAATAAGGCGGATTGCCACTGCGGTGCCCATTGTTGGGTTGGGGGCGGCGGGTTACTTTGAAGAGCGCGATAGGAGAGAATGGTTGGACGCAAATCCCGGCAAAACTAATGCTGACTATGCTTGCGAGATAGCGGCGCTTACAGCTGACGTAATGGACGAAGTTTTGGCGGAATTGCCAATGACAATCCAACTGCCCGAATGGGCCATACCTGTGTGTGAAAGTGAGCTAAGGTAGCTCTTCAAGAATCCATACACTCTTCAAGCAATCGAGGAGAAAAGCAGATATCTAAAGAACTATCAATTATTTCTTCTACGGGCTCAAACAAGCCATTCACGCCCCCCAGCCCCCTACGCGGCCTTGTCAAGTTTCTGCCAAGATCGCTCGTGTCATCCAGCTTTCCACACCAAAACACTCCCTATACCGATTAACCCTTGAAAAATCAGCAATTCAGGCGCATGTAAACGCCGTCCACGACTGGTGGATCACAATTACAGGAGATCACATGGCCAAGGAAGAACTGCTCGAATTCCCAGGTGTCGTAAAAGAACTTCTGCCAAACGCGACGTTTCGGGTCGAGCTGGAAAACGGCCATGAGATCATCGCGCATACGGCAGGCAAGATGCGCAAAAACCGCATCCGGGTTCTGGCCGGCGACAAGGTACAAGTCGAAATGACACCTTATGATCTGACCAAGGGTCGGATTAACTATCGCTTTAAATAACGTGAAGCTTGGCTTCTCGCGGGTGAATGTTTGCAAATGACCACTTTGCCCCCAGATGCTTCGCTGAAATTAGTGCTTGGTTCCGGCTCGCCACGGCGATTGGAGCTATTGGCGCAACTTGGGTTGACGCCCAGTGCGGTGCGCCCGCCCGATATTGACGAAGATGTCCGTAAAGGCGAATTGCCACGTGACTACGTCAAACGGATTGCTTCTGAGAAGGTCGCTGCCGTTGACGCCGCCGCCGATGAAGTTGTTCTTTGTGCAGATACGACAGTTGCCCTTGGTCGTCGGATCATGGGCAAGCCCGTTGATGCAGCCGAAGCGGCACAGTTCTTGTTTGCCCTTTCGGGTCGACGCCACAAGGTTATCACCGCGCTTGCGGTCAAACGCGGCACCAAGGTGTGGACCAAGGATGTGCAAAGCACCGTTGCTTTCAAGCAGCTTTCGGACGCCGAAGTGAACGCCTATCTTGCCACTGACGATTGGCGCGGGAAAGCGGGCGGATATGCAATTCAGGGCCCCGCAGGCGCGTTTATTCCATGGATCAATGGATCCTACACCGGCATCGTCGGCCTGCCTTTGACGGAAACTGCGGGTCTGCTGACAGCCGCAGGTATTATGCTTTATGGAGATGCGCCATGAAGGGTCGCGCGATTATTCTTGATCATATCGGTGAAATTGAGGCCGCAGCTTATCTGGTAGACGGCAAGCTGGATGATATCTTGCTTGATCATGACGACGCGCCGCGCCCCGGTGCGATTTTCCGGGCTATCTGCGATCGTCCGATCAAAGGCCAAGGCGGCATGATGCTGCGCCTGCCGGAGGGCGAGACTGCGTTCTTGCGGCATGGCAAGGGGCTGCGCCCCGGTCAGCCACTTTTGGTCCAGGTCACCGGGATTTCTGAGGATGGCAAAGCCGTGCCAGTTACGGATCGGGTGTTGTTCAAAAGCCGATATGCCATTGTCACGCCCGGCAAACCTGGTCTGAACATCTCGCGTCAAATCACTGATGAAGATATCAGGGATAACTTGCTGGCGGTGGCGCATGAGGTCTTTGACAGCCCCCACGGGCTCATCCTGCGATCATCATGTGCGGCGGCGGATGAAGCCGAGATCGCAGAAGATATTATTGCCATGCTGTCGCTGGCAGATGCTGTTTTACCTGATGCTGAAGGAACAACACCCGAGGCTTTGACGGAAGGCGATGGGCCGCACGCCGTTGCATGGCGCGAATGGACCGGAGCGGCGCAGGTAATTACTGATGCTGGAGCGTTTGAACATCACGGGGTTTTGGATCAGATCGCAAATCTCGGCGATGCAAAGGTCCCTCTTGGCGAAGGCGCGATGTATGTCGAGCCCACGCGCGCGTTGGTCGCTGTCGATGTAAATACCGGCAATGACACGTCCCCTGCGGCGGCACTCAAGGCGAACCTTGCAGCCGCACGCGCCCTGCCCCGCGCATTGCGTCTGCGCGGTTTGGCTGGACAGATCAGCGTTGATTTCGTTTCCATGTCGAAAGCGCACCGTAAACAGGTTGAGCAATCCTTGCGGGCCTCCTTCAAAGCCGATCCAATCGAGACGTCGTTGGTCGGTTGGACGCCAATGGGGCTTTTTGAGTTGCAGCGCAAACGCGAGCGCCCGCCATTTCCCGCGAAGTTGATCAAGGACATCTGATGCCCTGCCCAATGTGTGAAAAACCAACCGAGGCCAAGTTTCGGCCATTTTGCTCAAAACGCTGTGCTGATCTGGATTTGGCGAAGTGGTTTAACGGGAATTATGCCATTCCTGCTGACGATCCAGAGGATGCAGACGCGCTTGAAAACGAACTCAGGCAAGCCGACCAGAACAAACCGCATTAGGCACCTGTTTTTGATGCAGTTCCCTCTGGACACCCCCACCCACCGCGTCTAAAACCGCGCTACCCGACGAAGCGCTTGCGCGCAGACGTCCCGGTGCCCGGGTAGCTCAGGGGTAGAGCAGTGGATTGAAAATCCTCGTGTCGGTGGTTCGATTCCGCCCCTGGGCACCATTTTACACTGAAATCATAGATAAATCAGTACGTTAACGTGTATGTTGACACATTTCATCACCATCCGGGGTCCTAAATGCCGGATGGCACTTAGGCCTTGAGGACAAGACTGACGCCGTTCAGACAGTGGCGTTTGCCTGTGGGCTGCGGGCCGTCGTTAAAGATGTGGCCCAAATGCGATCCACACCGGCGGCAATGCACCTCTGTGCGCCGCATGAACAGCGAATTGTCAGGGCGCGTGCCGACAGCATTGGCAAGCGCATCCCAAAAGCTGGGCCATCCTGTGCCGCTGTCGTATTTTTGTTCGGACGAATACAGAGGTAAATCACATCCTTTGCAGTGATAGGTGCCTGCACGTGTCTCTTTATCCAGCGGGCTGCTGAAAGGGCGCTCTGTTTTGTCTTGGCGCATGACGGCATATTCCAATTCCGTCAGCATCGCGCGCCACTCAGCTTCGGTGCGTGTAATCTCGAACGTGCCGGTCGCGCCAAAAGCGCTGGTGCCGGCCAAGGCTATCATACTGGTCAGTAAAGTGCGGCGTTGCATTTTCGCATTCTCCGTTAATGTTAAACGATCACTCTGCATCCGCACAGCGGCTCGCGTTCTAAGTTTGGCGTCACTGCTTGTCGTGGGTACAGACCAACATTGACGGCAGAAGCGTACGCTGGACGCTTCACTTAGGGGCACACCTACCGTCGAAGGGTCTTTTGCTCATAGTGTGAATCAACAAATTCACGGCGTTTTGAATGTTGTTACGCCCTGTCAGCACCGCAGCAGGGCCAATCTTGCCTTGAAGGATTGCACAGATATTGGGACAGTGTCCTCTTGGAATGGAGAGCCCTTTGATGACAATTTCGGACATCGTCGATGTAGAGAGATACCACATAGATACATCGGATTTTTCCGACGTCTGCCGCCAGACTTTGTCAGAACATGGTGTGTTAGTCCTGCCTGAGTTTATCCGTCCGTCCAAGCTTGCCGACATACTGACTGAAAGCCCCGCCAAACAGGACCAAGCGTATTTCTGCGCCCAGAAACACTCCGTCTATTTAACGCCCGATGATAATACCTACCCGGCGGACCACCCTGCAAACCGAAAAGTCATTTCCTCGAAGGGATGTATTTGCGACGACGTTATCGACGCTTCATCGCCTTTGCGCGCGCTCTATGATGATCCGACGTTTCAACGCTTCATCGCAGTTGTTGCCGGGGAAGCAGCACTGCATCCCTATGCAGACCCACTATCTTCGATAAACATCCATTACGCCAAACGCGGGCAGGAATTGGGTTGGCACTTCGACAATTCGTCTTTTGCGATCACACTTCTTATTCAAAAACCGAGTGCCGGAAGCAGGTTTGAGTACATCAAGGATTTGCGTGACGCAGACCGCGGCGAAATGAACTACAGTGGCGTTCGTGCTTTACTGGACGGGCACACGGCACCAGACATTCTGACTATGGATCCCGGCACATTGGTCTTGTTTCGCGGTCGAAATGCGATCCACCGTGTGTCACCAAATGAAAGCGATACAACCCGTATTCTGGCCGTGCTGGCCTATAACTCAAAACAAGGTGTGGAATTGTCCGAAAGTGCAAGAATGACGTTTTACGGACGATTGAGCTGAGCGGTTAGGCGCGTCCTGTGAGCATCAGTCATAAGCAACTTGTCATCGATTGCGGTCAAACGTGTTGTTGGCGCGTAACCTTGATCCCGCCAGGAAGTGAAGTGTTTGCGCCCATGCTATACCCATAAAAAAAGCCCCGCCAAATGACGGGGCTTTTCTTTTATGTTGACCGGCTGGCGCTTTAGAACTTACCGACCAGATTGATGAACAAACCCTGTGCGTCGTAGTCAAGGTTCGTTTCGTTGTCTGAAACGGCACCCCACTCGTAACCGACACCTACTTTGACGTTGTCGTTGATGTGGCGGTAGACGCCCAATAGCGCGCCTTGCTCGACGATGTCGGTCTCTTGCGTAAACAGCACACGGCCTTCGCCCAAGACGTCCCATTTGTCGACCACATGCCAGTCAATCCGGCCCACAAGAAGCGTGGCGGTGTTGTCGGTGAAATCATCGGTGCCGCGATCTGCGACTTCGCTTTTGCGATAGCCAAGTTTGCCACCGAGCGTGAATTCGCGGTTCAAGTCATAACTTGCTGACACGGACACAACTTGGCTGCGCTGCTTGGGACCATCGTCATTGCCATTGGCGTCGAGCTGATCTTCGCCGGGTTGGTCCTGCAATGCGGTGTAGCGCAACAGCATGTTGAACCGTTCGTTATCGACGGGCCGATAGGCATAGCCCAATGAGGCGCGCAGATATTCGCCATCGCGGAAATCGTCTTCTGCACTGTCAGAGAAAAGTGCATCAACATCGATCAAGACGCGCCAGTCACGTGTGACCTTGTTCGAATATCCTGCTGTAAGGCCGACCGTATCGCGATCTTGTGCGGACCCGTCGCCATCTTCTGTGCGGTACTCGACACGTGCACGCATCGACAGATCCTCGTCGCGGGCGTAGGCCGTTCCGAATGACACTGCTGTGCGATCAAAATCACCCGCTTCCCGGTCGCGCACCCGCCCTGTTTCCAAACCCAGGCTATAGGTCCAGAAATCGCTCGGCGTGTAGGTCAGGCCATAGGCTTGTGTCAGTGAGCGCTGGTCGCCCGGCATGTCATAGATGCTCTCAGCGTAGCTGCTCATCTGTTCTGAGTAACGGTATTGACCACCCAAGACGACTTTGCCGTTGTCAGCCAATGCGCTGCCCGCGCCAGACCGTGTCGGGTCAAGTGTGTAGCCAAGGTAGATTTCGTTGTTATCTGTTGGCGCATAAGAAAGCTGCAACTTACCGGCCAGACCGTTATCGCCGTCTGATGCCTCGGCGGCGACACTCACCGCGTCGGTGACTTCTGCATCAACGCCAACACCAAAGCGATTGTCGTCTGACAACCCACCTTCGGTTGCAAGCGTTGCCTGTCCAAAGACATAAACCTCCAATGCATCAGATGGCGTATATGTCAGGCGCAAGCCCAGATCAGTCCGGTTACCGGTATCGTCCGCGCTGGTCGGAGATGTCTGATCGGTGTACTGCAAGCCGCCTTCGATGCTCCAGATCTCGCTGATCTGATAAGCTGCGGATGCTTCTATCTGTGCTTTCTCTTGGCCGCTGTCAGAGTCGAAGCGTTCAGCATCAACGCCAAGAGCCAAACGTTCAGTGACTTCGATTTCACCATCAATGCCAAAGAAAACCTGGTCGTCAGTGATGTCTTCGTTCAGCGTGCTAAAGCCCGCGTCTTTGCTTTCATACTGCAAGCCAACATTGCCGACGTAGCCCAAACCCATCTCTTCGAGATCAAGTTGCGAGGTAAAGCGTACGGCTTGTGCCGCATCAGACGCGGCCCCTCCAGTAGAGGCAATCGTCAGGCCGCCATCCGTTGAGGTCGAGCGCGAAAAGCCGGGGCCTTCGGTGCGTGCGACTTCTAACTCCGCATAGCTTGTCTCGCCCAAACGGTAGCGAAGATCGACCGAGGCGATCTCTTGATCAGTGCCACTTGGCGTGTTTTCGGTCATCAAGCTTGCGCCGAGCCGCAGCGCGTCTGTGGCCCAGACTTCGGCGCGGCCACCAAAGGCGTTCACATCGTCCAAGCCACCCAAAGGTGTGAATTCATACTGCACAACAAGGTTCACATCAAATTCGCCAACGCCATCGTTGATCAAACCACCTGAACCCGTGTTCGACGTCAATGGACCTGCAAGCAGGATCACGCCTTGGATATGATCAACGGTATAGTCGATCCCTTCGGTCAGCAGACGGTTGTCGACGACGAAACCGGTGTCCGGATCAATCACTTGAACGGTCACTGTGGTGGAACCACCCGTGATATCTTGACGGGTCAGGAAATAGACCGATCCACCAGTTCCGCGCAAAATGTCGCGCTGTGCAGCCGTATCAAGCTGGGCTGCATAGCCCATCACATTGAAGCGTGGTTCACCGTGTTCTGTGACGTTGGGTGACTGGTAGGCCAGTTCAACCCCATAGAGATCACGTGCATTGTTCAACAGGCCGGGGCCTGCGATCCCTGTGCGGAAATCACCTAGCGTGAAGCGCAGCGTTTCGCTTTCAACACGCAGATAGATGGCGCCAGAGGTCGGAGTGTCATCAAATGATGTGCTGTCGTCGCCGTAAGTGGGGTAAACGTCGGTGCCATCGGCGCGGATGCGGTCGAGCACACGGTTCGGGTCTTTATCGTTCAGGCGGTCGAACAATTCGTCAATCGGACCTTCGCGGGTGTCTGCGGAAGCTGTGACTGTGTACCCGCTTGCAGTTGTCCCTTTGGTGTAGAACGCGAGACGGCCATTGGTATAAGTCTCGCGGTCGTCGTCTGCAGGGCCGCCTTCGCGGATGCCTGCTGTCAAATCAGCGATGCCGACATAAAACCATTCAGAGGCTGGTACTTCGACGTCGCGCACATAATCACGCCCGTTGACGTTCACAGTGACGATCTGATCACCGGCAGGGACAACGCGGCTGACCGCAAAGCGCCCATTACTGTCCACAGGAACGGTTTCGCCCATCACAGTCACGGTGCCGTTTGGTGTGGCGACACCGGATGTCGTAATCACGCCACCACGTACCGGGATACCGCGCCGTGCTGTGTTGTTGTCGCCTTCACCGACGGCGGCGAAGGGTGCAAACCCAACGGCACTTCCGTCAACACCGCGGCTTGTGCGGGTTAATCCCAGCGGGTTGGTTTCATCGTAGCGGCCTTGCGCATCGTAGACGCGTAGGCTGTAGGACAAATCCCCCTCGCCCGCGCTGGGCATTACAAAACTTGCGGTACCATTTGGTTTGATTGGCACGGTCGCGACGACTGGCGCACCCAAACGGCTGCGATCACGCACCTGAATTTCTGCGCGCGACAGATAGGCCGGATAGTTCGTGGAGGCCCGGAAAGTGATTTCCTCGCCTGCACGGTAAGCGTTGCGTTGATCTGACGTCACCACATTTAGGAAACGGCGTGTGTCGAGGCCATCAAAACGGACGTCGACTTCGGCTGCATCATTGCGGATGTCATCGGTACGCTGACGAACCGATGGCGCAGGTGCGCCTGCGACGGTGCGGTTATCAATCGAGATCGAAAACCCATCAGCGCCAAAGCCATCAACCGACAGACCATCAACTGTTTCAACATTTGGCTGCACCGGAACGGACACGGCAAGGCCCGCATTGGGTGCCTCACATCCTGCTGGAAGCGGGATCACCGTAAAGTCGCAAACCTGTGCTGCGGCGGGTGTAATGCCCGTCAAAAGTGCTGCAACACTGGCCAATGCAGTTGTCCGCAACATTGCTGGACGTGACGAAGACTTGGGTACCATAGACACAAAAACTCTCATTATCATTTTCCTCTACTGACCAGCACGCACGATGGCTTGCTCGATGCGCAGACGCACCCGGCCAATATCTCGCCAATCGCGTTTCACTTGATCCTCGACCATGTCGAGCAGCGCGCGCGCAGAGGACACATCATCAGCATCCGCTGATGCAGATACAAAGAAGGACAGCACCATGTTGCTCGGTGAGCCTGCTATTTGTTCAAGCACACCGCGCAGCCCGTCTCGCAAGCCAGCAGACATCGCGATGCCGTCCGCTGTTTGCACGAAGGATGCAGTTGTCAGATCAACCCGAACCACTTGCAAGGCAACAGAAGCGCCGAAGTTGGTTTCCGCCATCATGCCCGGAGTAAGGCGGCTGACACGCGGGTTTTCTGTGGTCATGCGGTAACCAGCGGGCAAAGACCGTTCATCCACTTTAATGATGAAGTTCGATCCACCGCTTGCGGGCAAAGACGCGCAAGGCACTGAATAGAAACCGTTTTCATCTGTTGTGATAATGGTCCCGTCTACTGTTGCCAGGCGCACGCCGGGGATACCCAACTCGTCACGCGGTTCAATTGCAGCCGGGCTTATCTTACCCTTCCCGCCCAAGAAGCTTTGATCCGAGACCACACCGCGGCCAACCGTATCAGGTGCATCCTGATAGCCATTTCCGTTCACGTCGTTAAAGACTTTGCCGATCACATCCGTGCATTCAAACAATGTGTCTGGCAGGATACGCACCGTCGCGGTTTCGTCGCTGAGCACCGCTTCGCCTGTGACCGGGTCAATCAATGACACGCTGTTCACGAGGGAGCCGGACCGCGCACCGTTAAGAACGCGCGCCTCAAGTGTCACCACGACCTCGCCCAGTGCAGGGATTGTCACATCAGACCAGGTCACCCGGCCTGCGATGAATGTCACTTCGGCCACGGCACCATCGATGGTTGCGGAACCGGGGATGTAGATCAGGCCATTTGGCAGGCGATCGACGATGTTGTAAGGCCCTGCCGTGAAGGAACTCTCGTTCGCGACCGTGATCGTGTAAGGCACGACTTCGCCCCGTGACACAACCTCATTCGGGGTCGTTTTGTTCATAGACAGACCGGTACTATCCACGTTCGGCGCCAAAGGTTGCTCGGTCGGATCGTCGGTCGTGTTGCCGTCTGTGTCGTCGCCATCGTCTGACACATCATCAACCGGGCGCGGCGTGCCGGGGCCGCCATCATCGCCATCGATGCCAACGCCAGTCGAAGTCGCAGTATTGCTGACGCCACCCGCAATGACGTCTGGAAGCTCGAGCACATAGCTTGCAAAGTAGGTCGCTGTTTCACCTTGCAGCAGGGTTCCTTCGAGCGAACCTTGGTCAGCGGAATCAAACTCTGGCAATTCCGTCAGATCCAGCTCTGCGCCATCGAAGTTGGTCAGCGTGTCGTCGACTGTCACACCACTCAAAGGTACGTTGCCGATGTTGCGCACGGTAATGGTGTAGTTGATCGTATCACCGACACCGTCCCGCCCATCGCCATCATCGACGAACTCTTGGGTTTTGGTCGTCTCGATCCCTGGCTGACGTGACAACGGCACAACCGTGTCTTCGTCTGTTTCAGGCGTCAGACCACTGTCATCGCTGATAAGGTCATCGTTGGGGTCAGTACCCGTCACCGTCGCACGGTTGATGATTTCGCCCGCTTCGATGTCGTCAAAATCAATCGTGTATGTCGCAGAATACGCATCCGAGTTGACGGCACCGGGCAACAGCGTCGCGATAGGCGAGCCAATAAGCGTCAGACCATCCAACGTGTCCTCTATGAAGACATTCGTCAGCGTGACGTTGCCAGTGTTGCGCACCTCGAAAGTGTACCTGATCACATCACCGACTTGGGTCGGATCTTGAATGCCTGATGTATCGGCCAGTTTGACAAGCGCAATACCCGGCACCTGTGCAAGCGGCGTCGTGATGAGCGGTTCATCATCATCAAAAGTCGTACCGCTGTCATCCGTCACGGGCTGATCGAATGGATCAGTTCCCGTTACTGTCGCGGTGTTGATAACCTGACCTTCATTGATGTTGGTTTGCGTCACAAGATATGTGGCCGTGATCGATGTTTGATCTTCTTCGCCGGGCGCCAGGGACGGGATCGTGCCTGACACAACCGCACCGATCAAGTTTTCTTCAATCGTGATGTCCGTCAGTGTCACGTTACCTGTGTTGCGCACCGTGAAGCGGTAGGTGATCGTATCGCCATCCAAAATGAACGGTGTGGAGATCGCTGTCAGGTCAGCCACTTTGATCAGCGCAATGCTGGATTCGAATGCCAAAGGAATTGGCGTAGGATCATTCTCGCCGGGCTCGTTGCCTTGACCGTTGTCATCCGCGTCTGGCTCTACGCCATCATCGGAATCGTCGGTCAGTTGCGGATTGGCGTCAGGACCATCAGACGTTTGACCAGACAGGTCACCCTCTGCAGTCACGGTCGCTTGGTTTTCAAAGCCATCTGCCAATTGCGCCGCTGTTGGCGTCACACGCAGACCAAACGTCACGTTACACACATCGCCTGGATCAAGAATACCGCCTGTGACCAAAACCTGGTCCAAGTCGCCATTATAGCCCGCATTTTGCACGCCACAGTCGCCGCCGGGGGCCGCAATGATCGTATATTGGCCGGGGGCCAGCGGATCAGTCAGTGGGTTGGCAAGGCTTACGAAAGTGCCAAAGCGCGGATCGCCGCCAGACAACTGGTCCGTCACTGAAACGTTGATCAGTGTTTCGATGCTGAAGTTTTCAACAACAAGATCAAAGGACACGTTCACACTGCCGTCCGCATTCAGGCTGTCGACGCTTGCGTCTTTGGCAATACCAACGCGCGCTTGCGGGACAACCCGGAAGATGTTCTCGACGCTGTCACTGGCGGGTGGCAAAGCGATATCGACAATGGCGTTACCGCCGACCGTGGACCCTTGGTCCGCACCGTCAATGTTGCCGCTCGTGTTGATACCATCTTCAAGATAGTCCTCATCCACATCACCGCGGCTCACGGTATACGTGCCCTCTGGCAAACCATCGAACAAGAAGTTGCCGTCGGCATCTGTGTCGACGGTGATTGGATCAATGGTGATCCCGTCGAAGGTCACACCCGTTAGCGTGATTGGCACGCCAGAAACGTTCGTATCGCCGAGATCGCGATCTTCGTTATCGGCGAAATCACGAAAGACATTGCCTGCGATGCTGGAGGACGCAACGGTGATATCGCCTGTGTTGGTGTTGTTCAGACGGGCGGGAACATCTTCCAAAGAGTCTGTCGCAACAGACGCCGTGTTGGTAATCACTTGCGGATCCACAGAGACTGCGTCGACGCGCACAGGAATTGTGATCAGCACTGTGTCATCAGGTTGCAGCGTTCCAAATTGACAGGTCACAAGCGTCTCGCCTGCGATGCCCGCGCAAGCACGCAATGGGTCGGCCGGGCCAGATGTCGTGACGACAAATGTTGGCGCGCCAACCAAAACCATGTTTGGCGGAAGTTGATCCCTGAATGTTACGGCCTCGGCCTCGTTCAGGCCCGGACCTGAATTGACGGTGACCAGCACTTCAAAGGCAAATTCTTCGCGCAAGTTCACAACAGGTGGATCTGACGCAGGTGTTGTCACCGCGGTCTTCGATGTCACCTCGACGTCAGCGCGCGGGCGAACCGTGGTGAGATCGGAGATCTGGTTGTTCGCGTCTTGTTCGTCAAATGTCAGGATCGTGCTTGGATCATTTGGATCAGGAACACCGACAATCTCGCGCGAGCTGACCGAGGCGTTGTTGGTGACGGCACCGCGTGCATCACCGCGACCTGCAAAGATCAGTGTGACTGTCTGATCAGCCTCAAGGTATGGCACCTCACAAACGATGTCTTCACCGAAGGTATCATTTGCGGGGATCGTCGAACACGTACCACCGGCAGGCAGCTGACGCACGCCCTGAAAGCTAATGATGGAATCTGGCCAAGTGTCGGTGATCACCACGTCTTGGGAAGCTGATGGTCCAGCATTCGTGACAGTCACAGTATAGAGCACTTCATCCCCAAGCGGGAGCGGATCAACGTCGTCGTCTTTGTTGATAATAAGATCGACAGCAGGCGCCGAGATTTCAGTATCAACTGAAAATGTGTTGTTGTCGGGGTTCGTCTCGATCGTTGTGGCGTCGACCCTTACGTTGTTGGTGATTGTCTCAAAAATGTTATCAAAGTTTGGACGCACGACGATTGTCGCAACCTGAGAGGCACCATTTGCGATGAGCCCGGGGAACGTACAAATAACCGTATTGGTGGCATTCGATGTCAGGCCTGACGAAACGGCCAAGGGGGCCGGCGTCGTTCCGCAAGGATCACCATTCGGTAGCGTTGCGGAAATAAACGTGACATCGGGAGGCAAGATATCCGTAATAAAGACGCCCGCAGCAGAGCTGAGGTTGTTATCTTCATTCAGCGCTTCGACAAGGTAAGTCAAATCAACGCCAACAGCTGCTGTCGGAGGCACGCGTTTGGACACTGTCACGTCGGCGCGACGCTCGAACGGATAATCGACATCACTACGGCTGGTTGGCCCCGCAGGGTCAGGCGTAACGGTCGAGAATGCCTGTACGCCATTGTTGCGCGTCTCGGCGTCACCGCCAGGGATCATCGTGTAGCTGATGATCGGGCAATCGACGCCCGTCAAACCACCACAGACCGGCACACTGGCGATTGTACAGTTTAAGCGACGGCTCGTGTCACCTTCCTGATCTTGGACACAGGACCCTGCGGGTGTGTTCTCATATCCAACGCTATCGAACGCTATGTTGCCGTCTTGCAAACCATTTACGACGTCCAGAACACGCACGTTCTGCGACGGCTGCGGTCCTGCATTATTGATCTGAATTTGGAATGTGTAGGGTTCACCTGCTATGGCCGTTGGCGCATCATCGCGCGCACCTTCTGCGAATTTGATGACGCTGATGTTAGCGGAATCGACCGCTAAATCGGCAGTGACATTGTAGGTGGTCGTATCATTATCAGTTGTTCCGCCAGAGAGGTTACCATTCCCGACACCAACGGCGACCGTATTGGCAATTGACCCTGCGCGGTTGATCGTTGTGTTGTAGATGATGCGTCGCTCTTCGCTGAAGGGGACATTCACAAGAAGCGGATCGGTTTCATCGAATGTCTGCACACAAACCAACGCAACTGGCGCATTGGCGTCGTCAACAACAATTGGGAAGACCGGTGCAGCACCGTCTACTGTACAAACATAGCCCGCATCCTCGCTGATTCCGTTGACCGTGATTCCTGCGGGAAGAAGGTCGGTCAACGTAACTGTTCCCGTCAAATCGCGGTTGCCAATGACCTCAGCGTAGATTGAATAGTTGTAGCTGTTTCCGACGACGGCTAAACCGCGCGTAGGACCCGTCTTGCGTGCTGCGACATCAACGGTAGGTTCCGCGATGACCGTTGGCTCATCTCTTGCAGTATTGTTATCCGTGTTTTGCTCGTCCGGGCCGGTGCTGACGATTGTTGCTACGTTCTGCACAAGGGCTGCGGCGCCGTCATCGCGTACACGGGCCTCGATTGTGATCGTACCGATTGGCGCATCTGCCGCAGCAGGACCGCCACCTGGGTTTGTACAAACGACTGTTTGGCTCGCAAATGTGCCGTCAGGTTCGGGCTCCGTACAGCTGTAACCACCTGTGCTTGAGACACTGAGAATTTCATAGTTGCTGGGGATGTCATCAGTGACGGTAATACCTGTGGGCGCATTGCCTGTGTAGGCCGTGTTTAAGGTAAACGTCACAAGATCGCCCTCGATCAAGGGTACGCCGTCTTGATCAACCCGCGATTTGGTAATGGACGCATCTGTTCCTGCTTGCACAGAAATGATCGCAATATCAGTGTTGTTGTCAGCCACAGCATCAATCGGGGTACTGTTGTCGACAACACCTGAAATACCAATTGTGGAACTATCTGCGACGCCAATTTGAGCATCAAAAAGAAGCGTTGGCGCAGCTGCACCGGTCAGCAATTCTGCTGCGATATCACAAACAAGGTTTGAACCAACAACCGCACATGAATCTGCCGATATTCCGGCAACAGGCGCGACGTTCACCAAGCTGCCTGGGATTGGCACCGTGACGCGGTAGGATTGCGCGTCATTGGGCCCCAAGTTGCTAATATCTACAGCGAATGTGAATTCTTCACCAGCCGCAAGTAGTGTATTGCCATCACCATCAACTGGAACGCCCGGGATCGACAAATCAATCTCGAGATCAGCAGCACGCACGATTGTAATCGTCTCAGAAATTCGGTTGTTAATTTCGTTGGACTCGCCAACGTCAAAAGGCACTTGCGAGACGATGTTCAAGACCGCCGCGTCGTTGGTGTCAAACGCCACCAACACGTTCGCGGTTTCGCCTTCGCCAAGAGCTGGCACGTCACAGGTGACAATTGTTCCGGTGTCATAAGGAAGTGCTGCGGTAAAAGGTGCTGGAAACGGCGCAGGCGCAAGACCGCCCGTGAATGTGCTTGTGACACACCCTGTCATCGATCCGGATGTTGATGCGAGTGAAAAATCCGGATCATCGGCAAACGCAAACGAATGCGTCGTTGCAGGCGCTGGATCTGGGCCGTCATTCGTGACCACGATATCTGTCAGGACTTGTTGCCCAGCAGCTGTCGGGTCGTAGTCTACGCCATCTACAATGTCGTCAATGTTGACCAGCCAGTCGAATTCCTGTGCTTGCGCATGTGAAGCCATCGCTCCGAACAGAAATACAATAGAAGCAAAGACCGTTTGAGGTACTTTTTTCTGGCGGATGGCGGACGCAAGATTGAATAACATTAAGAGACTTTCACTAAAAATCCATAGACAACCAGCGACGCGTTTGGTGCAAACGCCGCCAATATTATTGTGCTTAGAGGCGAGTAAATTCGCTTCTGTCAAACTCTTACGTCGCAGTAGTTTAAAAAATAGGGGAATTTTTTCACGCAATTGTCAAAACTGTTGCAATCAAGTGTCTGAGCGCGGTCCTGACACAAAGAAGCCTCTATTCTTAATGATTTATGCGGAAATTAAGGCATCAATTGCTTGCCAAAAGGTCGCGATTCACAGTGATTCGCTATGCTTCGAGTAAAATCTGAGTGCCTGCGACGACAGATCAACGCACTGCCATGTGCTGTCAGCTATGCCCCGTCACAAAGCACCATGGCGCGGCTACTTATGAACTGGCAATCGTATCTCGTAAAACGGACGCAATTGCGCTCGGTAAAAGAACCGGGCGACCATTTACGCCAAATTAAGTGACCGTGCGGCATAGAGCCTGTGTTGGTGCTGTTTGCCAGCAAGCTATGACGCGGGGACTATTAGATATGACGACAGTCGGATTGACCTACGTATTGCCAGCTGTGGCGAAGATAGACGATTGCGAAAAACTCTACGTGTTTTTGTCGACGTCGCAGGATCAGGAAGTCGAAATTGATTGCAGTGCGGTAACACGGCTGAACGGACTTGTCGCACAATTGCTCACGATGGCTTTGAAAGCGTCTCGCAAGTCCGGCAAAGAACTGATGCTTGCAAACCCATCCGCCGGCTTCTTAAGCGGGGCTGAAACGTTAGGCTTGAAAGACATCTTGCAGAATTCAGGGGCGTCGGCATGAGCGCTCGCATTCTCGCAATCGACGATTCACGTACCATTCGTGCCCTTTTGACCACCGCCCTGGAAAACGCTGGATTTAACGTGACGACCGCCGTCGACGGCGTAGATGGAATTGCAAAATTCCAAGATGTTGACGCCGATTTGGTTATCACTGATGTAAACATGCCCAACAAAGACGGGTTTGGCGTTATCGAAGATATCCGCAAAGGTGATGTAAACCGGGCCGTCCCTGTCTTGGTACTCACAACGGAAAGTGGCGCAGCACTGAAAGAACGTGCCCGAAATGCCGGAGCGACCGGGTGGATTGTGAAACCATTTGATGATGCGTCACTTGTTGCCGTCATCAAGCGCCTTACTGGGGCCTAGCAGATGGCAGAACAATCGATCCTAGAGGCGTTTTTTGAAGAATGCGAAGATCTTATCGCGGCCCTAACCGAGGGTTTGACCGACATGCGCGAAGGCCATGCAGACAGCGAAACAGTTAATGCCGTCTTTCGCGCCGTACATTCCATTAAAGGTGCGGCTGGCGCTTTCGCACTGGATGACTTGGTCGAGTTTGCACATACATTTGAAACTGTCTTGGAGGAAGTGCGCAGTGATCGGCTCGCTTTGGAAGACAATTTGCTTCGCGTTCTGCAAAAAGCCGGTGACATCCTTGCAGGCCTTGTGGATGCAGCAAGAGATCAGATGCCTGCGAACAATGACGCCGTTGGGCCGGTCTTGGACGACCTTCAATCATTCCTGGGCGCCGAGGAAGAGCCAGAAGAGTTTGTGTTCGAAGCCTTGTCACTGTCGTTTGAACCGCCGACGGAAACGACAGCTTTTCTGGTCACATTCCAACCAACACAAGAGTTCTACGGCACAGGAAATGATCCCCAATTAGTCATCGCCGCGCTACAGGAATTAGGCCCTACGAAAATTAGCGTCAGCACAAAAGAACTGCCAGACAGTTTTGATAACTTTAATTGGGAAACAGGTTATTTAAAATGGCATGTGGAAGTTGAAGGTTTGCAAAACGACCTTCCAATCCGCGATGTCTTTCAGTTTGTTGACGACCTTTGCGATTTAAGCATTGCGGACGTGCCTGCGGATGCCGCGGTCTTCGACGTTCAAACACCTGAGCCAGAGCCGAAGCTTTCTGAGGAGAACATAGAGCCTCTTGATGAAAGTCGGTTAAGTCGGCCTCTTACTCCAGCACAAGAGCCACCAAGCGCAGAAAAAACAACAAAAAAAGCTGCTAGCACCCTACGCGTAGACCCAGAGCGTGTTGATCGCCTGATTAACGCAGTAGGTGAATTGATTATCAATCAGTCGGTTATTTCACAACGTATTGAAGAAGCCGCACCTGCCAACAGCGCGGAACTCTATGGTGACCTTGATGACTATCGATTGCTCGCACGGGAAATACAGGAAGGTGTCATGGCAATACGTGCGCAGCCGGTCAAACCTCTTTTCCAAAGGATGCTTCGCATTGCAAGAGAAGCCGCTGACGCAACACAAAAAGACGTAACGCTGATTACCGAAG
The DNA here is from genome assembly GCA_947488605.1 of uncultured Paracoccaceae bacterium. Lineage (GTDB taxonomy): Bacteria > Pseudomonadota > Alphaproteobacteria > Rhodobacterales > Rhodobacteraceae > Yoonia. The sequence continues at coordinate 137,526 of CANKZJ010000002.1, read as the reverse complement.
GCGAAACGACGGAAGTTGACAAGATTGTTGTAGAGCGCCTCGCTGACCCACTGACACACATGATTAGAAACGCGATTGACCATGGTATCGAAACACCAAAGGTACGCGAAGAAAGCGGTAAGACACGCAACGGCACTCTTCGGCTCACTGCTAGTCAACGTTCTGGCACAATTGTAATTGAGATTATCGATGATGGGGCAGGTTTGAATCGACCGCGGATCCGCGAAATTGCGGTAGATAAAGGACTTATCGCCCAAGATGCACAACTCTCAGACCAAGAGATTGACCACCTCCTGTTCGCCCCTGGATTTTCTACTGCGCAAGAAGTGACAAACCTCTCCGGCCGTGGCGTGGGAATGGATGTGGTCAAAACGACGATCACAGAACTAGGTGGACGCGTTTCGATCAATAGTATCGCCGGCCAAGGCACAACTTTCTCAATTACACTGCCACTCACGTTGGCAGTCATGGATGGTATGATCATTGATGTCGGTGGACAGACGATGGTTGTCCCCATCGCGAGCATTTTGGAAACGGTCAGACCAACACCGGAAAATCTGTCAAAGATTGGCTTGAATAACAATCTCATCCGAATTCGAGGCGAATATGTACCGATCTTGGACCTGGCAACCCAACTTGGTGCGCCGCCCTGTAAGAAGGCACTGACAGAACGCGTATTGCTATTGATCCAAACAGAGGCGGTTGCCCAATGCGCATTGGCAGTTGACGATATTTTTGATCAACGCCAAGTCGTCGTAAAAAGTATACTGGGCAACTACGGAGAAATTGACGGTATCTCCGGTGCGACCATTTTGGGTGACGGCAAAATTGCTCTCATCATCGATGCTGACGCAATTGCTTCCACTACAAAAGTGAAGTCAGTCTCACAACTACAATCACATAGGGAGAATGCTCGTGTCGCAACTCATTGATCCGGAGGCTCCAATTAAGCATGAATTTGTAACGTTAGTTGCTGGTGGTCAAAACTTTTGTGTTGAGATTACCCAAATTCGCGAAATCAGACGGTGGACGCCCGTCACCATTCTTCCTCATTCGCCAGCGCATATTCTAGGTGTCATCAACTTACGAGGCGCAGTGATCCCGATCATCGACTTGGCTACTAAACTCGGATTTCAAGCAAGTGCACCTACCGAACGACATGTCATCATCATTGTTGCAATTGGGGAAAGAATTGTAGGTCTGATGGTGGAGTCCGTGTCGGAGATTCTTGGGGTCGACGCAGGTATGGTTCATGAAACTCCACGAGGTGCAGAAGACATCACCACACAATCGATTCAGGGCGTCATTCCTTTAGATGACGACATGACAAAAATCATTGACCTCACAGCTCTACTCACTTCTCAGTCGCGTGTCGCAGCATGACAGTTGCAATTAAAGACAATGAATTCACCAAGTCAGGTGACTTCAGTTTTTCAGAAAGCGACTTTCGAATGATTGCTGATCTCGCCAATGCAAAATACGGATTATTTTTGCAACCGTCAAAGAAAGCTTTGGTATACTCTCGCCTCGCGAAAAGACTGCGAGCGCTTAAGCTACAAAGTTTCCGGGACTATTGCGCACTTCTAGAACGCCCCGAGGGACAGCAAGAGCATCAGCACCTCCTCTCAGCACTCACCACGAACGTGACGCATTTTTTTCGCGAAATGCACCATTTTGACTTTCTCAAATCCCACCTTATGCCAAGGTTGTTGGAAAAGTGCAAAGCCGGTGAAAGCGTCCGCCTTTGGAGTTCCGCATGCTCATCAGGCCAAGAGGCATATTGTATGGCGGCAACCGCCCTCTCGGTGGATCCAAATATCGCACGCTACGACTTTCGCATTCTGGCGACAGACATCGATCCAAAGATGATAATTTCTGCGAAAAGGGCACGGTACCCCGCAGAACAGGTTCAGGCCATTCCGGCAGAATACCGGAATGTGCTGATTGCGAATGGACGTAGTAAAGACGGACATTTTGAAATCAGCGCAGAAGTCCGAAGTTTGGTTTCCTTTGGCGAGCTGAACCTGATGGAAGACTGGCCAATGCAACGCCTGTTTGACGTGATATTTTGCAGAAATGCAGCGATCTACTTTGACAAAGAGACACAAGCCAAACTCTGGCAACGCTTCGAAAGCGCCATGGTAGACGATGGCCACCTAATGATTGGCCACTCAGAAAGGCTTAGCGGCCCGGCAATGTCGGCGCTGAAAAGCGTTGGGATTACGACCTATCAAAACGTCTCGTCTGCAAACTTAGCCTCGCCAACATCCAGCATAGGAGAAAAGGAATGAGCCTGAAAGATTCCCTTCGGGTAATGATCGTTGACGACATGGGCGTGAGCCGCGGTCTCTTGGTCCAAGCTATTGAAGAAATGGGCATTTGGAAGAACCAATCCGAAAATGATGGTCGCTCAGCCCTCACAAAGTTGATTAGCGACCCTGTGCATTTGGTCCTTTCTGACTACAACATGCCGGGCATGGATGGCTTGGAGTTGTTGGAGGCTCTGCGCAAGAACCAGTCCACGGCTCGCATCGGCTTTATTCTTGTAACAGGAAACCCAACACCCGATTTGGTTTCAAAAGGGCGGGCGTTGGGGCTGAACAATATCATCAAGAAGCCATTCAATACGGCGAGTATGAAACAATGCATCGAAAGTGTTGTTGGTAAATTATGACAGAAGATAAAAGAGTTATTCCATACAAACCTAAGGCGTTGCGTACTTTACTCGCAAATACGGCGGTTTGTTTGCGTCATTCCCACAAACTTGTCTCCAGTCTAGAGGATGATTTCTTTGGAAACGGCATGCCTTCTTCTGTCGATCCCGCGCAGACAGCTAGGTTGCAGCCAATCGATCTGCTTTCACAAACGCTTGATGAGATAAGTGCGCTGTTGGAACGCCTGGCAATCGAAATACCGGCTGATTACTGCATTTGCCATGAGACGGTCGTCACGCCCGTCAAGCTCGAAACACTTCGAGAAATCATGGGTCAGGAGAAGGAGCATTCTACCGTTGAACCAACTGCCCGAGAAAGAAAGCCTATCGAACTTTTCTAAATGTAATCGCCCTTGTTGGTTTGTAATGCCATCATCCGCCTGTGCTGGTGATAAAATCTTGGAATTCTTCAACGAAATTCCAAAACCCAGGATCCCCCAATTCATCTACCCGCCTCGACCGGTTCAAATTGACTGATGGGGGGCAGAAGAGGCCATAGTCAAAGATGCATTTTCTTATCACCCACCAATCAGCGGTCTTGCAGGCAAGAATACTTGCACAACTAAAACAGCAGTTTCATGGGCTTAGATGCATTTTGAAGACATCTTTGACAGATACCTATGATCTTGCCGAACATCATAGCCCGGACTGCGTGATCATAAGTGCAGATCTGGCTTCGGCACCGGAATTTGAACTCCTTGCAACACTTTTCAAGATAATGGGAATTGGATGTGTTATTCATGGAGCAGAGCCAGGATGCAAGACCTCACCCTGGGGTTTTCCAGTAGTTGCTGAAGCTTGCAACGAGAGCCAAATTGCCGCTGCCGTGCGCCAAGCAACAATTTCTTTGCAAGGGCAAAAGTCTTCGTCTTCTGGTCAAAAAAGTACGTCTACAAAAGATCTTGACCCAAGGAAATTAATCCTGATTGGCGCTTCGACAGGTGGCATTGATGCGCTTTGCCGCGTGCTTCAGCATTTCTCGGACAAATCCCCGCCCACATTGATTGTTCAGCACACTGGCGGCGGATTTTCTGGCAGTCTCATACGGCTTTTGAATGGTGCGACCACTGCACATGTGTGTGAAGCTCGAAAAGGCTCAGAACTTCAAAAGGGTCATATCTATCTTGCTCCAAATGGGCGCTCGCATTTGTCGGTAACAGCGCAGCAGCCTCCGACAATTGACTTGCGCTCAGACGATCTCGTTTCGGGGCATCGCCCTTCGATTGATGCATTATTTCAGTCTGCATCGCGTCTTGCACCACACATTGTCGCTACGCTTTTGACTGGTATGGGCCGCGATGGGGCGAAAGGCTTAACCGACCTAAGCCGAAATGGGGCACATACAATCGGGCAAGATGAGGCAACAAGTGTTGTCTACGGGATGCCACGCGTTGCGATGGAGCTTGGAGGCGTAAGGGAGCAATTGCCAATTGATGCAATAGGTCCTGCAATTTTACGCGCGTGCCTGGTCCGGGCGCGCGCATGAACACACAAAAAACAGTGACTATTGTTCAAGGCGACTATGCTGTTTCAGCCGACCCAAATGTGCTTTTTTCAACCGTGCTCGGCTCCTGTGTGGCTGTCTGCCTCTTTGATCGAAGGGCTGGCATTGGCGGTATGAACCACTTTCTCCTTGCAGGTGACACGCAACATCCGAGCAAAGACCTTAAGTACGGTGTGAATGCCATGGAGTTGCTTATTAATAAGGTTCTTCGCGCGGGTGGAGATCGCAACGCTTTGCAGGCAAAGCTGTTCGGCGGAGCGCGAATGACAGAACACTCCCGCGATATCGGGGCGTCAAATGCACGCTTTGCCGAAGATTTCCTTCAACGTGAAGGGATCGCTTGCGTCGCGCAGAGCCTTGGTGGCAACAAGGCTCGCCGTGTCCAGTTCACGCCGGCATCGGGTGCCGCACGGCAAATGCAAATCTCTGGACCCGGACCAATTATTGAACCGGTACCGACCAAGGCCCCCGATAAAGCCGACATCACACTGTTTTAGGCAAACGTCACATGCGCGGATGGTTAGCCCCGATCGTCTAGTGCTTGCAATCGCTTCAACAGCGATGATGTATCCCAGCGACCCCCGCCTAATTTTTGGACATCCTTGTAGAACTGGTCAACAAGTGCGGTCACAGGCAAACTTGCGCCATTGTCATCGGCCGTGGAAAGACAGATCCCAAGATCTTTGCGCATCCAATCAACCGCGAAACCGTGGTCCCATTTATCGTCAAGCATGGTTTCAAACCGGTTCGCCATTTGCCAACTACCAGCGGCGCCTTGGCTGATCACCTCGACCACCGCTTTGCCGTCGAGCCCGGCTTTTTGCGCAAAGTGCAAAGCTTCCGATAGTCCCTGAACCAAGCCGGCAATCGCGATCTGATTGCACATCTTCGTCATTTGACCAGCGCCCCTTTCGCCCAATCGACGGCAGAGTTTTGCGTAAGCTGCGATAATGACTTCAGCTTTTGCATAGCTTTCGGCGGCTCCACCGCACATCACCGATAAGGCCCCATTCTCAGCACCTGCTTGCCCACCTGAAACAGGGGCATCCACAAAGGCGATATCCTGCCCGGCTGCGGCTTCATGCAATTCATGCGTTACCGCAGCGGAAACTGTTGTGTGATCTACAAAAATGGTTCCCGGTGCCATTTTCGCAAATGCACCGTCTTTGCCCAAGCAGACAGAGCGAAGATCATCATCGTTGCCGACGCATGCAAACACGATTTCCGCACCTTCTGCTGCTGCGGCAGGTGTGTCACCCAAAGCACCGCCATGTTGTCCAACCCATTTTTCGGCCTTCGCCGTGGTTCTGTTGTAAACTGTGACGTCATGACCGGCCGATTGCAGATGGCCCGCCATTGGGTAACCCATGACCCCAAGGCCCAAGAACGCAAGTTTCGTCATCGCATTTATCCTTTTTGATTTTTTCCCATGCAGAGTTAGTCCGCGATCTCCCAAGGAATAGTGTAAGCATTCAGTGCTTTGCCTATTTCTGCGACATCAACGTCACCCGTCTTACTGATATGGGCAACTAAACCACGCTTCTTATCTTCACTAACGCTTTTCACTTCTGCTGCGACATCGGCCAGAGCGGCATCATATACTCTTGTGATCGCCCGCTTGCGCAAGTCTGGCTTGAATATCTTGCCGACCGCTGTCTTGGGCAATTCATCTAAGATTTCCATGTGTTTTGGATGCGCTGCTTTTTCGTGAATATGTTGCTTTGCAAAGGCCATCAGGTCTTCGGTGCTGACTTCGGCGCCTTCAACAAGTTCCACATAAGCGGCGGGTACTTCGCCGGCGTGTTTGTCGGGTTGTCCGATCGCACCAGCGAATGCTACGGCCTCGTGTCCTGCAAGCGCTTCTTCAATCTCTGCGGGATCAATATTGTGACCGCCGCGAATGATCAAATCTTTCGCACGCCCAGTGATCCACAAGTAACCATCGGCATCTTTACGTCCCAAATCACCCGTTCGCAGATACTGCGCGTCAGACACCGGCCCCGGATAAAAGAGATCAGCGTTCTTTTCAGCTTCGGTATAGGTTTTTCCGTTGTAGACACCGGGGTTCGAGAGACAGATTTCACCGATTTCATCGGTTGGCTGTTCCTGTCCGGTCGCGGATGACATGATTTTCACATCGGTGTAGGGGAACGGCACACCGATAGAGCCAACCCGCTTTTCACCGTTCGGTGGATTGATTGATACAAGACAAGTGGCCTCGGTCAAACCATAGCCTTCGCAGATGGTAACACCGGCGGCTTCCTCGAAACGGCGGTAAAGCTCAAGCGGCAAAGGGGCGGACCCGCAAAACGCCAATCGCAGTGAGGAAATATCCGCGTCGACCTTGCGCTGCATCAGGGCTGACATGGCAGTTGGCACTGTGATCATGAAGGTTACTTTGTGCTTTTCGACCAGCTTCCAGAAATTGTCAAAAACACCTTCGCCGCGATACCCCTGTGGCGTCGGGAAAACAATCTGCGCGCCCGATCCCAGCGATGCGCCAAGCGAAACGATTGTCGCAAACACATGGAACAGTGGGAGTGGGCAAATCTGTACGTCTTTTTCGGTGAACAAAAGCCGGTCACCCAGCCAAGCGTTGTAGACAATACCGGAATAACGGTGCTGCACCACCTTGGGCATACCAGTCGTGCCGCCCGTATGAAAATACGCAGCGACCCGGTCAACCTGACTATCTTCAAAGCTTAATGACGTCGGCTGTTTGTTCATCTCGGCATTGAAATCAAGCACGGTTGCTTTGTGAGAGACCGGGTTTTTTGGCCTGATCAGCGGCACGATCAAGCGCTTGATACCCGTCAGGTAGCGGTGCAAATCGACTTCGAGAACATGCGTCACATTCGGCGCAAGCCGCACGGCTTCGGCAGCTTTTTGTGCCACATCCGTCTTTGGAAACGCTTTGAGTGTGACAAGAACTTTTGCATTCGTCTCGCGCAGGATTGAGGCGATCTGCTCGGCCTCGAGCAAAGGGTTGATTGGGTTCACGATACCAGCAACTTGACCGCCCAGGTAGGTCAGAATGGTTTCGGTGGCATTGGGCATAAGATAGGCGACAACATCATTTTCACCGACGCCAAGTGCGCGAAACATATTCGCGGCTTGTCCGGTTTTGTCGCGCAGTTCATTCCAATTCAGCGTTTCACATTTTGCGTTTGGATCGGACAGAAGACTGAAACTCACCGCTTTGCGTGCGCTGTGTTTTGCCGCTGTTTGGCTGAGCAAGGCATAGGTCGTCGTCGGCGTATTACGCGCCTCCCACGGCTTTTCATTTTCGATCGCATCGCGGTCCGCCATAGTTGCAAACGCCATGTCGTCTCCTTCCCTAAATTCTTTACCGCAAATACATGCGGCCTCCCTAGGGTCCTAGGTTGGGGAAAATCGGTGGCAATCACAAGTCTGACGCCACGAAAAAAGCGTTTATTCCGCGGCAAGCCCCTCGGTGAACTGCAAACGTGCAAGCCGCGCATAAAGCCCGCCCTGCCCGACCAGATCATCATGCGTGCCTTGGGCGACGATCTTGCCGTCCTCAAGCACTACAATGCGGTCCGCCTTTTTCACTGTCGCCAGCCTGTGCGCCACGATCAAGGTCGTACGTGTCTTGGCAAGCTCTTCGACCGCGCGCTGTACGGCGAATTCGCTTTCTGCGTCCAAGGCGCTCGTGGCCTCATCCAACAACAAGATCGGGGCGTCACGCAGGATGGCGCGTGCAATTGCGATCCTTTGCTTTTGGCCGCCTGACAACATCACGCCACGCTCTCCCACGTAGCTATCAAAACCATCGGGCAACGCGGACAGAAAATCATAAGCCGCGGCGGCCTTTGCGGCCTCTTCAACCTCGGCGTCCGTCGCGGTCGGGCGGCCGAAGCGGATGTTTTCGCGTGCGGTATCTGCAAAAATAACCGGGTCTTGGGGGACCAATGCAATGTGCTTGCGAAAGTCCGAACGGTCCAAGTCACGCAGGTCTTTGCCGTCAATGCGGACCGCACCGCTTTGTGGATCGTAGAACCGCTGAACCATCTGGATAATCGTGCTTTTACCCGCCCCTGAGGGCCCGACCAAGGCCACCGTTTCACCCGGTGTGATGTCGAGGTTAATGCCATCAAGTGCAGAGACAAGTGGACGAGAAGGATAGTGGAACTGGACCTTATCAAAGCTAAGCGCACCTTTTACGGGCATGGCCAAGATCGTGGGTTTGGTTGGGTCTTGCACCGTGTCTTCAGCGGTCAAAAGTTCGACCAAACGCTCGGTCGCACCAGCAGCACGCTGCAGTTCGCCCCACACCTCTGACAGGGCCGCGACAGAGCCGCCTACCATGATCGTGTAGATCATAAATCGCACCAACCCGCCTTCGGTGATTTCGCCTGCGACGACGTCTTGCGACCCCATCTGCAAGAACAACACGATAGCCGCAAAAACCATGAAGATCACAATTGCGGTCAAAGCAGCGCGCGTCATGATCCGGCGACGGGCCGATTGATAGCTTTGTTCGGTCACGTCATCAAACTTCGCACGGCTCAGCTCTTCATGTGTGAACGCCTGCACTGTCTGCGCCGACAAAAGTTGCTCTGAAGCATCGCCACTGGATTCCGCGATAAGATCTTGGTTTTCCTTGGAAAGACTACGAACACGGCGCCCCAAAAACAGGATCGGAAAGAGAACGACCGGAATGGGCCATAGCACCATCACGCTCATCTTCACGGAGGTGAGCAGCATTAAAATAACACCGCCGAAAAAGAGCAGAATGTTGCGCAATGCAATCGAAACCGAGCTGCCGATCACCGATAGAATAAGTGTTGTATCCGTCGTGATCCGGCTGAGCACTTCGCCTGTCATGATCTTTTCGTAGAACGCGGGGCTCATGCTGATCATGCGGTTGAACACCGCCTTGCGAATGTCGGCAACAACGCGTTCACCCAAACGGGTGACAAGATAATACCGCACCGCTGTACCCAGAGCGAGCAGCACTGCAACAGCGAGCATAGTGAAGAAATGATTGCCAATTTCGCCACTTGCTAACCCAAAGCTGTCTACGACGCGTTCAGCCACAATCGGAAAGCTAAGAGAAATTGCCGCCGTGAAGACCAAAGCAAAGCCGGCCCCGATCATATTCAACCGATAAGGTTTCATGAACGGCCAAAGCGCCTTCAGCGCGCTGACGCGTTTGCCGACGGGCCTATCCTCTGCATTTATCTTTTGGGTATCGGCCATCGGTTGTCCTTCACGTGTCAGACAATCACATAAAACTGAACCGACCGTTTCACAAGGCGACCAATCGCAGCAAGTAAAATTTCACACTGAGGAAGAGTTTGGAGCGGGCGGGGGGAATCGAACCCCCATCTTCAGTTTGGAAAACTGAGGTCTTAACCATTACACAACGCCCGCGACCTTTTCGGGGTCTATTTCAACTCCGATATGAGGTCAAGATGTGCGTCTGCGATCTCTCCCAATCTTAGCAGCCATAGCAATTCGAGCAGAGAGCGCACTTTTGCTGCGGACTGTACCAATGACGACCTTGCGGGACTTTGCGACGTTTGTCACGCTCAAATCTGATCAGGCAAATCGACAATAAGTCGCACCATTTTTCCACCGATGAGACGATCTTTGATAGCAACAACGCTTGTTGGCAGAAATTCCCACTCTTCGTCGTTTGGGTCGTAGTCGTGTGTCGCCAAAACCCTAAAAGTACCATCTTCTAAGTCGATTAAGTGGACTGGTCTAACGACATCTGTGCCTTCATTAAGAAGGCGAACATGAGCGCCAACGGTTTCCGGCTTTTGCTGGTTCATGGTGAAAACCCATTGCTGTTTAACAGCAGGTTATAGACTTGTCGGTTGAATCGAAACTGTAACTCTGGGCTCACCATAGACATTCACTAAACCAAAAAAGGCCCCTGCAACGCAGAGGCCTTTCAAGTACCGCAAGTGCTAGACTTACCCCACACGCTGCCAGTTCTGGCTGGAGCAAAGCAAACCGCCGGCAACACATCCACGCAAACGCAGCGCGTCGCCGGTGACATCCATTTTACCGATGTAGACCTTGTCGTTGGACGGGCGCCAAACGGACCCTTCATAAGCACCGCCACCTTGCGGAACCATGTCGATCACAAGCGTTTTGCCGATGTTCTCGGATTGGTACTCGCCGTCTGCGTTGAATGTGCGGCTAATCACGCCACAAACCGCAGCACCGCAAGGTGTAATCGTGATGTGGGCGTAGGCGCCATCATCAACTTCTGTCTGCCAGACGCCAACGGCATCTTGCGCTGAAGCGGCAGTCGCGAATGCCAGCAATGATGCTGCCAAAATCAAAAATTTCTTCATACTCATTTCCTCCCTGAGTTCTGGCGCCAATCATGCGCGGGGGACTACCCTGCAATCAAGACTAACGTTGGGTCGATAGCCTGCGTTGCATTCTGACGAGCCCCATGCATAAAGCCCTTAACGATACGAAAGGCGCGTCCAGATGATCCTCTACCCCGCAATTGACCTTAAAGACGGAAATGCCGTGCGCTTGGTGCATGGCGATATGGATCAGACGACTGTCTTTAACGAGGATCCGGCGGCCCAGGCCAAGGAATTCGTAGCGGCTGGTTGCGAATGGTTGCATCTTGTCGATCTTAACGGTGCTTTTGCCGGAGAGCCTGTAAACGCAGCCCCGGTTGAGGCGATTTTACAGGCCTGCCCTGTGCCCGCGCAACTGGGAGGCGGTATCCGCGATATGGCCACGATTGAGCGCTGGCTGGACAAAGGTCTGGCCCGCGTGATCCTTGGCACGGTTGCGGTTGAAAACCCTGATCTGGTGCGAAATGCGGCGAAGGCATTTCCCGGCCAAGTCGCTGTAGGCCTTGACGCCCGTAACGGGCGGGTTGCAACACGTGGCTGGGCCGAGGAAACCGATGTGATGGTCACCGACCTTGCCAAATCGTTCGAGGACGCAGGTATTGCCGCGATCATCTACACCGACATCCTACGAGATGGCGCAATGAAGGGTCCAAATATCGACGCAACCGCCGACTTGGCACGTGCAGTTGATATTCCAGTGATTGCGTCAGGCGGCGTGTCATCGATGGGCGATTTGACAGCACTGAAAGCAACAGGCGTGATTTCGGGCGCGATTTCGGGGCGTGCGCTCTATGATGGCGCGATTGATCTGGCCGACGCCTTGGCGATGTTAAAAGGATGAAGCATGAGCAATCGGGTACGTAAGATTACGCTGCCTGCCGTCAGTGCCTTGCACGACCAACGGGTCCCGCGGGATTTTCTGGATTGCTACAGCGTGACATCTGACATGCCGCCAAGACGCGCAGCAGAAATTATCACAGCCTTTCCCGGTTGGGCGCGATTTTTGCTTATGATCCGCAGTGCGGTAACGGGACCATTTGGACTTAGCCAAGACGGGCCAGAGGCCGCAGACAAGCTCGGGCCTTTTCCGGTGCAGTCTGAAACGGAGGCAGAAATAATTGCCGGTTTCGACGACAGGCACCTGAATTTTCTGGTATCCGTTCTCTCGCATGAGGGGCAGATCAGTCTTGCCACTTGGGTTGCCCCTCACAATATTGGCGGTCGGATTTATCTGGCGGCCATTATGCCGTTTCACATAGCGATTGCGCGCAATGCTTTGGCAAGGGTCGCCCGCGCCTAGTTCGCGCTGATCGCCTTGTCCGTCAACATGTTCAAAGCACCGTTGATCTTGCCAATCACTTCGGCATCGGGCGCGATATCAAGGCCTGAAAGCAAATCTTCTGCAGGGGTCCACATCAATTGCGTGGCGCCATCAGCGTCTTCATAGGCCAAAACACGCAATGGCAGCATCAGGCCCGCGCGGATATCGCCTTCCATTGCCAAAGTGCCCAAAGCCGGGTTGCCAAAGATCAGCAAAGTCGCATCAGGGATATTCTTGCCTACAGATTGTGCCCCGGCAGCGTGATCGACGCGGGCAAAGACAGTAGCCCCGGCCCCGTTTACCGCAGCCTCAAGCCCATCAATTGTTTCAGCGACGGACAGTGGTGAAGGTTTCATCATATTTTCGGCCCATAATGGTGCAGCCAGAAGCCCAATCAGGGCGGCTGTTATTACAATTTTCATGTCATAGCTCCCAGTTTCCAGTCTTTTTAGCTAACGCGGTTGTGCCTTCTCAATCCACCCCAGCCCTTCCCATCTTACGCGTTTAAGCCTAAAGATCACGCCATGTTGAAGACCCGTATCATTCCTTGCCTTGATGTCGCCGAAGGGCGCGTTGTCAAAGGCGTGAATTTCGTCGACTTGATTGATGCAGGTGATCCTGTCGATGCCGCGATTGCGTATAATGCCGCCGGTGCAGACGAGCTGTGCTTTCTGGATATTATGGCGACGCAAGAAAACCGAGGCACGATGTTTGATCTGGCCACGCGCACGGCAGAGCAGTGCTTTATGCCACTGACGATCGGTGGCGGCGTGCGTACGCATCATGATGTGCGTGATTTGCTGCTGGCGGGCGCTGACAAGGTCAGCTTCAATTCGGCCGCAGTAGCAAACCCCGATGTTGTGGCAGAGGCGGCGATGCGCTTTGGCTCGCAATGCATCGTTGTAGCCATTGATGCCAAAACTGTGGCTCCCGGAAAATGGGAGATATTCACCCATGGCGGGCGACGCGCGACCGGTATTGATGCGGTTGAATTTGCAAGAACGGTGGTCGAAAAAGGTGCTGGTGAGATCCTGCTGACTTCAATGGATCGTGACGGCACCAAAGCCGGGTTCAACCTGCCATTGACCCGCGCCATATCTGACGCGGTAAATGTACCTGTGATCGCCTCGGGCGGTGTAGGCACGCTTGACCACCTAGTTGAAGGTGTCACGCAGGGTGGTGCATCCGCCGTCTTGGCCGCCTCCATCTTTCACTTTGGCACTTATACTATTAGCGAGGCCAAGGCGCATATGCACGCCGCCGGCATTCCTGTGAGGCTGACATGACATTGAACGCACTGGCGGCCACGATCGCTGCACGCAAAGACGCCGACCCGGAAAGCAGTTGGACCGCAAAGCTACTGTCCCAAGGGCCCGAGAAATGTGCCGAAAAATTCGGTGAAGAAGCCATTGAAGCGATTATCGAAGCCGTCAAAGGTGACAAAGACCGGCTGACATCAGAAGCCGCCGACGTGATCTATCACCTGCTTGTCATGCTGACGGCAAGCAATGTCACATTGGGCGATGTGTTGGCAGAACTTGAACGTCGTCAAGGCACGTCCGGTATCGCGGAAAAGGCATCACGTAGCTAAGCCGCTAACCTTTCGCGCGCGAAACCCATTCCAAAATCTTCGACGAAATCGCCTCGTCCTCCACGGACTGCTGCGCCTGCTCTGCGTCTCGCGCCAACCGGGCCTCATGTGCCAGACGTGCTTCTTCAGCCAAACGCGCGGCCTCCGCACGGCGCGCTTCTTCTTCTAGTCGGGCCGCTTCTATTGCGGCAGCGCGCTTGCGCTCCGCTACTTCGATGGTCTCACGGTTAAACTCTGCAACCCATTCAGGCCGGAAGGTCTCGTCGATTTTGGACGCGTCGTTGCCGTGAGTCTTTGCCACTGGTTTTGGCTGCGGCACCGGATCATTGACATGCTTGTTCGTCTCAGCAATCAATTCACTCAGTGTTTTGGTCAGGCTCTTGCTTTCCGGGATATGAACCTTTTTGACCTTTTTGCTTTCCTGCTCGATAAGCTGCAGCCATTCTTTTGCCGATTGAATACGCGCATGCGGGGCGACGGTCATCGCCTGATCAATCGCCGCTAGAAACGATGCTTCGTATTGCGGGAAGCGTCCCGTCAACGGCTGATACGGATCATCACTATGTCCCGCCATCTCAGAGACACGTGTTTGACTGTTGGGCGGGGCTTCGCCCGATATGACGTGGTACATCGTGGCAGCCAACGCGTAGAGATCGCTGCAAGGCCCCTGTTTGCCACCAGAGACATAGAATTCGTGTGGGGAATAGCCGTCCTTGACAACCAACATGGTTGAGACAGCGCTGGTCTTCTTGCTTGCGTCTTCGCGGGCCGCGCCGAAATCGATCAACGCAGGTGTGCCCCACTTATCAAGCAAGATATTATCAGGTGAGATATCACGGTGCAGCAGGTCATTGCTATGGACCAGATCGATCGCATCAAGCAACTTGACCAGAATTTCATGGACCTGATCCGGGCTCAACGCATCATTATCATCTTCGATCAAATCAAGCAGGTCACGCCCATCAAAGAGATCGAGAACCATATAAGCTGATCCATTCTCCTCAAATGCTTGGTGCACAGTGACGATGTTAGGATGGCGCAGCTTTGCGACACTGCGCGCTTCGCGCATGAACATCTCAACGATTTGGCGAAATTGCGCTTCAACAGCGGGTGAATTCACCGTCACGCGGTTTCCAAAGCGCATGCAAATCGATTCAGGAAAGCATTCCTTAATCACTACCGCGCGCTCAAGGAACGTATCCTTGGCGATATAGGTGATTCCGAATCCACCGGCGCCGATCTGGCGATCGATTTTGAACTTGCCATCAAGCAACTCCAACCCGGGAGCAAGCCCTTGCCCTTGGGTCTCATAAGTCTGCGAGGCGTCAATAATTCTAGTTTCTTGCATTGGTTATCCATGGCTGTACAGAACGACGGAAAAACAATCACTGATAATCTACGCTTATTAGTACGTATACTTGTGGGTGGTGAGTCAACTTTGAAACATGCGCAATTTAATGCGTTTACAATGCGAATCGAACAACTCAGATGGAAAACATGTAATCCAATTGTGCCATTCTTGTGGCAAAGAAGGCCTTTTTGTGCAGGTGCCTAAAATTCATGTCAAAGTTTTGAAGAAATTATGCCCGTCACAAACCCGCCCATCCGCAGCTCCCCAAACAGACGCTGATACTCGATCTTGGGGCACCGGTCTTGAATAACATCGACACCGCGTACTTGCGCCTGCGCGGCAGCCTCTGGGTGGCTCACCCCGATTTGCATCCAAATAGTTTGCAGATTTGGCCACCTCTCCAAAGAGGCACTCACAATCGCGGGCACTGCCTCGGAGCGGCGAAAAATATCGACCATATCAACGTCATCCGGCACGTCAGCGACATCGCCATAGACCGTCTCACCCAGCAGTTTTTGCCCCGCCAAGCCCGGATTAATTGGAACAACACGGTACCCTTTTAGCTTCAAATACCGCGCCACATAGAAACTGGGGCGGATTTCGTTGGCTGAAACACCAACAATTGCAATCGTCTTGGTCCGTTTGAGAACATCGCGAAGGAAAGCATCAGAATATGTCATGCCTCACCCTACCCTGCCCTTTCGCAACAAAAAAGCGCCCGGAACAGATGTCCGAGCGCAAGTTGCGGAACGAGGGACAGTGAGTTCAAACACATGTGTTCCACGTCTGTGTTTGCAAACCAATAGATATGCAGTGTGGATCGATGCAAAAGTGCCAATCAGGCAATCGTGAACATCAATCCGCCTCAGGACACAAAGCGGTTGGCCATTGGGCATTCGCTTGCTGAATAAACGCGTCCGGGTTCTGCTGCCAACGGTCGCGCGCGTCCTCAGAGTGGGTCAGGTACAAATGACCATCATGGATCGCCCATGCCTGCGGGCGTGTGCGTGACAACACACCTTGGGTCAAAGACATCGCACAATACCCACCGTATCGCGGCGCAAAGCCATAAGGATTGCGTTCAAACACGTCCATATTGGCAGATGTTGCAAATTGCCAAACCGCGTTGCGCCAAACCAGACTGTAGCGCGCCTGCCCTGCGACGGGCGCGCCTTGCTTAAAATAAGCCACTGGATCAAACCCGCCTATTGCGTAGCCTTCTGGTGCAAAAAATGCCGCTCCTGCCGCAAACGCGGGCGAGGCTGCGAAGGGCGCGGCGGCAAGACTTCCAATAAACGACCGACGTGTGAGCATGGTGAAGGTTTCCAATTAAGCAACGTGGCTCAATCATGCCTGACACCTGTCGCCTCTGAACACCCACCTCGCCAAGGCGTGAGCAAAGGTGACCAGACTTAGTCGAATATTTCGTCGACCACATCCTCGACAACGTCCCACAGGCCCGACATCATCCGCTTACCGAAGCTCTTGCTTTTGCGACGCTTTTTGGGGCGCTCGCTGCGGTAATCAGGGTACTTCTCCACACGCTTACGCTTTGTCGCGCGCGCAGGCGCCGCAGAAGGCCCTGCGGTCTGATCCGCATGTTTTGGTAACATTTTAAGCGCACGGAGCGGCGCGCCACATTTGCTGCACGTCAGCTCATGCTTATCCTTGCCGCGCAAAACAAGTGCGGCCCGGGTGCCGCAATAGCAGCAAGTCGCAATTTTCATAGCACCCATCAATCCGTCCTATCGTTCAGGCTTTGACTGCATATAGGGCGACTGCGGCAGCATTTGAGACGTTGAGCGACCCAAACCCTGCTGCAGCGTCGATTTTTACCAAAAAGTCGCAGGTTTCACGGGTCTTTTCGCGCAAACCGGGGCCTTCTGCACCCATAACAAGCGCGACGGGGCGATCACGCTTACCGTCAACTGCGGCCTCGACCGTCATGTCTGCTTCGCCATCAAGTCCTAGCATAAGGTAGCCCATGCCCTTCAGCGCTTCCATTGCGTCTGCAAGGTTGCGCACACGCAGATAGGGTTGCCGTTCCAAAGCGCCACTGGCCGTCTTTGCCAATGCGCCCGTTTCAGGGGCAGAGTGGCGTTGCACAGCCACTACCGCACGCGCGCCAAAGACTTCGGCAGATCGCAATATAGCGCCAACGTTATGCGGATCGGTGACCCGGTCCAAAAGCACGATCCGCGGCGGCATCGGCCCGTCACCCAGTGCTACATCTTCCAGACTGCCCCAATCCAGCGCTTTGACTTCCAAGGCCGCGCCTTGGTGCACTGACTGCGGGTCTAGCGGCGCTGCGAACTTGCGCGGGTCAGAGATTTCCGGCTCCATACCGCTTTGCGCAACGGCCTCTCCCAAACGTTCCAGCGCGTTGCGCGTGACGACCAGACGCAGTTTTTGCCGGTTTGGATTTTCCAGCGCATCACGCACCGCATGCAGGCCAAAAAGCCAGACAGTTTCTTGTGCAGCAAGACGCTTGCCCTGCTCTTTTGCGATAACCCACTTTGGCTTTTTCATCTAAGTTCCCAACTTACGGTTCAGCGCAGGCGATACCTCACTAAGCGGTGGCTGTGAAGAGGATCGCATTAAGACCCACTTTTGCGGTTGACGCACCCTAGGGCCGGGGGTAATCAGCGCTTGGTTGGGCGTCAGGCCGCAAGGTGTGGCAGGGGACTGTAACTCCCTCGAGGTGACTCACGCCTGGTTCGATTCCAGGGTCGCCCACCATTCTGTTTTAGAACAGTGACTTAGACGCGTGATTTTCCGGTGCACAGCACAGGTGAACAACATACATGCGCCATCCAGCCTATATTAGCAGCTCACGGCACGGCATTTTCTATTTCCGGTGCCCGATCCCTCAGAGATTTCACCCAAGTGCCAGACGTGCTGAAGTGAGGGTATCACTTGGGACAAGGTGCCCCCACGAGGCAAAAGCAATGTCTCGCCAACTCATGGCCTCTGGACAATGGCTGACGTCGCACCCATCCCTGCTCAATATGAAATACCAAGAGATACGCGAGCACGTTCGTAGCCACTACGAAGCCGAACTAGCACGGTTCAAAAACAGGGTTGCTACCAGCGGGCCGTTGGATGCCGATGGCTTGCAGCAATTGGACGTGCAAAAGGGCCTCGCTGAGGACGACTTCGAGTTTTGGCCGGGTGCCACTCACGAAGGCGGCTTAATCGAAGCCACGCAGGCGCTATGGGACCAGAGGGGCATCAATGAACAGTTGTCAGCCGCAGACCGAAAATTGCTGGCGTCAGAGATGCAAAAAGCATTTGTGAACTACACCGCCGCGGCAATCGAGCATAGCAAGGGCTTTGACAGCTACGATCTTGAGCCAAGCAAGACCTCTGAGCCTGCTCCCGCAACATCCTCAAAGGCCTCAGAGCATCAAGTGCCGGCTACAAAGGACAGCTGCAATGACGTTGCTAAGATGCATCTTGACGAAGGGCAACGCACAAATTTGTGGATGGCGAAGACCCTAACGGAAAAACGCGATGCACTGGCCCTTCTTGGGGCGTTGGTTAAGAACAAACCGATGAGCGCCATTGGGAAAGCCGATGCCCGCATGGTCAAATCAGTACTCCAGCAGCTACCGAAAAACCGCAACAAGTCACCTGCGACAAGAGGCCTGACGCTTGATGAGATGTTGCAGATGGATGGACTGCCTGTGGCGTCGATAAGAACGCTGAATGCGTACGTCAGTCACTTCCAAACCTTCTTCAAATGGTCGGTTGAGCAAGGCTTTGCAAATGAGAACATCTTTACTGGAATGCGCTTCCGTATGCCGAAGCGTGGCAAAGCCGTACAGCGGGATGCGTTTACGACCAAGCAGCTTGGCGTCATGTTCCAACACTTGACAGAGAACCCAGCTGGCTTGGTGCCGAAGAATGAACACAAGTGGGTCACCTTGATAGCCATGTTTACGGGGGCAAGGCTGAATGAAGTCTCGCAGCTAGGCGTTTCCGACTTGTTGTTACAAGATGACGTCTGGTGTTTTTCCTTCACGACTGATGGCGATGACAACAAGCATTTGAAAACTGAGGCCTCAAAACGACTGGTGCCCGTACATGACGGCCTGCTGGCATGTGGTCTGCAATCCTTCATGGATGCCGCCCGCGCCAAAGGTCATACCCGACTGTTCCCTGCACTGTCATATGACAAACAAAACGGATATGGTCGGAATGTTGGCCGGTGGTTCAATGAAAGTTTCTTAGTGAAACTAGACATGAAAACAACAACTCTTTCATTCCACTGCCTGCGCCATACGATGAATACCCAGCTAGGTCAGAAATCCGTGCCAGAGCATATTCAGAAAGCGATCCTTGGTCATACGCAGAGTGGCATGTCCTACAATACCTACTTCAAGGAAGGCTTTCTGCCTGAACAGCTACTTCCGGAAATAAACAAGTTTTCTTTCTAGAAGACAGCCTACAAGCCCATGCAACTTCAAAAGGCGTGTAAATCAGAAGCATGTTTTAAAGACTGTCCAATCCAATATATTAAGCCGCGCTAATCTATTCAGCCTAATCCTAATCCTAATCCTAATCCTATTAAACATAGCTTAAACCATGTCAAAAACCTGTTCAAACCATATCATATAACTGTTCTTAACAGTGTCCTATTAAGTATCATATACAGCCTTACTCCGGTCTAGCCTTGGTATCTGAACCATATCTAATCCGGTGTGATGTATAATATGATCCAATATATATCAGTATGAGATAAGTTCTAAGACTGTTTAAGAGGCTGTGTCTTAATCGGTCTATGATCTAGATATGATCTAATCCGGGATAGGATAGCTTTATGATCCACTAAGCCGGAGTGGGGGCAACAGATACAGCAAATGCCAATCCGTTATCTTTCTCTATCTACGCAGGGATAAAGGATTGATGCTCCGGATCATGTGTCTTGAAAGACAACAGATATCCTCGTAAACGAATACAGGTTTCTAGATGTTAGTCAGGCGCGTTACGGGTTGACACTCAATCTCAGCCGATTTCAGCGCCTTAACTACCGAGGGTGCCTCTGCCCTTCTTTGGGCCCACTTGAGCACCAGTGAGCCTTACAGAGCGTTCTAGTTGGACTGGATTGATTGCCGAGCGGGGCTGGCAGCAAGCCTGCTAAGCACCCGCTGCACTTGAGAAGCCTGCCAGCGGCCTCCCCTCGCAGTCTCTACCCCTGCCCTATTGAGTTGCTCGGCAATCTCCCTCAACGACTTGCCAGCCCCCCGCATCGGTATGATCATCCCCGATAGCTTTGCTGCTCTGGCGTTGGCATTGATCTGGACAGCGATGTTACGCTTCATGGTCTTATCACGAAGGCCGCCCAACTTGGTCCCTCTGCATTTTGCCTCTGCAAGAGCAGCCTTTGTCCGAGCAGAGATAAACGCACGCTCCTGTTCCGCAAGAGCAGCATAAATGTGCAATTGGAAGTTATCTGCGTTCGGCATCTGTGCTACTCTGAATGCAACCTTCCTGTCTTCCATAAGCGATGCTATCGCTGACACCTTGCGCGACAGCCTATCCAGCTTACTGACCAACAGTGTTGCACCCGTCTTTCTTGCCAAAGCCAGCGCTGCGTTGAGCTGAGGTCGTGTGTTGTCAGTGCCGCTTAAGATGTCAGTGAAGGTAGCGAGCACCTCATAGGGAACTGGACTGAACCGCTCCAAGTACAGGGCAACATCCCTGTCTTGCGCATCCAGCCCCAACCCACTGCGTCCCTGCTCCTTAGTGCTGACGCGCTTGTAGATGATATATTGCTGCATATTCTGGGTCCAACTCATTGGTGAAGAAGGCATAGCTAGCTTAGCCCGTTGCAAACGTCAACGTTGGTTGTGAATGTAACATCCCTTGTTTAATTGAAAGACATAACTCCCACAGTATGTGCCCAGAAAACGTGGGGGGTATGCCCTGCTCTGTGCTTTGCTCGTGTTGAAGGGGTGGTACGGGGGAAGTCTGCGCGGTGGATAGTATAGATACTCCCACGCAAAAATGTGTCGGAAATTAATAGAACGCAGCGAACGGCCCATACCTCAATATCGACTGTGGTCGCTACGTCTACCAACGCCGCGTTCCGCAAAAGACGCAGGCACAAATCGGCATTCGTCGATAGCAACTAAACTGTTGCGATGTAAGTTACTTTAAGGCCTTTCATCTGGTCGTGACGTGGGCTGAGGAGGTATCGATTTTGTGAACGACACACAGCCCCGTTGATCCGATATCAAAACAGTGTGGCAATGACGGTAAGGCCGTTTCAAATCATGATGATCAGAGTTGTGTTGTTTCCGTGATGCGCCACAATTGGGAAGCGTGTTCGTGGCTTATGCGCCCATGCGCCAGTTCAAACCATATAGTGATAATTTTGGATCTCAATGCGATCGCTTGTGGAACACTTAAAACCCACTATCTGGTTTGTGAGAAATGAAGATACCCAAGCGCCATTATCAAAGGCAAAGGAGAATTGATTGGAAAGTCTTGCCGGAAACCTGAGAGAAATGTCACGCACACCTTTGCATGACAGCCATGTCGATGAGTTGCGTCAAATAGGAGAAATTGTGACCTTTCGCAAAGGTCACATTATTGCGGAAGTTGGCGATCCAATGAACGCATTCATCTATATTTTGGAGGGCGGCGTCGAGGTCATTGATCCCTATACACGCGAAGTTTATTTGCCGACCTCGCTCGGCCCGACACAGTTTCTTGGCGAGATCGCATTTTTGAACGGTGGCGCATATTCGTTACCGATGCGCGCGAAAGAAGACACCATTGCAATCGTCGTGTCGCGCCGAAAAATGCTGGATGCGATGGCGCGCATTCCCGAGATGTCGGACATTGTAATCACGGTATTCGCGGCCCGCAGACGACGCCAACTTGACGATGGGGACAGTTCGCTCAAGCTGATTGGCATGGATATCAGCCGGGAAATCCGTGCAATTGCTGACTTTGCGTCGCGTAACAAAATTCCATTCCAGACCATCGATGCAGGATCAGCTGAGGCGGAAGAGGCCTCTCAGACATGTGGCATATCATTAAGTGAACCGGCCGTGATTTTTGGGCATACCCGCGTTGTAGAAGACCCAACACCAGCTAAAGTGGCCCAACTGCTTGGACTTGATCTAGAGATTGAGGAAGACGAAGTTGTTGATGTCCTGATCGTAGGCGGTGGCCCGGCGGGTGTGGCATCGGCCGTATATGCCGGCGCAGAGGGGTTGTCTGCTATCGTGGTGGAAGATGTTGCCATCGGCGGCCAGGCAGGCACCTCAAGCCGGATAGAAAACTATCTGGGTTTTCCGACGGGGATTTCTGGCGCTGATTTGGTGTGGCGCGGTGAAATCCAGGCTATGAAATTTGGGACGCGTTTTGCAGTGCCGCGGCGGGTACAATCCTTGGACATCCGCGAGGACGGCGTGTTTTGCGCGACTTTGGACAACGATCAAATACTTTGCGCAAAGTCGATTATCGTCGCAACAGGCGTTCAATATCGCAGGTTGCCCTTGGAAGGCCTCGAAAAGCTGGAGGGCAGCGGTATCTACTATGCCGCAACCGAGATGGAAGCGCGGTATTGCAAGGGAGCAGAAGTTGTCGTTGTCGGCGGGGGCAACTCCGCGGGGCAAGCGGCGATGTATCTGTCACGGACCGCGAAGCACGTGCACGTCTTGGTGCGCGGCGATAGCCTTGCGTCATCGATGTCTGAATACCTTTCGTCGCGGCTTGAGAGCAACGCGGCGATAACCATTCACTACCGGTCGCAAATAAAATCCCTACATGGAGATGACGCAATGAAACGTGTCATTATTGACCGTGACGGCATGGATTGGAATTTGACCTGCCCGGCAGCATTTATCATGGTCGGAGCTGCACCAAACACAAGTTGGCTCGCTGATCATTGCGCACTTGATGAGCGCGGCTTCGTCCTGACAGGTGCTGACACAGCATCACCGTTTTTGACCTCATGTCCTGGTATCTTTGCCGTCGGGGATGTCAGAGCAAACTCCGTAAAGAGAGTTGCATCTGCAGTTGGTGAGGGGTCGGTTGTCGTCTCACACGTCTGGGCGCACGTGAACACAGTCTCTTGAGCAGCGGCAGAAATGGTGATCTCAGCAACTTTTTTCCAACTTGGGACACATGCCGGTCTCGAACGATACTATTTTTTGGCTGGCGTCTGCTCAATCGTCCTGAAACGCGGCAAAGTTCAACATGCCGACGTCATAACCATTACGCAATGCCGGCAGGCCAAATATCTGCTTTGCTAGATTGGCAAGTAAGATAAGAAACCAAGCTACAACTCCGAAACAACCCCAATGAAAAAAACGCGCCATGAGTTACCCCACGGCGCGCTGTTCGCTCAACCAGGTGGTCTTACTTCATTGTAATACGACCATCGGTGTAAGGCTGGTAAGGTGCGTTTGCAGCGATGTACTCCGCTGTGACATCCGCCAGATCTGGGCCGAAGTCATAAGCGTTCATCGCATCTTCGAACATGTCGTAGCCATCACCGCCGTTGCGAACAAAGTTGTTTGACACAACTCCGTAAATCGCTTCCGGATCAATTGCTTCACCACCAACCATGATGTCACTGATCCGCGAACCGGGCTCTTGGCTTAGATCGACGACAAAGCTCATGCCGGACACCTGAGGGAAACGACCAGAGCCGTCCTCGTGCTGGCTTGCGCCATTCTCGAGTGCGGCGATCATTGCGGCCCCACTGATCTGGAACGTCGACAATGTGTTTTGGAAAGGCAGAACCGTCAGAACTTCACCCTTCGTCACTTCGCCTGCGTCAATGGAAGCACGGATACCGCCGGAGTTCTGGAACGCAATCTGGATGCCTTGTTCACGGACACGGTCAAGCATCGCATCAGCAATCAAGTTACCCATCTCACATTCCATCGCGCGACAAACAGAGCGATCACCCTCAATCGGCGCGGCTGTTTCAGCAACAACCTGATTGCGGATCTCGTCCAGAGGTGCCGCCAGTTCCGCGACGCGAGCAACAGTCGCCGCATCTTCTTCGACTGAAGCATCGATCAGCAATGGCGCGCCGACAGCTTCGGTAATTACACCGGCATCATCGAATGTCACATTCAACTCGCCCAGGAACTTACCGTAGGCATAAGCCTGCACAACCGCAGTATCACCAACCATTGTCGGATAAAGGCCTGCCGCATCTTCGTCGTCACCCAGCAGTGTGTTAGAGTGGCCACCCACGATCACGTCAACGCCTGTGGTGTTTGCCGCAACTTCCAAGTCGACATTGTAGCCGGAGTGCGAAAGCACGACGATCTTGTTCACGCCCATCGCTGTCAGTTTGTCGACCTCGGCCTGCACGGCCGCGATCGGCGCTGTGAAAGTCACATTGGGGCCTGGGCTTGCCAATTCATCTGTGTTTTCTGGCGTAAGGCCAATCATCCCGATCTGTTCGCCTGCGCGCTCGATCACGGTGGACTTCATCAGTGTATCCGCAAGCAACGGCTCGTTTGATACATCAGCGTTCGACATCAAAACCGGGAAATTCACCGAATCCATAAACCCGCGCAAAACCTCCGGACCATCATCAAACTCGTGGTTGCCGACGGTCATGCCATCGTAACCCAGCTTGTTCATGAATTCCGCGGCAGCAGCACCTTTATAATAGGTATAGAAAAGCGTGCCCTGAAACTGGTCGCCGCCGTCCACAAGGATCGAATTGTTCGTGCGTGCGCGTGCGTCAGCAATCGCTGTCACCAGTCGCGCGGTGCCGCCAAAGCATTTGCCTTCAGCATTGTCTTCTTCAGAACAGCCGCTGTCAAAACGGCTAATCGGCTCAAAACGCGCGTGAAAGTCGTTGGTGTGAAGGATTGTCAGCGAATAGTCTGCCGCCGCTACGCTGGCTGTCATCGCCAGTGCGCAGGTAGTTGTCATCATACGTGAAATCATTGGATCTAGTCCCCCAAGGTTGGAATGGCTTTAGCTTGGGACGGGCTCTGGCAAGAGTCAAATTGAATAGTGCGCCGCGTGCGCCGCCCCTAACGTCAACCTGTACGGCACGACATGCTTGACCATTTTTTGCGCAAAGGTCATGACGCTGGCATGCTGATTTACAAGATTTTCCGGGCCGACGAATGGGCCATATTGCAGGCTGACGGTGAAACCGTCGGCGCACCGATTGATGTGGCTGATGGATATATCCATTTTTCGACCGCGCAAACCGTCGCAGAGACCGCAGCAAAGTACTTTGCCGGGATCGAAGGGCTGGTTCTTTTGGCCGTCGAAGCTGAAGGGTTGGCGCCGTTGAAATGGGAGCCCGCACGCGAAGACGTCCTATTTCCGCACCTTTACCGTAAAATGCGCATCGACGATGTGGTGTGGGCCAAGCCTTTAGCAGTGCGCGACGGCGTCCATCAGTTTCCCGATCTGACATGAAACTGCTTGAAAAAATTGGCCTTACGGCACTGCGCAAGATTGATCCCGAGACAGCACACGGTTTGGCGCTTAAGGCGCTTAACACCGGGCTTGGGCCACGAACGGGCCCGATCACATCAGCTCGGCTTAAAACCACCATCGCGGGGTTGGATGTACCTAACCCCGTCGGACTTGCCGCCGGGTTTGATAAGAACGCGACCGCCCTTAATGCGCTCTCTCAAACCGGGTTTGGCTTTCTCGAAGTCGGTGCTGCGACACCGCGCCCGCAGCCGGGCAACCCAAAACCGCGTCTGTTCCGATTGACCGAAGATCAAGCCGCGATCAATCGCTTTGGCTTTAACAATGACGGCATGGATGCGATTGCAAAGCGTCTTGAGGCACGCCCAACTGATGCCGTCATCGGCCTCAACCTTGGCGCGAACAAAGACAGTACCGACAAAGCCGCCGACTTTGCGACTGTTCTCACCCGGTGTGGCCCACATGTCGATTTTGCGACGGTTAACGTGTCTTCGCCCAACACCGAAAAACTGCGCGATCTCCAAGGCAAGGCAGCGCTTTCGGCATTGCTGGACGGTGTGATGCAAGCCCATTCGCAATTGGACAAAAGCATCCCGATCTTCCTTAAAATCGCGCCAGATTTGACCACTGACGAAATTGAACAGGTTGCTGACGTTGCCAATGCATCCGGGATTGCCGGGATCATTGCCACGAACACGACACTGGACCGCATAGATTTGCATAGTGCGCACGGGCATGAAAAAGGCGGGCTTTCCGGGCAACCTTTGTTTGAGAAATCGACGCGTGTTTTGGCACAGCTATCAACGCTCACTACCCTGCCGATCATCGGCGTGGGTGGCGTAGGAAACGCAGAGCAGGCGTATCAAAAGATCCGCGCAGGCGCGTCAGCGGTGCAGCTTTACACAGCACTCGTTTATGGCGGCATCTCACTTGCGGGCGAAATCGCGCAAGGGCTTGATGACCTGCTTGCGCGTGACGGGTTTGTCAACGTTGCAGAGGCCGTTGGATCAGGTCGCAGCGACTGGATTTGATCGGGGTTTGTCGGCTTCGGCTTCTAGGCCCGGATACTTCCACCCCAACGTCAGCCCGCGCACAACAAAGTTCAACAGCAAACCAATCCAAAGCCCATGGTTTTGGAATATCGCCATTAATGGAATAACGGTCGCAAAGTAGATGACCGTCGATAATAGCATCATATTGCGCATGTCCTTGGTCCGCGTCGCACCGATGAATATGCCGTCCAGCATCCATGCCGCCACACCAACAATCGGTGCGGCAACCATATAAGGTAAGTAGATGCGCGCCGTCTCGCGGACCTCAGTGGATGTCGTCATAATATCGATAACGGCGCCCCCAAAAAGCGCAAAGCTCGCTGCAAGTATCGTACAGACAATCGCACCCCATAAGCTGCTCAACAGCGCGCTGCGACGCAAAGCAGATCGGGCGCGGGCGCCCAGCGCTTGGCCCACAAGCGCTTCGGCCGCAAAAGCAAAACCGTCGAGTGCATAGGCGGTCACCTGCAAGAACTGCATGAGGATCTGATTGGCGGCCAATTGCACATCGCCAAAATCAGCGCCGTAAAACAAGAAACTAACAAAGATCGCCTGCAGAAGAACCGACCGGATCAAAATGTCCGTATTCACGACGGCCATATGTTTCAGGCGCACCAAATCAAAAACACGCGACGCCGAACGCCATGCCGCGCGCCCAAACACATGGCGACACAGCCACAGCCCCAAAAGTAGCCCGCCCCATTCAGCGGCGAACGTCGCCCAAGCGACACCAGCAATGCCCCATCCAAGTTCAAGCCCCAGAAAAATGCTCAATAGAATATTCGCGCCATTCATGCCGACCTGAATGACCAAGACGGCGCGGGTCCGTTCCTGGGCGATTAACCAACCAGTGATGCCAAACAGTGCAATCGTTGCGGGCGCCGACCAAATCCGAATGGTCATGTATTCACTGGCGAGTGCTTCGACTTCGGCACTTGCCGGTGACACCCAGAATGCCCCGCGGAAAATCAAGACTTGCGCGACGATCATCAACACGCCCGCCGACAAACCAATCAGCAATGCCCGCGAGAACAGCGCATCAACTTCGTCTGTGTCCCCTGCCCCGCTGGCCTGCGACGTCAACCCCGTCGTGCCCATCCGCAGGAAACCGAATATCCAATAGACCGACGAAAGAATGATCGCACCAATGCCAACAGCACCAATTGGGGCCGCTTCGCCCAGCTGACCGACTACACCGGTATCAACGACCCCGAGGATCGGCACAGTTGCATTCGATAACACGATGGGCAGCGCAATCGCCAACACCCGCTTATGTGTCAGCGTCGCGGTCTCAGCCATCACGGTCAGGCATCAGGAAATGCCCGGTCCCTTGCGCAAACAAACGACTGCGATTGTCCTGCCATGTCTCCACATGCACAGACGCATAGCGCCTGCCCGAGCGGTTCACTCGTGCACGCGCATAGGCATCGCGCGGCAAGCCGGAGCGCAGATAATCAACAGTAAAGTCGATGGTCTTGGGCAGCTGGATGCGGGGGGCATCCTCAGACATCTTGCCGGCTTCCATGTCTTCCCAAATCATGGCCCAGCTTAGCTCTACAATCGCGGTCACCTCCAGAAAGGCCGCCGTCACGCCGCCGTGGATCGCGGGCAGCATCGGATTACCAATCAACTTATCAGCGTAAGGCAGAACTGCTGTCAGTTCATCCCCGCGTCGGTCAATTTGAATGCCAAGGAACTGAATATAGGGCACACCCTCAACCAGCTTTTGCAAAGTCGCATCGCGGCGTTGCTTGACGACCTGAACGGGCTCTGGACGGCGGATCATGATTTAGCACTTTCTATCGTGAAAGCGCCGGTTGCCGTCGCAACAGGCCGCGTCGGATCTGCATCTACCGCCGTGGCGCGTATGAAAGCCACGGACCTTGTGACGTGATAACACTCCGCAGTGGCGGTGATCCGGTCACCCGGTGTCGCTGGGCGCATATAGTCGATACGCAAGTCCAATGTCGCTGTTGCGATCGGTGCTGCCGGATGCGACATCACCGCAGCCCCCGCACAGGTGTCCATCAAAGCCGAAACAGCGCCACCGTGAATAACCCCAGTCTCTGGATCGCCCACCAGACGCGCGTCATAATCCATGCCAATAACCGCTTTCCCATCTGCGATTTCTGTCAGCTGCATCCCAAGCTCTTGGGCATGCGGGATCGCTTCGATGAATTGCCGGGCCAAAGCATCGCGGCGGGTCTTTTGTGCATCGGACATGATAGCTCCTGATCAACGTCATCTTTGGGTACGCCTGTTTGTACCAATTTGCCACCTATCCTTGTGATCGTTTGTTGCCCCCTGCAAGCGTTCTCGCTACGATTGCATGAAGGGAGAGAACAATGTCGGACACACGCCTGTCATTCAAAGAGATGTGCGCAAAATTCGACGTGACGCCACGCACGTTACGGTACTACGAATACATCGAATTGCTGCATCCCGAAAAAGAAGGCCGCTCGCGCTTTTATGGCGCGAAAGAGCTCGCACGCATGACGCTGATCTTACGTGGGCGACGTTTCGGCTTTTCCCTTGAGGACATTCGTCAGTGGCTGCTGATCTATGAAAACGAAGGCACGACCGCACAGATGCAGGAATGGGTCGCCCTTGCTGATCGCCAATTGCTCGAGCTTGCCGAACAGAGGCGCCAACTCGAAGAAACGATCACTGAATTGCAAACTTTGCGAGACGACACCGCCAAGACACTTGGCTGAGCGACCCGTTATCATCAAATGAGCTTCACATTCTTGTCAGACAGGCGTTGCTGAAACGCTGTTTCTTACCAGAGCAGTCGTTTGATACCGTGGTGCGGCGAGTCGTTCCCCCTCCTCAAAACCCCTATTAAAAGCGCTTTGGGGGGAATAAATGAAATTCTTCCCCGTTTTTTTATTGCGCATGACCCTGCGTCATCTTTGCTGACCTTTCGTCAACCGATCTGTGACGCCACGTTACGTTTACGTTAACGTCAGCTTTGCTTGTAAGATAAACGAAATCTCCGCAAGTGCGCTGCATTGAAACACGCACAAAGGAATGGACTGATGACGACTGAGACACTCAACATTCGCGACATGTGTGACGCATTTGATGTGACACCACGCACGCTTCGCTTTTACGAAGCCAAGGAATTGTTGTTCCCGATCCGCCAAGGGCAGAAACGCCTTTTCACAAAGCGCGATCGCGCACGCCTTAAGCTGATCCTGCGCGGCAAGCGTTTTGGATTTTCACTCGAAGAAATTCGCCAATTGCTTGACCTTTACCACATGGGCGACGGCCAGGAAGCGCAGCTTTCGAAAACATACGAACTTGCCGAACGCCATCTTGCCGACATGGAAGCCCAAAAGGCCGACTTGGAAGAAGCGATTGGTGAGCTGAAAGAACAAATGGCTTGGGGCGCTGACAAGCTGACCCAGCTAGCTAAACAGAAAACGGTCGCGGCCTAACTCTAGGCCCGACCAAGACACACAGACAAACGGAGACACCAGATGCCGATCTACAACGCACCCGTCAAAGATATCCAATTTGTTCTGCACGACCTTCTTAAGGTCAGCGAGCAAGACATCCCGGGTTTTGAAGACCTGGACCGGGATTTTACCGGGGCGGTTGTTGAAGAAGCTGGGAAAGTTGCGACCGAAGTGCTCCATCCATTGAATGTCATCGGTGATACTGAAGGCTGCGTGATGAAAAACGGTGTCGTTCGCACGCCGACAGGTTTCAAAGAAGCCTTCGCACAAATGAAAGATGGTGGCTGGACTGCGATGGATTGCGATCCAGAATATGGCGGACAAGGTCTGCCGTATGTGATGCACACAGCGGCGCAGGAAACGTTCGTATCTTCCAACATGGCATTTCAAATGTACCAGGGTCTGACCCACGGTGCCTATTCTGCCATCTACGCGCATGGATCTGACGAGCAAAAACAAAAGTTTCTGCCTAAGATGGTCACATGTGAATGGACCGGCACGATGAACCTGACAGAGCCACATTGCGGCACCGATTTGGGTTTGATGCGGACAAAAGCTGTCCCGCAGGACAACGGCGCTTACAAAATCTCTGGCCAGAAAATCTTTATCTCGGCTGGCGAGCACGACATGGCCGATAACATCATCCATCTTGTGCTAGCGAAAATACAAGGTGGTCCTGAAGGTATCAAGGGCGTGTCTCTCTTCATCGTGCCCAAGTTCATCGTGAACGATGACGGCTCATTGGGTGCGCGCAATGGTGCGACCTGTGGCAAGATCGAAGAGAAAATGGGCATCCACGGAAACTCGACCTGTGTGATGAACTACGACGAAGCCGAAGGTTACCTGATCGGCGAAGAACACAAAGGCATGCGCGCAATGTTCACGATGATGAATGAAGCGCGTCTGGGGGTAGGCCTGCAAGGCTATGCCCAAGCTGAAAGCGCGTATCAGAACGCAGTGGCCTACGCCAACGACCGCCTTCAAGGGCGTGATGTGACGGGTGCCAAAAACCCCGACGGCCCTGCTGATCCGCTGATCGTGCATCCTGATATCCGCCGCAACCTGATGGATCAAAAATCATTTGTTGAAGGTGCACGCGCGTTCACATTCTGGGGCGCTTACCTGATCGACCGCGCGCACAAAAACCAAGACGCCGAGGCAGATGGCCTGATTTCGCTGATGACGCCCGTCATCAAGGGCTTCTTGACTGACAAGGGTTTCGAATACGCGACAGCCGCCCAGCAGGTTTATGGCGGCCACGGCTACATCGAAGAATGGGGCATGTCCCAATATGCGCGCGATGCACGCATCGCGATGATCTATGAGGGTGCAAATGGCGTACAAGCGCTTGACCTTGTGGGTCGCAAGCTAGCCTTGGATGGCGGCAAGCACGTCATGGCATTCTTTGAGATGATCAAAACCTTCATCAAGGAAAACGAAGGCAATGACGCGCTGAACAAGGAATTCCTCGTGCCGCTCAAAGCCGCGTCCAAAGATCTACAAGCCGCTGGCATGTACTTTATGCAAAACGCGACCAAGCCAAATAATGCCCTGTCTGGGTCATACGACTTTATGCACATGATGGGTCACGTCTGCCTTGGCCTGATGTGGGCGCGGATGGCGAAAGCGTCGATGGAAGCGCTCGATGGCGGTGCATCTGATACCGAATTCTATGAGACGAAAATTGCGACGGGCCGTTACTATATGGCACGCCAACTTCCCGCGACAGCGATGCATCTCGCACGCATCAACACGGGCGGCGATACAATCATGGCGTTAGAAGCCGCAAACTTCTAAGCTGCATAGGGGCGCGTTGATTTCGACGCGCCCTTATCGGATTTCCGCACACCGGAAATCCCCCGCTTGGGTTGGGAGGCCTGCACGATGACCATGAAACTACATTGCTTTGGTGAAAGCGGTAACGCCTACAAAGCCGCCCTCACCCTGACCCTCGCTGACGCCGAGTGGGAGCCCGTTTTCGTCGACTTTTTCAAAGGTGAAAGCCGCAGCCCCGAATTTCGCGCGCTCAACGTCATGGGCGAAGTGCCGGTGCTTGAAGATGGCGACATGATCCTGACCCAATCGGGCGTGATCCAAGACTACATCAGCTCAAAAACCGGCAAACTGGGTGGCCGTTCCGCCGCTGAACGTCGCGAAGTGCTGCGCTGGATGTTTTTTGATAACCACAAAGTGTCTGGCGTTGCCGGCCCGCTGCGTTTCAACATGAACTTCCTGCCAGAAGACAAACGCAATGCGGACGTAAATAATTTCATGGCCATGCGCCTCGCCTCTGCTCTCAAAGTGATCGAAACGCATCTGGATGGCCGCAACTGGCTTGCCGGTGATGACATCACTATCGCCGATATCGCCTGTGCCGGTTACCTGTTTTACGACGAAGGGTTCACTTTCAACCGTACCGATTACCCACACATCAACCGCTGGCTGGACGCAATCGCAGCCCAACCCGGTTGGAAACATCCATACGACCTGATGCCGCGCGCCCTTGGCTAATGCGGACCCAAATACCCGGAGGACACCATGACCGAAGCCTATATCTACGACGCCGTCCGCACCCCGCGCGGCAAAGGCCGCAAAGACGGCAGCCTGCACGAAGTAACATCCGCGCGCCTGTCCGCAGGTGTCCTCAATGCACTCAAAGAGCGTAACAACCTTGAAGGTCATGCCGTCGAAGACGTGATCTGGGGCAACGTGACCCAAGTTGGCGAACAAGGTGGGTGCCTTGCGCGGACGGCGGTTTTGGCCTCTGACCTTGATCAATCCATTCCCGGTCTTGCGATCAACCGTTTCTGTGCGTCCGGTATGGAGGCAGTGAACTTGGCCGCAAACCAAGTCAAAGGCGGCGCTGGCCAAGCCTATATCGCAGGCGGCGTGGAAATGATGGGCCGCGTGGCAATGGGGTCTGACGGTGCTGCGATTGCCGTTGATCCTTCGATTGCCATGGACACATACTTTGTCCCGCAAGGTATCTCTGCCGATATTATCGCGACGGAATATGGATTTAGCCGCGATGACGCGGACCAACTTGCGATGGAAAGCCAAAAGCGTGCCAAGGCCGCTTGGCACGACAAGCGTTTTGACAAATCCATCGTGGCCGTGCGCGACATCAACGGCCTGCCGATCCTTGATCACGACGAATACATGCGCCCCGGTACGGATATGCAATCGCTCGGTGGTCTAAACCCTGCGTTCCAAGCGATGGGCGAGGTGATGCCCGGCTTCGATAAAGTCGCCCTGATGAAGTACCCGCATCTTGAGAAAATCAACCACATCCACCACGCGGGTAACTCGTCCGGTATCGTGGATGGCGCTGCCGGTATCCTGATTGGCTCCAAGGAATACGGCGAAGCGATGGGTATCAAACCCCGCGCTGTGATCCGTGCAACAGCGAAAATCGGCACTGACCCGACGATCATGCTGACAGGCCCGGTTCCCGTGACAGAAAAGATCATGGCCGATAGCGGCATGAGCATTAGCGACATTGATCTTTTTGAAGTCAACGAAGCTTTTGCATCTGTTGTGCTGCGCTTCATGCAAGCCTTCAATGTGGATGACAGCAAGGTCAACGTGAATGGTGGATCCATCGCGATGGGCCACCCATTGGGCGCCACAGGTGCGATCATCATCGGCACGTTACTCGACGAGCTGGAGCGGACAGGCAAAGGCACGGGCCTTGCCACGCTTTGCATCGCTTCGGGTATGGGGGCCGCCACGATTATCGAGAGGGTATGACGCAATGAGCAGTGCGATGCAGATTGCGGCGACCGATGTCGCAGAGGCGCTCTTGGAAGTGACAGGCGACGCCTTGATGACAGATAACTTCCCGGCTTTTGTCGCTGTCTTTCGTGTGCCCCAAAAAATGGCGACCATGGCAGGCCCCATCCATATGGAGACAGTGGACGACATGCAGCGTGCATTTGTCGATATGTGTCAGCACTTCAAAGCGATTGGGGTCACGGAAATGATCCGTACTTGTGTCTCAGCTGAATACAAGACCCCGACGATGATTGAGACAACGCATGTCAGTGAGCTTTTGCACAATGGCAAGCGTCTGAACGAGCCTTACCCTGTGTTTTCCGTACTCGAGAAAATCGACGGCAACTGGATGGTGACGGGCAGCGAATACGCTCTTGAGGCAACAAATGGCCAAGCGCTGGCGCTTGGCCGTGCAGACAAATCGCAGCGCCCGACGGCTCAGACTTGAACAAATAAGTAGGACTGTCCTGTTCGAAGGTTCAGTTCCCCGACAAAAGGAATAACCACAATGACCGATTTCACTATGAGCACAGACGCAGACGGCGTCGCGACAATCGTCTGGGACACCGTTGGAAAATCCATGAACGTGATGAACCAGCAAGGCTTTCTTGATCTGGACGCACTGGTGGATCAGGCCCTCGCCGATGATGCCATCAAGGGCGTAATCATCACATCCGGCAAGGAAGGATCTTTTGCCGGTGGCATGGACTTGAACATTATCGCCAAAATGAAGGAAAGCGCGGGTGATGATCCTGCACGCGGCCTGTTCGAAGGTGTGATGAGCATGCATGCTGTCCTGCGCAAGATTGAACGCGCAGGCATGGACCCCAAAACCAACAAAGGCGGCAAGCCCATTGCCTGCGCCCTGCCCGGTACAGCGCTTGGTATCGGTCTGGAAATTCCGCTGGCGTGTCACCGCATCTTTGCGGCCGACAACCCCAAGGCCAAAATCGGCCTGCCGGAAATCCTTGTCGGTATCTTCCCCGGTGCGGGCGGCACAACACGTCTTTCGCGCAAGCTGGGCGCGATGGGCGCATCCCCACTCTTGCTTGAAGGCAAGCTGAACGACCCCAAGAAGGCAAAAGCAGCTGGTGTCGTCGATGAGGTGGTTCCTGCTGATGAACTGCTGTCTGCTGCCAAAGCCTGGGTGCTGTCGGAGCCATCAATCGTCAAACCATGGGACGAAAAGGGTTACAAAATGCCCGGTGGCGCGCCGTATCATCCTGCGGGTTTCATGACCTTTGTCGGTGCATCCGCGATGGTGAACGGCAAGACACAAGGTGTGTACCCTGCCGCCAAGGCCCTGCTTTCAGCGGTCTATGAAGGCGCGATGGTACCCTTCGATACAGCCATCAAGATCGAGGCGCGTTGGTTCACAAACGTTCTGATGAATCCATCGTCTTCGGCTATGATCCGCAGCCTGTTCATTAACAAGGAAGCGCTTGAAAAAGGTGCCAACCGCCCTGACGCACCTGACCAACGGGTCAAAAAAGTTGGCGTTATCGGCGCGGGCATGATGGGTGCGGGTATCTCGCTTGTCTCCGCTTTGGCAGGCATCGAAGTTGTCTTGATCGACAGCACACAGGAAGCTGCTGATAAGGGCAAATCCTACACCACAGCGCACCTTGATAAGGGCATCGCACGTAAAAAAGTCACCGCAGAGAAAAAAGACGCGGTCCTTGGCCTGATCAACGCGACAACCGACTACGCCGCACTGAAGGGCTGCGATTTGATTGTTGAAGCCGTCTTCGAAGACGTGGGCGTCAAGGCCGACGTCACCGCCAAGGTGCAAGCTGTCACCGGCCCGGACTGCATCTTTGCAACGAACACGTCGACCCTGCCGATCACCGAACTTGCAAAGGCCTCAAACGACGCCGAGAAATTCATCGGTATCCACTTTTTCTCACCTGTCGATAAGATGCTTCTTGTTGAGATCATTAAGGGCAAGCAAACTGGCGACGTCGCCGTAGCCAAAGCGCTGGATTTTGTGCGCCAGATCAAGAAAACGCCAATCGTCGTGAATGACGAACGGTTCTTCTACGCCAACCGTTGCATCATTCCCTACATCAACGAAGGTATTCGGATGGTGAAGGAAGGCGTGGCACCCGCATTAATCGAAAACGCAGCCAAGCTGGTCGGCATGCCGTTGGGGCCCCTGCAACTGGTTGACGAAACCTCCGTGGATCTGGGCGTCAAAATCGCCAAAGCCACCCGCGCCGCGATGGGTGACGCGTACCCAGACGATGAAGTAGACGAAGTTCTGTTCTGGATGTTCGACCAAGAACGTCTTGGCCGCAAATCCAACGCAGGCTTCTACAGCTACGATGAAAAGGGCAAGCGCGGTGGTCTTTGGGACGGGCTTGCAGCCCAGTACCCCGTGGCCGACGAACAGCCTGACCTGACCACCGTGCAGCACCGTTTGCTCTTCGCACAAACGCTCGAAGCGGTGCGCGCACTCGAAGAAGGTGTGCTGGAAGACATCCGCGAAGGCGACGTCGGCGCAATCCTTGGCTGGGGCTTTGCGCCTTGGTCCGGTGGTCCGTTCAGCTGGCTCGACATTATCGGCGCACCTTATGCCGCCGAACGGTGTGATCAGTTAACCGCGGAATTCGGCGCGCGGTTCAAGACCCCTGCGTTGCTGCGTGAAATGGCCGACAAAGGTCAGGACTTCTACAAGCGGTTCAGCAACGAAAGCAAAGCAGCTTAAGATATTTGGCGCATCCCCAACAGGGGTGCGCCACCTACAGGACAGTATCGTAGCCGAACCGTTGAATATCGCGCCAAGCTATTTCTGAAATAATATCAATACTCTGCGCATCATAGTAGGTCTGCCAATCACGGTAACGCTTCGATTTATTGACATGTGGAATAGTTAGCTGAAAACCTAAGTGATCCCACAGTGGTTCCAGATCGCCCGGATACTCCAAACGGGCAAACAGATTGCATCGATCTTTACCCTCGGCATCGCGGACAAAGCTTTCGTAGCCGCCCTCGCGGACCGCGTTTTGGATGCTGTCGTTTTTCAGGAATTCAGCAAACGACAAGGCTTTCGCCAGTTTCACAGCGCTGTGGTCAAAGCTTTGATCGCGCAACCAATGATAATAACTCACCATCCGGTCCCACGGATTGCGCACAAGCGTGAAGACAAAGGCGTCGGGCGGGTAAAGCCCCTGAACATCCGCCAAGGTACTATGCTTCCATAACCGCCCGGTGCAGGCGAGGTCTTTCAACCGCCCCTTGCGCCGCTTTGCTTTTGGCGTGTCACCAATCAAGATGTCCTGCGGCCCAACACGATCCTCAAGCGCCAATGTCATGCTCGTACCACCGGTTTTGGGAACATGCACAAAGACATAGGAATGTTTGCGCGAAATGATCATGGGGCCCTGCGCATGGCGACCACAACGCCCGACAGAATGATCAATGCCATGCCAAACAGCGCCAGTGGCGTGATCGCCTGCCCCCACAGATACCATGCCCATGCGCTTGCAAAAATCAGCAATGAGAACTCGAAGACGGCAACGGAACTTGCCTCGCCAACCTGATACCCTCGAAACAAAAAGACGATCCCGATCAGCGTCCCCACGGCCTGCAATGCGATCCAAAACAGCGTTTCGCGATGTAGCGGCATCCAACCACGGCTGGCAAAGCCGTCAGCGCCCTCCCCAACACCCGGAAACACCAGACACCCAACCACACCCATGAGTGTCAACATGACAAAGAAACCAGCACTCAGCGCCAGCGTCCCCTCACCTTCGCACCATGCCCGCGTGGCAACCGCGCCGATCGCATAAAACAGTCCAGCCACAATTGGCAAAAAGGCCACCAATTCCAAGTTCGCCGGATCGGGCCGGATCACCAATAAAGCCCCCACGAAACCCAAAAAAATGGCGAATGCGTGCACGGCGGTAATGCGTTTGCCTTGGAAGAGTGCTGCAATCAAGGCCACGAAAAGCGGGGAAGTGAAGAAACCAGCCACGACCAATCCCACGGGCAAGATTGCAAGGCACCCAAAATAGATCAACATTGATGTGCCTTGGATAGCGCTGCGGGCCAACACGGCCCAAGGACGTTTAGGGCGGATCATACCAAACCCAAACATCGCAATCACACCCATAATGCCCAGCGCGATAAGACTGCGCAAAAGATGGAACTGCCAAAGCGAGCTATCATCCGTGACATGCAAAATGAAATTGTCGCTCAACCCAAGGGTCGCCATTCCCGCCAGAATAGACAAGGCCGCATGTGTGGGGGCGATGTGTTGTGTCATTTGCGGCGTCCCAAAACATTTCCTGTCTTCCAAAGTCACCAACATGGCGCAATACTCAACCCTCAAAGTGACAACACCGTCGGGAGGATGACATGGGTTGGATGCGTGACGAAACGGGCTTGGGCAAATGTGCGGCCAACTATGTGCCGCTGACGCCCCTGTCACACTTGCAACGTGCGGCTTTGGTGTTTGCTGACCGCGAGGCCGTCGTCTACGGCCGAACACGCCTGACCTACGCCGACTACTACAGCCGGGTCTCGCGACTGGCGTCCGCAATAAGCAAAGCAGGCGTGCGCCCCGGCGATGTGGTCGCGACGATTCTACCAAATGTCCCTGCCCAGTCCGAAGCCGCCTTTGGTGTGCCGGCCTGCGGCGCGGTGCTGAACACGATCAACACCCGGCTTGATGTTGATACGGTCGCCTATATTTTTGACCACGGCGAGGCCAAGATGGTTTTGGTCGATAGCCAATTCCTGCCCCTCGCAATGGCTGCGATTGAGCAGATGGAAGGCGACGCGCCCATCATCATCGAAGTGCCCGACGATGAAGCTGGCGTGCACGCCATTGGCGAGCAAAAGAACTACGAAGATTTCATAGCCGAGGGTGATCCAGAATTTGCATGGATATTGCCGCAGGACGAATGGGAAAGCCTCGCGCTGAACTATACATCAGGCACGACGGGTCGGCCCAAGGGTGTCGTCTATCATCATCGCGGCGCTTACCTGATGACAATGGGCACGCCCATCAGCTGGGAACTGCCGCTCTTCATGCGCTACCTGCAAATTGTCCCGCTTTTCCATTGTAACGGTTGGAACCACACCTGGATGATGCCATCGCTGGGGGGCGCTGTGATTTGCTGCCGCGATGTTTCAGCCAAGGCGATCTATGACGCGATTGGCGATGAAGGCGTGACGCATTTCGGCGGCGCGCCGATTGTGCTGAACCTTATCGTAAACGCGAAAGACGACGAACGTCGCGCCTTTGATCATACCGTCCAGGTCTTTACCGCGGGCGCGCCCCCTGCCCCCGCGACGCTTGCTGCGATTGGCAAGATGGGGTTCAATATCAAACAGGTCTACGGGCTAACCGAAACCTATGGTCACGTGACAGAATGTATCTGGGACGACACGTGGGACAGGTTGCCCGAGGAGGAACAAGCCTCAATCAAAGCGCGGCAGGGTGTCGCTTTCCCAATGATGGAAGATGTGACCGTCGTGGATGACAAGATGGGTCAAGTCCCCCGCGATGGTGCTACGCAAGGCGAAATCGCAATGCGCGGCAATGCCGTGATGAAAGGGTATCTCAAGAATGCAGAAGCGACCGAGAAAGCTTTTGCTGGCGGTTATTTTCACTCCGAAGATCTTGCCATTCAGCACGCAGACGGTGCGATCCAAATCTCGGACCGGGCCAAAGACATCATTATTTCTGGCGGCGAAAACATAAGCTCCGTCGAAGTTGAAGGCGCATTGATGCATCACGCAGCGATTAACCTTTGCGCGGTCGTGGCAAAACCCGATGATAAATGGGGTGAAGTCCCCTGTGCTTTTGTTGAGCTAAAGGACGGTGCAACAGCGACCGAGGCCGAGGTCATCGCCTTCACCCGCGAGCGGCTTGCTGGCTTTAAGTGCCCTAAGAAAGTTGTATTCCAAGATTTACCAAAGACATCGACCGGCAAAATCCAGAAGTTTGAGCTGCGCAAGCTGGCCAAAGCGCTTTAGCGCAATGTCGGGATGCCTCCGGCGGAAGTTTGATTGGACACAGAAAATGCGCGTTGGCGGGCTGCCCAAACCGGGCTGACCAGGTTAAGGTCCCCGACAACGCGTCTTTCCGTGTCACGGTCATCAACGCTTCCGCCTGTACCGCGCCTCAAGATTGCACCATTGCGGTTAATAAACCATGAGCGCCAGACTTTCTGTGTCCAATCAAACTTCCCCCGGAGGGTCTGCCTCAAATGCACGCTCCATACTTTGGTTGCCGTTTGCAACATGACAATCTACGTCCTTGCCGTTAGGTTTGACAAAAAAGGGCAATTGAGCGGATGACGGCACTCGATCGATATGTGCGGCTGGAAAGTGATGCGCTTTGGCGTTCTGGTCCAGACATGCAACGGCGCGATGTGACCCTGTCATTCGGTGATGCGACGCTGGTGATAGCGGATGGTGCGGGACGGCCTTTGGCACATTGGTCGTTGCCCGCACTTAACCGGCTGAACCCCGGCGAACTTCCAGCAAATTACACGCCCGATGAAGACGAGAGTGAAATTCTCGAAATCGCGGACACCACGATGGTCGAAGCCATTGAGGAAGTCAGCAAGGCGCTGGCGAAATCGCGCCCACATCCAGGTACGTTGCGCCACTGGCTGACAGGTGGTTTGATCATTGCCACGCTTTTGCTGGCGGTATTTTGGCTTCCGGGTGCATTGACCCGTCAGACCCTTGCTGTCGTCCCCATGCCCAAACGCGCAGAAATCGGGAATGCGATGCTTGGCTATGTGCAGACCGAAACTGGGGCTATTTGCCAATCGCCGCGCGCGAATGCGGCCACCCGGCAATTGGCGATCCGCCTATTTGGCGCTGATACTACGGCGCGCATTGTTGTCGTTCCTGCGCTGCCGCAACCCGCCGTAGCTTTGCCGGGTGGTTTGATTGTTTTGGACTATAACGCATTGCAATCGTCTGATGATCCCGCGGCGGCGGCAGGGTTTGTTCTTGCCAGTACCGCAACCGTGCTGCGTATTGACCCGCTTGAGCGGCTCTTGCGCGACGCAGGTCTCAGCGTGACTTTTCGGTTGCTGACGACCGGAGATATTCCAGCGAATGTGTTGCGTGACAATGCACAGTCCACACTGGTAAATCCTATCGCCGCTGACCCAGGCAGATTGCGCAGGGCACTTGCAGACGCAAACATTCCGCAAGGACCTTACCGCGCTGCGTCGGACAAACGCACAGGATCAACGCCAGATCTGGGCACGGACCCCTTGGAAGGTCGTTCAGTGCCGCTCATCCTGAACGATAGCGATTGGGTCGCCTTGCAAAATATCTGTAATATCTAGGGCTTACTTCGTTCCAAACATGCGATCACCCGCATCTCCGAGCCCTGGTACGATATAGCCTTTCTCATTGAGGTGACTATCAATAGCAGCGGTCACAATCGGCACGTCAGGGTGCGCGTCTTGCATGCGTTTGATCCCCTCAGGTGCGGCCAATAGACAAAGGAACCGAATGTTTTTCGCGCCCGCCTCTTTGAGCAAATCAATCGCAGCCACCGAAGAGTTGCCGGTCGCCAGCATCGGATCAACGGCAATCACCAAACGATCCTCCAGCTCTGTGGGTACCTTGAAATAGTACTGAACAGGCTTCAGTGTGGCCTCGTCACGGTAAAGACCAACAAACCCAACCCGCGCGGATGGGATCAGCTCTAGCACACCATCGAGCAAACCATTGCCTGCCCGTAAGATCGATACCAGCGCCAGCTTCTTACCATCAATAACAGGCGCTTCCATCGGCTCAAGCGGGGTATCAATCAACCGGGTCGTCATAGGCAACCCGCGCGTCACTTCATAGGCAAGCAGTTGGCTGATCTCGCGCAAAAGCTGCCGAAACACAGCCGTGGATGTATCCTGCTGACGCATCAACGTCAGCTTATGCTGCACAAGCGGGTGAGTGACGTGTGTGACGTGATCGGTCATGAGGTGGGCTCCAGTCGTTTGGTAATGCATGTGCGTGTGTCTTCGTCGCAGAATGCGGCCGCGATGGCCGTTTGGTTAAGCTGCTGAAAATCCTCGACCTCCCATCCGAATGTGCGGTTCAACATAGTGTATTCGGCGGTCATCGTGGTGTGGAAAAATGGTGGATCATCCGTTGAAACGGTCACTTTCACACCCGCATCACGCAATTTGACAATCGGATGGCTCGCCCAATCTTCGACGGCCTTAAGAACAACATTGGAGCCCGGACAGACCTCAAGCATGATATCTTTTTCGATAATCTCGTCCAGCACGGCGCGATCCTCAATCGCGCCTATCCCGTGACCAATGCGCTCAACTTTCAGGTCACGGATCGTTTCCTTCACCATCGTCGCCCCACCCCATTCACCAGCGTGGCAGGTCAGCGGCAAACCCGCTTCACGTGCCATATCAAAACTATATGCATAATCACCGGGTCGCCCTACCATCTCGCCACCTGCCATGCCGTAGCCTGTGATAAAGTCGCCAAAGGTTTCTGCTGCACAGCGGGCGGCTGGTTTGCACGCTTCGGGGCCGAAGTGGCGGATACCAGTGACAATCCCCCTGAGCGTAATACCAAATTTCGCCTCTGCCTCGTCAGCGGCATCTTTGATCGCCGCCAAATAGTCTTTCCAAGCCGCCAAGTCTCCGCCACCGCAAAAATCAGGCGAGACGAACGTTTCCATGTAGATCACGCCATGCGCTGCGGTCTCTTCCAA
This sequence comes from uncultured Paracoccaceae bacterium, assembly GCA_947488605.1. Lineage (GTDB taxonomy): Bacteria > Pseudomonadota > Alphaproteobacteria > Rhodobacterales > Rhodobacteraceae > Yoonia. The sequence continues at coordinate 95,259 of CANKZJ010000002.1, read as the reverse complement.
TACCGCCATCGTCAGGCGGCGAAAGTCTTCTGGCGTCTGCAAGGTCGTACAGGCGGCCTCGTAAATTTTCAGGAAATGATCAAAATCGCGAAATGCATACCCCCCATCCGCGTTGAATATCCCGCCAATGTCGATCTTCTTTTCATACGCCAGTGCGTGGATAAACGCAGGTGGTGCGCATCCCTCCAGATGGGTATGCAACTCTACCTTAGGCATTGCCTGAACAGTCATAAAAAGCTTTTCCCTTGGCCTGCGTAAGGCACCTTCAAATGATTAGCGATGCTTGCAGCAACATCAGAAAAAGCGAGATGCCCCAAAGCGCGCGCGCCAATGCCATGCACCAGAACCGGGACACGTTCACGGGTGTGATCAGTGCCCGACCATGTGGGATCATTGCCATGATCTGCGGTGACGATCAACAGATCACCGTCGTGCATTCTCGGCAAAATCTGCGCCAGTTCATTGTCAAACCATTCCAGATGACTCGCATAGCCAGCGGGGTCGCGTCGGTGACCATATTCACTGTCGAATTCAACAAGATTGGCAAAGACAAATACACCGTCTTCGGCGTCATCAACAAGATCTTTGATATGCCCGACCAATGCGGCATCGCGACCTTTGCGCAAATCGTCGATCCCGCGCATTGAGAAGATATCGCCGATCTTGCCAACCGCATGAACCTTATGGCCCGCCTTTTGAACATACTCGCATAGGGTCGGTGCAGGTGGCGCGATCGCAAAGTCCTTGCGGTTTGCGGTTCTTTCAAAGGTGCCAACATCCCCCAAGAAAGGCCGTGCGATGACACGACCGACTTTCATTTCGTGCAGTGTCGGCGCGATGTCTTTGCAAAGGTCCAAGAGCCGCTCTAATCCGAATGCGTCTTCATGTGCTGCGATCTGCAGGACGCTATCTGCGGATGTGTAACAGATGGGCCAGCCTGTCTTCAGGTGTGCTTCGCCTTCTTCTTCAATCACCACCGTGCCAGAGGAATGACGGTTGCCCAAAATCCCATCGGTCCCGGCGGCAGCACAGATCAGCGCGGTAATCTCTTCTGGGAACGCAGGGTCAGTATCAGGAAACACATGCCAGTCCCACGGCACCGGCACGCCCGCCAATTCCCAGTGACCTGATGGCGTATCCTTACCGGGGGAAACTTCGGTTGCGGCACCCCATGCTCCACTTGGTTCGACATCCAGTCCGGCTGCTTTTTCGCCAGACGCCAAAGTGACAGCTGCCCCCAGACCCAACGCATCAAGCGTCGGTACCTTTAACCCTGCATCACGGGCAATATGTGCCACTGTGTTGGCACCTGTATCCGGCAAATCGCCGTTGAAAAACTGGTCCGCATCAGGCGCACCGCCGATACCGACACTATCAATCACAATGAGGAACGCACGCGCCATCAGTTTATCCTTTCAAGGATGAGTGGCCCTGGCGTGACATCTTCGCCAATCGTGATAGCGCGCTGCACGGCCATAGCGGCCTCGACAGCGGCATCTTCATCCGCCGCATGCAGCACGCAAAGCGGATCGCCGCGCGACACCTGATCACCAAGCCCAACCATTTCGGCAAAGCCCACTGCGGGATCAACCCGGTCCGTTTCCACACGCCGCCCGCCACCAAGGCCAACAACTGCAAGCCCCAATGCTTCACCGTCGATGGCCGTGATCCGCCCTGATGCAGGTGCCGTCACCTCGCCAACAACAGGGGCTTTGGGCAAGTGGGTGTGCCAGTCGTCAGCCATATCAGGTGGGCCGCCCATGACAGTGATCATCTTCGCAAACCGCTCCATCGCTGCGCCAGAGCTTATGGCGACCGCTACACGGTCGGCGGCATCTGTCGGGTCTTCGCCCTGCATCGTCAACACTTGGGTGCATAGTGCAATTGTGAGGTCGTAAAGCCGCGGCGCCTCAGCGGTATTTCCCGCGAGGATTTCCATACAAACGGCAACCTCCAAACCGTTACCCAGCGCAGGTGCAAGCGGTTCGTTCATATCGGTGATCAACGCAGACGTTTTGCATCCCGCCCCATTGGCAGCATCGACCAATGCGCGCGCGAGCACGCGGGCTTCATCATGGGTTTTCATGAACGCGCCCGATCCGCATTTGACATCTAGAACCAAACCATCCAATCCAGCGGCAAGCTTCTTGGACAGGATCGATGCGGTGATCAGATCAACGCTTTCGACCGTCGCAGTCACATCGCGGATCGCATAAAGCCGCCTGTCAGCAGGGGCGATCTGGTTTGTAGCACTGACAATCGCACACCCGACCTCACGCGTAATCAGGCGCAGCTGCTTTTCAGTGACATTAATATTCAGGCCGGGGATCGCCTCAAGCTTATCGAGCGTCCCGCCCGTATGCCCGAGACCGCGACCGGAAACCATCGGAACATAAGCCCCACAAGCGGCCAAAACCGGGGCGAGAATCAATGAGACGCAATCCCCAATTCCACCCGTCGAATGTTTGTCCAAAACGGGCCCTGGCAAGTCCCATTGCATCACATCACCGCTGTCGCGCATGCCTTGCGTCAGTGCGATGCGCCCTTCGTCGGTCATGCCATTTAGAACCACGGCCATCGCAAATGCACCCGCTTGCGCATCGCTCACCGCACCAGACGCAAGACCTTGGGCGAACCACGCGAGTTCCTCCTTGCTGGGTGTCTGCTTGCGCCGCACCGCTGCTATGATAGCGCGCGCATCCACGTCAAACGCGGCTCATGTAATCTGCGTCAAAGCTGCCGGGCAAAAGGACGGCAACGGTTGTTTCATGCACAACGCCATCGGTTGTGGCCAAGGTTACTTTGACATCACCTGCCGCGAATTCCGCGATCTTTTGGCGACATCCGCCGCACGGGCTGACCGGCTTTGGGCTGTCGGCAATCACTGCGATTTCAGCGATCCGCGTGTCGCCACCCGCAATCATTGCGGCAATCGCACCGGCCTCTGCACAAGTACCTTCTGGGTAAGCCACGTTTTCGACATTACAGCCCAGATAAACCGTGCCAGATGTGGATTTGAGCGCAGCCCCGACCTTAAACTTGGAATAAGGGGCATGCGCGTTTTCACGCACCGCGCGGGCGTTTTCGATCAAGGACATCTGGGCCTCCAAGCATTGCTCCGGCCAGAGTGTGACGGGACGCCGAAGGATGCAAGACCTAGCAGGTCGTCACGAACACCCCCGGCAAGGTCACTTCAAGTAACTCCAAATCATCAGACGGATCGGCATAGCGCGTTTGCATCCCCGGCGGCGTCGCGAACGCATCACCTGGAGCCAGCGCATAGGGTTCTTTCCCCTCGCCCTCCAAGGTCATCGTACCTTCCATGACAAAGGTGAAATGAATGTCAGCATCATGGCTGGACCAAACCGGATCGCCCTTGCCTTTGCGGATCACATTCACACCAGCGACACCTTTGGTATTCGCAGCAATCGTCGTATCGCGTGCAATAAAACCCGGCAGCCGGGCGTCAGACCATGTGGCCTTCGCCACTTCGTTGAAGACAAATTTCTGGCCCTGCCACTCACGATCCGGGCGCAAGTGCGGCGTCGGCAAAACCATATCATGGTCAATCTCTGTGACATGTTCCGCAGGCACCCCAATCTCGATCACTTCGATGCCGTCAGACGCCTCTAGCACCCGGTGCCTGATCTCAGGTGGTTGAATAAAACAATCTCCTGCGGTCAGACGGATCGGCGGCCCTTGATCCTCGTAGACCACATCAACCCAGCCACGATAACAAAAGATCAGCTGAAACCCGACCTTATGGAAATGCACCATATCCGGCACCGGACCACCGTCTGGTATGCGAATATGGCTTGCAATGATCGAACCGCCCAATCGGCTTGGGATCAGGTCACGGTATTGCATACCTGCACGGCCAATGACCCACGGCGCTTGGTCCGCTAAGCGGCGCACAACGAAAGCATGGTCCGTTTTCGGCAATTCCAATGGCGGATTGAGCGGATGCACCTCGACACGCGTCCCCCCCGGCGAGGTCAACGTCTTTGCCCCACCCGCAAACCCTGCATCGTCGGTCAATATCCGCAGATCCGGGTTCACACCGGCACCCTGCTGCAACCGCACCCGCTGCCCGTGCCCGGAATACACCGCAACACTGGGATCATCGGCGGGATAAATCATATCCAAACGCATCCCTAGTTCTGTGCCGAAAAACCCCAGATCGGCACGCAAATCCATTGTCGCAAGACAGATTTCGGCCCGAATTTCATATTCATCAGTCATGTCTTGCACACTGTCCTTGCGGGGAAATATTTGCAAGAGAACGCAATCCATGTTTAATCGACGTCAATACTTTCCCTCGGAAAGAAAAATGGTTTAATACTAAACCATATTGGAGGACACGATGACAGACGATGCAAAAGAACGCCTCAGACAGGCCGCTCTCGACTATCATAAGTTCCCAAAACCCGGAAAACTTGAAATTCGCGCGACTAAGCCGATGGCGAACGGTCGCGACCTTGCGCGTGCCTATTCGCCCGGCGTGGCAGAGGCGTGTCTAGAGATCAAAGCAGACGCTGATACCGCGCGTGATTATACGTCTCGCGGCAATCTGGTGGCCGTGGTGACAAACGGGTCTGCCGTTCTTGGCCTCGGCAACATTGGCGCGCTGGCCTCCAAACCCGTGATGGAAGGCAAGGCCGTTCTGTTCAAAAAGTTCGCGAATATCGATTGTTTCGACATCGAATTGAACGAACCTGATCCCGAAAAGCTGGCCGATATCGTGTGTGCCTTGGAACCCACTTTTGGTGCGATTAACCTTGAAGACATCAAAGCGCCCGATTGCTTCATCGTTGAGAAGCTTTGTAATGAACGGATGAACATCCCTGTTTTTCATGACGACCAACACGGCACGGCCATTGTTGTGGGTGCGGCCGCGACCAATGCCTTGCATGTTGCGGGCAAGAAATTCGAAGACATCAAGATCGTCAGTACCGGCGGGGGTGCTGCGGGAATTGCGTGTCTGAACATGCTGTTGAAACTGGGTGTGAAGCGCGAAAACGTCTATTTGTGCGACATCGAAGGCCTCGTCTATCAGGGCCGCGAAAAGGATATGACCCCGCAAAAGGCGGAGTACGCGCAAGGCACCACCGCCGCGACGCTGGATGATGTCATCGCGGATGCGGACCTGTTTCTTGGCTTGTCCGGGCCCGGTGTGCTGAAGGCTGAGATGGTCAAGAAAATGGCAGACCGTCCAATTATTTTCGCGCTCGCTAATCCCAACCCCGAAATCGACCCTGACGAAGCCCGTGCAGCGAACCCAGATGCGATAATCGCCACTGGCCGCAGCGATTTCCCTAATCAGGTCAACAACGTACTGTGTTTTCCGTTCATCTTCCGTGGTGCGCTCGATGTGGGTGCCACTGAAATCAACGACGAGATGAAGATTGCCTGCGTCGAAGGTATCGCGGCCCTCGCCCGCGCCACCACCAGCGCAGAAGCGGCCGCCGCATATAAGGGCGAACAACTGACATTTGGCGCTGACTACCTGATCCCGAAACCGTTTGATCCACGCCTGATGGGCGTCGTCGCCAGTGCAGTGGCAGGCGCCGCCATCGAAACCGGCGTCGCCAAACGCCCCGTCGCAGACATGAAGGCTTACAAGACGAACCTTGATGGGTCCGTGTTCAAGTCCGCCATGATTATGCGCCCTGTCTTTGAAGCGGCCCGCACCGCGTCACGCTCGATTGTCTTTGCTGAAGGCGAAGATGAACGCGTGCTGCGCGCGTCTCAAGCGATCATGGAAGAAACCACCGACACGCCGATCTTAATCGGCCGCCCCGAAGTAATCGAGCGCCGTTGCGAGCGCGCCGGTCTGAAAATCCGGCCCGGTATTGATTTCAAGATCGTGAACCCTGAAAACGACCCCCGCTACCGCGATTATTGGGAAACCTACCACAACCTGATGGCCCGCAAGGGTGTCACGCCAAGTTTGGCCAAAGCGATCATGCGCACAAATACCACGGCGATTGCTGCTGTCATGGTCCATCGCGGCGAAGCAGACAGCATGATCTGCGGAACTTTTGGCCAGTTCCTGTGGCACCTCAATTACGTTTGCCAAATCCTGGGCAACGAAGAGTTTCACCCCATCGCGGGCATGTCCCTGATGATCTTAGAAGACGGCCCATTGTTTGTGGCTGACACGCAGGTACATCCAGAACCCACGCCTCAGCAAATCTCGGAGACGGTGATCGGTGCTGCGCGTCATGTGCGTCGTTTTGGCGTTGATCCCAAAATTGCGCTGTGCTCACACAGCCAATTTGGCAATCTTGACAGTGACAGCGGGCGCCGGATGCGTGCTGCGATGGAAATCCTCGATAGCGCTCCGCGCGATTTTGACTACGAGGGCGAAATGCATGTTGATGCAGCACTGGACGTCGAGCTTCGCAACCGTGTGTTCCCTGCGGCCCACCTGCCCGGCCCTGCAAATACCCTCGTCTTTGCCAACACCGATGCTGCATCTGGTGTGCGCAATATTCTCAAAATGAAGGGCGGCGGACTTGAAGTTGGTCCAATCCTGATGGGTATGGGTAACCGTTGCCACATCGTAACGCCATCGATCACCGCGCGCGGGTTGCTGAACATGTCAGCCGTCGCAGGAACGCCAGTTTCACATTACGAATAACGCAGGACCGATACATCTGCTTGCCGCGCCAACACTCTATGCTTAACAATCCTCCCAACATCTTTGGGAGAGACGGCAATGGGCTACGCAGACGTATACGGCGCTTGGAAAAATGATCCGGAAGGTTTCTGGATGGATCAGGCCAAAGCAATTGACTGGGTCACTCCGCCGACCAAAGCGCTCGATGATAGCAAAGCCCCACTATACCGCTGGTTCACAGATGCCGAAGTGAACACCTGCTACAACGCCGTTGATCGCCATGTGGAAAACGGCCGCGGTGCGCAAGCTGCCATCATCTACGACAGCCCCGTCACACAAACCAAACGCGAGATCACTTACGCGCAATTGCAGACGCGTGTGGCGTCACTTGCCGGTGCATTGCGCGCCAAAGGCGTCGCCAAAGGTGACAGGGTCATCATCTATATGCCGATGATCCCAGAAGCATTAGAGGCAATGCTGGCTTGCGCACGTCTTGGTGCCATCCACTCGGTTGTCTTTGGTGGCTTTGCCGCGAATGAATTGGCCGTCCGTATCGACGACGCAACCCCCAAGGCCATCATCGCGGGCTCTTGCGGGATCGAGCCGGGACGCGTCGTGCATTACAAGCCGCTTTTGGATGGCGCGATTGAAATGGCCACGCACAAGCCAGACTTCACCGTCATATTCCAACGTGAACAAGAGGTTGCAGAACTGATCCCAGACCGTGACTACGATTGGCATGGCTTCCAGGCGGGCGTGGAACCTGCCGAATGCGTCCCGGTCAAAGGCGACCATCCCGCCTATATACTTTACACATCTGGGACCACTGGCGCCCCCAAAGGCGTTGTGCGGCCTACGGCTGGCCACCTTGTCGCCCTGAATTGGACAATGAAAGCGATTTATGACGTCGATCCCGGCGACGTATTCTGGGCCGCGTCGGACGTCGGGTGGGTCGTTGGGCACTCCTACATATGCTACGCACCGCTGATCCACGGCAACACCACGGTTGTGTTTGAAGGCAAGCCGATCGGGACGCCAGATGCAGGCACTTTCTGGCGCGTCATCGAGGAACATAACGTCAAATCCTTCTTCACCGCCCCAACGGCCTTCCGCGCGATCAAACGCGAGGACCCCAAAGGCGAAATGATCAAGAATTACGATATCTCCGGCCTGCGCGCCCTCTACCTCGCAGGCGAACGCGCCGACCCGGATACCATCGAATGGGCGCAACGCGTGATGAACGTGCCTGTCTATGACCACTGGTGGCAAACTGAGACCGGCTACACCATCGCAGGCAACCCTGCTGGTATCGAAGCGTTGCCCGTCAAAATCGGCTCTCCTACGGTGGCAATGCCAGGCTATGACGTGCAGATCTTGGACGAGGCCGGACACCAGATGAAACCGGGTGAACTTGGTGCGATTGCCGTCAAACTGCCCTTGCCCCCCGGCACGCTACCAACACTTTGGAATGCGGAAGATCGCTTTATCAAATCCTACCTGAACACTTTTCCCGGCTACTATGAAACCGGTGATGCTGGCATGATTGACGAAGATGGCTATCTCTACATCATGGCCCGCACCGATGACGTGATCAACGTGGCAGGCCACAGACTTTCGACCGGTGCGATGGAAGAAGTCCTTGCAGGCCACCCAGACGTCGGAGAATGCGCAGTCATTGGCGTGACGGACGAATTGAAGGGGCAGTTGCCGATGGGCTTCGTTTGCCTGAATAAAGGCTGCGAGCGCAGCCACGACGAGATCGCCAAAGAGGTCGTGAAATCGGTACGCGATGCCATTGGCCCGGTGGCGGCGTTCAAATTGGTGACGGTCGTCGACCGCCTCCCCAAGACGCGTTCGGGTAAAATCTTGCGCGCGACAATGGTCAAAATCGCAGACGGACAGGATTTCAAAATGCCTGCGACGATTGATGATCCCGCGATCTTGGACGAGATCAAAGCCGCTTTGATCCCGATGGGATACGCACAGAGCTAGGGGCGGCGCGATGTCGGAATGGATCACGCTCGACTGCAACGGTGCACCGCATTGCCGACATGAGAATGGTTTTGCTTGCTATAATGGCAAGTTCTACCTCTTTGGTGGGCGGCGCATTCAGCCTGTCGATATCTTTGATCCGGTCACAAACACATGGACCCACGGCGCAGCACCACCAATGGAAATCCATCACTTTCAACCCGTGATCGTGGACAATCAAATCTGGCTCATTGGTACGATGACCGGGGTCTTCCCACGCGAAACACCGCTTGAAACGGTTTTCATCTATGAACCCGATGCAGATCGCTGCCAAGAAGGGCCCACAATCCCCAAAGAACGGCGGCGCGGGGCGTCAGGCTGCGCACTTCACAGTGATGGCTGGATCTACATTGTTGGCGGGATCGTTGACGGACATCACGCTGACACCCAAGCATGGTTTGACCGTATCAATCCAAAGACAGGCGAATGGCAAATCCTGCCCGACGCCCCCAACAAGCGTGACCATGCGCCATGTGCAATTGTCGATGACAAGCTTTACTTTTTTGGCGGTCGCGAGTCCGGTCGGCACAATGGTACGGACTATAATGCAATGTTTTTTGCGACCATCGGGGATGTTGATGTCTTCGATTTTGCATTGCAGGAATGGTCCATCCACCCAGAGCCGTTGCCGATTGAAACGGCAGCAGGCGGTACGGGCGTCTTGGGTGGCAAAATTCACTACGTCGGCGGGGAAGCGGGTCGCATGGAAGCTTTCACCGAAATGCAGATATTTGAACCGCAATCAGGCAAATGGAAAATGGGCGCGCCGCTCAACCGGGCGCGGCACGGCACCAATTGCTGCGTGCACGACGGCAAACTGTGGATTGCCGCAGGCAGCGGTGCACGCGGGGGAGAGCCTGAATTAACCAGTATCGAAGTCATTGCCGTCGAATGACCTCATTTGCGCAAGTAACTTCGCACGATCCATCGACATGTTGGAAACACTATTCTTTCGACCTACTTCAGATGTATGAGACTGACCGCAACACTGCTGCTGATGGCAGCCCCCGCTTTGGCAGATCCGATGCTGATAGATGACTTTTCGCAAGGTGCCGAAACCCGCTGGCGCTATATCAGTGACCGCGTGATGGGTGGTGTTTCAGACGGGCGTGCGGGGATAGGATCCGAGGACGCCATAAGCTTTGCCCAACTGCGCGGCACGGTCAGCACAGCCAATAACGGCGGCTTTATTCAAATCAGGCAAGACTTGGCCACGCGACTGCCTGTGGATGCAACTGGCATCGCACTCCGCGTGCGGGGAAATGGTGCGGCCTATTATGTGCACATCCGCCCGGATGCATCGCAGCGCCCTTGGCAATACTACCAAGCAGCATTCGAGACATCAGCCGACTGGCAAGACATCGTGCTGCCATGGTCTACATTCAAACCGCAAGGTGGTCTGAATGCACGCTTTGTGCCAACCGATATTCGCAGCGTTGGGATCGTAGCTTATGGTGCAGACTACGAGGCTTTGCTTGATGTGGATTGGATCGGAACAACACCCGGTTAGAAGCGTCGCTGACGGCATGGTCGCACCCTACAACCCAAGCGATTATTCTGTCCTAGACAATGACTTGCAAAAGCGTCACCGTTGATCATCGGCGTCCTGCGATCCTGAGGGGTGGACACCCTGCTATAGGAATTGATCCGGCCATGCCTCATCTCCAACTTGTTTATGCATCGCGCCCATTTGGCTTCGATGCAGGTACCCTTCTGAGCATTCTATTCAAAGCGCGCGCACGAAATGCGGACGCCGATGTCACAGGATGTTTGATTTGTCGCGACGACATTTATCTACAGTTGCTCGAAGGTCCGGCAGACAGCGTGACACGCATCTACAACAATATCCTAGAAGATGACCGTCATGTCGAAGTGACACAGTTAGTGCGCCATGGCGTTCCCGAGCGGATGTTTGGCAAATGGGCAATGCGGGATGATCCGGTACAAAGCTGGATGTGGAGCCGCGAACAGATAGATGCAGGCGTCGTCAACCGGGCGAAACCAGATGAAGTCTTGGCAATCTTCCGGCGGTTGGCAAAAGACGCGTCTGAAGCTGACGAATAGCCCGACGCGGTCTACCACTCACCTCAAGCAAACTGCTCTCTGATCAACCGCTCTTCCAACCCATGCCCCGGATCAAACAAAATCCGGTGTGCAACTTTTGGCTCTGAGTGTATTTCCACACTCACGACGTCGCGCACGGATTTCCCGTCGGCGTCCGCCATCACTGGCCGCTTGCCCGGATCAATCACATCAAACCGCACGATGGCTTTTTTGGGCAACAACGCACCACGCCAGCGCCTCGGCCTGAAAGCTGACATTGCCGTGAGCGCCAATACATCCGACCCAATCGGTAAAATCGGACCGTGCGCGGAATAGTTGTAGGCAGTCGATCCCGCAGGCGTCGCCACCAAGGCCCCATCACAGACGAGCTCGTTCATACGCAGCCTCCCATCCACCGTGATCCGTAGCTTCGCGGCCTGCGGACCCGCACGCAGCAGGCTAACCTCGTTGATCGCCAAAGCCTCATGCATTGCGCCATCTACGGTCAGTGCAGTCATAGTCAGCGGGTTGATGACCTCTTCTTCGGCTTCGTCCAAACGCGCGCGCAAGTCTTCTTCGTGAAACTCGTTCATCAAGAACCCGACGGTTCCCCGATTCATCCCATAAACCGGCACGTCCAATTCTTGCGTGGCATGCAATGTCTGCAACATGAAACCATCACCGCCCAAGGCGACAATGACATCTGCTTCAGGCTGCGGCACATCGCCATGTTTTGCGGCCAATTCGCGCATGGCCGTCTGCGCGATCGGCACAGGGCTGGCGACAAAAGCGATCTTTGGGCGTGGCATGGGCGCAAATTCCTGAACAGTTCCGATAAGTTGTGCGGCGATCAGACCCGAAACGCAAGCCGCCGATAAGAAACCTGATGTGACGTCCTCATAATGGTCATGGTCGTTTTGATGCTTTTGGCGGCAGCTTTCCTGCGGTATGAGGGCGCAAGATCGAAATTTTGGCACCTTTAGGGGGGATGCACCCATGAACGTCACAGTCCGCGACGATGGCTTTTTTACCGAAACTTTGGAAACCCGCGACCCGGCGATCCATGCAGCGATGCAGGCCGAACTCAAGCGCCAGCGCAAAGAGATCGAACTGATCGCATCAGAAAATATCGTCTCAGCCGCCGTGATGGAAGCGCAAGGCGGCGTGATGACCAACAAATACGCCGAAGGCTATCCCGGCCGCCGTTACTATGGCGGCTGCGAACATGTAGACGTTGCCGAAAACCTCGCGATTGAACGCGCCAAGCAGTTGTTCAATTGTGAATTTGCCAACGTGCAGCCGAACTCCGGCTCACAAGCCAACCAAGGTGTGTTTCAGGCGCTGCTCCAGCCCGGTGATACCATCCTTGGCATGTCGCTTGACGCTGGCGGTCACCTGACACACGGCGCAAAGCCGAACCAATCCGGAAAATGGTTCAATGCCGTGCAATACGGTGTGCGCCAGCAAGATAGCCTGCTGGACTACGATGAGGTCCAGCGCCTTGCAACTGAACACCGGCCAAAGATGATCATCGCGGGTGGTTCGGCCATTCCACGCATCATCGATTTTGCGAAAATGCGCGAGATTGCCGATAGTGTCGGCGCCTACTTGCTGGTCGACATGGCGCATTTTGCGGGTCTTGTGGCTTGCGGGCTCTACCCGTCCCCCTTCCCGCACGCGCATGTGGCAACAACGACAACACATAAAACGCTGCGCGGCCCCCGCGGCGGCATGATCGTCACCAATGATGAAGCGATGGCAAAGAAGTTCAACTCTGCAATCTTCCCTGGCATCCAAGGCGGCCCGCTGATGCATGTGATCGCAGGTAAAGCGGTGGCTTTTGGAGAAGCACTGCGCCCCGAATTCAAAACCTACCAAGAACAGGTTGTGAAGAACGCCCAAGCCTTGGCGGATCAGTTGATGAAAGGTGGCCTTGATATCGTCACCGGCGGCACGGACACCCACGTTATGCTGGTTGATCTGCGCCCCAAAGGTGTAAAGGGCAATGCCACCGAAAAGGCGCTCGGTCGCGCGCATATCACTTGCAACAAAAACGGCATCCCGTTCGACCCCGAAAAGCCAATGGTCACGTCCGGTATCCGCTTAGGGTCGCCTGCGGGCACCACACGCGGCTTTGGCGAGCCTGAGTTCCGCCAGATCGCCGATTGGATCGTGGAAGTCACCGAAGGACTGGCCGCTAACGGCGAAGATAACAACGGTGCGGTTGAGGCAAAAGTAAAAGCTGAAGTCGAAGCGCTCTGTGATCGGTTCCCGATCTATCCAATGCTCTAACAGACACATTGTCTGCCCGGTCTGCGGACCGGGCAGCAACTCTCACCTAGACGAAGCCACGCTGCCATAACACAAAGAGCAGCAACAGACCGGTGACCAGCAACGCAAACGCAATTGATGCGACCAGATGCAGCGCTGCATCACGGCGCTGCGCACCGATATCGACGGTCTCAAGATACGCCAAGACATTGCGATGCGCCTGCCGCGCCTTCGTCATATCCACCATCTTTGCAAGCTTTGGGTTGCGCACCAGCTCGGCCCCTTGCGCCAAATAGTCAGCATCGCGGCGCACCCCGCGCGGCAGCAAGCGGCCCGCCTTGCGAAGCTGGGCACGCAAAGACCCGCCACGCACGCGTAGCTTGCTTTCCAGCCCTGCGCGGACCTCATCCGCCATCTGTTGCAACGTCACACCCATGCCGCCCCGGTAATTGTTCGGCGCGATATGCTCAATCCCTCTGGCCCCAGACGCTGCGTAAGGCTACCAACAGATGCATGTTGAACACGGTGACATATGACGGGCCTGCGGGCACACCCTTGCTGATTGCACATGGGCTCTTTGGATCGGCGCGCAATTGGGGCGTGATCGCAAAGCGGCTGTCAGAAACGCGCGCCGTCATCACGGTCGATATGCGCAACCACGGGGGCAGCGCATGGTGCGCTAGCCACTCTTATGCCGATATGGCCACAGATTTGGCAAACGTGATCACCGAACCCACAGATGTCCTCGGGCATTCTATGGGCGGCAAGGCGGCGATGGTACTGGCCTTGCAAAACCCCGCCTTGGTGAACCGGTTGATTGTGGCGGACATCGCGCCAGTCACCTACACACACTCGCAAAACGAACCGATTGCAGCGATGCGGCAGGTGGATTTGAACGCCATCACATCACGCAGCGACGCCAAAGAGCAACTGGGCGCGCTGGAACCCGGCGTCGCCGATTTCCTGTTGCAAAGCCTTGATATGAAAGAACGACGCTGGCGGCTGAACCTTGATGTGCTGGCCGCAGAGATGGACAAGATCATTGGGTTCCCTGATGTAACAGGCGTCTTCAACGGACCGACATTCTTTCTCTCCGGTGCCAATTCCGACTATGTCCAACCGGGCGCACGCCCCAAAATCAAGCGACTCTTCCCAGCAGCCAAATTCGCCAAAATCCCCGGCGCAGGGCACTGGCTGCATGCCGAGAAACCGCGTGAATTCGAAGCAGCTGTCAGCGCATTCCTTGGGACATAAACGAGCCTTGCCGGACACAGTCAGGCCCGCTAATCTGACGCAAATACACACCAGAAAGAGGCCCTTCATGACCCGTATCGCCCTTATCGTCGCCATCCTTGGCCTTGCCGCTTGCGAAACCGTCCAAGGGGTCGGTCGTGATATCACCAACGCCGGGGCTGCGGTCGAAGGCGCGCTGTAAGGCGCGATCAGACCTTATTGGCGGTAATCGCTTTGGCGACCCAAAAGCTCAGCGGTATGCCCAGCACTGCGCCGATCCCGGCAGCAATCAGGATCGGGACCAACGTATCGTAGCCTGCGGTCAGCACCGCAATGATCAAAGTACCCGCCAGTGTGGTGCCGATGATAGAATAAAGCATGGATGCAAGGCGAAACATTCTGTCCTCCGGTGTTGATTGCGTGGACACGATAACAGCGTGGCGACGCCCGCGTCTTTGACACATGTCAATTCTGAAATGCCCGCCGTGGAAAAGTATGAGTGGCATCCGGCCATAACGACCAACAGCATCACACCAAATGCTGAGCTCACCCCGTAAAAAACGGCTGCACAAACGTTCTGGCGGCTACTTGCGCTTCACAAATTCGGTCAGAATAACAATGCGCTGACCTTCCACGCGGCCTTCGATATGGGCCGCGTTATCCGGCACCAATGTGATGCCGCGCACCGCCGTGCCGCGCTTGGCGGTAAAGCCCGCCCCTTTGACCGGCAAATCCTTGATCAAAACAACCGTATCGCCCGCGTGTAGCGGCGCTCCGTGGGCGTCTTTGTGGGCAGTGGCCGCGGCCACATTATCGGCCCAGGCCTGCGTGTCGTCATCCAGATAAAGCTGATCCAACAAATCACGCGCCCAAGGGGTTTCCAGCTTGGCCAGCGTGCGTGCGGCCAACACCTGCACCGCCGTGTCATCCGACCACATGGTGGAGGCCAGCACGCGAAAATAATCGCCCGCAGGGGCGTCGAGCGCACCCGCACAGGTGACACAAATCGAGACCGCCGCATCCGCAGGCCCGCCAGAGACAGAATGAGAGATCAGCGGGACGTCAGGCGTGGTGCAAAGGGGGCATGTCATGGGGGTGAGGTGTAGGCGGGTTTGGTGGGGGATGGAAGTTGGGGGCGGTATGTCTTGAAACCTGCCGTTCTTAATGTGGGTTGATCGAAAGGACTTTTTAGGATTCAAGCATCATAGGAGATAGCTATGAAAACACTTTATACGATCGGTTACGAAGGCGCTAACATCGATCAGTTGGTTGAGACGCTGCTGAACCTCAAGATAAAAGTTCTCGCTGACGTTCGTGAACTTCCGCTGTCGAGAAAAAAGGGACTTTCGAAAAATTCTCTTGCGGAGAGACTTAACAGTGCTGGCATTGAGTACATCCACTACAAAAAACTTGGTGACCCTAAGCCGGGTAGAGACGCAGCAAAGGCTGGAGATTTTGCTACTTTTGAAAACGTTTTCTATGATCATATGTCGAAGACCCAAACGCAGGATGCACTGAAAGATCTACTTGAGGTTGCATCAAATAAGCTGACGTGCATGATGTGTTTTGAACGGTGTGCGACTAACTGTCATCGCTCAATTATTGCAGACGAAGCGCTAGAGGCGGGCTTTGAGGTCTACAATCTAGTAGCGGATCGACCCGAAAAGTATAAATTGGATGATTTCACAATCCCGCGTCACTATCGTCGTAAAGGCCTCGCCGCAGCCGAGTAAGAAGCACAACGAAACAGTTTGCTGTGCGGGAATTGACGATCAAGGCCGATGGAAACGTTTGTTCCCGATACGTTTTCGGCAATTGAGCGGAGAAAGAGCTTTTTCGCGTTGGGATATTGTCAAATGCAAGCATAGCAGACCTGCTAGCGATTCCCGGAAAGAAAGCTGCCGTGTCCATGAAGAGAGCATTGAGATTGTCGGAACGGTAAAGCGCGATAGCGAAAAATCTAGTATCGTCGCGAATTGCCTTGTGGCTTCGGAAAAGGAGGCCATTTCCAAGGGAGACTCGTTGGCAGTGATCCGCCCAACTAATGTAGCACTCAAATGGCGCCGAAGAAGCGAGTCCGAGCTTGAAGCAGCGCGCCAATCATACATTCAACAAGCCGCTCAATTATCGATGTTAGACAAAGAGCTAGAAGCTTATCAGCCCTGCCCGTTTGAATTCAAGATGCACTATCAAGATGCAGATGGCCCACATAAGAAAGTTTGTGGTGACTGGGAAACTGCCGCAGCTTTTTACAATCTTTCAAGGCAAATGGAAGAAAGAGACGTTTTGCAACATCTTCAAGAAACCTACTGCGACCAATACGTCCGGAAGGGACTGGTATTTGCATTAGGGAACATGCAGAAGCGACCTCAAACTTGGCAGCTGCTTGGCATTTTTCCCGTAGAAAATACTGGCCAAGGCTCACTACTGTAGGTTTCACCCATCCATCTTCAACGCCGAAGTCCTGCTCATAACAACCGAGTGCGGCCGTGATTGGCGATGCCAATCCCTTCCCCGCACGCGCTCCAAAAATGGCCAGCTTAGCTGTCCATTTTAAGAGCGGAAATAAACGCTTCCTGCGGGATATCCACTTTCCCGAACTGCCGCATCTTTTTCTTACCGGCCTTTTGCTTGTCCAGCAGTTTCCGTTTCCGTGTCGCGTCGCCGCCATAGCATTTGGCCGTCACGTCTTTGCGCAGCGCCGATAGCGTCTCGCGGGCGATGACTTTGCCGCCGATGGCCGCTTGGATCGGGATTTTGAACATGTGGCGCGGGATCAGGTCTTTGAGCTTTTCAACCATCGCCCTGCCCCGCATTTCCGCGCGGTCGCGGTGCACCATCATCGACAGCGCATCAACAGGTTCGTCGTTCACCAACACCGACATTTTGACAAGGTTATCGGTTTGGTAACCGGTCATCTGATAGTCAAACGATGCATAGCCCTTGGTCACCGATTTCAGGCGGTCGTAGAAGTCAAACACAACCTCGTTCAACGGAAGGTCATACACCACCATCGCCCGGCTGCCCGCATAGGTCAGGTCCAGCTGCACGCCGCGGCGGTCTTGGCATAGCTTCAGCACATCGCCGAGGTATTCGTCAGGCACAAGGATCGTCGCCTTGATCCGCGGCTCCTCAAGATGGTCCACATGCGTCAGGTCCGGCATGTCAGCGGGGTTGTGCAATTCAACCATTTCGCCGTCGCGCATATAGACGTGGTAGACAACCGAAGGCGCTGTCGTGATCAGGTCGATGTCATATTCGCGTTCAATCCGGTCGCGGATCACTTCAAGGTGCAACAACCCGAGGAAGCCACAGCGAAAGCCAAAGCCAAGCGCGGCAGATGTTTCCATCTCGTTACTAAAAGACGCATCGTTTAGGGCGAGTTTTTCAATCGCGTCACGCAGGTCTTCAAATTCGGAGCTGTCTACGGGGAACAGCCCGCAGAACACTACAGGCTGCGCGGGCTTAAAGCCGGGCAGCGCCACCTCGGTCCCCTTGCGTTCTGATGTGATCGTGTCACCGACCCGCGTGTCGCGCACCTGTTTGATGGAGGCAGTGATAAATCCAATCTCGCCCGGTCCAAGTTCAGCCACATCCTGCATCTGCGGCCGGAACACCCCGATCTTGTCGATCCCGTGCACGGTGCCGTTGGACATAAATTTGACGCGGTCGTTTTTCTTCATAGTGCCATCAATGATCCGCACCAGAACGATGACGCCCAGATAGCTGTCGTACCAACTGTCCACCAGCATCGCTTTCAGCGGTGCATCGCGGTCCCCTTTGGGCGCGGGCAGCAGGTTGACGATGGCCTCCAGCGTCTCGTGGATGCCGATACCCGTCTTGGCGCTCACCCGAATGGCCCCAGAGGCATCAATCCCGATCACATCTTCGATCTGTTCGGCCACACGGTCACATTCGGCCGCGGGCAGGTCGATCTTGTTCAGCACCGGTACAATTTCATGATCCGCATCAATGGCTTGGTAGACATTGGCGAGCGTCTGCGCCTCGACCCCTTGGGTGCTGTCGACAACCAACAATGACCCCTCAACTGCACGCATGGACCGCGACACCTCATAGGCGAAATCGACGTGACCGGGGGTGTCGATCAGGTTGAGGACATAGGCCTTGCCGTTGTCGGCCGTGTAATCAATGCGCACGGTGTTGGCTTTGATGGTGATCCCGCGCTCGCGCTCGATATCCATACTGTCCAAAAGCTGCGCCTTCATATCGCGATCCGCCACCGTGTTGGTGGACTGGATCAAGCGATCAGCCAGCGTCGATTTACCGTGGTCAATATGCGCCACGATCGAGAAATTGCGGATATGCGAAAGGTCTGTCATGGCAGCGATATGAGGTGGTTTTGAGGGGCGGTCAAGTGGGATGGTGACACAGGCAGATAACAGGGAATTACTGACACTTTGGGTGTAAGGTTGGTTACCCGGCGAAACAGATCACTTTGCGCTATCAAATAATGCCCAACTTCAAATTCACAGTCGCTTTATTGCATGCTGTTGCGTTATCTTGTCGCTCCATTTCCAAGGCTTCATCACTGCTTTTGCCATAAATTCTATACTAAACCTGAAGAAGACGGCTTTTTTTCACCGCTTGCATACAACAAGAATACCGACAACATAGGGCGCTAGTTTCAAAGCAACTGTTTTCGGTGCGCTTGAGTGCATCTCCTCTAGAAAGACGAGCAAGGGTACCAAATGGTTGAAATCACCGACAAATCAACGGCACAAGCTTTTCTAGAGGGTCAAACTGGAGCTACAAACGCCGCTCTGGCGGTTAGGTCGGCCTTACACGCGCTTCCTAGCATAACAGCGGAAAGCAAAGAGACATTTGACGAGTTCTTACTTCCAACCATGCGTGCGATATTGATTGCGGCAGTTAACACAAGGTTTGAGAGTTTCAGGTCAAATGGCCTGAACAAAACTGCGTCTTATGCCGTCGACGTACTCGGGTTAGGGCTATTTGAGGCAGCGGAACGTGCTATTAGGGCAAGTTCTAGCGTTTTTGGGTTCTCAGAAATTGATCGGTCAAGGGCCGCAACCGCAGCAATCGAAGCCGCTGCTTATGCATCTTCTCGCGACGGCAGGAAAAACAGAGATATTGAAACGCGCACGACCTTTTTTGAGGCCATAAGTAGCGATGCGGAATGGATGCTAGATGCGGCTGACCCAGCAGACATCTACGAAACTTCACTTTGGCACAGAAACGAGATCACTCCAACATTGGCGGGTAGACTTCGCAATATACAAAACTTTTGGGGCGAAGATGCTCAAGTATGGGGTTTTTGGCACCGCTGGTACGACGGCTTCCTGAATGGCACGCCAATTGATTGGGACGTCCAGCTTGCTGTTGCCTCCATTCCTGATGAAGAGTGGGCGACCGGCTCAGCGCGAATATCGGAAATCATCAAAGAGTTGGAATTGCCGACAACCGGCAATCAAGCCATAGATCGAAGACAGCCTGAGGCAGAGCCGATGGGGATCACTAGACTAATCAAGAATCCCACAACTATCAAATACCAATCGGAACTGGTTTCTGGTCAGATCACGGCAAATATTGAGGCCTTCCATAGAGAAACGGGCAAAAACCAACTACCGGACGCGTTTATTGCACTAGTTCCGATTGCAAAGTCATTTCAAAAAGTCAGCACAATACTGAAAACAGAAACCAATCAGGAAACTGAAGACGCGCTCCGGCAGGAGATAAGGCGGCTAAAAGCTCGCATACAAGAACTTGAGCTTGCGCTCAAAGACGCCAATCAAAAATCGGAACCTGACTTCATCAATGCGTTCAAGAAGAAAGCTGGCGAGGGTCTCGGAGATTGGAAAATGTACGCAGCCATTTTTGCTTCGCTTTGGTTGATTTCAGGCGATGACACTGGGCCTGAGCGTAGACTTGAGAAACTACAAACATACCGAGATTCCATTCCAAGAAACTAAAAGTAGCTCCTGTGGCTAACCATTCTCAGTTGCCCCACGTCACATTACCCAATTGCATCGTTGCTTTGCCCTCGGCATACTCTACCTTGTGGGGCATAATCTTAGTGGATCATCCGGGACAAACCCGGGGGCAGAGGATGGCGATGCGGTATTTATTGATTGCAGGGGCGCTAGCGTCCTTGGCGGCATGCGGTGGCGGCGGCCGTGGTGCGACGGGTGATATCTCGCGGGCTTGTCTTGAGGCCGACAGACGTGCCGCCTCTCCGGCATTGTGCTCTTGCGTGCAACAGGTCGCCAATCAGAGCCTTTCGGGCGGCGATCAGTCCCGCGCTGCGGCGTTTTTTGCGGACCCGCAATTGGCCCAAGATACCCGTCAGTCAGATCGTGGCAGTGACGAGCGTTTCTGGACCCGCTACCGCGCCTTCACAGATCTCGCGTCCGAGATATGTCTGCCAGTAGACGCATAGCTGCGACCTCAATGATATCGAGCGCACCTTCAAAGTCACGGCTGTAGTAGGGATCAGGCACATCCATGTCCGCCATCAAGCGCACCGGTGTCGCGTTCCCGCTGGGCCGCAGGCGCGCAATGTCCGCCTTGTTTTGCCGGTCCATTGCAATGATCAAGTCAAAGTCATCGAAATCCGACACTGCGAATTGCCTAGCACGTAAAGTGCTCAGATCAATCCCGCGCGCCTCGGCCGCCGCTTGCATTGGGCCGTATGGCGGGTCTCCGACATGCCACCCTCCCGTGCCCGCACTATCGAGTGTCAAGTCCGGGGCAAGTGCGCGCATGATGCCTTCGGCAGCGGGCGACCGGCAGATGTTGCCCAAACACACGAAGACAACCCGCACTACCGCAAGACACCGCGTTTGGTCATTGCGCGTGCATAGATCCAAAGCAGTATCAGGATCACCGGTATCAGGATTATAAACGCGATTGCCATTGTCCCTGATGCCGCCAACATGCTGCCACCATCAGCGATCCCGTAAGTATAGATGGATGATCCAATCAAACCAACGAGTGAAAGGGCAAAAGCAGGCCCCGCGAAACGCGATCTTAGCAACAAAAGCAGTGATCCAAGCACAGAGAACCAGACGCCCAGCGCCCAAGTGAAGTCAAACCAAAGCGGCGCTTGTTCGAGCATCATCAAACGCGCAGCGGGTTGTGCCGCGAGGTATTCTGCGGCGTTGGTCCGCGTCATCACGTAGTCAAATGCACCGCCTGCGTTCCACAGCAGTGATACGATGCCAACGAACCATAGATGAAATGGTGTTCTGGGCATATTATGTCCTCCCTTATTGGCCGCTATGTTATCAGATATCCTGCGTTACGGCCACTCTGGCCTCTATTTCGCTTGCTCAAAAGCGGCAGTCACGGCGAAAGTAGCTTCATGAGAATAGCAATTCTGACAGGTGCCGGGATATCGGCTGAAAGTGGACTTGGCACATTTCGCGACCAGGACGGGCTTTGGACGAAATATGATTTGAATGATGTGGCAACGCCACAAGGTTTCGCGCGCAACCCGCGTCTGGTGCATGATTTCTACAATGCGCGGCGGGCAAATTGTGTCCAGGCCGCACCAAATGCAGCACATCAAGCTTTGGCAGACTTGGCCAGCGGGCCGCATGACGTCACTCTGATTACGCAAAACGTTGACGATTTACATGAACGCGCAGGATCGCCCGCTGTGGTGCATATGCATGGTGAATTGATGCGTGCAGTTTGCGCCAGTTGTGATGCACGCTGGGACGCCCCCTTAGAAATGGACCCCAAGGATCCCTGCCCCGCTTGCCATGTGCAAACCACGCGCCCCGATATCGTTTGGTTTGGTGAAATGCCCTATATGATGGACGACATCGCGCAGGCCGTCACCGCCGCAGACCTCTTTGTGGCAATCGGCACATCGGCGGAAGTCTATCCCGCCGCAGGACTGGTTGAATTGGCTCGTGGCGACACGCTTGAGATCAACTTGGAACCATCCGCCAGGGCCAACGCCTTTGAGAACCACCGTTTCGGTTTAGCGACAGACATCGTGCCTGCGTGGGTGGCCGAACTGCGCTAGGGGCTGGACCTTTGGCGGCGGCCAGATAAGAAGGTGATATGGGTACGACTGCAGATATCGCCGCACTGGCTGAGGGTGTCAAAAACGCAGACCGCCGGGCTTTGGCCCGCTCGATCACGCTTGTCGAAAGCGGGCGCGCCGATCACCGCGCTGATGCTTTGGCGTTGCTGGATGCTGTCGGCACGAACAAGCAAGCCTTGCGCATTGGCCTTTCCGGCACGCCGGGCGTCGGCAAGTCGACCTTCATAGAAAGCTTTGGCTTGATGCTGACAGGCATGGGCAAGCGTGTCGCAGTTTTGGCCGTTGATCCATCGTCGGCCCGATCAGGTGGGTCGATCTTGGGTGACAAGACCCGGATGGATTTTCTTGCTCGTGATCCCAACGCATTTATCCGCCCATCCCCCAGCCAAACGCAATTAGGCGGGGTGGCGCGCCGATCACGCGAGGCAGTTGCGTTATGCGAGGCAGCAGGGTTCGATGTGATTTTGATCGAAACCGTCGGCGTGGGACAATCCGAGACTGTCGTGGCGCAAATGGCAGACCTATTTGTGCTGCTTTTAGCCCCAGCTGGCGGTGACGAGTTGCAAGGCGTCAAACGCGGGATCATGGAAATGGCAGATCTGATCTTGGTCAACAAGGCTGACGGTGATCTCAAACCACAAGCCACCCGGACGTGTGCCGATTATGCTGGCGCGCTCCGGCTTTTGCGTAAACGCGCCCAAGACCCTGACGGTTTCCCCAAAGCACTGACAGTCTCAGCACTAGAGGCGGATGGATTGCAAACGGCGTGGGACGACATGGTAACCTTGGCCGATTGGCGCCGCGCGGCAGGCGTCTGGGACGCCAACAGAGAAGCGCAAGCAAGCTACTGGTTTGAGCAAGATGTGCGCAACGGGTTGCTAGAGCTATTGCTGGATGATCCACAAACCGCACAAAGGATGAAGGCCGCGCAAGCTGACGTAAAAACTGGCCGCAAGACACCGGCTGCGGCTGCGGCGGATGTGTTGGGGCCGTTGCAGAAAAGGCTGGGGAAACCTAACTAAGTGCGGCGAAAGCTTGACACACTGGATTTAAGCCCAAATTCCGTTATGCCGTGCGGCAATGCGGGTTGACGGGATCAAGGAATCCGCCTATCTCGCGCTGATCTTATTCATGACCCTGCGGATGCGGGGTTCACAACCCGTATCACAGGATACTCCGCCAACCGGGCGGGTGATGTCCAAAGGACAAGGAACACGCTCATGTCGCGCCGTTGCGAACTGACTGGAAAAGGCCCAATGTCTGGCAACAATGTCAGCCACGCCAAGAACCGTACCCGCCGCCGCTTTTTGCCAAATCTGCAGGACGTGACGTTGATGTCCGACGTGCTGGGCCGGTCTTTCAAGCTGAAGATCTCGAATGCCGCTCTGCGCACTGTGGATCACCGCGGTGGCTTTGACGCATTCATGGCAAAAGCAAAGGACACAGAGCTGTCCGATGACGCGCTAAAGATCAAGAAAGAGATTGCCAAGGCAACTGCTGCTTAAGGCATCTTTCGAGACTGAAATTTGAAAACCCGGCTGCGATCGTGCAGTCGGGTTTTTCTTTTTGGAATGGTGGATTGAAATCCACCCCACATTCGGTGGCCGTCCGTTCCGCCAAGTAAGGTGGCGTCTTGACCCACCTTATGGCAAAGCTTGCCCATGACCCGCTTGCCTATTGACCCAATCCTGCCTGACCTGATGGCGGCACTTAACGACGCAGGCCGCGCCGTTTTACAAGCACCCCCCGGTGCAGGCAAAACCACCCGCGTCCCCTTGGCGTTGCTTGAGGCTGGTATGATCACGGGCAAGATCATTATGCTTGAACCGCGCCGCCTTGCGGCCCGTGCTGCCGCAGAGCGGCTTGCAGAGGGGCTAGGCGAAACCCCTGGCCAAACTGTGGGCTACCGGATGCGGGGTGATAGCAAACCCGGCAAACGTATTGAGGTCGTCACAGAGGGTATTTTGACCCGCATGATCCAATCAGACCCCGAGCTTACAGGCGTTGGTGCTGTCATTTTTGATGAATTTCATGAGCGGTCTTTGAATGCTGATCTGGGTCTTGCACTGACATGGGAGTGTCGCAGCGTTCTTCGCCCCGACCTGAAACTCTTGGTCATGTCAGCCACGCTTGACGCGGCCCCTGTTGCGATGATGCTTGACGATGCGCCTGTTATCACATCGCAGGGACGCTCGTTTCCAGTCACGACGCACTACTTGGACAAAGCGATGCCCAAGGGCACGCGCCTTGAGATAGCGGCAGCAGACCTGATCTTGCATGCCCTTGATCGCACGCAAGGCGGTATGCTTGTCTTTCTCCCCGGCGAGGGTGAAATCCGTCGTACTATTGCCGCTCTAGGGGGGCGCCTGCCGCCCCATTGCCACCTGCGCCCGCTTTATGGCGCGCTGCCTTTCTCAGAACAACGCAAGGCGATTTCTCCGGCGGCATCCGGCCGCAAGATCGTGCTCTCTACCGCGATAGCGGAAACCTCTTTGACCATCGAAGACGTCCGCGTTGTTGTCGACGCAGGCCGTTCCCGCCGCGCACGCTTTGATCCCGCATCAGGCATGTCCCGGCTTGTCACTGAACCCAGCAGCAAGGCCGAAAGTACACAGCGGGCTGGACGCGCCGGACGGGTCGCGCCCGGCGATGCCTTTTGCCTTTGGACAAAAGGCGAGAACGGCGCACGCCCTGCCTTTGCACCAGCGGAAATCGAGGCCGCCGATCTTGCAGGACTCGCATTGGAGCTGGCCGTGTGGGGCAGCGATGATCTGGCGTTTCTGACACCGCCACCAGACGGCGCATTAGCAGAAGCGCGCAGCCTGCTGCACAACCTAAACGCACTCGACGCACAAAACCGCATTACACCGCATGGGCGCGCCTTAGCGGCCAAGCCATTGCATCCACGGCTGGCCCATATGCTAGAAGTCGGCGGACAGCAGGCCGCGCCCTTGGCAGCACTTCTGGCGGCACGCGATCCACTGCGCGGTGCGACGGTCGACCTTGCCTTGCGTATTGCCGCCATCGCAGGGCGCAGTCACGGGTCCGGCACACCACACCACGCAGCACTGTCTCAAATCAAAGCCGAGATTCCACGCTTGGCCAAAGGCCTTCAAGACAAACCAAAACTCAGCTTGGGCCAATTGGCCGCATTGGCCTACCCTGATCGCATTGGTTTGCGCCGCAAAGGCAATGACCCGCGCTACATTTTGTCAGGCGGCAAAGGTGCCGTCATGGACGCGTCTGATCCGCTTGCCGGCTGTCGTTTGATCGTCGCAACAGATCTGGATGGCGACATGCGCGAGGCGCGCATCAGGCAAGCCACCACTCTCTCAGAAGCTGAACTGCGGGATCTTTTTGCCGATCAAATCATCTGGACTGATCTTTGCGAATGGTCGAAACGCGAGCGCCGTGTTCTGGCGCGCCAACAAGAGCGATTTGGCGCATTGGCCTTGGATGACCGCAACTGGGTTGACGCCGCCCCCGACGTTGTCGCCATTGCCATGCTGGAAGGCATCAGACAGCTCGGATTGCGTCTTTCGCCTGCTGCGCAACGGTTTCGCGCACGCGTGGCACTCGTCGATGAAATGCCTGCGATGGACGATGTGGCACTTTTGGACACGCTGGAAGACTGGCTATTGCCGCATATCGGTAACATGCGAACAGCGGATGATTGGAAGCGTTTTGACGTCTTGCCTGCGTTGCGCGCGATGCTGGATTGGGGCCAAACGCAACGTCTTGATAAGGCCGCACCCGCCAACTTTGTCACCCCGCTTGGGCGGAAAATACCGATTGACTACGATGGCGAAGCGCCGGGGATCACGCTGCGATTGCAAGAAATGTTTGGGGTCACAACACATCCAACCGTTGGCAAAACGCCATTGCGGGTGACACTGTTATCGCCGGGACAAAAACCCGTTCAGGTCACCCAAGATATCGTTGGCTTTTGGGCGACCTCTTATGCAGATGTGCGCCGCGATATGCGGGGCAGTTACCCACGCCACCCCTGGCCCGAAGACCCCACACAAGCAGACCCCACATTGCGCGCAAAACGTCGCGGTAGCTGACCTTATTTGCACTTTTTTTCGCCCTATGTTAAAACTTCTGTAACAATAACAGCCTAGTGGCGGGTGTAATGAGCAATTTAGACCGTTCTTTTTGGACGGGCCGCGAGGTCCGTGTTCCTGATCCGACTGCAATTTTGCAGGTCGGCGCGCTTTGCCTGCGCGACGGGAAACACGGCACCGAGGTTCTCTTGGTCAAGTCGTCACGTGGTCGCTGGATCATCCCAAAGGGTTGGCCAATGGACGGCCATACCGATGCGCAAGCCGCAAAAGTCGAAGCGTGGGAAGAGGCCGGCCTAAACAAAGGCAAAGTAGGCAAAGCCCCTATAGGTGGCTATCTGACTGTCAAACGGTTTGATGATGGCAGCACCCAACCCTGCCATGTCAGCGTATTTCGTGTTGATGTGAAATCAACGACCAACACCTATCCAGAGGCACAGTTGCGCAAACGCAAGTGGATGAAGCTCAAGAAGGCCATAAAGAAGGTTGATGACCTTGGACTTGCGGCCCTGATGAAATCACTCGCATAGACCGTAACTGCCGCCGTAAGCTGTTCCTTAGTGTCAATCCATGCGCCAGACAGGCAGCACCCAAGCTAAGACAAAACGAAAACGCTTTACCGTGGGGGTAGCCGGAGTGCTGCCTTGGCCTTACGACCAAGGCGGACGCTATTTCAATAAGGGTTAATGAATTGTTAATGCGTGTCACAGCGTGTTAAACGCCAAGGCAGTGTCGCATGATAGCCTTTTGCGCATGCAGCCGATTTTCCGCCTCATCAAAAATGACCGAGCTGGGACCGTCCATCACGCTGCTTGTGGCCTCATCATCGCGGTGCGCGGGCAGACAATGCATGAACAACGCGTCATCTTTTGCCTTAGCCATCAGCGCATCGTTCACCTGATAACCCCGCAATTGATTGTGCCGCCGTTCCCGTGCCGATTGTGGATCATGCATGCTGACCCAAGTGTCCGTCACGACTAAATCAGCGCCTTGGACCGCCTCGTTAGGGTCGCGCACAGTTGTATAAAGACCATCAAGTGCGCGCTCGGGGTCGAGCGGCGGAGGACCGGTAAACACCAAATCAAATTCAAACTGCTTCGCCGCATGTGCAAAGCTCGCAAAGACGTTGTTGCCATCCCCGGACCAGACAACTTTCTTGCCTTTGATCGGGCCGTTATGTTCCTCAAACGTCATAATATCCGCCATGATCTGGCAAGGATGGGTCCGGTTCGTCAGCCCGTTGATGACAGGCACAGTGGCGTATTCAGCCATATCAAGCAGCGTTTGTTCCTCGAACGTGCGGATCATAATCAGATCGACATAACGCGATAACACGCGCGCGGTATCCGCGATTGTTTCGCCATGCCCAAGCTGCATATCAGCACCCGACAAAACAAGCGTCTGGCCACCCATCTGCCGCACGCCTACATCAAATGATACACGCGTCCGCGTTGAAGGTTTTTCAAAAATGAGGGCAACCATGTGCCCTGCTAGGGGCTGGTCAGCATCCAGCGCGCCTTTCGGCTTGCCAGCGCGCGCCGTTTTCATCGCGCGGGCGTTATCAATGATGCCACGCAATGCGTCTGAAGGTGTCGTATGGATATCAAGAAAATGGGTCATGCGTTTCGCTTTTGTTGGGCCGTATGGACCGGGATATTCAAAGATGTGTCAGTACTTGGACAAGGCGTCCTTCGCGGGTCGAGGCCAGTCGTCGCGGCAAGAACCCTGCTTGGCGAAAGACACCAATAGATCGCGTGTCTGTCGTATCCACACTCACCGCCACCATCGGGTATTGCCTGCGCAATTCGCGCACGCGCGCCTCGACATAACCTGTCGCATGCCCCTGCCCCATAAAGTCATGATCACCGACAAAGGTCGAAATCACGCGGGATCCATACGGCAGATCAGCGAACTCGGGCATCCCGAAACTCTGCGAGCTGTGATCGTGCATATAAGCAAAAGGATGATCAATTAGGTTAACCACCCACATATCAATTTCAGGATCATTCATGTCTTGCTTCATCAGCGCAACTTGTTGCTCCGCGTTCGGCCACCATACCTTGACATGCGCCGTCTCTAGCCAACGGCGCATCAAAGGCAGGTCAGCCTTCGTTAGACGGCGGAACGTATAGTTACGCATTAGCCCCCTTCACACGCGATGCTGCCGCATCAAGTCTTTCAGCGGCCTCGCCAATATCTTCGTCTTTGATATTAAGCGCAGGCAAAAGTCGTACAACATTGTCTGCGGCAGGCACGCAAAGCACACCTTCGGCAAAACCTGCCTTCACAAGGTCAGCGTTAGGCGCTTTGCATTTTAGACCCAACATCAAACCCGATCCACGCACGCTTTCAAAGACATCAGGATGGGCTGCGACAAGCCCTTCAAGCTTTTGACGCAAAAGACCCGCTTTGCGGTTCACTTCGGCCAAGAAGTCATCATCTGCGATAATGTCCATCACCTTTGCCCCAACGGCACACGCCAAAGGATTGCCCCCATAGGTCGATCCATGCGTACCGGCCGTCATACCAGAGGCCGCATTCTCAGTTGCCAAAACAGCACCCAAGGGGAAACCACCCCCGATGCCTTTCGCCACCATCATGATGTCAGGTGTGACCCCAGCCCATTCATGCGCAAAGAGTTTGCCCGTCCTGCCCATGCCGCACTGGACTTCGTCAAGGATCATCAAAACACCATTCTCATCACACACATCACGCAAGCCCTTGAGGCAGGCATCAGGTAGCGGACGGATACCACCTTCGCCTTGAATAGGTTCTACCATGATTGCAGCCGTGTTGTCAGTTATTGCGGCCTGAAGCGCATCATGATCGCCAAAATCCAAATGCGTGAAACCCGGCAACAAGGGCCCAAAGCCCTTTGTCATCTTCTCTGATCCCGCTGCCGCGATCCCCGCGCTAGAGCGTCCGTGGAACGAACCAGAGAATGTGATGATCTCCGTCCGGTCGGGCTGGCCTTGATCGTACCAATATTTGCGGGCCATTTTCACAGCCAATTCACAGGCTTCTGTGCCGGAATTGGTAAAGAACACCGTGTCCGCAAAAGTCTTATCGACCAACGCATCCGCAAGTTGCTGCTGAGCGGGAATATTATAAAGATTGGACACGTGCCAAAGTGCGTTCGCCTGCCCTGACAGCGCCTCGACCAGCGCTGGATGCGCATGGCCCAGCGCATTCACCGCAATCCCCGCACCTAAATCCAAAAAGCGTCGACCGTCTGCTTCCGTCAGCCAAGAGCCTTGCCCGGACACAAATGTCAGCGGCGCACGTGAATAGGTCGGCAGAATAGATGCGATCATAGCAATCTTCCTTAAGCGTAAGCCCGATTGGTGCAGGACCATTTCGGGGGTGTCAACAATGTTAGGGGTTTATGATGGTCGTGACAAAAGGCGGCGCAAATTAGCGTCGGCGTCGGATCTCAATTGTCATCATATTCATCATAGTTTTGATTTAGCCCAATTGTGCGCCCGAAGAAAGACCTATTCCGCGCCACCTGTCATTGTCTGGTTGCAACCGGATTTGTCTGGGACCAGACACGCGTCATGACAATCAAAGCCGCAAACCCATCGCTGGCCATCGCTTTTATGCTGACTGCAACTGCATTCATCGCGGCAACAATGCTGCTTGCAAAGACGTTGGGAACAGACGCTTTGGGCGCGCCTTTGCACCCGCTTCAAATCAGTCATGGTCGCTTCTTGTTTGCCTTCATCGTCATCGCCAGCACAGCCGCCATATTGCGGCCACAACTGGCGCGCCCGCATTGGGGTCTGCACATTGGACGGACGCTGTTCGGCTGGGGCGGTGTCACTTTGATGTTTGCGGCTGTGGCTTTCATCCCGCTGTCGGATGCCACGGCAATCAGCTTTCTCAACCCGGTTTTCGGCATGCTCTTGGCGATCCCGCTATTGGGTGAAAAAGTAGGCAAATGGCGCTGGTTCGCGGCATTCACAGCGTTGCTTGGCGCAATGATCCTGTTGCGGCCGGGTCAGGGCACATTCCAACTTGCGGGCTTGCTGGCTTTAGGCGCTGCCATATTGATGGGAATGGAACTTATCTTCATCAAAAAAACTCGCCAATCGTGAACGGCCTTTGCAAATCTTGTTGATCAACAACAGCATAGGCCTGTGCATCGCCACCTTGGCCGTTTTGCCGGTTTGGACTGTGCCGACAACTGCGCAATGGGCCGGATTGGCCGCTTTAGGGGCGCTCATGGCTGCTGCACAAGCGTGCTTCGTGAACGCAATGGCGCGTGCAGATGCCAGTTTCACTACACCGTTTAGCTATGTCACGTTGATCTTTGCCACCCTCTACGATCTGCTGATTTATGATGTTTGGCCCGATTGGGTCAGCATCACAGGTGCCGTGATTATCTTGGGTGGCGCCTCAATTCTGGCATGGCGGGAACGGCGGAACCGCGCCTAAAATCCCGCAATCCATGTCTCCCTTCAGGTTGAACAAAATCCAGCCATGATTGTGCATTACGCGGTGCACATGAGCGACGTTTACGAGTACCGCCACGCCTCGAGTAAAGGGGTGATTTGGCTCTCCTTGATTGGTGCGATGCTGCTCTTGGCAGCGGTCTGGTTTTACGACGCCTATCATTTGTTGTGGATGGTGTGGGTGCTGGGTGCAGTCACGATTGCATGGATTCTGATCCCAAAGCGCGTTGCTGGCATCCGACTTGATCATAGGCATCTCATACTGTCAGCATGGCATCAGCCCCGCAAGATCGCGCTTGATGACATCGCGCACCTGCGCGTCACCGCCGAAAGCTTTGAAAGCGACGTGGCGATTGTCTACAAGAATGGCGACGAAGAAGGTGTGTTTGCTGGTGACTTGCCCGACATCGACACGTTGATTTTTGTCATGGCAGAACGCGGTATCCCCGTGCGGGACGTGGCTTAGGCCTTTAAGCGATATCCGGTCGTCATCCATCGCAGACAGATGCTCAGCACGACAACGCACGACAGACAAACAACCACAAGTCCGACCCAAGGGCTGCTATCGCTGACACCAATCATCCCAAAGCGCACCCCATCAATAATATAAAAGAACGGGTTTGCGTGGCTCATCGCCTGCATTAGCGGCGGAAGCGCCTCGATGGAATAAAATGTCCCCGACAGAAACGCCAAAGGTGTGATCAGAAAGTTCGAAATTGCCGACAACTGATCGAATTTATTTGCGAATATTCCCGCGATCATGCCAAGCCCGCCCATCAGGACCGACCCCAGAACCACAAAAAGCAGGACCCAAAAGGGATTCTGCATCCAAATACCCAGAAAAACCGCCAAACCAACGGAAATGACGACCGCCACGAGCAAGCCGCGTGCCACCGCCCCACCGATGTAGCCTGTGACGAGCTCTGCGGCAGAAAGCGGCGGCATCAGCGTATCAACGATATTGCCCTGCACTTTGGCAGACGCAAGACTGGATGACGTATTCGCAAATGCGTTCTGGATCACGGTCATCGTCAAAATACCCGGTGCGAGGAACACCATGAACGGCACGCCCATCACGTCACCACGTTGCGAACCGATTGCGATCGTGAAAATCATCAGAAACAACCCGGCGTTAATCAGCGGTGCCATGACAGTCTGCGACCAAACGTTCATGAACCGGCTCACTTCGCGGCGGGTCAACGTCCAAGTGCCCAGCCAATTGACGCGCCCAAAGCGCCGCACACCCATTTGGACCTGTTCGTTCATAGCAATTATCCTGATATTGGGCTGTCGACATAGTGGATTGCGCCAAAATGACCAGCCCAAGCCGACATTCTGTGGCACGAAGGCCAGAAGTTTGCCAAAAGCCAGTCAGCCCGCCTTCACATCGCCTGTCGTAATGATTAGTATACACTCGATGTGATACAACGGCCGGATCGCTTCAATTGTGTAATCGGGCCCGTGAAACCAAAGGAATCCATATGTCCTGGACAGACGAGCGCGTTGAGACGCTCAAAAAGATGTGGGGCGAAGGCCAGTCGGCCAGCCAGATCGCCAAGGAATTGGGCGGTGTGACCCGCAACGCTGTGATCGGCAAAGTCCACCGTTTGGGCCTGTCAAACCGTGCAGGCTCTGGCGGGTCTGCGGCCAAAGCAGCGCCAAAGGAAAAACCCGCAGCGGCAGCAAAGCCAGCAGCGAAGCCGGCCCCTAAGCCAAAAGCAGCACCTTCGGTCCCAGCGGTCAAAGAAGAGCTTGAGCTTGACGAGAACGGAATTCCGATCTCGGCGGCACGTCGCGCGATTATTCCTGCGGGGCAGCCTTTGCCGCCGCAGCCATCCGCCAACGAGATCAGCCCCGAAGCATTGGCCAAGGTGTCCGAGATCGAAAAAACCGCTAAGCGCATCAGCTTGATGGAATTGACCGAGAAAACCTGCAAGTGGCCGGTCGGTGATCCGGCAACGGATGATTTCTGGTTTTGCGGGTTGGGCGTACAGCAGGGCAAACCTTACTGTGAAGCCCATGTTGGCGTCGCATTCCAGCCAATGTCATCACGGCGTGATCGTCGGCGGTAAACAAAATTGCTAAGTGTAAGGTGGATCATGATCCACCTTACCTTAAGCGAAAACGAGTTCGCAGACCAAGGCCGAGAAAGAAGAGTAAAATGAATGCCAGGACGGTCTGGATGGCGGCGAATAATTGAATATTGACAGACATTTCTTGGGCTACGCCATCAAAGTAGGTGCTCTGAAATCCAAAGAACTTGAACATTACTGCAAATGAGTACGCCGTCGCTTTCCACCAGCCGAAAGCGGTATGTGCATAGTAAGTAACGGCACCAAGAAGCCAGATGCCAAACAGAGCGACAGCCGGGCGCCTGATTGACGAACCGAAGCCGGACAGTATTTCGTACAAAAAATAAGGTGTTCGCGCCACCGCCGAGCCAATCTGCGTGTTGGCCCACATCTCTCGGCGAAAAAAGAAATGCTCTTCATCCGGTAGCATTTGGCGTGCCATTGCGTGGCGCAAAGTCGCTGCAGATGCCCTTAGTATCTCTGGATCTTGCCGTGCCTCGCCAGTTCGCTTTTGCAATCCAAGACTTTGATCAATGCGCTCCAAGAGACTAGGAGTAAGTCTTGGCCAGTTCTTACTATTAGCCGTCAACTTCGTCGATTCAGGCAATGTAGCATTAGTTAGATTTGGCATTAACAACTGGAATTCCGCTTCCTCAAACGTGACCGGAGAGTCAAATATTGCATTAGCAAACGATAAGTCTGTTCGACGTCTTTCGTAGGGCCCGAACCGACGATAGCGGAAATCAGCGTGCCTATGGAAATGAGCGCCCGAAAAAATCGTCTCATTTGCAAATGCAGCAGGCGGTCTATCTAAATCGATTACACTTCCGCGTCCACGAAAGTCGGCATAACTTTCAAAAGAACATCTCTGAAAGGAGGCACCCCACTGAAAATCGGCAATCGAAAAATTCGCCTCCTTGCGAAAACTCGCGTCTACAAAGGTACCCACCTGACGGAAATTTGAGCTGGAAAAGTTGGCTTCTTCCCCAAATGTTGAACCATAGAACTGCGCCGCTCTTCCAAATTCAATTCCTGAAAAATTCGCAATACCCAAAAAATCTACGCTACCAAAATGGGCGAGTCGCTCAAACTTGGCGTTAGAAAAGATGGCTTCACTCTTAAACTTTATATGAGAAAAGCCAGCATCAAGGGCAAATCTGGCACCTGCAAAGTTAGCATCCCCCTCGAATACTGAACTCGCGAATTGAGAATGCTCTACAAAAGTCGCGATTGAGAAATTGACCCGTTTCAAGAATGCCGCGCCCGCGAAGCTAACGTCCCTAAAGATCAAGTTCTGGGCGACAACTTGATTACTAAAGACCGTCTTGGACAGATCGTATTTTTCAGACGGATACGGTATGCGCGGCGCTTCAAGATCTCTTCTGTTTCTTGTCCGCCACGCAAATAGGAATCTTTCTTCGAGTTCGGAACTTTTCTCAGCGGTCCAATCAGTCTCTTCCAAGGGGATGCCTGCAAGAGAAGTATACTCATTGCGTTTCTCCTCAGGTAAAGACTGACAGCTCCATGAGTTCCATAGCTTTCGGTTCTCTACTCTGAGCTTCCAATCGATATCTTCTCCTTCGTACTCACCACAAAGGGTCATCAAGATATACCAAGGGTTTTCGTTCGCGGGCTTCAACTTTGACGTGTCCATACTATCACTCTATCGACGTCACGCTACATCTCAACCCATTCCAAAACACTACCCTTTACGATACAGGCTCCACATGACGCAAAACCCACCTTCCCTCCGCCCCGACCTCGCACCAAAAGCGAAAATCACTGACGCCCCGCGCGCTGGCCAGCCAACCATCGGTATGGTCAGTCTTGGCTGTCCCAAAGCGCTTGTCGATAGTGAACGCATCCTGACGCGCCTGCGCGCCGAAGGTTACGCGATCTCGCCCGATTATGCAGGCGCAGAAGCCGTGATCGTGAACACCTGCGGGTTCCTGGACAGTGCCAAGGCTGAAAGCCTCGATGCCATTGGCGAGGCCTTGCATGAAAACGGCAAGGTTATCGTGACGGGCTGTCTGGGGGCTGAGCCCGACTACATCCGCGAACACCACCCGCAAATCCTCGCCGTAACCGGCCCGCATCAATATGAGCAGGTGCTGGATGCGGTGCACGCAAATGTGCCGCCTGCCCCTGATCCATTCATCGATCTGCTGCCCGCCTCTGGCGTCAGCCTGACGCCCCGCCACTACAGCTATTTGAAAATTTCCGAGGGCTGTAACCATAAGTGCAAGTTCTGCATCATCCCCGACATGCGCGGGAAACTCGCCTCGCGGCCTGCCAACGCAGTCCTGCGCGAAGCGGAAAAGCTGGTTGAGGCTGGCGTCAAGGAACTGCTGGTGATCTCTCAAGACACCTCTGCCTACGGGCTGGATCGCAAATATGACGTGAACCCTTGGAAAGACGGCGAGGTGCGCAGCCATATCACCGATCTGACCCGCGAATTGGGCCAACTGGGCGCGTGGGTGCGCCTGCACTACGTCTACCCCTACCCCCATGTGCGCGACCTGATCCCGATTATGGCGGACCCGTCAAACGGCGTGCTGCCCTACCTCGACATCCCGTTCCAACACAGCCACCCTGACGTGCTGCGGCGCATGGCACGGCCCGCAGCAGGGGCGAAAACGCTGGATGAGATCGCGGCATGGCGCGCCCAATGCCCCGATATCACGCTACGGTCGACCTTTATCGTGGGCTACCCGGGCGAAACCGAGGCCGAGTTCCAACACCTGCTGGATTGGCTGGACGAGGCGCAACTCGACCGCGTCGGCTGCTTCCAATACGAAAACGTCGCGGGTGCACGGTCCAACGCACTGCCCGACCATGTGGCGGCGGAGGTCAAACAAGACCGCTGGGACCGGTTCATGGAAAAAGCACAGGCGATTTCCGCGGCCAAGCTAGAGGCCAAAGTCGGGAAAACGCTCGAAGTGAT
Organism: uncultured Paracoccaceae bacterium; assembly: GCA_947488605.1. GTDB lineage: Bacteria > Pseudomonadota > Alphaproteobacteria > Rhodobacterales > Rhodobacteraceae > Yoonia. Next base: position 59,490 of record CANKZJ010000002.1, on the reverse strand, counting down.
CGTGGACGACATCGACGAAGACGGGATCGCGACCTGCCGGACGTGGGCCGATGCACCAGAGATCGATGGGAATTTGTTTATTGATGAAGGGGTTGAGGGGTTGAGCGTTGGGGATGTTGTGACGGTGGAGGTTGAAGAGGCTGGGGAGTATGATTTGTGGGGGAGGTTATTTTGTGACCGTTAGCGATTTAGAGGCATGTCAATTTCTCATAAAACATGCTTTCTTTGACTAAGGATATTGTTACTACCCTTAGTTCTCTATTGTCTGCTCATCGACTCACGGGCTTCCTCAAGAAGCATAGCAGCCTTTTCGTGCTCACCCATTTGCCGGTAATTCTCCGCTAAACTCTGTAAGTTTTGAATTCGCTGATTTAGAGATATCTCATTTGCTTCGGCGCTTATTGAACCAGAAGTATGAGACATCTGACTTCGCAGCTCATCCAGCTCAGATCGCAATCGGTTTACCAGCTCTGGATCATCAATTTGAGTCTCAATATCTTGATACCTTTTTGCCCTTTCGATCAACCTTTGCTCTTGGTCATCAGACAATTCTGCCAACTTTGCTTCTAAGGTTTGTTTTCTTTCCAAGACGGCTTGATCAGATTTCAGTTGAATAAGCCTTCTTCTAGTGGACGGCTCTTCCGCAAGCAACGCACCCCAATAAGTAAGCCATGGGCTAAGTATTCCAACAAAAAAACCGATAATAATTGGTAGAATTAGTGACCAGAAGACAGAAAACTGTGTTTCGACAAATGTGAACTTTTCAAGAGTTGGAGCAGAGTCAAAGAACAGAAAAAACAACGATTTCCAGTTGGTCAGAATCAGAGCAATTATGATTGACCCCAGAATTCTACTTTTTAGACGCGATCCAATTGTATCAAAAAGTTCTTTGAAATTTTCCAACTCTAAACCCAAATGTAATAAACTTCATTTTTTGTTTCATAAGCAAGTCAATAGAGCAACCGCACAAGAAGCAACTTCGGAACTTACAAACTCTCAAATGATCTAAACCTCATCCAAATAAACCCTTACCGCGTCCTGCACTCTGCGAAACCGATCCCCGCCCAGCTTCACGCCGCCAAACCACCGTGTCACCACGATGATGTGGCCTGTCAGCCCTTCGCGCTCCAGCATCCGCAGGATCACCATTCCTGCGCCGCTTTCACCATCATCATTTTTCAGGGGACCGTCGGGCAGTAAAACCGCCCATGTGTTATGCGTCGCTTTTGCAAATTTCTTGCGCCGCCGCAGTTCTTTGACGAAGGCCCGTGCATCCTGCGCTGACGACACGGGCCCTCCCGCGACCGCGTATTTCGATCCGCGGTCGCTCAGTGCATTTTCAATGACTTTCAGGCGCTTGCCCTCGGATCAGGACGTAACCTCACGCGCGGCGCCATAGTTGCAACCACTGTGATTGCCCAAACCTTTCAACGGCGAGGCCGTTTCCGTGGCCTGCGCACAGGCGTTGAGCCCGCTATCCCACGCCATGCCCACAGGGCAACTTTGCGATTGGGCCAACGGCTCGGTCGGTGCCGGCAATGTCGTGTTTTGGGCGTGTGCGGCCATCGGCAGCAAGGCGAAGGCGAGTACTGTGAGACGCATAGTTTCCTCCTGCGGTCTAGGTGTGACGCAAAGTTAGCCTAAGACCGCAATAAATCAAACACCGCAATGTCGCACCCTTTGACCCAAATCAAAGCATCGCTGGACCTGCGCGCCTAAAATGGGCGAAAGCCACTAAGGAGAGGGACATGAAAGACGCTGTCGTGGACACCAAACCCAAGACCCGACGCAGACCAGCAAAATTGCCAAAACTCGCCCGTCGCCCGTATGAGGCGGAAAAGGCTGAGTTGCAGGCGGAGTTGTTGAAGGTGCAGCTTTGGGCGCAAGAGACCGGGCAGCGCTTTGTGCTATTGTTCGAGGGGCGCGACGCGGCTGGTAAAGGTGGTACGATCAAGCGGTTCACGGAACACTTGAACCCGCGTGCCGCCCGTGTCGTTGCCCTTAATAAGCCGACAGACGAAGAACGCGGCCAGTGGTATTTTCAGCGCTACATCAATCACTTACCCACATCTGGCGAAATGGTTCTTTACGATCGCAGCTGGTACAACCGCGCTGGTGTCGAACGTGTCATGGGGTTTTGTGAGCCCGAAGAATACCTTGAATTCATGCGCCAGACACCCGAGATGGAACGCATGCTGACCCGGTCTGGTATCCGGCTTTATAAATATTGGTTTTCGGTCACCCAAGACGAACAAAAGCTCCGCTTTGAAAGCCGCGCAACCGATCCGTTGAAGCAATGGAAGCTCTCACCGATCGACAAGGCCAGCCTTGATAAATGGGAAGACTACACCGAAGCCAAAGAGGCGATGTTCTTCTACACAGACACCGCCGATGCCCCTTGGACCGTGGTTAAATCCAACGACAAAAAGCGCGCGCGACTGAACTGCATGCGCCATTTTCTGTCTACTCTGGATTATCCCGACAAAGACCACGCAATTGCAAAAGCGCCAGAGCCACAGATCGTCGGAAGCGCCAAAAAGGTGATCCACCGCGCGGATCATATCTTGGGCACAGCGCTTCACCCGGAATCGCGGCGTGTGAAACAATAGCAATTGGCACTGCGGGTTGCTGCGCCCTTTTTCTTGCTGGTTGATAGCGCATCGGGTTTAACAAGGGGCGATGACATCCCGGCAGTCCTTCTCTCGGCAGCAGATCATGGTCCTTTTGGTTTGCGTGGCTATCTTTGCGCTTGGCCAGTTCCATAGGGCGTCAGGTGGTGTATTCACACCAATTCTTATGGACCGTTTCGCCTTATCTGCCGCCACGGTCGGTGGGCTTGTGTCAGCCATGTTCTTTGCCACGATCGCAGCGCAAGTCCCCTTTGGGGTCGCGCTTGACCGTATTGGCCCGCGCATCGTTTTAAGCATCTGCATTCTCATCATCGCTTTCGGAACGATCATCTTTGCCATCGCTGATCGCTATGATGCGGTTTTGTTGTCCCGCATCCTGATTGGCGTCGGGCTTGCCGCAATGGGTGCCGCAACCCATGTCATTATCGCGCAGAATTTCAGCGCAAAGGACTTTGGCTACATTAGCGGTATGGTGGTGACACTGGGTGGCATCGGTGGCCTGCTTGGCACGTATCCATTGGCCTTTGCCTTGGATCGGCTCTCTTGGACGACAGTTTTTGGCTTTGCCGGTGTCGTCACATTTGTCTTGGCGCTCGCTGTTTGGCGTGCCGTGCAACCGGGCGGCGCGACCCAAAGCGTCCAAAATCAGCATCAAGGCCAAGGCGGGTACCTGACGCTTTTGACGCAACCCGAATTTCTGAAAATCCTCGCACTTGGTGCGGTCAGCTACGCCCCGATAACCACGATGACCGGTCTTTGGGGTGGTCCATACCTGCAAGACGTCACACAGCTATCGGCAGAGCAAGCAGGCGGTGTCCTGCTATTGCTCTTCTCAGCAACCATTGCGGCTGGTTGTGTGTTTGGGGTTCTGGATCGTACGGCACCGTCGCGGCGCTTTGTGATCGGTGCCGCGTTCAGTATCTCGGCACTCAGCCTGTTCGTATTGGCCACTTTTGCACAGCCAAGGCCGGTGACGTCCATCTCATTGCTGGTGGTGATGGTGTTTTGCCAACAGTTCTACATCCCGCTGGGTGCGCATATGCGGAAAACTGTACCGGACGACATGATCGGGCGCGCATCAACGTTGCTTTCACTGGTATCTGTGGCAGCGATACCAATCATGCAGCTTGGATTTGGGGCCCTACTGGACGCAAGCGCGCAGTTTGGACTGACGATCCAAGATCAATACCGCGTCGCATTCCTTGCGATGGGTGTCATCATCCTAGTGATGGGCGCAATCTATATGACATCACGCAATATCAACGATGAGACCTAGCTAAGCTTAACCCGTCCGCAGCTGCGCAAATGTCTCTCCATTGACGCAGTAGCTGGGTGCCTCTGCAAGATGCTCTTGCTGTCGCAGCAAGCGGTCACATTTACCAACTTGTGTGCAACCACGGCACCCTGTGATCATGTCAGCCCAATCAGAGGCGTTGATGTCGCCGTCATCAAGTGCCGTGGACAAATCAACGTCGTTGGCTTTTGCCATTTTGATGACACGCCAGAAATGCTCACGAGCGTCGCCTAGGGTTTGCATCTTTGATCCTCCGATTACGGTTGATTCTAAAGATAACGCCCCCCGGCGACCGGCTCTTTGCGCTAGATCAAGTCAGTAAGATGGGCCTGCTCCAGTGGCGATTGCCTGCTGTAGTGAGGCCTCGGCCCAGGTTTCACGCCCGCCGCGCATGCGGATTTCGGTCAGTTGGACTTGTGCCAAAACCAACTCGCCAGAGGCGACATGCCCCTGCCCCATGTAGGAGCGTGCCAACAGATTATCGGGATCAGCGACGAGTGCTGCATCATAGTATTGCATCCCAAGATCAACGCGCCCGGCTTTGCGATGCGCAAACCCGTAGTACGTCAATGCAAGCGGTGCAGCAGGGTTTTCCAAACTATCCAGCACATCAAGTGCGGCCTGATAGTAACCCGCGTAAGCCAACTCGCGCACATCATTCAGACGCGCGCTGTCATCATTTGTGCTGTCTTCGGGCGCCATGCAGCCCTGCGTGGCAATATCCCAGATCAGCCCTTCATCACATGTTGTCGTTGTTTCAGACGGCGCCGGAGCGATATCGCTGCCACCCCCGGCTGCAAAAGCGGCCATCGGGAAGAGGGCAAGGGTCAAAGTCGTCAGGCGCATTTTCAATCTCCATCGTAGGTTGAGACACGATCTAGCCTGATTTGTTCACATGAAAAGAGGGAAGCAGTTCTCTACCAAATCAAACCGACGATCACGCAGACCCACGCCACGCCGACACCTACCGCGGTGACCGCCACGGCCGCCGATCCGCAGTCTTTGGCGTGTTTGGCTGCATCCCGTTTTTCGGTGCCAATATCATCGACCACCCGCTCAATGGCGGTGTTCATACATTCAGCGGCCAAAACAATGATACCACCCATCAAAAGCAAACCGCGCTCGCCCGCCGAGAGCGGCAAAACAAAAGCCAGTATGGCGAATGCAGCATTCGCGACCAGCCACTGCATCAACGACCCTTCGGTCTTATAGACATGGTAAAAACCATCCCATGACCAAATTGCCCTTTGCTTTACCCGCAGAACTTGCTGCCACATACCATTATCCTTTTGCGTCTCAACTTCGACTTGTGGCCAGTGTGGGCGATCAGTGCCGCACTGCCAAGGCATCGCAGTGACCTAACGAAACATTTGACTGCCTGCGTGTTCTGCCTACCGTTAAAGAACGTCAAAGGACCCAAATTCATGTATCCAACCTATGCCCGCTCTGAACGAATTGCCGATGGCACCATGCATGCCATTGGCGTGCTGGGTGCGGTCACAGGGGCTGTCGTGCTGCTCGTTTGGTCAACGGGGACCGCTAGTGCGGCCCAGATCGCGGCGATCAGCATCTATGGCGCCACGCTTATAGCGACATTTGTGGCCTCTGCATTCTATCATATGACACCTTGGGAGACGATCAGACCCATACTGAGACGTTTTGACCACGCCGCTATTTATCTGAAAATCGCGGGCACGTACACGCCACTGGTCGTCATGATCGGCAGTGGGTTTGCTTACGTCATGCTGGCCATTGTGTGGGGCCTTGCGATCATTGGCGTGACGCTCAAGCTCTTTTTCTGGCGCACACCGGGTCGTTTTGGTCCCGCGCTATATTTGATCATGGGATGGCTTAGCCTGACGTTGATTTGGTCAATTTGGCCAATCATGCCGACGTCCGCAATTGTCCTGATGGCAGTGGGCGGTTTGCTGTATACTGCGGGTGTGCCGTTCTATGCCTCTGAGACCATGAAGTTCTCTGTCGCGATTTGGCATGGTTTTGTTGTCGCAGCCTCCGCTTGCTTCTTTGCCGCCATCGCAATTGCAACGGCATCCTTGGTCTAGCCTGCGAAATTCAACGCAATAGCACGTCCTGCCTTAGGGTAAGGAAAGCCTGACCTGACAGAACAGTCCTCATTCCCTAAGGTTAACTCAAGGTGTCAAAACCACCTTACTGGGAAATTTCAGCCCTAAGAACAATGTCTTATTAATGAGTACTGGACCATTACGATGGATAGTGTTTTTGATTTTTACGGTCCCACTTTTTTCGATGCCATAGGTATCGCTGGCTTCGGGCTTTACGTGCTGAACTACACAATGCTGACATTTCAGCGCGTAAAGTCCGAGAGCATCATCTATTTTGTTATCAACGGATGTGCTGCTTGCATGGTCTTGGTCGGCTTGACCAATGCCTTTAATCTTGCAGCAGCAATGATCCAGATTTTCTTCATTTGCATTTCATGTGTCGCAATCCTCGTGCGGTTGCGCGAAAGACACCTCGCCAAGACACAGCTGCAATACTAGCGGTCCGCGACAGCCAATCTGATTGCACGCAATCGGTCAGCATTGGCAGGATGCGAGCCCGATGGGTGACGACCCGGATCAGGCATACGGCGCAGGATTTCAGCAGCGATCATCGGATCAAATCCGGCTTCAGCAGCAATCTGCGCCCCAACCGCATCGGCCTCCAACTCAAAATCTTTGAGCTTGGCACGCGCCCGCGCCACACCTTCGGCGCTTGGTCTGCCAAAAGATGCGCCTGCATCAAACAAGCCAAGTGCATCCGGCGCGTCCACCCCTGTTGATGCCAACAACCGCAGCCGTGGAATATGACCGGCAATATGATGTGCCGCCTCATGGGCGACGATAAAGGCCAGCTCGTCTGCGTTGCGCGCCTCGGCGATCATTGCAGAAGTAAAGGTCAAAACCGGTTGACCATTCGGCGCATAGGACTGGCTGGCGTTCGCCGCCAATCCCGGTCGCGTGTCAATCGCGATCTGAAAATTGCAATCGCGCAAAGGCGCATGTTCGTGACACCACCGTTCTGCAACAGGTGCCACACGGCGGACCGCTAAGTCAAAATGGGCCTGCATTTGCGTGACCTCGCGCGTGTTTTGCGCCTGACCATCTCCACTGATCTGCCCACACGCGGCCAAAGCCAAAATGAATACCGCATGCAAAAAACGCATTTGCTGTCCTAATCGTTACCAACTCCTTAACGTTTAGCAGCGGTAACTGAGTCAAAACCACTTAAAATTGCACTTAAGATTAACGGCGGCTAAGCTGCTGACATGTTTACGATAGAGCACGACTATGACGCGACCGTTGTCACCCTGGTGGACGACGGCAAAGCCCCTCTCAAGGAAGATGTCGTCATCAACGGCTTTGATGACTGCATCACCATCACGCAGTTCGACCCCCGAATTAATGATGTGGTGCGGATCACGCTGTCACTATCTCAACTGCGCGATCTCGAGGCTGCGTTGGACCTGCCCGAGGGCATTTATCAGCTCCGCAAAACCTGACCTGCGGCCATTGAGAGGACTGCCATGACCACTGGATTTTTCTGGGACGAGCGCTGCTTTTGGCACGGTGGTGGAAACTATGCCGGGATGCTGCCCGTTGGTGGACTTGTGCAGCCTTTGGATGGCGGACTGCCCGAAAACCCCGAAACAAAGCGGCGGTTGAAAAACCTGATCGAAGTCACCGGGCTTGCAGGTGCGTTGCAAATGCAAGGCGCAGCCACCGCCACCCGCGAAGACCTCTTGCGCGTCCATCCGGCCAGCTATCTGGATGAATTCAAATCGCTCTCAGATGCCGGCGGCGGTGAACTAGGTCGCCGCACGCCCTTTGGTCCGGGCGGATACGAGGTAGCCGCACAATCCGCAGGCCTTGCCAAGGCCGCAGTGCAGGCCGTTTTGCAAGGCGATCTGGCAAATGCATACGCCCTGTCACGCCCGCCCGGCCATCATTGCTTGCCCGACTATCCAAACGGCTTTTGCCTGCTCAACAACATCGGCATCGCAATTGAAGCTGCAAAAGCCGCAGGTCTAGCCCAACGCTTTGCGGTGTTGGACTGGGACGTACACCACGGCAACGGCACCGAAGCCGTGTTTTATGATCGCAGTGATGTCCTGACCGTGTCCTTGCACCAAGATCGCAATTACCCAATGGACACAGGCGCTTGTACCGACCGCGGCTCTGGGGATGGCGTTGGATACAACCTCAACATTCCGCTGCCACCTGGCACCGGCCACAGCGGATACCTGGCCGCGATGGACCGCCTTGCCCTGCCCGCGATCCGCGATTTCGCACCCGATATCGTGATCATCGCCTGCGGCTTCGATGCCGCCGCAAATGATCCTTTGGGCCGGATGCTCGCCACCGCCGAAACCTTTGCCATGATGACGCGGCAAGTCATGACGCTGGCCCAAGATGTCTGTGGCGGACGCCTCGTTTTGGTACATGAAGGCGGATATTCAGAAACCTACGTGCCGTTCTGTGGGCACGCCGCTTTGCAGGAATTGTCTGGCAGCGATATCACAGCACCTGACCCCTTTGCCGAAGTCTTTCCCTTACGCCAGCCCGACGCCCGGTTTGATGCTTTCCTGGACAGCTGGTTGAACGACATCAGCGCAACCCTTTAGCATCCTTTCTGGGTTGGTTGTCACGGTCGGACGCAGCCCCTATCTGTTGGGCGTAACTTCGCAGGAGACGACCATGCCAACCCCCAACCCCGCCGCGTTTGATTTCCTCATGACGCGCCGGTCGCGACCTGCAAAAACACTGACGACACCGGTCCCCGATCAGTCCGAGGTCACGCGGCTACTGACGGCGGCCGCCCGCACCCCTGATCATGGCAAGTTAGAGCCTTGGCGCTTTATTATCCTGACAAAACCTGCTCTTCAAAGACTGGCCACAATGGTGCCTGAACGCGGGCAAGCTCTTGAAATTGAAGCGGATAAAATCACCAAGGCCTATGATCAATACGCCAATGCTGATCTGGCAATCGCCGTCATCAGCAGCCCCAAACCTTCACCAAAAATCCCGCAGATCGAACAGATTTATTCCGCAGGTGCCGTCTGTTTGGCTTTGGTCAATGCAGGACTTGCTGCGGGGTGGGGCGCTAATTGGCTGTCTGGTTGGGCCAGTCATGATCGCGCTTTTGTGCGTGACGGGTTAGGGTTGGAAGACCACGAAACCGTGGCGGGTTTCATTCATCTGGGCACTGAAACCAACGCCCCGCCCGAACGCCCGCGCCCCGACCTGCACAACATCACGACTTGGATGAACACATGATCCTTGCGTCTTTCTTAAAAGCCCTCGCGCAACTACCCGATCCACGTTTTCGTAGTGTATTATGGCGTGGTATTGGCCTCACAATCGCATTGCTTATCGGCATATACGCCGGGCTTTTATGGTTGATCGAAGTTCTTACTCAGGAACCCATCACCCTGCCCGGCGTCGGTGAGGTGACATGGCTGGGCGACCTGCTTGGCTGGGGGTCACTCGGTTTGGTGCTCATCATGTCAATATTCTTGATGGTCCCCGTGGCCTCTGCGATCACATCGCTGTTCTTGGACGAGGTCGCACAAGCCGTCGAAGACAAACATTTTGCACAACTGCCCGATGTCCCAAAGGTCAGCTTTACGGATGGATTGCGCGATACGGTGAATTTCTTGGGCGTCCTCGTCGCAGCAAACATATTCGCATTTCTGCTTTACGCAATATTCCCGTTCGCCGCGATCTTCATCTTCTATGCGCTCAACGGATTTTTACTGGGGCGGGAGTATTTCCAGTTGGCCGCAATGCGTAGAATTGGGCGCGTGGCCGCAAAAGAACTGCGCAAGCAACACAATGGAAAGATCTGGCTGGCCGGGTGCCTCATGGCGGTCCCGCTTTCGTTTCCACTGATCAACTTGATTATACCGATCTTAGGTGCTGCGACCTTCACGCACCTTTATCATGCAATCAGTCGCGACTGACCTCGGGCGTCGACATCCTGTCGAACCAGTCAATATCGCGCACCGTGACCGCACCAGACAGGATCGTGCCTGCAATCACCAGCCAGATGGGAAATGCCCACATTGTCGTCACTTTGGCTTTTCGTTTGATGTCGAAATTCGCGGGCGATGATGCATGCGTGCCCGGCACGACCTCACCTGCTTCGCCTTGGGTTTGCAAACGCAGCGGCAGTACGACGAAGAAGACAAGCGTCCAAATGACGGCAAAAAGTACAAGACCAGAAACAGGACCCACGGGGCGTTATCCTTATAGATTACGTTTGTTAGTCAGATACGCCGTTTCAGGCGCAGGGCAAGGGATCATACCTGTTCAAGCTCGACCAAACAGCCGTTAAAATCCTTGGGATGTAAAAACAGCACCGGTTTGCCGTGCGCGCCGATCTTTGGCTCGCCACCGCCCAGCACGCGTGCACCTTCGGCCAGCAAGTGATCACGCGCGGCAAAGATATCATCCACCTCGTAACACACGTGATGCATACCACCCGACGGGTTCTTATCTAAGAACGCCTGAATAGGAGAGTTCTCTCCCAAAGGATAAAGCAATTCGATCTTCGTGTTGGGCAACGCGATGAAAACAACCGTGACACCGTGGTCCGGCTCGTCCTGCGGCGCACCTACATCAGCACCCAACATGGTGCGATATTGCGCGCTTGCCGCTTCCAAATCAGGAACTGCAATTGCAACGTGATTAAGACGACCGATCATATGCCATTCTCCTTTTTTCGGTCTTATGCCGTCTGACATCTTAAGGTGCAACGGACGTCTGCGTTAAGGAACTGTTCACCTCGTCCTGCTTTGAATGACACTTCTGCAATCAATGGGACGAATCACAATGGATACGCTTGATGACCTTCTCTTCACCCGTGCGCCAACGGCACGCCGCCCATTGCTGGGTCTCACCGTACTTGTCGTCGAGGATAGCCGCTTTGCCAGCGAGGCATTACGCCTGATGTGCCTGCGGTCCGGTGCGCGCATCAGACGCGCGGACAGCTTAGAAAATGCCCACAGACATCTGGCGATCTACAGGCCGAATATCCTTCTCGTTGATGTAGGTCTTCCAGATGGGTCTGGCGCGGCGCTGCTGCGTAGCGTGACAGAGGTCGCACCGCGCATTGACGTGATCCTTGGTATCAGTGGTGACCCCGACGCAGAGGCCGCAGTCATGGACGCCGGTGCAGACGGTTTCATGACCAAACCAATCAACGGCCTTTTTGCGTTCCAGTCTGCAATTCTGGCGCATCTACCCGCAGAGCGACAACCGCCAAGCCCGCGGATCATGTCAGATGAAACAATCCTGCCCGACCGTATCGCTTACCGCGATGACCTCAGCCTTGTTGCTCAAATACTCAAGGAAAAAGACGAAGAAGGCTCGCTTGACTATGTGACGCAATTCCTTGGCGGCGTGGCGCGCAGCGCAAAAGACCACGATCTAGATGCTGCAGTTACTACGCTTGCACAAACGCGGGATTCCGGTCGCAACCCCGCACAGGACGTCGCAACACTCTCGGAAATGGTCGAAACGCGGATCGCGGCAGTCGGACCGATTTAGCTTTCGGGTGGCAGAACGCGCAGACGCAATTCGCGCATCTGTTCGTTCTGCGGCTCGCTCGGCGCATCCATCATCAGGTCTTCGGCACGTTGGTTCATCGGGAACATGATGACCTCGCGGATGTTTGACGCATCCGCCAGCAACATCACGATCCGGTCGATACCAGCGGCACATCCACCGTGGGGCGGCGCGCCATATTGAAACGCATTCACCATACCGCCAAAACGCTTGTTCACTTCGTCTTCGCCATATCCGGCAATCTCGAACGCTTTGAACATAATCTCGGGGCGATGGTTCCGGATCGCACCAGACACCAACTCATAGCCGTTGCAGGCCAGATCATATTGATAACCAAGCACCTTAAGCGGATCACCCTGCAACGCCTCCATTCCGCCTTGCGGCATTGAAAACGGATTATGCTCAAAATCAATCTTGCCTGTCTCTTCGTCCTGCTCATAAATCGGGAAATCCACGATCCATGCAAAGGCAAAACGGTTCAGGTCAGTCAAACCCAGCTCTTCACCAATGACGTTGCGGGCCTTTCCAGCCACACCTTCAAACGCTTTCGGCTTACCACCAAGGAAGAATGCCGCATCACCAAGGCCAAGGCCAAGCTGTTGGCGGATCGCTTCGGTCCGTTCAGGTCCGATGTTCTTGGCCAGCGGTCCAGCCGCCTCCATACCACCTTCAACCTCGCCTGATTTCAGCTTGGCTTGCGCCTCTTTCACAGAAATACCCAGCTCTTGCGCCACAGCATCCGCTGTCTTTTCGCGCCAGAAGATATAGCCCATACCGGGCAAGCCTTCTTTCTGCGCAAATGCATTCATCCGGTCACAAAACTTACGGCTGCCGCCAGTCGGTGCGGGAATAGCGCGGACCTCAGTGCCCTCTTGCTCCAGCAGCTTCGCGAAAATCGCAAAACCAGATCCGGCAAAATGCTCTGATACAACCTGCATTTTAATCGGGTTACGCAAGTCCGGCTTGTCTGACCCGTACCACAAAGCAGCATCGCGATAAGAAATCTGCTCCCACGTCTGGTCAACAGCGCGGCCTTTTCCAAACTCTTCGAAAATACCTGTAATCACTGGCTGGATGGTATCAAACACATCCTGCTGCTCAACAAAGGACATCTCTAAATCCAACTGATAGAAATCCGTGGGCGAGCGGTCCGCGCGCGGGTCTTCATCACGGAAACACGGTGCAATCTGGAAATACTTGTCATACCCCGACACCATGATCAGCTGCTTGAACTGCTGCGGGGCCTGCGGCAGGGCGTAAAACTTGCCGGGGTGCAAACGGGACGGCACCAGAAAGTCGCGCGCGCCCTCAGGCGACGACGCCGTAATAATCGGCGTCTGAAATTCACGGAAACCACCATCCCACATGCGACGACGCATAGAGGCCACAACATCAGAACGCAGTTTCATATTGTCCTGCATCGCCTCGCGGCGCAGGTCCAGATAGCGGTACTTCAGGCGGGTTTCCTCAGGATATTCCTGATCACCAAACACCATCAGCGGCAGTTCTTTGGACGCGCCCAGCACTTCGATCCCGCGGATAAACACCTCAACCTCACCGGTTGGCAGCTTGGCGTTCACCAACTCAGGTGCCCGGGCCTTCACCTCGCCATCAATGCGGATACACCATTCTGACCGCACCTTTTCGACATCCGCAAACGCGGCCGAGTCAGGATCACAAAGCACCTGCGTAATACCGTAGTGATCGCGCAGATCGATAAACAAGATACCACCGTGATCACGTACCCGGTTCACCCATCCGGACAGGCGGACAGTTTCGCCAACATTGGCGGCGGTCAGTTCGGCACAGGTGTGGCTGCGGTAAGCGTGCATAGATCAAGTCCTCAAGGCGAATGTCGGCCCGATACACCCCTTTGCCCGCGCGAAGTCAACCATTCCTCATCATCTTGCCCAAAATACTCCCGCCGGAGGCATCAAATTTCCTGCAAATTTGATCTGGCCCTTGCGCCTGACCGCGCCATCCCTATAACCCACGACAATTTGCAAATAAGGGGGCACAGCCATGCCAAAGCGCACCGACATCCAGTCGATCATGATTATCGGCGCGGGCCCCATTATTATTGGCCAGGCCTGCGAATTTGACTACTCCGGCGCACAGGCCTGCAAGGCCTTGCGCGAAGAGGGCTACCGCGTCATCCTCGTCAACTCGAACCCCGCGACAATCATGACAGACCCGGGGTTGGCAGATGCCACCTATATTGAGCCGATCACCCCCGAAGTCGTCGCCAAAATCATCGAAAAAGAACGCCCCGATGCTTTGCTGCCCACGATGGGTGGGCAAACAGGCCTGAACACTTCACTTGCGCTCGCCGACATGGGCGTGCTGGAAAAGTACAACGTCGAAATGATCGGTGCCAAGCGCGAAGCGATCGAAATGGCCGAAGATCGCAAGCTCTTCCGCGAGGCGATGGACCGTTTGGGGATCGAAAACCCCAAAGCCACAATCATCACCGCCCCGGAATTGGGAAGCAAACGCGATATCAAAGCGGGCTTGCAACTGGCCATCGACGCCATCGAATACGTCGGTCTGCCCGCGATCATACGCCCCGCCTTCACCCTCGGCGGCACTGGCGGCGGCGTGGCGTATAACCGCGAAGAATACGAATACTATTGCCGCACCGGCATGGAAGCATCGCCAGTTGGACAAATCCTCGTCGACGAATCCTTGCTCGGCTGGAAAGAGTTCGAGATGGAGGTCGTGCGCGACAAAGCTGACAATGCGATTATCGTCTGCGCCATCGAAAACGTGGATCCGATGGGCGTGCATACCGGCGACAGCATCACCGTCGCCCCTGCGCTGACACTGACAGACAAAGAATACCAGATCATGCGCACGCACTCTATCAATGTGTTACGCGAAATCGGGGTCGAAACTGGTGGTTCAAACGTGCAATGGGCCGTGAACCCTGACGACGGACGCATGGTCGTGATTGAGATGAACCCGCGCGTGTCACGCTCATCTGCACTGGCGTCCAAAGCGACGGGTTTCCCGATTGCAAAAATCGCGGCCAAGCTTGCGGTTGGTTACACATTGGACGAGTTGGACAACGACATCACCGGCGTCACGCCGGCATCGTTCGAGCCGACAATCGACTACGTCGTCACCAAAATCCCACGCTTCGCATTCGAGAAATTCGCAGGCTCTGAACCGCACCTGACAACCGCCATGAAATCTGTGGGCGAGGCAATGGCCATTGGCCGGACCTTCCACGAATCCATGCAAAAAGCGCTCGCCTCGATGGAAACTGGCCTGACCGGTTTCGACGACATCGACATCCCCGGCGCACCTGACGCCGCCGCGATTACCAAAGCGCTGGCCAAACAAACGCCGGACCGCATCCGCGTCATCGCGCAAGCGATGCGTCACGGCCTCACCGACGACGACATCTTTGCGGTTACCAAATTTGACCCATGGTTCTTGGCCCGTATCCGCGAGATCATCGACATGGAAGCAGAGATCAAATCAAACGGCCTGCCCGTCACCGAAGACGGACTGCGCACAGTCAAAATGTACGGCTTCACTGACGCACGCCTCGCCACCCTCACTGGCCGGACCGAAGATCAAGTGCGCCGCGCCCGGCGCAACCTTGGCGTCAACGCCGTCTTCAAACGGATCGACACTTGTGCTGCCGAATTTGAGGCCCAAACGCCTTACATGTATTCCACTTACGAGAGCCCCGTGATGGGCGACGCGGAATGCGAAGCACGGCCCTCAAACCGCAAGAAAGTCGTCATCCTAGGTGGTGGTCCCAACCGCATCGGCCAAGGTATCGAGTTCGATTATTGCTGCTGCCACGCCTGTTTCGCCCTGACCGATCAGGGGTACGAGACGATCATGATCAACTGCAACCCAGAAACGGTTTCAACCGATTATGACACATCCGACCGCCTCTATTTCGAGCCACTGACCTTCGAACACGTCATGGAAATCCTGCGTGTCGAACAAGATAACGGCACACTCCACGGCGTCATCGTGCAATTCGGCGGGCAAACCCCGCTGAAACTCGCCAACTCGCTTCACGACGCAGGCATTCCGATCCTTGGCACCACACCCGACGCCATTGATCTCGCCGAAGATCGCGAGCGCTTTCAAAAGCTTGTCCAAGACCTCGGCCTACGCCAGCCCGTCAACGGCATCGCCTCCACCGATCAACAGGCGCTCGACATCGCCGAAGGCATCGGTTTCCCACTCGTCATCCGTCCCTCATTCGTTCTGGGCGGGCGCGCCATGGAAATCGTGCGCGATATGGACCAGTTGCGCCGCTACATCTCCGAGGCCGTGGTCGTTTCCGGCAAAAGCCCCGTTCTGCTCGACAGCTACCTCTCTGGTGCCGTCGAAGTTGACGTGGATTGCCTGTCAGACGGCAATGCGACCCATGTTGCAGGCATCATGCAGCACATCGAAGAGGCGGGTGTGCACTCCGGCGACAGCGCCTGTTCCCTGCCGCCCTATTCGCTATCGGACGCAATGATCGCTGAAATCCGCAGCCAGACCGAAAAGCTGGCCAAAGCACTGAATGTCGTGGGCCTGATGAACATCCAATTCGCCGTCAAAGACGAAACCGTTTACTTGATCGAGGTAAACCCCCGCGCATCCCGCACTGTGCCCTTCGTTGCCAAAGCCACGGACTCGGCCATCGCATCCATCGCCGCACGGCTGATGGCGGGGGAGCCGCTGTCGAACTTCCCCCTGCGCGACCCCTACCCCGCATCCGAAAATCCAATGGACGTGCTGCCCATGGGCGACGCCTTTACGCTCGCCGACCCGCACACCCCGTGGTTCAGCGTGAAAGAGGCGGTCTTGCCCTTCGCCCGCTTCCCCGGTGTCGATACGATCCTTGGGCCGGAAATGCGGTCAACGGGTGAAGTCATGGGCTGGGATCGTTCCTTCCCCCGTGCGTTCCTTAAGGCGCAGATGGGCGCAGGCACCGACCTGCCCACGCAAGGCACAGTGTTTATCTCGATCAAGGACGCCGACAAAACGGCAGATATGATTGCAGCGGGTCAAACCCTCCGACAGCTTGGTTTCAACATCGTGGCGACGCGGGGCACCGCGGCTTGGCTCACTGAAAACCAAATTGATTGCGAAGTGGTGAACAAAGTCTACGAAGGCGGGCTGACCATCGTTGACCGGCTCAAAGACGGGCACATCGCACTGGTCTTCAACACCACCGAAGGGGCCGCCGCGGTCGACGACAGCCGCTCCATCCGTGCCGTCGCCCTCTACGACAAAATCCCCTACTTCACGACAGCCGCCGCATCACATGCAGCCGTGCTGGCGATGCAGGCACGGGTTGAAGGGGATGTTGGGGTGAGGTCGCTGCAAGGATAATGAAGTCTTATTGACACTATATGTAGCAAAACTCCACTGAAGTCTCAATATGTAGTGTCATTATGGGGCTTTGAAGTCTTTTCGAGTTTTTTTGTTGCAAAAGACGCCGATGAAGTCTACCTACTCTAGTAGGTGGTATTATTTATGGCTGATGACGTAAATTTGTGGAACTTTTTGGAGAAGCGCGAAGAGGAAATCGTGCAGAAACGCGCGGCTTTGCAGCGCGAACTCCATGAATTACGCGCAGTTAGATCTTCGCTTGAAAGCCGCCAACGATCTGGGGACAGCGATGACCCTAGTGAAAAACGAACCATTAAAGAAATGGTGCGTGCGGTCTTAGAGCGCCACCCTGAAGGGGGCACTTCAGATCAGATTGTCTCATGGATTAACAACACTTTTGGCCGTGAACTAGCTCGTCCTAGTTTGACGCCTCAGCTTTCTAGATTGAAGAGCGATGGCGAAGTTGATCTTGACGAAGATAAGGGAGTTTGGAGTCTAAGCTATCTTACTATGAGGCATCACTCTACACATGGCTCTGCTCACAACAGGCTGGCTCATAAGATGCGCACTGTTCAAGACGAAGAAGCTTACCAACGAACATTTGGACAAAAGGGAGGGCGACAGAAGTATTGACGAAAAAGGCCAGCATTGCTGCTGACCCAATCCAACAAAACACGACGCAAGAAACTACGTGCTTTCATTTGTGCAATTTTGATCTTGCATAGTTTCTTGCGTCTTTCAACCCATAGAAAGGGTTAAAGATGACACGTTATTACGTGAACAAGAACGCTCAAGCCAACGGTGATCATGAGGTCCACGCTACTGGATGCTCGTGGTTGCCAGCAGTTGAAAACAGAATTTACCTCGGTGAATTCGCGACATGCAGTCCGGCAGTTACTGAAGCCCGTAAGCACTACAGTCAGTGCAACGGCTGCTATTACTGCTCCAACCCATGTCATACACAATAGGAAATCACATGCCAAAAAAACAAAGCTCGTCGAAGCTATCGACAATCGCGTCAAAGGTTCTTTCCGGCAAGAAGCCGACGGCATCCGAGGCAAAGTCACTCGCTGCGTCAGTTCTCAGCCAAGATGAAACGAAAGGACAGCAAAAACGCTAACTAGTGCTGGTCGCGTCCTGCAAAGGGCGCGACCAGCCCCTCACTCCTCCGCCAAATACCGCGCCCTCTTCTCATCCAACTCCGCCTCCATCTTCTGCAAGCTCCCCCACCCCGGCCGCTCTTCCCGCGTCTTATCCAATCGCTCTGGATGCAGCACGTAATCGGTCGTGTCCGGCCCGTCGATGATCCCTGCCAGCCGGTAGTGCATGAACGCGCGCAGCACCCGGTTGATGCGCGGTTGATACCCCGGCCCCATCGCCTTGAAGAACTTCACAACATCCGCGTCCAACCGCATCGTCGCCCGCACGCGTTTGGGGTCGCGGCGGTCGCGGTCTTCCCAAATCTCGTCCCACTCGCGCGGCATGCAGCGCAGTTTGATCGCCACCGAATGCAGATCATATTCCACCATCCGCATCGCGTCGCTCGCATAGCGCCAATGGATACGTTGGGTCTTTGTCATGTCTCTGGGATCGGTCATCAGGGGCTCCTTTAGCGCCCAAATTGCCCCAGAGTGGTAAACAGGGTGATGACACTGCGTGCGCACGGGATGTGTACGGGTTGTGTACGCGATGTGTACGCGGCGTTCCGGTGGACATTCCCGCCCCGCCCGCCCTAGGGTAGCGAGGGCAAATTTGGGGGGTCTTCATGCACAACGTCGCCATCACAGGAACCGGGGTTTTCACCCCCTCCGAGGTTATCACAAACGACGAATTGGTCGCCGCATTCAACAGTTACGCTGACCTGTGGAACGCCGAAAACGCGGATGCGATTGCGGCAGGCACGGTCGAGGCAAAACCGCATTCCTCAAGCGAATTCATCGTTGCAGCCTCTGGCATCCAACAACGCTATGTTCTTGATAAAGAAGGCATTCTTGATCCCGCGCGTATGTTCCCCCGCTTTACACCACGCCCCGACGACCAGCCCGGATTTATGGCAGACATCGGTGTCGACGCCGCACAAAAAGCGCTCGCCAAGGCGCGCGTCGATGCGTCTGACATCGATCTGGTGATCTGTGCGGCCTCAAACATGGAACGCGCCTACCCCGCAATTGCTGTGGAAATTCAACAGCTTCTGGGTGCGGGCGGCTTTGCATTCGACATGAACGTCGCCTGTTCCAGCGCCACGTTCGGCATCCAAACTGCCGCCGATATGATCCGTTCCGGCTCCATCCGCCGCGCGCTGGTGATCAACCCCGAGATTTGTTCAGCGCATCTGGAATGGCGCGACCGCGACTGTCATTTCATTTTTGGTGACGTGGCGACGGCGACATTGCTAGAACGCGACGAGGACCTGACTGCGCCGCATTTCAAAGTGCTCTCAACCCGCTGCGCCACCCAATTTAGCAACAATATTCGCAACAATAACGGATACTTACGCCGCACGACCGACGCCATGGAAGATCGCCGTGATATGCAATTCATGCAAAACGGACGCAAGGTTTTCAAAGAGGTTTTGCCAATGGTCAGCAAACATATCGCTGACCATATGGCCGATGAAAACGTCACCGCCGTTGATTTGCGCCGCTTGTGGCTGCACCAAGCCAACAAAACGATGAATGACTATATTGGCAAAAAGGTTCTTGGCCGCACGCCTGAACCGGAGGAACAGCCAAATATTTTGCAAGATTATGCGAACACGTCATCGGCAGGATCCATTATCGCGTTTTCAAAGAATTCCGATGATATGGCACCCGGCGAAAAGGGCTTGATCTGTTCGTTTGGCGCGGGCTATTCGGTAGGCTCTGTGATCGTAGAACGCGCTTAAGCACCTGAAATATAGGAATTACCGATGAAAATCATTCTTGCCGTCACCATTTTGACAGCTCTCACAGCTTGCGGTGTGCCTTTGGTGCCGTTGATTTAACCACTGACCCTTTTATGAAGGTCTTCAAGCGTTTCCACACGCTCTGAATACCGATCCGTCAGCATGGCACTGCGCCCGCGCGTCATGATGGTAAAGCGTGCAAGCTCCTCCATCACGTCAACGATCCTATTGTAGAGCGGCGACGGCTTCATGCGGCCGTTCTCGAACTCTTTCCATGCCATCGGTACGGATGACTGATTGGGAATCGTGATCAAGCGCATCCAACGTCCCAAAACGCGTAACTGGTTGACAGTATTAAAGGATTGCGACCCTCCGCTGACTTGCATCACCGCCAGCGTCTTACCCTGTGTGGGTCGTATGCCCCCAATCGGCGAAAGCGGAAGCCAATCAATCTGCGTTTTCATCACGCCAGTCATCGCGCCGTGACGTTCGGGGCTCGACCACACCATGCCCTCCGACCAAAGCGTCAGGTCACGCAGTTCAGCAACTTTTGGGTGATCAATATCTGCATCGTCGGGCAAAGGCAGCCCAGAGGGGTTAAAGAACCGCGTTTCGCATCCAAGCGCGCGCAGGACCCGCGCACCTTCCTCAGCACATAACCGCGAATAACTTGTGTCACGCAATGAGCCGTAAAGCAAAAGGATCCGCGGTGGATGCTGCGGCGCATCCGGACCCGCCAAGGCTTCAATATCCAGCGGATGAAGAGCGCCGGGCACAATATTATGCATATCCGTAACGTCCAAAGTCATCAGGATGTTTCGTCCAGATGTAGCTTCATGTCGATCAGAACTTGCTGCAACGCTGTCGTCTCACGCAGCATGCGCTTGGCTTCATTAATGGTGATCACGCCATCCGCAATGGATTGGTTGTACTCGGCCATTAACAGCGCAAACCGTTGGCTCAGCTTGATAACATCCGCGTTAATCTCACCCTCGCTGTTCGCGCGGGTGACGTCATATGACATCGTGACACCTTTGAGTTCAGCAAGGGCCGACGTCACATGCGGATAAGATGATGCGGCCTCAAGTGCGGCAACTGCGTCGACAGGCATAAACCTGTCGGAATGTTCATCACTATCGGAGTAATATCTGCCAAGCGTCGCTTTTGATTTCCCGGTAAGTTCGCAAGCCGCCTCGATACCGACGTCCTTTACCAAAACCTCGGTGTGTTTCTTCAGATAACTACCATAACCCGCCATGCGTGTACTCCATTTCGGCATCTCTGCCGCCACGGCAGGGGAAAACCTTTTCGCTATTCCCATTAAATGACAAGACCATAGAAGGCAAAACTATAACTGTCTCGTGTGTTGAGACAGATTAACGAGTAATCGTGCTGAGTGGTGCGATATGGTAGGATCGCGATCCGCATACCGGCTTATGGGCGTCTTGTCCGAACTTCTACTTGATGCGGGCCCGCGTCAGGCGCTGGTCTTGCCAAACCGGCAGCACCAGCGCTAAGGACGCGTTATGGCGAAACTATACTTCAACTACTCGACAATGAATGCAGGCAAATCGACCGTACTCTTGCAGGCATCCCACAACTACATTGAGCGCGGGATGCAGACCTATCTGATGATCGCGCGCTTTGATGACCGTGCGGGCCGGGGCCGGATTGGCAGCCGCATCGGGATCGGCGCGGACGCAGACACTTTTGGCGCCGAAGATGATCTTTTTGAAATGATCGCAAAGCGCCTGAGCGAGGGGCCTTGTGCCTGCGTATTTCTGGATGAAGCACACTTCATGACGCCCGAACATGTCTGGCAACTCGCGCGTGCGGTGGATGATTTGAATGTGCCTGTGATGACATTTGGCTTGCGGGTCGATTTTCGTGGTCAGTTGTTCCCTGCCTCTGCCTCACTTCTGGCATTGGCCGACGAAATGCGTGAAGTGCGCACCATTTGTCATTGCGGCAAGAAGGCTACAATGGTTGTGCGCAAGGACGGCGATGGCAATGTGCTCGCCAGCGGGGACCAGATCGTCGTGGGCGGGAATGAGACTTATGTCTCATTGTGCCGTCGTCACTGG
This sequence comes from uncultured Paracoccaceae bacterium, assembly GCA_947488605.1. GTDB lineage: Bacteria > Pseudomonadota > Alphaproteobacteria > Rhodobacterales > Rhodobacteraceae > Yoonia. Next base: position 37,657 of record CANKZJ010000002.1, on the reverse strand, counting down.
CGCGAAGAAATGGGCGACTACGGGGACCCCAATCGGACCTAAATCCCGCATCATCTTGCCCAAAATACTCCCGCCGGAGGCTCCGGGGGCCAGCCAATCATCCGAAGGTCGGCTAATAGAAACTCTGCGGGTCGATATCGATTGCCATACGTAGGTTCGTCGGCAACCTGAACTGCCCTGCCCATTTCGCAAGTGCCTGCTGCAATGGTGCTGCCTTGTCAGCCTTTACCAGCAAACGTACCCGGTGTCGCCCCCGCACGCGCGCAATCGGTGCAGGCGCAGGCCCGAACACTTGCGCACCTATCTGGCGCAAAGGACCGTCCATCCTTGCCATCTCGGCCCCCAAATCGAAAACCTCTTGTACATTTGGACTGCTTAGAATGATCCCGGCCATGCGCCCATAGGGCGGCACACCCGCAGCCCTGCGCTCTTCGGCCTCAGCCTTCCAAAAGCTTTCTTCATCACCTGCAAGGATAGCGCGGATCACTGCATGTTCGGGCTGGTAGGTTTGCAGCAAGGCTTCTCCGGGCGTCTCGGCACGCCCTGCCCGGCCCGCCACTTGGCGCATCAATTGAAAGGTACGCTCAGCTGCGCGCAAGTCAGACCCTTGCAAACCAAGGTCTGCATCAATCACACCAACGAGGGTCAGCAAAGGAAAGTTATGCCCCTTGGCCACCAATTGTGTGCCAATAATAATATCCGTGCCGCCGTTGGCGATTTCCTCAATATGCGCTTTCATCGCCCGCGCTGATCCATAAAGATCAGACGACAAAACCGCGATCCGGGCGTCTGGAAACAGCGCTTCCACCTCTTCGCCCATCCGTTCCACGCCGGGTCCAACAGCGCTGAGGCGATCTTCGGCTTCGCAACTGGGGCACTGAGTCGGCATCGGTTTCGTTTCACCGCATTGGTGGCACATAAGACGTTTGAGAAACCTGTGTTCCACCATCCGCGCATCGCAGTGATCGCAGCCAATTTGATGCCCACATGCCCGGCACAGCGTGATCGGGGCATATCCACGACGGTTCAGGAAAATCAGCGATTGTTCACCCTTTTCCAATCGCTGTTGGATCGCACCTCGCAAGGTAGGCGAAACCCACTTACCGCCCGGTAAATCCTCGGCGCGCATATCGATTGCATCCATCTTCGGCATGACCGCTGCACCAAATCGAGAGGTCAGTTCCAAACGCGTATACTTGCCCGCCTCAACATTCGCCCAGCTCTCCAAACTTGGCGTCGCCGAGGCCAGAACAACCTGCGCCCCGTTGATTGCGGCCCGCAAGACAGCCATATCGCGCGCATTATAAAGTACACCGTCCTCTTGTTTGTAGGATGTGTCATGTTCCTCATCGACGACGATCAGGCCAAGGTTTTGGTAGGGTAGGAACAATGCAGACCGCGCACCGACAATCAGTTGCGCATCGCCCTGCCCGACCATGCGCCAGCATCGTCGCCTTTCGGTCATCGTCACGCCAGAATGCCATTCGGCAGGTTTCATCCCAAAGCGGGCCTCAACCCGGTTGATAAACTCTCCCGAAAGCGCAATTTCCGGCAAAAGCACGAGCGCCTGCCGCCCCATCCGCAGACATTCCGCAACAGCTTCGAGATAGACTTCCGTCTTGCCCGATCCGGTCACGCCTTTCAGCAGTGTCGTGCCATAAGTATCGGTGCGCAATGAGGCACGCAGCGCCGCGGCACCGACCGCTTGATCCGCACTCAGTTCCTTGCCGCCATAATCAGGGTCAAGCTGCGGATAGGGCGTGTCGCGCGGCGCTTCTTCCTCGGACACCGCGCCCAATTTGACCAGCCCTTTGACCACGGACGTGCCAACCCCTGCCATCTCGGCCACTTCGCCTAAGGTAAATGACAACCCTCCGTAGTCGCGTAACACGTCCAGAACCTTTTCGCGGGCAGCTGTCAGACGGTCCGGGGTGGTATCGCCAAGGCGGTAAACCTTGCGCATTGATTGCGCATCACCCAATCCCGGCGCGCGCGTTGCAAGGCGCAACATCGCGGGCATAGGCGTCAGCGTGTATTCTGCAGCACGGACCAGAAAGCTGCGCATCTCATCGCGCATTGGTGCAACGTCCAAAACACGGATGACTGACCTGATTTTGGCAATATCATAGTCACCTTTGCCCGCCCCCCAAACAACACCCAGCACCTTACGAGGGCCAAGCGGGACCTCGACAAAGGCTCCCAGATGACAGCCACCCTCGGGTGCCTTGTAATCCAACAGCTTATCGAGCGGTTGAGTCGTCAAAACCCCCACTAAATTGCCTTCATGGAAAAAGCTGTCTGTCATAGCCGCCCTTTGAGGGTTTCCGCCCGTTCCCCAATCAGGTAAACGCTGAGGCAACAAACACCAACCCATGCCCGGAGTGAAAAGATGAAGTTTTTCGTAGATACAGCCGAGATCGACCAGATCAAAGAACTCAATGACCTTGGGATGGTCGATGGGGTCACAACGAACCCATCCCTGATCGCCAAATCTGGGCGCGATATTCTGGAAGTCACGAAAGAGATTTGTTCGATCGTATCCGGTCCCGTCTCTGCCGAAGTGGTCGCGCTGGAAGCGGACGACATGCTAGCCGAAGGCCGCAAGCTGGCCAAGATCGCCGACAATATCGCCGTGAAAGTACCCCTGACATGGGCGGGCCTGAAGACTTGTAAGACGCTGACAGACGACGGCATCATGGTGAACGTAACTTTGTGCTTTTCCGCTAACCAAGCGCTGCTGGCCGCCAAAGCCGGTGCGACATTCATCAGCCCCTTCATCGGGCGTTTGGACGACATCAACATTGATGGTCTGGAACTGATCGAAGACATCCGCACGATCTATGACAACTACGGGTTCGGCACGAACATCCTCGCGGCCTCCATCCGCACTGCAAACCACATGAGCGATTGCGCCAAGATCGGTGCTGACGTCTGCACCGCGCCGCCGAATGTGATCAAGGCAATGGCGAACCACATCCTGACGGATAAGGGTTTGGCCGCGTTTATGGCAGATGCGAAGAAGGCGGGTATTAAGATCGTCTAATCGACGTTTAGGCAAGGTGGATCATGATCCACCTTACATTCCCAACAGTAGGGCAAATCTGCCACGCCCCACACCCTCGTCCAAAAAAGCATGAGACACGCCCCCTAACCCTCTGCTACTTTGTAAAAAAACGAAAAAGCAGAGCAGGCTCATGAATAAACCACTGATGGCCGATGAACTTCGTGAGAAGATCATCGCAAACCCCGATGTTCTTTTGGAAGATGTAGACGTCATGCGCGCCCTTGTGGGTGCGAATGCGGATCAAACGACCGGCAATATCGTCGATCTCCGCTCTGTTGCGATGGACCGTCTTGAGGCGCGTTTTGACCGGCTTGAGGACACGCACCGCAACGTGATCGCCGCCGCCTATGACAATCTGGCTGGCACCAATCAGGTTCACCGCGCCATCCTGCGGATGATGGATGCCAACACGTTGCAGCAGTTCTTGGCGGACCTCACAGGTGAAGTTGCGGACATATTGCGTGTTGATGCGATCCGGCTGGTGCTGGAAAGCAGCGTGCCAGAGACGCATAGCAATGACGGCCCAACCATCGCGATCATGCCGGAAAACTATGTTGAAGGGTACATCACCCTTGGCCGCAACATGCCTGCGCGTCGGGTCACATTGCGTGAATTCCATAAAGTCGGCGCCGCGTTGTATGGCGCGCGTGCCGAATACATCAAATCCGAGGCTTGCCTGAAGGTTGACCTCGGCCCCAATCAATTGCCTGCGATGCTGGTGATGGGCAGTGAAGATCCTCTGTTGTTCACACCACAGCAAGGCACTGATCTGCTGACCTTCTTTGCTGGCGTGTTCGAACGGGTCGTGCGCCGCTGGTTGGCATAGCATGATCGCTCCTGCCTTGTCAGACGCTTTGGGTGCTTGGCTGGCAGGCCAGCGCGCGCTTGCGGGTGCTGCTGATAACACTCTGAAAGCCTATCAGACCGATGTCTTGGGCTTTCTGGCCTTCATGACCGAGCACAATGGCGGCGCGCAGGGCCTTGCACCGATTGCCCGCGTCACAGTGCGCGATATGCGTGCATGGATGGCACACGAGCGTGGACGCGGCGTTGGCGCGCGCTCTTTGGCGCGATCCTTATCCGCAGTGAAATCATTCTATCGATGGCTGTCCGAGCGCGAAGGGTTCGAGCCGACCGCTGTCCTCTCAACCCGCTCACCCAAATTCCAACGCAAACTTCCCCGACCATTAGAAGTCCAAGCCGCGTCAGCGATGATCGACACTGTTGAATTGCAGTCAAGCGAGCCTTGGGTGGCGGCACGCGACGCGGCAGTTGTGACGCTGCTTTACGGCTGCGGGCTACGTATATCCGAGGCTTTGGGACTGACGGGCGCCGATGTACCGCTGCCACAAGTGCTACGCATTGTTGGTAAAGGCGGCAAAGAACGGATCGTCCCTGTCATCGATAGTGCGCGGGACGCTGTGAATGCGTATGTCCGGCTTTGCCCATATCAAGTGCCTGCGGACGAACCCATCTTTCGCGCGATCAGAGGTGGTGTGCTTTCGCCTCGTGCCATCCAAAAAGTGATGGAGCAAGCACGCCTGCAACTTGGTCTTCCTGCCACGGCGACACCCCACGCGATGCGCCACTCTTTTGCGACCCATCTTTTGGCAGCGGGCGGCGACTTACGGGCCATTCAAGAGCTATTAGGCCATGCATCACTATCGACGACGCAGGCTTACACTGCCGTTGATGCCGCACATCTGATGTCTGTTTATGAAATGGCACATCCTAAAGCCTGACAACAGGTTGCCCCCCTAGAGATTTTGGACCATGACAGGTTGATGACACTTCGCACCAAAGCCCTTCTTGTTCACCTCTTCACCGCCACTGGTGCTGTTCTTGCAATGCTTGCAATGCTTGCCGCCGTTGAAGAGCAATGGAGCCTGATGTTTCTATGGCTTGTTGTGGCATTTGCCGTGGACGGCATCGATGGACCACTGGCGCGTCGCTATGATGTCAAAACCAATGCGCCTGCCTTTGACGGTGTCTTGCTTGATCTCATTATTGATTACCTGACGTATGTCTTTGTCCCGGCCTATGCATTGTTCAAATCAGGATTGTTACCGGGTTGGACAGGATGGTTTGTGATTATCATTATCACCTTCGCATCGGCAATGTATTTTGCAGATACACGCATGAAAACAAAAGATAATTCGTTTTCCGGCTTCCCCGGATGCTGGAACATGCTGGTGCTTGTGATCTTTGCACTGCAACCGAATTTCTGGGTCTCGGTCGTGCTTGTCGGCAGTCTTGCGGTCGCAATGTTCTTGCCACTGAAATTCGTGCATCCTGTGCGAACTGAGCGGTGGCGTCTTATTACTTTGCCTATGGCGTTGGCATGGACCATTTTTGCTGGATGGGCTGCATTGGTCGACTTTTACCCAAATAGCTGGGCGCATTGGGGTTTGATCATCACATCGGTTTATTTGCTGTTTGCTGGTGTCGCGCAGCAAATCGTCCCGGAACGCGCCAGGGCCTAAATCAGCAACCCCGCAGCACCTTCAAGTTTCAGCAGAGCAACTTTTGCGTCAATCCCGCCTTCGCCGGAATACCCACCCAAACCATCCGCAGCCAGAACCCGGTGACACGGAATGATGATCGCAATCGGATTGGCCCCGCACGCCTGACCAATCGCCTGCGCAGAGACGTCGAGGTCTTTCGCCAGATCACCATAGGTTAGGGTTTCGCCGTAAGGGATAGCGCAGAGTGCGGCGTAGAATTTCTGTTGAAATGTGCTGCCACGCGGTGCAACTGGCGTGCGAAACTGCTTCAGATCACCTGCAAAATAGGCATCCATTTCGTCTGATATCTGATCATAAAGCGGACCGTGCGTAAGGTTTCCGCTACGCCCCCAAACCAATTCAGTAAGTGCACCCTCAATGGCATGTGCACCAAGTGGGCCAACGGGAGAGGACTGGCAAATCAACATCTATGTCTGCCAGTCCTTGCCATAGCAGCCTTAGCCCAAAGCCTCATTACAGCGGCCACAAACCCCTGCATGCGCATGAGATCCGACATCCGGCAGGATTTTCCAGCACCGCTGGCATTTTTCGCCGTCGGCTTTCTGAAACACCACGGCCACATCAGCCACGTCATCCAATTTGAACGCGCCGTCCGGGGCGGTCTCAGTGGACACGAAGATGCCCGAAGTAATGCACAGATCGTCAAAACTGACTGTCTCTAGCAATGCTGCCGTTTCTGCGCTGACATAAACGGTCGGTGCCGCTTCGAGAGATGCACCAATGACTTTGGCCGTGCGCTCGACTTCTAACGCGCCTGTCACGACACGGCGCACTTTGCGCACTTCGGCCCATTTCGCAGCCAAAGCATCGTCACGCCAATCCGCTGGAGTGTCTGCAAAGTCCTCAAGATGGATAGAACTGTCTGCACTTGCGAACCGCTCTAACCAGACCTCTTCCATTGTGAACGTCAGCATCGGCGCCAGCCATTTCGTCAGGCGATGAAACAGGATATCCAAAACAGTCCGCGCGGCACGGCGGCGGGTCGTATCACCATCGCAGTAGAGCGCATCTTTGCGGATATCGAAGTAGAATGCAGATAGCTCGACCGTAGCGAAGGTAAAGATCGCTTGGAACACACCCTGGAAATCATAGCGCGCGTAACCTTCGCGCACCTGCCCGTCGAGTTCGGCCAAACGGTGCAGCACCCAACGTTCCAGTTCGGGCATTTCGCTAACTTCAACGCGGTCACTTTCCGAGAAGTCAGACAAAGACCCCAACATAAAGCGCACGGTATTGCGCAGGCGGCGATAGCTGTCAGCCACGCCTTTGAGAATTTCATCACCGATGCGCAGGTCTGCGGTATAGTCAGATTGAGCTACCCAAAGGCGTAAGATATCCGCACCATACTGTTTGACGACTTGCTCCGGCGCGATGGTGTTGCCCACTGATTTGGACATCTTCATGCCCTTTTGGTCCAACGTAAAGCCGTGCGTCAGAACACCCCGGTAGGGTGCGTGACCTTTGGTGCCACAGGCCTGCAACATGGACGAATGGAACCAGCCACGGTGCTGATCGGTGCCTTCAAGATAAAGGTCAGCCATGCCGTCTTCGGACCCGTCTTCGCGGTCACGCAAAACGAATGCATGTGTCGATCCACTATCGAACCAAACGTCCAGAATATCGAACACCTGATCATAGTCTTCGTGGTTGACGTCATTGCCCAAGAAACGTTCTTTCGCGCCATCTTTATACCAAGCGTCCGCACCTTCAGCCTCAAACGCTTGAAGCACGCGTGCGTTCACGGCTTCATTGCGCAGCAGGTAATCAGGATCGTCGTACGCAGCACCCTTTTTGACGAAACACGTCAGTGGCACGCCCCAAGCACGTTGACGCGACAAAACCCAGTCAGGGCGCGCCTCAATCATGGAATACAGGCGGTTGCGGCCTGTTTGCGGGGTCCACGTGACCAACTCGTCGATAGACCGCAAAGCACGTTCGCGGATCGTTGTGCCATAGGTGTCCTGTCCGTCACCGACCGCTTTGTCGATGGCCGCAAACCACTGCGGGCGGTTCAGACGGATAACAGGTGCTTTTGACCGCCATGAGTGCGCATCAGAGATCGTGATGCGTTTGCGACCCAAAAGCGCGCCCACTTCAACCAGTTTCTCGATCACAGCTTTGTTCGCGCCGCCGGCTTTGCCGTTCGGCTTGAGGATGCTTTCACCCGCAAAGAACGGCAGATCAGCCCGGTAAGAGCTATCATCAAGGATATTGTAGGTCATCGGTAGGCCGTGCTTGACCCCGATGGCATAGTCATCATCACCGTGGCTGGGCGCTGTGTGCACAAAACCTGTGCCCGCATCATCTGTGACGTGGTCACCGGGCAGCATAGGCACATCGAAATCCCATTCGCCGTTTGCACCCTCGGCACCACGCAGCGGGTGCGCCAGCGTCAATGTGGAAAGCTCTTCAGCCGTTACATCGCGTACGCGGCGGATCATCTCATCCCCCACCAAACGACCGGCGGCAAAGACCTCTTCTGCTAAGGCATCGGCCACGATTATTTTTTCACCGATGGTTGCCCAGCATTCCTCGGGGCGTCCAATGATCTCGTAAAGGCCATAGGCGATGTTCGGACCAAAGCAGACGGCACGGTTTTGCGGGATCGTCCAAGGTGTCGTAGTCCAGATCAGCACTTTCGTATCATCCGCGGATTTCACCACCGGAAACCGCACCCAGATCGCGTCGGTTTGACGGTCGTGGTATTCCACTTCGGCCTCGGCCAACGCTGTCTTTTCAACAGGGGACCACATCACGGGCTTGGAGCCTTGATAGAGTGTGCCGTTCATCAAGAATTTCTGGAATTCCCCGGCAATCACCCGCTCGGCGTGGAAATTCATCGTCAGATACGGATCGGCCCAGTTGCCCGTGATCCCCAAACGTTTGAATTCCTCACGTTGGATATCAACCCAACCTTCGGCGAACTTGCGGCATTCCTGACGGAAATCCACGACGCTCACGTCATCTTTGTCGCGACCTTTGGCGCGGTACTGCTCTTCGATCTTCCATTCGATCGGCAGACCGTGGCAATCCCACCCGGGCACGTAACGCGCATCTTTGCCCATCATTTGCTGGCTGCGCACAACCATATCTTTCAGGATTTTGTTCAGCGCATGGCCAATATGCAGATGCCCGTTCGCATAAGGCGGACCATCGTGGAGGGTAAATGGCGGACGCCCATCGGCCTTTTCGCGCAGGCGATCGTAGACACCAATCTCTTCCCAGCGGGCAAGCCATTTGGGTTCACGTTTGGGCAATCCTGCACGCATCGGAAAGTCGGTACGTGGCAGGTTCAAGGTAGATTTATAGTCGGTTGTTTCGGCGCACATGGGTGGCGTCCTTTAAGCTGTCATATTTGAATAGAGCGAAGGATCGGTGCGCACACGCAGACACCTTTTCCCGGCAGGTATGAGAGGCTCAAACCGCCGGGCAAATAATGGTTATGATCATCTGCCGCAACATAAACGCGCTTATAGGGGGCCGCCGGACAAGGGTAAAGCCCCGGATCGTCAGGCCGTGCCGCGCACGAATGCCCACACTTGCGAGATTGTGACTGAGCCTTCGCCACCATATTGAAATATGACTAAGCGGTTCGCCAGCCACGGCTATCATTTCGCCTTTGGCGTAAATGGCGAATAGTGCCAATCTTATGCATTTCAGTTATGTCACGTTCATGCGAAGGCGTGCGCACTAAGGAGCCAAGGTTTTGAGCCAGTGTCTGCATCGAAAACTCCTGTCTAATTACCAACACCTTAGCGGCAGAAAGCGCCACTGCGATAGCGCGCGGTATCAAAGTGGAAATGATCGCGGTGAAAGCGGTTCGCCTCTGGCCCAAGAACTGTACCAAACGGTCCGCAAGCCGCACGCCACATCTGCCGCAGCTGTGCGCCATCGTCTTGCGAATTCCAGTCCGTGAGCAGGGTCATCTCGGTTCCATCCCGCAACCTTATGCCTGCAATATCAATGGCCCGGCCAAAGGAATGCTCTGACAGCCGCGCGCCGGGTTGGTTGTTGCGGGTCCGGCACGCATAATGGGACACAACCCGCAAAGACGACGCCCCACCACCTTCGCTGCCGACCGCTGGCAGGACACCACGTTCAACCCAGGTTTTAAGCGCACGGGCCGTTGGGCAATCAATCGTTGCGCGCGGGTTGAGAGATACGCCGGCAACAGACCGCAGCCTGACAGCACCTTCAATACCACAAGCGCCAGCCCCATTGACGCGGCCAACCACCTTACCCTGAATGGAGGGATCCCCGCAGACTTGCCCCCGCAGCCTGGCAATGCGACGTTCTTCTGCCGCCGCTTCCATTGAGGCGGGCCGTACGAGTGGGCGTAAGGATTGACGAACTGCAAATTCGCTAAAGGGTGCAAGCCTGCTTGCGATCCGCGACTTCGGGCGATTGAAATCGTCAACAGGACCGACCGGTACCTCAGCCCCGCGCGTTAGGGGACCGTCATCTAATTCACCGGTTGTTTGCGCCAAAGGACGCGCAGTAGGCCGAATAGCGGGTGCTTCACTTTCAGCGATGGCAGGGGCGACCACGGTAGTTGTCGCGCGCGCAATTGGGCGCATAACATCTTGAGCCAAGACCGGGCCCGCTAATCCGCAAGCAACCGCTAGGGCCGCCCAACGCATCATTCCTTGCGTGCCTTGCTACGTCCGAAATCGGGCGCATCAGTATCTTGTCCGGCTTCGATAATCCCGCGTCGAATAGACCGCGTGCGGGTAAAATAGTCATGCAAATGATCACCATCACCTTGCCTGATAGCTCTTTGCAGCGCGAACAACTCCTCGGTGAAGCGTCCTAATATTTCAAGCGTTGCTTCTTTGTTATTGAGAAACACATCCCGCCACATAACAGGGTCCGAAGCCGCGATACGCGTGAAATCGCGAAATCCAGCGGCTGAGTATTTGATCACTTCGCTATCGGTGACACGGCGCAAATCATCCGCAACCCCGACCATCGTGTAGGCAATAAGGTGCGGTGTGTGGCTGGTTACAGCCAACACCAGATCGTGGTGGTCAGGGTCCATCGTTTCAGTCAAAGCACCCAACCCGCGCCAGAATGTCGTGAGCCGGTCAACGGCGTGCGGATCACTGCCCTCAACAGGTACAAGGATTGTGTAGCGGTTATCAAATAGTTCGGCAAAACCCGACAGCGGACCCGAATGCTCGGTACCAGCCAACGGGTGTGCTGGGATGAAATGTACGCCATCGGGGATATGTGGACTCACGGCGTCAACCACTGTGCGCTTGACCGAACCCACATCGCTGAGCGTCGCACCGGGCTTGAGGAACGGCGCGATTTCTTTGGCGACACTTTCCATTGCACCAACAGGCACACACAGGACAACCAGATCCGCATCCTTCACGGCATCGGTCGCAGTGTCGAAAACCTCGTCACAAAGCCCAATCTCGCGCGCGACATCGCGGGTTTCCACAGAGCGCGCATAACCCACGATCTCACCCGCCAGTCCGGCGCGGCGCATGGCGTGGCACATGGACGATGCAATCAGGCCAAGGCCGATAAGGGCCACGCGGTCATAGATTTGCGCCATTACGCTGCCCCTTCGAATTGAGCGACCGCATGGGCCACACGCCGGCATGCGCTTTCGTCACCCACGGTGATGCGTAGACATTGTGGCAGCCCGTAGCCTGCGACCCGCCGCACGATAATGCCTTGGCTGCGCAAATGATCATCGCAGGCATTCGCTTCTGCCTCATCGGCAAATCGTGCCAAGATGAAATTGGCCGTAGACGTATCCGAAGGTACGCCCAGTTCAGCCAGCGCATTGGCGAGCCAATCACGCCATTTGGCATTTTCGATGCGGCATTTTTCGGTGTGGGCCGTATCTTGCACGGCCGCTTCTGCTGCTGCGAGCGCTGCCGCAGACAGATTGAACGGACCGCGAATACGGTTGAGCACGTCTATCACAGGCTGCGGGCCATAACCCCATCCGACGCGCATACCGCCAAGCCCGTAGATCTTTGAGAATGTGCGCGACATCACAACATTTTCGCGACTTTCAACAAGCGCCTTGCCCGCGTCAAAACCGTCGACGAATTCAGCGTAAGCGCCGTCAAGCACGAGCAAAGCCTGTTCTGGCAGCCCTTCTGCCAATCGCGCGACTTCTGCTTGCCCAATCATCGTCCCAGTCGGGTTGGCGGGGTTGGCAATGAAAACGAGCTTTGTCTTTTCGGTGCAAGCAGCCAGGATCGCATCGACGTCGACGACACGCTCGTTTTCCGGCACAACAACTGGTGTCGCCCCGCAAGCGTGCGCATAGATCGGATACATCGAAAAGCCATGCTCGGTGAAAAGCACCTCGTCACCGGGACCGGCATAAGCTTCGGCTAATTGCTTAAGAACATCGCCAGAACCTACACCACAGAAAACGCGTGCAGGATCAACATCCCATACTTTTGCGATCGCAGCCCGCAGGCTTGCATGGTCCGTTGAAGGGTAGCGATGCAAGTCGTGTGTGGCGCGTATCACGGCCTCTTTTGCGGCATCACTTGGACCCAATGGGTTTTCGTTTGATGACAGCTTAAGCACGTTGCTGACACCGTCCAGATGGGACGCACCGCCTTGATAAAGCGCGATGTCCAAAATACCCGGTTGAGGTTGAATGCCGTCAGCCATGAAGTCCGTTCCCGTCTCGTTTCGCCTGTTCTATCGCCCTGCCCTCTGCAAGACCAGTGCCAAGGTGGGCCGAGGCAATTTGCCCATCTCTGCCACCTAAACGCAAAGAGCCGCCCCAAATTGGAGCGGCCCTGAATTTCTTGCTCCGGCGTATCGCCGGATATATGCGAAGATTAATTCTTCGCGTAGAATTCGACGACGAGATTTGGTTCCATTGTCACTGGATAAGGCACATCGCCCAAACCTGGTGTCCGTGTGAACGTGGCTGTCATCTTGTTGTGATCGACGTCCATGTAGTCTGGCACATCGCGCTCTGGCAGCTGGGATGCGACCAAAACCAGCTCAAGCTGCTTGGACTTCTGACGCACTTCAATCACGTCGCCTTCTTTAACGCGGTAAGACGGAATATTCACCTTCTTGCCGTTCACTGTGACGTGGCCGTGGTTCACGAACTGGCGTGCTGCAAAAACGGTTGGCACGAACTTGGCGCGGTAAACAACAGCGTCCAAACGACGCTCCAGCAGACCGATGAGGTTTTCACCTGTATCGCCTTTGACACGCTCGGCTTCGCCGTAGATGCGGCGGAATTGCTTCTCGGTCAGGTCACCGTAGTAACCCTTCAGCTTTTGCTTTGCGCGCAGCTGTGTGCCGAAGTCGGATAGTTTGCCCTTGCGGCGCTGACCGTGCTGGCCGGGGCCATATTCACGACGGTTGACTGGGGATTTCGGGCGACCCCAGATGTTTTCGCCCATCCGGCGGTCAAGTTTGTATTTGGCAGCGGTACGTTTAGTCATACGCTGATCTCCTTCTGTAAATTACGAAGGGCGTTGTCCTTTCCGCGGATTTTGCCGCGGTGACAGGGTTCCGCTTGCGCGGTCCACCAACACCAATGAAAGGCGGCTTATAAAGGGGATTCTTAGGGTGTCAACGCAGAAGGCGCTGAGGTCCAGATTGCGATAGCGGAACGACTTAATCCTGTACTACTTACGCCCCATTGTCGACAAACACATACAACATAGGGTGTTTAGTTGCCTTAGAGAGGATCAAGTTTGCCTGTTAGTCTCGTTCTCGCGTTCATCAGTTTGGCAGCATTTTGGCTATTGTGCCATCAAACCGTGAAGCGCCGCTTTGCGATGTTGAATTCTAATTTGCCTGACAAGTATCGTTCCGCGTTTTCTGACCCGACGCAACACAACGATGCCCCGCAACTTATGGCGCTCAGCGTTGATTTGATGCGCAAAGAAAACTGCGCTGTTCCTTTCGATGATCTTTCTGCGCAAGAGCGGAAAATAGTGTTGCATGCCCATGCAATTGACGCCGTGCCTTCGTGGATGTCGCGCTATGCAGCCCTTGGGCTATCGCGGCCCCATAAGATGTTGGTGACACAGTTACGCCAAATCAAATCATCGCGCCCCGTCCAACCAAAGCAACATTTTGGTGCCGTTAAGCGCCAACAGCAATTGCGTTCTACTGTCGAAAGCTAGACACCTGTGGCTATGTCGCAGGCCTCACAACCCAACCCAATGATATATTTTTCTGCCGCGTTCGGAACCGGTGGCCTATTGTCGTTGATGGTGCTGTTTAACGGCACGCTGGCGGCGTATGGATCGCTATTCTTTGCATCTTGGGTGCCGCATTTGACGGGTACGTTTGCAGCGTTGCTGTTTCTTGTGATCCTCAAACCCAAACGCGCCCACGTGGCCCGCCCGCCCCTTTGGGTCTATTTGGGAGGTGTATCAGGTGCGATCACCGTTATGCTAACGTCGGCCACGCTGAACAGTGCACTGGCCTTGTCAGGGACGATTGCTTTGGGCCTTGCAGGCCAGATGGTGTTTAGTCTTTTTGCGGATGTGCGCGGTCTGTTTGGTTTGCCGCAACGCACGCCAGTCCCGCGCGATTTTGTAGCTTTGGCACTGATCATCGCTGGAAGCCTGATCTTGATCTTCTTTGGAAGCGGCACATGATCTGGTTTGCTGCTCTCGCTATTCTTGCTGGCGTACTTGTTTCGCTGAGCCGTCAAATCAACGGACGCCTGGCGCTGTCGACCTCGGCAATGGAATCGTCATTCTGGAACCACATTGTCGGTTTAGGTTTCATCACGTTTGTGGCCCTACTCGTCGGCGGCCTTTTTGCAGGCGAGCCGACAGCCTCGCCTTGGTGGGCTTACTTAGGTGGTCCGGTTGGGGTCATCTTTATTGCGGCAGGCAGTTGGCTGATTGCCCGCATAGGTGCGGCACAAACCGCACTTTTAATTATCGCAGGGCAAATGATCTCTGGCGTGGTTCTCGACATTATCATGGGCGCGCCCGGCGATCTGTGGGCGCGCACCGTGGGTGTTGGTTTGATCCTTGCGGGCATGTGGGTCGCGCAAGGTGGCAAGCGGACCTAGACGGAAGCCGTCAATCCACCATCTACGCGCAGGTTTTGCCCATTCACGTAAGTTGATGCATCGGACGCCAAGAATGCAATGACGTTCGAAAGCTCTTCTACTTTGGCATAACGACCTGCAGGGATACGCGCGACGCGGTCTTCTTTTTCAGGCAGGCTATCAATGAAGCCCGGAAGTACGTTGTTCATGCGCAAACCTGCGCTGGCGAATTTATTTGTCCATAGTTTCGTGTATCCGGCCAACGACGCACGAAAGATGGCTGAGGTCGGGAAGTCAGGATCAGGTTCAAATGCTGCAAAAGTTGAGATGTTCACAATGGAACCGGACCCTTGCTTGAGCATGATCGGCTGGACTAACCGCACCATGCGCACAACGTTCAGCATGTAATAGTCCATGCCAAGGTGCCAATCATCATCACTGATCTCATCCACGGGACCTTTGGGGCCGTGGCCAGTGCAGTTGATGACAGCGTCAATCCGCCCAAAACGGTCCATTGCAGCCGCAACGAAGGCTTCAAGATCGGCAAACACCAGGTTGGACCCTGTGAAACCTAGCCCACCCAATGCGTGGCCCAGCGCTTCGCCTTTGCCTGAGGAGGACATCACGCCAACGTCCCATCCGTCTGCTGCCATCTTACGCGCAGCGTCAGCTCCGATACCGGACCCGCCACCGACGATCAGTGCGACTTGCTTGCTCATGTTTCTTTCCTATCATCTACCACGCCCAACGCAGCCACGCCGGAATTACCCAAAGGCACAGTTGCAAAAGGCCCACCAATGCACAGATTGGCGAGGTCCTTGTTGTCGAGAGGTGGAGTGTCGGCAAAGACCTCTTTGGCGAACTGTTCGGCGTTGTCTTTGGGGCGATACCCTAGATGTCCGGCCTTGGAGTTATCGACAACGGCACGATCATTGTTGGAAATACCGTAAACAATGCTGAACCCAACTACGGGGCTGTCGACGGCCCGTTCCACCAAGTGGATCAAGTCGTCATAGGACAGCCATGTGCCAATGCTGCGCGCGTTGTTGGCTTGGGCACAAGAGAAGATGCGCATGCACACGCTTTCTACCCCGCGCTTGTCCCAATAAAGGCTGGCAAGATCTTCGCTAAAGCATTTGGCGAGCCCATAATATGTGTCAGGACGGTGTGGCGCATCAATACCGATTGTGTCGGTTTTTTTGTGCATGCCGACAGCGTGGACAGAACTTGCGTAAACCACCCGTTTCACGCCACAACGATAGGCGGCTTCCCAAACGTTATACGCTCCGATGATGTTGGCTTGCAGAATATCATCCCACGCCGCTTCATCTCCGATAGCCCCGAAATGAACAACCATGTCGGCGCCTTTCAGCACCTCAAGCATGGCATCAAGGCTGGACAGGTCCGCCTTCACATAGGTCTCGCCGGGGTAAAGCTTGCCGATATCATCTGCGAGGTCGGTCGAGACCAGTTCATCACACATCTTTGCCAGCGGTTCGCGCAGGTAAGACCCAAGGCGGCCGGCGGCTCCTGTCAGGACAAGTTTTTTCATGTGTTTTCCTTTCTGGTGGCCGTACGCATCTGCGCAAGAAGGGCATCGGCCCCTTTGGCCAGTAAATTCGTATCCGTACCGCAGGCCACGAATGTGAAGCCATCGGCAAGTAGTTTCTGCGCAAATGCAGGGTCGGTCACCAATGTACCGACCGGAATACCGGCGGCCATCAGTTTGCGGGCCGCAGGCAAGATCAGGTTCCAGACCTCATCCGACATATGCTTGCCCAAAAGCCCCATATCAGCCGCGATATCGGCGGGACCGAAGAAGACACCATCGACGCCATCCACTTGGCCAATTTCTAACGATTGCGCGACAGCAGACTGCGTTTCGACCTGTAAGATCACGGCTGTCTGATCGTCAGCCTTGGCGTAGTAATCTGTGATCCGGCCAAAGTTGTTGGCGCGGATTGATCCAGCAACGCCGCGCACGCCATTTGGCGGATACCGGCATGCGGCCACGGCTGCCTGCGCCTCCTGCACCGACTGAACCATTGGGAACAAGAGGCCTGACGCGCCGACGTCCAGCAGGCGCTTGACCATAACCGTATCGTTCCAAGGCGGGCGAACAATCGCAGTCGCGCCATGCGGCGCAATCGCCTGCAGCTGCCCCAGCACCGTGCCCATATCACTGGGCGCGTGTTCCATATCGACCAACAGCCAGTCGTAGCCTGCACTTGCGACCACTTCGGCGGCGTAATTGTTCGCCAAGCTGACCCAAAGGCCAATTTGCGGACGCCCTTGGCGGATTGCCGCAAGAAATGCATTCGGGGTCATTTTCATATCACGGCCTTTTCAATGAATTTTTCGCCCTTCTCAATCCGGTCATAGTTGAACGGGCTCAGATCAAGTGCGCGGTATTCTCCATAGGCAATCAACTCTGCCGTTCCGCGACCCATTGCAGGGGATTGTTGGAACCCGTGGCCAGAGAAGCCGTTGACGAAAATGAAGTTCTCAACTTGGGTGTGCGGCCCCAAAATCGCATTCTGATCGAAGGTGTTGTAGGCGTAGTGCCCCGCCCAGGAATTGCGTAGTTTGATCGCCTCGAATTGCGGCACGCGGGTCGCGAGGATCGGCCAAACCTTGTTTTCCCAAATGCTGTGATCTTGGATGAAGTCGTCGTAATCCACGGCTGGGTCGTCATCTGGCGGGCAACCCGCAAGGTAGTAGGTGCCATCAGTGCGCATGTGGACGCCGGATGGATCGATGGTCAATGGTAGGTCGCGATCAAGCGGCTTTTCAGCCTCAAAGATAAAAGTGTAGCGTTTTCGCGGTTCAACAGGAATTTCTATACCCGCCATGCGGCTGGTCAGCACGGCGCGTGGGCCAGACGCGTTGACAACCGTTCCGCAATTGATCACCTCGCCGGACTTCAGAATAATGCTTTCGACCCTTGTACCCGCCGCATTGCGGTTCATCGCAACAACTTCGTTCGTCAGGTATTCCACACCACGTTCACGTGCGGATCTTTTCCACCAATCAAACAGTGTATTACCGTCAAAGTAGCCTTCGTCGATCAGATTGTGGTTGGCTGCGACGATATCATCGAGGTTGTAGAACGGATAATCGGCTGCGATCTGTTCCGGCGTCATATGTTTCGTACCTGCACCGCAGGCAGCTTGCAGTTTTTGGCTTTCGCGCAATGTTTCTGCAAATTCGGCGGTATCGGCCAAATACATGTAACCATAGCTTTGGATGGGGATATTCGGCACCCGCGCATCACCGCCCATGTAGTCGCGGAAGTTTTTGACGAAATCAGCGGCAAACTGCGACACCCGCACGTTTACTTCACGGCTGAACTGCTGACGCATGCAAGAGTTCGTATGTGAGGTCGACGTGAACTCATAAGTCGGATCACGTTCCACCACGAGGATCGATCCGTCAAAATCCGGATTGTCGGTCAGAAACCACGCAACGGAGGAACCAAACATGGCACCTCCGATAATCACGACATCATAACTTGTCTTGGCTGGTGTTTGCGTCATGCGGTCTCTCCCTTTGCAACAGTGGCAAGGACAGCGTCCACATCTTTCGCGCTCATCCCATAGTCATTGCGGGCAGCTTCGGCAGAAATATAGCCGCGCGCAAGGTCGCGTTTGATCATTTCAGGATCGCGCTGGGACGCATCGCCGTAACCCGCACCGCCCGGGAAGGCGAGCATGACGCGTCGCCCTTCGGCCACATGCTGTTTGCCCTTGCCTTGCATCACGCTGCCATCGTCGCGTGCAATGGTTGTGGGGGCGCCGTCTTGCCCGCCTTGTCGCCCACGAGCGGGATGATCGACACGGTCGAACATAGCGGAGAAGTCAAACTCGTGGTTCATTGTCGCACCAACTTCCATATACTGACCCAACCCGCCACGGTGCTCCCCCGCGCCGCCGCTATCAGGGCGCAGCTCTTTGCGCCAAATGATGACAGGCCCAGTGTGTTCCGTCGCCTCAATCGGCATTGTCATAACGCCGGAAGGGAATGCCGTTGCATTCAATCCATCCACTGTTGGCCGCGCACCTGCACCGCCTGAGTTGAAGGTCAACACTTCGGACCGCCGCCCTGTTTTGCCCGCAACCGGACGCAATGAGACTTGGAAGTTGCACAGACACCCCGCCCCTTCTGCCGGGACCGTCGCAGGCAAGATTTTGTCCAGCGCGTCATAGACCGTATCGGGGATCATATGCCCGATGACATGGCGCAATGCGACAGGGGCCGGGTGCACCGCATTGACGATGCTGTCGACCGGGGCCGACACCTCAAACGGGGCTAATGAGGCCGCATTATTGGGAATTTCAGGGGCGACAGCGCATTTCAGGGCGTAACAAGCATAGGCTTTAGTATAGACAAGCGGCACGTTGATGCCCTTTTTGTCTAGGCCAGATGTCCCAGTAAAATCGCAATGCATGCGATCTTCTTCGATGCTCAGCTTTACCTTTAGATCAATCGGTGTCGCGAACCCGTCAATCCGCATTTCGCCCGTTGCCGTCTCGCGGGGCAACGCGGCGATCCGCTCTAACGTGGCACGACGCGAGTTTTCGAGAATGAAGTCGCCGATGCCTTCAAGATCAGTAAGGTTAAACTCATCCATCATCTCGACCAGACGGCGATGTCCAATTTCATTGCACGTGGCCAGCGCATACATATCACCGACCAACTGATCCGGCTCGCGCACGTTGCCGCGCACGATGCGGATCAGGGTCTCATCGACCGTCCCACGATCCACGAATTTCATGATTGGAATGTAGAGACCTTCTTCATAGACGCTTGCAGCATCCGCCCCAAACCCGCGCCCGCCAATATCAACAACATGGGCAGTACAGGCAAAAAATCCAACATGGTTGCCGTTGTGAAACGACGGGCTGACGACTGTGATGTCGTGCAGGTGGCCGGTCCCTTCCCACGGATCGTTGGTAATATAAACGTCACCTTCGTTGATATTTTCGCGCCCGATGCGGCGGATGAAATGCGCGACTGCATCGGCCATCGCGTTAACATGACCGGGCGTGCCAGTGACCGCTTGGGCCAGCATCAGACCTTCGGCGTTGTAGACGCCTGCTGAAAGATCACCTGCTTCGCGCACAGAGGTTGAAAACGCGGTCCGCACCAGCGCCTGCGCCTGTTCTTCCACGACCGAGATCATGCGGTTCCACATGACTTGAAATGCGACGTTGCTCATGTCCGTTTCTCCGTGATGTCGATAGTGCCGTCGGGTCGCGCGATTGCTGTACGGCTGTTTGGCACAACGATCGTCGTCTCATCTTCGGTAATCAAAGCCGGCCCTACGACGGTATCGCCGGGGTTCAGTGTACCGCGCAGAACGACCGCTGCGTCACTTGCCACACCTTGCACAGGATCGAATAGCGCGCGTGAGGTTTCCACTTTCCCCGGCGAGCCGTCTGGCGTTTCGCCGATAGCGTCAGCTTTGGCGGCCTCGGTGGTTGCATTGACGGCCCAGACGGTAATTTCGATGTCCATGCCTGCGACGGTGCGGCCAAAAAGTGTGGTATAGTCAGCCTCAAACAATGCTTGGAACGTTGCCGCATCTGGGTTGGCTGCTTGCGCGGCAGTCAGTTCAATGGGGATTTCCCAACCTTGCCCAGTGTAGCGCATGTAAACTTTGTATTCGGCTTTGATCGGTGCTTCGGCATCGCAGGTTCGGACAAAACCCGTGGCTTCGGTCTCTAGTTCGTTCAGTAGCGTTTTGACGGTTTCCGGCGCAAAGTCCGACAGTTTCATATAAACACTGCGGGTCGCTTCAAAGCTGAAAGGGGCACGCAAAAAGCCGATGGCCGAGCCAACACCTGCACCTGTCGGCACCAGCAACCGATCCACGCCGAGTTTTTCGCACAAGCGCCCAGCATGCAATGGGGCCGCGCCACCAAAGGCAATCATTGTGTAATCGGCGAGGTCTTCGCCATTTTCAACCGCATGAACGCGGGCCGCATTGGCCATGTTTTCGTCAACGACTTCGGCCAGACCAAAGGCGGCTGTTTGGGCGTCCATGTCCAAAGGCGCGCCAAGAGTTGCGAGCGCTTTGGTTGATGCATCGCTATGCAATTGGATGGATCCACCTGCAAAGTTATCGGGATCCAGTTTGCCCAAGGTAAGGTCGGCATCCGTGACCGCAGGGCGTTCACCACCGCGCCCGTAGCATGCGGGGCCCGGTTCAGATCCTGCACTCTCTGGGCCGACGCGGATTTGGCGCATCGCGTCCACATGCGCGAGGCTACCACCCCCTGCTCCGATTTCGACCATGTCGATCACCGGGATCGATATGGGCATGCCCGACCCTTTTTTGAAACGGTATGTTCGGGCAACCTCAAAGACGCGCGCAGTTTTTGGGGTTTGGTTTTTGATCAGGCAAATCTTGGCTGTCGTGCCGCCCATATCAAAGGACAGCACTTTGTTCAGGCCGTAGCGTGCGGCAATGTTTGCGGCAAAGACAGCGCCGCCTGCCGGACCGGATTCGACCAAGCGAACAGGGAAATCAGCAGCACTTTCAAGGCTGATGATCCCGCCACCAGAGTGCATCAGAAAGATTGGGCAGACGGCCCCTTCATCGGCCAAACGGCCCGCAAGTCGACCCAAGTAGGACTTCATCAAGGGCTTGATATAGGCATTCGCTACGGTCGTGTTGAACCTTTCGTATTCGCGCATCTGCGGCGACACTTCCGACGAGAGCGAAATCATAACACCGGGCAGTTTTTCAGCAAATACGTCACGGATCATTTGTTCATGGGTGTCGTTCAAATATGCATGGATCAAGCCAATCGCGATGCTTTCAAATCCATAGGACGTCATTTCATCCGCAAGTTTTTCCACATCAGCACGGTCGAGCGGGATCAGCACGTTACCCTGCGCGTCCATGCGCTCTTTAAGGGTGAACCGATGCTGGCGCGGCAAAAGTGGCTCTGGCAACTGCAGGTTCAGGTCGTACTGCTCAAACCGACTTTCAGTGCGCATCTCGATCACATCGCGAAAGCCTTCCGTCGTGATCAGCGCGGTCTTGGCACCACGCCGTTCGATCAAAGCGTTGGTGGCCAGCGTCGTGCCATGGATTATTTGTTCAACCTGTGCAGGCGATATGCCAGCCTTGGTGCAAACCTGATGCATTCCGTCGATGATTGCATTCTCAGGGGCGGCATAGGTTGTCAGAACCTTGGTGGAATACTGCTCTTTTCCAACCTCAAGGACGACATCCGTGAACGTGCCCCCAATATCAACACCCATGCGCGTATGGTTTTGCATCTTTGCCACCTTTTGATTTCAGGTCACAGGCTAGCGCGGGAATTTGATCACTTCCAATTGTTTAAACTGATATAATAGATTAAATTTACTGATCTTGTGCGATCTGCACCGCAACGCCAGCTGCCTCAGCCACCACACGCGGCGCCCGTTCCGCATCATAGCGGGCGAAGAAATGCAGCGGCTGGGGCGCCCAATCATAGTGAAGCTGCATGAGCGATCCTGTAGTAAGGTCTGTCTCGACCATCGCAAAGGGCAGTGCAGCAATGCCCATTCCATCAATGGTCATCGTCTGACAGGCCGCTAAGTTTGTCGAAGGCACCAGACGCGGTGCAAGGTCACGGCGTGTACCGAAATGGGCGGCAACTTCTTCATAAAGCCGCGTATCTCGCGCATGGGTCAGGATCGGTTGTGCGGCCAGCGTTTCAATCGTTTGCGTCTGTGGAAGCCCAAGATCGGGGGACGCCACCCAGACCAAACCGTAGGCCCCGATCTCAATCTGACCTGTGGCAAGACGGCTGAACGGTTCATTTTGAAGCACCAGATCAAGGGTCCGCTCGGCGAGACCCTTTTCCAAGTTCACCGAAAAATCGACGGTTAGCTCGACCGTCAGACGCGGATAAATCTCTTTCAAGCGACGCAGATAAGCACGTAGCCACGTGTGCACGATCATTTCGGTCACACCTAGGCGCAACGTGCCCTCAATCAGTGCCTTCTGATCTGCCGCTGCAATCAATGCATCCGTGGCATCCAACACGCGGCGGGCATGAGCCAGCAATTCTTGGCCTTTGCCTGTTAGACGCACTGACCCTGCATCACGCGTCATCAACGTGGTGCCCAGCGCCTGTTCAAGCCCTGCAATCCGCGCGGAGATATTTGGCTGGGTCGTGTTCAATCGTTCGGCGGCACGCCGAAAGCTTTGTAAGTCAGAGACCCAGACGAAGGCTTCGAGTTGTTTGAGGTTAAGCCGCATAGAGGTCTTTCATCGGGGGTTGTCTTGGGCAAACACTATGGCGCTTGCCCTGCTAGTGAAAGTCCCGCGATTTCGGGATCACCCGCACATCGCGCGGATGCCGACCACGTGGATCATGAGGGATCGATTTTTTGACCTCATCAGCATGTGCCAAGGGCGGCTCCATTTTGTCATGCGACAACCGCTCCAGCGCATCACTGCGATCTGTCAGATGATTGGCAACCACATGGATCACGTCCTCGCTGCGCTGCACCACCCCGCGCACATCAATCACGCGGGCGCGCATGATCACCTTGCGAAAGGCCTCCATCACCTTGGGCCAGACCACCAGATTAGCGACACCAGTTTCATCCTCGACCGTGATAAAACAAACACCCTTGGCGCTGCCGGGGCGTTGGCGGATCAGAACGATGCCTGCCAGTTTGATCGACTGCCCATTGCGCATCTGATCAAGCATGCGCGTGGGCGTATAGCCTTGCTTGTCCATACTGCGCCGCAAAAAGGACATCGGATGCGCCTTTAACGAAAGCCGCGTCGTCTGATAATCCGCGATCACATGTTCGCAGATCGGCATTTGCGGCAGATCAAAGCGGACCTCTTCGCCCTCATCTTTGTTTTCGGCAAACAGCGGCAAGTCAGGCGCGTCCCGCAAAGCGCGCGCATCCCAAAGTGCCTGCCTGCGGTCCAGCGTCATTGAGCGCACGGCATCGGCGGCCGCCAGTTTGCGTATTGTACCTGCATCCAACCGCGCGCGTTCCTTGAGGTCAGCCAAGCTGATAAACGGCTGTGCCCGCGCATCCATGATCCGCTGTGCCATCTCTTTGCGCATACCATCAACCTGACGCAGCCCAAGGCGCACAGCGAATACACCGGGGCTGATCGGTTCAAGCGTGTTATCCCAGTCGCTGTAGTTCACATCAGGACCACGCACGATTTTACCATGCTCGCGGGCATCGCGGACGATCTGGGCAGGCGCATAGAACCCCATCGGCTGTGAATTCAGCAACGCCGCGCAGAAAACATCGGGGTAATGGCACTTGATCCAACTTGAGACATACACAAGGTGTGCAAAGCTGGCGGCGTGACTTTCGGGGAACCCGTAGTCACCAAAGCCTTTGATCTGATTAAAACAGCGGTTGGCAAATTCCGGGTCGTAGCCACGGCGGATCATGCGCCCGACCATTTTTTCTTCCAGCATCCCAATCGTACCACGCGACCGGAACGTGGCCATCGCCTTGCGGAGTTGATTGGCTTCGTCAGGGGAAAACTCTGCCGCGACCATTGCGACTTTCATTGCCTGCTCTTGAAAAATTGGCACACCCTTGGTGCGTTGCAGCACTTTACGCAGCTCATCAGGATCATATTCAGGACCCGGGGAGGGGTAATCCTCTGGCTCTTTTCCACTGCGCCTGCGCAAATAAGGATGCACCATATCACCTTGGATCGGGCCAGGGCGCACGATGGCGACCTGAATGACCAGATCGTAGAATTCGCGCGGTTTCAGGCGGGGCAGCATGTTCATCTGCGCCCGGCTTTCGACCTGAAACACCCCAAGGCTATCGCCCTTGCACAGCATATTGTAGGTTACTGGATCTTCTTGCGGGATACTGGCCAGCGTAAAGCGTTTGCCGTAATGCGCATCAATCATATCAAATGCTTTGCGAATGCAGGTCAGCATCCCAAGTGCAAGCACATCGACCTTGAGGATGCGCAATTCGTCGATATCGTCCTTGTCCCATTCGATGAAACTGCGCTCTGGCATGGCACCATTGCCGATGGGCACGGTTTCAAGCAACGGCTTTTCGGTCAGGATAAACCCACCAACATGCTGCCCCAAATGGCGCGGCATCCCGATCATCTGATCGGCCAGTTTGATCGTGCGCGCCATCAGCGGATCTTTCAGGTCAATCCCGGCCTCTGCCGCTTCCTTTGCCCCTACCTCGCGGCCCCATGACCCCCAGATGGTTTTGGAAAGTGCCGTGGTAATATCCTCTGACAGACCCATAACCTTGCCGACCTCGCGCACAGCCATGCGCGGGCGGTAGTGGATCACGGTCGCACAAAGGGCCGCACGGTCGCGCCCATATTTATCATAGATATGCTGGATCACCTCTTCGCGGCGTTCATGTTCAAAGTCGACGTCGATGTCGGGGGGCTCTTTGCGTTCCTCAGAAATAAACCGTTCAAACAGCAGGTCGTTTTTATCCGGGTCCACGGCCGTGATCCCCAGCACGTAGCACACCGCAGAGTTGGCAGCCGATCCGCGCCCCTGACACAGGATCGGCGGGTCACATTCATAGCGGGCAAAGTTGACAACCTGTTGGATCGTCAGGAAATACTGGGCGATATCCAGCTTTGCGATCAGCGCCAGTTCCTTGCGCAAAGTGACTTTTAAGCTGTCTGGCACGCCTTGCGGATAGCGCCAAACAGCGCCTTTCCATGTCAGCTTTTCAAGGTATTCCTGTGGTGTAGAGCCTACGGGCACGGTTTCTTGCGGGTATTCATATGCCAATTCGGTCAGCTTGAATGTGCAGGCATCTGCAACGTCGCGTGTCGCCTTGATCGCATGTGGCCATTCCGCAAAAAGGCGCACCATTTGCGCAGGTGATTTCAAGTGCCGTTCGGCATTGGCATCCAGTAGAAAACCGGCTTTCTGGATGGTCGTCTTATGCAGGGTACAAGTCATCACATCCTGCAAAGGCCGCCTGTCGGGTGCATGGTAATGCACATCATTGGTGGCCAGAATAGATATGTCATTGGCGCGAGCAAGCGTATCCAGTTGATTGATCCGCGCCCGATCATCGCCACGATAAAGATAGCTTGCCGCGATATGCCCAAGCGCTGGCAACGCGCGTTTTAGGCGACGAAACCCAGCGCTGAAATGATCAAGGTCTGCACCCGGCAATGCAATAAGCTGGACACCTGCACTGTGCTGCGCAAGGTCATCCAAAGTAATGTCGCACATGCCTTTGGCCTGCCAAGCACCGTCAACGTCATGCATTTTACCCTTGGACAGCAGCTTGCAAAGCCGCCCATACGCCGCACGATCACGAGGATAGGCGATGAATTCCTCGCCTGTGACCAACTGCAACCGACAGCCAATGACAGGTGTAATCTGCGCCTTCAACGCCTCTGCATGCAGTCGCACCACACCGGCCATTGTGTTCAAATCGGCGCAGCCCAGCTTGTCATATCCCAAGGTGTTCGCTGTCGTGGCAAGGTCCACGGCATCTGACGCCCCGCGCAAGAATGAAAAACAGGTGGTGACCCCAAGCTCTACAAAATCCGCGCGCGGATTGGGCGTGAACCCATCATCCTCAATTGTGCGCCTTGGGCGTTGGTTGTCCATCTCGGGCATCAGGCAAACATCCCATGCACAAACCAACGCGGATCACCGCCGCGCCCATCCTCGTGCAGGCCTTCGCGGTAAAGCCACAAGCGTTGTCCGGTCTGATCCTCAACCTTGAAGTAATCGCGCAACCGTGTGCCAGGGCGGTCTTTCCACCATTCAGGTGCGATACGTTCCGGTCCGGCATAACGCGCCACCCGGTGCGTTTGCCTGCGCCACACAAACTGCGCGGGTGGACCTTCTGGGACCGCATAAAGGACGCGCACCTCTTCGGGATGATCAAGCAGGCGCAACGGACGTTCTTTGGTGACAACCGTTCCCTCATCAGGGTCGTTCGCCAAAGCCGCAATCTGCGTCTCGGCTCGCTCTGGCACATGGCTTTGGCGCAAAACCGGACGTGTCACCGCATGGGTCCCAAATTTAGCTGTTAACCGATCAATCAACCGGGTCAGGTGCAGGTCAGCATCTGACCCGCCATCCAAACGGTTCTGTGTGTCTTGCATCTCTTCTACAGCGCCCGAAGCAAGCGTAATCAAGTCAAACCCAAAGCCGGGATTGATCCGCTCTACCTTGTCACGAAATAGGCTATGCAGATGCGCTGGATCACGGGTCGCCGCAGAGGTCGCCACATCCACATAACTGACATCGCCATCAGTTTTATAAACTGTCAAATGCAGGCGGCGGCACCCCTGCCCGGCCTGTTTCAGTTGGTCACAAAGCGCTTCACACAAGTCCGGCAGGTATGGCGTTGGATCAAAGATCGGTTCTGCCAAACGTGCCTGCACGCGGATCACTGGCTTGGCATCAACGCTCGACACAGGTTCGGCTAGCTTACCGACGACCTGATCAAGGCGCATCAATGGGTTCGCCTGCAAACCGGCCTTTACAAAGCGGCGTGTCAGCGAAAGCCGCGGTACATCCATGACCGCGCCAATAGTTTTCAACCCCAGCCGGCGCAGCAAAAGCACGGTTGGATCATCCAAACGCAATCCTGTCACTGGCAGCGGCCCCAGCTTGAAATACGCTTCATCAGGTCCACAAATTGACCGGACCGGACCAAACCGCGCCAAGGCCCAGGCCGCCCCCCAAGTTGGTGCCACAGCAAGCCGCGCCGTCAGGCCCAGCAAGGACAGTTGCGTCTCCATTTCCACCAACATCGCGGCCTCACCGCCCCAAAGGTGATCAGCCCCGGTCGTGTCCAAAATCAGACCATCATCGCCGTCACGCACCGTCCAAGGACACCAACGACGCGCCCACAAGACCAGCCGATCTAGGGCGGCATGATCGCCTGCCTCATCGCCATATTCGACCTGCAATTCAGGGCAAATCGCCCGCATATCAACAACCCGCGATCCAGGCAGAATTCCCTCCATCCGCGCCTTGCGATTGGCGGCATGGATCACCGGCCCATGCTGTCCCTCACGGGCCAACACCACAGGCACATCATCCGGCGGCGCGTTTCCGTGCCGTTCCATCATCCGCGTCCACCGTTCGATCGCGAACTGCGGCAGCGAGATGGACACGATCCGCCGCCCCGTCATAAGTCGCCACCCATTGCCCCGGCTTGGACCTGCGCGAGCGGAACAGATCGAGCGCCCAACGCGGCGCACCGGGCGCTTGGGCATCGTGTGGGTGTGCCGCAGACGGCAGGCTGGTAATACGCCAGCGGTCGCGCGCGGCGCTCAAATCTGGGCTGGCAGCCCGACGGATCAGCCAGCATGAAATATCTGCGGCCTCGGCGCGCATGGCCAACCGCTTGGTTGCAGTAAAATCGAGCGCTGCCGGGTCGCCCCAAACCTCGCCAATCACACCGCCCAGCGCGCGGCAACGCAACCCGTCTTCCATCGCCCAAAGCACATCCGCAGCGCGCGACAGATCCACCATGATCACAGGACGATTGGCAGACATCCCGGCAAGTGCAGGACGACCCGCCTCCTTGCGCGACAAACGATCCTGCACCCACAGGATCGGGGCATTGGTGCGGGGCAACCGTGATAAAGCAAAGCCCACAGCACTGGCGTCTGTGGGATGATTTGGAAAAGCCTCCGACAGGGTATGGGACATTGCAACAGGGCGCTGCCCCTGCCCGACCAAATCTTTGTGCATACGAAGCGAACCCATACACGACACACCGAATCCCTTTTAATGTTCACTATTTGTTCTAATTCATATACGTCATTTTCGCAATGTGACAGCACGCTTAAAATACACCGGCATCACCCGTGCCGAACAATGCGCCCTCAAAGCAAGATTCCACTTGTGATCCTCAGTTTGTTCCTGCTAGACGCGTCAGCGGAGACGTGGCCGAGTGGTCGAAGGCGCTCCCCTGCTAAGGGAGTAACGGGGTAACTCGTTCGAGGGTTCGAATCCCTTCGTCTCCGCCATTTTCCTCAGAATCTCTATCTCATAACCATCTGATAGTAGGGTGGAATTCGGCGTTTTCGCGCTTATGGCGGTTCTTGGTCCGCTTGATTTGCTGCACATTTTGCTGCACAATTTGCTGCACAAATGCGGAAGGTGTCCGCCATGAGCATCGCAAAAAGAGGTCGTTTCTACCATCTCCGCCGTCGCGTTCCACGCCGGTATCGCGGGGTTGAGCCGCGCGAAACGGTCTGGATCAGCCTGCATACCGACTCTGAAATGCTTGCGAGGAGTAAGGCAGATCGCGCGTGGAGCCAGATGATCGAGGCCTGGGAGGCGCGGCTGGCCGGGAACAGCGAGGATGCGGAGGTCCGTTACGAAGCCGCCCGCGACCTCGCCCGGGCGCGGGGCTTCCGGTATCTGGACGCGGGCAATGTGGCCAAACTGCCGGTCGAGGACATTGTCGAACGTATCGAAGCGATCCCCGCTCCCGCGAACCAGCCCGACCCCGTCGAGGCCGCCGCCCTTCTCGGCACTATTCCCGAACCCCGCATCACGGTCACCAAGGCGCTGCAACTCTATTGGACGCTCGCGAGGGAGAAGACCTTCGGCAAGAGTGAGGACCAGTTGCGCCGCTGGGAAGCGCCACGCAAGAAGGCGGTGAAAAACTTCATCGCGGTCGTCGGCAACAAGGACATCGCCAACATCACACGCGACGACATGCTCGATTTCCGCCAGCACTGGCTCGACCGGATCGAGGCGGGAGAGGTCACGGCAAATTCCGCGAACAAGGACCTGATCCATCTCGGCGACGTGTTGAAGACCGTGAACACGATGAAGCGGCTTGGACTATCGCTGCCTCTGGGTGAGTTGTCCTTCAAGGAAGGCGAGGCGCGGACGCGGCCGCCATTCACCGAGGACTGGATCAGAACAAGCCTGCTCGCCCCCGGCGCGCTGGACGGCTTGAATGGCCAAGCGCGCGCTTTGCTGTTGGGTATGATCAACACCGGCTATCGCCCATCTGAAGGAGCGGCGTTGACGACGGATACGATCCGGCTCGATTGCGACGTGCCACATATCTCCATCGAAGCAGAAGGGCGGCAGTTGAAGAGCCACTACGCCCGACGGGTGATCCCGCTGGCGGGCGTCTCGCTGGAGGCCTTCATGCAGTTTCCCGACGGCTTCCCCCGCTACCGCAACCGGGCTACGCTCAGCGCGGTCGTCAACAAGTTCCTCCGCGCCAACGGTCTGCTCGAGACGCCGCGCCACTCCTTCTATTCCCTGCGTCATTCTTTCGAGGACCGGATGCTCGCCGCCGGGATAGACGATCGGATCAGACGCGACCTGTTCGGTCATCGGCTCGACCGGGAACGATACGGCAAGGGCGCATCGCTGGACCACGTCGCAGAGCTTGTGCGCGGGATCGCCTTCTGATCCAGCAGCGCCCGCGCCCGGCGCTGAGCGTCATTGAGACGTGTCTTTTCCTTCATGGCTGCGGCCAGTTCCGCCTCGAGCCGCTCGAAGACAGGTGTGAACGCTGCATCCTCGACGACGAGCTTCGACACCTTCACCAGTGCCGCCTTGATCCGCGCGGCATCGACCGTCCGGGACGGACGGGGCTGCTGCTGCGAAGGGCCAGTCAAAGGTGTCATGCAAGATAGCATGGAGCCATGTGTTCAGCTTGTGCAGAGCACGCAGCCCATCCGCGCAAAACGGCCTGTCACAGCGTACAAATCGGACAGTTGGATTGTCCGGCACATCGGCGTTTCGGTATGAATTCGACTGGCGACAGCCGCGCCTCAGAGCGATGCTGCCATCCTTCGAATCATCTCGGTCCAGTTGGCTGTGCAGGCACATTGGCGGCATGATGAACATGACGAATTGGGCCTCTTGGGAGCGCAGACGGGAGCAACAGAAGGGGATGGCAAGATAAAGCGAGTTCCTCGCTGGCCGGGCCTATGGCCCTAAGCTGTTGTCTGCACATTGTTTTTTGGCGCAACGCACGATGGATCGCACGGTATCTTGCGGCAGGGCTTCCCCGTTTTATGAATGATTTCAATGTCCTGACGTGGCACATTGCGCAGTGCCTTCACGCGAGAGCCCGCTACGGCTTCTCTTTGCACGCCATGCTTCGATGCTCCTCAAACGCCACTTGATTGACCCGGATCGGACGTCGATCGTGGCTCCATGACCCGCAACGAAAGCGACTTCCGCATCCGCCCCGGCAAGGTCCGGGATCGCGCCCAGAGGGCTCCGCAGGTGCGTCGCCCGGCGCGTGGGTTTCTGGCCGATGTGCACCGCGCGATCCGCCGTGCGGGCGGCGATCCAAACCAGTTGGCCGGGAAGAGGAAGGCAAGCGGACGGTTCAACGCCCGGGGTCGAGGTGCCAAGGTGGCGGCGGCGTTGAAGGGCCGGAATCCGTGGTCCCGCGGCCTGGACGGGACCCGAACGCGGGCCCGCCGGGTGACCGTGAAAGCGCGGATTGTGAAGCTGAATCCGCAGCGTGGCGCTGCACGGGGGCGGTCCTTCGTGAGCGCCAAAGCGGTTGACGCCCATCTGCGTTATTTGGAGCGCGATGGCGTCACCCGCGATGGTGAGAAGGGACAGGTCTATTCCGCAGATGCGGACATCGCCGACGGTCGGGACTTCCTCGATCGGGGCCGCGACGACCGGCACCAGTTCCGCTTCATTGTTTCTGCGGAGGATGCCATCGACCTGTCGGACCTGCGCCAGACGACCCGCGATCTCATGACCCAGATGGAGGCCGATCTGCAGACGCGGCTCGATTGGGTCGCAGTGGATCACTATAACACCGGCCACCCGCATAGCCACATCCTCGTCCGGGGCGTGACCGATGATGGCAAGATCCTGAACATCGCTGGCGACTATATCGCGCATGGTGTTCGGGAGCGCGCGAGCGGGATCGTGACGCTGGAACTGGGTCACCAGACCGACCTTGAGGTCACAGATCAGCTGCGCCGCGAAGTAAACGCCGAGCGCTTTACCCGCCTCGACCGGATGCTGATGGCCGAGCAACGGGCGAACAACGAGTTCGCCGATCTGCGACCGGACAAGGACATGTTGGAGACGATGAAGCGCAACCGCGCGCTGTTGATCGGCCGGGCACAATATCTCGAAAAACTCGGACTTGCGCAGCAGATCGACCCGGGCGTCTGGCATCTGGACGACAGCGCGGAACCCACGTTGCGTGAGATGGGGAAGCGCGACGATATCACCAAATCCATGTATCGCGCACTTGAGGCGAACGGCATAGAGGCGCAGCGCGGAGCGGCACAGCTCACGATGCACAGAGACGGACTGCAGCAGCAGATCGCTGGTCGCGTTCTTGCCAAGGAACTTGCAGCCGACGAGACTGGCGACTGGATGCAGCTGGTCATCGACGGCACCGACGGCCGCGTTCACCAGATCGAGCTCCGCGCAGACCGCTGCGACGACATCGGACGCGGCATGATCGTGTCGGCGACACCGCCGCCGACGGAAGCAAGGGTGGCGGACAGCAACATCCTTGCCGCCACTGAGAATGACGGCACCTATCGCCCGTCCCGACACATCGAAATCGCAAAGGAACAGGGGATCGTCCCCGATCCGGACCGCTGCGTCGCCGCCCATGTGCGGCGGCTTGAAGCCCTGCGGCGCGCCGGGATCGTTGAGCGTCACGGCGAGGATCACTGGTCGGTGCCGCAGGACCTGCCGAAACGCGGGCTGGCCCATGATCGCAAACGCCATGGTCCCGGCCCGCGCATGGAGGTGTTGTCGCCCATCGGCCTAGACCAGCAGGTGACCCACGACGGTGCGACCTGGCTCGATCGGGAACTGGTAGCACAGCGGCGGGATTCAGTGAGGGAGACCGGCTTCGGCGCAGAGGCAGGCCGGGCGATGGACCGCCGCAAGCGCGTGCTGGTGGCGCGCAGGGACGCGGTCGACCTTGGGGAAGGACGTATCCGCGCGCCGAAGGACCTGATCCAACGCCTTGAGGGGCGTGAGGTCGACCGCGTCGGGCGTGCGATGGCTGCGGACAAAGGGCGGAACTGGAAGCCTGTGACATCCGGCAGTCAGTTCGCAGGTCAACTGACCGGTAGCACGCAACTGGCGAGCGGACGGTTCGCGATGATCGACGATGGCTTTGGCTTCAGCCTTGTTCCTTGGAACAAAACGTTGGAGCGGCGCATCGGGCTGCAAGTCTCCGGAGTAGGCATGCCCGGCGGCGGGATCGATTGGACGTTTGGCAGGCAGCGCGGGCTGGGCCTGTAGAGGGAGCATGTGGCGGCGGGCATTACGCAGAGACGGCGGAAAGCAGCCTTTCGCTGCACAGACTCATGCGGACGCGACACTTCCAAAAACCTGACATTCGATCTGGAGTGTAAATCATGACTGACGACTTGAAGCATGCGATATGTGATTTGTTAGCAGTTGGTTTCTGTAGTGGAGGTCCAGCGAAGATGATGAAACAAAGGATCCATCTAAAACAACTTGAGAAATAGATGCTTGGCCTCCAAATCCTTGAATACAAAGACGCACTAACCGAACCGCTGAAAAAACCGGGTCATTGGACGGTCGCTTACATCGAGCCTTCGATGGCATGGCCTGTGCGTGTTCAGCGAATTATGTATTTGGGCGATGAGTATTGGATAATTCCGATCACATCTGACGCTTATCCCGGGATTGCGGTTCGCGACGCTGATGCCAATGACGCGACGAAAGAGAAAATTCTCCAATTTCTGAGCGTCCTATCTTGGTTGGATAGAAGCGGAGCAGTCCTAGTATCATTCGGAGGCGGAAGCTCTCCGTTTGCATTTCAACGAGGCAAAGGGCACGGCTTTACGATACGTGAGGAGATCGACCTGCGATATCTGCCAGAGGTCACCGACGTAAAAGCACGTCTTGCGCTAGGATTGATGCGTGATGGCCGTGGCTTAAGCCATGTTGCATATTCGTTTCTTTCTTTTTATCGAGTGCTTGAGGTCGCCGTTGGGAGGGGCCAAGCAATTCCGAACTGGATCACTCAAGCGGTGACACGACTTCCCAACGGGCGAGGCAAGGACGCACTGACCAACCTAACTGCTTCCGGTGTCTCTAACATTCCGCAACATCTATATGTCTCGGGTCGGTGCGCAATCGCTCATGCTGGCGGTAGTCCAATCGTGGACCCTGACAATCCGTCAGACACCAATCGACTCTATAAGGAGAAACCTCTGATTGAAGAACTTGCGGAACTCGCAATCGAAGAGTTTTTAGGCGTAAAAACGGCAAGCACCGTTTACCGAGAGCACCTTTACGAATTGGCTGGTTTCAAACGAATCTTTGGGCAAATCTTGGTTGACGATTTACTTGCCGGAAAAGCTATTCCATCGGGTACCAACATCGATGTTCCAGCAATATCCTTTCAGCTTCACGGAAAAGGCCCGTTTGAAGCCTTCGAAAACCTCAACCCTGTTCATATCGTACAAGAGGGAAGTAAGGTTCGAATGGAGTTCGAGCGAGAGGACGGTCGACTTAGAGTCAAGTTCAACCTCGATTTCGAAAACGAACGCCTAGAGTTCGATGTCCACAATGGCGTATTCGGTGCGCCTGACGATAATAGCTCAATATATGCACGACACAAAGCGGAAACCCTGGAATTTCTAGCTGGTTACTACGGCAACGGGCAGTTGCGAATTTCAAATTATGAGACAGGTGAATTGATCGCTCGCAAGGACGAGTTCATTCCGGTCAATGTGATGCCTGACTACTCCGAGTTCGACAAGGATGTCGAGTTTTGGAGGAAGATCGAGAACAACCGCAAAGAACTAGAGGACAGGTAGCGGGGCTTGCTTCGCCATTGCATGATGAACGGCAACTCTATCCGTCTACTGGGTATACCCAGTAGAGGAAATGCTGGAAGCACGACGTCCCCCAGTTAAAGGTGCGCGGCAAACCGAGAAAGCTATGCGCGACAAGGAGGATGAACTATGTCAGTTGAAAAAATTGACGAGCTTTACAAGCTGAGAAACGAGGACCCGCAAGCTGCGCTATCATTTTTAGGTCAGTTGGGCAGCAGTCCGGAGGAAAAAGTTGCGACCGCGGTTGTGCTCGTCGACTGCGGCGACGCAATGAATGATGTGACATCGGTAAGTCAAGGTGTCGAAATCTTTGACGAGCTTATGAAAATCGCCAAGCCTGATTCTGCTCTCTCATATAACTTGGCAAATGGTCTGCAAGTTCGCTCACGCCTTGGACATGGTCCGTTGTCTCTTGTTGCCGGTCAGGCGTTTGAAGATCGTTTCCAAGCGAGGGTTCATTTTGGGTCGGTCATGCGCGATAGCTCGGCTTCTTATGAACTGAGATCACAAGCACTGACCAATATTGGAATTCTTCTTCTAGAAACTTCCCGCTGGGTAGAAGCTCTGGACTGTTTTCAGAAAGCGCTGATACTCTTGCCGCGTAACGGTGTCGCTGCATATCAGGAAATGCGACACTCAATGAGGCTTGCAGGACTATTTTGTCGGAAGTCAGAAACCTATCAAACTTACTGTCATGTCGATACTCTGCTTGAGCGCATCCGACAGCTTTCAGACGTGGTATCGGCCAACTATGACACAGTCGTCGAGTTTTCGGGAAAAGAGGTTTTGCCAACTGTCAAAAAGGCTGTTGAGGATGCAGCTAAGATCAAAACCTGGCCGCAAAAAGAGAATTCAAAATCCGTATTTCGCATTCATAGAAGAGAATGGATTGGCGTTATCGATTCATTGCAGCGCCAAAGAGTATTCATCCGGCCGCTTTGATTTACTGACCGTTCCATCCATCCACGCGAAAATCTCAGACGAGCAACGAGTCCCCGAGATTTTTGCTATGATTAACGTTATGAAGTCTGATTTCGCTTTCGCCCGGCAGGTATACTTTGATGTACGCGAGTATGACACTGATACCCCGTTCTTTGAAACGACCTCCCATGCAGATACCTTGGACTATGCCGTCTACGGTGTCCGCTTTTCTGCTTTGACAAGTGCCCAACGCATCGCCTTCGATATCTTAGATAAGATTGCGGTTGCCTTGGCCTGCTATCTAGGAATGAAGAAAGCACATAAAACCAGCTTTTCCGACATCTGGGGTAAGACCGGAAAGGGTGGAATATTCACCTTAAATGAAGAGATCGCGAATTCATTTAGGTCAGGAAATCCGGGGCTGATTGCGCTCTATAACATTTACCACGACATCTCGAAAGACGATAGCCGAGGGCACGGCTTTATGGAGGCGCACAAAAGCTACAGAAATAGCTCAACGCATCGCTTTTCTGTCCTTCATGATGACATGTTCCCAGACGACCACTCTTCTTCGTCGTTAGCAGTGGATCATACGCATCTCAATAGATTTGAGTCCCTAACTTTGGATTCACTGAAGCTGGTCAGAGCGGCGCTGTTTTATTTTGTAGATATGATCAATTTTGCCGAAGAGATCAGCCGTGCTGATAGCCGAGGCATCGTTGTCTCATCAACGGTTCCCGATCACGACTATATCAGGGGGAGGTAACAGGTTGTTGTCGAAGTTGCAGCATCCTAGGTGGCTGCTGGAACGGGTGCAGCGAATGTCGGGAATGCGGGCTGCGATCGCAGCAATCGAAAGCCAAGACCAAGGTCGGCTTTAGGGCCGTCCTCAACGACAGTGAAGCGAGGCGAACGCCTTGATGCTGCGCATGCTACGAAGTCTGCAGTGAGCCCATAGCAGACCTATTAGTCTTGTGCTGCGTGCGCATGCAGCAGGACAATTCTTCCACCGACAATATCCCTAATATTGCGATGCAGCGGGAAAACCAGCCATTCAGATAGATCCCAGCAAGTAAACGATGGCCAATGATCAAGCTGGGGACAAAGCCCCTTCATCCAAGAAAATCTGTCGTAGTTCGTCACTCATGGCTTGGACCCCCCCTTTACCGGAAGGCACCTAAGTTCACGACGACTTCCCCAGGCTGCATAGAACGCAACAACTGCTTGGCAGGTGTGATTTGCTCGGTTGATGGCAAGAATGCTGCAACTGCATTTGCTAGTTGTTGATCTGACGCATACCCGTAGCTGACATAGAAATTGTCAGATTTTTTGGAAAGGTCGTCAGTGATTTGAACCCAGTAACCCGCGTTTCGCAGCGAAGACGCAAAGACGCTTGCAGCATTCTCCATAGATTTTACTGCCGGATCGGAAATGAGTGTAATTCTGCCACGTGGCGGATGTATACCTGCGCGGCCAGACCATTCGTCTGCCGCGTAGTCGGTATCGTCACTAGCCAAGTTCACGATCCGCCACATTACATTGTTCGTCGGCAAACTATCCAAATCGAGGATGCCAGAGGCAACCGTGGCAACCGAGAGTATGGGCGCGCCATAGTTTCCGTCTGCTTGCGGCGTTTCAATCACTTCAACAAGATGCGTAGCGCTTGCGTTTACGTCAGCATCCCAGACAAGTTCGACCTGCGAGGCACCAACGTCGGCAAACGTCACCATCGGCGGTGCAAGGGTACGGGTTTCAGTGACCTGCGTTACCTCTTTTTGCGCAGCAGCGGGCACCGTCTGAGCAGCTTTCCCAAACCAGTATGCAGCTAACGCAGGATTGGATGCAATTCCATCACCGGTTTCATATAGCAGGCCAAGATTGTATTGCGCCCGCGCATGGTCGCGCAAAGCAGCACGCGTGTACCAGATTTGCGCCTCTTGCACGTCGCGGTCGCGCCCTAGTCCGGCGTCCAGCATGATCGCGACGTTAAACTGTGCCTCTGCCAAGCCAAGTGAGGCTGCCTGAAGATACCATTCAAACGCCACGTCAAAATCGCGCTGTTGACCAAAGCCGCGGTCGGCGAGCAAGCCAAGGCCGAGCATAGCCTCACCTGAACCGTCAGCCGCTTCGCTAAGCCAAAGTGCTTTGGCGGTTGCGAAATCACGGCTGGCAAATGCTGATGCGGCGTCCTCTTGCGCCCAGCTTGTCGCTGGGAGCAAGGCAATGGAAACAGCGCATGAAAGGTGTCTGACGTCAGCGCCTATGGGTCCAAATAGGGCGATTTGCTAAGAGAGTGTTTGTTGCTCATCGTAGCCACTGAG
>CANKZJ010000001.1 GCA_947488605.1 uncultured Paracoccaceae bacterium | reverse complement strand
GAGAAGCTTGAGATCATCCGGCTGGTCGAGGAAAGCCATCTGTCGGCGCGTCGGACATTGGCCAAACTGGGTATCCCACGGACGACATTCTACCGTTGGTATGATCGTTATCTGCAACGCGGTGAGGCTGGATTGCAGGATCTATCTCCCAAGCCGAAGCACGTCTGGAATCGTGTTCCTGACGAGGTGAAGCGCAAGGTTGTCGACCTCGCCTTGCAGGAAACAGAGCTGTCGCCGCGCGAATTGGCAGTGACGTTCACGGATCAGAAACGCTACTTTGTCTCGGAATCTACGGTGTACCGTGTGCTGAAGGCCCATGATCTGATCACCAGTCCCGCCTTCATTGTGCTCAAGGCAGCGAATGAGTTCCAGCACAAGACGACGGCCATCAACCAGCTTTGGCAAACTGACTTCACCTATATCAAGGTGATGGGATGGGGCTGGTTTTACCTCAGCACGGTTCTCGACGACTACAGCCGCTACATCGTCTCCTGGAAACTCTGCACAAACATGCGCGCGGCGGACGTGACGGATACGCTGGACCTCGCATTGCAGGCGTCTGGCTGTGATCAGGTGCATGTCGTTCACAAGCCGCGCCTGCTCAGTGACAACGGTTCAAGCTATGTCTCTGGGGACCTGGCGGAATGGCTGCACGACAAAGGCATGAAGCACTCGCGCGGTGCGCCGTATCGCCCGCAAACCCAAGGCAAGATCGAACGCTGGCACCAAACACTCAAGAACCGCATCTTGCTAGAAAACTACTTCCTGCCCGGTGATCTTGAAGCCCAGATCGCAGCCTTCGTCGACCACTACAATCACCAGCGCTATCACGAGAGTATCAACAACGTCACACCAGCTGACGTCTACTTTGGGCGTGACAAAGCCATTCTGCAACAACGCGAAAGGATCAAACGAAAGACACTCGAAGCGCGACGCTTGCATCACCGCAAACACGCCGCATAATCAAACCAAACAGATGAGCCAAACTCTCTCTTAGTCTACGCCGCTCTTGGTTCCAAAAACTCTGACGACGGACAGTGGCGACGTTGGGATTGACCCCAATACCTCTTCTCTCCGGTCTCCATACAAAAGAGTTTGCCTAGTCTCGGTAGCGTCTCGATGCCGTCGCCTAAGTTCTTTGGTTTGATCGGACCCAAGCAGAGGCTGCTCCGAAAATTTAGCCATAAAGTCTAAAGACACAGCTGCTGATTCTTGTTGCTGTTTGTCCTATCCGTCATGCCGGTAGATTGAAATTGGGTTGCTACCACGTTTCACACTAATCGTAGCTCAGCCCTTCTTTCAGTGGGGGTGGCCATGTCATGTTCAGAGATTGCCAAAGTCGCCAAGCCTTGCATCAATCCGACGATCTCTGACAGCGGCAGGTTGGTATCGTCGGCTATCGAGCGGAGTGAAATATCCCGTGAGACCAAGGTGCGCAACACGACATCCAGAACATAGGACTGTTCGTGTGGAATGGGTTCCGGCTCAACCTCGTGGTACTTCCGTCTCCGCATCTCGATAATCATCGTCTTGTAATGCCAATCACTAAGCCGTCCAATCTTATTCAATCGGTAGGCCAGCGCCATGGCCGAAACGCCCCATTTTCTCTTCAACTTAACCAAGGCCCCTACTGACATTTGTCTTGGCAGGTGCTGGTGAAGGCTTGAAGTTGTCATCAGGAAATTCGACGCAAATAAGTTTGCTTCCTTTTCGGCGGTCTGCCCAACTGGTGCACCGTGACGATGAAGAACCAAATGCCCGAGTTCGTGGGCCAGATTGAAGCGTATGCGTTCTGCTGATCGCGTTGTATCCACAAGCACGTACGGGATGTCATCGAGCCAAAAAGAGCATGCATCAATCTCACGACAGTTGTCAGGAAGCCCAAATAGCCTGACGCCCTTTGCTTCAAGTAGATGGATCAAATTGGAGAGTGGCGCATGCCCGAGGCCCCAATCTCTCCGCAATAGATCGGCGGCAAAATCGGGCGCTTCCTCTGACAGATCGGCTATCGCGACATCATTGCGCCCAAACCGAGGATCAATCCACTCAGACAAATCGACTGCCATGTCACACATCGCCAACGCAGCGTCACGCTGGGTTGCGGATTTCCTGCTAAGGGAGCGGAAGCTAACAGCATTGGTGGAGACACTTGCCGGGTCGGCTAGTCCAAGGAAACCACGCGAAAACCCCAACTCCCTGACCAACGAATCAATCCGCTCTTCAGGCACTTCTGCACCGGTTTCCCAACCATTAATGGTGCGTGAAGTTACCCCGAGTTTCTCAGCAAGCTGTGGCCTTGTTAAGCCCTTCCGCTTTCTAGCAACGGACAACCTACTTCCATTCATTTCAAATCCTAATCTTCACATTTGGAATGACAACAGGCCCGGTGTCGGTGCCAGAATCGTCGTCCGGCATCGCATCAGGAAGTGGTATGTGCAAGATAATCCTCTCACTCCATTTCGTGATTATCCCGTCCTCAGCCTCTAATGGTCGAGACAATTCCGCACGTAGAGTTTGTCCGTCTTTGCAATCCAAGTGGTAGTGAAGCAGCAGCCAGACCTCTTTGTCTGGTACAGCAACAAGCCGTGTGGTGACTTCCTCATTTCCGAATAGATCAACGGATTGAACTTCGGTAACTTCCAAGAACACCTCACCCTTCGAGCGTTTTGTCTTCGGCAGATCACCGATCAATTGACCCGTTTGCTGATCCCCACTGCACACGATAACAGTCGTGTCGTTTATAGGGTTTCGCACTAGCGCGATATTGTTGCTGTCGCTCAGTTCCCACCCAAGTTCGTGAAGTCCGCGACGAACTTCTCTCGTGGTGTATCGGTAAAGGTCTATACCACCGGACGTAGCTGGATCGTAAACCACCTGGGTCAACTTCTCGGCGACGCCA
The DNA here is from genome assembly GCA_947488605.1 of uncultured Paracoccaceae bacterium. Classification (GTDB taxonomy): domain Bacteria; phylum Pseudomonadota; class Alphaproteobacteria; order Rhodobacterales; family Rhodobacteraceae; genus Yoonia. The sequence continues at coordinate 1,080,703 of CANKZJ010000001.1, read as the reverse complement.
TACTGCACTGCATCAATAAGAAGTTGCTCAGGTATACCTAAAGATTTCAGCTTCTCACGTCTCGCGACTGGTGTGGCGTATACCGTGCAGCCGCGGATAATTGCGGTCTCTGGCACTTCTTGTTGATCAGGCATTACGCTCTCCGATTTCCGATTTCATACCTACGAGTAGGTTAAGAATCGGAAATCGTCAAGTGATATCGTATGAAAGTGGTCAATGGCCAAAGATCGCTCTACTCGGCGTGTTCTATACTAAAGTCCCCATCGATCCATTGCCGCAGCAGCAGCGGCTGGGTCATCTCGGATTCGGATCAAAGTTTGGCGGGATAGCCCTGTCTCCTTTGAGACCGTACTTGGTCCGTTACCAAGCCCCAGTAGATTCACGGCTTCATCAAATGTCTTGCGATCATATGACGGTTTACGCCCTCGAAACCGATCTCCCTTTTCCTTTGCAAGCTCGATTCCAGCCCGCTGTGCGACCTTTGTCGCCTCAGCCTGCGCCTGTGCAGTGGCTGCGAGAAACGCGATCATTGCGTCTCTGACGGCCTGTTGGACGGGGTCAGTGGTTGAACCATCAAACGTCATATCGTTGATCACCGTTCGTATGATCACACCCTGTCGGATGAAATGCCGCACCGCATCGGTCACGTCATCGTAGTTACGCCCTAGGCGATCCAACCATCGCAGTACAAGTGTATCACCGTTCCGAAGTTTATCGTAGAGCCTGCGCCCCTCTGGACGTTCATCCAGCCTGTGCTTGACGCCGGATACACCGTGGTCGGCGACCACCTGATCGATCTCAAAACCCGCTGCCCTAGCCTGCACGATCTGGTGATCGAGTGTTTGGTCCCGCGTTGAAACTCTTGCATAGAATATGGTTGTCAAAGTATCCCCTTATGTCCGTATGATTCCTGTCCGTAGATATCAGAGTACGTATGGTTGGATCAACCTTTACGGACATCATGAAGGGAAGGCTGTGTGGTGCCCGCTACACCATACTCATACGGGCACCTTCACGGGAGATACCGGTGAAGCCTATTTGTCGGGATATTGCATTAGCGGCAATTGGTACTCGCCGCAGAGAAGTTCCGGTTCGAGCCCACACCTACCAACTTTCCGCACCGTAGCGAATGTCGGGTTTGCATTAAATCGAAGGAACTTTTCCAACCAGTCAAACCGGTAAGTTGACCGGCGCAGTCTGGCCCGAAAGGTATACAATCAAGCTCCACCAATCGAAGGCAAGCGATACGGCCAAAACGGCTGCAAGGGCAATGCCAGCATAGCGTGCCCACGCGACGCCATCGGGACGCCTCAAGACAATGACCAGGTAAATGAGGGCGGGCGTCCAAAGGATCACATGTGGGAGCGACAAAAGCCGTACATATCCAAACTGGTCAAAAAGCCATTGGACACCAAAGCCACCGGCAAAGGACGTTACCAGCACGACGATGCCAATGATGCGGGTCTTGTTGTGGAACACCAGCAGGACAGGCAGCGCAATGGTGACAATCGTCAAGATGATGAGCCACCATTGCACCCACATGGGCTGGAACGCGACGGCTTCTTCGATGGTCACAGCTTTTTCCAAAACACGATTTTGTCTTCGCCGGTTGTGTAGAATTCCCGTATCCGGGCTTCCTCGCTGTACTTGTTGTTGTGGTAGAACTGACGTGTCTGTTCGAAATCCGGGTTGCCGGAGGTTTCTACCAGCAGGACGCGGTGCCCTTCATCGGCCAGCGTCCTTTCGACATGTGCGATGAGCTTGGAACCCTCGCCTGTGCCTTGTCGATCTGCATGGATCGCGATGAGGTAGAGGTTCCAGGTACCTTCAGTCATTCGTTCGGGCGCGAAGTAGACAACACCAATTGGCCCGCTGTCGTCCAAAACCATCCAACGTTCTGTTTCACTTTTGCCGTCCAGTGCGTCACCGGCCATGTCATCGAGCATTTCTCCGGGGAACAAACCTGTAGAGTCGATCAGAGCCTTCACAGCTTGAAGGTCATCTCGGGTCATGTTGCGTATCATTTCAGAATCCTATGCTTATATATGCACGGTGCATAAACCTTTATCTCCTTGATGTCCATGCATGATGCATATATCTAATTTTCTATGACCGCTGCTCTTGAAAATGCCTTTGGCGCTTTGGCCCTTGCCCTAAGTGATGATATCCATGCCTGCATCCAATCAAACGGCCTTGTCCCCTCGGAAGCAGAAGCAGTCGGGCATTTGGGCCATGCACCGGATATGACAATCACTCATCTAGCTGATGCGATATCGTTGTCTCACGCTGCGACCGTGAGGCTTGTCGCGCGGTTAGAAGATCGTGGCTTCATTGAGCGTTCCGCTTCACAGACCGACGGGCGCATAGTTGTTCTCCGCTTAAGCGAAAACGGTGCCGAACTTCATGCCAGCCAAATGCGTCAGCGACAGGAGAAGCTGAGGACTGCGCTCGAAACCCTGAGCGAGGACGAGCAAGACATGCTTGCTAAGCTATCCACCAAAGTTTTGGGCGAACTGCTTCGAGATGAAAACCATGCGTTTCGGGTTTGTCGGCTGTGCAACCGCCCGGTGTGCGAAAACTGCCCCGTTGAGACTGAAATGATGAAGCGCGAGGCGGCGCAAAATTGGCTTTCCGTTGAATGATACAAACGGCAGGTTTGTCTCGCACTGGAGACGATGCTGCATTTGACGGCGAAGAGCAGCTTTGCCTCGTTGTATCCGTGCTGTGAACGAGAATTCCTGTGCTTCGTTGTCGGGGTCATCATGAGTATGGCATGATTGAAGCGGGTCGAAAAAGCTATTACCCGTAACGGATGAATACCGATATTTCCGTTACGGCTTGCATCCATTGTCGCGATCCAATCCCAGCAACAACGAGCCGGTCTGACAGACGGTTCTGTTCCAACCGCTGCCGACAGGCAGACTACCGACGTAGACAGAACGTGAAGAACAAACCCGTCGAGGCGCTGGTGCGAGGTGGCAATGCTGACCTGATCAAACAGGTGGCCCGCCTCTACGCAACCGATCCGTCTTTGCGGATTGCCGACGTCACTTTTGGAAGGGGCGCATTCTGGAAGAAGGCACCTCACCTGAACGTCACCGGCTCAGATCTACTCACAGTTCCAGAACGACCATTTGATTTTCGAGACCTGCCATACGCTGATGATGAGTTTGATATTGTTGTTCTCGATCCGCCATACATTGCGAGTCCCGGTGCGCATTTCACTGATGACCGTTATCGCAACGCTGAGACAACAAAGGGTTTGCTATATGAAGACATCCGTGAACTTTACCGGTTGGGGGTCATCGAGGCGGCACGTGTTGCGCGTCGTCAGGTTTGGGTGAAGTGCAAGGATCAGGTCAGCGGCCAGAGGCAACGATGGCTGCACCACCATGTCCTTGCCGACGCAGAAGATATCGGATTGGTCGGACGGGACCTGTTCATCCTCGACGCAACATCACGGGTTCCAAATTCCCGATGGGACATCCAGCACCATGCAAGAAAGCCGCATTCATATCTATGGGTCTTCGATATGGAATGAAGGTGGTCAGGCCAAAAGATTCTGGAAGCGTTAACCGCAACAACTGCCGAGCTTAGTGATTTTGGTATACACTCATATTTGTCGGTTTCGTCGGCAACATTATTGAATTTCGCCGGACTGATAAACCTGCATGAAGGAGAAGAGGTTGACGCTTCGCTTAAGCCGTCTGGTGTCGCCGGTCTCTTTCTCCAACGCGGCTTCAGCGGCCTTCAGTACCTGCAACGTCGCGCCGATCTGACCGGCCAATCCACCACCCGGTTTCACGGACACCCACGCTGCCTTGATGAACGGAACCAGCTTCAGTTCGTAGATCAGATCACCCAGCGTCATTGGCTCATCCACGTTCCCTGCGTACATCGGCATCCGCCGCAGAAACCCATGCAGAGCGTCGTCGCTGTTTTCTTCCAAGAATGACAGTGCGTCGGACAATCCAGTTATCGGCTCTTCCAAGTGGTCTATTTTGTCTTCCATCTTCATACCTTCCTTTGGGTTGCTACCGTGACAGACATTCGGTCGATGCCAGTATTTATAGATGACAACCCTCGGCCTCACTTGCTGACGTTCATTGATGGGGCAAGCCCGTCATCTGGTGGGAACAGAGCATCCGAACAAGGCCAACGTAATCACAGTCCACGTCCAAAGAACCGCTTCGATTTATTAAGCGGTTGCATCAGTCGGACTGAGCGAAGATTGGGGTGTTTTGGGGCCGCAATCGTTTCTATGGACCGCGAATATGGTTTTGCATCCACCACCAGAGCGTCGAAACACCGTTGAATATACGGGAAGTAACTTTTTCCACGGTTGGCTTTTTCTTGTAGGAATTCCAGATGCTTGAGCCGACCGAGTTTAAAGATGAGAGGAACCCAGTCTGATCACTGATGTTAACGATACTGTCAGGTGATGAACCTTTGAAGGAATTGATGACATTATCAAACCCAATAGAGTCATCTGGTCCGACTACAGGCTCACATCGACAATCGTCACCTCTTGTGTAGTAGTGATCACAAGCCGCGCAGTATTCATGTATGCCGGATATCACACCACCAATCTGCACAAGGCTTTCGTCTGATGCGATCTGATGCGTCAACCACATCCATTCGGCATAGCCCTCTAACATTCGAGCAACACAAGCCGGACGATAATGCTTCTTGGTTGAATAACCTGACACACCCACAATGTCGGGACGAGAGCCTGTTTGATCAGGATCAGGACGTATCGGTAAAACACGCACTTGGTTGACGCCACAGTAGTGACTGACACGCTTGCCTGAACGATAGCAACGAAACCCTGCCTCAATTGCCTGAGCGTCCAAGCCCGGTACGTAAATTGGTCCGTGGAAGTGAACCTTGTAAACCAAGGTTTTGTCCGAAAGGCCCTGCTTCCAGCCACGATCAACTAAGATGTTATCTGCAACACTGCCAACGGTCACCTGATCCACTTCTGGGAAGAGAAGCCAAATCGCGTGGGGAAACCGGTTTCGAATGAACCTGCTCAGCTTTGTACCGGCTGAACGAGCGAGTGCATAGGCTTCCTCTTTCGTGGTCGCGTAGGCGACCACCGGCGTGATAAAGCCAATGTTCTGTATGGGGCAGTCTTCTAGAAGCCGCATTGTCCGCACAACACGCTTTGAAAAGCGCTTTCCGTAGCCGTGGTTGATCCGCTTGAAATTAATCCGTTCGGATTTGCTCCATGCCTTGCGTATTGGGTTGCCAGCATTGGCTAGAAACGCGGGTTTCCCTCTGACGATGGGTATGTCCTCAAGCTCTGGATGCCCGAGTGCCAAGGCCGAGGAGGTCGCACTTTTGATCCATGCCGCTGAACCCTTGGGATGCTGTGACAGCCGCATATTGCGAATGTTCCACTCAAGGCTCAGCATCCGATTGTCCTTCTGCATCGGCGTGAATTCCATCCGATTGTGAGCAAAGGTATTTTTCGTCGGGTACGTCAAAGAAGCGGGCCTCGGGTGTTATTTTGAACATGACGCGCAGGCGGTCATGTGTCCGACCAGTGTGCGACGTACTCATATGTAGGCGCAGACCTTCAACACCTGTAGTTATGGCCAGTTTTTCGTCCAAACGGTAAATACCAAGAGGAGGAAACGAAGATGAGTAATGACGTAAAACTGTCTGTCAGATCAGTGTCGAGCCGCACACAGGATCGACTAAGGGCGCTGAAGGTCTACAGCAGACTGCCTTATGGTGCACTGCTGGATGACAGCGTGGAGGCGCTATGGAACGCGTACATCGATGACGGGCATGATCTAAGAGAACCGGCGAGTGTGTAGTAGGGTCCCGATCCTATGGCTCGACGCTTTCACAACGACACAATAGCGGAGCGGCATCTTGACTAGGGCATGCTAGGATCGGGTACCGTTAAACGTTGGCGGATCGGTTCACCAATTCAAGTCAAATTGTAGAATTATTTCCCAACCCAAACAGCCGCTCAGCCAAGCCTTGCAGGTACGGACCTATGTTCGCCCCAGCGTAGTCTGGATCGACCACCATCGCCTCTGTGACCATCTGCCCATCATCTCGGATGAAAGACCCCTGTGCAGCGATGTGACCACCTACACCCATGTCCATAATCTCCATGTACCATCGGTGATTCGCTGACATTGCATTCCCTCCATTCCTATTAATGAAATCTGCGACATCGTCTTCCAGTGGCATACCAGCTTGAAGGTGGAGGATGCCGGTGACCAATGGAAGTGGAAGCATCCTTGGCATTGATGAAGCGAGATCGGCGGTGTGGATTGAATAAAGCATGGTAGGTTCCCTTTCTTTGCCACCGTATTTGGCCGAAAGGGGCTGCGCAGGGAGAAGGTTCCTGACGGGTCGAACCACCTGTACTGATAACTCAACAATCGAGTTGGATTACTTCGGCTTGGTCAGACTGGTTTGGCTGTTGATCAGCCGGAGCCGGGCCGCGTAGTGATGCCGGACATCCAGCATCGGCATGCCCTTGGCCCGCAAATGTGCGTTACGCAGCCACAAACGTTCGAGGATGCGCTGCCGCTGCTGAGCCGTCGGACGCCGACGAGCATGGCTCATGGTGCTTTTTTCCTCACGAACGGTTTCGCTCCGGTCGCTCTAAATCCACATGCCACTCTGCTTTGCCGACCATCATCGCCCGCTGTAATAGCAACTCGCTGCCATCCCCGAGATCGCTGGGTACTGTTCGAACCGGGCGATCTCTTGGTATCGACGGTCCGGTGGAAGTCGGACACCGAATTCGCGTTCAGAAATCTGGTAGAGGTTCAAGGATAGTTGGAAGACATGCGGCTTCGCATCGGCGGGATTGGTTGTGATGTTGTCGCCTCGGTTACCAACTGAACGGAATGCGCGAAGATCGTTGATACCCAGTGTGGTCTTATCTACGGCGGCTCGAAGACGCGGTCCGAGGGTTTCATCAGCAAAAAAGTCATATCCCCACGCACGTGCGACGAGAGCGTAGGACAAGGCTACATCCAGCCCATATGTATGATACCAAAAACCGCGTACGCCACGGTACGAATTCCGATCAATGTATCCGGATGGTTCTATCCGGTTGATAAATTCGGCCCGCCGTTTATGAAACTCGCGATCTGCCAGCCGCATATCATTCTTTAACGCGGCATATGCGAGACGGGCCATCCCCATGTTGCCCAAATCATAGATGCCTTCCTGGTCCATCTCTACGGCGTCTCTGACGAAGCGCTGATAGGCTTGATCGAACCAAGGGATCAGCACGTCCCGATCCTCATCGGTGACGTAGACATCAAGGACAGCGGTCGAGATCATCAAGAGCGCGTACATCCGTGCCACGAACAACGGGGTAAATTGTGCGCAGGGTGAGTTCGGGCCACTCGAATAGCAGTCGGTCATTTGAATTGCTTGTTGGCGGGTGATCAAGCTCGGTTCATTCGTGTAGCTTCCGGCCACGGCCATCTGCTTGAGACCATCAATAATTGTCCGTGCTAATTCGACATCGTTGGACGCAGCGGCGGCGTAGCTGTTGAACAGGACCGGCTGCCAGTGCAACCTGAAGTCATCGAACTTCACGGTCATAGACGTCGATTGCTGCAGATCCGCAATGTACCGTTCGCTATTCACTCGCAATGCGGTCAACGCCCTATCGGCTAATTCGACACTTGCGCTGCCGCCACGATTGTCACGGGTGCAGCTTGGACCAAGTTGGTCGGCGATGAAGTATGTCGGCTTCTCAGCACGGCTGACACCGGAGACGCCCGATACTGTGTCCATGCATCCTGATAGAGCAAGAACGCCCGCCATCACGATCATCCTGATCATCTAGTGTTCTCCTCCGTCGCTAAGGTCATACCCAAAGTATTGATGCCAGTCTTTGTCCGCCTCGCTCGGTTGTATGTCGTAGCACAGGTCGATGGCGTTGATTGGAGCCAGCGGTGGAATCAGACCGACCCAATGCTGTGATGCTATTAGGTCGCGCACCTGATCACTTGAGGCCTACCATCGACTGTAAAACGGATGGTCTTCAGTCTTATGCTGGCAAAGGGGGTGGTAGATGTCTCAACAATCCGCACCTCATCTGCATGCTCAACGGCGAACTGCAATTGCCTTAGGGTCCGCGTTAGAACCTGCGCCCCCGCTTGGTCTGCCTCAGCCGCTGTATCAATGCACCGTTTCACTTCGGCACGGTCACCATCAAAGAACAGCCAGAAAACGAGCAGCGCCACACCGACAATAATGCCTAACCCAAGAATCGCATCCTGAGTGCTTGGTTCATCTGAATGGGCATCTCGGTCATCATTGCTCATCGAACGTGTCACTTTCATTGATCTCTTGCCAACGTCCGTCGATATCCGATTTGCGGACGTGGCAAGGGGTCTTACAATACAGACCCGCCAAATCGTTTGGGGTCACCTGTCCGCCTGTTTCCTCGTAGATACGCTTCACCAAAGACATTCTCGCTGTCACCGTATTATTGGCTACGCGACTTATGGTGGCAGCAGAGGTGCCCACGCGGCTCCCGAACGCCGCCATGGTCAATCCGTTTTTTGTGAGGAAATCATTGAGTTGCATATGATGTATTAGTTACGTCTAACGCAATTGATTCGCAACAGGTATTGAAGAAACATGCTGTCACTCCGTTACGTGCCATGCAATGATCAAACACAGTTCATGTTTGAGGTGACGCTGTGTCGTTACATGGGAAGATCAAAGAGGCCCGCCAACAGGTCGGCATGTCACAGGCGCAGGTCGCCGGTGCTTTGGAAATTACGCCAGCGTCATATTCTCGTCTGGAGGCGGGTCTGTCGGCAGTTACTACCGAACGGCTTAGCGATTTGGCCAAGATATTTGACGTATCGGCTGGTGCGCTTCTGGAGGGTTCCATCGTGAGGCTACCGCACCGGCTGGACATGGACCGGTTGAAGCAGGTCGTTACCGAGATCGAGCATACCATCGCCAATCTCGATGTGCGCCCCTCTCCCGAGAAAGTCGCGGATGCAGTAGCTGAGGTCTACCAGACCGAAATCGAGTATGTTTTCAATCACCCTAAGCAAGAATTCGACCCGTCACGCCACCGGCGGCTGATCGAACTGATCTTTAGGAAATAAACCTTGAACGCAGTTGAAATCGAACAGGCCATCAGTGAGTTGGCCGACCAGCCATATGACGCTGCCGAGTTCCCGTTCGCGTTCTTGGAGTGCTTCGACAACAGCGATGCGCGGTCCAAGAAGCTGCGCAAAGGTACGTCGAACAAATCTGACATCGATGGGGTTCTTCAGGTTGGGAACATCCATATCAAAACCTGCGATGTGGGCCTCGTTCCAGAAACGCTGACCGCGCTGAAGGACAGTAAGGCGACCCAGACCAAACGCAACAAGGTCCGGTTTGTACTGGCCACTGATGGTGAGCATTTCGAAGCCGAAGACCTCGTCTCTGGTGATATCGTCTCTTGTAAATACGACGACTTCCCGAACCACTTCGTCTTCTTCTGGCCACTGGCTGGCCTCAGCAAAACAAAGCAACTCAGCGAGTCCGAGTTCGACGTACGGGCCACGCTGCGGCTGAATAAGCTCTACGTCACGCTACGATCCGACAACCCCGAATGGGGTACCCCTGAACGCCGCCATGAGATGAACCACTTCATGGCCCGTCTGATCTTTCTTTTCTTTGCCGAGGATACCGACATCCTAGCTGGTGATGACCTCTTCACCGCAACAGTCGAAACGATGGCCAACCGTGATGGGTCCAACACGCATGAGGTGATCAGCGAACTCTTCCGTGCGATGAACACACCGATCAAGGATCGTGCCACCGCAGACCTGCCCCGCTGGGCCGATGCCTTCCCGTACGTGAACGGCGGCCTGTTCTCGGGCAGCACAGAGGTGCCGCGCTTCTCGCTCATCGCGCAACGGTACCTTATCAAGATCGGCAACCTGAACTGGCAGCGGATCAACCCTGATATCTTCGGGTCGATGATCCAAGCCGTGGCCGATGATGAGGAACGCTCGAAACTGGGTATGCACTACACCTCGGTGCCGAATATCTTGAAGGTGCTGAACCCGCTGTTCCTCGATGACCTGAACGACCATCTGGACCGCGCCGGTGACAGCCCACAAAAGCTGATCAACCTGCGCAAACGGATGTCCAACATCCGTGTCTTCGATCCGGCCTGCGGGTCGGGCAACTTCCTCGTCATCGCCTACAAACAGATGCGAGAGATCGAGGCCAAGATCAACAAACGACGGGGAGAGGCGGACCGGGCGTCGGACATTAGCATCCAGAACTTCCGTGGGATCGAACTGCGGGATTTCTCAGCCGAGATCGCCCGTCTGGCCCTGATCATCGCTGAGTATCAGTGTGACGTGCTGTACCGTGGCCCCAAGGTGGCACGGGACACCTTCCTGCCATTGGATGCGCAGAACTGGATCACTCAAGGCAACGCTCTGCGGCTGGACTGGCTGGATGTCTGTCCGCCTACCGGTAAAGCGGTCAAGCTGACCTCGGATGATCTTTTCGATACACCACTAGAACAAGCCGCGATTGATTTCGAGAATGAGGGTGGTGAGACCTATATTTGTGGGAACCCGCCGTATTTGGGGTCAACGTGGCAATCGACGGAACAGAAAGAAGACCTTGGCCGTATCTTTGACGGTCGGGTGAAGGGCTGGAAGTCGCTGGACTACGTTGCGGGGTGGTTTATGAAGGCAGCGGACTACGCACTACACACGCCGACTGTCAGCGCTTTTGTAACCACCAACTCAATTTGCCAAGGGCAGCAGGTTCCCATCCTCTGGCCTTCGATCTTCAGAGATGGACATGAGATCACCTTTGCTCACACGTCCTTCAAATGGGCGAACCTTGCCAGCCACAATGCGGGCGTGACCGTGGCGATTGTTGCGATCACCAATGTGAAAGGTCGCGAAAAGAAACTGTTCTCGGTTGGTGATAGCGGTGAGGTGTTTGTGCATGAAGTCCAGAACCTAAATGCGTACCTTGTTGGTGGACAAAGCATAGTCGTTGTTAAGGCGCAAAAACCAATCAGTAAGACCGCCGAAATGGACTACGGAAGCAAGCCAACCGACGGAGGAAACCTTCTCTTAACGTCGAGTGAAGTTGAAGAACTGGGACTCAGTCACGATCAACGGGATGCCTACATAAGACCAGTGTTTGGTTCTGCCGAATTTATTCGGGGTATTCAGCGCTATTGCCTCTGGATAACTGACGAGCACGCTGAAGAAGCAGAAATGATCCCATCAGTGTTGGCCCGAATTGAAGCGGTACGGGAGATGCGTCTCGCAAGCTCGAAAGAAGCTACTCGCGCTGGAGCAAGTAACCCACATCGTTTTGACGAACTAAGGCAGATTGGTGGAGAGTTGGTAATCGCAGTACCAAGGGTATCTTCCGAAACTCGAAATTACTTGCCATGCGGTTTTCTACCAGAACAATCCATTGTTACGGATAGTACGTTTGCCCTCTACGACGCCCCACTTTGGAATATGGCTCTAATAGCTTCCCGCATCCACCTCGTATGGATCGCTACCGTCTGTGGCAAACTGAAGACCGATTTCCGCTACTCCAACACCCTCGGCTGGAACACTTTCCCCGTCCCCAAGCTCACCGAAAAAAACAAGTCCGACCTGACCCGCTGTGCAGAGGATATCCTGCTGGCCCGCGAGGCGCATTTCCCCGCGACCATCGCCGACCTCTACAAACCCGACGCCATGCCCGAAAACCTCCGCGCCGCCCACGACCGCAACGACGAAGTGCTGGAACGCATCTACATCGGCAGACGCTTCCGCAACGACACCGAGCGGCTGGAGAAGCTCTTTGAGATGTACACGAAGATGACCCGAGAGGTGCCGAAGCAATGACATCGAAGAGAAGCGCACATACAAGAAAGCTGTCATCTGGAAGAACGACCAAGGTACGCGAACATGATTTCGCTCCGGGCGATGCCTCTCACTCACAAAGGCTATCGTGGCGGCATGGCAATGCACATGTGAACGGCCAACAAACCTATCAGATGAATTGTTGGGGCTGTGGCAAGAGAGTCTTTTTTTATCGCAACGATGCTGGAAGTAAGGTGTTTTTTGATGATCTGGGAGCGCCTTGGCCCAAACATGGCTGTCCGGCGTTCGCGGAAAAGATGCAGGGCGTTCTGATCACGGACGGTGAGCCTGTTTTAAAGAAGAACATGCAATCAAAAGCCGAAGGTGTTGTGATGGATGTCAGTGCTTTCCGCAAAGCGACGGCACGGTACGAGGCAAAAAAGAAGAAGGCCGCGATGCTGACCAAGGAGCAACGCAAAATGCTGAACGGCCATAGGCTCGACACGCCAAAGCGGGGACCCAAGCACTGATGAGAGAAAAACAACCGGGCTGGGATGCCAAGGCGATATCACGTATCGCGAAGGCTCATTTCAACGGTAGCTATCGGGTGATGTTCGCACACCACCGATGGACTTTGGAGGATGGCCAGCAATTCATGCATCAGGCCGCACCCAGGATTAAGCAAGAGTATGGTTCGATTGCAGCCTTTGTTGACCACTTCGACGCGAAGGCAAATTGATGAGTCGCGCAATCCGCTCAGCCACCTTCAGATGTCCTAAGAAGGGTAAGCCTACGAAATCGAGTGCAAGAGGACTGCTGGCATCCGAGCCATGCGGATTTATCAATGTCTGAGCAGCATAGTGAACCTTTGGTGCTTGCACCCACCGCGTATGCGGCAATGAACGCCCGACAGAAGGAAACCTACAATTTCCACAAGATTGCAGCGCGGCTTGCCGATTACGGCTACAACAGTCTTTTATTGTCAGACGATTGGCAGGGCGCAGACTTTATCGCCTACCACCATAATGGAAAAGACTTCTATCGCGTTCAACTCAAGGGTCGACTGACGCTGAATAAGAAGTACGAGAAAAAGGGTCTTTATATCGCCTTCTTTGATCGTAAGAATGAACGTTGCTACGTTTACCCTCACGACCATGTGGGTGTCTTGATCAGTGAAGCTGACAAGATCAACAAATCCAAATCATGGAGCGAACACCGCAGCTATTCATGGCCAAGCGTCCCTGCGTGGGCCACGAAGATACTGGCCCCATTTGAAATTCCCCCACTAGCCAAGTCCGAGGACGACGTATGACCAAACCGATCCCCTCAGTCTCCGTCACCTACGCCCAGAACGGTGCGTCCACTACGTCGAACGAATACGGCATGCGGGCCATGCAAGAGCGGGCCTATGAACGGCGCGGTGAACAATACCTGCTGATCAAGTCCCCACCAGCTTCGGGTAAATCTCGGGCGTTGATGTTCATCGCTTTGGACAAGTTGGAAAATCAAGGGCTGAAACAGGCCATTGTGGTGGTGCCGGAGAAATCCATCGGGTCGAGTTTCAATAACGAATCACTATCAAAGTATGGTTTCTGGTCCGATTGGACGGTCGTTCCAAAGTGGAACCTTTGCAACGTACCCGGCGGCGACGATGGTAAGGTTGGGTCTGTCGGAAAATTCCTCCAAAGCGATGACCGTATCCTAATCTGCACCCATGCTACGTTTCGGTTCGCGGTCGATAAGTTTGGTATTGAGGTCTTCGATGATCGTTTGATCGCCGTCGATGAATTCCACCACGTCAGCGCCAATCCAGACAACAAACTGGGCGCACATCTGGGCCAGTTGATCGCCCGTGATCGGGTGCATGTCGTTGCCATGACCGGTAGCTATTTCCGTGGTGATGCAGAGGCTGTGCTGTCCCCCGAGGATGAGTCCAAGTTCGACACGGTCACCTATACCTACTACGAGCAGTTGAATGGTTACGAGCATCTGAAGACGCTCGATATCGGGTATTTCTTTTACACTGGTTCATATGCGGATGAACTGCTGTCGGTTCTGAACCCGAATGAGAAAACGATCCTGCACATCCCGAACGTGAACGCACGGGAGAGTACCGGCGACAAGCACAAAGAGGTCGATCACATCATTGACGCTCTTGGCGAGTATGTGGAAACTGATTCGACGACGGGCTTCCATCTAGTGAAAACCGCTGAAGGCCGTGTAATCAAGATCGCTGATCTGGTGGAGGATGATCCCAGCAAACGCGAACGAGTTTCCACTGCATTGAAGGAACCAAACCAGAAGAACAACCGCGATCATGTAGACCTCATCATCGCGCTTGGTATGGCCAAGGAAGGCTTCGACTGGATTTGGTGCGAACACGCCCTGACTGTCGGATACCGTGCCAGTCTGACCGAAATTGTCCAGATCATTGGCCGTGCCACACGTGATGCGGTTGGTAAGACCCGTTCACGGTTCACCAACTTGATAGCTGAACCCGATGCATCGGAAGGCGCAGTGACCGAAGCGATCAACGATACGCTCAAAGCCATTGCCGCGAGTCTGTTGATGGAGCAGGTCCTTGCCCCACGTTTTAACTTCACGCCGAAAACAACCACTTCCACAGAGGAGCCGGGATTTGAGTATGGCGAAGACGGGTATGATCCCACAAAGACCAATGTCGGCTTCAATGAAGAAACCGGTCAGTTTCAGATTGAGATCAAGGGCCTCGCCGAGCCGAAGACCAAAGAAGCTGAACGGATATGTCAGGAAGACCTGAATGAAGTGATCACCGCATTCGTACAGGACAAGCCCGTGATTGAACGTGGTCTCTTCGATGAGGAATTGGTTCCTGAAGAACTAACAGTCGTGCGCATGGGGAAGATTATCAAAGATCGGTATCCTGAATTGGAGGAGGGCGATATTGAGGCTGTGCGTCAACGTGCTGTCGCCGCGATGAACTTGACCCAGCAGGCCAAGAAAGCTGTGCTTGAAGACGATGATGATCGAGAGCCAACTGCCAACACCGCGCTGATCGACGGGGTCCGTAAGTTCGCCATGGATGTGCGCGATCTTGATATCGATCTGATTGATGCCATCAACCCGTTCAACGAGGCATACTCGATCCTATCGAAGTCGATGGATGAAGAACGATTGAAACAGGTGCAAGCCGTTATCACCTCGAAGCGGACGCAGATTAGCCCAGAAGACGCCGTGACATGGGCAAAACGGGCCAGCCGCTTCAAAAAGGAAAATGGACGCTCACCATCGATGACTGCAACTGACCCATACGAGAAGCTGATGGCCGAGGGTGCCACTGCGTTTATGCGGTTCCGCAAAGAGGGTCGTTATGAGTGATGACCTTGATGCCCTTGCCGGTGATCTTGCTGAGTTCGATGTCGAGGAGAAGCTAGTCAAACGCTCCCCGATTGAAGAACGGGTGATCGCAGGCTTTGAAGAAATTCAACGGTTCACGGAACGTGAAGAGCATCCGCCCCAGTATGGCGAGGATCGGGATATCTTTGAGCGGCTCTACGCGGTACGACTAGAGCGCCTCGCTGCATCTGCTGACTATGTGGCCATCCTGAAGCCACTTGACCACCAGGGGCTGCTCCAGGGGGCGACAGAGGCATCCGAGGCTGACGATGAACTCGATCTCGATGCGTTGGCCGCCGAATTGGAGGATTTGGATGATGTAGCGGATGATATCACCCAGCTTCGGCATGTGCGGCCCGTCGCAGAGAAGCGGGCAGCAGAGGAGATCGCCAACCGCGAAACCTGCGCGGATTTTGACAAGTTCAAACCGCTGTTCGAAAAGGTGCAAGCCGAGCTTGATGCTGGTTTACGAACAACTCGACCATTTGAGGCGAAGTCTGAAATCGAAGTCGGGCGGTTCTTCGTTCTCAAGGGGATGAAAGCATATGTCGCCGTAAAAGGTGACGTTTATGTCAACCAAAACGGAATGACTGAAGCTCGGCTGCGTGTGATCTTTGACAATGGTACCGAGAGCAATCTCTTAATGCGGTCACTTCAACGCGCTCTTAACGATGACGACGCCAGCCGACGGGTGACTGAAGCCGATGCTGGCCCATTGTTCACTGATGCCTCGACTGATGGCGATGAGGCCAGCGGGACGATCTATGTTCTACGCAGTAAGTCCGACCTTCCGATTGTGGCTGAAAATCGTGACCTACTCCACAAGATCGGTGTCACTGGTGGTACGGTCGAACGCCGCATCGCCAACGCAAAACTCGACCCAACGTTCCTCATGGCCGACGTGGACATCGTCACAACCTATGAACTCTACAACATCAATCGGGTCAAATTGGAGAATTTGCTTCACCGTATCTTTGAACGAGCGCGTCTGGATATCGAAATCAAGGATCGGTTTGGTCACCCTGTAGTTCCGAGAGAATGGTTCCTCGTTCCGGTGTTCGCAATCGATGAAGCTGTCGAACGAATCAGGGATGGATCGATCAAGGGGCTGGCCTACGACCCGAGGTCGGCCAGTTTGAGTTGAACCGATTGCCGAAGGTAGGACCATCACCAGTCATCAAAGGCGACGAGTTGTTTCTCTGCCAACGGATGGATCAACGTGTGAATAAATGGGCTTACATTCAATCCTTGTCCCAATAGCGGTTACAATAGTGTTCCAATAAGGAGATTCGGAAAATCAAAAAACCCTTATTTATATGATAAATCTATACACTCATGCAGATGTATTTCATCTCGAGGTAGTCTTCGATGCCGTGGTGCGATCCTTCCCGACCAAGGCCGGATTGTTTGACCCCACCAAATGGCGCGACCTCGGTTGAGATGATGCCGGTGTTCACACCAACGATGCCATATTCCAGCGCTTCGGCGACTTTGGTGACGCGCGATAGGTCTTTGGCGTAGAAATAGGACGCCAAGCCAAAGATCGTGTCATTGGCTTGTGCGATCACGTCATCTTCGTCTTCAAACATAAAGAGTGGCGCAAACGGGCCAAAGGTTTCATCAGTGCTGACGAGCATGTCTTTGGTAGCTTTCGTGACAATGGTCGGTTCGAAAAACTGACCACCAAGATCGTGGGGTTTGCCGCCGGTCAGGATTTCAGCACCTTTCGACAGCGCGTCTGCAAGATGGCTTTGCACCTTATCAACTGCTTTGGGCTCAATCAGCGGACCAAGAGTGGTGCCGTCAGACATCCCGTCACCAACCGCAAGTGCCTCGACAGCGGTCTTAAACTTCGCGGCAAACGCGTCATAAACACCTGATTGCACGTAAATCCGATTCGCGCAGACGCAGGTTTGGCCATTGTTGCGGAATTTGCAGGCGATGGCGCCGATGACGGCTTCATCCAGATCAGCGTCATCAAAGACGATGAAAGGCGCATTTCCGCCTAACTCCATCGAGCATTTCATAACTTGGTCTGCCGCTTGCGCCAGAAGAATACGACCTACTTGGGTCGAGCCTGTAAAAGTCAGTTTGCGCACGATGGGGTTTTCGCAAAACTCTTTGCCCATCGCAGACGCATCAGATGAGGTTACAACTGAAAATAGCCCCTCGGGAACACCGGCTTCTTCGGCCAGTTTTGCCATCGCGAGCGCGGACAACGGCGTCAGCTCTGACGGTTTGATGATGAATGCGCAGCCCGCAGCAAAGGCCGGAGCAACTTTGCGGGCGATCATGGCGTTTGGAAAATTCCACGGTGTGATGCCAGCGGCAACGCCGATAGGCTGCTTGATCACTGTAATGCGTTTGTCCGCCATATGACCGGGGATTGTCTCGCCATAGATCCGCTTTGCTTCTTCTGCGAACCACTCAACGAACGACCCACCATATGCAATTTCACCGCGTGCCTCTGCCAAAGGCTTGCCTTGCTCGGCAGTCATAATGATCGCGAGGTCTTCTTGGTTCGCCATCATCAGATCAAACCACTTGCGCAAGATGTTCGCGCGCTGTTTTGCGGCCAAGGCGGCCCAAGATTTTTGTGCGACCTGTGCGATTGCGATCGCTTTGGCGACCTCTGCACGCGACAGATCAGGGACGTTGGCAATCACATCGCCGCGGGCCGGGTTGGTCACCGCAAATGTCTTGCCGCTTTCAGCCTGTACCCATTTGCCTGCCAAGAATGCATCTTCGCAGACCAGATCAGGACGCGAGAGCATGGATTTGAGGTTTGTTGTTTCGTCAAGCATGATGGCCTCCCTTGGGTTTGGTCGCTATCTGAACCATACAAGGCAGTGCCGTAAAGGGGGGACATGATGGACTTCGACGATGCTTATGCCAATGCGGCCTATATTAAGGGCGCTGATGCTTATCCCGGCAAATGGACGCAGGCCGCCGCGGCGTTTCGCGGGGCGACACTGTGCGAGTTGGATTTGCCATACGGGGAAAGCGCGCGGCAAAGGTTTGACCTCTTTCACCCGCCGCGACTTGCCAAAGGGTTGGTTGTCTTTGTGCACGGTGGATATTGGGTGCGTTTTGATAAATCCTTTTGGTCACATTTGGCTGCGGGCCCGTTAACGCATGGCTGGGCTGTCGCTATGCCGTCTTATGATCTGTGCCCTGCGGTGCGGATTACCGAGATTGGCAATCAAATTGCATCTGCGATCCAATGCGCGGCGGACCGGGTACCCGGTCCGATCCGTCTGGTGGGGCATTCTGCCGGTGGGCAATTGGTCGCGCGGATGACGGCGCCGCGCATTGATGCCGCATGGCAGCAGCGTGTCGAAAAGGTCGTCGCAATTTCGCCCGTTGCGGATTTGGAACCTCTTATGCAGACATCGATGAACGCCGACCTGAAACTTGACCTTGCTGAGGTGCGCAGTGAAAGCCCGGTTCATTTGCCAAATCCCGATGTTCCAGTGACCGTATGGGTCGGTGCGGACGAACGGCCCGTGTTCTTGCAACAGGCACAAGCGTTGACGGATACTTGGAATTGCCACCAAGTCATCGATGCGGGCCATCATCATTTTAGTGTCATTGATGGACTTGCTGATCCAGATGCGCAGCTGACGCGTCAATTGTTAGCTTAAGGATTCCAGCGAGCCAGCGCAGTCTGTGGACCTCCATGCAAACAAGCTTTAGACTATCCGCACTGGCGAATTGGCGCGAGTCGTGAACTTTTGGGTGGTCTTGGAAATGAGTTTTGCACGAGGTGTGATGATAGTTCTGGCAGCAGGTGCGCTTGTTGCATGTGAACGCGTGGGCGATGACAACACAGTCACAGATGGTGGCCTTGATGGCGGTCTATTGCGTGACGGTGTAGCGAATGTTTGGGTAGACCCGGATGGGTGCCAGCATTGGTATATCGACGACGGGCTTGAAGGCTTTATGACACCGCGATTGAATCGCGATGGGACGCCAAAATGTCAGGACGCTCGTGGCCAAATTACGCTAAAAGATGGTAGCACGATGCCGTCAGAGCGAGAGCCTTCCAACACCTAAGCTGGCTAGCTAACGCATGGGATCGAACTGTGCGTTTGTCATATTACAATCACGAACGACATCTGCGCCGCAGTCCCTGAACGTCAGATCACGCGTGAGACAAATGCGAGCTTCTTGAATGTAGCCTTGCTTGCAGGTGATTGTGATTTGATCAGGTTCAAGTGTTGGATTTGCATCCAGAAAGGCGTCTTCAATCAACTTGGCGGGCAGAGTTACCGACCGGTCGAGGTCGCGCAGAATCTGAGGTCGTTCGATCTGGGCATAGGCGTCGCGGGACAACTCATAGTACGCATCTGACGTTAGGCCGGAACAGACACCATGTTTGCGCCATTGGTGCCATGCCAGTCCAGCGGTTCCCATGATATCGGCCATGGCACCTGTATCGCTGCGGCTGGGTGGGCGTTGGCTTGTGACGCAATTTGCCGGAAAGCCACGCTCGTATTGCGGCCATAGCCCATGCAAAATCCAACCAAAGTCCTCAGTGGCATCACACTGCGGCGAGCTGCGCGCATCCCCTTCAATGGCGCACCAATTGGCGGACCATGACAGCGACATCACATAGTAATCAAAGTCACCTGCACGATCTTGCGCGGGCAATGGCGCTGCCAGGATGAGGAAGAGGGCAATAACCCGATGCATTTTGATCTTTCCAATTTTCATCACCATCACTATATACACCTCAAGTTCCCCGACAATGCGAACCCGGCTGCTAACGTAGTCTGCCCAATTCAAGGGTGCGGGAGAGGCATGTGCGCTGATAAGATGGAGATGAAAGATGTCCGATAAACCGATTATGGCCAAAGCGACCGCTGTTTGGCTTTGTGACAACACAACGCTGACCTTTAAGCAAATCGCCGACTTTTGTGGCTTTCATGAGCTCGAAGTTCAAGGCATCGCGGATGGTGATGTCGCAACCGGTGTTAAAGGGTTTGATCCGATTGCGAACAACCAGTTGACCCAAGAAGAGCTCGACAAAGCCGAAGCTGATCCGGCGCACAAACTGAAGCTCAAATTTTATGCGGCTGCCGCTGGCGAAGAAAAGCGCCGTGGTCCGCGGTATACGCCGCTATCCAAGCGTCAGGATCGCCCGGCGTCAATTTATTGGCTGGTGAAATTCCACCCCGAATTAACGGACGGTCAGATTTCCAAGCTGGTTGGTACAACAAAGCCAACCATTCAGGCGATCCGCGAGCGCACGCATTGGAACATCAATAACATCGAACCGATTGATCCTGTGGCGCTTGGTCTGTGCAAGCAGTCTGAATTGGATGCGGCTGTACAAAAAGCCAACGCCAAGAAGGAAAAAGAAGGCGCGGCTATGTCCGATGACGAGCGCCGCAAACTCGTTGGTACAGAGCAATCACTTTCGATGCCGGCAGAGCCAAAAATGCCAAGTGCTTTGGCTGGGCTTGAGACATTTAGCTTGTCCGACCCACGTGATGGCGAAGCTGAAGAAGAAACAGATAAACGCGACGTGTCCGACGCGGATAGCTTCTTTAACCTGCCAGATGATGAAGACAGCAAAGACTAATCGCTTTTCGCCAATCTGAAATGAAAAGAGCGCCCTAATCGGGGCGCTCTTTTTGGTTTTGAAGCACCGCTGCTAGCTTGGATTCACAAGCTCGCTCACTAGCGTATTGAAGCTCTGCGTGTCCCATTCGGTACTGTCTGCATAAACGGTAAAACGCGCTGTCGCCTCGATGCGTTGCGGATCAGTGCCAGCCGGCAGCACCTCAAGATCGGTAATCCAAAGCTCGTATATGTTAAGATTCACGCGCGTGAGCACACAGTTGCCAAATTGGGCGCGCAGCGTGTCGCAAGCGGACTGGGCTTGTCTGATCATATCGATGCGTGATGAGGGTTCATTTGCGGGACGTAGATCACCCTCAAACGGCAAGACCACCTGAGTGCTGATCAACGCGCCATTCTCAACCTGTTCTGGTTCACCCAGTCTGACACCAGCGGCAAAGCCCAAACGCCCGGACAACTGAAGCCGTCCGTCACGGTTGTCGCTGACTTCCGTATGGATGACATCGCAAGTCGCACCGATAGTTGCGAGCACCTCAGAGCAATACCCGATCATGCGCACGGGCGTGCGCGCGGCTGCATAAAGCTCAATCAGGTCTTCATTGGGTAACGCTTCACCAAGATTGAGTAGTTCTTCTGGTTCAACCAATTCTTCGAACACAACGTAGCGTTCACTGGTGATTTCATCAGCTGCAAAAGTATCGCGTAACGCGGCATCGCCCTGCATCCACGCGAGTGGGCCGGTCGGTGCGGCCGGTGTCTCAGCTGCCGTGTCTTCGACCGCGGCAGGCGTTGTTGCATCTTGCGCCATCAAGTCTTGCGCCCAAACCCTGACGTCAAAACCCCAAACGTTGAACGCTACGATGTTTCCGCCGACAGCAAGGGCTGCAAGCAAAACCAAAATGAAAAGTCCCTTCATGGTCAGTTCCTTTCCAAGGTAGCGGGGTTCAGCAGTCTAACGTCCCCACCAACGGCTGCCTGCAACAAGCTGTCATGCAAATTTTTGCTGAGGTTGTCCAAGGTTGCCGCATTGCCTGTCAGCATATGATCGGTTTCCATCAAACGCACGTCTTGCCCTTCCAGTGATTGGTATTGCAGGGGTGCAGTAGGCACTGGACCGACAAGGACATGTGCTGCGTCACGGGCCGTCACCAGATTGGTGCTCGCATCAATACCCAGAGCGCCAGTGTACCAACGGTTGTATGCCTCATAGCCTTTGGAGTAGGCGAACATATCGTTGTCGGCGACTGTGTCACCCAATTGTGCATTTTTAACGCCAATCCAGTCGGGCTGTGGGTTACGCCACGGGCGTATCATGCAACTGCGTGCGCTACTGTCATCGCCAAACCGATAGGGTTCGACAAAATCCCCAACCAACAACCCCTCAACGGTGGTATCTTGTGATTGTACGATCACGCCGGAGTAGTTGGAGCCGATGATCGCAACATGCGCCACGGTAGTACCCGGCGCTGTTTGCACGTTCCAAATCACACCTGGCCCCATATTCTGCAGAACAAGATAATGCGGTGCGGACGTGTCCGTGACGAAGACGTCGATGCTGTCTTTGAGACCAATCATATGGCCATCTGCCGGGAGGTCCTGACCATCTTGTGTCACGGCTTCGACGTTCTCAACAAGCCGATCAATCAACTGGTCATCCGAGAACGCCTGAAGCGGGGCAGAAAGGAGTGCATTCTCGATGCGGACATTGGATACCGTTTCGCCTGCAAGAGGTTGGCGTAGGTCGCACCGTGCGTTGCGCGCGAATGGTAGTATCTGCCCAATTTGCGTGCTGTCATCAGTCAGTTCAATGCCCGTCGCAATATCAGAAAGTAGGACCGGCGCCGAACCTGCCTGCACAACATTTGGAGACGCGAAGATCGGGCCTTGGATCGACATCGTCTCTGTTTCTTGCAAGAAGATATCAGCGGCGGGGTCTTCGCCCGCTTCCGTTGCTTGTTGCGCATCCACCTCGATACCAGCCAGTCCTGCGACCGCCTCGATCATATCGCGCGGCAAAGCGCTCCATGCCACATAACCGCCAACACCAATGAGGCCCAAGAATGCAAGCCAGATAAAGCTGTTGCGGACCACATGGCTTTCTTTGGGTGGGTTATAGTCAAACCCACCAGAGCTGCGTTCGGGCTTAGCGGGTTCCGGCGCTTGCTCGGGTTCATTTTGCTGGCCGTGAATGCGCTTAAGGCGCTCCGCGAAATCTTTCTGGCGTTGGTCTTCACTCATCTTACGACGTTCCCTTGTTCGAGCATCCGGCTACAACGAGAAAAAGGCGCATGAAGTCCGAAGTTGTGGCAATTCTTTGCAACTTTAATGTTTCGTTCATATTGCTTTACGCGCATTGAGCGCGGCAGTGATTGTTCCGTCATCAAGATAGTCCAGTTCGCCCCCCACGGGTACGCCTTGCGCCAGTGAGGTCACTGCAACACCGGGCAACTGATCTGCAATATAATGTGCTGTCGTTTGGCCATCGATAGTGGCACCCAGTGCCAAGATCACTTCTGTGACCTCTTCGGTTTTGATGCGATCAATTAACTTGGGTATCCGCAGCTCATCGGGTCCAACGGCGTCCAACGCGGACAGTGTTCCACCCAACACATGATAGCGCCCTTTGAAGACTTGCGCGCGCTCCATCGCCCAAAGATCGGCGACGTCTTCGACAACGGCAATCTGTCCGACATTCCGCTTTTCAGACCTGCAAATGTCGCAAATATCTGTGGTGCAAACGTTCCCACAATTGAGGCATTCGCGCACGGTACTGCCGACCCTGTGCATCGCATCAGCAAGCGGGAGTAACACCAAAGACCGTTTCTTGATCAAATGCAGCACAGCGCGACGGGCCGACCGCGGCCCAAGACCGGGCAGCTTTGCCATCAACGCGATGAGATTATCCAGATCTTCGGTGCCGTTTGTCATTTTGTTCTGCCTTCAAAAGAATTTCGCGGGAAATTCTTGGCTGTTTAGAACGGCAGGTTCATTCCGGGAGGTAGGCCGAGCCCTTCGGTCATCTTACCCATTTCTTCCTGCGCGCGCTCTGCGGCTTTTGTCTGCGCGTCTTTGATGGCCGCGAGGATCAGGTCTTCGACGACTTCTTTATCGTCACCATTGAAGATTGATGGATCAATATCGAGACCCTTCAACTCGCCTTTGGCAGTCGCTGTCGCCTTTACAAGACCTGCGCCGCTGACGCCTTCGACCATGATTGTCTCAAGGTCTTCTTGCATCTGGGCCATTTTGCCCTGCATCTCTTGCGCCTGCTTCATCATCTTGGCCATGTCGCCAAGCCCACCAAGTCCTTTGAGCATTTTCTGCCTCCTGCATTTCGTTTGTACTCAGTTAGGCGTTTTCACCGATTTGCGCAATCAATCGTCGTCAAAAGGATCCCATTCCTCGTCGACTTCGGGCAGTGCGTCGGTCAGCGCCTCTTGGGTTTTTTCGGCTTCTGTTCGGATGTCCGTGATCTTCGCTTTTGGGAATGCAGTGATCACGGCTTGTACCAATGGATGTTGGTGCGCCTGCTCCATGATTGCAGTTTCCGCAGCGTCGCGTGTTTCTGCAATTGTGGGCGCGCCGCCGTCTGTCACAACCGTGATCGCCCAGCGATTGCCCGTCCAAGCCTGTAGTCGCGATTGCAGCCTGCCGACAAGATCGCGCGCAGCGGATGGTGTTGGGTTCACCTCGATGCGGCCGGGCTGATAGTTCACAAGGCGCAACCCGGTTTCCACCTCAACCAACAATTTGACGTCGCGGTGCGTGCGGATCAACTCAACGACATCTTCAAAGCGCGCATAGTGCTGCAACGGATTTTCAGCTACCGCGACTGCCATCTGCGCGCCGGATGCGGATGGTCCCGTAGGGGCAGAATGGGTCGGTGTTACAGTGTTGCTGATTGCTGTTGTCGCTTGACCTTGCGGGGCAGGACGCCCACCGCCCGGACCAGAGGGCGGCGGTGTCGCGTCTTGCAATTTGCGCACCAGTTCTTCGGGGCTGGGCAGGTCCGCGACATGGGTTAGCCGGATAACCGCCATTTCGGCCGCCATCATGGCGTTTGGTGCCATTGCCACTTCTTCCAACGACTTTAATAGCATTTGCCACATCCGCGACATCACGCGCATCGGTAGCTCGGCTGCCATCGCTTGTCCGCGTGATCGCTCGTCCGGGCCGATGGTTGGGTCTTCTGCAGCTTCGGGTGTGATTTTGATGACGCTGATCCAGTGACAGACTTCTGCCAAATCCCGCAAAACGGCCATTGGGTCAGCACCGTCAGCATATTGTCCTGACAGCTCGGTCAAAGCGCGCGCAGCTTCGCCTTTCAAAATCATGTCAAAAAGATCAAGCACACGTCCGCGATCTGCCAGTCCCAGCATCGCGCGGACCTGATCTGCGGTCGTTTCGCCAGCGCCGTGGCTGATTGCCTGATCCAACAGTGATTGGGCGTCGCGGGCAGAGCCTTCCGCAGCGCGTGTGATCAACGCTAGGGCTTCATCGGTGATCTCAGCGCCTTCTGCGGTTGAGATTTTGCGCAGCAATGCAATTTGCACCTCTGGCTCAATGCGTCGCAAATCAAAGCGTTGGCAGCGCGAAAGTACGGTTACAGGCACCTGCCGGATCTCCGTCGTAGCAAAGATGAATTTGACGTGGTCAGGCGGCTCTTCCAATGTCTTCAAAAGCGCGTTGAACGCGTTCTTTGACAGCATATGAACTTCGTCAATAATATAGATTTTGAAGCGGGCGGAGGCTGCGCGGTAGTGGACGCTGTCGATGATTTCACGGATATCACCGACGCCTGTACGTGATGCCGCGTCCATTTCCATGACGTCCACATGACGCCCTTCCATGATCGCCACACAATGCTCGCATTGCCCGCAAGGTTCGGTCGTTGGACCGCCTGTGCCATCGGGCCCAATGCAGTTCATACCCTTTGCGATAATACGCGCCGTCGTGGTTTTGCCAGTCCCGCGAATGCCGGTCATGATAAAGGCTTGCGCGATGCGGTCCGCCGCAAACGCGTTCTTGAGCGTCCGCACCATCGCATCCTGCCCGACCATGTCTGCGAATGTTTCGGGACGATATTTCCGGGCGAGTACTTGATACTGCGGTTGATCTGTCATTTTGGCCCTTAAGGTGGGATTCGCGCGTTGCACCAGGTTAGGTGCAACACCGTCCGAGGTCTACCGTATCACAATGACCAAAGGATGATCCCTGTCGCAACTGCTGCAATCGTCATGATGCTGGCAAGCCGCGTATAATTGCGTGAAGGCGTTGCCTCTATATCGCGCTCGCTTAGTCGTGCGAAGGTCTTGCAAGCCTGGTGCCGTGCCGACCAGAAAATCGCAATGGCGACACCTATGAAAATGCTCGCAACGAGTTTCGCAGCCCACGTCGGTTCAAACGCACCGAATACGGCTTTCAGGCCGATGGCGACGCCAATCGCGCCCAAACCCGTTCCCATCCAGCTTGAAAACGTGCGTTCATTCGCCATGATCGTGCGATCTTCTGCCCATTCGGTGCGCTTCTGCGCCTGTTTGTCAGTGTTGGTCATAGCCGGTAACGTATGATTTGATCCGCAGAAAGCGAAGCGGAATTGTAAGATGGACGGCAGCGACCCCATGATTGAGTTTGTGATCCATAGCCTAAAGGCCGGCGGCGGTGAGTTGGCCATAGCACCAATGCCGGGCCGCACGCGGCACTATGGCACGGACTGGCAGCGGCTTCTTGCTTGGCGGCCAGACTTGGTTCTGACGATGACAACACAGGCTGAGTTGGACCGGAAAGGTGCCGGCAGCCTTGGGGTTGATTTGGGTAATAAAAATATTGGATGGCTTCACTTGCCCGTTGTCGATTTTGGTGTGCCGGATGGTTTGGATTGGCCGGGCGTGCGCGACCAGACATTGCCCGTACTTGGCAACGGTGGGCGCGTGTTGGTGCATTGCTTTGGTGGATGTGGCCGTTCCGGCATGATGGTTCTGCGATTGATGATTGCAGCAGGCGAGGAACCCGAAGCGGCGCTTGTGCGCTTGCGCAAGGTGCGCCCCTGCGCAGTGGAAACAGATGCGCAGATGGCATGGGCGCGCGCTGGCTGACAATTCAGTAAGGTGGATCATGATCCACCTTACCCTAAGGGACTATCTGCCCTTCTTTTTCACAGCCGAGCGGTACATCTTACCCAACTTGCGTCCCCGGTCGCGCGCTTGCGCTATGGTTTCCGTCGCATGCTCATTTTCGCGTTTGAGCTTTTTGAACCGCACTAGCCGCTCAGGGGTGATGTCACCTGCCTCTAGCGCGGCTTGCACGGCGCAGCCGGGCTCTCCCTCATGGGCGCAATCGCGAAATTTGCACAGTTCAGCGCTTTCCGAGATTTCAGGAAATGTCGCATCAATGCCAAAAGCGACTTCTGCCACACCCAAACCGCGCATGCCCGGCGTATCGATCAGCCAGCCACCCGTTGCCATACGGTGCAGTGAGCGCCCGGTTGTGGTGTGTCGTCCGCGTGCGTCGTCTTCGCGGATATCTCGGGTCGCGGCATTGCCGCCAGTGAGTGCGTTGGCAACCGTTGTTTTGCCCACACCCGATGATCCAGCCAGTGCAACAGTCTGACCTTTGCCACACCAAGGTGCGAGCGCTGCCGGCACATCGTCATTCTTGGCATCTATTGCAATGACTTCCAGATTGCGCCCCAAGGCTTGCGCCTGCGTGATGTAGACATCGGGGTCGTCTGTTTGGTCTGCCTTAGTGAGCAATATCACCGGCGTGATCAACGCGTCATGCGCCATCGCCAGATAGCGCTCCAGGCGGGCAGGGTTGAAATCATTGTTGCACGATGACGTAATAAAAAGCGTATCAAGATTGGCCGCAATCAGTTGCTTTTCACCAGTATGGTATTCCGTTCCGCGCGACAGCTCGGTCTTTCGTTCCAGCACGCGGGACAGGCGGCGTTGCTCGGGTATGCAAAGAACCCAGTCTCCGACGCCAACGGCTGCGGTGGTGATGCCAGGATCAAGCGTTAGCTCAATCGTTCCGATTTCCGAGAAGCCAACAACGCGGTCGCGGTGGACCGTTGCAATGCGGGCGGGCGTGTGTGTTTCAAGTTCTTCAATTTCAAGTTGGGACATATAAAAGGGCGACCAGCCAAGGGCGTCGCGTGTGAGATCTGTCAATGATCTATCCTCGTCAAAGTGTTTTTTGGCGCTGATCTAGGTAGATCAGCGAGAAGTGGACGAGGGGGCGGAAATAACTTCAGCGCACCCGGACCGGGAGGGAGTTTTTTGCGACAATCATGAACATCCTCCTTTGCTGCCGGTGTTTCCAAAGCTTCAATTTGCCGCGCAAATCGAAGGTGAGAGGCTGACAACGACCCAAGCGGGGCTCGTTATGGCTGCTTCCTTCCGGACCTGACCAGGTTGGCGAGGCGCTCGCCCGCGCCAACCTCTCAAAGATGATATAGGATGGATTGGTGTGGTCTGCAAGATGTCAGAAACTGATCTGGTAGGTGTCAAACCCGTCCATTCCGCGCCCGATATGTGTGATTGGCCCCGACATGTGGTAATACGCTTTCGGCGCGCTTTGGAATTGGGCGGCGGTACTCTCTATCTGACTGAACGACCATGTCGGTTGGATAGGGTCCGAGATGCAGTCGATCTGATTGAGATATGCGGCAAGGATTTCCTGCATGTTGCCCGTCGACTTATGCAAAATATCTGAATCGGGAAATGTCGGAAACCCACCACCTCCCTTCGCGCGGAAACTATTGGTGGCGACAATGAAAATGTCTGTATCGAGAACGGGATTCCCATCAAAATGCAGTGCCGTGATCCGGGACGCCGCCGAGCGTAGTTCATGTCCATGCGGATCGAAGCAAGCGGGTTGCGTAAGATCGATCTGATAGGTCAGCCCTAGGATCGCATCACAATTGTAGCCAGCGCTTAGCGGATTAAGAAGCTGCTGGTCGCAGACTCCTGTGGTCATTTGATTGTAGTGCGAGGCGCTCCTTTCCAGCCACCTTTTGATTTGCGCACCACTTCGCTTCACCGCAAATAGTCTGTCCACGAACGGAAAGATCGCCGTTGCATCGCGCAGGGTGATCGGGCCTTCGCAGATGTCGATGTAATGCCCAAACCCACTCCTGCCGCCAAAGCGAAAGGAGGATTTGGCCGCGAGAACGGGAAGGTGTGCATGTGGCGTTTCGTGCAGAGCCTTTTGGACAGCTTGTCGTGCAGACCTTGCGAGAATCTGCTGGCTCAGCTCTGGTTGGATTGTTGCGAAATAGCTGTGGATTGGTAGGGCCGTTCGCGCAATTGGCGTGTTCATTTTTACGATGGTGGCTTCGTGAGCTTCAGCCACAAGTTGGGTCAATCGTGCGCGCAGAAGTGATGGCGCACCGGTCGCGGGTTCTGGATATTTGAAACTGACCAGATGGTCCTTGATGGTCCAATGCCCTGCATTCCATTTTAACGCGAGATCAATAACACCCAGCGATTTGCCGCAATAGGCAGCCATCACGGTTGGTTTGCCGTGTATCGTTCCGGCAATTGGATCAACACTGACCGAAGCTACACGCTTTTTATCCGGAAAGGTTTCATGCGTATGGCCGGTAAGCAGGACATCAATCCCGTCAACGGCTGCCAAGGGTATTGCTGCGTTTTCCATCCCTTTTGTGTTTGAGGCTGTGCCAAGACCGGTGTGGCAAAGTGCGATGACCAAATCTGCCCCCGCAGCACGGATCTGCGGCACGGCGTCTTGCGCTGCGGTCACGATATCTTTGGTATCGATCATATCGCTGTCGAGGCTTGCTATCTGCGGCGGGCCAAACCCAACGACGCCAAGCTTGATCTGTCGTATGACGCCGTCGCCGCAAAAAATAGTACGGTCTAGAATGACAAACTCGGGGCCAATAGCGGGACCGTCCCTTGGCGTGATGTTGGCGGTGACGACCGGAAATGCAGCTTTGGATAGAACGCTTCGCAGCTTTGCTAATCCATAGTCGAACTCGTGGTTGCCAACGGTCATGGCATCGCACCCAAGAAGGTTAAGAGCGGCGATCATCGGATGTGTTTGCAATGGTTCCAATGTCGCGGCTACCGTATCCGCGAGTGGATTGCCTTGGATCAAATCACCTGTGTCAAAATGCACGGTGGTGGCGCTTTTATCATTCCTGAGGGCGGCAACTTGGTCTGCGAGACCTATCAATCCGATGCTGTCGTCAGATCGATCAGAGACATAGTCATATGCCAAAAGCTGCATGTGCAAATCCGTCGTTTGGAGCAAACGCAGTTGACCCTTTACGGGGGGCATTCCGGATGAAGTTTCAGTGAGGGACATATTAATTCAATCTTAACGTGTATGACTGTCCTCGACCATAGAAAATGATGGAATAATTTGAACTTACGCAACGTCCGTGTCATCTCGGCATAATGAAAATTGCAGAGACAGTGACCTTCGGTGGGTCAGGACTAGATCGCGCGGCGCAGCTCCGGGATCAGACCGAAGAATTGAGGGTGCAATCGGATGCCCGGACCATCCTTTTGTGGCGCGGTAAGCCAATGATCGCCGCAGATGCAGTTGTGCGTTTGTCGCTTGATCATCCGGCAATGGCAGATGCCGCCACTGACTTGATTTTCTTAGGCCGCGAAGATGGTGCACCTGTGTTTGCTGCCGATTTATCAGGCTGGACGCCACAAGGGTTGGACCCATCGACCTTAGACGGTTTCCTTGACCCATCCGAACAACAACACCCGGCTTTGCCAGATGCCCATTTTGCAGAACTGCGGGCGATCATGACGCGCCTCACGGCCCGTGATGCAGAACTGGCGGCAACGGCAAAAGCTGTCATGGGCTGGCATGAAACGCACCGTTTTTGTGCGCGGTGCGGCGCTGAAAGCAAATTGGCGATGGGCGGTTGGCAACGCGATTGCGCGGCTTGCGGCGGCCATCACTTTCCGCGCACGGACCCGGTTGTGATCATGTTGATTACGCATGGCAACTCGGTGTTGGTCGGGCGGTCGCCGGGATGGCCCGATGGGATGTATTCCCTGCTTGCTGGATTTGTTGAACCCGGTGAGACGATTGAGGCCGCCGTGCGTCGCGAAGTCTTTGAGGAATCTGGCGTGCGCGTTGGCGCTGTGACCTATCTGTCCAGCCAGCCTTGGCCATTTCCTGCGTCGCTTATGTTTGGGTGTGCGGGCGTGGCTCTGACCACTGACTTGAATATTGATCCACTGGAAATTGAGGATGCACTTTGGGTCACACGCGAAGACATGGCGTTGGCATTCAGTGGTGAACACCCCAAAATATTGCCTGCACGCAAGGGCGCGATCGCGCATTTCTTGCTTGAAGCCTGGCTTGCAGACCGGCTTGATTAGTTTGACGACAATGGAATGAGACGATGAAACTCAGCACACGCGAAGATCTTGAGGTCCCAATTGACTATGCCTTTGCCCGGGTCAGTGATTTTGATGGGTTTGAACGTCGCGCCATGCGGCAAGGTATCAACGTGGCCCGCCAAAAAAAGGGCGATGTCGAACTTGGCACCGTTTGGGACATCGCATTCGAATTCCGCGGACGGCATCGTGCGGTCGTGGCAGAATTGACCAGAATGGACCCGTCAGAAGCGATTGAAATTGAAAGCCACTCCGATGGTTTGATCGCTTTGACCCAAGTCGAGCTTGTCCCGCTTTCGCAGACGCGCACCCGGGTTTTGGTCAGTTTTGAACTGCGTGCAAAAACACTCACTGCAAGACTGCTTTTGCAGTCTTTGAAACTGGCAAAGTCAAAGATGACGAACCGCTTCAAGGCCCGCGTTACCGAATTCGCTGAAAGCGTCGAAGACGACTTTCGTCGCGGCACCTAGCTTGTGTTCTTCTCGTGGCGGCGCGCGGCGGATGGGTAGACGCCCATGATGTGCAGGTGGTCTGTGAAATATCCCAATTCTTCCAAAGCCAGCTTTACGTTAGCGTCGTCAGGGTGCCCTTCGATCTCTGAATAGAATTGTGTTGCAGTGAATTCACCATCAACCATGTAGCTTTCCAGCTTCGTCATGTTGACGCTGTTGGTCGCGAAACCACCCATCGCCTTGTACAGTGCCGCAGGGATGTTGCGGACACGGAACACAAAGCTGGTCATCATTTCGTAGTCACCGCGGCGCGTATAATCAGGTTCGCGCGCCATGATCAGGAAACGGGTTGTGTTGCGCGAATGGTCTTCAATGTGGCGCGCCAGAAGCTTTAGCCCATATATTTCTGCGGCCAATTCTGATGCAAGCGCCGCAACACCGATATCATCACCTGCCGCCACTTCACGTGCCGCACGCGCGTTGTCGGAACTGGTGCGGGGTATGATCGCGTGATCACGCAAGAAGTTACCGCATTGAGGCAAGATCACGGGGTGGCCGTGGGCCTCCGTGATGTCCGTCAGCTCAGCTTGGGGTTTGCCGAGCAAGTTGATGTGGACGCGCACAAATGTTTCATCAACGATATGTAGACCGCTTTCTGGCAACAAAGAGTGTACGTCTGCCACGCGTCCGTAGGTCGAGTTCTCGACAGCGATCATCCCCAGATCAGCGTCGCCCTTGCGCACAGCGTCAATAGCGGCATCAAATGTCGCACATGGTAGCGGGTCAAACTCTGGTCTTGCCGTGACGCAAGCCTCGTGCCCGTAAGCGCCGAGCTCTCCTTGAAAAGCGATTTTCTGCGACATTTTTGTGACCTCCCTCGTGTCACCCTGAAAAAATGGGCGTTAGGTCGCGGGAGTATACCTTGCAACCCGGTGTTGGAAGCGGATAGATGTGCATGAATCTTTGAACAGAATGGATCGCGACATGTTCGACACAATGACAATGACCAAAGTGATTGGTGGTCTTTGCAGCACTTTCCTTATTTTCTTGCTCGGTGCTTGGCTTTCCGAAGAGATTTATCATAGCGGCGGGCATGGCTATGGCGAACAGGCCTATGTCATCGAAGTTGAAACCGAAGCGGACGGTGACGTCGAAGTTGTTGAAGAAGTACCTTTCGCAGTGGTCTTTGCATCAGCAAGTGCATCCGACGGTGAGGGCCTCTGGCGCGGATGCCGGTCTTGCCACGCGCTTGAATCCGGTAGCCACGGAACAGGACCAGCGCTTTACGGTGTCGTGAACCGTCCCGTACAGTTCTACGATGACTTCGCCTACTCTGGCGCTTTGATTGAGGCGGCCGATGTTTGGACCCCTGAAAACTTAAGCGCGTTCCTGGAAAACCCACGCGGTTATGCACCAGGTACAGCGATGAGCTATAACGGCATGCGTGACGTCGAAGATCGTGCGAATTTGATTGCATATCTGGCCACGATTGGTGGGTAAGCTTTCGTCCTTTGAATACGCAATTGGCCGTCCTCTGGGGCGGCCTTTTTCGTTAAATGTTACGGTTTGCTCACCATCTGTTCACGTAAACGCATCTTGAAAGTTTGCCAAACTGTCCTTTTACTTCATTTAGTTGAAACAAGATGCCTTCTAACCGGAGAAACAGATGCCAAATCGTCCCCAGTCTCGTGCTCTTGCCGCCCAACGTGATCGCCGTGAAAGCGTCGCAAAACATTGGATTGTTGGCTCTGTCATTGCAGTTGCAGCGATTTGGGCCGGATCCGAGGTTTTCGCGGAAGCGCATGAAAATATCACGGTAAGCCACGGATACACGAACTTTGGCGATCTGAAATACGGGCCGGACGCGGTACTCGACTATGTCAATCCTGATGCACCAAAGGGCGGCGAGTTTTCGCAGTGGGCGATGGGCACATTCGACAGCTTCAATTTGAGAACGCGCAAAGGCGTTCCCGCAGCGCTTGCCACAATTGGCTCTGAAAGCATTCTAACCGCCACGTTAGACGACCCGTATGGGACATACTGCTATCTTTGTGAAACGCTCGAATATCCGGAAAGTCGCGATTGGGTGATTTTCAACCTGCGCGATGACGTCAAATTTTGGGATGGCAGCACGATGACTGCCGGTGATCTGAAATTCATATTCGAACTGTCATTGGAG
Organism: uncultured Paracoccaceae bacterium; assembly: GCA_947488605.1. GTDB lineage: Bacteria > Pseudomonadota > Alphaproteobacteria > Rhodobacterales > Rhodobacteraceae > Yoonia. The sequence goes on along the minus strand of CANKZJ010000001.1, from coordinate 1,046,886 downwards.
CAGGGGATCACAGAATATCGTTCGGTTTACTCCGAATTTATCGACTCCGTCGAAGTGATCGACGACTTCACAATCAAATTTACGTTTACCGAAAGCGCCCCGCGGCGCGATGTTGTCAGATGGGTGGGCGGCACATCGGCTTTGTCGCAGGCATGGTTTGAAGAAACTGGAACGCGGCTAGATGAGGCATCAGATGAGCCATTTATGGCGACCGGTGCTTACAGGTTGGATGAAGTCGATATCGGGCGGCAGATCATCTACCGGTATGATGAAAACTGGTGGGGTGCAGACCTGCCCATCAACCAAGGCCGTAATAATTTCGAAACGATCCGGATTGAATACTTTGCCGATAGCAGTGCGGCGTTTGAGGGGTTCAAATCTGGCGCTTACACCTACCGCAACGAGAACAGCTCGCTGCAATGGGCCACCGGTTATGATTTTCCCGCGCGTGAAAACGGGTGGGTCAATGTCGAAGAATTGAATAATGGGGCAATTGGCACAGGCCAAGGTTTTGTGTTCAACCTCAACCAAGAGAAATTCCAAGACCGACGTGTGCGTGAAGCATTGTCGCGGATGATCAATTTTGAATGGATGAACAAGACGCTGTTCTACGACCTGTTTGAACGGCCTGAATCGTTCTGGGATAACTCTGATCTAAAGGCTGTTGGCCTGCCATCACCCGAAGAGATCGCGATTTTGCAGCCATTGGTCGACGAAGGGTTGCTTGACGCGGAAATCCTGACAACAGAGGCTGTGATTCCTCCGGTCTCGGCCTCTGCCGAACGCCAGCTGGATCGTGGGCAGTTGCGTGCGGCATCTGCGCTGCTCGACGAAGCAGGCTGGATCGCTGGCGATGATGGTTTACGTCGCAAGGATGGCGAAGTTCTGTCAGTGTCGTTCTTGGAGCGGTCGCCGCAATTCGACCGCGTCATCAACCCCATCGTTGAAAACCTCAAACGTCTTGGCGTTGATGCCGTGTTAGAGCGGGTCGACACCGCCCAATATATCGAACGCCGGCGCTCAGGTGCGTTTGATATTACCAACGCGTCCCTGGGCCAAGGCTATGAGCCCGGACAGCAGTTGGCGCAGTTCTTTGGGTCTGCCGCAGCAGAAGATAGCTCGCGCAATCCAATGCGTCTGAAAATGCCCGCCGCCGATCGGTTGATTGAGACAGTTGTTGCCGCAAAAACTCTGGAAGATCTGACAACTGCTACCCGTGCGCTTGATCGCGTCCTGCGCGCTGAAAGGTTTTGGATCCCGCAGTGGCAAAAGAATGTGCATACGGTGGCCTATTACGATCTGTTCGAGTTCAAGGAAATCCCGCCACTTGGTTTGTCACCAATCGATAACTGGTGGTACAACGCTGACCGCTCAGCCGAACTACGTGCCGCCGGCGCGTTTCAGTAAGGCAGCATAAGTGGGCGCATATATACTCAGGCGACTGTTGCTTGTGATCCCGACTTTGCTCGGGATCATGATGATCAACTTTGCGCTTACCCAATTCGTCCCCGGCGGACCGATCGAACAGATATTGGCCGAAATGGAAGGCGGGGGGGATGTCTTTGAAGGCATTTCTGGTGGCGGAAGCGAGATTCTCGATACAGGAGACAGCGACTACATCGGCGGACGTGGCTTGCCCGCAGATTTCATTGCCGATCTCGAACGCGAGTTCGGCTTTGATAAACCACCCCTAGAGCGGTTCCTCAACATGATGTGGAACTACATGCGTTTTGATTTTGGCGAGAGCTATTTCCGCTCGATCAGTGTGCTGGATTTGGTGCTCGAAAAGATGCCGGTGTCCATCACGCTGGGACTTTGGTCGACGTTGATTGCTTACATGATATCAATCCCTCTCGGCATCAAAAAGGCGGTTCGCGACGGCACGCCCTTTGATACGTGGACGTCGGGCGCGATCATCGTAGGCTACGCAATCCCCGGGTTCTTGTTTGCGATCTTGTTGATCGTGCTCTTTGCGGGGGGGTCATACTACCGGATATTCCCGTTGCGCGGTCTGACATCCAGCAACTTCGAAGACCTGACCCTGATCGGCAAAGTTCTTGATTACCTTTGGCACATCACCTTGCCGGTCTTGGCCTCAACGATCTCGGCCTTTGCGACGCTGACTTTGCTGACCAAGAATAGTTTTCTGGACGAGATCAAAAAGCAGTACGTGATAACTGCGCGCGCGAAGGGCCTTTCAGAAAATCAGGTGCTTTACGGGCATGTGTTCCGCAATGCCATGTTGATTGTGATCTCGGGATTCCCCGCACTGTTCATCGGTGTGTTCTTTGGTGGATCCTTGATTATCGAAACGCTATTTTCTCTCGACGGGCTAGGCCGATTGGGGTTCGAGGCTGCTGTTTCACGCGACTACCCTGTTGTCTTCGGCACTTTGTTCGCATTTTCGCTTATCGGGCTGGTGGTCGGTATTCTAACAGATCTCACCTATGTCCTGATTGATCCGCGTATTGATTTCGAGGCGCGAAATTGATGGCAAAGCGTCCTTTTCTTTCCCCGCTCAATCAACGCCGATTGCGCAATTTCAGGCGTAATCGACGTGCGTATTGGTCGCTGGTGATCTTTAGCGTGTTGTTCGGACTTTCTCTGATGGCCGAATTCGTCGCGAACGATAAACCCATTGCGGTCAGCTATCGCGGTGAGCTTCACATGCCGATTTTCAATTTCTATTCCGAGCGTGACTTCGGTGGGGATTTCCCGACAGAGGCAGGTTACGGCGAGCCAGAAGTGGACTGTTTAATTGTCACAGGCGGGCTGGAAGCTTGTTTTGATGCACCGGAAGAATTGATTGCCGCTGTGGATGCGGGTGAGACGTTGGATGGTGATTTCCAAAAAGGTTGGATGCTTTGGCCGATTATTCCGTATTCATACAACACGATTGTAGATGTAGGCGGCGTGGCGCCTGCACCGCCAAGCCCGCAAAACTGGCTGGGCACCGATGATACCAAACGCGATGTCACCGCACGTGTCATCTACGGCTTCCGATTATCGGTGACATTTGCCCTGACGGTCACAGTTGCGGCCTCGATCATTGGGATCATGGCTGGTGCCGTGCAGGGGTATTTTGGTGGATGGACCGATTTGATCTTTCAACGGTTCATTGAAATCTGGACAGGAATGCCGTCGCTTTATGTGATCATCATTGTCTTTGCGATATTGGGGCGAAGTTACTGGCTTCTTGTGTTCCTCACAGTGTTATTTGGATGGCCCGCGCTTGTCGGTGTGGTCAGGGCCGAGTTCCTGCGCGCCCGCAATTTGGAATATGTACGCGCCGCCAAGGCATTGGGCGTGCGCGACCGCACGATCATGTTCCGCCATATGTTGCCCAATGCGATGGTCGCAACCGTCACCATGCTGCCGTTTCTTGTTACCGGTGCAATTGGCGGGCTGGCGTCGCTTGATTTCCTGGGCTTCGGTTTGCCATCGTCTGCGCCTTCGCTGGGTGAAATGACCTTGCAGGCCAAGCAAAACCTGCAAGCGCCTTGGCTGGGCTTCACCGCGTTCTTTACCTTTGCTGTGATGCTGTCGCTCTTGGTCTTTATCTTTGAGGGGGTGCGGGACGCATTTGATCCGCGCAAGACCTTTGTGGCGGACGGCAATGTCGTCACAGATGATATGGTTTTTGAGAGCACGAAACCCTCGAAAGTTGCAGGAACAAACACAAGATGAGTGACGTGGTTCTAGATGTCCAAGACCTGCGCGTCGCATTCCGGCAAGATGGGGACACGACCCATGCTGTGCGCGGCGTATCCTTTCAGGTGAATAGGGGTGAAACGGTTGCGATTGTGGGTGAGAGCGGGTCAGGTAAATCGGTGACCGCCCTTTCAACCGTGCAGTTGCTTGGCGACAGTGCTGTAATGGCCGGGTCGATCAAATACAACGGCGAAGAAATGGTTGGTGCGGACGAGCCCGCACTGCGCCGTGTCCGCGGCAACGACATCAGCTTTATTTTCCAAGAGCCGATGACGTCCCTGAACCCATTACACACCATTGAAAAACAATTGGCCGAAAGTATCGAGTTGCACCAAGGTTTGCGTGGTGCCGCTGTCCGCAATCGCATCGTGCAGCTGTTGCACCGTGTGGGCATCCGCGATGCAGAAAGCCGCTTGGGTGCTTATGCTCATGAACTTTCCGGCGGGCAGCGTCAGCGCGTGATGATCGCGATGGCGTTGGCCAATGGTCCCGAGATGCTTATTGCGGACGAGCCGACAACCGCACTTGATGTGACTATTCAGGCGCAAATTCTAAATTTGCTTGAAGACCTTAAGCGCGACGAGGGCATGTCGATGCTCTTCATCACGCATGATCTGACGATTGTCCGCAAAATCGCAGACCGCGTCTGTGTTATGAAAGACGGCGAAATCGTTGAAAGCGGGTCAACGGCCGAGATTTTTGCAAATCCTCAACATCCCTACACACAAACGCTTTTGGCGGCTGAATCAACAGGCGTGCCAGTGCCGGTGTCAGCGCAAGCGCCTGTTGTGCTAGAGACTGAAGGCGCCAAAATCTGGTTCCCGATCCATCGCGGACTTCTCAAAAGGACGGTTGGTCACATCAAGGCGGTCAATCAGGCCACGATGACAGTGCGCGCGGGCGAAACGCTTGGGGTTGTGGGCGAAAGTGGGTCGGGCAAGACAACACTTGCATTGGCAGTGATGCGTTTGATCCGGTCCGAGGGTCGCATTGCCTTTCAAGGCGCCGATATTCACCGCTTAAATCAACGCCAGATGCGCCCTTTGCGCAGTGAGATGCAGATCGTTTTTCAAGATCCATATGGGTCGCTTTCCCCACGCATGACCGTCGCCGAGATCATTGCCGAAGGTCTTGGCGTGCACGGCGTTGAGCCGGGCAGGGATCGCCGCGATATGGTCGGCGAGATTATGGCCGAGGTCGGGCTGGATCCGGTACTGATGGACCGCTACCCGCACGAGTTTTCAGGCGGTCAACGCCAAAGGATCGCAATTGCGCGCGCTATGATCTTGCGACCCAAACTGCTTATTTTGGACGAACCAACGTCTGCGCTGGATATGACGGTGCAAGTTCAGATCGTGCATTTGTTACGGGAGTTGCAGCAAAAGTACGGACTGGCCTATTTGTTTATCAGCCACGATCTGAAGGTTGTTCGCGCCCTGTCTCATAAAGTCATGGTGATGAAGCAGGGCGATGTCGTAGAGGCAGGTGACGCCGCCGCAATCTTTGACGCCCCGCAAACTGAATACACCCGTGCACTGATGGCTGCTGCCTTTGAGGGCAAGGTGGCCTAGGCGATGATTGACGGCCTCAGCCATATGACTTTTATCGTGCGCGATCTGGACAAAATGGAACAGATGCTCACCACGGTTCTTGATGCCAAGAAGATTTATGACAGCGGTGATGCAACTTTTTCGCTGTCCAAAGAACGCTTCTTCGATGTTGGTGGTGTCTGGCTTGCAACCATGCAAGGCGACCCCCTACCCAACAAGACGTACAATCATGTCGCGTTTAAGATGGCCCCTGAAGACTATGATGACAGGCTACAGCGCATTCAATCGCTGGGCTTGGAAGTGAAAGAAGGCCGCTCACGCGTCGCCGGTGAAGGGCATTCGATCTACTTTTATGATTTCGACAACCACATGTTCGAGCTACATAGCGGCACGTTGGAAGAACGGCTGCAACGTTACCGCGAGGTCTAGTTTCTAACCTTCGGACCCTATCATAAAGCAGGTCGTGCCACGTGCTTGCAATCTGCGACAGGCCAGATCAGCGCCTTCGCGGGTCAGACCCATAAAGTTGGCATCAAACCCACCGGAGCGTTGAACGACCCGGCGCAGTGATCCATCAAGCGTGCTCATTTCATTCAGCGCCACGCGGAGTAAAACGCGTTCAGCGGCATAACGCGTGTCATAACGTCCCACGTTGACCCCCCAGTGGCGGCCCCCTGATGTAGAGATGCGCGTAACGACTTCGGGTCCGATCTCAATTGGCGCGGCGGCGGCGGGTGCTGCTGCCGCAGTCATAATTGTTTCGTTTTGTGCTGGCCGTGTTGTGGGCGTGACCTGTGGTGCCACAGCAACGCTGCTTGCCAAGGCTTCGGCGACAGCGGCATCAACAGCCGAGGCTATCGCGGCATTGATGATGTCCGGCTCAACAGCTGCAACCAGTAACTCTTCGGCAACTGGCGCGACGGTTGGGCGCGAAACGGGACGGATGCTTGTGTTCACCGAACCACTGACACGAATAGTCTTGCTGCCGCCTGTTGTGCTGCGCGGTGTCTCGTTGCTTGAAAGCATTGCAGCTGGCGGGTTTGGCCTGCGGATCGTGGCGCGCGCTGGTGCACGGTTAAAGCCCATATCCATCAATTCTGTGATGCGTGCATTCCGTGCGGCCGTTGATGATCCACCAAAGACGGTCGCAATGACGCGCTCTTGTCCGCGCTGGGCAGAGGCAACAAGGTTAAAGCCCGCCGCGCGTGTATATCCTGTTTTGATTCCGTCACCGCCTGAGTAACTATCCAACCAGCGGCGGTTCGTGTGGCGCACTGTGGCAATGCCTGCATTCGCAGAGCGGCGCGAGAAGAGGTTATAATACTGGGGAAAGTCGTAGATGACATGACGGCCGAGCACGGACATGTCGCGTGCCGTTGACAGGTGCCCGGATTGGGTCAAACCATGTGCATTGCGGAAATTTGTGTTGCGCATACCCATTGCGCGGGCCGTGCGGTTCATGCGTGTGGCAAAAGCTTCTTCAGAGCCAGAGATCGCTTCGCCGATGGCAGTGGCAGCATCATTGGCTGACTTCACGGCTGCTGCCCGCAGAAGGAAACGTAGGCGGATCGTTTGACCAGAACGCAGGCCAAGCTTTGAAGGTGGCTCTGACGCCGCAAGGCGGCTGATGCGCACCGGTGTATCAAGCGAGATTTCGCCGCGTTCAATAGCTTGAAACGCTACATAAAGCGTCATCATTTTTGTAAGCGATGCTGGATGCAATTGGGTGTCGGCATTACGTGAATGCAGCACTTCGCCTGTTCGCGCGTCCATCACCATTGCAGCATACGGCGCTGCCGTTGCGCGGATCGGCGCAAGCAGGACGGATATCAACAACACACATAGAAATAGCCCTTGGAGGGCCCACTGTCCCGGACGACTTGTCACGTCGCTTGCCTCATTTTTTACTGCCTCTGGCCCCAGATTTTTCCGGTGACCTTATTATTATGAGAGGACGCTAGCACAGGTTCGATTTTCAGAAAACACCTTTATTTCAAGGACTTTCATTGTGATCATCGCGCAACTTATCCATATCTAGTGTCGGTTCTTGCTGTGATCGCAATATCGGCGAATTGCAGGGGTAAAATACAGCGTTTACAATGTGAAAACGCAGGGGGTTTTCTTGGCCACCGTGTGCCTTATATATAACGCCAACCAACCAAGGCGGATCAATGCTGGTAGAGTTTCAAATGATGGCGGATAAAAAGGGTGATGACGACGGCGACGTCGGTGTTGTGCTTGAAACCAAGCCTAAGACGAAGCGCCCACCTATGTATAAGGTGTTGATTTTAAATGATGACTTCACTCCGATGGAGTTCGTCGTTCATGTGCTGGAACGTTTCTTTGGACTTTCGCATGCGCAGTCATTTGAGCTGATGCTGACTGTCCACAAGAAGGGTCTGGCTGTTGTTGGCGTGTTCAGTCATGAAATCGCCGAAACCAAAGTGGCGCAGGTCATGGATTTCGCGCAACGTCATCAGCACCCGCTCCAGTGCACAATGGAGAAAGAATAGCGGCCTGCCGCTTTTCGATCAGATATGTCCCAATCCCGTTTAAGTACCGCCCTAGAAGACGGCCTGTTGGCGCTGCCAGAAGGTCAGATCGCCGTTATGCGCCCGTCTGCCACCTATGATGTGTCGGCTTTGCCCCGCGACCGGGTCACTATCGTTCACGGGTTTTATCCCGACTATGCAGCATGGGAAAGCGCCGGTTATCCCGTAGCGCAAGAACTGCCGCGCGCGACTGTGGCAATCGTCGTTGTTCCGCGCGCTAAGGCTTTGGCGCGTGCGATGGTTGCCGCCGCCTGCGCAAACGCCGACGTCGTCATTGTTGATGGACAGAAGACCGATGGCGTAGATAGTCTATTCAAGGCCTGCCGAAAGTCACTGGGTCAATTGCCAACCCTGACAAAGGGGCACGGTCGCATTTTTTGGTTTCAGGCAACTGATGCTTTTGCTGATTGGGCGTCGCCACCGCCTGCCAAAGGCCCGCATGGCTATGTCACAACCGCTGGCGTATTCTCGGACGGGGCCGTTGATGCGGGGTCCGCGCTTCTCGTTGATGCATTGCCAGCTAAACTGCCGCACCGGATGGCAGATTTGGGCGCAGGTTGGGGGTATCTGGCCGCACCCGTTTTATCGCGCAAAGGTGTGACGTCATTAGATCTGATCGAGGCCGAGGCACTCGCACTGGACTGCGCTAGGCGAAACGTGGATGACCCGCGCGTGTCGTTCCATTGGGCGGACGCCACACGTTTTCAGGGCGCGGCTTATGACGGCATCGTCATTAACCCACCCTTCCATGTGGGCCGCGCGTCTGATCCAAGTTTAGGTCGCGCCTTTATTCAGGCCGCTGCACGCCTACTGACACCAAGCGGCAAGTTATGGATGGTTGCGAACCGGCATTTGCCATATGAAAGCAGCCTGACCGAAAGTTTCCGTAATGTGGACACGATTGGTGGGAATGGTGCGTTCAAGATATTTCACGCCACCCGTCCGCATCGCTGATCGGCTCAAAGGAGTTCTCTGATGTCATTTTCTATTGCTGGAAAGACTGCGATTGTGACAGGGGCGGCCAACGGCGTGGGCCTCGCGATTGGCAGGCATTTTGTGCAGATGGGTGCCAATGTTGTATTCGCCGATATGGATGAAAAGACTTTAACCCACGAGATGGGTGAAGACGCGGACAAAGAAGAAAATGTCAGGATTTTTGCAGGCGATTTGCGCAAGAAACTGACCATCGCCAATTTGCTTTCAGCGACCGTAGAAGCGTTCGAGCGTGTTGATATTCTGGTGAATGCATCGCGTCAGGTCATGGAGACCGATCCGCTTGACCCCGATGATAACTCTGTCGAGGAACTCTTGCAGCAAAACGCGCTCACAGCCTTGCGGGTTAGTCAGGCTGTTGCCCGCAAGATGATTAAGCAAGCAGACGGTGATTTTTCATCCCCCATTGGATCTATTGTGAACCTCAGCTCAATCGCGGCACGGCGTACACACCCAAACCTTTTGGCATATTCTGTAAGCTCTGCGGCCTTGGATCAGATGACGCGTTCACTGGCGGTCTCGCTTGCACCGAACGGTATCCGCGTGAATGCGGTGGCATTCGGTAGCGTCATGAGCGCGAGCCTGAAAGGGTCGCTTAAAGACCATGAAGAATTGCGTGATGCTATTGTGGAAAGCACGCCCTTGCATCGGATCGCGAGCCCGGGTGAAGTTTCAGACGCGGTGCAATATCTTGCCTCGGATGCGTCTGCTTTTGTCACAGGCCAGATCATTACGGTCGATGGCGGCCGGACACTTATCGATCCGGCGGCTGTTTCGGCACATTAATTATTCTGGATGCACCGCGATACATTGTGCCACTGCCTGATTTGACGACGACTGTGCTTGTGCAAAGCGTTCTTCCAACGATGCAAGCTTCGCACGCTCGACATTCAGGTCAATCGCGACGGGCACTGTCGTTGTGAACGTGTTCGTTTTGTCGCAGCGGAACTCAAAGAGGTCACCCGCATCATCGCGCCCGCGACAGGTTGAACGTATGGTACGCACGTCCTGACGTTCTTCCAAGGCATAACCGCGATCCAGGTTTCCACGTGTTTCATTGATCAAACTGCTGAGCACACGGGTATCGCGGGTCACATCGTTGATGCATTGCTCGCGCGGGGTCGCACAGGCCGCAAGAACGACAAGTGGTAGAATTATTAGGGCAGGGCGCATGGCTCTCTCCGGTTTTGATCTGGATCATAACTGTATCATCTTTATGGTGCATAAAAGCTAAGTTAGCATGTTATTCAATATCAGGGACAAGAGCGCAGAATGTCAGACGGGTTTGAGGCGGAAAAAAACAAAGCAGCATCATGGTTCCGCACGTTGCGCGACGAGATTGTAGCGTCCTTTGAGGGATTAGAAGATAGCTTTGAGAGGCAAGGCGACATTGGACGATTTGAAGTAACCGAGACCAAGCGCACATCTGACGATGGGTCAGACGCAGGGGGCGGTTTGATGTCTGTCATGCGCGGTGGTCGCGTCTTTGAAAAAGTCGGCGTCAATGTCTCGACCGTCTACGGCGAATTGGGTGCATCAGCACAGAAAGCGATGGCCGCACGCGGTGTGCCCGGCATGGCCGATGACCCGCGCTTCTGGGCATCGGGTATTTCACTGGTCGCGCATATGCAAAACCCGCATGCTCCCGCGGTCCATATGAACACACGCATGTTCTGGACCCCCCATGCTTGGTGGTTTGGTGGTGGCTCGGACCTCAACCCTTGTATCGAATATGACGAAGATACCGCCCATTTCCACGCCACGCAAAAGGCTCATCTCGACCCGCACGGCGAGGCGCATTATCCAAAGCTCAAAGAATGGGCGGATGAGTATTTCTACATTCCGCACCGCAATCGGGCGCGGGGCGTCGGCGGCATTTTCATGGACGACTACTGCACAGGCGATTGGGATGCTGATTTCACGCTCACCCAAGACATCGGTAAAGCCTTCTTGCCTGCCTATGTGCCGCTGGTTGAAAAGCGTCGCAACACCGATTGGACAGATGCGGATAAAGACACGCAACTTGTGCACCGTGGTCTCTATGCAGAATACAATCTGGTCTATGATCGGGGCACAAAATTCGGCCTCGCAACTGGGCATGATGCGAATGCAGTTTTGATGAGCTTGCCGCCTTTGGCGAAGTGGGTCTAATCCACCTGAATAAAGCGCGGACCATCGATATCGCGTGAACTGTCGATCTTTGGGGTAACTGTTGCGGTGGCTGGCAACACGTTACCAGCCGCCATCTGCATCATGGCGACCTGGATCAGAAACGGTGGGATATCCCGGCCAGAGGCACGTGCAACAAGGGTGTATAGCTGCGGTGGAGCGACGTTCACCACGACTTGTGCCATACGCATCGTCCGCAGGCCCGGCGGGTACTGGATGCTTTGCGGCACGCCCAATGCCGCGTTTTCATCTGCGCTGGCGGGAATGAACACCACCCAAGCGATCATGAACAAAAGTCCCGCCCGAACGACCGAGCGGAAACTGTGATAGGCAATACGCAATGTGAGCGGCAGTTTCACTGGGCAAGCTCCAATTCATTGCCATGCGTAAATCGCTTTTGAGGCAGATTTACGACCCGCGAACCGTATCAATCATCAATTGAACATTCTCAGGGTCCGCGTCAGGCGTGATCCCGTGTCCAAGGTTGAAGATGTGCGGTCCGCCCGCGAGTGCATCACAGATGCGACGTGTCTCGCTGACCAAGGCGTCACTACCCGTCACCATATGCGATGATTTCAGATTGCCCTGCACGCAGCCGTCTTTTTGTACGTGCTCGGCCACCCAAGCGGCATCGACACCGTCGTCAACGGCCACACAATCGGCGCCCGTCGCTGCATGCACGCCTACGTAACTTGTACCTGCACCGCGCGGAAACGCGATAACCGGAATGCCGGGGTGTTTCTCTTTCAATGCGGCAATGATCTGCTGCATCGGTTTGATTGAATAATTGATAAAGTCCTCGCCTTGCAAGGACCCCGCCCAGCTGTCGAAGAGCTTTACGCATTCGGCTCCAGCCTCGATCTGCTTTGACAGATACGCGATCGTGCCCTCGGTGATGCGGGCCATGATGCCGTCAAAGACGGCGCGATTTTCGGCCTTCAATGCATGTGCGGGGGCTTGGTCTGGCGTGCCTTGACCCGCGATCATATAAGTCGCGACCGTCCAAGGAGAGCCCGCAAAGCCGATCAAAGTCGTCTCTTTGGGCAGTTCGCGCGACAGAATTTTCACAGTCTCGTAGATCGGGTTCAGCGTATCGTGAATAGCCTCGGTTGGCTTCAGCTTGGCAAGTTCATCGGCAGAGGTGATCGTGGAAAGCCGTGGACCTTCGCCGGTCACAAACCAAAGATCAGCGCCGAGCGCTTGGGGGAGAAGCAATATGTCTGCAAAAAGAATCGCTGCATCAAAGCCGTAGCGGCGAATGGGCTGCAACGTTACCTCGGCTGCCAGTTCAGGATTGTAGCACAGCGACAAGAAATCTCCGGCTTGTGCCCGCGTGGCTTTATACTCAGGTAAATAGCGCCCTGCTTGCCGCATCATCCAAATCGGAGGTGTAGGAAGTGTTTCGCCCGCGAGGGCCCGAAGGATGGTCTTTTGCTGCGCCATGAGGTGTCCTTTTTTATCGCCCCTGTGGTCCCAATTGCAGAAGATGTTGTCAAGGGAGTTGTCAGGCTAGGTTGACACGTCTAACAATCCAAATATGACACTGATTTTGCCCACTCCCGCTTCGCCCTTCAATATTGGAACCCGTGGATCGCCTTTGGCTTTGGCCCAAGCGCATGAGACCCGGTCGCGCCTGATGTCCGCGTTTGACTTGCCCGAAGATGCCTTTGCAATTTGTGTCATCAAGGTGATGGGCGATGCTATTCAGGACCGGCCGTTAAAAGAGATCGGCGGCAAAGGCTTGTTCACCCGCGAGATCGAAGAGGCGTTGTTGGATGGGTCCATCGATATTGCAGTGCATTCGATGAAAGACATGCCAGTTGATCAGCCCGATGGGTTGCTGTTGGATACGTACTTGCCGCGTGAAGATGTGCGTGACGCATTTGTGTCGCTCAATGCCAAGGGTCTGGATGACCTTGCCCAAGGGGCCACCGTTGGGACCTCGTCGCTACGCCGCCGGTCGCAATTGCTGGCAAAGCGCCCCGATCTGAATATTGTCGAGTTTCGCGGCAACGTGCAGACCCGGTTGAAGAAATTAGGCGACGGGGTTGCCGAGGCGACCTTCCTCGCAATGGCAGGGCTGAACCGTCTGAATATGACGGATGTGCCACGCACGGCCGTCTCCCCAGAGGACATGCTGCCTGCCGTCGCACAAGGTGCGATTGGCATTGAACGTCGCGGCGATGACAGCCGCGCGGCCGAAATGCTGGAAGCAATCCATCATGGCCCGACCGGGCAACGTCTGGCAGCAGAACGTACATTTCTGGCGCATCTGGACGGATCGTGCGAAACGCCAATTGGCGCATTGGCCGAGCTTGATGGTGGGTCTGTGCGTCTGCGCGGTGAGATTCTGCGCACGGATGGGACGGAGGTCTATGGCGACGATATGGGCGGCGCAATTGAAGACGGCGCAGAGATGGGCCGCGCGATGGCGGCAAAGTTGCTGGAACAAGCCGGTCCGAACTTTTTCTGAAGCCTAGATGCCAGGGATAACCTTGCCCGGGTTTAGGATATTATTTGGATCAAGCGCTGCTTTGATCGCGCGCATCGCATCCAAGGCAACGGGGTCTTTGCGGCGCTTCATTGTCTCTAGCTTTGATACACCAATCCCGTGTTCGGCGCTGAACGATCCGCCCAGTTCTTGCACGACATCTTCGACGGCTTCAACGAGTGCGTCCATAACGGCGGGGTCATTGCGGCTGATATAGCTGGTATGGTGAATATTACCGTCACCCAGATGGGCGACGATGATTTCGCTTGCATCGGGATCAATCGCTTTGATCCGAGGTGTTAGCGCTTGCTCAAACGCCGCGACCTTATCCAAAGGAACGGCGACATCAGTGTTCACAAAAACGCCTCCAAAGAATGCAACCTCTCCTGCATCTTCACGGCGTTTCCAAATATCACGGCGCTGGGCTTCGTTCTGGGCGATGACGGCATCCAGCACAGTACCCGCTTCCAACATGGCGCCAAGCGTGTCTTCCAGCGCGCTGACAACGGGGAGGCTTCCGTCTGAATTGGGTTTTGCGTCTTTCGCCTGCGTTGCGGCGACCTCGATCATGATGTTGACGTCATAGCTGTCATCAAATGGCGCGGAGATATCGGGGAAAAGCTGCATGTGTTTGTCGATATAGCTGCGCGGCATGTATTCGAACGCCTCGACGCCGCCACCTGTTTCGTCTTGCAGTTTGTGCAACAACGCAAGTGCATCACTCAGCGATGGGACCGCGACCATTGCTGTGGCATAAGCCTGCGGTTTTGGCCGCAGTTTCAAGACGGCCGCTGTGATAATGCCCAGCGTGCCCTCCGCTCCGATCACCAGATTGCGCAGATCAAGCCCGGAATTGTCTTTGTGCAAAGCACTCATCAAGTTCATGATCCGACCGTCGGCCATGACGACCTCAAGTCCCAGACAAAGCCCGCGCGTGCTGCCATAGCGGACCACGTTCGATCCACCCGCATTTGTCGACAGCAAGCCACCTATCATCGCAGATCCACGTGCACCCAATGTGAGTGGGAAAATCAAGTCATGCGCGTCGACTGCATCGTGCAAGTTAGACAGGATAACGCCTGCGCCAACTGTTGCGGTGCGTCCAGCGACATTGATGTCTGAGATGTCATTGAGCCGTTCAACCGACAGCATCAGTGCGTCTTGCGCGAGCGTGGCACCGGTCAGGCTCGTGCGCCCGGAGGCCGGAACGACAGGCGTTTTGGTTTCATTCGCAATTTTTAAGATAGCCGCAACTTGACTGGTATTCGCGGGACGCAGGACCGCGAGGGGTGTCGAGGTATATGCACCGGTCCAGTCTTTGCCATATGCAGCGGCGTCATTGCCTGTCAGGACGTTGGATGGCCCGATAGCATCGCCGAGTTGTGAGAGAAGTGTCATGGGGCCTCCAGCCAGTATCAGCGTTACGCTACTTCCAAAGACCCTGCGCGAAAAGATGCTATGTTGCTATGCGATGTGATCTGATTTGTGCAGGACATAGGTGGTGCAGGATTCGTTATAGTGGGTCTCGATGCCGCGATAGGTCATGCCGACACGCTGCATGACTTTGTGCGACGCGATGTTTTTGGGGTGTGCGACAGAAACGACATGGTCAACGCCGATGGTTTCAAATGCATAGGTGGCCACGGCTTTGCCAGCTTCGGTTGCATATCCGTGTCCGTTGGCACTTGTGGCTAGACGCCAACCAATTTCGATTTCTGCGTCATCCTCGTTGGCTACGTTTTGCGCGCACGCCGCACCGATTACCGTTTCTGATGTTGGGTTGATGATGGCCCACCAACTATAGCCAAGCTGCTCCCAACGTTCGCGGACACGTGCGATGTTTGCGTGAGTTTTCTCCATGGTCTCAGGCGTTCCATCACTCAGAAACTCCATGACTTGTGGTTCATTGTTGATGGCATTCAGCGCAGGTGCGTGGAGTGGCGCGAAGGGCTCCAATCGCAGACGAGGTGTCGTGATGATTGCTGTTGTGAAGATATCGGACATGCGACGTAACGTGGCATGTCCGGTCCACGACCGGAAGGCGACGATTTCAATTCCGGGAACTCAAGGTGGCTTGGCGCAGCCAAACGCCCAAAAGTCGGGCCATCGTTCATGCCATAGGTCTAGAATTTTGACTGTGAGAGGTTTGGTGGTGGCGTGGGGGAGACTTGAACTCCCGACCTAACGATTATGAGTCGTTCGCTCTAACCAACTGAGCTACCGCGCCTTACCACGAGCGACCGATTACGCAATGGGGACAGGGGTGTCAAACCGATTCTGCGGATGGGGTGGGTTTAAACCCACCTTACATATCGCGGCGGTCTGGATTGTAAGGTGGAACGTGATCCACCGCCCCTTAGTCATAACGCAGTTCAGTCGCTTTCCCGCGGAAAATAAAGTATGACATGACGGTGTAGGCCATGATTGTTGGCAACACCACGCAGGTGCCGATCAAGATGATGAACAGGCTTTCAGGCGCGCTGGCCGCTTCGTAAATCGTGATCTGTTCCGGCACAACGTAGGGGTAAAAACTATATGCCATGCCCCCAAATGCCATAACCCAAAGCGCTGTTGCCGCAGCAAAAGGTTGCCATGACCGGCGGTCTTCCGGATAGGGCATTTTACGCAACATCGCCCATAACCAATAAACCAGAAGTGCAGACAGAATTGGTAATGGCACCAGATAGAGCGCCTCTGGCCAACTAAACCATTTGTCAAAAATACGGGTGCTGACGAATGGGGTCGCTAGCGAGACCGCGCCAATCCCAAGGATCAATCCCCAAATGCCACCTTTAGCCCAATCGACCGCTTTGATTTGCAGCGCGGCGGATGTTTTATGAATAACCCAGGTCGCACCGATGAAACTGTAACCGACTGTCAGAAACACCGCTGTCAGCAGCGCGAACGCGAAGTTCAGCCAGGTCCATTCCAGCCCCATCACATACATGCCGAGCATGAAACCTTGGCTAAGCGAGGTCATCAGTGATCCTGCAAAGAATGCATTGTTCCAAAGTCTTTTGTGGGGTGCGGGTGCTTTGGCGCGAAACTCAAAAGCCACGCCGCGCAATATCAGCCCGATCAACATGATGGCTACAGGTAGATAAAGCGCTGTCAGGATAGCGCCATGTGCTGACGGAAAAGCGACCAGCAGCAACCCGACTGCAAGTACAAGCCATGTCTCGTTTGCGTCCCAGAACGGGCCAATCGATGCGATCATCCGGTCTTTTTCGTCATCATTGGCAAAAGGGAACAGGACGCCCACACCAAGGTCAAATCCATCCAAAACAACATATATCAGGATCGAGGCACCCATCAGACCTGCAAAGACGAAGGGTAGCCAAATGGTTGGATCACCAAAATAGTACATCACATCACTCCGCTGGCATGGGGCGAGGTGCCGCCGCTGGTGTGGGTGCGATCCTCGTGCCGATGCTTTCGCCTTTGGCCGCTTTCCGCGCGAGATAGAAAATCACGAAGATATAAGCTGCCAAGAGTGCGGCGTAGACAACAAGATAGGCGATCAGTGTCGACAGAACCAAAGGCGCAGGAACATCTGCGACCGCTTCCTTCGTGGACATGACACCATGAACCAACCAAGGCTGGCGTCCGATCTCGGTTGTGTACCAACCGGCTAAAGTGGCAAGCCATCCGCTAAAGCTCATGCCGACAAGCGCGTAAAGCATTGGCTTGGGTAGCCCTTCGACCCCACGTTTGCGGCGCATGATCATGTAGGTCGCAGTCCAGCTGACCAAGAGCATCAGCAGGCCTGTCCCCACCATCACGCGGAACGACCAAAAGACAGGCGACACACGCGGGTGAAGCACTTCACCATCGTCGGTCACAAAGTCGTTCAGGCCTTTTACTTCGCCGTTCCAGTCATGCGTCAGGATAAACGATGCCAGTTTTGGGATGCCGATCTCAAACTTGTTTTCGCGGGCTTCTTCATCGGGGATCGCGAACAGGATCAAAGGCACGCCTGTGCCGGTTTCCCAGTTGCCTTCCATCGCGGCCACTTTCGCAGGCTGATACTCTTTTGTGTTCAGGCCGTGGAAGTCACCGACAAGGATTTGCACGGGGATCAACAAGGCTGCGGCCACGATGGCGGTTTTCAACGCGACCCGCACGCCTTCGGTTTTGCCGCCGATCAACCAGCGGAACGCGCTGATACCGGCAATCAGAAAGCTGACGGTCAGGAAACTGGCCAGCACCATGTGCGTAAAGCGGTACGGCATTGACGGGTTAAAGATGATGGCTGACCAATCGGTTGCATGGGCGACACCGTCGATCATCTCAAAGCCTTGAGGTGTGTGCATCCAAGAGTTCAGAACAATGATCCAGAAGGCCGACATCAACGTGCCGAATGCGACGAGGAACGTTGCCATTGTGTGCACCCAGTTGGGAACACGGCTAAACCCAAACAGCATGATGCCGAGGAAAACGGCCTCAAGGAAGAAGGCCGTCATGATCTCGTAGGCAAGGAGCGGTCCTGCAATATTGCCGACTTTTTCCATAAATCCGGGCCAATTTGTGCCGAATTGGAATGACATTGTAATGCCCGAGACAACGCCCATCGCAAAAGACAACGCGAAGATTTTCACCCAAAAGCGGTAAGCTTCCATCCAGCGTTCTTCGCCAGTGCGGTTGTAGCGCAGTTTAAAGAACAACAGCACCCAGCCCAATGCGATCGTAATCGTCGGGAACAGAATGTGGAAAGAGATGTTTGCCGCAAATTGAATACGCGACAATAGCAATGTTTCGAGTTCCATCGTGGGCCTCAGCTTTCAGCAATTCTACCTTTGAACCTGATATAGCTGCGCTGCAGCAAAGATCATGAGGGTGCGACAGCACAGCGCGGGTATTTCGGACATATTAGACCGGTTGCGACATGATCAAAAAGCCACGTGACATTCTGCGCAATATCCGGAATGTTGCCGGCAATATTTGGGGGACCACATGAGCGGATTTTTAACAACACACGTCTTGGATACGGCCAGCGGTTTACCCGCTGCTGGTATGCAAATTGACCTTTACCGTTTGGACGAAAGTGGTCGCCATCATGTCGTTGGCATGGTCACAAATGATGATGGGCGCACGGATAGTCCCATCCTGCCAACAGATGATTTTGTCGTTGGGAAATATGAGCTGGTTTTTCAGGCTGGCGCCTATTTCGGACGTGATGAAGCGATCCATTTTCTTGATGAGATCCCGCTCCGTTTTGGCATCAATGATCCAACCTCGCACTATCATGTCCCGTTGTTGGTATCGCCCTTCAGTTTTTCAACGTACCGCGGAAGCTAAGCCTTAAATCGCCAAACCGTCGTTTGATGGTAAGGCGCATCCGGGGTGATCTTGATAGATGGAAACCCCGGATTGTTTGGTGCATCTGGCCAGGACTGCGCCTCAACGGCGAGACCTTCATAGATGTCTTTGCCGGGTCGGGCGGGACCGCGTCCGTCATAGACTTGAAGACCTGATGCGGTCGTCGCCATTGTCATCTGCACACCTGTTTGCCCTGTCAGGATCAGCACATCGCGCAGCGGTTGGTCGCTTTGTGAAAGGCAAAAGTTGTGATCAAGCGCGGGTGCTTGCGCCTCTATGCGGCGGGCCTTTCGAAAGTCCATGTCTGTGCCCGTCACGTCCAAGACCTCACCGGTTGGGGTGAAATCAGCTGTCGTCGGCAGGAAATGGTCAGCCTTGATTTGTAGGCTATGCCCGTCAAACCGGCGGCTACCATCGAGGTTCCAGTAAGAGTGATTGGCGAAATTCATCAGCGTCGTATCGTCAGTTACACCTGTGATTTTCAGTGTGAGTGTCGCGGCCGGTGTAACTTCAAATGTCGCCGTTATTCTTCGATTGCCGGGCAGGCCGCATTGCCCGTCAGTGAGGTTGATTGCAAGCGTCGCCTTGTCGGCGGCTACGTCAATGACATCCCAAACCTGTAGATGGGTCGCTTGCGCGCCTGAATGCAGGTGGATGCGATTGTCTTGGTTGCGCTCCAACTCGTGCATCATTCCATCAAGACGCACACGTGCCGTGCTGATCCGATTGGCAACCGGTCCGATCAACGCTCCATGATGGCGCATCTCGCCCTCGTAGTCTGCCAAATGATCCGATCCCATCGTGAGGGACCGATCAACACCTGCGAGCCGCACGTCTTGCACCACAGCGCCCCAAGTCAGCACGCTGACTGTCAAGTCGCCAGAACCGAGTGTGATCTTATGGACGTCTTGGCCCGTCTTGGTCGTGCCAAAAGCAATCACGCGAGCGGCTCCCAATGGACGCCTGCGGCCGGAATAATGGTCCCATTCCACGACTGGGTGTGTGCCGCATAGTTGAAGACGAAACGGTGCGTATCCGTATCACGTATCCGCAAACCTTCGGGCAAACTGAGGGTTTCCAACTCTAACGCGTCACACAGACCGCCGATAATGCTGTCGAATGTGGCGTCATCCGGCCATCCCGCAAGGTACCTGATGTGATCGCCACCCATGATCGCTGGCTGTCCGGCTTTTGTGGTCAAGTGAACTGGCGCTGTGCCTTCCAGATGCTCAAACCAATGCACAAAGCGCCCTCCACCCTGCAGCTTGATTTTGTCGTCTGGTGGCATGCTTTCAGTCAGTACAACCGTGACATCGAGTTCAGGTAGCAGCGGCCCCATCGGCACGGGGATTGCAAGTTCAGAGGTCTTGGTATCGGTGCGCGGGCCAATCAAAGCCGTGCCCTCGAAGGACGTAAGTGCTGTGCGCATGTTGTCAGACAGCGTCATGATGCCCGGCGCCAATACCAATTTGTAGCCTGACAGATCAGATGTGTCAGGCGGTAAGATATCAATGCTCAACCCTGCACGCCGCAGCGCGCAATAGGCGGCAAATGCCAAACGGAACATCTCAAAATCAGCGCCTTGCGGCTGCGTGTCCCAAGCCCATGCGCTCTCATAATCGAAAACAAGCGCGACTTGTGCTTTTGCAGTGCCAACATCGCCCAATGATGCGAATTCATCCGCGATCTGGCGTGTTTCGGCCAAGGCCGGGGCCGGAGTGCTGTCCGGGCGCAACAGACCTGCGTGCATTTGTTCTTGCGCAAAAGGGGCTTGTCGCCACCGGAAATAGCAGACCGTTTCTGCCCCATGCGCAAATGCTTCCCATGCCCAAAGACGCGCCATGCCCGCCAGCGGGGCTGGGTTGTAGGGTGCCCAGTTCACCGGACCGGGCTGCTGTTCCATTACCCACATGCGGCCTTTGCCGACGGCACGGTAAAGATCATGGTGGAAGGCTTGATTGTCAGGGTGGCCTTGACGCAAGAAAGCCTGCTTGAAAGCAGGGCTTCCTTCAAGGCGGTCCGATAGGAAGCCAATCGGGTAACTATCCCAAGAGGCGATATCGAGGTCAGCGCCAACTTTCCAATGATCGAAGGCCGTGATCCGACCCATGTAATTATGTATCAATGGTGCATCCGTATGCCTGCGTAGCTCATCGGCTTGCACCTTATTGAACGCGACAACCTGATCGGAGCTATAACGGCGAAACGCCAATTGATGGGGGTGGTTCGGCTCGGTCACGGTCAAGTTTGGCAGATCAATTTGGTCAAAGCTGTCATAGTCCATTGACCAAAACACATTTCCCCACGCGCGGTTTAGCGCATCTGTGGATTGATATTTCTGCGCCAGCCAGTCCTGAAACCCTGTTCGCGCGGCATCAGAATAGCTCAATGTTGTCTCGTGGCAGTCGTATTCGTTGTCGATTTGCCAAGCGGCGATATGGGGGTTCTTGCCATAACGCTCGCCCATCAAGCGCGCGATGCGCTTGCATTCGTCGCGGTAGCCTAAATGGCTAAAGTCATAGTGGCGGCGTGATCCAAATTTGCGTGGCCGGCCGTCGGCATCCATAGCGAGCATATCGGGGTATTTGTCGATCATCCAACGCGGTGGGGTCGCCGTTGGCGTGCCAAGGATAACCTGAAGCCCCGCGTCACCCAAAACCGCAATCGCACGGTCCAACCAGTCCCATGTAAAGGTGCCGGGTGCGGCTTCCATTCTGCTCCATCCGAATTCGCCAATTCTGACCCAAGACAGGCCAGCTGCAACCATTTGGGCCGCGTCCGTGGTCCATTGGTCTTCGGGCCAATGTTCGGGATAATAACAAACGCCAAGCGTGCGTTTCATGGCAAGAACCTTTGCAGTTAAGGGCCGGGATCGCGAAACAATGCGTTACAGGATGACGCGATGCTCTGCCTGTCCTTTATAGCGTGTTTGTGCGCAGAATGTCTTGCCGTCTTCGGTGCCGTTTGTGCCAACGGCTGCGCTGGTGCAAAACAACGTGGTCAGGTCGTCACCACCAAATGCCGGGCAGGATGTCTGGCTTGCTGCGAAATTGAAGCTCTCCAAGAAAGCCCCCTTGGGATCATAACCTGCAACACGCCCGACACCCCATTGTGCGCTCCAAAGGTTGCCGCCCGCATCGATCACGGCACCGTCGGGGCGGAACTCTGTACCGGACAAATCAAGATGCACGGCAGGATCAGCCGCGGGCCATCCATCAGCATCAAGTGCAACGCACATGATCTTTTGCGTAGGCGTGTCGGTGAAATATGCTGTTTTGCCATCCGGTGCAAAACAGATCGCATTCGAGATAGTGATGGGTGCAAAAAGTTGACGTAGCTCGCCTTTGTAGTAGCGGTAAATCGCGCCAGCATCATTTTCGGCCTCGATGCCCATCGTGCCAATCCAGAAACCACCCTGCGGGTCAGCGCGCCCATCGTTAGAGCGCGTCACAGCGTCATCAGCCTCAAGTGGCACGACGACATGATGATCGCCTGTTGTCAGATCAAAGCGGCGCAGCGCGTTACTTGTCGCGACCAAAAGCGTGTCTTCATCGATCCAACCTGCCGCACTGACATAGTCGGCGAACTGCCAATGCTGGCCTTCGGTATGCAGCTTGCGATCCAGAATATCGAACCAGAACAACTGCCCGCGCAAAGGATGCCAAAGAGGGCCTTCGCCAAGTGTGCATTGCGTGTCGTCATAAATCATTGGGATGCTTCGTCGTACGCGGCGACCATATCGCGCGCGCGCGCCGCGACATCTGCGACGGAAAAACCCGTCTTATAAAGTGCTGAACCAATACCAAACCCGTCTGCCGATGCAGCGATCCATTCGGCAAAGTTGTCGGCGCCTGCACCGCCCACAGCATAAACCTGCGTGCCTTGTGGCAAGACGGCGCGGATCGCCTTGATGCCTTCAGGGCCAAGCAGGCTGGCGGGAAAAATCTTTAACCCATCTGCGCCGGCTTTCAGCGCCGCAAAGCATTCGGTCGGTGTCATGACCCCGGGCCAGCTTTCCATGCCAGCTGCCTTTGTGGCCACGATCACCCGTTGGTCGCAATTAGGCGATACGATCAATTTACCACCCGCGTTTGCCACCCGTCCGACATCATCTGTCGACAAAACCGTGCCAGCCCCGATCAGCGCGTCCGATCCATAGGCGTCCGCCATTGCCTTGATGCTGTCGAATGGATCAGGCGAATTCAGCGGTACCTCAATCTTTGTAATACCGGCATCGATCAATGCAGCGGCGATCGGTGCTGCCTCAGCTGGCGTGACACCACGCAAAATAGCGATCAGAGGGCGGGTCATGAGTTATCCTTTCAGGCGCTGATAGGCGGCTGTGAGGCCTGCCAATGTAATAGCACTTGCATTGACTTGCGTCGCGGGGGCCGCTTGGGTCGCTAGCGCATCAACATAAAGCTTGGACAGGCTGCTATCACCAATAACTGCAATCTGTTGGCCCAGCCAATAGGGTTTTGCAGCGGCGAGTTCCGCGCCGATCAATAGGCCCGAAAGTTGCGCGCGCGCTGCTTCACCCGCCATATCATTCAGCAGTCCATTGGCGCGCAGCGAAAAAAGCCGCGCGGCCAGCCGCTCTGGACGGGCCATGCCCATATCTAGCCCGATGGCAAAGGCGTCATCGTCCCAGCCATCCGCAGCGATGGAGTGACGCAGCACTGTTTGCTTGGCGATGGTATCGAACAATTCACCCGTCATGAAGGTTTGAAAGCTGACAACCTCGTTGGCGCTGATATGCACCCATTTCGTGTGGGTTCCGGGCAGGCATATCACGCCGTCCCAATTTGGATTACGCGCCAAGAACCCGCTGATCTGGGTTTCTTCGCCGCGCATGACGTCCGCGGGATCGGTTTGTTTGATGCCGGGAATGACGTGAACTGTAAGGTCAGGGTGTGTCGTGGGGGCTTGGACAAAGGCGTCGGATAGAACCGGGCAGGGTACGGCTGCATAGGGGGCCTCTACCCAGCCTTGGCGCGATCCGACCATGCCGCAAGCGATGACAGTGGTAGGACCGTCGATCCAATCGCTGACAGTTGCAAGCAGCGCGGGTTCAAACCCGTCGCGCGCAAGCTTGCCCATGCCTTGATCCGACGCGGCCTCGGCCAGCACGGTGCCTGACGCTGACATCGCCCAAGCACGCATGTTGCTGGTGCCCCAGTCAACGGCGATCCAATCGGCTTTGATGCTTGTATCTGTCATCCGGTTCCTACCACGCCTGCGTCAATTGCTATGGTCTGCCCGGTCATCATAGCCGATGCGGATGACGCCAAAAACAGTGTTCCGCCGACCATATCTTTGGGTTGGATGAAATCTTGCAGGCATTGCTTTTGCAAGAACGCAGCCTTGGATTCTGGCGTCGCCCACTGAGTTTCTTGTTTGTCGGTAAAGACCCATCCAGGCGCAATGGCATTCACGCGAATACCCTGTGGGCCCCATTCACGTGCAAGCGCGCGTGTCATGCCCATGATGCCTGCGTTGGCGCTGACATATGGCACCATACCGGCAGCACCCATCATATATGTGATGGACGAGTAGTTGATGATGGACCCTTTGGCTGCCATCATCTTGGCCGCTTTTTGGCAAGCAAAGAAATAGGCTTTGAGGTTGATGGCTTGTTGGCTGTCCCAAACATCTTCGGTGATATCCATTGCATCATACCGCATGTCGTTCGCGGCATTATTGACCAAGACGTTGAGGGGGCCGTGCGCGGCTACGGCGTCATCAAAGGCAGCGTGCAGAGCTGGGGTATCGGTTATGTCGCATTGGACGAACAAAGGGCGCGATCCGTGTTTGTCGGCCATTTCATCCACGAATGCCGACGCATCAGAACGCCCGACAAAGGCAACATTTGCACCCTGCGCCAAGAACCCGTCAGTCAGTGCAGCAC
Source organism: uncultured Paracoccaceae bacterium (assembly GCA_947488605.1). GTDB lineage: Bacteria > Pseudomonadota > Alphaproteobacteria > Rhodobacterales > Rhodobacteraceae > Yoonia. The sequence continues at coordinate 1,022,193 of CANKZJ010000001.1, read as the reverse complement.
CGATGCCATTCCCGCCGCCCGTGATAAAGACGGATGCATCTTGCAGGTCATGGAACGTCGCATTCATAGCTTTGCGCCCTCCAGCACCCACATCCGTTCAGGGAACGACCATGGCAATGTCACGCCTTGGCGCATCAGGTAAGCGCCGGACAATTCCAGCGCGTCCGTCTTAAGGGTCGTCGTGCCGCGGGACAGCCGGTGCAAAGTGTTTCGGTTAATCAGATTGATCCGGTAGGTGGCCGCCGGATCTAGGCCCGTCAGGCGCAAGGGGCGCGGCGCAATCTGGGCACTGGTTGCGGCCTTGCCTGCAAAGACCACAAAGCGATCTTTGTCGCGTGCAAGCTGCTGTTCGGCCAAAACGGCGGGGTCCGCACTATCCAGCCGCAGGATATCGGCGGTCTGCATCCAGTCGCGGTTTTGCTTCCACCAGCTTGTGACCTCGGTCAGAACGGCGGCTTCGGTTTCGTCTAATTCGCGCGGGTCCATCTCGAACCCCATGTGGCGCTGGGCTGCGACCCATGCCCGGAATGAGATATCAAGGTTACGGCCCGAGGTGTGGCAATGGCGTGGACCAACGTGGCTGCCTGTCACTGACAGTGGCAGGAACAAGGCGGCGTCATGTTGGATACGCAAGCGCTCAAGCGCGTCATTGCTGTCTGACAGCCAAACCCGCTGGGTGCGTTGCAGAATACCAAAGTCGATGCGTCCACCACCCGAAGCGCAGCTTTCGATTTCCACATGCGGAAAATCTGCGCGCAGCCGGTCAATCAGCGCATAAGAACCGCGCGTTTGCGATGCATCCGGCATCGGCAGCACCCGGTTATGATCCCATTTGATATAATCAATTTGATGATCGCGCAGGATCGCCGACATCCGTTCATAAAGGAAATCGCGGACCTCTGGCAGCGCCATGTTGAGCGCTTTTTGTTGGCGGCCAAGCGTCTGATCTTCACTGCCCAACGCCCAATGTGGGTTGGCGCGGTGAATGTCGCTGTCTTCATTGATCATCTCTGGCTCGAACCAGATGCCGAATGTCATGCCAAGGCTGTGCACGTGTTCAATAAGCGGGTGCAGGCCATCAGGATACTTGCGCGGATCAACCGTCCAGTCCGACAGACTGCGCGTGTCGTCGTCACGGTTACCAAACCAGCCATCATCAAGCACGAAGCGTTCCGCACCAAGTTTTGCTGCGCGGTCAGCGATGTCTTGCAGGACTGGAAGCTTATGGTCGAAATACACGGCTTCCCAGCAGTTATAGTGCACCGGGCGCGGCGCATTTGGCTTGGGCCAAGTGACGATGCGGTCACGCAGATGGCGTTGGAATGCGACGGCGCAACCGTTCAGTCCGGTGTTGGAATAGGCGATATACAGCGGTGCGGTCTTAAACTGCGTTGCCGCCTCGGTTTCCATCCGTGCGGCATGCCCCCATTGGATTTGGCGGCGTCCGTCTTGCAGCTCTTCGGCGATCATTTTGTGACCACCGGACCAGCCATAATGAAACGCGTAGGCTTCGCCTTCGGTGTTCGTCGCACCACGGCAGGGCACGATAAGACCGGGGAAATGTTCGTGCCCCGTGCGCCCGGTGCGGTTTTCGCGGTAACGCATGCCGGGTGCCCAAGCGGTACGCGAGAGTTGGAATTCACCACACCAGCGACCCGAGACATCAATCATCTCGTCCGATTGCTGGGGTCCCGGTAGGACGGGGGCTGCGAGCCAGTGCAGGTGGACCGGGCGCGTTGCATCTAGATGTGTTTCACAAGCGATGACGTGAGTTTCATCGTCGCTCTTGAAGGCAAACTTCAGACCAATGCGATTTTCTTCATCCCAGTAGGCGAGGTACAAAAGGTCATCTTTTTGCACTGCATCTGAAAAACAAAACTTTGGCAGAAGTGGCGTGCCATCGCTGTCCCGTACAATCAGACCGGGCTGACCGGGAAAGCTCCGCGTCGCCTCTGGACAGATCGACAGGTCGGGATTTTCGTCCAGCATTCCGCCGGTAACGTCAATCGCGTGGGCTGCATGCAGCGTGTCAAGGTTTTCACTCGCTGGCAGCAAAGCGCCCCAATAGACGACTTCGGGCAGACGGTCGTTGCGGGCCGCCAGGACAAGCGTCTGGCGACCGTCGTCGATACGGTACGTTCGGTTCATGGTGGTTTACTTTACTGCTCCGAGGGTGAGGCCCGCGATAAAGTGTTTCTGCATCAAAAAGAACATCACGACCGGCGGCAGTGCTGCCACGATCGAGCCTGCGCTCATCAGGTGATAGGCCGCACGGAACTGCGAGTTAAACTCTGTAATCCCGGCGGTAACGGGTTGTGCGTCTGGCCCTTGGGTCAGCACGACAGCCCAGAAGTAGTCGTTCCAGATGAAGGTAAAGATCAGCACGGCAAGAGCGGCCAATGCAGGCTTCATTAATGGCAAGACCACAAACAAGAAGATGCGCCATTCTGAAATACCTTCAACGCGCGCGGCCTCAATCAATGGAAACGGCAGCGCGCGGATAAAGTTACGCATAAAGAGCGTACAGAACCCGGTCTGAAATGCGATGTGGAACAGCACGAGACCTGTTTTGGTATCATAAAGGTTCATACTGACGGTCAGATCGCGGACTGGCACCATCAGGATTTGGAAGGGCACAAAGTTGCCAGCGATAAAGATAAAGAAGATCGGCAGGTTGCTTTTGAATTTATAAACGCCAAGCGCAAACCCTGCCATGCATGACAATGCAACCGCGCCGATCACCGTTGGAATCGTAATGAACAACGAGTTGATCAAGTAACGCGGCATATTGGATTCAAAGAATACCTTGCCGTAGTTCGAGAACGCCTCAAAGCTGGAGGGGAGGCCCCAGTAATTGCCATTGACGAAATCGGCCTCTGGCTTGATCGAAAAGTTGGCAACGGCGATCAGTGGTAAAAGCCAGACGATCAGGGCGAAGGGCAGCAAAACCTGATAGGAAATTTGCCATGTGCGGGATGTTTTTGCGAGGGGGGTTGGGAACATTACTGTGCTGCCTTCTCGTCGCGGTACATGGAGTACAGAAAGTATGCGATGAACCCCAGCATGATAAAGAACAAGACCACCGCAATCGCGGCACCAAAGCCCATGCGAAAGCCGAACTCTGAGAGGGATTCCTCAAACATATAAAAGGACAAGACGCGGGTGGACCCGAATGGTCCGCCGTTCGTCATGACGCTGATCAGGTCAAAGGACCGCAGCGCGCCAATAATGGTCACCACAAAGGCAATGAAGGTTGCGGGCTTCAGCTGCGGCAAGATCACGTACCACAGCATCTTGTGCCCCTTTGCGCCGTCCAATCGTGCCGCCTCGACCTGTTCTGGATCAACGGCGTTCAGACCGGTCAGGTAAAGGATCATGCAATAGGCGGTCTGTGGCCAAAGACCCGCAGCGATGATGCCATAGGTGGCCAAGGATGGATCACCGAGAATGTTCACGGGTCCCGCGCCAAAGATGCCCAGGACCGCGTTCAACAAACCTTCACGCGGCAGGTAGAACCAGCTGAACACCAGGCCAACAACAACTTGGCTGATCACGAATGGGAAAAAGAACATCGACTTGTAGAACCGGATGCCAGTGACGGTCTGGTTCAGGAACAACGCGATGAACAAGCCAGCAGGGATCGCCAGTAGATACAGCACCAACCATCTTAGGTTGTTCCAGAAAGATGTCTCGAACTTGCGGTCGATGTTGGCGTCGCCCCAGCCCAGCAAGCGTTCATAGTGCGCGGTGCCGACCCACGTCTTTTCGCCAAGGCCGTCCCATTCATGGAACGAAATCCAGAATGACTGCCCAATCGGCATTATCACATAGACGGCGAAAAAGATCATTGCTGGCAGCAAGAACAACCACGGTGTGATCGCGATCTCGTTGCGTTTATACCAGCCGCGTTGCGGTTGATTTGCACGGGTGCTTGGAACGGCCGGTGACACCGACATGGCGTTTCTCCTGCTGGGTCAACACATGTGAAAGCCTCCGTTTGCGGGCTTGCAGATGGGTTGTTGGCCGGGTGGGCCCCGCCCCATCATAGGGCGGGGCGAATGGCGGGGTTTCCCCCGCCGCTAAGTGCTTAGTTGTAGATACGCTGACGTGTCTCTTCGAGGCGCATCAGGATGTCATCCAGATTGTCTGGGAACACCATGAACTCTTGCAGGCCTTCCATGCCGACAGATGCCATTTCCGCATCAAAGTCGCGGTCAAAGAACTGCATGATGCCGCCACCTGCGTTGTTCGACAGCATGTCGAAACCTTCGGCGAGGAACTTGTCATCGTCGATGGACGCATTCGCGTTCACAGGCAACTGACCAAGGCCAGAGCCGCTGTTGATCTCTGTCTGGACGTCCGCAGAAGTAACGAACCGCAAGAATTCCTTTGCAGCGTCCATGTTCTGCGCACCAGATGGGATGTGGAACGTATCTGTTGGTGCGTCTTCTGCGAAGTCAACGTCAGGGTTGATCACTGGGAACTGGTAGAAGTCCAGCTGCTCATCTGTCAGGCCGCCGTCACGCATGGCAGCAACTGCAAAGTTACCCATCAAGTATGATGCGGCTTCGCCGTTGACCATAAACGGCAACGCTTCCTGCCAGCTGTATGTCTGGTGATCATCGATGAAGGCACCCATGTCGATCAGCTGACGCCAGTTGGCGAAAGTTTCGCGTACACGTGGGTCCGTCCATTCGACTTCGCCGCTGGCGAGTGAGACGTGGAAGTCATAGCCGTTCGTGCGCGAGTTGATGTAGTCGAACCAACCGCCAGCTGTCCAAAGGAACTTGGTGCCGATTGTGTAGCACTTCACGCCATTGTCGAGCAGGACTTGGCAGTTCGCCATCTCTTCTTCCCAGTTCGTAGGCTCTGAAAGGCCGTACTGGTCAAAGATGTCTTTGCGGTAATAAACGCCCCACTGGTAGTATGTGTAAGGCACGCCCCATTGGGCACCATCCAGCGTCATCGCACCTTTTGTCGATGCCAGTGCGTCGAACGCAGGCTCGGCCCACAGGTCAGAGATGTCGGCAAAGAGGCCCGCATCAACGTAAGGACGCATGCGGTTTGCCGCGTACCAGTTTACAACGTCGGGTGGGTTTGCGCCCAAGGCGTTGCGGATCTGTGTTTTCCACGCTTCGCGGTCAACGATGGTCAAGTTGACCTCAAGCTCGGGGTGCAGCGCATCAAAATCAGCGGCCATGCCTTCCATCACTGCGCGCGGCGCAGGGTTCGACATGTCAGAGATGATATTCAATTCGCCAGACAGGCTGTGTCCGTCTGCAGCAACCGATGACGCCGTAACGCCAGCAGCAACCAACGCCGCGAGCGACGTCTTCAAAATGGAATGCATGGTTTCCTCCCAGTATGCTTCCTAGTGTAAAACCAGTTTCATTATTTGAAACTTAGTTTTGGATGTTGATACTAAACCGCGACTCGGCTAGCCTTGTCAACAGTCGAAGGCTGCACCGGTGAGGAGATCGGTGTCAAAGGCCAACATCGACGCTAAGCCTCGAAAGAGGCGTGGGAGGATCAATGGCACGCGTGACCGGTGACGGCACAGTCGGCAAGGCACTTGAGGTGCTGGATCAGGTTGCGGCTTTTGGCCGGCCTGTTCGCTTCAGCGAGCTATTGGCGGAATCCTCATTTCCCAAACCCACACTCTACCGGTTCGTTCAAACACTGACGAACCAGCAAATGCTGGCATATGATCCTGAACGCCAAACATATACCCCGGGCATCCGGCTGGTGCGGCTGGCCCATGCGGCATGGGAGCAGTCAACGCTTGCCCCCGTCGCGCGCGCCCATATTGACGCACTTAGCAAAGCCGTCGGTGAGACAGTGCATTTAGCGCAGTTGGACAACGCGCAAGTCCTCTACATTGATAAGCGTAACGCGGGCCAGCCGGTCGAAATGTATAGTCAGGCGGGAAAAGTCGGGCCAGCCTATTGCACGGGTGTTGGCAAAGTTATGTTGGCCTTCCTCGACGAGGCCGCTGCTGAAACGGTCATTGAACAGCAGTCTTTTCACGCCTTCACCGGATACACCCTTGAGACCGCGGACGCGTTGCGTGCCGAATTGAAGGACATCCGGCAAAACGGTTATGGCTTTGACCGCGAAGAACATGAGCCTGGAATTATCTGCGTCGCGATGCCCATTTTGTCGACCAATGGCCGCGTATTAGGCGCGCTTTCGGTCACCAGCACGACGGGTCGTACCAACCTTGCTGGGTTAGAGGCCTATGTGCCCATCCTCAAGGAAACAGCAAACAACATCACGCGGGACGCCCAGAACTGGAGCTTCCCCGATTACAACGCAAAAGAAGCAACAAGGATTTGAGATCATGTCAGGTGTTACGCTGAACAAAGTCATCAAGCGCTACGGCGATGTGCAGGTGATCCACGGTATCGACCTTGAGATTGAGGATGGCGAATTTTGTGTTTTCGTCGGCCCGTCGGGGTGTGGTAAATCGACTTTGCTGCGCATGGTCGCGGGTCTTGAGGACACCACCGAAGGTGCGATGCATATTGGCGACCGTGATGTAACGCGAATGGATCCATCCGAGCGCGGCGTTGCGATGGTGTTCCAAACTTACGCGCTTTATCCCCATATGACAGTCAAGGATAATATGGGCTTTGGCCTTAAGATGAATGGCCATCCCAAGTCCGAAATCGAAGACAAAGTTGCTGAGGCGACCCGCATCCTCAAACTTGAACCATATTTGGACCGAAAGCCCGCTGCGTTGTCCGGTGGTCAGCGTCAGCGCGTCTCCATTGGCCGCGCGATTGTGCGCGGTCCAGAGGTGTTCTTGTTCGACGAGCCGCTGTCAAACCTTGATGCCGAACTGCGTGTGGAAATGCGGGTCGAAATCGCTCGTCTGCACAAAGAGATCGGCGCGACTATGATCTACGTGACCCACGATCAGGTCGAGGCAATGACCTTGGCCGATAAAATCGTGGTGTTGCGCCTTGGTGTGATTGAACAAGTTGGTGCGCCAATGGACCTCTACCGCGATCCCGACAACAAATTTGTGGCAGGCTTTATCGGCTCGCCAGCAATGAACTTTGTGAATGGTACGGCCAAAGGGGGTGCGGTCGTAGCACCCGGGCTTGCGGCCACCTATGATGGCAAGATCAGCGCATCATATGAAGGCAAGGCGCTGAGTGTTGGTGCGCGTCCGGAGCATATTACAATCAATCCTGCTGGCGACACTCACACCGTCGAGATGACTGAAAGCCTTGGGGGGGTATCCTTTGCCTATCTCGCGGGCGAAACTGGTGAGCGGATTGTTGTCGAAGAACGCGGTGACGTCCGCAGCGAAGAGGGTGCCAAGGTCGGCATCGAGATAGATGCGAACCGCATCTATTTGTTTGACGCAGAAACAGAGATGCGCATTCGAACATAAGACAAACTATGTTAGCCAAATCAAAAGGCCCGCAGTCTTGCGGGCCTTTGTTTGTTTAACGCTTGCCGTAGTAGAGGCCAACCACATGTTCAGCCTGAGCAAAGAAAAGCCATCTTAATGTCAGAACACCTGCGATATGGCTGAGCACCGCGAATGCCGCCAACACATGGCTGAACGGTAACAGTAGCAGAATGACAGGCAGCACAAAGGCCAGCCCGATCGTGATGATCCGCAGCTTTTCCGCATGTTTACGGCCCACCTGATGAACAAACTCGCGCATGAGATAGTTGGTGCCCGTGTGGGGCGGCTCGAACGCGCGTACCTTGCCGATGTGGCCAAGGCCGGTCGCAGTTTCCATATTGGTCCCTGATGCTTTGAAGCGCGTATCACCTGTCATCCAGGCGAAGACTTGTAGCAGAGCGCCGACAATCAATAGAACTGAAGCAATCAAGACCTGCCCAGACAGCAACGCGCCTCCACCGATTGAAAGCGTCAGGTACATGGCTGGTGTCGTCCAATGCCGCCAGCGCGGGACGGTCTTCATTTGCGCATAGATCATTGAAGTCGTGAACACGACGCCAAGCGAAGCAATGCCGCCGATGATGCCTAGTAGTGCAAGAGGTGTCTCAAAAAATACCAACCCGGCACCGTAAATCGCCATGACGATAAGAGCGAAGACGGCGCAGATCCCTTCACGGCTGAGCCAACTGGTTTTCCATTGGCTAAATGCTTTGATCGCGCGTTCGGGATGTCCAAGGTGGAAGGTGGACGCGATCAGGCCACCAACTGCCAAGATATAGGCAATCGCAAACCAGATAAATGCGCTGCTGCCCATAGGCACAATCGCCCCCATGCCAAGCCAAAACAACAAGCCAAAGCCAAGGCCAGAGAAGGTATTAAATAGAATAACTGAACTTGCGGGATGCATTATTTCGCTCCTCCGGGCATAGCGGACAGGGCCTTGTCCAACCAACCGACAAAGCCTTTGCCATCGCTGGCGATCGGCTCAAGGTATGGTGCCAGAACGTCAAACTCCGGCATCTCGTCCTTGGGACGCGGTGGCAGGTATTTGTTGACGGGTTTGGTGCCTTGTTCCGGCATCAGATCGAACCCACCACGTTCAGCGACAAGTTTGGATACATCACTGTTTTCGTCACCCAGATCACCAAAGTGCCGCGCACCTGACGGGCAGGTCCGCACGCAAGCGGGTTGACGGTCTTCTTCGGGCAGGTTTTCGTTGTAGATACGGTCGACGCAAAGGGTGCATTTCTTCATCACACCTTCTTTGGCGTCTAACTCGCGCGCGCCGTAGGGGCAGGCCCACGCACACAGGCCGCAGCCGATGCAGTCGCTTTCATTCACCAAGACGATACCGTCTTCGGCGCGTTTATAGCTGGCACCGGTTGGGCAAACCGTGACGCAAGGCGCGTCTTCGCAGTGCAGACATGATTTGGGGAAGTGGATGAGCTGTGCTTCGCCCTGTTCCGGCTGTACTTCGTAAGAATGCACCCGGTTGAGAAAAGTGCCTGATGGGTTTGCCCCATAAGCATCTTGATCCGACAAGGGCGCACCGTAGTTTTCGGTGTTCCAGCCTTTGCAGGATACCACGCAGGCATGACAGCCCACACAGGTGTCCAGATCAATGACAAGCCCAAGCTTTTTGGCGGAAGGAGGAGGAAGTTGGGTCATAGCATTGTCCCTGTTGCAAGCGCCGGAGCCTCCGGCGGGAGTATTTCAGGCAAGATGATGAGAGTAGTTTGATTGCCACCTTTACGGCTGTCCCATGTGGCGATGTACCAGATGAAACTGCCTAAGGTGAGCACCAAGAAAGCGGCGATCAGGAGGAGCACTTGTCGGTTTGTCATTTGCCGACCTTCCAATTTAGCTCGCTTGGGCCTTTAGCGACGGGGGACTTGATGGCTGGCATTGCCGGCTGCGCTTCGTTTGGTACCGCAGATTTTTCGATTTTTACCCGCAGGTCAAACCACGCGGCCTGTCCTGTGACCGGATCAGAGTTGGCCCAGCGCAGCCCGTCGCCTTTGGGTGGCAGCAATTCGTGGATCAGATGATTGAGCAGAAAACCTTTGGTTGCTTCTGGTGCGCCCTCGTCCAGCGCCCAAGTCCCCTTGCGTTTGCCAATGGCGTTCCAGGTCCAGACAGTGTTGGCGTTCAATGAGGCTTGATGTGCGACCGGCACAACGATGGAGCCGTGGGTGGAACTGACCTTGGCCCAATCGCCTTCTTCAAACCCATTAGCTTCCCAGATCTTGGTTGGTACATAAAGCGGGTTATGCCCGTGGATTTGCCGCAGCCATGCGTTCTGCGTACCCCATGAATGGTACATCGCCATAGGGCGCTGGGTCAGCGCATGGATTGGATATTCGTCGAGGTCAATTTGGTCGTCTTCCAAAGGGCCATACCAAATCGGCAATGGGTCCATGGTGAGTTTGAGCCGTTCGCGCAGATGTTCTGGCGGTTGGCGTTCGCCAATGCCTTCGGCGGCGGCTTGGAATTTGCGCAGGGGTTCGACGTAAAGCTGGAAGATGTAGGGCTGAACCGCATCATAGAAGCCTTTTTCAACGGCCCAGTTCTGGTAGTCCATGCTGAACGGTTTGTAGTAGGCCGCGTTTTCGGGAACATGCTCGGCCCAGAAGCCACCATTGTCGATATAGTCTTGGATTTGGTTGGGGTTCACGTCACCGCGCCCACCTTGCGGGCCATCCTTCCCTTTGCGAAAGCCCGCCAGTGGCCCAACACCAGGGCGGCGGATGTGGTTGGTGATGTAGTCTGCGTAATCTTGGTACTTTTGGCTGCCATCTTCGTTCACGAAACCTGGCATGTCCAAACGGGCACCCAAATCGCAGAGTACCGATTGAAAGCCCCGAACGTCGCGGTCGGGTTCGACGACTGGCCAACGGATCGCATCCGCAACACCATCTGCTTCGCAGATCGGACGGTCGAGCAGCGAGATACAGTCGTGACGTTCCAGATACGTGGTGTCGGGCAGTATCAGGTCGGCATAGGCCACCATTTCCGATGAATAAGCATCTGAATAGATGATGTTCGGGATCACATAGTCGCCGTTTTCATCCTTATCCGTCAGCATCTTATGCACACCGCCGACGTTCATCGACGAATTCCACGACATATTCGCCATATACATAAACAGCGTGTCGATCTTGTAGGGGACACCCGCATGCGCGTTTGAGATCACCATATGCATCAGCCCATGCGCTGACATCGGGTTTTCCCAAGTATAGGCTTTGTCGATGCGGATCGGGTCACCTGCGTCGTTTAGCAACAGATCCTCTGGCCCTTGGGTATAGCCAAGATGCGGGCCGTCAAGCGCGGCACCGGGCGTGACTTTGCCATGTGGTTTGGGGTGGGCTGTTGCGGGCTTGGGGTAGGGCGGTTTGAACCGCATACCGCCGGGAACCTCGACCGAACCGAGGATGATTTGCAAAATATGCAGCGCGCGGCAGGTTTGGAACCCGTTGGAGTGGGCCGAGATACCCCGCATCGCGTGGAAACTGACCGGGCGGCCAACCATTTTTTCATGCTTCTTGCCGCGGAAATCGGTCCAAGGACGGTCCAATTCAATGGCCTCGTCAAATGCAACGCGCGCAAGGTCGGCTGCAAGTGCACGAATGCGCTGGGCGGGGATGCCGCAACGCTCTGCCACGGCCTCGGGTGCATAGTCATCTGACAGATAGCGGTCTGCCATTTGATGGAACACGGGGCGGTGCGTGACGCCTTTGGCGCGATGTGTGCCTGACAGATCGGGTTCTACCCCTTTGCCGTTCCATGCCGCCAGCTTGCCAGTATTGCGGTCGATGACCTGTGGCTGGCCATCTTTGTCGCGCAGAAACAGACCGAACTGCTCGGACTTGGGGTCTTCGTTGATCAAGACAGAGGCGTTGGTAAAGCGCGCCAGATACTCAAGATCGACTTTGCCCGCCTTCATCAGGCAGTGAACCATCGCGAGAATGAACAAACCATCCGTCCCGGGCGTGATGCCGACCCAATCGTCAGCAACAGCGTTGTACCCGGTGCGGATCGGGTTCACCCCGATCATGCGCGCGCCGCGTTGTTTGATCTTGCCGATACCCATCTTGATCGGGTTGCTGTCGTGGTCTTCGGCCACACCGAATAACATGAAGAGTTTGGTGTGATCCCAGTCCGGCTGACCAAATTCCCAGAACGCACCGCCCATCGTGTAGATCCCAGCAGCGGCCATGTTTACGGAACAAAACCCGCCGTGTGCTGCAAAGTTTGGTGTCCCAAAGCCCTGCGCCCAAAATCCGGTAAAGGATTGCGACTGGTCACGGCCGGTGAAGAACGCAAGCTTCTCTGGGTTCTTCTCGCGGATAGGCTTGAGCAAACCCGTCGCCATGGTCAGGGCTTCTTCCCAAGAAATCTCTTCAAATTCGCCTGATCCACGCTCGCCCACACGTTTCAAAGGCGCACGCAGGCGCGATGGGGCGTTGTGCTGCATGATCCCAGCGGAACCTTTGGCGCACAGCACACCTTGGTTGACCGGATGGTCCTTGTTGCCCTCGATATAGGCAACTTTGCCTTCCTTCATATGCACGTTGATCCCACAGCGGCAGGCACACATATAACAGGTCGTTTTGCGCACCTCGTCAGAGACGTGTGGCGATGTATCCAGCTGTGGTTGATCAAGTGACATTTGGCTTACCTTTCGGGCGGCTATCAGGTGAGGAAGTAAACCCCGGATAGGATGACAGTTGCAATGAAAATGGTCTGGACGATGATCAAAGCGATGGCTGATCCGCCCACGGCGAGGACTTGTTTGAGGTTGGTTTTCATGCCCACCGCTGCAATTGCAGTCAGCAAAAGCCAGCGTGATGCTTGCGACATAAGGTCAGAAACGGCGGCAGGAATGAAACCAAGTGAGTTGAGCGTCGCGAGCACCAGAAAACCAACCACAAAGCTTGGGATGATCGGTGGTCGCTCTCCACCCTCATCAGGTGTTGCAAAGCTGCGGATCACAAGGGCTGCAATGATAACCACGGGTGCCAGCATCGATACACGGATCAGTTTCACTAAAGTGGCGGTATCACCAACGCTTTCGGACACCGAAAAGCCAGCACCGACAACCTGCGCTACGTCATGGATGGTGCCACCAAGGAAAACACCGGCGGCAAGGTCTGATAAATCCAAAACGTTCACGATGACGGGATAGAAGATCATTGCGATCGTCGACAGAACAGTCACACCCATCACTGTAAAAAGCAGACGTTGTTCCGAGCGTTCGTCTTTGGGCAGGATCGCGGCAATAGCAAGTGCTGCTGAAGCGCCGCAAATCGCGACCGATCCTGCTGTGAGCAGCGAGAACCGCCATTTCGCACCGAAAAACCGCCCAATCAAAAGGCCAAACCCGATCGTCGCAAAGACAGCGCCAACAATAAGTGACACAATCGGCAATCCAAGTTGCGCCGTCAGTTCGAAACTGATCCGCGCACCCAGTAAAGCGATCCCAAGACGCAGCAAAGTCCGCGCGGAAAAGCCGATGCCGGGAACGGTTTTGCCTTCTTCACCCAAAAACGAAAGGGCGATGCCGAGTAGAAGGGCAAGCAGCATCGCAGGCGTCGCATAGTGATCAGCCAGCCACTGCGCTGTGATCGCTGTCATGCCAGCGACAACCACGCCGGGGAACAGCTCTTTGCTGCGGTTTTGCAGTGCCGCTGTGTCAAACATCATGCCATCACCGTGCGGGTCAGGCTCGCAAGTGCCAGACCGCAAAGAAGCGTCAGGCAGAAAGGTTTATAGTAGGGCGCGAAAGTTGGATTGAACAAACGTTGCCCCAACACCACCCCAAATGTTGTCGGGATCGCAAGCGCCAGTCCGCGTGCAACCGCAGTGCCGTCCATGACGTTGAAGTAAAGCAGCGTAATCATCGACGTTAGCGAACTGATGAATAAAAAGAGCACGAGGGCCGCGCGCATTTTTGCAGCCGTCGCGTTTTGTGAAAGGACGTAGATCGCAATGACCATGCCACCGACGCTTGCTATTCCTGTGACAACCCCTGCTGCGACGCCTGATCCGTAAAGCCCCGGTTTTGTTGCAAGAAACGGCAGCCTGATCTTGGCAAGTTGCGTTATGGCTAGCGTAATGATGACAGCGAGTGCGAGAAGTTTGCTGGTTTCGGGTGATACGGTCGTGGTCAGCATCAAGCCGAACGGCACACCGATTGTGGATCCAATGACAAGGCCCCAAACGATGCCACGATCCGCTTCGGCCCAACCGCCTTTGGCCATCAGGATTGACGCGGACATCTCGAGCCACCAGCAAATGGGGATCAGTTGCACTGGCGGTAGAATAATCACAGCGCTGGCCATCACGATTGCCGATAATGCAAAACCCGAAAAACCACGTACGATGCCCGCGACGATCACGATGACCGTCAGCAGCAGGAATTCCGCTCCGGTCAATTCAACAGCAGTGAGAAGGCTTTCAAGCACTCAGCGCCCCTCTGCGATCAAGGCAAGCGCGTCACGGGTGATTTGTTTTTCCTCATCCGCGACGATGACGTGCACGGGGACGTCACCAAAGCAGGCGAGCAATTCCATGATCCGGTCGCGGATAGGTGCCGCGTTCTCGCCGATGCCGCCGGTGAAGGCCACGGCATCCAATCCGCCCATAGCGATAATCGCGGACCCGGCGTTGCGTGCGGCCCAGTAGCAAAAATGCTCTACCGCGAACTTGGCCGCATCATCGTCGCGTTCCAACAACGTCTTCATGTTGTTGTCGCCCGCCAATGCTTGCAGGCCAGAGTTCTTGTTCAGCATCCGGTCGGTTTCATCTTCACCAAGTGCTTTTGACATGCGCAGGACAGCTGCGCCGTCGATGTCACCCGAGCGGGTGCCCATCGTCAGACCAGAGAGAGGCGAATACCCCATAGACGTTGCGATGGATTTGCCATCATGGATCGCGCACAAGCTGGCCCCATTGCCAAGATGGAATGCTAGCAGATGTTCTGGCAAGGCGTTGCCAAAGTCAGCCACCATATTGGCGTAGGACAGCCCGTGGAAGCCATAGCGGCGGATGCCTGCATCATGGTGCGTTTGGGGGATGGCGTAGCGGGTTGCGACGTCTGGGTTGGTTGCGTGAAAGGCCGTGCCGAAGCTGCAGTATTGCGGCAGGTCGGGTGCCATATCGTGCAACGCATAGATGCCCGCCAGATTGTTGGGATTGTGCAGCGGTGCGAGGGGGATCACGCTTTCAATCGTTGCGATCACTGGCGGACGCAGCCGTGCGGGGGCGGTCAACACAGCACCACCGTGCACGATGCGGTGGGCCGCCGCGGTGAAGCGCGTCAACGGATAGCCAGCTTCCTGCATTGCCCCCAGCATCAGTTCCAGCGCATGAGCATGGTCGCGCGTGTTGACCTGCGTTTTTGCAACACCCAGCTTCAATTCGCCTGTGGTGCCAAGGTTCGTCACGCGGCCTGAGATAACAGAGCCAAGCTCTGCATCGAACACCTCGATCTTAAGTGAGGAAGAGCCAGCGTTCAGAACCAGTATCACTTTGGCAAACCACAGCTAATGGCTGCAAGGGCAGCGGATGCGATGCGCGCAGCGGGAGGATCGGCGCGGGATGTGAGCAGAATTGGAACCTTGGCACCAGTCACGACACCAGCCGCGCAACCACCAGTCAGGTAGACGAATGCCTTAAAAAGCGCGTTGCCGGAAACGATGTCTGGCACGATGATTGCATCTGCATGGCCTGCAACAGGATCATCCGTCAGCTTTTTTGTGGCGACAGCCGCAGGCGACATAATCAGGTCAAGCGCCAGCGGGCCAGACACATCAATGCCCTCCACGTTTGCTTTGGCCCATTCAGCCAGTTCTTTTGCGTCAATTGATGAAGGCACCGAAGGAATGGCACTTTCAGTTGCTGAGAGTATCGCGATTTTGGGGCGGTCGTTGCCAAGTTTGTTCAGAAGGTTCTTCACCTCAACAATTGATGATTGGCGTGTGGTCAGGTCGGGTGCCACGTTGACGGCTGCATCGGAAATCAAGATCGGCCTTCCGCCATCAGGGTGTGAAATGTGAAAGATATGCACAAAACGCGCGCCCGTGCGCAGGCCCGCATCGCGGCTAACGGCGGATTTCATAAAGACGTCCGTGTGCAACTGGCCTTTCATCAGGACGTCAGCTTCACCAGCACCACATAGGGCGGCGGCTGTCTTGCCGGCCTCTTCTTCGCCCGTCGTGTCGTGCAAAGCGTAGCTTGAGATATCCCAGTCCAGTTTGGCCGCTTCTGCGCGGATCATATCAGCCTCGCCCACAAAGACTGGCACCATGATACCTGCTTTGGTCGCGTCTTCGGCTGCTTCCATCGGCAAGGGCGATCCTGCGCGGGCAATGGCCACGCGTGGTGCACCAAAGGTTTGTGCGCGTGCGATCAAATCTGCGGGGGCTTGCGCCTCGCGGGTGGAAAGGAACGGAGACGTCATATTACATCCTTAGAAAAACACGGGCTAGGCCCAGAACGGCAAGTGTTAGTAACAGCATCACCGCAAAGCGTCTGAATGTCGAAGGGGAAGCGGACAAAAACTGGCGACTGCCCAACCATATTCCCGCGCCAATAATGGGGCATGCCAGTGCGAGCGCAATTGCTGTGTCCCATGTCACCAACCCGCCTGCCCAAAGCAGGGGTAGCGTGATCAAATCCAACCCGGTCAGGTAAACGATCATTGTGGCGCGAAAGATCGTGGCCTCGATTGGTTGCGCCGACATGAACGCGGCAACGGGTAAGCCGCCGATCCCTGCGCTGTTGCACATGCCAGATATCACGCCCACGCCGCCGTGACCCCAAGGGCCAATCCGCGTTTTGAGCGTCCATCCGGTCAGCAGCACCAATGACAAAACCAAGATCATTGCTGATATCGTGATGCGGGCCGTGTCCTCGCCCACGGACAGCATGACAGTGACTGAAAAGGGCAAGGCGACCGCTGCCCCCAGCAGCATCCACAAAACCCGACGCCAGTCCACGTGACCGCGTATCTGACGGGCTTGAAAAACTGTCATCAACACTTCGCATGCAAAGACCACCGGAATGAGAGGGAGTGGGTTTGTCACAAGGGCCGCAGAGGCGATGAAGATCGCCGAGAACCCAAAACCCGAATAGCCCCGGACGTAGGCGGCCCCAAGCAAAGCAAATGCAAGGGCCGCCGCTGTGCCGGGGCCTAGGTCGAATGGCAAGCTTACTCAGCTGCCATGTCGGATGCGGAGATACCGGCCACTTCGACAGGCTTCTTCATGGCGTCGCGGCGGAATGGTTCACCCAGTTCTTGGTTCAAGATGACTTCGATCAACGTGGTTTTGTTGTTCTCCATCTGATCCTTGATCGCTTGGTTCAGGACTGCTGTCAGCTCGTCCATGGAACGGGCTTCAACACCAATCAAGCCACATGCGTTGGCGATGCCAGCGTAAGACACCTGCGTGTCCAGCTCCGTGCCGACAAAGTTGTCATTGAACCACAGTGTAGAGTTACGCTTTTCAGCACCCCACTGGTAGTTGCGGAACACGATCTGTGTGATGGCGGGCCATTCACGACGACCAATCGCTGTCAGCTCGTTGACTGAGATACCGAATGCACCGTCACCAGCGAAACCGATAACCGGCACATCACGTTGGCCGATTTTCGCGCCGATGATCGCAGGCAGACCGTAGCCACATGGACCAAAAAGGCCCGGTGCCAGATACTTACGACCTGTTGGGAAGCTTGGGTAAGCGTTACCAATCGCGCAGTTGTTGCCGATGTCGGATGAAATGATCGCATCCTCAGGCATTGCCGCCTGAATAGCGCGCCATGCCATGCGTGGTGACATCCAGTCAGGGCGGGCTGCGCGTGCACGCTCGTTCCATGTGGTGCCCGGATCGTCCTGCTCGTGATCAAGTGAGGTCAGTTCTTGTGCCCACGCAGACTTAGTCTGCGCGATCATGTTCTTGCGATCTTCGCGGCCTGCGTCGCCTGCGCCATCAGCCAATTGTGCCGCAATTGATGTGGCCACTTTGGCAGCGTCACCAACGATACCGACGGTAACCTTTTTGGTCAGGCCAATGCGGTCAGGGTTGATGTCGACCTGAATGATTTTTGCATTTGTTGGCCAGTAATCAATGCCGTAACCGGGCAGGGTGGAGAATGGGTTCAAACGTGTACCCAATGCCAGAACGACGTCAGCTTTGCTGATCAGCTCCATGCCTGCTTTGGATCCGTTGTAGCCCAAAGGACCTGCGAACAGCGGGTGGTTACCGGGGAACGCGTCGTTGTGCTGGTAGCCAACGCAAACTGGCGCGTCCAGTTTTTCAGCCAGAACGCGGGAGGCTTCGATGCCGCCCTCAGCCAAAACAACGCCTGCGCCGTTCAGGATCACTGGGAATTTCGCAGTGGACAGCATTTCAGCCGCCTGCGTGATAGAGGCTGTGCCGCCGGGGGATACTTCGAAATTGATCGGCTCAGGGATTTCGATGTCGACAACTTGTGTCCAGAAATCACGTGGGATGTTGATCTGGGCTGGGCCGGACAAACGGTGCGCTTTGGAAATTACGCGTGCCAGAACTTCGCAGATGCGTGTCGGGTCGCGGACTTCCTCTTGGTAGGCGACGCAATCAGCGAACAGGTTCATCTGTTCCATTTCCTGAAAACCGCCCTGACCGATTGTCTTGTTGGCGGCCTGAGGTGTGACCAGCAAGCAAGGTGTGTGGTTCCAGTAAGCAGTCTTCACGGATGTCACGAAGTTCGTGATGCCGGGACCGTTTTGTGCGATCATCATCGACATTTCGCCAGTGGCACGGGTGTAGCCGTCAGCCATCATGCCGGCTGTCATCTCGTGGGCGCAGTCCCAGAATGTGATGCCCGCTTTTGGGAAAATATCGGAGATTGGCATCATGGCAGAGCCGATGATCCCGAATGCGTGGCGAATGCCGTGTGCTTGCAGGGTTTTGACGAAGGCTTCTTCGGTGGTCATCTTCATAGCGGTGGGTCCTTCCCTAAAATTCCATAGAAAACGGGGGCGCAGAATCCCCCCTGTCTCGCTGCGGTGACAGTATGGTTTGCGCCGCCTAACGGTTAGGTCCAGATGGAATCCGTTCCTAAGGCCAAATCAAACTATATTGAGACCGCAAGTCTCAATAATCAGCTACTTCGGATCGCGTTGGCAATCAAGCCTATTCCCTCAGGAATGCGCGAAGACGGGATCGAAGAGTATGCCAACCGGAGGTATTCTGTGGGAGGTGTCTCGCTTGCAAAGAACGGTGCGCCGGGCTCAACCAGAACGCTATCTGCTTGAAGACGTTGCGCTAATGCCGTCGTGTCTGTGCCGCCAGGTGCCCGTAACCAGACCGACGATCCGCCATAGGTCCCTTGTCCGGCAATCGTCAAACCATGTGCGTTGAGTTCCGCGTCGATGACCTTGCGCCGCTCATGGTAGGTTTTGCTCATGCGGCGGACGAGCGCGTCATAATGCCCAAGCGACAGATAATAGCTGACAGTGCGTTGGATATGGCCCGGAGGGTGGCGCAGAACCGTGGCACGCAAAGCGCGTGCTTCGCGGATGAACGGGGCCGGACCAACAAGGTAGCCAAGGCGCAAGCCGGGAAACAGGGATTTTGAGAATGAGCCAACGTAGATGACCCGCCCGTCCTGATCGAGGGACTTGAGCGAAGGTGACGGCGATTTCAGGAACGACATCTCAAATTCATAGTCGTCTTCAACGATCACGAAATCCTCGGCCTCGGCCTTGGCCAGCAAAGCTTTGCGCCTGTCCAGCGGCATTGTCGCGGTTGTCGGGCATTGGTGGCTTGGCGTTGTGAAAACCACGTCAGTGTCTTTGGGTAAATCTTGCGGTGCTAGCCCGTCGCGGTCGACAGGCACAACGCTCAGCTGGCAGCGCGACTGCGTCAGGATCGTTCGGAGTGCGGGGTAGCAAGGATCTTCAATCGCTGCGCGACGGCGGCTGTTAAGCAAAACCTGCGCGGACAGCCAAAGTGCGTTCTGCGCACCCATCGTGACAAGGATTTCATCAGGGTTCGCAAGGATACCCCGCCGTGGAAGCGTTTGCCGTGCAATGAAATCCACAAGTTGCGGGTCATCGCCATCAAAATAGTCAGATGTCAGCGCGTTAAAGTCCCGCATGCCCAAAGCACGCAGCGCACAGAGACGCCAATTCGCACTATCAAACAGGGTCTTGTCTGCTTGCCCATAGATGAATTGATACCTGTAGTCGGCCCAATCTGCGGGCTTGTTAAGGCTGAGGCCTGGAGTGAACCGTTGCCCAATTGTACGCGTCCAATCCACCGTGCCTGTGTTGAACCGTTGTGCGGGAAAGGCAGGCGGCTCGGGCGCGTTGTCGGACACGAAATAACCTGAACGCCCCTTGGACGACAAATAGTCATCAGCGACCAATTCCGTATATGCCAGTGTAACCGTGATCCGGCTAACGCCCAGATGTGCCGCCATTTTACGCGACGAAGGCAGGCGCTCACCGGGGCGGAACCGGCCCGCGAGGATACCTTGCGCGACCATCTGCTGAATGCGCGCTTGCAAAGTTCCCTCGGCAGAGGGGTCAAGAAAGAAGGTTTCTACGGATATCGACATCGTCTGGCCTTAGGGTGCCGCCAGACTGGTCTTATTTTGGCCGAGACGCAAGATATTCGAAGATTTCTGCGACGGAAACACACGCGCCGTTCGTTTGATGACTAACAAACGATCGGAGAGTGATCATGAAAATTTTGCAAATAGCATTTATCGCCATTTTGGGTGCCACTTGCGTGGCCACCTATGCCACGTCTGAGACACTTCATGCCACTTGCGCCGTGTCGGAGCAGGCAATGAAACCTGCTCCGAAACAGAGTTAGCCCAGAACGCGGGTGATCGCCTCATCTACGGCTGCGGTCACTTGGTTGAGGTCGTCTTTGGTCGCGACCAGCGCAGGTGCGAACAACAGCGTGTTGTTATAGCCTGGTAATGAACGGTTGGTCGCACCAATAATGATGCCCTGCGCCATGCAATCAGCGACAATCGCTGCGACTTTCTTTTCATCGACAGGCTCTTTTGTGTTGCGATCTGTTACCAATTCGGCGCCAGCAAAAAGACCCATGCCGCGCACGTCGCCGATCCATTTGTGTTTTTCCATCAGCTCATAAAGGTTGCCCTTCAAGTGCTCGCCCATCGCGGTTGAGTTCCCGCGCAGGTCCTCTTCTTCGATGATGTTCATGTTCTCGATTGCGGCGGCTGGGCCGGCGGTACATCCACCAAAAGTGGAAATATCACGGAAATAACCAAGGTGATCGGTGTCGTCTTTGAACATGTCAAACACCTGGTTTGTGGTCACGCAACAAGAGATCGCCGCATAACCAGAGGCCACGCCTTTGGCCATTGTCACGATGTCCGGCTGCACGCCGAACTGCTGATAGCCAAACCATGTGCCTGTGCGACCGATGCCGCAAACCACTTCGTCAATGTGCAACAGGATTTCGTATTTCTGGCAAATCTCCTGAACGCGGTCCCAATAACCCTTCGGTGGCACAATGATGCCACCGCCTGCAGTGATCGGCTCGAGGCAAAGCGCGCCAATCGTATCTGCACCTTCCGCGAGGATCACATCTTCGATCGCTTGCGCAGCCTTTACGCCGTATTCTTCGCCAAGTGAGCCATCTTGTGAGCGGTATTCCATGCAATGCGGGACCCGAACGAAACCGGGTGTGAAGGGGCCATACTGCGCGTTGCGCTCGTCCTGACCGCCCGCCGACATCGTGGCGATAGTGGAGCCGTGATAATCACGCTCGCGGTAAAGGATTTTTTGCTTCTTTCCGCCATAGTGCTTGTGGCTGATCTGGCGGACCATTTTGAAGGCCTTCTCGTTGGCCTCGGAACCAGAGTTTGCATAATAGACGCGGTCCAGACCGGGCATCTTGTCGATCAGCATTTCCGCAAATTGTGCGCCTGGGATCGTGCCAGCGGTGCCGCCAAAGAAACACATCTTTGTCACGGCATCAGAGATCGCTTTGCCGATCCGTTCGCGGCCGTAGCCCACGTTGACTGTCCATACACCACCAGATACAGCATCAATGTGTTCTTTGCCTTTGATATCCCAAACGCGCAGGCCTTTGCCTTCTACGATGATGCGCGGATCAACCGTTTCGTAAGGTTTATGCTGGCTGAGGTGATGCCAAACATGGGCGCGGTCAGCTTCAACCACATGTTCAGGATCGTTTGCGAAATTTAGCGTGTCCATGTCCGTGCTCCATCTGTCAAAGGGGAATAGCCACCCGAATCCAATTCTTCGGCCAACTTCTTAAGCGACAGTTTGCCTGCGGAAAGAGGCGGTCCAATAGGGCCAGTTGCAAGACTTGCATAGGGCCAAAAATAGTGAATTAAATCATACTTGTGGCGATGGTGGGCATTTAAGGTCATGAAAATGTGGGATAAAAATTTCACGATACCGCGCATTGTCGACCTGCAAATCTGGCGCGGGCGGGATTTCAATCATTGACGTATCGCGTCGAATTTCTTTCGCTCACCATCGACCTGTTGGTTTTTTCAGCAAACTGAATGCAACATGGCCGAACAGATGCTAAATCGGCGTCGAAAATAGAACTGGACCCGAAGGCTCTTGGCAGTAAGCCGCTTTCGTGTTCAGCTATCATTAATGCGGGGCAAACCTGCGAACCGATACGGCCCCGCAAAAATCGGGACCGCAACATGGAGACGAACCAATGAATATCAAAAATGCACTGATGGGCGCCGCTGCTGGCGTTGCACTGATGGCTGGCACAACAGCTGCAGTCGCGGACGGCCACGGCGAAATCACCGTCGCATATTTCCTCGAGTGGCCGATGCCATTCCAGTTTGCAAAAGTGAACGGCACATATGACGAAGAAATGGGTGTCAAAGTAAACTGGGTCAGCTTCGATTCAGGTACTGCAATGTCCGCCGCTATGGCATCTGGTGACGTCCAAATCGCTGTGAGCCAAGGTGTTCCGCCATTCGTTGTTGCCGCATCTGCTGGTCAAGACCTTCAGATCCTTGACGTTGCTGTATCTTATGCTGAGAACGACAACTGTGTTGTGTCCTCTGGCCTTGAGATCGACGCAGACAGCGCTGGCGAATTGGCTGGCAAGAAAGTTGCCGTTCCACTTGGCACTGCTGCACATTACGGCTTCTTGCGCCAGATGGACCACTTCGGTGTCGATCTTGCGTCGCTCGATGTTGTTGACATGGCACCTGCTGAAGGTGCTGCCGCTTTGGCCCAAGGCCAAGTCGATATGTCTTGCGGTTGGGGTGGCGCGCTGCGTCGCATGAAAGAGCACGGAAACGTGTTGCTGACTGGTGCTGAGAAAGAAGCGCTGGGCATCCTTGTGTTTGACGTGACATCTGCACCTGCAGGTTTTGTTGCCGAGAACGGTGATCTGGTTGCGAAGTTCCTCGAAGTGACAGCCGCGGCCAACACTGCATGGAACGATGGGTCCGGTGTTGCAGAGATGCTTCCGGTCATCGCGAATGACGCGGGTATGGATGAAGATGCGACTGCCGAGACTATGGCAACGTTCGTCTTCCCGGACGTCGAGACACAACTTTCCGAGGCATGGCTCGGTGGTGCGGCACCTTCCTTCATGAAGGGTGTTGCTGATGTATTCGTCGAGTCCGGTTCAATCCCAGCGTCGCTGGACAGCTACGAAGATGCTGTGAACACTGGTCCATTGATGGCCGTCAACGACATGTAATTGTCTTTACTGGCGCGCAGGAAACTGCGCGCCAGTTTTCCATTCTTTTTCGTGATAATTTCTGGGCTGCTTCAGGAATTTTCAGGGAAAATAATGGGATAAGCCATGTCAGGGTTACAAATAGATAAGCTGTCGATGCGGTTCGACTTGCCCAATGGATCATCGGTGCAGGCGTTGAAAGACGTTTCACTGGATCTCAAGGCCGGTGAATTGCTTTCGGTGCTGGGACCATCTGGGTGCGGTAAGACAACACTACTGAACATCGTGGCAGGCTTTTTGGCCCCGACAGAGGGTAAAATTATTCTCAACGGCCATACTGTGACAGGCCCCGCCGCCGAACGCGGCATGGTGTTTCAGCAAGGTGCGTTGTTCGAATGGATGAGCGTGCGCGAGAACGTAGGCTTTGGACCGTCGATGAAGGGGATGCCCAAGGCCGAGAAAGCCAAGATTGTTAACCATCTTCTTGATGTCGTCGGTCTGCAGGATTTCAAAGAAAAAGCCGTTTATGAGTTGTCCGGCGGTATGCAGCAGCGTGTGGCGTTGGCGCGTTGCCTCGCCAACGAGCCTGACGTGATCTTGATGGACGAACCGCTTGGCGCGCTTGACGCGCTGACCCGTGAAAAGATGCAAGGCCTGGTTCTCAAGCTCTGGAAAGAGACGGGAAAGACGATCATCTTGATCACCCACTCGGTCGAGGAAGCGCTGCTTTTGGGCGAACGCCTGCTTGTGATGGCGCCGCGTCCGGGACGCATCCATACAGAGTACCGTTTGCCGTTTGCTGAAATGGGCGTTGGGCAGGATTTGCGCGAAGTCAAAAAGCATCCGAAGTTCAATGAAACCCGCGAGGAAATCCTCGGGATGATCTGGGACATGGAAGAAGAAATCATGGGCCGGACGGAGGACGCATAATGGAACTTCTGGGAAACCTCTGGGCTGAGTTATTAGCCGTCCTGACGACATTGGTCGCAGCCGCACCATACGTTATCGGATACATCCTGATCATCCTTTTGATGATGGTTATCTGGGGCGGCGTGAAGCGTTTGCTGACGCCCAAAAGCGACTATAGTTCGCTTAAAACAGTGACCTTCGGCGACGAAAGCGCGGTTACCTCCAACACCGCGGCTTCTGTTGTTTCCATCGTACTGATTTTCGTCCTTTGGGGCGCATTTACAGGCTCGAAGCTGTTGCCGGGCTTCATGCATGCGCCGGGACCATTTTCGGGCGAAGGGTCATTCAGTTACACGATTACAACGCCAACAGGCGAGACCGATGATGCGACTGTTTCAGTCATCGTGCATCCGACGGGCGAAGAAGTTGACGCACCCGACGTTGCACCTGGCGATGGCATCGCCAAGAACGATGCAACAGCAATTGCGGTTTACCGCAGTGAGCTGTTGCGCGTGGACCGCAACGACGAATTGGGCCGCGACGAAGAGACGTTTGTCACCGCAGTTAACGGTCAGGCTATTGCGCCGGGTGGTTCGGTCGACGTGGACTTTGGGCGCGTTGCGATGTCGGACAAGGGGACGTTGAATATCGTTCCGGACACGGGCGTTCAAATGGAGCCGATTTGGTTGCCGTCGCCAGAGGCCGTTTGGAGCCGTCTGGGCGAAATCGCAACTGTGGGATATCGCAATTCGACCTTGGCTGAACACCTTGGATACTCCTTGTTCCGCGTGATCGTTGGTTTCATTCTTGGTGCGCTTGTCGGTATTCCGTTGGGTTATGCGATGGGTCTGTCGAACTGGTTCCGTGGTTGGTTTGATCCGATTGTGGAATTCATGCGCCCTGTGCCACCGCTGGCGTTGATCCCGCTTGTAATCATTTGGGCCGGGATCGGTGAGGTCGGAAAAATCATCCTGCTGTTCCTTGCAGCCCTTTGGATTATGGCGATTGCAGCACGTTCAGGTGTGTCCGGCGTGCGGATTTCCAAGGTGCACGCGGCCTATAGTTTGGGCGCCTCCAAGTGGCAGATTATGCGCCATGTCATCATCCCGAACTCTTTGCCCGAGATATTCACCGGTGCGCGCGTGGCGATGGGTGTGTGCTGGGGCACGGTGGTTGCGGCCGAACTGGTTGCTGCGGAAAAGGGTGCTGGCATGATGATCATGGTTGCCTCGAAATTCCAAAGTACCGACATCGTTTTGATGGGTATCATCCTGATCGGGATCATCGGGTTCAGCATTGATATGCTGATGCGTCAGGCTGAAAAATGGCTGGTGCCGTGGAAAGGTAAAGGTTGATCCGACCCGTCTGATTGACAACCTAAACGGCAAGGGCGAGGGTGCAAGTTCCTCGCCCTTTTTGGTTCACTCGCCTTGCTGATCTCTGATCTTCTTTTCCTTGTGCCTACCTTTGCGGTGCTCGCCATTTTTATGGTGCTACGGTGGTTGCGCAAATCACGCCCGCGCAGGGTTGCCGAGGCGAAACTGCCCTCAAATGCCATTCTCGTTGACGGGTCCAACGTGATGTATTGGGGGCAAGAGCCGTCTTCTTTGGTGGTGCTTCGCGTGCTGCGAAACTTGGAAGAAAAGGGCTATACGCCTATCGTCTTTTTCGATGCCAATGTTGGGTATGTTTTGGACGATCACTACTACAATGAAGCCAAGATCGCTTGGTTGATCGGCGTACCTGCGCGTCATGTTTGCGTTGTGGATAAGGGTGTTGTGGCGGATCAAGGGATACTTTCGTTCGCAACGGATTACAATTTGCGGGTCGTTACCAACGACAAATATCGCGACTGGCGTGTGAAGTTTCCGCATGCCGACAAGAAAGGCGTTCTGGTCGGTGGGACATGGCGCGATGGGGCGGTTATCTGGCGCGGATCGCTTTAGGCGAGGTTGGCCGCTGGGCACGCGCGAAAGGCTGTGATCGCGGGGCCGATACCTGTCAGATCGATGCCGACGGTAGTGTCGCCCAGCATCGCATAGGCCCGTTTGTTGAACTCTAATCCATTCAGAACATTGCCGAAACCGCGGTCTTTGACCGTGATGCTGCGGCCATCTGGGCTGATGGTGTGCTGATCGGTTTGAATGCTGATGGGGCGGTCATTCGCGAAGGCCATGCCGAAGGTGGGGTCGCTGGGCCACTGGCCGTCGGGCAGGGTTACTGTGACAGTATATTCGGTGATCGCGGGGTCGTAGGTCACGGTGATGTCGCCCGCGTCCGAGGTGTCGGTCAGGGTGCAAATCGGGCTCGCCGAAAACTCCCACGCGGCGGCGGGGGAGGTAAGGAGGATGAGGGCGAGAGCACTGCGCATGGTGGAGAATGTAGGAGGATAAACGCGTAGGGCAAGCAACGTGCGGTGGGGGTTTAAGCGCGGCGGCGGCCTCGGCGCGGGGAATCATGTGTTAACGCTGGGTTTTGTTGGGGATTGGGGCGTATGCAAGGCGTACACATGCCGTACACAACGCGTACACACGCGGTGTGCGGTTTGGGTGGGTTAAGGCGGCGTGCGGTGGATGTGTGAATTGGGTGTTAAGGTTTTGGGGGGTGTCGGGGTGAACCCCGACCTACGGGTCGTTTAACTGACCTGTTGTTGCAACTTTGACATGCTCATATGGCAACTATGCGACCATAGATTGTTTTTGTCCCTAGCGCTGCTCCTTATGATAAACGTTCCCAAAATTTGGAAAATAAAGGAATTCAGGGATTGCCCATAACGCGTAGCAAAGAATTTATTCGGCAAGTCAAAAACTCACCAGAGAACTTGTTCATTATTCATTATTCCTGTCAGAACTTGAACGACAATAACGAAGCTCTTTCCCCACGTGTTACATCAATTGCTGTCAGCCATTTTGCTACAGAGCAGAGCGTAAGCTTTTCGACGCATGCTATAGCGGAAGAGCTTGGCATTCCCCGAGGAGAAGTCATTGACCGCTTTGATGATGTTGAACGAGAATTATTAAAGCAATATTTCGAGTTTGTTCAAAGCCGAAGAGCGTCCTTTTGGGTGCATTGGAACATGCGAGATGCGACCTATGGTTTTGAGCACCTTGAACACCGCTTCCGCGTTTTGGGAGAGGCCGTAACTTCCGTTGTGCCTGTTGAGCAGAGGATCAATCTAAACGATATGTTGTCAAATAGATATGGGTCCGACTACGCACCGCATCCAAAGTTACCAAGTCTTATGGACTTGAATGGCGGAAAGCATCGGTACTTTTTGAACGGCGAAGAAGAGGTTGCCGCGTTTCAGAATGCTGAATTCATGAAGGTGCATATGTCGACGCTTTCGAAGGTTGGGTTCTTTCACCTTACAATACGAAAACTTGCAAACGGAAAACTGATAACAAAATCAAAAGCGGTCGGATACGGTTTGGATCGCCTTTTGGAGAGCCGAGGAGCAAAGGGAACAAGTGTCGTCGCCTCGTTTGCGGGGGTTGGATACGTAGTGATTGATTTCGCAGGTTGGGCGATTGGTCTTCTCTAGGCCATTGATAGTTTACTTTCGCTTCCCCCCGTACCTACTTTTCCCACCGCGCATCCCCCCACGCCCACCGGTACTCCGTCCAGACGCTTTCTGCGCGTCACCGACCGCCTTATCCACGGCTTGCTGTCTTGCCAGCGGGTCGTCCGCGATGGTCAGTTCCACGGTTTCCAGCCGTTTCACTTCATCACGCAACCTAGCGGCCTCTTCGAACTCTAGGTTCTCGGCGGCTTTGCGCATGTCGGTCCGCAGTCCTTCGAGGACGGTTTTTAGGTTGCCGCCGGCCAGTGGGTTGTCGACCTTGGCGGTCACCCGGTTCATGTCGACGTCCCCTTTGTAGAGGCCTGCGAGGATGTCTTCGACGTTCTTTTTGACCGTTGTCGGCGTGATCCCGTGGTCTTCGTTATATTTCAGTTGTTTGACACGGCGGCGTTCGGTTTCGTTCATCGCGCGTTCCATCGATCCGGTGATCCGGTCGGCGTACATGATGACGCGGCCATCTGCGTTCCGCGCGGCGCGGCCGATGGTTTGTACCAGCGATGTCTCGGACCGCAGAAAGCCTTCTTTGTCCGCATCCAAGATCGCGACCAATCCGCATTCGGGGATATCGAGCCCCTCGCGCAGCAGGTTGATCCCGATCAGCACGTCGAAGGCGCCGAGCCGCAAATCGCGCAGGATCTCGATCCGCTCGATCGTGTCGATGTCGCTGTGCATGTAGCGCACTTTGATGCCCTGTTCGTGCATGTATTCGGTCAGGTCTTCGGCCATGCGTTTGGTCAGGGTCGTGACCAGCGTGCGGTAACCTGCGGCGGTGACTTTGCGTACTTCGTCGATCAGGTCGTCGACTTGCGTGTCCACCGGGCGGATTTCGATCAGCGGGTCGATCAGGCCGGTGGGGCGGATGATCTGTTCGGTGAAAACACCGCCTGCTTGCTCCAGCTCCCACGCGGCGGGGGTTGCCGAGACAAAGACGGATTGCGGGCGCATGGCGTCCCATTCCTCGAACTTCAAAGGACGGTTGTCCATGCAGGAGGGCAGGCGGAACCCGTGTTCGGCCAGTGTCATTTTGCGTCTAAAGTCACCTTTATACATGCCGCCGATTTGGGGGACGGAGACGTGGGATTCGTCGGCGAAGACGATGGCGTTGTCGGGGATGAATTCGAACAGGGTGGGGGGCGGCTCGCCTGGTGCGCGGCCTGTCAGGTAGCGCGAATAGTTTTCGATGCCGTTGCAGACGCCGGTGGCTTCCAGCATTTCCAGATCGAAGTTGCAGCGTTGTTCCAGCCGTTGCGCCTCGAGCAGTTTGCCTTCGCCGACCAGCTGGTCCAGCCGCATGCGCAGTTCTTTTTTGATGCCGATGATGGCTTGGTTCATCGTGGGCTTTGGTGTGACGTAGTGCGAGTTGGCGTAGACGCGGACCTTGTCGAAGGTGTCGGTTTTCTCGCCTGTCAGCGGGTCGAATTCAGTAATGTTTTCCAACTCTTCCCCAAAGAACGACAGTTTCCATGCCCGGTCATCAAGGTGGGCAGGCCAGATTTCCAGGCTGTCGCCGCGCACCCGGAAGGTACCGCGCTGGAATGCGTGGTCGTTGCGTTTGTAGGCCTGTGCGATCAGGTCGGCGATGATGCCACGTTGGTCGTAGGTTTTGCCGACGTGGATGTCTTGGGTCATCGCCCCGTAGGTTTCCACCGAACCAATACCGTAGATGCAGGACACGGATGCGACGATAATCACATCGTCGCGTTCCAGAAGCGCGCGGGTGGCCGAGTGGCGCATCCGGTCGATCTGTTCGTTGATCTGGCTTTCTTTTTCGATGAACGTGTCGGATCGCGCGACGTAGGCTTCGGGTTGGTAATAGTCGTAGTAGCTGACGAAGTACTCGACGGCGTTTTCGGGGAAGAACCCTTTGAATTCGCCGTAAAGCTGGGCGGCGAGGGTCTTGTTGGGAGCAAGAATGATCGCGGGGCGCTGTGTTTCCTCGATCATTTTGGCCATGGTGAAGGTCTTGCCGGTGCCGGTGGCACCAAGCAGCACCTGATCGCGTTCGCCGTTGCGGATGCCTTCGCTCAGTTCTTTGATCGCAGTCGGCTGGTCGCCCGCGGGTTCGAACTCGGTTTTCAGTACGAACTGCCTGCCACCTTCCAGCTTTTCGCGGGTTTTGACATCGGGGGCGGGGTTGGCGAGGAACTGTTCGGGTTCGGATTTGTCGGTCTGGGCGTAGGCCATGCGGATATCCTTTGGTTCACGCCTATAGTTGATGTGTTTGGAAGAGGGTTCAAGGGCGGCTGCTGACAGGATGTGTCAGGAGTGTTCAGCAATGGGGATGTTGTTTCACATTTCTGCTTCTGTGCGGATCAAGAGGGCAGCTTTTTGCCTGAGAAATTCGGTCTGCTCCGCACTGTGTTGGGGGTGAAACAGGCCTGCGATGATCTGGAAGGTATTAAACCGGATCAGTTGCTTGCGGTCGTAGCCCATTTCTTCGGCGACAATTGAGGTTTGTTGCAGAACTCTGTCGTGAAATGCATCCAAGATTGTCTCGGATTTCGGTGCCTCGAACAAGTTGCGACACTCAAACATAGGATGCGCTCTGACGCCTTTGGGGTCGATAGCGCGCACGCCTTGTGGCGTGATGATGATGTTGCCAAAGTGCAAATCACCGTGGATGACGTGTTCTGCTTTCGTGTTTTCGAAGTCTTGTTCGAAAAGCGTCAAGGCGTGTTGCAGCAATTGCCGGTCTTCGTTGACAGTGCACTGTTTGATTTTGAGTTTCAGTCTTTGTTTTAACAGCGGCATCAAACGGCGGTAGGCAAAAGCCCAGCGGAACTCTGCGTTTGCGATTTTCTTGATGATCTCACAGGCTTGGCGCGTGGCGTCGGCATACCCTCCCTGATTGTAGGTTTCTGCCAGCGTCGGGCCTTGTAGCCATTCGATCAGAATGGCGGCGCGGAAATAATCACTTTGCAGGATACGGGGCCCGATGCCGTCGGGCAGGTTACTTGAGAATGCGACTGCTGCGCGCTCGTTGGCATATCCGATCTCGGTGTAGAGTTTGAATGCGGCGGGCCCCTGAGGGCTATCAACCTTGTAGACAGTCGCGCGTTTTGATTTGACCAAAAGCGTCGGATTGCTGAGGCCCCACCGTTTTGACAAGATATCGTAGGTATTTTTTGCTGGCGGTATTCTGAGTTTCAAGGTGTTATCTCGTATCGCCAAAAAATTGCGTTGGCATGACATCTTCGTTTCTGCCAAAGCATAAAAAATGCTCGGGTATCGTGGCGTGAAAGTCAATATGCTCAACGCTGATCATAACTCTAAGAGGCTTTGCATTATGTCTGACCATATCAACCCTGAAAAACTTGATCGCCTCGCCGAGGTTGCCGTCCGTACCGGTGTGAACCTTCAGCCGGGTCAGGATTTGGTGATCACTGCGCCAATGGCTGCACTTGATCTGGTTCGGCGGATTGCCGTGCACGCCTATAAGGCGGGCGGCGGGATTGTGACCCCGTTCTTTAGCGACGATGCGATTACATTGGCGCGTTATGAACATGCCGCTGATGAAAGCTTCGATCGTGCGCCGGAATGGTTGTTTCAGGGCATGGCTGCAGCATTCAAAGGCGGCGCGGCGCGGATGGCGATCACGGGTGATGATCCGATGCTGCTGGCAGAGCAGGACCCAAAAAAGGTGGCGCGGCTTAGTAAGGCGACGTCGATTGCGGCAAAGCCCGCGATGGAGCCGATTGTAGGGTTTGAAGTAAATTGGAATATCGTGGCCTATCCCGGTGCTGCATGGGCTGCAAAGGTGTACCCTGACCTGCCGGTGGACGAGGCCCAAGGCAAGTTGATGGATGCGATCTATGCGGCATCACGGTTGGAAGGCGATGATCCGGTCGCGAATTGGGCGGCACATACGGCCAACCTGAAAGAGCGCGTGAATTGGCTGAACGCGCAGAACTTTAGCGCGCTGCATTATACGGGGCCGGGTACTGATCTGCATCTGGGGCTTGCCGATGGACATATCTGGAAGGGTGGTGCGTCGCCTGCGCTGAATGGTGTGGTTTGTCAGCCCAATATACCAACCGAAGAGGTTTTTACCTGTCCGCATGCTTATAAGGTGGATGGCACTGTGGCTGCGACCAAGCCTTTGGCGCATCAGGGTAGTGTGATTGAAGATATTGCCGTGCGGTTTGAAGCCGGGCGGATTGTCGAGGCGACGGCGAGCAAGGGTGAAGACGTGCTGAATGCGCTGCTCAAGACCGATGACGGGGCCAGCCGCATTGGCGAGGTGGCCTTGGTGCCGCATTCCAGCCCGATCAGCCAGTCCGGTACGTTGTTCTACAATACGCTTTTTGATGAAAATGCATCTTGCCATATCGCACTTGGCCAGTGTTACGCGGATACGATTGAAGGCGGGTCTGAGTTTTCACCCGAGGAGCTGAAGCAAAAGGGCGGCAATCAGAGCATTATTCACGTGGACTGGATGATGGGATCGGATGCGGTTGATATCGACGGCATCACCAAAACGGGTGAGCGCGTGCCGGTGATGCGCGGTGGCGAATGGGCGTGAGGAGCGCTTGCTTTTGAGCGTTTTTCAGCACATATAAACGACAGCCAAGGGAGCCACGCGATGCGCGCACGAATCTACAAACCTGCGAAAACGGCCATGTCCTCGGGCATGGCAAAGACAAAGCATTGGGTTTTGGAGTATGTGAATGAAACCGCACGCGAGGTTGACCCTTTGATGGGCTGGACATCGTCTTCGGATATGCAAGCGCAGGTGAAGCTTGAGTTTGACACCAAAGAAGCCGCACTTGAGTACGCCCAAGACAACGGGATCGAAGCGACCGTGCGTGAACCAAAGCCACGCAAGGTCAACGTACGGCCCGGTGGCTATGGTGAGAATTTTGCAACAAACCGGCGTGGAGCTTGGACGCACTAAGGCGGTCTTTACCTCTTGACCGCCAGTTTAGACCATGGGCGTGAAGTTTTCCGCGTAGAACCTGTGCCAGTTGTCCCCCATGATACCCGCGACCTCGGCGTCATTTAGACCTGTGGCGCGCAGCCCTGCTTCGATGTTTCCAAAGTCGCGATTGTCGTTGAACCAGCTTGGCATTGGCGGAAAGCCGGGCGCAGAAGCCGACCCTTCGCCGTAGTCGATCTCTTTGCTCCAGCGACCGACGCGCATCCATTCAACGATGCTGTCCGGGTGGTCCTGACACAGATCGGTCCCGATCCCGAGGTGCTCTGCGCCGTATTTTTCCGCCGTGCGGGCGATCATTTCGCAGAAATCTTCCAGCGTACAGTCGGATTTTCCCTTTAGGTGGTGCGGGTAAACCGAGAACCCCATCATGCCGCCGTTTTGTGTCACTGCGCGAATGACATCATCCTTTTTGTTGCGCAGTGCTGGTGACCAGTTATAGGGATTGGCATGTGTGATCGCGATGGGGCGTTCGGAAATATCGGCCGCTTGGATGGTGGAGCGGTCTGCGGAATGGCTCATATCGACGACCAGCCCGACGCGGTTCATCTCTTTGATGACCTGACGGCCCATGCGGGTGACGCCGCTGTCTTCCGCCTCGTAGCAGCCCGTCGCCAGTAGTGACTGGTTGTTATAGGTCAGCTGCATAAAGCGCGCGCCAAGTGTATGCACGATCTCGACCAACCCGATGTCATCCTCGATCGGGCTGGGGTTTTGAAAGCCGAAGAAGATCGCGGTCTTGCCTGTCTGTTTGGCGCGGCCGACGTCGCTGGCCCATTGGCCTTTCATGATCAGATCGGGATACTGTTCGAACCAACGGTTCCACTGTTCAAAGTTCAGCACCGTCTCGCGGAAATTCTCGTGATAAGCGATGGTGACGTGCACCGCATCAACGCCACCTTCGCGCATCTGGCGGAAAATCTTTTCCGACCAGTTGGCGTATTGGAGGTTATCAATCCGCATCATAAAGGCGTGCCGGATGCGATATAGGCGGTTTTCACAATCGTGTAGAATTCTGCCGCTGTCCGACCCTGTTCGCGCGGCCCGTAAGAGCTGTCACCGCGTCCGCCGAATGGTACGTGATAATCGGTGCCCGCGGTTGGCAGGTTGACCATTACACAGCCCGCTTGTGCGTTGCGGCGGAAGTGCGTGGCGCGCGCCAAATTGGTCGTCACGATACCAGCCGTCAGGCCAAAGTTCGTGTCATTGACGACATGGAAGGCTTCGTCAAAACTTGCGACGGGGATGACGCAGGCAAGCGGGGCGAACATTTCTTCGCGGTTGATCCGCATGTCATTGTTGGTGCCGACAAACACGCCTGGGGACATGTAATACCCTTGCGTCGCCATTTCCAAACGCTGCCCGCCGCAAAGCAGTTCAGCCCCTTCAGTGGCAGCAAGATCGACATAGGCCAAGTTTTCGTTCAGCTGCTGCTCGGAGACGACGGGGCCTATCTGTGTGCCAGCCTCTAACGCGTGACCGACTTTCATGGCTTTGGCGCCTGCCACCAGTTTTTCGACAAACTGATCATGGATTGATTGGTGCACGACCAGCCGCGACGACGCCGTGCATTTCTGACCTGATCCGCCGAACGCGCCACCCAAAGCCAGCGATACGGCCAGATCAAGATCTGCGTCATCCATCACCGCCAGCGCATTTTTGGAGCCCATTTCCATCTGCACGCGCGTCAGGTTCTGGATGGCACTTGCAGCGATACCCTTGCCGACGGGGACAGAACCGGTGAAGCTGATTGCATTGACCTTGGGGCTCTCGACAAGCTGTTGTCCGATGCTACTGCCTGCACCCATCACGAGCGAGACAAGACCTTTGGGGATATCCTGCCGCGAGATGATTTCAACCAAAGCCACCGCAGAGGCGGGGGTGACATTCGCAGGTTTCCAAACCACGGCATTGCCATAGCAAAGTGCTGGCGCGATCTTCCATGATGCGGTGGCGGTTGGGAAATTCCACGGCGAGATAACCGCGACAACGCCGACAGGTTCGCGGCGGACGTCGATTTCTATGCCATCCCGTACAGAATCTGCCGTGTCGCCCATCTGGCGCAGTGTTTCGGCGGCATAATAGGTAAAGAACTGTCCGGCGCGGTACACTTCGCCTTTGCCCTCGGCGAGTGGTTTGCCCTCTTCACGTGCCAGCAATGTGCCAAGCTCTTCTGCACGCGCCATCATTTCGGTCCCGATGGCCATCAGAACGTTGTATTTGCGTTCAATTCCATAGGCTGCCCATTCAGCCTGCGCGCGCTTGGCTTGGTCCAGCGTATTGTCCAACTGATCGGGGCTTGCCTGTGCAAACATCCCGATTAAATCGCTTAGATCCGACGGGTTGCGGTTCTCGATTTCGGATGCACCTGCGACCCATTCACCGGCGATGTAGTTGAGATTGGTGTCTTGCATGATGTTCCCTAATGTTAAGACGCAGCAACGGCGTGCGCAGCAAGGATACACTAGTTCGACGGTTCAGGCATTTAGAATGAATTGAAATTATTTTCAGGGTTTCTGAAGCTAGACTTCAAGCGTCAAAGTGCCATCCCGCTTCATTGCGATCATCAGATTTAGAAATTCCCGTGCCGCGGGCATCAACAGATTGTCCGGTCTGGACATGATATGGACTGTTCGGCGTGCCGTCATATCCGCCAGCGGCAAGAACGCAAAATCATCAAGGAAACCTGTCACAGCCAGCCGCGGTAAAACGGTAATTCCGACGCCTTGCCGCACGAGCCCCAGAAGCGACACGGTATTGGGTACCATGAGCCGCGAACTGGCGAGGATCGGTGCAAAGTCCGGATCTGTGATCTGGCTGCACAACCCATTTGCGATAATTGTATGCTCGGCCATTGAGCGCCAGTTCAATGGGTCCCAATCGTCTGCAAGTGGATGATCCTTGCGGCAAACCACACCGAAGACATCACTGAACAGCTCTATGCGCTGCATCCCGTCAACTTTGGCAAAGGACCCAATCCCGATATCGGCGCGCTCTCGGTCCAGCTCTTGGGCAATTGTGGCTGAGTCCATGTCGCGCAGATCAATCTGGACGTTTGGATACTTCTTGGTGAACGCAAAAATCACCGGGGGCAGGACCGTCGTTGCGACGGACGGAGTTGCGGCCAATCTCAGATATCCAAGCTCTGCACGCGCGAGCCCTTCAATCACCGATACGGTGTTTTCAAAATGGGCGACTTCGCGGCGAGCTTCGGCGAGGATAAGTTCGCCGATCTGTGTCAGACGGGATTTGCGCGCGGTCTCGAACAGGGCAGAGCCTACGTGATCCTCGAATTGTTTGAGCATCATC
Source organism: uncultured Paracoccaceae bacterium (assembly GCA_947488605.1). GTDB lineage: Bacteria > Pseudomonadota > Alphaproteobacteria > Rhodobacterales > Rhodobacteraceae > Yoonia. The sequence continues at coordinate 986,326 of CANKZJ010000001.1, read as the reverse complement.
GACACCGCAGAGGGCGTTCGGCCAAGTGCGTCTGCTGCCGCCGATAAGCTGCCTTCGGTGGCAACAACCGTGAAACACTTGAGCATTTCGATCTTGATTGCCAACTTAAGAAATCCTGAATTAAGATCGAAAAATTACTTGTTTCTTGATAACTATCTCAAACCTTCCTGGCAATCGTGCTGGTCGTTTAGGGCGGTCATGTGCCTTAGGAACCGCGGCCCACGAACAAGTGCAAAGCTGGGATAAGAGTGAACGATCTCGCGCTCGGACCTGATGGTCTTATCGTTGTTCATAAGAAATTCTTAGTCTCACAAAAATCCAAAGTGGATCTGGGTTTATTAAGTGGTTGATAAAAAGTGGGAGTTTTCGGTTCTTAGAGAGAATGTATGACTACTCACACGTTCTATTGGCCCTTGCCAAACCTACGGCTTGCGCGCCATACCATCCAACGTGCGGTCCGATAGCTCAACTGGATAGAGCAGCTGACTTCTAATCAGCAGGTTGAGGGTTCGAGTCCTTCTCGGATCGCCATATAAATAAGGATCTTTAGGCACTAACTGCGTTGTGTCAAACAGCTTGTTGTATCAAGTATTGTGTCAAACGTTCTCGATCGGTTCCATACATTGCCAATTTAGCAACAACGCGGGCCTCTTTTGCATGACTGGCTCGTGGGCGTATCTGTCAATGCTGTAACTGCAAAGTCCGCCTGCTAACGACCGCTTTGAGCCCAAAGCGGACCCTCGACTTGCCTCAATTGGGCAGCTACGCAGCTCGCCATTTTTTGCCATTCGTCGCGCTAGCTAGAACGCCGGTTACCAAGAACCGGCAATGGCACTTCGACATAGAGCTTACGAAACTCGGTCAGTACCATCTCAACTGATGCATCAAAAGTTCTCCTCTCAAATGATAGGCTCTTGTTGATCTCATATATGTAGCGCCAATCTATGAAAGCGTCTTGGTGCTGAAAAAGAACGCTGTGAAGATCGTAATCCATAACAAAAGAGCTTGGATACATAGGCGCCACGGATCGTTTGAATTCTTGGTTCAATCTCAGCTGCGTCTCGGGCTTTAGCTTGTTGAAAAGTTTGACTAAGTTATGCACCTTAGGGACCTTTGGATTGTTGTGGTCGAAGACAAACCACGCCTTCAAAGCAAATTCCATCGCCAAGGCCAAGAGCATGGGTTCGACGCCGTTATGATCGAAGCTGTCATTATCCCACTGCTCAGTTTCATGAGGACTCGGAATTTTACGAGATTTGACTAGGATGCCGTTCGCAGCTTTGGCAATTCGGATTGCAGTGGTCAGACGGTGGTTCATATAATCAGCCCTTCGCTATCCGCGTTTTCTCAGTAGCCGGGTGATGAACGTAGAGCTAAGTCAAGGCGACTTCCAGCCCAAAGCGGACTCGATCTAATAGGTCAATGATCAGTAAGCGTCCGGAAGGGCGGCGGGTAGCGGACATTCGCTGCAGGCACCCACCTGTTATCGCGTGCGGGCAGAAGCGGACACTCGGGCGCGCTAGTGCGCACAACGTCATACCCACAGGTTCAGCCAGACAAATACTCCAAGACTGATGAGATTGCTGCGTTCCTCATACGCCGAGCTCGCTTGTCTCCGATGTAATGTGCTTCCTTAAGTTTATCTTCGGTAGCGGAAAGAACATCACCAACCGTTTCCAGTCCAAGTTCGTCAAGCTTTAAACGCTGATAGTCAGTTACATCCAAAACAGTATTGGGCTTGACCAACTGTTCCGAAAGGTCAAAACCCTCTTCAATTACCGAAGTATCAACTTCTGCTTCCAATAGATCTTTGTATGCTTGATGGTTTGCGCCATATTCGCTCATCCGCTTAGGAGTAAGGTTTTTCGCAATTTGAAACGCTGTTGTAGCCGGCGTCGCTTCAAGCGCAAACAAGCAACCCAAGTTCACAGTATAGCGCTTACCCACCTCGCTTCGCGTCGCGCGAATTCCGCCCGCCTGCTCTGTGAGCACCCCTGTGTAGCAAAGAATTCGAAGTGCCTCCTTAATGACCTCCGGAGCGTCGCGATGAATCCAAATGAACGAAGTGGAATTCCTATCGTTACTCAGGTATGCGTCGTTCTTTTGCTTGAGTTCGGGGAGTACCGTATCTTCCATGAAGTCACGGCCCCAATCGATTACAGATTTATGACCCAAGTATTTTTCAGATAATGCAGAGTGTTCAGACCATATTTCAGTACGATAGAAAGCCCTAACTACAGCATTGATTTCGGAGGCAGAAATATTTGGAGAAGACGAAACTGTCTTCAGAAGGATCCGTGGATTGCCGGTCGCTGCGTATGCAAGAACAGCGAAGTTTTGACCATTCCGAGCAATGTTCTTCAGTAGTCCAGAGTCGGCTTGCTTCTCAACGATTTGACGCATGCTCGAGACATAGGCTGTCGAACCAATGTCCCGGTCAATTGAAAGCATCGTCGCATCATGAGTCGGTTGGAAGGTTTCACCGTAACTGGTGACACCAGGATAGACCGCTGCATTGCAGGTCACACAATGGCTCCGCAAATCTCGGAACATAGTGAAGAACTGACGCTGCTGTGTTGGGAGAAAAATGTGGGCTGCTTCATCTAGCAACAATGAAATGCGTTTTATGTTCAATTCGTCGGTTAGGTCTTCGAGCGCGTCCTTGACATCTTCGAGGCTCGGCAGGCCGCGATAGTCCACTTCTTGTCCCGGGTTCTTCCAAGACTCTTCGTAAGCTTGCAAAATTGAGTCCAGGCCGTCGGTATCAGAATGGCCAGCCACACGACCTGCAAGTATATGTGCGGAGCTTGGTGTCGTCGGCAAAAGACCTAGTTTTCGAACAGTGCGCAGAATAGACGCACAAATCCGGGCAAGCATCCAATGATGAAACTGATTAGGGTCACTGGTCCTTAGAAGTGAACTGCGTACGAAAGTGACATATACCGGAATGACAGCATTGTCTTCCATCTCGGCGAGCAGTTCCTGTTCGGCGACTCGCATCAAAAATGATTTCCCAACTCCCCGACTACCTACCAATACAGTGGGGTTTCGCCCTTTCAGTTGGTCTACGGCAGCACGATCTTCAGATGTCTCGACGAAGTTGTCTAGAATGTCTTTAGGGCTAATATCTTCTGTTCGATAGTAGAAATCGCTCACTTTGATCCGTCCTCAAAAATTGCCTGGATTGCAGGGAGATCACCAAAATTCCCCATAGCTAAGGCCTCAATCTTATCTCGCTGAAGTTTGGAACTATGCGATAGAAAACGGCAAAGGAACGCGAATTTCGTAACGAGGCGTGCTGTGTCTGCCCGGTCCGCCCAAAGATCGAATGCGGCTGAGTTGAACGAGATTTCAGCGTCTAATCCATCATACGAAATACGGTTTCCGTGCACGTACTCTGAACATTCTCGATACAGCGTCGCCGCCAACGTCCGGTATTGACCGCCGTTGTCTTTCATCGACGCAAAGAATGCGCCAATGAATTGCTTGGAAAAAACGCCATTCTCGTTACAGATTATTGATGCCCAATTGGAGTCTTTTTTGCCCTTCAGCCAGCGATGTGTGTCAATCTCGTGGGCGGAAAAGAGCACGCTACAAAGAGCTAACTCCAAAAAAAGCCGCAAACTTACATGAGCTTGCCGATATTGAGCAATGGCTGCAGCGTACAACGCGTGCTGATACTCCACCAGAGCGAGGTCAAGAATCTCTCTTTCAGGCCTTGCAACAACTAGCAGAGCAATTTCATCCAGCTCTTGTGCGTCGTTGTGCGCAGAAGTGAAGGCCTTAAGGCGTTCGGGGTCGGAAACCAGAGTCGTCAAGGCTCCACGGCTTTTGTCTAATATCTGGGTGTAATGCTGCTCGATCAATTTGGATTCCCTCTACCTTCGAAGCCATTTCTATCCCAGATTGTTCGCTGATAATATAGGCATTCAGCAGCTGGCCTTCTTGCCTGCACCGTTTCAGGGTTTAATACTGGAAGAGGTCCGGACGTCCGTTCTGCGGAAGCTGCAATGCGGCATCTAATCAATTGAGCAATGGCCTGTATGGGCCGCCCTTGGCTGACAAACTGGTGGTCGGTCAGCTGATGCTTCGACGCATCCGATGTCCGCAGTGAGCCCATACCGGAAGTGTCAAATTAATGCTGCACGCGCAGGCAGCGCAAAAATCGCTACATACGCACAAGCCCGAGCACTTTGATGCGGCGTACAAAGCTGCTAACCAATTCTAACGTGCGACTGATAACGCAAACTACTTACTTTAATGATCACTAAACATTTTTGGGGCGCTCATGACAAAAACGAAAGAAGAGCAAGAGAAAGGTCTTATGGGGCCTATTTTTGGTTTTATCGCAGGGATCGCAGCAACGTCTTTTACCTTTGTGTCTGGGGTTTTGGATCGAGAGGTAGATGACCGCAAAGTAGACGTGGAGGTAATGAGAATTGCTTTCGACGTACTTCAACTGTCACCTGAGCAAACGGGATCAACATATCGGACATGGGCCTGCGAAGTTCTTAATGCCCACACGGTGCCTGTTTTGGATTGCCAGGCCGACGACGCAAATGATGCCATCCTCAGCAGCCAACCAGTATTACCTCAGTTTACGGTCGGAAGCAGAAATGTCGGCAGCGCAGATTTGACAGATATCAGTATTTTTATCTGTGATGATTCTGATGAGCAGAGCGCCCAAATTGCAGCATCTCAACTTCGATTGTCCGGTTTTGGCGATATTACTCTCGATCGTTGGACTTCATTTGACGAGATCTCACGAAGTGAGTTAAGCGGAAAGACCTCGGTAATTTTTGATGCCGACCACCCGGAGCGCAACGAAGTTGGCCGTGTTGTTGAAGCAATTTCGGCTATGAATTTCCAAAGAGTTGTCAGCTTAGAGAACCGTGGGGCAAAAACTGAATGGCTCATTTCTGTCGTGTTCTGTGACGTTGATGGGACTTAGAGTACATGGAACGCGACAAATATATTACATTTGGTATTTTGTCGCGCGGAGTGTTTAAAGTGAAACCGTTCGGCAATGGCGACGTCGGCTAAGGCAAGGGCGGTTTTGTCGGCACAGCAGATGTCAGCGACCTCAGAATGCTGCGTCCCGCCGCCAACGTCCGGTCCGGTGAAGCTGCAGCGCGGCGATTGACTATGTCGCCAAGGTCCGGAATGGGCCGTCCACCGCGGGGCTTTCAGCTGCTTCCGCTAAAGATGCTGCACCACCTCCGATGACCGCGAAGAGCCCAAATTGACCGATGCTGCACGACGCACCAATGGCCGCACTATGCCAGCAGGTTGCCCAATCGTCAATCAAGGCTACAACGTTAGCATTGGTCAGCATGCGCTTTGACCACGCGCCCATTCCTTTGCGGCCTCCAAAACGTCGTCAAAATTCAAACGTGGCCCGGCGATTGGACCTGAAAACTTCGAAGAACTCGTTGTTGTCAGCGGGCGGTGGTCCGACAATGCAACCAGCTAAAAGCGCAAAGAAAGTGATGACATATGGTCAGCGCGTTTCTAAATATATCCATATTTCATCGTAAAAAATGATCATTCATGGCCTTGTGAAGTCACCGGTTCGCCCAAAGTCCTTCAGTCGAGCGAAAATGTCCCAGTCGTTGCATAATTATTGCCAGATCCAGTGCTGCGGATGTCTCCTGCAAAGACACCCGCGAGGTCTGAGCCATCAAAGCCAAAGGTTTTGGCTGCGATAGGCATCGATCCCGTGAAATCACCGCTTGTGATATCCATGCTCCCGATAACGCCATTTCCTGAGGTATTGCCAGAAACGGTGCCCGCGAAATCACCCGTGTCTCCTGCATTCACAGATCCTGTGAATGAGCCCGTCACTGATCCGCTGCCGAAGTTGGCCATGACAGACATAGTTCCACTCAACACACCTGAACCTGCCAAATTGTTGCTCTTACTGTAGGCTTGGCCGCCCCAGTTTCCGGTATAAGTTGCATTACCCGTCGGCAGCTCCGATAATGGTGTTTCAATGCCGATAAAGCCAAAGCCAGCGAAGCCGCCAGTGCCACTCGTACCCGAAAAGCTCACAAGGTCATGTGTGCCATTTGATGACGTCACTTGAAGGACGTTATTTGGTACATTGCCGAACTGCCCGCCGCCAGGCGTACTGATGACAACGGGCAGACTCTGGGTGGCACCGTCTACCGTTAAGAAAGCCGTGTTGCCGTCGGCGCTAATTCGGACACTTATAGACCGTAGCCCAGTGCTCACTGAGCTGACGGAAATATTGGCCTGACTCATCACACCTGTTACGCCAGTGGTGTCGATTGCATCGGCCGTGGTATCGGCCGCGTCAGATGCATAAACTGGCGTATAGTCGATCGCGTCTTGAGCGCTGCCGCCAGCGCCAGCGTTACCACCACCGCCTCCACCGCCGCATGCCGACATTACAATAAATGCGTTCAGAATCATGAATGTCTTTGTTTTCTTCATCTTCTTGGTTCTACCTATGGCTTCTAATTTGTTAACAAGTGCAGGATTCAACATGGATAGAGGGCAACAAAGGGACCATTCAGGCAACGGGTGGTCATTGCAATGGCGCCCGATAGTCTAAAGCATCGGCGAATTCTTTGGGCAGGGCGACGTGTCGCCGCGAATGTAGCTTTCAAGCGCCCGGCGGAACACCAGATCATTGCTTTGCATGGTAATCGTTGCTCGTGTTGAACCCCCATTGCCCGCAAGGTCCACGATCCCGTAGGGGTACCACCCGCCAGCAGAAACTCGTTCAAGAATAACGCTATTTTGCCCTTGGCTCGAATCACGACGCAGCCTGAAGTTCTCTTGCTCAAGGGCCATTCCACCACCAAATCCGCCGCTACTGCGCTGAAGCGTAAACGAGAAGCACGATTGCGCCCGTTGCCCTGTCAATGTCCGTAAAACTGAATTTGAACTGCGTGCTACATCCACTGTGGTACTGTTGTATAGCGAATGATTACGCGCTTCTGCGATCGTTTGTGGTACCGCCAAACAGCCGGTCAGAGTGGCAAGAGCGGCAGTAAAAAGTGCGATTTTTAGATTCATAATGATTTTCCTTCTTTATCTTCAAGACAACCAGAACGAAGTGGCAAAATTTGGGTGAAAGTAAAGCTATGTGTGATATTAGCGGGGCATATCTGGACAGGTCTGCGAAGTCCCGTCTGCCCAGCCCTTTACAGCGGTAGAAAAATTGCCTGACCCAATTGCCCCCTGATAATGGGTAACTGTAGTGCCAACTTGTGAGGACTGTACCTCGGCGGCAAAGAAGATATAGCCCTCCGCAGGTTCATTCACAGCTCCTTGTATGGGGACCATCCGCATTGCAAGATCGGCACCGTTTCCAGTGCGCTGAATGGTTGTCTCGTAGCGTGTAATAAACGTTGTGGATTGCACGCCGAATTGCGTTTGGCGTGGGGCCACTTCACTTTGTACGGTGCGGTTCAGACACTTGCGTGACAACGCACGCAAACTTGCCACAACTGCTGTGGTAGAACGTGACACTGCATAACTTTCAGCAGCAACTAATGGTGACGAACTAGCCATAGATTTCAATTCACCCGTTGTTTGCGGAAACGAAACGCCACAACCGGCAACACCGGAAATGCAAAAAAGTGCAAGAACTGTATTTCTCAACATGAAACTCCAATAAGTATGCGCATACCCATGATTCAGATTATCAATCTCTTGTCTAATAACGGCAATTCTATGACTTGTACTAATAATCTTGTGGCAATCACCGAGGCCTTCGTGATGTCCCCATGGTGCAAGTTTACCCTCCGAAGCTCCTGCCTTCAGCGACACAGTTATTGGTTGATAGCAGCACTGGTCCACAAACCCCGCAGCTTAGCTGTTCATGCGCGACCCAGCGAACGGCGGCAGGTCCTAGACCGCTGTTGGTACAGATTGCGGCGAAGGTATCAGGAGAGCTCATGACGTTCATATTGCCGCGAGATGGCGAATGGCAGTGTCTTTCAGAGCTCCCAATCGAGCGGAATCCCAATACACGAGAAAGCAAATATTCTTTGTTCGGCATATTCACCCGCCACCGACAAGATACTCGCCGAAAGAGAAAGAGACGGTTCAATCACGCCGCACGTATTTTGGTCAAAGAAGGGCCATTATTCCGCCAATAAGTTTAGCTTAGAATTGAAAGGTCTTTGCGCAAAGACGATCGAAAGAAGAAGGCAGAAAGCGTACATTGTGCTTTGTGGGAGTATATTTGCTGTCAACTTTCCACACTTACATTTTCTTACGACGAACTAAAATGAGCAGGAGGCTCTACCTTAATGTTGCTAAAGCGTGTCTATTTGTTTTGTCTTGCGATTCTGTTGACCGGTTGTGCCTCAATCTCCGATGGTACTCGTGCAATAGCTTACGGCTGGGTTGATGTCTCCGAAGGACGGGGCGCAAAGCTACAAGATGTCCTCTTCTTCAAATACGACGATTTCGTCGAAACTGGGACGGGCTTAGCCGAGAGGATGCAAGTCGCAAAGTTTCAAGGTGGTTATGTGTTTTGGCATTTCGACGTTGGTATGGGTGAGTACGCGATTAGCAACTTCCAGACGCAGACATGTCTTGTAGTTTGCGGACCTATCAACGAGTATCGGCTCGGGATTGAGGGCGGGGCACCTACAAAGATCGATGTCGTTGCCCCGCAGGCATATTTCATGGGTAAGTATACTCTTTCTGAAGTATCAGGCGGAGGTCTCTTAGCTAGAGGTTCTTTTGATTTTCAGGCGACTCGACGTGGGCCGTCTCAGGCTGAGCTTGTTGCGTTTTTGCGTACACGCGCCCCAACTGGAAGCTTCACGAGTGAATTGTTACAGGCGGCAAGATAGACTTGCAGCAGCCCCGCAGTGGTGCCTGATGCGGAATATCTTCTCTGTGCTATCCGATGTATGCCGCTGCGCAAGTCCGACTGAGGAATTCGCCTTTTGTCCCGTCGTTGAGCAAGGGAGGATCGGCCTCTGAGGCGCGCGCTCAATTTAGTTGGGAGTCGGTCGCAGTAGCTAGTTCCAGAAGCAGACTTTCGCGCATCCGCAGCGAATTCACACTTTGTCCCGCGAAGGGGTCATCCGGACTAGACCTTGCATTGCCGCACCGCCGCAAGTCCGGTTTGAGCCCAAACTGTCAGATGCTGCACGATGCGTGAATGTCTGCTATTGATGACTTCAACACTCCCGCAAACGCACTTTTTGAGACCTTCATCACTAATGACTTCACATATAATCCCTGCCGCAGATCAAATTAGTTTGCTCACTTTGGAAGAAGCAAGAGACTTCAACGCGTGCAAAGAGTTGATTTCGCTAGCGATATCTAAAGCGTGTGTAGGTACAGACGAAGACATGCGATACGAGCTTGGTGCTGCTTACCTTCGGCTTTCAATTTATCAACTGGCCACTTGCGAGTATGCTGGGTACGCGGAAAATATGAAGAAAGCCAACGCTCTGTTACCTCGAGCGGATCTTCTGGCCTTGGCTGCAAGCTGGCTGGATCGTGTTGGAGAAAATGAGGAAAAAGTTCTGGAATTTTGTGCAGAGTTCTTTGACGTTGTTGATGTCAAATACAAGCAGCCTGATTGTGTTTCGAGGAGCCATTTCGAGGCCATGGAAGAACTCAGAGCAAGATTCTCGGTTGGGCACTGAACGGCTCATTGTCTAGGCTTAGTCTAGGTTTTCACAAAACCCTCACCCGCCTCTGTACAATCCCCATCCTTATTAACGGCGCTTCGTAAGCGGCCATTGGCGCACCCGCAGCGAATGCACCCTTTTCCCGCACTCCAGACCTTCGTGCCAGTCGGGGTCAATGGCAGCTTAGCGGGACTTAGTGTGAATTCGCTGCGGGTGCGCCAAAGGCCGCTTTCGAGAAACGCACAAAGCCTGATGGTCCTCGTCATGTGCAAGTTTCTATTAACCTGCTTCGCAGGCTTTCAAAAATCGTCAATCAGCTCGAATAGACGGTCGTTAACCAAGATCGTTTCATCTTCCGCAGACATAACTAGGCCAAACAACTTGTCTATCTCCGGTCCGACTAGATCAACACCGCGCCGGATATGAAAGTCGCAATACCCGGCCGCAAAACTAAGTTCGTAATCATGCCCGGGGGCTTTGTTGTCTGCAGCCTCGTGGAAAACCCCTAGTAGCCGCCCTGCAATCTCCGTCGCGATTACATCGCGTGCAATGTTCGGGGTTGTTGCACGAAAAAAGAAGATCGCACCATCGCCGATGATATAGCCGTTTCCATCGGCGGCTCCAAGCCTATCAATAACCGCCTCGCATTCGCTAAAAAATGCTTCCATAATTGGAAGATATGTCGTGTCAGCGTGGTCGATCTTCATCTGCGTGTAGCCGTCAATATCGACTAAAACCACATAGCCAGAAGCCTTTTCAAACATTAGCTTCACACTCAACATTCAGGATTTGCAAAACCTCAGACTTGTTCAATATTTCCTCCGTTTGAGTTGCCTTTAATTGATCAGTTGTGGTCAGGCAGGCGCTTCCAGTGCGACCAACGTTGCGCCGGAAAAGCACAGACGCACTATGGGGAATCAATGCGCGGGTGGAATGCATACGCGCCTTCGCAACCTGATAGTTGCAGTTGTTGATCAATCTCGTCCTACTGCGTTCTGCCCGATATCGTCCATCTCTCAATACGAAATGGCGCTGTGCTTCGTCAGCGTTATATTCAAGGTCGGAACAGACCAATGCGGCTTTCGGGTCTGAAATAATCTCAAATTCAGCGTCTAGTAGCATACCCCTAAAAACAAAGCTCTCCATATCGAAGTGATGGCTGTGCAACGGAGTACGCTGCGTGCTGTGCCACAGGTGGAGTGATAAAGAGCAGTCATCGACTAGTTTCGACAATTCGACCTTGATGAAGCCAAGGGGATGACGCTCGGCATAGAGTTCTTCGCTCTGTCTATTTTGACGCTGCCAGACGTTGGCTGCGTATTCCAAAGGGCAGATTTCACCAGACATAAATTCTGCAAAAACAGCCTCCAAATCAGACATGTTCAATTGCCTTGAGTTGATTTTTCAGCTGTTCTGCAGCCTCGCGCTGCTCATCTGTCACGCTGAAACCAATTTTTGCTATGAGTTCTTCTTCGCTGACCGTATTCAGATGAACACTGGTCGCTGTCGCTTTGCCAACGGTTAAAGTATTAGCCGAAATTCTCCCCAGAATGCTATCTCTATCAACCATATAGCTAATTGGATAGCCGCCCGCCGCTAAACTGTTCGGTGACTCTGTTAAGAAGGTCACTTTTTCAGTGGCTTCAAACCGAAATCCGAGGCCTTCCTTCAAAATGTACAGACTGATTATGCGAACCGGCTTAGCCAACGCTACTTCACGAAGCCCTAACACAGCAGCTAAGATAACCACGCGACGCTTGGCACTCAATAATGTTCCGGGAATAGCATATTCTTGGTCAAGCATTACGTCTTTGCCGGAGTACGCCAACACTACTTCGACTGAACTTAGAACTCCGCCGGACTCTTCACGACGAAGAATGCGGGCTGGCACATGTACGGCAGTCTCTCCCACAAATGTGTAACTTTTGGCCTCTTTTAACGCCTGCGTTAGGTCTATATTGAATTCACTGTTCAGCTTTTTTGAAGGAGCGTAAGTTTTTTGTGGTGCGTAGTCTGAATAGACACGGTTCAAAATCTTGGAAAACTCGGTGGACATCGCGTCTTGAGCTGTCTTACCAGAAATCATGTAGAGCAATATAGGAGACAATGCGCCCGCTAGAAAACCTGTAACTAGTGAGAAAAAAATTGAGAACGCATATCCTTGTTGAGTTGGGTCATATACGAACCAAAGCACGCCCAATGCAAGAAGGCAGATTACAGCCAAGATAATACTGGCACGCATCAATCAGACTTCAAACTAACTGTGACGTCGAGCAATGCCTTTAAACCCAGTTCCGATATCTTATAGTTCATTCTCGAAAATCCTTTTTCTCCAATGCGGCTTTCACCTTGTGGTAATGGTCGCGAGACTTCAAGAGTTTTCGACGTTGTCACCAAAGCGGCCCTTCGTTCACCTCGCGGCATCCGGTACTATGGGCTCATAGCGGTCATCTGACGCTTTCGGTCGGGTTCTGATAGGCAAACATCGACGCCAATGTCTACTTTGCGGACTAAGCTGACGTTTAGACGTTTTCAACCAAAGGCCTCTTTCATGATGCTGCAGTTGCTGCACAAAGAACCTCGCATCCCAAAGCGGATGTTCGGTGGGCGCAAAAGTTGACATGATAAAGACTGTAGTTTTCGTTCAGCTCGGTTCTCCTTCGCCGCGGACGCGTGCTTTTAAGTTTCCCAATCCGTTGGGTTAAGCTTGAGCTTCTTTATCTTCGAGTAAACCGTCGTCGGCGGAAGTTCCAAGAGCCTTGCAGCACCTGTAACGCCCGATACCTTACCTTGAGATCGCCGCAGACACCGGATGAGGTTATCGCGCTCTAGCCGTTTCAGATCCGAGATTGACATAATGTCAGCACCATCTTGTGCGGCGTCGGGCTTTTTAGTTTGAAATGCGAAGCGGAGTTTGCCGCCTTGAGCCAAGATGGCTGCCCGTTCAATTACATTTTCAAGTTCGCGGACATTCCCTGGCCATCTGTACGTCAGCAGGGCTTGCATATTTGCCTTGGTCAGCCGGGTCTTTGGCAAACGCAATCTTCTGGACGCCCGGTCCAGAAAATGTTGAGCTAGAAACGGGATGTCCTCAGGGCGGTCCTTGAGCGCATCACAATGGATCGGCATCACGCTTAGCTCGAAATAGAGGTCCTGTCGAAATCGTTCGGCACGGACTTCCGCGGCAAGATCGCGGGCAGTGGTGGACACGATCCGAAGCGAGACAGGCGTGTCATACGTGTCACCGATGCGCCGGAAAACCCCTTCTTGGATCACCGCGATCAACTTGGCCTGAAACGCCTTTGGCAGATCTGACACTTCGTCCAGATATAAAGTGCCGTTATTGGCCAAAGCCAACTTGCCTGTCGTATCACGCACAGCTCCGCGCATCGCGCCGCGCCTGTAGCCAAACAATTCCGCCTCAAGGTTACGGGTGGGAATGTCAGAGCAGTTTACCCGCACAAGCGGTCTTTTGCGTCGGTTGCTTGCCTCGTGGATGGCGGTGACGGTCAAGCTTTTGCCGGTGCCGGATGCACCGGTAATCAGAACGTTTGTCTGCTTGTCGGCGACTAAATCGATTTGCGTATTGAGGTTTCGGATAGACGCTGATTGCCCGATTATCCCGGCGTGTGACCTGACGCTACGGATTTCGGTTTGTAGATAGTCGTTCTCTTGCTCAAGCTGGTACCGAAGCTTTTCAACTTCCTCCAGCGCACGGCGCAGTTTCCTTTCATTTTCCTTCCGCTCGGTTACGTCGCGAAAAATGACAACGGCTCCGGCCAATACACCGTGGTCGTAGATCGGGGTCGAGATATACTCGACCAGAATGGGCTTTCCGTCCTTGCGCCAGAACGCATCGTCATCGACACGCACGATCTTGTCGCGCCGGAACGAGTCGTAGATCGGACAATCATGAGCGTGAAAATGATCGCCGTTCAAATGGTGATGGTGAATGATCTGATGCAAATCCCGCCCAATCAGGTCATCGGCATTCCAGCCCAGCATCTCTTGGGCGGCACGATTAACAAAGGTGGCTTTGCCGTCCGCGTTGATCCCGTAGATCCCTTCACCGGCGGCCTCAAGGATCAGATGGTTCTGTGCCTCCATCTCGCGAAAGAACCCATGGATGTTCTGCCATTGCATCAAACCGGCGCGATGGTGGGCCTCCTGTTCGGCCACCTGATTGCGCCATTCTTGTGCATCGAGGTCCAAAAAGCTGAGTATGACTTGCGTGTCCGAAACACGGGTTCCAAATGTCTGCAAGCGCAGGCGCCGCCCATCCATGCTGTCAAACAAAAGCGTGGAGCTCGTGTAACGTCCAAAGTGCAGCACGGCCTCAAGGAAAACTGCCATGTCTGCAGGGGGCGATTGTAACAAGCCGCCGAGAGAATGCGCCGCCAGTGCCGAACCAAACAGGCGCACTGCCTCTGAGTTGTGCGCAATGATGTCCCCGCGTTGCGTTCCCATCATAAGAGTTGGATGCGGATAATAATCAAGTGTCAGGGATACGTCAGAATCAAGGGCCATGCCGAAATGTGAACCCACCCGGGGGGTGATGTATCTACGATAAATCGTAAATTACGAATAATCGTAGGAGTTGCACATAATTTAATCATAAATTTCAGCGTGTTGTAGAATTCAGCCGCTCAGCCAATCCCGCTTAATGACGGTTTGCCCCCGTGTCATTGTGATTCAAATCAAATCATGGGGGTCATTATGACAGTCAAAAGCCTTGGAAATCCGTTCTCGAAAGATACCGACCTGCGCCACGGGCAAAGTTGCCCATGCGATAGTTGCAAAGCGAGCGCCGCACCAACACAGACACATATGTCTAGCGAAGATATGCTCGAACAAGCGGTTGAAAGTGCAATTGTCCGCTCCGTCTTCGGGCACAGCGACATTGGGCGGCGTTCGTTTATGGGCATGGTCGGAGGCACGACTGCCGCCGCCGCCCTTGCATCCGTTTTTCCGATAAACGAAGCAAAAGCCGCAATTCTCGACAACCTTGGGCTGCCCGAGAAAACTGACCTGAATATCGGGTTTGTGCCGATCACCTGTGCGACGCCGATCATCATGGCGCAGCCTTTGGGCTTTTATGAGCGCTACGGTCTGAATGCGCAGGTCATCAAAACGGCAGGTTGGGCTGTGGCCCGCGATAAATCCCTGTCAGGCGAATATGATGCCAGCCACATGCTGACGCCAATGCCTTTGGCAATGACGCTGGGTGCGGGATCAGTTGCCGAACCCTACATCATGCCAGCAGTTGAAAACATTAACGGTCAGGCGATTGTGCTTGCTAATGAACACCTAGACAAACGCGATCCAAGCCAGTGGAAAGGCTTCACCTTTGGTGTGCCGTTCGAATACTCGATGCACAACTTCTTGCTACGCTACTATGTGGCTGAATTTGGTTTGGATCCTGATGTCGATATTCAGATCCGTGTGGTTCCACCTCCTGAAATGGTCGCGAACCTGCGGGCTGGCAACCTAGATGGTTATCTGTCACCTGATCCGTTTAATCAGCGGGCCGTCTATGAGGGTATCGGATTCATCCACATCCTCACAAAAGAAATCTGGGAAGGTCATCCATGCTGTGCGTTTGCTGCACCTTTGTCCTTCGCGACCGAATTGCCAAATACGTACGGTGCTTTGCTTAAGTCGATCATTGACGCCACGCAGTATGCCTCAAACCCCGACAACCGCGTTGAGATATCAGAGGCCATTGCGCCGACCAACTATCTCAATCAACCGGTGACTGTCATCCAGCAGGTTCTTACCGGAACTTACGCCGATGGCTTGGGCGAAGTGCAGCGCGTGCCGGATCGCATCGATTTCGATCCCTTCCCATGGCAGTCTATGGGTGTTTGGATTCTGACGCAGATGAAGCGCTGGGGTTATATCGAAGGCGATGTTGACTACAAGGGTGTGGCCGAACAAGTGTACCTTGCGTCTGATGCACGCAAAGTCATGACCGACCTTGGCTATGACGCACCTGCAGACAACTACAAGTCACACATGATCATGGGCAAAAGCTTTGATCCTGCGCAACCCGAAGCCTACGTCGATAGCTTTGCGATCAAAGCTGACTGATGGAACTGATATCGGAAAATAAGCGGGCTGCGATTTGGTCATGCGCCTTGCTGCTGGTTGGCCTGTTGGTGTGGGAATTCTCGATCTCCACACAACAGGTCGCCACTGGTGAATTGACTGAATACGAGCTCTTAACAGGGGCTGGGACGGCCAAAGCGGGCGTGCCACCCCCCAGCGAAGTTTTCGTCAAAGCGTGGGAAGAACTGTCTAATCCGTTCTATGATGCCGGCCCCAACGACAAAGGGATCGGTATCCAGATCGGGTATTCGATCTACCGTGTTCTGACCGGTTATTTTCTGGCAGCGCTCATCGCCATCCCGCTGGGGTTCCTGATTGGGATGTCGTCGGTGGCCTATAAGGCGCTGAACCCGTTCATTCAGGTTCTACGCCCGATTTCTCCGCTTGCTTGGATGCCGCTTGCACTATTCATCATTCAAGACTCTGAGGCTTCGGCTATCTTTGTCATCTTTATCTGCTCGATCTGGCCGATGCTGCTGAACACAGCCTTTGGGGTTGCCGGAGTGCGTGAAGACTGGGTCAATGTGGCGCGCACACACGAGCTGTCGGCGATGAAAACCGCCTTTACGGTTGTGCTACCGGCTGCGGCCCCCACGATCGTCACAGGCATGCGGATCTCGATAGGGATTGCA
Source organism: uncultured Paracoccaceae bacterium (assembly GCA_947488605.1). GTDB lineage: Bacteria > Pseudomonadota > Alphaproteobacteria > Rhodobacterales > Rhodobacteraceae > Yoonia. The sequence goes on along the minus strand of CANKZJ010000001.1, from coordinate 969,957 downwards.
TGGCTGGTCATTGTGGCGGCTGAAATGCTCGTGGGGGGCACAGGCATCGGCTATTACGTCTGGAACGAGTGGAACAACCTCGACCTTACCTCAGTTATCTTTTCAATCCTCATGATCGGCGTCGTCGGCATGTTGCTGGATGCGGCCTTTGGCTTTGTGCAGCGGCGCGTCGCGTACGTTGAATAAGGCAGGCTAATGGCAAACGCATTTCTCAGCATTGAGCGGCTCACCCAAAAATACCCTGACGGAAAGGGCGGTCAATTCACAGTTTTTGAAAACGCCAGCTTTGGGATCGAAAAGGGCGAGTTCGTCTGCATTCTCGGTCATTCCGGCTGTGGCAAATCGACGATCATGAACATTTTGGCAGGGCTTTCAGAACCAACATCAGGCGTGGTCAAAATGGACGGGCAGCAGATTTCTGGACCCAGTTTGGACCGTGGTGTGGTGTTTCAGAACTATTCTCTGCTGCCATGGCTAAGCGCACTTAAGAATGTTACATTCGGTGTGGCTGCACGCTTTCCCGATTGGACCAAGCAACAGGTTGAAGACCACTCCATCGCCTTTCTCGACAAGGTTGGCCTGTCGGGCGATGCCATCCACCGCAAGCCAAGCCAGTTGTCAGGGGGCATGCGTCAGCGGGTGTCGATTGCGCGCGCATTTGCAAATGAACCTAAGCTTCTGTTGCTTGATGAGCCTTTTGGCGCACTTGATGCGTTAACGCGCGGGACCATCCAGGAAGAACTGCTCAAGGTCTGGAGCGGGACTGATCAGACCGTGTTTATGATCACCCATGACATCGATGAGGCAATCCTACTGGCAGACCGCATATTGCTCATGACAAATGGACCATTGGCGCGGGTCGCAGAAAGTGTCGAGATCACAATCCCAAGGCCACGCGTGCGGACCGACATCGTGGAAAATCCCAATTATTACGCTATCCGCAACCACTTGGTACAGTTCCTCGGCAAACGCTCGGCTGAGCTTGCGGGGCAACCAAGTGAAGGTGGCGAAACACATTCCCCAGAGACAATTCGCATTGACAAAACGGGTGGTGAGGTCAGTGCCGCGCCCCTTTTGCAAGCGGTGAAGACATGACACGTCACCCTGTCCCGCCCTTTACCTACAATGACGCCGTCCAGAAAGTGCGTATGGCCGAAAACGCGTGGAACGGTCGTGATCCCGCCAAAGTAGCCATGGCCTACACGCCTGACACGGTTTGGCGCAATCGCGCAATGTTCCTCAACGGGCGGGCGGAGGTCGAGGCCTTCCTGACAAAGAAATGGGCAACTGAGAATGGCTATCGGCTGATCAAGGAAATCTGGGCCCACGGCGATGCCAATATCGCGGTGCGCTTTGTTTATGAGTACCACGACGCGACAGGGCAGTGGTTTCGCGCCCATGGCAACGAAAACTGGGCCTTTGATGCGGACGGCTACATGGCGCAGCGCCATGCCTCGATTAACGATGTTCCAATTGCGCAAGACGAACGCCTGTTCCATTGGGACGCATCTGATCCTCGGCCCGAAAACCACCCAAGCCTGACTGAGCTTGGTCTTTGAAATAACAACGAAGAAGGACACCAGACACATGACCGATATGATGACCAAAGAAGACGTCACCGCTATGATCCTTTCGGCCAAGAAGACCGCTGGAATGACATGGGAAGGCATTGCTGAAAAAATTGGCATGTCGCCGGTCTGGACCCATTCAGCAGCGATGGGCATGAATGCGTTTCCACCCGAGAAAGCGGCGCTGATGGTCACAACAATGGGCCTGCCACAAGAGGCCGAAAGCCTACTGGCCGAAAGCCCGACCAAGATCTGGGAACAAGCGGTGCCAACGGATCCTTGCATCTATCGGTTCTACGAAATCGTGGGTGTCTACGGCCCGACGCTCAAGGCGCTTATCCAGGAAAAATTTGGTGATGGCATCATGTCAGCGATTGATTTTGACATGACCGTAACGCGTGTTGAAAATCCCAAAGGGGACCGTGTCAAAGTGGAAATGTCGGGCAAATACCTAGGGTACAATAGCTGGTAGAACAGGCACTATTACAGACACTAAGAAGGATTCATCATCGTGAACCAAGTAAAACCGTGACCTTCCAGCTGCCGTTTGTTGGTAGTTGCATCAAGGTCCGGTTTTGGTAGTGCTTTGTCGTAGCTAAATACCCTATTTGCCAGAAGCCGACTTTCGCCGCCATACAGCAATTGAGAAGTCTGGGCTCACAGGAGACATTCTCCGCAACAGCTTTCGGCCCTTCATTTTCAGCGCGTACAACTTCCGAGATATTGATGGCCATAAAAAAGATGAGGACACATAAAACCTTAATCACCCCTCACACCCCGCCCGTGCTTGGTGCGTTTGATACATAAGGCCGGGCAAAGTGTGCTTTCGCTGCGATAAAATCAATTGTGGTTTTGTGACATCGGAGGCTTGAGCAGAAATGGCCAATGCCTGCAATGCGGGACGGGCTGTTATCGATGTCGTCTTGTGCGATGCCTCTCCTCTAATCTTCATGAATCTCCGCGATAAAGATGTATCCAGCGCCATAGACTGTCTTAATAATGAGGGGGTTTTGGGCGTCGTCGCCCAGTTTGGTCCGCAACCGCGATACTTTTACATCGATTGACCGCTCAAATGCATCATCTGCATTGCTTCCCAGATAGTCGAGTATCTGCTCTCGTTTTATCAACCGGTTGGGCGATGCCAGAAACATCTTCAATATCTCGCTTTCGGCGAACGTCAGGTTTTGACTTTCACCAGTGGTTTTGGTCAGTTGGAGCAGGTTAAGGTCAGCCGTCCAACCGCAAAACCGAACGATCCGAGTTTCTGTTCTTGCGGTGTCCCCGCTGGCGCGTCTTAATATGACCCTTAGACGTGCGATGACCTCGTCAACTTCGAACGGTTTGATGATGTAGTCATCAGCACCCAGTTCTAGCCCGACGATTTTGTCTTGGGTCCGCGACCGCCCCGAGATGATTAAGATTGGCACATCTGATTGGCTGGCAAAACGATGAACAAGTGCTAGACCGTCGCTATCGGGCAATCCCAGATCAATAATGCAGGCATCGGGTGAAATGGATTTGCAGGCCTGTTCAAACTCAGCGGCGCGTCCAAATGATCGGACCCTGAAACCGGCCTTCTCTAGCGCATCCGACAGAATACTGCGGATCTCGGGCGTATCATCAAGAACCGTTACAAGTGGTGCAGATTTCATTTGATTGTCGCCTCGTTCATCTTCGCAGCCAAAGCATCAAATTCAAAAGGTTTGTGCAAGAACGGATAAGCATGGGCTGCGGCCTTGCATTGCGGATCGCCGGGTGGCCGCCCTGTGATAATTAAAACGGGCAGATCACTGCGTGATTTGCGCAGATGTTCGGCCAATGCGAACCCCGTTTCTCCGTTTTTCAACATCAGGTCTGTCACAACAAAGGTCACATCGCCTAGCGCCGCCAGCTTCTTTGCCTCGTCAACACTGTCAGTTTCTACAACCGCATGCCCCATCCGTCTCAGGTAGCCACGGACCGTTTGGCGAATATTGACGTTGTCTTCCACCAAAAGAACGACGCCGGGCACCACTGGTTCGGCAGGCAAATATGGGACGAGGATTGAAACTTGCCCACCGCCCGCCTTGCAATTTGCCAAACGAACGGTGCCACCGCTGGATCGCGCGAAATCGAAGGTGGTGGACAGCCCTAGGCCACGTCCAGCGCGATCTGATTTTGAGGTGAAGAATGGCGCCAGCGCGTTGGACAAAGCATCTTGAGAGAAACCTGTGCCAGTATCCTCAACACAAAAGTTCAGGAAATTCGCCGCGTCAACCGAAGCAGTGACTGTGATTTCCCCAGCATCTTCAACCGCATCGATGGCGTTCAAAACAAGGTTAAGCAACGCATCTTGTGCAAACCCGGCATCAATCATCAGGTGTGATGCTGCGACGTTGTTCTGTACAGTTAAGACAATACGGTCTGGCAATGCAGCTTTGGCCAAAAGCGTCGTTTGCTTCACGAAACCTGCAAAGTCCGTCAGACGGATGTTGATTGACCGCTGCGCATCCAATTCACCAAGACCTGCAATCAGGTCACCACCACGACGCGCTGCCGATTTGATCGTTTCAAGGAACTGTGTCGCTTCTTCCGGCAGGCCATCCAACCTTGAAAGCCGGTCTTGTTCGCCTAGAATGATCGTCAGCAAATTACCAAAGTCGTGGGCCAACCCGCTGGTCAACTGTGACGCCAGCTCGCGTCGTTTAGTATGTGCCAGCGCTTGTCGGGCGCGCACTTGTTCCGTGACGTTCGCCGACAAAAGATATGCGCCCACAATTGTGCCGTTTTCGTCAATGTCAGGGGTGAAGGCGACCCGATTGTGCCGTCCTGCATCCTTGTGTTCAAATTCAACAACGGGTGCGTCACCTTCCAGGGTTGCAGCAAAGGCATCCGAGATTTTCTCAAAAACCTCTTGGCCCAATGCTTCAGTCATGTGTTTGCCGACAATTTCATTCGATCGGCCCGGTACGATCGAACTCAGCTTGTGATTTGTGTAGGTATAGATGCCGTCACAATTGACCCGTGCAATATGTGCAGGGATCATTGAATTGGTCAGGTTCAGACGTGCCTGTGACGCCAAAAGCTGGTGCTTGGTTTCTTCAAGCGTGATGACCGTCGCCGTCAATGTGCGGTTGGCGCTGGCAAGCTCCTCGGACCGCGAAATAAGCTCTTCGGACAAGTTCACAGAACGCGAGCGTAACAAAGCCTCCTGCGTCTTCAACTCGGTGATGTCGGAATACACCGCGACCCATCCGCCACCCTGCAACGGACTGCCTTCAACCGAAATTGTCGTGCCATTGGCGCGGGTGCGTTCAAAGTAATGTGGTGTAAATGCTTTTGCCTGTGCGACCCTTTCAGCCAAAAAACCTTCGACGTCTTCAAGTTCGCCATAGTCGCCACGTTCCGCCAATACGCGCAAGGTTTCCTCAAATGAACCACCTGGTTCCACAAGGGACTTTGGCAGGTCAAACATCCGTTGAAATTGTAAGTTGGCAAGTACCAGCCGCAGGTTCTGATCGTAGATCGATATGGCCTGCTTAATCAGGTTCAAACCGGCCTGAGTCAGTGTCTCATGAGGCGGGGATATTAGGGACATCTGATATGTGTAGCAGGTCGCAAGCGCGCGACAAGGGCGCGAAAGGCTTGCAAGATTTCGCAACATTTCGGATAAACTTCTGAAAAACTTATCTGCCACAAAAGTTTTTGAAGGCCTCCGGGAGGAACATGAGAGGTCAGTCGTGATTGCGTTTGGGAGGATGCATGACGGGTCAAAACCAGCCAGATAGCCCAAAATCTGTGCCGCAATTGCTGGCGCGCAACGCGTCCATTCACCGCGACAAACCAGCATATCGCGAGAAAGAGTTCGGAATCTGGCAAAGCTGGACGTGGCGCGAAACAGCAGCCGAAATCGAAGCGTTAGCCTTGGGGCTGCTGGATTTGGGCGTGAATGCTGGTGACCACGTGGCCATCAGTGGTCGGAACCGCCCTGCGCTTTATTGGTCAATGGTCGCTGTGCAGTCAGTTGGTGCTGTGCCAGTACCTTTGTACCAAGACGCTGTTGTGGAAGAGATGACTTATGTCTTGGACAACTGCAACGCGCGGTTTGTCATCGCCGGTGATCAAGAACAAGTCGACAAGATCATTGAGGCCCAACAAACGGTCCACGGAATCGAACATGTGATCTATTTCGATACGCGCGGTATGCGGAAATATGATCACAGCGAGATTACGTCTTTTGCGGACATTCAAAACGAAGGCCGCGCTGCCAAGGCACGCTTGTCGAAAGAACTGGACGCGCGCCGCGATGCACTGGGATACGACAACACTTGCGTGATGCTTTATACATCGGGCACCACCGGTCGCCCAAAAGGTGTGGTTTTGTCCAACCGCAATGTGATTGAGACCTCCAAGAATACCTCGGATTTTGACCACTTGAATGCTGGGGAAGAAACGCTGGCGTATCTGCCGATGGCGTGGGTGGGCGATTTCATCTTCTCGATCGGTCAGGCCTATTGGTCTGCCTTCTGTGTCAATTGCCCCGAAAGCGCCGATACAATGAACGCTGACTTGCGCGAGATCGGCCCTACCTATTTCTTCGCCCCACCAGCGATTTTCGAAGGTCATCTGACCCAAGTCATGATCCGCATGGAAGACGCCAGTCGGTTCAAACGCTGGATGTTCGCCTACTTTATGGATCACGCCAAAACCGTTGGGCCGAAATTGCTCGATGGCGAAAGCGTCGGCGCATTGGACCGGCTGATCCACAAACTAGGCAAATACCTTGTCTATGGCCCACTGAAAAACCGGCTAGGCATGAGCCGTGTGCGCGTGGGGTATACTGCCGGCGAGGCGATTGGTCCTGAGCTTTTTGATTTCTACCGCAGCCTTGGGATCAACCTCAAACAGCTCTACGGACAGACAGAGGCCACAGTCTTTATCACCCAGCAACCTGATGGCGAGGTCCGATCAGATACGGTCGGTGTGCCATCACCCGGTGTTGAGTTGAAGATCGCAGAGAATGGCGAAGTGTTCTATCGCTCGCCAGGGACTTTTGTAGAATACTTTGGCAATCCCGAAAGCACGTCATCAACCAAGGACCCCGAAGGCTGGGTCGCGACGGGTGATGCTGGATTCATCGAGGAAACGTCAGGTCATCTGCGCATTATCGACCGGATCAAAGACGTGTCAAAGATGGCGGACGGCAGTTTGTTCGCCCCCAAATATATCGAGAACAAACTAAAGTTTTACCCCAACATCCTTGAAGCCGTCGTCTTTGGCGCCGGGCGTGACCGCTGCACGGCCTTCATAAACATTGACCTGACGGCGGTCGGAAACTGGGCCGAGCGTAACAACATCGCCTATTCCAGCTATCAGGAATTGTCGCAGCATCCCCAAGTGCTTGATACGGTGCTGTCCCATGTGAACGCGGTCAATGAAAGCGTCGCTGAAGATGAAATGCTGGCGGGCTGCCAGGTGCATCGCTTCTTAGTACTGCACAAGGAACTGGACGCCGACGACGGTGAAATGACCCGGACGCGAAAAGTACGCCGAGCTGTGATTGCAGAAAAGTTCAACGACCTGATCGACGCGCTCTACGATGGATCAGACACCATCTATACCGAAACCGAAGTGACATACGAAGACGGTCGCAAAGGTCAGATCAAAGCAACCCTCGACATTCGCGATGCAGCAGTTGTTGCCAAAGCAAAGGCGGCGGCATGAAGCAAGACGCGATCATGGATGACAACACACCTTTCGTCACAGCAGACGGGCGCCAGATCGGTGGCGTGATGATGGATCTGCGCAATATCACGCTGCGCTTTGGCGGGGTGGAGGCGATTAAAAGTATCAGCTTTAATATTCGCGAAGGTGAAATTCGTGCGATTATTGGGCCCAATGGGGCCGGAAAGTCGTCGATGCTGAATGTGATCTCTGGCTTTTACAAACCTCAAGAAGGCGAAGTCTATTTTCGCGGGACAAAACGCCCACCGATGAAACCCTATCAGGTCGCACGCCAAGGCGTTGCCCGCACGTTCCAGAATATCGCCTTGTTTGAGGGCATGTCGGTGCTCGACAACATCATGACGGGGCGAATGGGGCATATCAAAAGCAATATGCTGGTACAGGCGATCTGGGCAGGTAAAGCGCAGCGCGAAGAGGATGAGAGCCGCGAGGCGGTTGAGCGGATCATCGATTTCCTTCAAATTCAAGCGATCCGTAAAACGCCCGTGGGGCGCCTGCCTTATGGCCTGAAGAAGCGGGTCGAATTGGCCCGGGCCTTGGCTGCTGAACCTGATCTGTTGCTTTTGGATGAACCCATGGCTGGCATGAACGTCGAGGAAAAAGAGGATATGAGCCGCTTTATCCTCGACGTAAACGATGAATTCGGCACCACAATCGCCCTGATCGAACATGACATGGGCGTGGTCATGGACTTGTCCGACCGCGTCGTGGTGATGGACTACGGCCGCAAGATCGGCGATGGCACACCCGATGAGGTGCGCAACAATCAAGAGGTGATCGACGCATACCTGGGGGTGGCACATGACTGATTTTGGCATCTTGTGGAGGGCGTCTTATGTCTGCTGATTTCCTGTACGGTATCGAAGTTGTCATCAACGGCCTTATGGCAGGCGTCCTCTACGCGCTTGTCGCCCTTGGATTCGTGTTGATCTATAAGGCATCCGGTATTTTCAACTATGCCCAAGGTGTGATGGCCCTATTTTCGGCCCTGACGTTGGCTGGCATCATGTCAGGGCAGGTGCCGTTCTCCCATCTGATCAACGCAATCTTTGGCACTGACATTCACTACTTTGGCTGGAACGTCCCTGTCCTCGCGGCCATCATCCTAACCCTGATCGTCATGGTGATCTTTGCTTGGGGCGTGCAGCGCTATGTTTTCCGACATCTGGTCGGGCAGGAACCCATCATTTTGTTCATGGCCACCATCGGGCTTGCCTATTTCCTTGAAGGGATCGGCGATCTGATGTGGGGGTCGGATATCAAGACACTTGCCGTGGGCCTGCCACAAGGCGGATCGCGCTTTGTTGAGGATACCACAGCGGGCCTAGGAGGTGATGACTTTTTCGGTTTCTTTATCGACAAGCTAGATATGGTGGCCACAGTTATCGCGATCATCCTTGTGGCCGGGCTGATTGCCTTTAGCCAATATACCAAACAAGGCCGCGCGATGCGCGCTGTGGCGGACGATCACCAAGCGGCTTTGTCTGTCGGGATTTCACTGAACTTCATCTGGGTGCTGGTGTGGTCGCTGGCCGGTCTGGTGGCGCTGGTCGCCGGTATCATGTGGGGCGCGAAATCTGGCGTGCAATTCTCACTTTCCTTGATCGCGTTGAAGGCACTGCCGGTGCTGATGCTGGGCGGTTTCACCTCGATCCCAGGTGCGATTGTGGGTGGCCTGATCATCGGCGTGGGTGAAAAGCTGTTCGAGTATCTGATCGGCGCACCGTACCTTGGCGGTGCGACTGAGAATTGGTTCGCTTATGTTCTGGCGCTGCTGTTTTTGGTTTTCCGTCCACAAGGGCTATTTGGGGAGCGGATTATTGAACGTGTGTGACAAGACAATCCGCGTGAAAGGAGCTGCATATGCTCTATCGTGAGGCCGGTGATTTCAAGACGACCTATGTCGCGGACAACCAAACCTTCCCGCTTAAGCTGGATAGGATTGGGTTTTGGATAACGATGGCGGTGGCCTGGTTAGTCATCCCTTTCGTGATCAACGACTATTGGGCCAGCTCGCTACTGGTGCCGTTCCTGATCTACGCAATTGCGGCGATTGGGTTGAACATCCTGACCGGCTATTGCGGGCAAGTGTCGCTGGGGACGGGCGGTTTCATGGCTGTGGGGGCCTATGCTTGCTACAAGCTGATGACGTCGTTCCCTGATGTGAACATCATGATCCATATCGTACTGGCGGGCGGGATAACCGCGGTTGTTGGTGCTGCTTTTGGCCTGCCCAGCCTGCGGATCAAGGGGTTCTACCTCGCGGTGGCAACGCTGGCCGCGCAGTTCTTTCTTGTCTGGCTCTTTAACAAGGTCAGCTGGTTCTACAACTACTCAGCCTCTGGCCAGATCAGCGCACCCGAGCGGTTGGTAGCAGGCGTCGCCGTCACTGGCCCCAGCACGCCCGCATGGGCGCAGTACCTGATCTGTTTGTTCTTTGTGACCCTTTGTGCCGTCATCGCGCGCAACCTGACACGCGGCACAATAGGTCGGTCATGGATGGCGATCCGCGATATGGATATCGCCGCCGAAATCATCGGCGTGAACCCGTTGAAGGCCAAGCTGACCGCCTTTGCGGTGAGCTCCTTTTTCGTGGGCATCGCTGGCGCGCTTTTCTTTGCCGTCTACCTAGGCGCGGTCGAGGTAGGTGAGGCCTTTGGCATCCAGAAATCATTCCTTGTGCTCTTCATGATCATTATCGGCGGCCTTGGGTCCATCTTTGGCAGCTTTGCAGGGGCGGCGTTTCTTGTCCTGCTGCCTGTGGCGCTCAAATGGATCGGCGTGGACGTGATGGGTTGGCCCACTGACCTTGTTGCCCATTTCCAACTGGTGATCGTTGGAGCGCTGATCATGTTCTTTTTGATCAAGGAACCACATGGATTGGCCCAACTTTGGCGGCTGGCGAAAGAAAAATTACGGCTTTGGCCGTTCCCTTATTAACGGGTGAAAACACCCACACGATGATCGGAAAACCTATGGGAGGAGAAAACCGATGAAGATGAAGAAACTGGCCGCGATGGCCTTGGCGGGCACGCTTGCCGCCGCACCAGCAATGGCCGAACTGGTCATTCCTGACCTGTCGTACCGCACCGGACCTTATGCGGCCGGTGGCACGCCGTTCTCGGACGGCTATCAGGATTACTTTAACCTGCTGAACGCCCGCGACGGCGGTATTGGTGGTGAGGCCATTCGCATTGTTGAGTGTGAAACGGGCTATAACACCGAAAAAGGTGTGGAATGCTACGAGAGCACCAAAGGCGAAGGTGCTCTAATCTATCAACCGCTGTCTACAGGCATCACCTATCAGATTATCCCCAAAGCAACCGTCGATGAAATCCCGATACACACCATGGGTTATGGGCGCACGTCAGCCGCCAATGGTGAGGTGTTCAACTGGGTCTTCAACTACCCCGCGAACTATTGGGATGCAGCATCCGTGATGGTGAACTACCTGCTAGAGGAAAACGGTGGTGATCTATCAGGCAAGTCTATCGCGCTGATCTATCACAACTCGGCCTACGGCAAGGAACCGATCCGCACCCTAGAAGAGCTGTCAGCCATGCACGGCTTTGAGCTCAGCCAATTAGCCGTGGATCACCCCGGTCAGGAACAGAAATCGCAGTGGCTGCAAATCCGCCGCGAACGTCCTGACTATGTCCTGATGTGGGGCTGGGGCGTGATGAACCAAGTAGCCGTGCAAGAAGCGTCCAACATTGGTTTCCCGATGGAGAACTTCATCGGCAACTGGTGGGCGGGGGCCGAACATGACGTGACTCCAGCGGGTGCTGGTGCTGACGGGTACAAGTCACTGAACATGAACCGGATCGATGCAGACCTGCCTGTGTTCGGTGAAATTCGGACACTTGTTCACGAAGCTGGTAACGCCGCCGGTGACGGATCAAACGTGGGTTCAGTGCTGTACACGCGCGGCATGTATGCTGCGATGCTGGCGGCTGAGGCAATTGCTAACGCGCAAGAGATCCACGGCGTCACGGATGTGACGGCAGCGATGGTACGTGATGGCATGGCGTCGCTGGAAATCACAGAGGCGCGCATGGCCGAGTTGGGTATGTCCCAGATCGGACCGGAATTCAGCGTGTCGTGTGAAAACCACGGCGGCTCTGGCCTTGGTATTGTGCAGCAGTGGAGTGCGGCTGATAGCCAATGGGTTGCGCTGACCGACTATATCGCACCCGATGACAGCGTCATTGATCCGCTGATCGCCGCTGATTCAGCTGCGTTCGCCGCGGAAAACAATATTGAGCCAGGCTGTCTTTAAATATCAACTGGGTAGCCCTATGCGGGCCACCCAACCCCTGCAAACTGATGATGGATCAAAGCGCTATGCTGGACGATGCGAAAGTTGAGACCCTACTAGAGGTCAACAACATCGAAGTGATCTACAACCACGTTATCCTTGTGCTCAAGGGCGTGTCATTGACGGTTCCAAAGGGCGGGATTACGGCCCTTCTGGGCGGCAACGGTGCGGGCAAAACCACGACACTCAAGGCGATCTCAAACTTACTGCATTCCGAAAGGGGTGAGGTGACCAAAGGCACGATCACCTATCGCGGCGATCGTGTGCAAGACAGCTCGCCCTCTGAACTGGTCAAGCGCGGCGTTGTTCAGGTGATGGAAGGCCGCCGTTGCTTTGAGCATCTGACGGTCGAAGAAAACTTGATGACCGGTGCCTATACCCGCCGCGATGGTGCAGCTAATGTCAGCCATGATCTTGAGTTGGTCTACAACTATTTTCCGCGCCTGAAAGAGCGGCGCAAAAGCCAGGCGGGGTATACCTCGGGCGGCGAACAACAGATGTGCGCCATTGGGCGGGCGTTGATGTCGCGACCAGAAACGATTTTGCTGGATGAGCCGTCAATGGGACTAGCGCCGCAACTGGTAGAAGAGATTTTCACAATCGTAAAAAATCTTAACGAACAAGAAGGGGTGTCGTTCTTGCTGGCTGAACAGAACACGAATGTTGCCCTGCGTTTCGCGCACCACGGCTATATCTTGGAAAGCGGGCGGGTTGTCATGGAAGGCCCGGCTGCTGATCTACGTGACAACCCGGATGTGAAGGAGTTCTATCTGGGCATGTCCGATGAGGGCCGCAAATCATTCCGCGACGTGCGAAGTTACAGGCGCCGCAAGAGGTGGTTGGCATGAGCGTTCTGGACCCACGCGAAACCCGCACTTCCGATGCGCGCGAAGCGGATCAGCTGGCGCAGTTGAAGGCACAGCTGGCCCCAGATTTCGCCAGTCAGATCACATCCCTTGCTGATCTGTCGAAACTGCCGGTGTTGCGCAAATCCGAGCTCAGCAAGGCGCAAGCTTCTCATCCTCCGTTTGGCGGCATCGCGACGAAGGGGATCACCCGGCTATTCCAGTCACCCGGCCCGATCTATGAACCCGGTGGTGAAGGTGTCGACTGGTGGCGCTTTGCCAGCGCATTGCGTGCGGCAAACATCGGCGCGGGCGATGTTGTCCAAAACACATTTTCCTACCACTTCACCCCTGCAGGCGCGATGTTTGAAAGTGCGGCCATTGCAGTCGGCGCTCAGGTTTTCGGCGCAGGTCCCGGGCAAACAGAACTGCAGGTCCGTGCGGCGCATGACCTTGGCGTGACGGCCTACGCGGGCACCCCAGATTATCTTGGCGCGATCCTGACGAAAGCCGCAGAAATGGGTGTAGACTTGGCACACATCACGAAAGCTCTTGTATCGGGTGGGCCGTTGTTCCCAGCGGTCAGGCAGTCGTATGCTGACCGTGGCATCACCTGCCTTCAGTGCTATGGCACTGCGGACGTCGGGAACATCGCTTATGAAACGGTAGCCGATGCACCGATGATCGTCGATGAAGGGGCTTTGGTCGAAATCGTAACACCAGGCACCGGCGATCCGGTCGACTTCGGCGAGATTGGAGAGGTCGTCGTGACGCCGCTCAACCTCGACTATCCACTGGTGCGTTTTGCGACAGGGGATCTTTCGGCCATCGTGCCAGGGCAGTCGCCCTGCGGTCGCACGAACATGCGTCTTGCTGGCTGGAAAGGTCGTGCCGATCAAGCAACCAAGATCAAGGGAATGTTCGTACGCCCCGAGCAAGTTGCCGATCTTGTCGCCCGCCACCCCGATGTCGCGCGCGCGCGCGTCGAAGTCACGCATGATGGGCAGCGCGATGAGATGACCGTGAAACTGGAAACGAATGTGACTGATGCGACGGCATTTGAGGCCATCATCGGCGAAGTTCTCAAGCTTAATGCGAGGATTGATTTGGTGAAACCTGGGCAGCTTCCGCGGGACGGGATCGTCATTGCAGATTTGCGGTAACACAGTCTGAACCGCTGAATACTGTGATCGCTGCCGGTTGCACATCTCGATAAAGTCAGACACTTTTATCGTCCCTGATGAATGACCAACTGTCGGATTGTATTCAAAAGTGGACGGTAGCCATACGGGCGCTACAAACAAACCGTAGCGTGTATGCAAACGCTCATTCATTTCGATAAAGGCTTGACGTATGAGCGGTGAGGGGTTAGGAAGTCCCGCCGCCTGTGAATTCGATCTCTGATCCTTGCCGCACTCTGCACGAAAGGCTGGTTTTCCTGCCGCGCGGCAGCACCGAATTTTGCGCTGATGCAGCATTTTCCGCGCTGCGAGCGCACGCAGCAGAAAACCAAATTCACACAATGGGCTCTCTGCCGCCGTTAGGTCGAACGCAGCGTGTCCGCCGTATCACTGGCGCCGCTGTGGCAAGGACGGCCCTAACCGGGCATTCACCCACCCCCGGCGATGCTGCGGCGCGGCTCGTTGAACCAGACTTTCGCTGCAACTACAAAACCTCCGATGGCCGAATTCACATATTGCGGACGAAGCTACCGTTCAGTGCGTGCTATTCAAGGTCTGTTTCGTTTGTTTCCTGCTGAGTTAAACTCGCATCAACGGGCCTTATCGATTTCGTCCCAGAACTTCTTGGTGTCAGCCGACATTTCCAATTCCGTTGAGGCCCTTTCCATACATTTCGCCCAAGTATGTCTGGGAACATGTGGGAACCTCAACGCTGCAGCATCGTATTGCTTTGCTACGTCGTCCACATAGCTTTTGGTCAGCTCTTTGTTGGTGAGCTCTTTCTCGATTGATCTCTTCAAAGAGGAAAATTCGTTTCCGGCTTGTTTGTGTTGCTCTGCGCGCTCTTGGAATCGAACAAGATAATGAACTGCGGATGAGAGAACCGTTAAAAGACTAGCAATTGGAAGAAGATAGTCTGACCAAGCAAGCTGAGCGTTCGTTAACTCATTCCTTATCAATTCGTTATTCGACAAGAACAGAACACTGATCGCTGCAACCATGTTAAACAGTGTCAATCCAGCGTGCCAGCGTCGATACTTATCTGCTGCAACGTAGTGGGCGAGGCTCGCTCGCCACATTCTGTTTTGCCAAAGCTTGACCAACTCGCATTTGGCCAAACTAGGCTCAAATTCATTGGGGCCATCAACGCTTTCATTCATAAATACCGTCCATCTGTTGGTTGTTCATCCCATGGAACAATATCCAAGTTCGTCATCGCCGCAAGCATCGCTGCATGCCTCAGACTTTCAACAGCAGACCTTCGTACTAACCGCAGCATCCGTTACTCTGGGCTCTCTGCGGCCATTAGATCGCCCGCAGCATATCCAGCATGTTGACCGTTGATCTCCAGCAAGGACGGCCCTTAGCTGCCGTCCAACGACCACTCCTAGCGCTGCGGTGCGGCCCGTCGAACCTGCCGTTCGCTGCGAGTGCAAAATCCGGGGCCGGGTGAACTAACAGTCTGCGGGACAAAGTGAGCTTTCGCTGCGGCTGCTCCAACGGCTGCATTCGGAAAATTGCTCCGGTCAAGCCTCACCGTTGATTACTGTTCTCCTAAGGCTTTGGGTGGCGATGTCCGCTGCCTGCTCATGAACTTTGCTTCGGTTCACGCTCTCATGATCTGAAAAAATATCAACTTTTCCAATGAGCGACTTGTCTGATGGAAACTCCAGAAATGTGTAATGTCCTACATGTCTGCCGAGTTCGTGGTGCTGAAATCTGTCGTTCAGCGAAACAAGCCAATCGGCACAATGCTCAGATGGCGCTTCGTTGTCTGCTCCGCCGGTGAGAATTATTACGGGGAGCTGAAGTTCAGCGATTGACAGGGGAACAAAGGAACGGATCGGCGGTGCAGGAGCAATCGCGATAACCGACTTTATCCGAACGTCTGAGTAATCATGCCCGTGGCGTGCCCAAGATGCGCGGAAAGCCTCCGAGGTCTCCATCAGAGTTGGAATGCTGTCCGCTGCATCTGGGAATTCTTTTGGACCACCTGCTGTAATCTCGTTTTCTCGGCGCCAAATTTCAAACTCTTCCAAAGAGGTTTGAGCGCCCAACAGGGCCATAACCGTATACCCGCCAAGAGAAAACCCGACCGCAGATACCTGACTAAAATCCAATTTATTGGCAAAGAAGCCGCTCGTTCCAATTGATGAAAGTAGTACAGATAGGTCCGTTGCTCGTTCCCACCAGCAAAGAAAGCCCTCGGCGAGGTGAGGTTCCAAGCCAGTGTTGCCGTGGTGATTTGCACCCAAGACCACAAAGCCTTCATCCGCGAGCGCGCGCGCAAGCCAACCAAGACTCTCGGCTGTTCCGCCAGTGCCATGTGATAGCAAGACGACCGGCAACTTCTTTTTGGGGACCAGTGCGGCATTCCAGATCACATCTCCGGACTCAAAGAATTGACCTGAAGACCGTTTGCGTTCGTCAATATCTTCCGCTGGATACCACGCTGACCACGCGATTGGCCTCGCCGCATTGTTTTGCCAGTTAGAGCGCGACGCGTCTTGGATCACGCCGGTTCGATACCCGCAAATTGCCATTGTTTGTCTCCTTCAACCCCAACGGTCTAGAAATTTTTGAAAATTTTCAACAACCTCGTTCGTGCAGTTCGGTATTCAGAAAGAAGCCGACATTCATGCGATGTGCAGCAGCAGCGACTCTGGCTCACACCTGCCGTTAGCCGCATCGCCGCTGTCCGGCGAAACGAGCATGATTTAATCGACACGCACGGCCCATAGCTGCCGTCCGCGAGTTGCCCAGCGCGGGTATGGTTACCAAAGAGCGCTTTTGGCGCGTTCGCTGCTGGCGATATTTCCTAAGGCCGCATTTGATGCAGCCGAAGTGAACGGCATGTCTGTCCCGCTCAGGGGCTCTTCCACAGCCATTGCTGAAAGCACATGGATCAGGGTCTGCGCAACTCAACGAATTGAGCAAATGGGCTGCTAAGGCCGATCTCCAATTAGTTGCCTAGACGCGGCTTTGTGCCCATTCAGCGAAAGCGTCGAGGTCATAGGACCAAAAGACTTTCACACCTTCATCTGTCAAACGCTGAACATCGTCTGACTTTATTACGCCTTGCAACAAAGCGGCTGTCTCAACAAAGCTACCCCAGTGTGATTTCCATGCAGCCGCCTTTTTAAGTACGTCATTGACGCGTTTCACTGAGTTGGTTGCGTCGTTCGTCACCTTGCACTCCATTGCCGCAACGTAGGAAGATGCGAAACCACAGGCTATATCAATTTCTTGAGCAGTCGTTGTTGCCGTAGCAAATTGAGTTTTGTTCATGAAGTGCTTCGACCCGCCGGATGGCGATGCGTAGTGGCTCCGGTTTCGATCGTGGTTCCATCATCTATGCCTAGGGAAATCTCATCTAAGCGCCAACTCCTCATCTAGATTGCTGCCGAAAAAACCGGAGGTTTTCAGCGTGTTTTTCGCAACTGATTTGCAGATACCCATCTTTCTCACTTTGCACGACCTTCTTGCGCCCGTTCTCATTTGTCGAACAAGGATCCGGCTCCGGCTGCGGGATGGCCACGCCGGATCCTTGTTCTTGTTTGTATGTGGTGTCACCAGCGGTGACAGTTTCTGTCGTCGGTGGTGTCAGTTCGCTGTCGCCTTTGGTGACACCCGACTGTCGCCTCTGGTTAACGTTGCCATCGTTGGCGTCATCATCGATGACATCCGAAAAGTCCGTATCAAGACACAACCTTATTGAGCTTTTCAGATGACCTTTCCTAGGAGCGCGGCGCTCGATGAAGCCGGCCGCCTCAAGCTTAGAGAGGTACTTGGATGCCGTTTGCCGCCTCACTGGTGTCCGCCGTCCTACCTCGCTCAAGTTTGGTTTGAAAAATTCGCCTGGTCGATGGCTGGGATCCTGGAGGCATAGAGCGTGCAGAAGAGCATAGCGCGCACCAGTCTGGGTATGCGGTCCCGCCTTAAAAAACCAATTGAGCGCCTCTCTACTCATTTTCTGTCGGGTCCCACGTCATCAGCTTGCCTGCTGTGAATCGAGCCACGCAAGCACCTCGCGCTCGCGCCAAAAACGACGGCGCGCGATCTTGATTGGGAGTGGAAAGTCGGAATCTCTCATGCGGCGATGCAGCCACATGTCGGAAACACCTCCGCATAGATTGCGGACCTCAAGCGCGTTAATGCGGCGTTCAGGGTGGGATGTCTTTAAGTTGTCAGAAAGCATTGGAAACCTCACAAGTTGTGTCATGAGGCTTCACTAGCAGTTTATATTGGCGAGGCACGAACGTGCCTTGCCAACTATTTTTTGAGGTAGTCGCGGATCGTTCGTACTGCAGGCTTTTTTCCTGGGAGGTCCCATGTCCTATGAATTTTGAGGGCGATTTCTGTATCGTTCAATCCAGGTCTTCTAGCGCGGTACTCCTGAGCCTGTTCCTGCGTGTACTCTAAACGTCTGGTCTTCATTCGCGCTCGCTCGCGGTTCTCCTCGTCGCGACCTTCATTGTTGGTCGCGAAGGCAGCTCTTGCCTTCTTGTGCTCGAGCGCAAGCTCCTCCGGCGAGACTTTCAAGTCGGGCACAAAACCCCACTTCCAGCGCAGTTCCTCGGACAACTCACCTAGCCAATAACTCAGCTCTACGGTTTGCTGCTCATCCGCATCCGAACGAGCGCGGCAGAGAGACCGATATACGCTGAGCCATTTCTTGGTGGCTTGCTCCATTGGTGTCCGTTTTAGCGGATCTGACGACATGCTGCTTACAATGGCCTCGCATCGCGCGGCGTGTAGAGAGAGTCGTTGATCTAGGCCGTTCAGCGAAAGCAAATATTTACGCAACATTTGCGCGTCGGCGTCTAGCAGAGGTTGATCCAGCGGAATGTGTTTCACTGGTCGCTCCCAGATGTTGCTCCCTTTCTTCTTGCTCATTGCTGACCACCCAATCGCATCACGTTGGGCGACTTTCGACCAGAAGTGATCTGCTGGAGAAAATCTTCCCATGCCTCGAGAGCTTGGCGCTTTTCCCCGGCGAAATCATGTCGCTGATAGACCGCGACAATACCGCCGCCGGTTCCGCTCACATGGTTGAGGACGGCCTCTGTCACTCGCACCGGGATCCCAATTCGTGCCATGCTGGTGGCAGCCGTGCGCCGCAGATCATGAAAGGTCCAATGGGGGATCTCCATTGGTAACCCGCATTCTTCAGAGGCTATTTCTACCATGCGCTGGGCAATAGCGTTGCGACCATTAAAGTGGCCACTCAGTGGTCTGGCCCCGTTTGTTGTGTGGTACAGACCAGCATTACCAAGCCGCGTCATCGAGTTGAGTACCTCCAGAACCGTATCAGATAGGGGTACATCATGTGCGCGGCCGTTCTTTGTGCGCTCAGCAGGCAGATGCCACACGTCACCTTCAATTTCGGCATCGGTCATGCCGACGACTTCGCCAAGGCGCTGGCCGGTGAGGAGGAGGACTTTGCCCAGCGCTCCCCATGGTTGCCGGAGATCTTCGCAAGCTGCCCAAAACCAGCGCAGCTCATCATCAGAGAGAAACCGCGCACGGCTCTTTTCTTTTGCCACGGCCTTTACGCCTATGGCCGGTGAATTCTCGATCACCTCGCGATCAACGCACCACCCGAAAAACTTGCTCAGGTATGCGCGTACTCGGTTTGCTGTAGTCGCCCGGCCGCTCTGTGCAATCTCTTCGAGGAGATCAATCACATCGCGGCGGCTGATATCTTGAGCATTTCTGTCACCCCAAGATGGAAGCACGTTGTACTCGAGTGATCGCTTTACCTCTTCGCCTGTTTTGATCCGGGATAGATGCCGTTCCGCAAAGAGTTCTACCAAGGACTTGATTTTGTCTCGTTCAGAGAGTTCCGTCTCGATGCGCGCCGCTTTAGTCGCCTTTTTGGAGGCCGCCGGATCTTCCCCCAGTTCTATACGCTCCAGGGCTTCTGTCGCCGCTTTGCGCGCATCCGCTACACCCATCACCGGCCATCGGCCCAAGGTGAGTTTGCGAGGTCTGCGCGCGTGACGGTATCGGAGCGCCCAGCTTTTGGCGCCAGAAGGCTGCACTACGACGTAGAGCCCCGAGAGCGCGGGATCTGGGATTTCTTTCCTGTTTGTTGTGGGCTTAAGAGCCTCCACGGCCTTGGATGTAAGTGCCTTCGCCACTATCAGTTCGTCCTCCGGGGTAACAATGGGGTAACAGAATCAGCTGTCTTTAGTGTTACCCCATGTTAGTAACGAAGCCTAACGAGAATACTAGTATGATGTTTTGTATGTATAAATTCTAACTAGATAGTTTTGTATTGTGTAGGTGTGTTTCGTGGGAAAGTCTGACTTCTAATCAGCAGGTTGAGGGTTCGAGTCCTTCTCGGATCGCCATTATCATTTCAATTGGTAGCACGACGATATTGGCAGGTTCTGTTTCTAAGCGGCGACCAAGATCGTTTGTGGCTTGAAACCATCGACAAGAATGGACCGGTTGCGACGGTCAGTTTTGAAGAATGAACCATGAGTTGTAGTCATGATCGGTCAATCCTCAGTGGCTTTGCTTCACTGTCTGACCTGTCGTTCCAAAAAGCTGCTATTGGCGAAAGTGACCCATTTGCTGTCGCAGATACGTGTTGACGATAGCGCCGTCTTGCGGTCGTTTTGTTTGCTAAATCAAGCATTGGAACAACGCGTTATGCCCAGATCAAAGCGATCTCTGGATCATCGGTTCATTAACGGGATCGAGGTCAAAAAACGTATCATTTCCGATGTCAGGACCTACACGGATGAGCAAAGCAATATGCCGCGGCTTGTCTCGATCCTGATTGGTGATGTACCGGAAGCGGCTGTCTATGTCCGCAATCAAGTGCGTGGTGCGGAGCAGGCAGGTTTGCCTTTTGAGCAACGCGACTGGCCCGGCGATATCACGCAAGAGGACTGCAAGGCGCGTATTTTGGCGATGAATGATGATCCGACTGTCTTGGGGGTTATTCTGCAACGCCCTGTCCCCGATCTTATCAATGTCCGCTCGCTGCAGTCTGCCATTCATCCGCTCAAGGATGTTGAGGGCATGAACCCTGCGTCCATCGGCAACATCGTCTACTCGGACGTGGCGTTGGCCCCTTGTACGGCCGCAGCGAGCGTGGCGCTGATCAAAGAAACCGGATTGCCGATGCAGGGCCTTGAGGTTGTGATGATCGGGCACTCGGAGATCGTTGGAAAACCGGCGGCCATGATGTTAATGGCAGAAGGCTGCACCGTCACCGTCTGCCATCATATGACACGGTCGGTTGCGATGCATTCGCGTCGTGCGGATGTTGTTGTGGTGGCCGTCGGCAAAGCGCATTTGGTTGGCCCTGACATGATCAAGCCGGGTGCCGCCGTCATTGATATTGGGATTAACCAAATTGACGCAGATGACGGCCCGAAAATCGTGGGCGACGTGGACACCGAAGCGGTATTGGTCGTTGCCGGGTGGATCACTCCGGTGCCGGGCGGTGTCGGTCCGGTGACTGTTGCTATCTTGATGCGCAACGCGATGGTGGCCCATCAACGTCAAATCGCGGCGGGGTGGCTATGATGCCAGATATCCAACGCCGCAGAACGCGATTAGGCAACCGCCCCATTGTGTCGCTGACATTCTTTCTTTCAGGATGAGCCACGCCAGCACAATCGTGATGAGACCAAACATTGATGAAGTCACCGAGGCGTATTGCGGATTGGCCATGCGTCCTGCGGATAGCACGCACAGCAATGCGATGCCGTCGGCGACACCCATTGCAATCAGCCAGGGTAGGGCAGATTTGCCCGGCCAGAACGCCTGTTTCCATATCAGGATGATGGCGGTGACCAACGCAACAGTCAGCAGGCGGGTCACGAGGGTCGATGGTATCTCGTGGCTGATTTCTGCTGCGGTCTGACCCAGTGCAAAAGTGCCGGCAAAGCCAATAGCGGCGACAAGGGCGTAAAGCACCGTGCGGCCTTTTGGCGGTGTGTCATCCTCACTGGTGTCGGAAAGCATCGCGACAATGGCGACCCCTATGATGATGGCGATCACGGCGACCCATTGATAAAGGCCGACAGCTTTCCCTTGCAATGTGGCAATGGTCACCGACAGGATTGGGTAGCTGGCGATCAAGGGGGCCACAAGCCGCACCGGCCCGCGTTGGAACGCATAGTAAAGTCCGTAGGTCGCAATGACAAAGAATACGCCGGCACCAAGTGACAACCAGATGGCGCGTACGGGCAGGGCTTGGAACTCCCCGCTGATCAAGGTCAAGCCAGAGTGAAATATCAAACCCGTCAGCAGAACTGTGAAAATCGCCGCACTGATCGCCACCTTCTGGCTTAGAAACCGCACGCAGATGTCGTGAAAGCCCCAGCACAGCGCGGCAATGAGGCCCAGAACAAGCGTGTTCATTTGTCTTTCCGAAAGAAGGGAATCATGAACACCAAACAGGCCAGTAAGAAGAAGATTGAACCAACCATCGCCCAGAAATGCCCGATAGAGGCGATACAAAACCCGATGGCCGAGACGACAAACAGGATCCAGCCGATAAAATTGATACGATGATTGGTCATGAGTGTCCGATTTCGTTTGCCGTGTGCAGCAGTGTCTGTATTCTTATGGTTAAATAAATATTCCGCATATGCAACACGCGCGGGGAGATATCCATGTTAGACGACTACCCAGTGGTGCGGCCGGGGCCACCCAAGCCCAGCACAATCATTAAGCCGCAGGTCTTCTCGCTTCCCCCCGGAACCGAGCGTTATGTTGTTGAAGGCCAAGACGCCGTTTTGATCCCGGTTGAGACTGGCGATCACCTGACGATTGTCAATGATGAAGGCGGGCAACGATGCGAAGTGGTGGCCTGCGATCCCAAGGGTGTTGCCGATGCCGGGATTTTGGGCACTTCGGCAAATGGAAGCGCGTCAGGGTTGCAGGCGCTGTTGACCCGCGCGGACCAATCGCTGCGCGGGTTTCGGATGGGGTTGGATGCGCGCGGCATTGATCTGGCAAGTGCGGCGGCGATCCATTTGTTTGAGGCGACGACACCGGCCAAGACCGACGCCAGCTTTACTGTTGGTCGCGACGGTGTTGTGATCATCGCCGCACCGGGCGGCGTGATGGATTTTGAGGCACAGGATACGGCAACGCCACTGACTGTGACAGTGAAACGCGCGGTTTTGAAAAGCCATGCGCGTTTTAAGCTGCCCGATCCGCTGGCTGACCCTGTTGCCGACATTCGGGTGCACAGCCAAACCGCGGAAGCATTTTTTGTCAAAGCTGGCGATTACATCCAGATCATTGATGTGGATGGTCGCCAATGTTCTGATTTTGAATGCTTTTCTGCGCGCAAGTTAGATAAAGGCATTGAACATGCGCTGGATGTCACCACGACGCGGACGTTGATGGGGCATGCCTATCCGATGCCGGGTCTGCACGCGAAATACTATGATCAGGAAATGGTCCCGCTTGTGGAAGTGGTGCAGGATACTTGCGGGCGTCATGACGCTTTCGCGCTGGCCTGTTCGGCCAAATACTATGACGATATTGGCTATCCGGGACATGTGAATTGCTCGGAAAATTTCAACAAAGCACTGTCTGAATTCAACGTCACGGGCCGCCCGGGTTGGATGGCGATCAATTTCTTCTTCAACACGTTCCTTGATGACCACGGTGTGATGTATGCGGACGAGCCGTGGAGTAGACCAGGTGATTTTGTCCTGTTGCGCGCATTGACCGACATCGTTTGCGTTTCCAGCGCTTGCCCCGATGACACCACAGCAGCAAACGGTTGGAACCCGACTGATATTCATGTCCGCACCTATAGCGGCAAAGAAACCTTTCAGCGGTCCATCGCGATCCGCACGACCCCAGACTCGGAGCCGAAAATGACCAAGCAAACCGGTTTCCACGACAGCTTTGCCAAGCACACGCGGAATTTCATCGAATATAACGGCTATTGGTTGGCGAATTGCTATGCCGCGGCTGGCCCGATTGAGGAATACCATGCCTGCCGCGAAAAATGTGTGGTCATAGATTTATCTCCTCTGCGCAAGTTCGAGATTACTGGACCAGACGCTGAGGCACTTTGCCAATATGCTTTTACCCGCAACGTGAAGACGTTGGCGGTAGGCGGCGTTGTTTATACCGCGATGTGCTACGAGCACGGCGGCATGATTGATGACGGGACTGTTTTCCGTCTGGGCAAAGATAACTTTCGCTGGATTGGCGGGTCTGACTACGGTGGTGAATGGCTGCGGGAACTGGCAGAAAAGGATGGGCTGAAAGTGCTTGTGCGCGCATCAACCGATCAAATGCACAATGTCGCGGTGCAAGGCCCTGAAAGCCGCGACTTGCTGCTCAAACTGGTTTGGACGGCACCGCATAATCCTGAATTTGACCAACTGGATTGGTTCCGCTTTACGCCTGCGCGTTTGCGCAATGAAAGCGGCACGCCATTTGTGGTCAGCCGGACCGGCTACACCGGTGAATTGGGCTATGAGGTGATGTGCCACCCCAAAGATTGCGCCGAGATTTTTGACGCGATCTGGGAAGTGGGACAAGACCACGGTTTGAAACCGATGGGGCTAGAAGCCCTTGATATGGTCCGCATTGAGGCGGGTTTGATCTTTGCCAATTATGACTTCAGTGATCAAACTGATCCGTTTGAGGCGGGCATCGGCTTTACCTGTCCGCTCAAATCCAAAACCGATGATTTTGTAGGCCGCGACGCCCTGATTCGGCGCAAGGAACACCCGATGAAAAAGCTGGTCGGCCTTGAGATCGACAGCAACGTCGATGTGGGTCACGGTGATTGCATCCATATCGGTCGCGCGCAAATCGGCGAGGTGACGTCATCTATGCGGTCACCTTTGTTGAAAAAGAACATCGCTTTGGCGCGGATTGACGTGGCGCATGCGGACGTTGGGACCGAGGTTGAGATTGGCAAACTGGATGGTCAGCAAATGCGCCTGCCTGCACGGATTGCTGAGACGCTGGCCGCATATGACCCCAAGAAAGAGCGTCCGCGTTCATGATCCGCTATGCCGCCGCATTTCTTGTCATGGCAACTGCTGCTGATGCGCAATCCGTCAAGCTGCAAGGGAGCGAGATCGGCATCTTGTTGACGGATAATACAGTGGTGGGCGTCTGGGAGGGCGTCAATTATCGCCAGTACTTTGGCGAAGACGGCGTGACGATTTATGCGCAAGACAATGCCCGCTCAACCCGCGGCGAATGGCGCATTGAAGGCGACGAGTACCAAAGCATCTGGCCCAACGACGCAGACTGGGAAGGCTGGTTTGTGATGGAATATGCAGGGCAGTGGTTTTGGGTCAGCAAAACAACGCCACCCACACCGTTCGAAGTGCTTGAGGGCGAGCAATTGATCGCAGAATGACTGAACTGGACGACATAGGCGGCGAAACCAGCGTGCGTCGCTTGCATGGTGGTATCTCGCATGCGCTGATCCTTGTGAATGACGTACCCGATTGGAAAGACGATTTGGATATATCAAGATGAAGCATGCAATGCGCCTGGCCGCAGTTCTGTCGGTCTTCGCGGGTCCGGCGCTGTCATTTTGTGACGCGATGGCGCGACTTGGCGTCGATGGTGGTGCGTTGGCATTACCGGACGAAGGCACGATTGCGGATTGCACGACGTCTTTGCAGCTTGGCGGCGGGCAACAGGTGCAGTGTGGCTGGCCGTTTGCATATCGGGCAGAAGAGGCAACCGCTGCGTTTGGGCGCCTCAATGATGCCGTCACCGCCTGTCTCGGACCGGACGTCGCAATTACGCAGGACCAAAGTGTTAATCACCCTGACTTTTACGATCTGCGCATTTACCGAAGCGCAAATCAAGAAATGGGTGTGTCGCTAAAAGACAAGGCAGCCTTGCAGCAAACCTATGTCTTTTTGCGCATTTCTGAACTGGGCTAATCGCTTAGTTTTGCAAATAGACCTCTAGGCTATCATCAAGCGCGTCTTTCCAAGGCGTGTGGTGTTTGGGTGCCATCGTGCCGGTGATCACCGACGTATAGCCGTTGTCGCGGAACGTCATGATGCCTGCTTTTTTGTGACCTTTCCATTCCTTGAATGCCTTGCACGCACCCTCAACGTCAAAGGTTGGATAGTCGGTCTCTTGGATCAGTTCTTTGATGTAGTCACCCTGATACCAGATGGCATCATAGTCATCTTCGCCTGCGTCTTCGCGTGCCACGCGGTCGGCCACATCAGCCATCATTGCCGCTTTGTCGGGCATTGTGATCCGTCCCATAATCGCATCGCGAATCCACCACGCCTGCGCATCGAACATATTGAAAGTGAACCACTGATCCTGCATGCCGATGTAGAACAAGTCAGGCGCGTTGACATAGGCGACGCCTTTGTAAAGGTCGGCTGTGGCCAATCGGTTTGCTGTTTTGAGCCGCAGGTCATCTGGCAGAAACGGGAAGTGATGTTTGTAGCCGGTGCAGAGGATCACCGCGTCTACATCACGGCTGGTGCCATCTTTGAAATGCGCTGTTTTGCCATCCACATGGGTCAGCAACGGCACCTCGGCCCAGTTATCGGGCCAATCATACCCCATCGCGGCCGTGCGATGGCTGACCGTGATCGACTTCGCCCCGTATTTCCAGCATTGGCTGCCGATGTCTTCGGCGGAATAGCTGGTGCCGACGATCAAGATGTCCTTGTCTTTGAATTCCATCGCGTCACGGAAATCATGGGCGTGTAGAACGCGCCCTTTGAAGTTTTCGAAGCCGTCGAACTGCGGCACATTTGGCGTGCTGAAGTGGCCCGAGCAAACGATGACATGGTCAAATTCTTCGGTGTAGGTGTGGTCTTCGGGGAGGTTGCAGACAGTGACGTTAAATGTGTCACCGTCCTTTTCAACCCAGCGCACGGCGGTTTCAAAGCGGATCCAATCGCGCACGCCTGCTTTGTTCACACGGCCTTGGATATAGTCAAAAAGGACCGCGCGCGGTGGGTAACTGGCGATCTGCTTGCCAAAATGTTCCTCAAAGCTGTAGTCGGCAAATTCCAAGCCTTCTTTCGGCCCGTTTGACCACAGATAGCGATACATTGAGCCGTGGACCGGCTCGCCATATTCATCCAATCCGGTGCGCCACGTGTAGTTCCACAAGCCACCCCAGTTGGATTGCTTTTCAAAGCACACGATTTCAGGGATATCAGCGCCCTTTGCAGCGGCAGATTGAAAGGCGCGAAGTTGCGCCAAACCTGATGGTCCGGCTCCGATAACTGCGATGCGTTTCGTCATTCTCTGATATCCTTTTCCCGTATGTGCGTTTGATCAATTCGACCGCACATACATACTGCAAGTCAACTATTTTTCTTATGAGTAAACATCGCTTCGGGCTTTCGTCGCCTTGCCATCCGGGGCTATGCTTAACAAAAGTGCAATGGGATCGGGCAATGACGCAAACAAAACCACGGATCAGTTATTGGATGATCGCCGGGCTTGGATTGGTCTGGAACCTGATGGGGTGCCTGAATTTTCTTAGCCAAAGCAATGCGGAAGTGGTGGCGCAAATGCCCGAAGCCTACCAAGCATTGATCGCGGCGCGACCTGCTTGGGCGACGGTCGCGTTTGGAATCGCTGTTTTTGCTGGTGCCGTCGGGTGCATCTTGCTGTTGCTTCGCCGCCGGGTCGCCATTCAGCTGTTGATGTTTTCGCTGATTGGTGTGGTGCTGACGCTTGTTGATGCGGTCCTTTCGGTGGGGTTCAATCCACAGGTTCTGATCGGGACGGGGGCATCAGTTGTCGTGGGAGGGTCGCTTTATTGGATGGCCCGTTTGGCGGATCGGGCAGGGTGGATGCGGTAAAGAAAAAGCCGCGCCTTTGTGGGGCGCGGCGTTGTTGGTTTAGATATCGAGCGTATTCGCTTTTTCCCATTCCGAGAAATGCGAGGTGAAGTCGTTCCATTCCTGGTGCTTCATCTTGAGGTAAGCGGCTGAGAATTCTTCGCCCATTGCAGCTTTCAAACCCTTGTCTTTGTCATACTCGCGTAGCGCATCGAGCATGTTCAGCGGCAGCTTTGGCGCGCCCTTCACCTTATGACCTTCAGCGTACATATCAATGTCATGGCGTTTGCCGGGGTCCGCCTTGGAGCGGATGCCGGATAGACCAGCGGCGATGATCACAGCTTGCAGCAGATAGGGGTTTGCTGCGCCGTCAGGCAGGCGCAATTCAAAACGACCTGGTCCGGGGACACGCACCATATGTGTGCGGTTGTTGCCTGTCCACGTGACCGTGTTTGGTGCCCATGTCGCACCTGATGTCGTGCGTGGTGCGTTGATGCGTTTGTAGCTGTTCACGGTTGGGTTGGTGATCGCAGCCAAGGCGCTTGCGTGTTTCATAATCCCGCCAAGGAAGTGCTTGCCCCGCTCGGACAATCCAAGCTCGCCGGTTTGGCCCTCACCTTCGCCTGCAAAGACGTTGGTTGTTGATGTGTCACCCGGCGCGTCCCAGACAGAGATGTGTGCGTGACAGCCGTTACCAGTGAGACCTTCGATAGGTTTGGGCATGAATGTTGCGCGGAACCCGTGTTTTTCCGCGACACATTTGGTCATGAATTTGAAAAAGCTGTGCTTATCTGCGGTTTTGAGTGCGTCATCAAAGTCCCAGTTCATTTCCCACTGGCCGTTCGCGTCTTCGTGGTCATTTTGGTAGGGGTTCCAGCCCAATTCAAGCATGTGATCGCTGATTTCGCGGATCACATCGAGGCGACGCATGAAGGCTTGTTGGTCGTAACACGGCTTCGCGGCGGTATCGAAAGGATCGCTAATCTGGTTGCCTTCGGGCGTCAGCAGGAAAAACTCGGCCTCAATCCCTGTCTTGACATGCATGCCTTCGGCGGCAGCTTCGTCAATCAGACGGCACAGAACATTGCGCGGCGCTTGCTCAACTGGCTGGTCTTCCATGACGCAGTTTGCGGGCACCCACGCGATTTCCTTGTTCCACGGCAGAATGATCACCGCTTCGGGGTCCGGCACAGCAAGCATATCGGGATGCGCTGGTGTCAGGTCCAGCCATGTGGCGAAACCTGCGAACCCGGCGCCGTCTTCTTGCATATTAGCGATGGCTCGTGCGGGAACCAGTTTCGCGCGTTGCCCACCAAACAGGTCGGTGAATGAAATCATGAAGTATTTGACGCCATTGTCTTTGGCGAATTTAGCGAGATCGGTTGCCATATTATGTCCCTGTCGTTGGAAAGAGTGGGGCGCGATCTGCAATCAGCCGCGCCCTCATTTTCGATTTAAAAAGTGGTGTTTGGTTTGCCGGGGTACCAGTCGGTGCCAGCAAGCGGCACCTTGGCCATAGCGGCGGCCTCCATTGTCAGCGCCACAAGATCTTCGGGTTCCAGATTGTGGAGATGGTTCTTACCGCAGGCCCGCGCGATCGTCTGCGCCTCTAATGTCATCACCTTGAGGTAGTTGCGCAAACGCCGCCCACCTTCGATGGGATCGAACCGTTTCATCAATTCGGGGTCTTGCGTTGTGATGCCCGCCGGGTCCTGACCTTCGTGCCAGTCGTCATAAGCACCTGCGGTCGTGCCAAGCTTGTTATACTCGGCCTCCCACTTTGGATCGTTGTCACCCAAGGCGATCAACGCCGCAGTACCGATGGCAACAGCATCTGCACCCAGCGCCATTGCCTTGGCGACATCCGCGCCAGAGCGAATACCACCAGACAGGATCAACTGCACTTTGCGGTGCATACCGAGGTCTTGGAGCGCTTGCACCGCAGGGCGCACAATAGCGAGCGTTGGCTGGCCGACGTGTTCGATAAAGACGTCTTGCGTCGCAGCGGTGCCGCCTTGCATCCCGTCGAGAACCACAGCGTCAGCACCTGCTTTAATCGCAAGGGTCGTGTCATAATAGGGACGTGCGCCCGCGACTTTGACGTAGATCGGGACTTTCCAGCCCGTGATCTCGCGCAGCTCTAAGATCTTGATTTCCAGATCGTCCGGTCCCGTCCAATCGGGGTGACGACATGCAGAGCGCTGGTCGATCCCTTTGGGCAGGTTGCGCATTTCGGCCACGCGGTCGCTGATCTTTTGACCGAGCAACATGCCACCGCCACCGGGTTTTGCACCTTGGCCAACGACGATTTCGATGGCGTCCGCTTTGCGCAGATCATCAGGGTTCATCCCGTAGCGCGATGGCAGATATTGATAGACCAATTTATCCGAATGACCGCGTTCTTCTGGCGTCATGCCGCCATCACCGGTTGTTGTAGATGTACCAGCAGCCGATGCACCGCGCCCCAATGCCTCTTTTGCGGGGCCGGACAGCGCGCCAAATGACATGCCAGCGATAGTGATCGGGATATCAAGTTCGATCGGGTTTTCTGCGTGTAGTCCGCCAATCGTGACTGAAGTTTCGCACTTCTCGCGATATCCTTCGAGTGGATAGCGCGAGATAGACGCACCCATGAAAAGCAGATCATCAAAAGATGGCACTTTGCGTTTCGCACCACCACCACGGATGTCGTAGATGCCAGTTGCGGCTGCACGGCGGATGTCGCTGTTCACGTCTTGGGTGAATGTCGCTGACTGCCGCGGCGTGGTGTGCGGGATACCCTTGGGGTCGTGTTTGTTCATCAGTGGTATCCTTAATACGCGCCGGCGTTATCGACGTCGAAGTTATAAAGTGTGCGTGCAGAGCCATAGCGGGTGAATTCGGCGGGGTTAGCATCAATGCCCGCTTCGTCCAAAAGCCCTTTCAGGATCTCAATGTGTTCGGGGCGCATCTCTTTCTTTTCGCAGTCTGCACCGAGCGATTTAACCGTTCCGCGCACAAAGAACCGGGCCTCATAACAACTGTCACCCAATGCATCACCCGCATCACCGCAGACAACCAAGTTGCCGGACTGTCCCATGAATGCGGACATATGACCGACACTGCCTTGGACGACGATGTTCACGCCTTTCATGGATATGCCGCACCGCGAAGACGCGTTGCCTTTGACGACAATCAGGCCGCCATGTCCGGTCGCACCCAAATACTGGCTTGCATCACCTTCGATCACGATCTTGCCGGACATGATGTTTTCGCCCGTGCCCGGACCAGCAGAGCCGTGGATATTCACGGTCGCCTGCTGGTTCATGCCCGCACAATAATAGCCAGTTGAACCCTTCACGGTGACTTCAATGGGCGCATCAAGACCGCAGGCAATTGCATGGGCACCCTTAGGGTTCACGATTTCCCACGCTGTTTGGTTTGTATCAGCCGCTTGCGCGTGCAGCGTTTTGTTCAGCTCGCGCAGGCCGATTTCTTGAAGGTCGATTGTTTGCATCTTTTAAGCGGCCTTTTCGGTCGATGTTGGGACTGCGTTATGGCTCCAGAAATAGACCGTTGCTGGTTCCGGCTCCCATACGCGCGCATTTTCAATGCCGGGTAGGTCAACAAGCGCGCGGTACTCTGAGCCAAACGCCACGTATTGATCCGTTTCGGCCATGACAGCAGGCTTGCAGGCAATCGGATCGCGCACCACACCAAAGCCGTCTTTTGTGCCCACAACAAACGTAAAGAAGCCGTCAAGATCATCAAGGCTGCTTTCCAGCGCTTCGCCCAAGCTGGCCCCGTTTTGCATCTGCCATGTTAGATAAGCGGCGCCTACTTCGGTGTCGTTCTCGGTCTCGATATGAATCCCTTCGCGGCGCAGTTTGCGGCGTAGAGAGTTGTGATTGGACAGCGATCCGTTGTGTACAAGGCACTGATCATCACCGGTGTTGAATGGATGTGCGCCCATAGTGGTCACGGCTGATTCGGTTGCCATGCGGGTATGGCCGATACCATGTGTGCCTGACATTTTGGCAAGATCGAATTGTGCCGCCACATCTTTGGGCAGTCCAACTTCCTTGTAAATCTCGAGGCTGTCGCCCCGGCTCATCAAGCGAATGTCGGGATTCAACTCTTGCAGGGCAGTGCGGATCCGCTGGGTGGAACCCGTTGGAATATCAAGAATGGCATGGGTGCTTTTGACCGCTACTTTGACCTCTGCACCAATCGCTGCGCTGAGTGATTTAGCAAGTCCTGCAAAGGCCGCATCAGGGCCTGCGGCCTGCACAGTCATCTTGCTGCGACCATTTGATTCTCCACCATAAATCGCGATCCCGGCACTATCGGGGCCGCGATCTGTCATCGTGACCAGCATTGATGTCAGCATCTCGCCCAGATGAGGTTCGAGCGCCTTATCCTTAAGAAACAATCCGACGATTCCACACATATTCATATTCCCGACTCAGATGGTGGCCCCAGTGCCACACAGCTACTTTGGACGCTACCATCAAAAATTCAAAACTCAACCTTCAGGAAACTTTTTTTCATGTTGGGCAAAAAATACTAGGCGAACGCGGCGGTCCGTGTTTCATTTAGACCCATGGCATGCCGCAAAGAGCATTGCCGCAACCAACAATATTCCGACGTGGGAGAGTTAACCGTGGAAGAACAAATCGCAGAGCTTGTGGCCAAAGTGGCCGAGCTAGAGGCGGCAAGTGCGGGTGCAGCTGTCACCAACACGATGTTTGCCGAAACATTCTATTATCTATCAATTCCGCTGATGATCCTCATCCATGCGGGTTTCTTAGCCTATGAGATGGGCGCGTCACGCTTGAAGAACGTACTGTCTTCGGGTGTGAAGAATATTCTGGCGTTCGCCTTCGTGATCCCGACCTTCTATTTCTTCGGGTGGTGGGTCTATTGGGGCTTCCCAACAGGGCTTCCCGGCGCACCGGGACCTGCGGGCATTTCTGGCGTTGAATACGCAAATGCCATTGCATGGGGCTGGGGTGACAGCGCGCAATACATGGGGCCAAACATTGCCGACCAAGCGTCTGGCGTGTTCTTTGGCGCCTTTGCATTGTTCGCAGCGACCACCGCATCCATCATGTCAGGTGCCGTGATCGAGCGTATCCAGACAGTAGGCTTTATCATTCTTGCAGTCGTGCTTGGTTCTTTCGCTTGGGTCGTTGCGGCGGCTTGGGGTTGGCACGCTGATGGCTGGCTTGTGACGCAATGGGGCGTGCACGACTTTGGTGCTGCTGGTCTTGTCCACGCGGTCGCTGGTTTCTTTGCGCTGGGTGTGTTGATCAACCTTGGGCCACGGATCGGCAAGTTCAACGCTGATGGCTCTGCAAATCACATTCCGGGCCACAACATGCCACTTACTGTCGTCGGTCTGATGCTGATCATCGTCGGCTTTTGGGGTTTCTTGATGGCTTGTGTGATCGTACCGGGCGAGGCGTGGTCTTGGTTTGGCGACAAACCGTCCACGATCTATGGCACACCGATTACGCTTTCAGCACTGTCATTCAACATCCTGATGGCTATTGCGGGCGGGATTATCGGGGCTTGGCTGTTCACGCGTGATCCATTCTGGATGATGTCGGGCGCACTGGCTGGCATTATCTCAACGGCGTCCGGTCTGGATATCTATTATCCTGCCTTGGCGTTCATCGTGGCCTTCTCTGCCGGTATCATCCTGAAACCTTGCGCGGACTGGCTGGAAAACCGGGGTATCGACGATGCCGTTGGTGCGGTCACCGTTCACGGAACAATCGGCCTTTACGGTGTTGTCATGCTGGGCATCTGGGGGTCAGGATTTCCGGCGCTTCAGGGTGCGGCTGGCGAGGTGCCGACCATCAGCTTGGTTGGTCAAATCGTTGGTGCGGTCGTCTTCTTCCTGCTGGGCTTTGTGCCGGGGTACGTTGTGTCATTCATTCTTAAGATGATGGGCATGTTGCGTATCCGTGAAGGTGCTGAAATCGCAGGTATGGACCTCGTGAAAGTTCCCGCCGCTGGCTACCCGGAGTGGGGCGGTGACGCGCCTGTTACACCCGCACATCCAGCCGAATAACGACAACCAAAGGAGAAAAAGATGTTTCCATATGATGAAGCAAGTTGGAGTGTCGTCGACGGCGCAATGTTCATGGGATGGGGCGGTTCTTTGCCCGGTTTCGCAACATTCATCGCAGTTGTGATTTGCATCGCGGTCTTGGTGATCGGTCAGCGATCAGAGACGGCAAAGGCCAAATCCTTCGACAAATAGGTCAACGGCCAAGACGTTACAGGGAAGGGCCGCCAAATTTGGCGGCCCTTTTCACATTAATTGCCTGACAGGAAAAAAAGTTGCATGTGAATGTTGCTTTTTTGCATGGGCTGGGGCTGAATACTTCGGAACATAAAAAGAGTCGAAAACAGGGGAACATCAGATATGGCCATTCTTTGGAGAGCGTCAGCACTTGCACATCGCCACGCGGACATCGGCGGCGAGCTGGAGGACTGGAACGGCATGGGGACGGCGTGGTTCTACGACCACACACCCGAACGCGCCAAGGCTGATTACGAGGCGATCCGCACCAAGGCGGGTCTGATGGATGTGTCGGGCTTGAAGAAGGTGCATGTTATAGGCGCCGATGCGGCCTATGTCATCGATCGCGTGACAACCCGCAACGTTGAAAAGATTGCGCCAGGCCGTTCGACCTATGCCTCAATCCTGAACTCCGATGGTAAATTCATTGATGACTGCATCATTTACCACCTTGCCGTGAATTCATGGCTCGTCGTCCACGGGACGGGCACGGGCATGGAGCAACTGGCATCTGTAGCAGCGGGCAAGAATTGTGAAATCCTGTTTGACGATGATCTGCACGATATGTCCCTGCAAGGGCCGGTGTCCGTTGATCTGTTGGCAAAGGAAATTCCAGCAGTGCGTGATTTGGCCTACTTTGGCCTGATGCAAACCCGCCTTTATGGCCGTGACGTCATGATTTCGCGCACCGGATACACCGGCGAGCGCGGGTACGAGATTTTCTGTCGCGGGAAAGACGCAACCCATCTTTGGGACAGTATTCTTGAGGCTGGCAAGGACATGGGCGTGCGGCCTGTGCAATTCAGCACCCTCGATATGTTGCGCATTGAAAGCTATCTGCTGTTTTATCCCGGTGACAACTCTGAAACCTTCCCCTTCGATGATGAGCCGTGTGGCGATACGTTGTGGGAGCTGGGTCTCGAATTCACGGTATCCCCCGGTAAAGAAGGCTTTGTAGGGGCCGAAAACCACTATGCGATGGAAGGCAAAGAGCGCTTTAAAATCTATGGCGTGCAGCTGTCGAACAGCATGGACCAGATGGAAATGGGCGCGCGCGTGCTGCGTGACGGCAAAGATATCGGTGTGATTACCTATGGTCTGTCGTCGGAGCTGAACAACTACAGCGTCGCGATTGCGCGCATAGCACCAGACGCGGCCAAACCCGGCACTGTGCTGACTGTCAAGCAACCAGACGGCACAGAATTGGCAGCGACCGCCGAAGAAATGCCGTTCTATGATAAAGACAAGTCGATCCGCACTGCAAAGGGCTGATCTGAACGGGTGCGGGGGGCACCTCGCGCCTTTTTCAATCCAAGGGACTGATATGTCGAAGTTTACGTTTCCAACAAGTATTCGAAGCCGCCCCGTCTATGGCACATTGGAAGAGCGCGATGGCTCTGCGCATCTTCTGATCGCAGATGCGCATGGGGCCGAGGCGATCTTGGATGTTGCCACACCATTGATGATGGAAAAGGCGCACATCATTTACATCCCCAAGGGTGAAGCGTTTGAAGACAAGTTACGTGCATTGAACCCGGCCTCGTTCTACGCCGGGCCAACGTATGCGGCCGCAGAAGCGCGTATTCACAAGGCATTTGTGGATGCCAAGATGGGATTGCAGGTTTACCTGACAGGCACTGAAGGTCTGATAGGCCAAGCCCAATATGCCGCGATGGAGGCAGGGATTCCGCACACGGCGATCCAGACAGAACATCGCGGATCGACCGCGCGCCGGATGCAATGCGTGCACTGCAAAGGGATCACCGAAGATGTGGAAACCGATCCATTTGTGTGCAGCCATTGCGGTCTTAATCTGTTTGTTCGCGATCACTATTCGCGCAGGCGTGCCGCGTACCAAGGCGTTTGCATAGACGCAGAAGATCCCGGCAATGTGCCGCAAGCAAAGGGGATCTACGAATGAGTGGTGCCGAGAAAATTGCCGTTCAAGTAACGGATATTGTGCCGCTGAACGATCTTGTAACGCGTTTCAAGTTCGAACGCGTTGATGGCGGCCTGCTGCCCACGTTTTCAGGTGGGGCGCATACGGTCGTGGAGATGCGCGATGGCGAGGTCACCCGGCTTAATCCTTATTCATTGATGTCTGACCCGATGGATCAGTTGGCATACACCATTTCCGTGCGCCGCGACGACGAAGGCCGCGGTGGGTCGCTGTTCATGCATAACAACGTGAAGGTCGGGGATGAGATGACGATCTCTTATCCCGTAAATCTGTTCAGCCTTGATTTGCGTGCCAAAAAGCATCTGTTTCTGGCGGGCGGTATCGGAATTACGCCGTTTCTTGCCCAGATCAAACAGTTGGAGCGGTTCAACGGCAATTGGGAACTGCACTATGCGTGCCGCACGGAAAGTCTGGGGTCATATGTGGACGAGCTGACGGACCGCCACCCTAACGAGACGCATATCTATTACGACGATCAGGACGACAAAATTGACCTGACCA
Source organism: uncultured Paracoccaceae bacterium (assembly GCA_947488605.1). Taxonomy (GTDB): domain Bacteria; phylum Pseudomonadota; class Alphaproteobacteria; order Rhodobacterales; family Rhodobacteraceae; genus Yoonia. The sequence goes on along the minus strand of CANKZJ010000001.1, from coordinate 933,775 downwards.
AGCTGTTGGATGGGCAACCACTTGGCACGCATGTCTATGTCTGCGGGCCCAAGGGAATGATTGAGTGGGTACGCAAAACCGCCGCTTCTGAGGGATGGCCGCGCGAAGCAATTCATCATGAGGAATTCCTTGCGCCACAACCGGGTAAGCCGTTTGAGGTGAAACTCGCGGTATCGAACAAAGTCATCCAAGTCGGTGAAACCGAAAGCCTGCTCGAAGCGATTGAGCGGGCAGGCATCCACGCCCCCTATCTGTGCCGTGGCGGCGCCTGTGGTCAATGCGAAACGCGGGTGATCGACTACACCGGTAATTTCATCCACCGTGATCACTGGTTGGATGATGATGAACATGCAAACGGGGAAAAGATTATGCCCTGTGTCAGCCGCTTTGAAGGCAAAACTCTGGTATTGGACCGCTGATATGACCATTCAATTCAACGACGAAACATTCCGCGACGACTATTCGTTCTATAACTCCGAGCGCGCCATCAAACGGTTCCCGTTCCCGTTCCACGAAGACAATTATATGTATTCGGTGAACATGGAACAGCACCGCGGTGGCCCGGTCGACAGCGTGTACGAAAAGCGGTTTGACGTGGACGAACACTATGTCTCGGAAATGCGTGATCGCGCCGAGGTTTTGGCGGATGATCCGCTGCGTTGTCAGTCCTTGCCGCATATGACGCTTGCAGGTTGGGACTTGCTTGAACTGATCATGGTCAGCAAATCCGAAGACTATCCTGATCTGTTCGAGTTGCACCGCGATGGCGACAACTGGCGCTGGGTGAACAAACCGCTTGGCATTGATGACAGTTTTGTCTTCTTGGATGAAACGACGTTGCCTTATGGCCCGATGGAATACATCACCCGTCAGGCCCAAGGCGATTTCTGTGTGCTGGACCAGCGCGATGATAACCTGTGGATGGACGCTGGTACAGTGACCACGCAGGCCGACTGGTCTTTGGATTTTGACATCGGGATGAACTTCTTTGAATGGCACGCACCGGTGCCATTGGCGCATGAAAAAGGGATATTTGTCCGCGCACTTAAGTTCCTGTTGAACATTCAGCAAGGCGCGCCTGCACGACGTCTGAACTGGACGATGACAGTGAATCCGCTGCTAGATACCAGCCCCGAAAACTATCACAAATGGGGAATTCAAAAGACGACGGTGACACCCGAAAACATTGGTTCAAAACAGCATTTGCGTGTCGAGTTGCAGACGTTCTTCCGGCTACCGCGATCAAACGCGTTGGTGTTTCCCATCCGTTGCTATCTGTGCAGCTTTCAAGACCTGATGACCGCGCCAAAATGGGGTCGCCGTTTGCACCGGGTGATCCGCGATTTGCCTGAAGAGTTGGCAACCTACAAAGGCTTTATCGACAACCGTCCGATGATACTGGATTACCTGTCCAAATTTGATGATGGGCTGCCAACCAGCGATGGTATTTGGCCTGATCTTGAGACCGAACCTGCGCTAAAGACCTAGGTGAATGTGGTGCGCCGTTAGCTGTCCTGAGGATACGAGATAACTGCAAGGTAGCGGGCGGGCAGCGTGACCAGCACTTCTGGCCCATGCGGTGCATCGGCGTCAAAGAACAGGGTATCACCGGGTTTGAGCGGATAGACGTCTTCGCCGTGCCGATAATCGACCTCGCCTTCCAGCATATAGATCGTTTCGATCCCGCCGTGTTGGAAGGTTGGAAAGACGTCAGATTTTTCAGACAGGGTGATCAGGTATGGTTCAACGATCACCCCGCTTGCATTCGATCCGATATGGCCAAGCAGGTTGTACTGATGATTGGCACGCGTGCCATCACGCTCAAGCTCCACGCCTTCGCCGGCCTTGGTGTGGACGGCCATGCGGTCTTCCTCAAAACCGCGAAAGAACGCAGTCAAAGGCACGGAGAGTGCATTCGCCAGCGTTTGCAAGGTTGTCAAAGACGGGGAAGTGTTGCCGTTCTCGATCTTCGACAACATCCCGATAGACAGGCCTGTCGTTGCAGACAACTCGGCGACAGTGATTTCCTGCTTGCGGCGGAAGGCGCGTACTTCGCGGCCAATTGCGACTTCGAGCACTTTTTCGCGTTGCTCGCGTACGCCATGTGGATCTTGCTGAAGGAGGGGCGAAATCATTTGAGGGTCCATTTTTTCAATGTTCATTCCATTACCGCTCTGCACAATTCAATCAAGGTTTCTGATCATTATTTCACCAATCTACGTCTGGTATAGCATATTTGTTTCCTGCTAGGATAATTTTATGACCACCAATGAACACACCCAGATTGGCTTTCTTATTTTCCCCGGATTTCCGATGGCATGTTTGACGTCGATGATCGAGCCGTTGCGCGCAGCGAATGAGATCGCGGGGACGGACACGTTCAGCTGGAAATTGGTATCGGAAAATGGTGCGCGGGTTGAGGCAAGCGCGCAGGTCTGGTTTGAGCCTGACCTCGGCTTGGAGGATTGCGGCGCTCTTGATCAGCTGTTCGTGCTCAGCGGGCCATCGTCCCGATTTGACAACCCAACCACGTCAGATGGCCGATTGCGGAAATTTGCGCGTCATGGTCTGAAAATGGGTGCGATTAGCGGTGGTATCTTTCCGTTGGCCCGTGCGGGGCTGTTGAGCGGGTATACGACCTCTGTGCACTGGTGTTATGACGCGGCTTTCGCGGCAGAGTTTCCGCGCCTGAAATCCACCGAAGATGTCATCATGATTGACCGTGACCGGTCCACTGCCTCGGGGGCTGCGGCGGCATTTGATCTGTCGCTACTTTTGATCGAAGACGCATTGGGATCAGATGTTGCGACGGAAGTTGCATGTTGGTTTCAGCATCCGCTGGTGCGCGGGCAGGGCGTTACCCAACGCAAGCCGACCTTCGCCGCTGAAAGCACGCATGATATGCTTCCGCCGATTGTGAAAAAGGCGGTCGAGATATTCTCTGAACATATCGAAGACCCGATCAACATCGCCGACGTCGCGGATCAAGTTGACGTTTCAGTGCGCCAGTTGGAGCGTCTTTTTGACAAGACAACAGGCAATACGCCCGGTGGCTATTACAAATCACTGCGCATGCACAAAGCGCGGCAGCTTTTGCTATATAGCAAGGACAGCTTGACGCAGATTGCAATTTCTGTGGGCTACGCAAGTGCGCCGTCCATGGCCAAAAGATACCAAGAGGTTTTTGGGGTCCACCCCGAAGAAGACCGCAAAAAGATCAATATGTTCCGCGTGCGCGAGAACAAGATCGTCCCCTCCGCCTAGGCCACTGCATGCGCTGCGGTGATCAACGTATGATGCAGCGATCCTGCAGAGGCGCGCGGTCCCAAAATGCGGATATGATCTGCACTTTCGCGCCGGATCACAAAACACCCAAGCTGATGGATCATGGTCCGCTGCGCATCGCCCGCCGCCATTTTGCGGATTGGCAAAGCACAAACGCGTTCGCACAGATCAGGCATTGCGAGGCCGGTCACATCAAAGCAGACCCAAGCCCCTGTTTGTTCCGTGACAGAGGCCGTTTTGCCAAACAGAGCGTCCAGCGTATCAGCCAAAAGTTCATGGGTTTCGCGCGGCGCACCAATCATCCACTGATCCGGTCCCATCCAGAACCCGGCTTCGGGATCATGCAGGACCGCTTTACCCGGTGCCGGTACAGCACCTAGCAGCTTTTTCAGTGTTTTATGGCAGGCCGCTTCATGCCCAAGTCGTGCCGCGACAGACGCTAACGCCAAGCCATCATTCTCGGCTATTGTGATGTGTGCAAAGCTGTCGATTTGCGCCGTCGTTCCGCCAAGGGCGGTAAGTGGCTGAAGATCATGCACGAAGCCGTTCCCCCTCTGGATCAATGAAATGCGCGCTGGTGATTTCGACATCGACGTGAACCCGTGTCAGTGGGCTGACTAGCTGCATGGTTTCGCCCATCCGGTTTGCGCCGTCTTTAAGGAACCCAATCGCAATTGCGTGGCCAAGGTTGGGTGAAAAACACGCAGAGGTTACGTAGCCTTGATCATGCGCGGCATCAATTGGGCCATCGGCGTTCATCAGATGCGCCCCGGCCGGCACAGGATCGTTTGCATCAACCGGTTTGATCCCCACTTGGTATAACTGCCCGTCACCATTGAGACCCTCACGCTCTGACAAGGTGGATCCGATGCTATCTTTTTTCTTGGATACCATGCGGCCCATACCAAGATTTAATGCAGTCGTTGTGCCGTTCAGTTCATTGCCCGCCGCGTGACCTTTTTCGATCCGCATCACGCCAAGTGCTTCTGTGCCATAGGGCGTGACATCAAATTCAGCGCCTGCATCCATGATCTTGCGCATCAGTGCATCACCGTAGGCCGTTGGGACGGCGATCTCATAGGCCAACTCGCCACTGAACGAGATACGGAAAAGCCGTGCGCGTAGACCGCCGCAGATGGTGATGTTCGCGCAGGCCATAAAGGGAAACGCATCGTTGCTGATGTCCTGGTCCACGATCTTGGACAAAAGGTTGCGACTGTTTGGTCCGGCCACCGCGTATTGCGCCCAGGCTTCGGTGGTTGAGATCAGCTGCACATCCATGTCGGGGTAAAGGCATTGGCGCACAAATTCCATATGCCGGTAGACGGGCAGGGCGTTCGCAGTCGTCGTCGTCACCACGAAATGATCCTCGGCCAGCCGGGCGGCTGTGCCGTCATCCATTGCAATCCCGTCCTCACGCAGCATCAGCCCGTAACGGGTTTTGCCAACAGCAAGGAGCGCGAAACCGTTGCAGTATATCTTGTTGAGAAATGCGGCGGCGTCTGTGCCCTGCACATCCACCTTGCCAAGTGTTGTGACATCACAAACGCCAACAGAATTGCGTGTCGCCAGCACTTCGCGATCAACACTTTCACGCCATGTGGTTTCGCCTTTGCGCGGGAACCATTGCGCGCGCAGCCAATTGCCGACTTCCACAAAGATCGCACCTTGTTCGGTCGCCCACCTATGCGATGGCGTCAGGCGTTTGGGGTGAAATTCTTGTCCACGATGGCGGCCACCAAGCACGCCAATTGCTGTCGGCGTATAAGGTGGGCGGAAAATCGTGGTGCCCACCTCTGGGATTGTCTTGCCCGCCAGTTCAGCCATAATCGCAAGGCCGCCCATGTTTGAGGTCTTGCCTTGATCGGTCGCCATACCAAGTGTGGTGTACCGCTTAAGATGTTCGACCGACCGGAAACCCTCTTGGTGGCTTAGTTTCACGTCTTTGACAGTCACATCGTTTTGCTGATCCAGCCAAGCGCGCGAACATCCCTCAACATACCAAAATGGTTTTAGGTTGATGGGTTTATCTTCGGTCTCTGGCATCGTGGGCAAACGGCCTTTGAGGCCAAGCGCTTGCTTCGCCGCTGCTGCCCCTCCGCGCAGCGCACCCGCAGTCGATAAATCACCGTTGGCCGCACCGGCAACGACCATGCCCGCAGGCAAATCCGCGCCGGGCACAAAGGCTGCAATATCTGCGTTCCAGACAGGCCGACCGCGCTGGTGGCAGGTCATATGCACGTTCGGGTTCCAGCCGCCCGACATGCCCAACGCCCCACATTCCAGCGTGCGCATGTTGCCATCGGCCTGTTTGACTTCGGCAAATGTCAGGCCAAGCCGTCCTTTGGTATCCACGACTTCGCCCTGCAACACTTCGTAATCCATGCTGCGGGGCGCATCGGGGCGCACATCAACGACAGCGCTGATTTTGACGCCTTTGGCATGCAAATCAGCGGCGGTGCGGTGTCCATCATCGTTGTTTGTAAAAATCGCAACACGCTTGTCGGCTGTGACAGCAAAGCGGTTGGCATAGGTCCGCAACGCTGACGCCAGCATGATCCCGGGGCGGTCGTTGTTTTCAAAGGCGATCGGACGCTCGATTGCGCCGGCGGCAAGGATCGTTTGCTTGGCATAAAGACGCCACAAGATCTGACGCGGCTTGCCCGCATCTGGGGTGTGCATATGGTCGCTAACCCGTTCCACCGCTCCGTAGATCCCGTGATCAAATGCACCGATCACGGTTGTGCGGGGCATGATCCGCACGTTTGGCAAGCTGCGCAGTTCGGTCATTGCCTGCGCCGCCCAAGCAGCACCGGATTGATCGCCGATAGTCAGCGTTTCGCTGTTCAGCCGCCCACCAACGGCGAAATCTTCGTCAGCAAGGATCACATCAGTGCCCGCACGACCTGCGGTTAATGCAGCCATCAGCCCAGCAGGACCAGCGCCAATAATCAGCAGATCACAATGTAGGAACCCCTTGTCGTAAACATCCGGGTCGTCCTCAAGCGACAAAGATCCCAGACCTGCCGCATTACGTATGATCGGCTCATAAAGTTTTTCCCAGAACGCCGCGGGCCACATGAACGTCTTGTAATAGAACCCAGCCGTCAGGAAATTCGAGAAACGGTCGTTGATGGCTAGCAGATCGAATTTCAGTGATCCCAAGCGGTTTTGGCTTTTGGCGAACAGACCATCGTACAGCTCTGCTGTTGTGGCGCGGGTGTTGGGTTCCTGCCGCGCACCAGCGCGCAACTCAACCAGGGCGTTTGGCTCCTCCGATCCAGCGGTCAGCACACCACGGGGGCGGTGATACTTGAACGAACGCCCCATCAGACGCACGCCATTGGCAAGCAGTGCAGAGGCAAGCGTGTCACCTTGATGTCCGGTATAGGCCTTGCCATCGAAGGTGAATTTGCAGGTTTTGTTGCGATCAATCTGACCGCCTGCCAGCCGGTTCATTTGCGTCATTTGGACCGTCCTTTCGCACGGGCCACATCGCGGGCCAGTTCCACCTTTGAAATCTCATGGGTGACTGTGTTGCGGGTCACGACCAGCCATGACCTGTCACCGGCCTCATGGAACCACAGTTCCTCGTGCCAACCTGCCGGGTTGTCACGCAGATAACCGTATTCATAGAAATCCTGCGCTGCCGTGTCCGACTGCCAATCGGGTCGGTCGATCAGTTTGGCGTCACCCATATAGGTGAATTCGGCGGCATCACGCGGGCCCAACAAGGGATGGTCAATAATCATCAGTGCAAATTGGGCTGATTGCCCATCCCTTTTTCATCAATCATCAGACCTTTTTCGAACCGGTTGAAGCGGTAAGCCGTTGCAGTAGGGTGTGGGGCATCCTTTGCCAGCAGGTGCGCAAAGCAGAAACCGGATGCAGGCGTTGCCTTGAACCCGCCATAGCACCACCCACCATTGAAATAGAGCCCGTCGATATGCGTGCGGTCGATGATGGGAGAGCCGTCCATCGACATATCCATGATCCCACCCCACATCCGCAAAAGGCGCGCGCGCCCAAATGCAGGGAAGATCGCCATGCCGCCTTCACAGACGTCTTCGACAGTGGGCAGGTTGCCGCGTTGGGCGTAGGAGTTGTATCCGTCCAAGTCCCCGCCGAAGACCAGACCGCCCTTGTCGGATTGGCTGACATAGAAGTGGCCAGCACCAAAGGTCACGACCCCCGGCAGAACGGGTTTCAAACCCTCAGACACAAAAGCCTGCAAGACATGGCTTTCCATTGGCAGGCGCATATCGGCTTTGGACATCAGGCGGCTTGATGATCCCGCTACCGCACAACCGATCTTTTTGGCCCCGATAAACCCGCGCGAGGTTTCCACACCAAGGCAGGTGCCGTTCTCAATGCGAAACCCGGTCACTTCGCAGTTTTGAATAATATCGACGCCGCGACTGTCCGCGCCGCGCGCATAGCCCCAAGCGACCGCATCATGGCGCACGGTGCCGCCGCGATGTTGGGCCAGCCCGCCTTTGATCGGGAACCTTGCATCGTCCGTATTCAGGAAAGGATAACGCGCCTTGATCTGATCTGTCGTCAGCATCTCGGCGTCGGCACCGTTCAACAGCATTGCGTTGCCTCTGCGGATAAACGCATCGCGTTGCGCGTCCGAGTGGATCAGGTTCAGGATTCCGCGCTGCGAAATCATCGCGTTGTAGTTAAAGTCCTGCTCTAACCCTTCCCAAAGTTTGAGAGAGAATTCGTAGAACGGCTCATTCCCGTCCAGCAGATAATTTGAACGGATAATGGTGGTGTTGCGCCCAACATTGCCGCCACCGATCCAACCCTTTTCAAGGACGGCAATGCGTTTTTGACCGAATTCTTTGGCAAGATAATACGCTGTGGCTAGACCATGTCCGCCGCCACCGATGATGATGATGTCGTAATCAGCCTGCGGTTCTGGATCACGCCAAGCTGGGGTCCAGCCTTTGTGGCCCGTTAGTGCCTCTTTAATGACCTTGAAGCCCGAATAGCGCATTTTCGACATCCTCTCCTCGGTAATCTGCTGCAAAACAACAAGAATTAGAAATCGAGATCGGACAGGAAGCGCGCCGTTTACGACAACGCACAAAATTTCCTCGCCCGACAAATGATCCTGATAAGAAAAAAACTTGATTGAGAGGAAAATAATGCGAGAGTGAATGCGGATGTATGCAAACAGGACAGAGAATCGTCCGACACAAAATCCAACGGTGCACTGCGATGTGCCGATCCAGCGCCACCAACAGGGCGCAAGACAACAGGGAGAATATGAATGAAAAAAATGACAACAGCGCTGACAGCCGGTGTGCTGAGCCTCGCGCCTTTGGCCGCGATGGCGCAAGACAGCAGTGATCCAATCGTTATTCCAATCCACAACTGGTCCAGCCAGATTGTGATGTCCAACGCGGTTGGCCAAATTCTGGAAATGAACGGCAATGCCGTTGAGTTTGTTACGACAGATAGTCAGGCGGTTTACGAATCCGTGCGCCTGGGCGATGTCACGCTAGAGCTTGAAGTTTGGGAAGGCGCGTTTGGCGCATCTTACCGTGCCGCTTTGGAAAAGGGCGGGATTGTCGACGTAGGCGACCATGACGCGGTGACACGCGAAGACTGGTGGTATCCGATGTGGACAAAAGATGCATGCCCCGGCCTGCCTGATTGGGAAGCGCTCAATGACTGTGCGGCACTCTTTACAACCGCTGAGACGGGCGAAAAAGGCCGCTATCTTGACGGCCCCGTTGACTGGTTGAAGCACGGTCAGGAACGTGTCGCGGCTCTGGACATGGACTTTGTTGTTGTGAACGCGGGTTCTGCCGCGGCACTTTGGGCGGAAATTGGTGCTGCTGAAGCAGACAAGCGGCCAATCGTGGTCTTCAACTGGACACCAAACTTTGCCGAAGCCGTATGGCCGGGTGAATTTGTCGAATTTCCAGCATGGGAAGCCGGTTGCGACACAGACCCAGCCGTTGGTCCGAACCCTGATGCTCTTTTTGACTGCGGTAACCCTGCAAACGGCTACCTGAAGAAAGCGGCATGGGAAGGCATGGAAGAAAAGTGGCCAAGTGCCTATGCTGTGCTTGAGCAGGTTAGCTTTACCAACCCGCAGATCGCTGAAATGGCCCGCCTTGTCGACGTCGACGATCTGGAGCCAGATGAGGCAGCCGAAGTATGGCTGGAAGCAAACAAAGACGTGTGGGAAAGCTGGGTTAACTAAGTAGCCCTACCTTTGAACACGGAATTCTCCCCGTCCGGCCTGTCCGGGCGGGGACATTTATCACAAGGATTACCATGTCTGCCCAAGCCCCCGTCATCTCGTGCAAGAACGTCTGGAAAGTATTTGGGGACAACCCAAAGCGTTTTCTCAAGGAGATGAACTCTGGCATGAGTTTTGATGACATCCGCGCCGCAGGTTATATCGCGGGCGTCAGAGATGTCTCGATCGATGTTCATAAGGGCGAAATGCTGGTGATCATGGGCCTATCGGGGTCCGGCAAATCGACATTGGTGCGCTGCTTCTCGCGGCTGCACGACATTACAAGCGGGACGATCGAGGTTGAAGGTCAGGATATCATGTCATTGGCTGAAAAAGACCTGATTGAGCTGCGCCGTTCCAAAATGGGCATGGTGTTTCAATCGTTTGGCCTGCTGCCGCACCGATCAGTTTTAGAAAACGTGGCCTTCCCACTTGAGATGCGCGGCCAAGACAAACACACCCGCCGCGAGCGCGCCTTTGAGGTCGTCAAACTGGTGGGTTTGGAAGGCCGCGAAGACTATTTTCCGCGTGAGCTGTCAGGTGGACAGCAACAACGTGTCGGGATCGCCCGCAGCCTTGCGATTGAGCCTGATATCTGGTTTCTTGACGAACCGTTCAGCGCGCTTGATCCGCTGATCCGCCGTGAAATGCAGGATGAATTCTTGCGCCTGCAACAATTGCTGAACAAGACCATCGTCTTTATCACGCACGATTTTGACGAGGCGCTGCGCCTCGCCGACCGGATTGCCATCATGAAGGATGGCGCGGTCGAGCAATGCGATACACCTGATCAAATCGTGCTGCATCCCGCGACCGAATACGTCCGCAAGTTTACCGAAGACGTCGACAAAGCGCGCGTCGTTCATGCCGGTGTCTTGGCCGATAAAACAGCGACGGGCGAGGGTGAGCCGGTCGATGCGAGTGCGACAGTGCATGAAATGGCGCGCATGCTGGTCAATGATGCCCGCGAGATGATCCCCGTAAAGCAAGGTGATGCCGTGATAGGGGCGCTGACGCGCAAATCTGCCTTGGATATTCTTCTTGGGGCCGCTTCATGAGCGTTGAGACAACGACACTTCCAAGACAAAAGGCATCGCTTTCAAACGCACAGCTTGCCTTATGTTTTGTCGGTGCCGCTGCTTTGATGACGATGGTCCAGTATCTTGGTGGGCTACCCGAATGGCTGCACCGGTTGCCCGAGGCGCTTGTGCCAAATTTCGCCGGTTGGCTGGACACGATCTTTAATTTTGTGAAAGACGATCTGGGACTGTTGGTTCTGACACGGACATTGACCGAGGGGCTTGAATGGCTTTTGGATGCGTCTGGCAATATCTTCTTTGGCAAGCGGCGCTGGCCCAATATTGGACCTATTCCTTGGACTGCGATGGCCGCTGTTGCCGCGATTATTGGCTACTATCTGGGCGGGTGGCGTCTGGCGTTGCTGGGCGGCGGGACGATGGTTTGGACAGCGCTGATCGGGCAATGGGAAATCGCCATGCAGACGATGTCGGTTCTAGCGATCGCTGCACCAATGGCATTTGTGATCGGCCTGTCGCTGGGTATTGCCGCATGGAAATATGCGTGGGTCGATTATGTCATCAAGCCAGTGCTTTCGGTCCTGCAAACCCTGCCGTTCTTCACCTATCTGTTGCCCGCCGTGATCTTTTTCAAAGTCGGTCCAACGGCAGGGGCCGTTGCCACCACGATATATGCCATTCCGCCGATGATCTTGATGACGACGCTAGGCCTGAAAAAGGTTTCACCAGAAGTGGTCGAAGCAGGCAAAATGTCTGGTTGCACCAAGTTCCAGATGTTGCGGCATGTCTATCTGCCATCTGCACGTACCGAAATTCTGGTGGGCGTAAACCAAGTGATTATGCTATGTCTTGCGATGGTCGTTCTGACGGCGTTCATCGGGATGCCGGGTTTGGGGGCCAAGTTGCTGGCGATGATGGGCAGCTTTAAATTGGGCCGTTCGTTCGAGATTGGCGTGACGATCGTGTTGCTGGCCGTGATGCTCGACCGCATGTCAAAGGCTTGGGTCGTCAAACAGCCAGAGCATTTTGAACGCGGCACGCCGTTTTGGAAGCGGCATAAGATGCTGGTGTTGGGTATCGTGGCCTTTGTCGGCTTTACCCTGATGTCATTGGTTGTACCGATCTTTGCAGAAATCGGACGCGGCCAAGATTTCAGCCAAGGCAAAGCGCTGGATGACCTGATCAAAGGTTTTCTGAGCATCGAATGGGTGAAGGCGACAACCGGTTTTCTGCGGGCGTTCTTGAACGTGCAAGTGCTGATCCCATTCCGCAACTTCATGCTGTCGATCCCAACACCTGCGTTTATCTTGCTAGTGGCCGCATTTGCGATGGCCCTCGCGGGCCGGAAACAGGCGACCTATGCTGTGGTATTCTTTTCGCTTGTGGCCCTGTCGGGATGGTGGGATCGGGCGATCATCACACTATACTCAGTCATCTCTGCTGTGACGCTTGCGGCCCTGATCGGTTTGCCGGTCGGCATTATTGCCGCAAGGTCCAAGAAGTGGTCAAACCGTGTCCTGTTGATTTGTGACACGGCCCAGACATTCCCCAGTTTTGTGTATCTGATCCCAGCCATCATGTTGTTCGGCATCACCGATGTGGCCGTCATCTTTTCAATCTTGATTTTCGCGATGGTCCCGCTGACACGCTACACCATCGAAGGGCTACGCACGGTCCCAGAGGAAATGACCGAAGCCGCTGATATGGCGGGTGCGACACGTTTTCAGAAGCTGTGGAGCGTACAACTTCCGTTAGCTTTGCCCACGATGGCCGTGGGTTTCAACCAAGCGATCATGTTCGCATTCTTCATGGTGATTATTGCGGCGTTCATCGGGACCCAAGACCTTGGACAGGAATTGCAACGAACGCTGGCAGGCACCGATTTGGGCAAAAACTTTGTGCTGGGGATTTGCGTGTCGCTAATGGCGCTGACGTTTGACCTTACCATTATGAAATGGGCTGGGGACAAGAAAAGCGCACTGGGTCTATGACCCTCGATCCTGCTGAACTGAATGCGTTTGCTGGCATGTCTGGCTTCTCGCCTGTAGATTGAGGGCTGGGGATAAGCACGAATTTGGCTTTAGATTTTATCGACGCACCAAGGGTGGAAATCGATCTTTCGCTGCGATTGCGCAGACATACACACCAAATAGACGAAAGCGTCATTCAAATCAGATCGCAATTGGTTCGTAGTGTGCTTCAAGGTATCGCTGCTCTGAAGCCAACCACTGTTTGGCTTTGGGTGCTTAGAGCGCCAATCCTTTTGCATCAAACCTATGCATATTCTCGCGGTCGAACTTCAATCCAATGGGATCACCGGGGCTGAGGTCAGTGCTGCCATTGACGCGCACGGTCAGTTGGCCCGCCGCACCGCATGACACGATAACGAATGTGTCGGCGCCAAGATACTCCAGAACATCAACCGTTCCGTCGATGCTGCCACTGCCAGTCTTCACCAAGGTAATATGTTCGGGGCGAACACCAAATGATGTGGCCTGCGGCGGTAGATCGACCTGCGGCGCGGTTGCCGCATTTACGACGTTCATGCGTGGTGATCCGATGAACTGCGCCACAAAAAGGTTCGCGGGTTTCTCGTAGAGTTCCCTTGGGCTGCCAACTTGGGCGATCTTGCCAAATTCTAAAACAACGATCCGGTCAGCCAGTGTCATGGCTTCCACCTGATCATGGGTGACATAGATCATCGTTGATTTCAGCGTTTGATGCAGCTTGGCGATTTCATAACGCATTTCGACGCGCAGTGCCGCATCAAGATTGGACAGTGGTTCGTCAAAAAGAAACGCCGTCGGGTCGCGGACGATCGACCGGCCAATGGCAGCCCGCTGTCGCTGACCACCTGACAGGTCTTTGGGGCGTCGATCCATATAGTCGCCCAATTTCAGAACGCGTGCCGCTTCGTCGACCTTTGCGTCGATTTCTGCCTTTGGCAGACCTGCTGACTTCAATGGGAAGCCAACGTTATCGCGCACGGACATATGCGGATAAAGCGCGTAGGATTGAAACACCATTGCCAACCCGCGCTTGCTGGGTGGCTCTGCTGTCGCGTCGCGATCATTGATCATGATCTGCCCCCGCGATGTTTCTTCCAGCCCTGCGATCATGCGCAAAAGTGTGGATTTTCCGCAACCTGATGGGCCGACAAAGATGACGAATTCGCCTTCATTGATGTCCAGATCGACGCCCTTGATGACCTGAACATCTCCAAACCATTTCTCAACGGCTTTCAGTGTAATTGATGCCATCAGGCAGCCCCCCGCGCTTGACCGTGTTCGCGACCTGCCCAAGTCAGCCATATTGCAGCGGTCCATGTGAAATCGCTGCCGCCGCAGGCGGTTCCATCAAGCGGATCGAAGTATTCAGCAAAGCCGTTCTTTGCGATGGCCATCGCAGTTTCGCGGCGCAGACGTTCATCAAGGTCGTGGCGTCCCATTTCACGAAAACCAACGGCAATCAGCGCATTCAGGAACGGCCAGGATGGGCCGCGCCAGTAACGTCGCGCATCGAAGGTTTCATGGTGCGGATCAGCAGAAGGGACGCCATAGGTGACTGCATCCCACACCCGCATGAGCTGTGCATCCAGCGTTGGGTTGCCAGCATTGGCCACATAGGCCAACAGGGCGCCTGATCCCAGAACGTCGGCAAACTGTTGATTACGCAGGTTCTTTGCGTCATAGGCCCCGATCTTTGCATTCCAGATATCGGGCAAAGCTGCGCGTAGGCTTGCGGCCCATTCCGCGATTTCGGATGTATCCTTACCAAGTGCCTGCGCAAGCACCAGCAGGTCCTCATGTGCCCGCAGCAAGATAAAGGTGATGCCGGGGTCCGCCATCAGGAACGGGCCTTCTGCGACGATCCGTTCTTGATCCCACCCAACGCTTACACCGAACTGAACCATTGCGATGTAGCGGTCATATTGCTCTTTATGGGGGCGCATTGACGGATCAACATGGCCCGTGTCACGGCGGATATATTCCCCCACGTTTGCGCCATCAACGTCCGCCATGCCGATATCCCAGTCGGGACAATTGTCGCGTCCGCTTTCCCAAGGGTGGATGATTGCGGCAGGGCCATGCACGCAGCGGACCTCGTGCCACCAGCGGTGCCATGCAAGAAGTTTGGGGTAGATTGCAGCAAGCCGTTCGTATCCCGCATCCTTATCCATCTCCCACACCAAGCGGGCCATTGTGGCCGCCACGGGGGGTTGTGAAATGCCTGAGGTGGCCGGGCTTTGCCCCGTTGACCAGACATCCGGCCCCGGGAAATAGCTGGGGTCGGGTTCATGGAAGATGATGTGTGGCACCATGCCTGTATCCCATTGACTGGCAAGTAAGGTGTCGAATTCATCCCAGGCCCGTGCAATATCGAATGTCGCAAAGCCCCATGCGGCAAAGGCGCTGTCCCAGTTCCACTGGTACGGATAAAGCCCGTGGGTCGGCAGCGTATAGCCGCCCTTGTCATTTTGGCGCAGGATTTGGCGCGCCCGTTCATCAAGGTTCATAGTCATCCCTTTACTGACCCTGCGGTCAGGCCTTTTGTCATGAAGCGTTCCAATCCCAAAAACAGCGCCATGATCGGTACGGTCGCAATGACAGACCCGGCCATCAGGTGTTGCCGTGGGATTTCAGATGAATTGAGCGAGGCGATACCGCGCGTCAGGGTGAATTTTGAAGGGTCATCAAGCAGCATGAAGGCCAGCAAAAACTCGTTCCAGGCGATCATGAAAACGTAAAGCGAAACAGAGGCCAGCGCCGGTAGCGATAATGGCAGCGTGATTTTCCAGACAACCGCGAGGCGCGACAACCCGTCCATCAATCCGGCCTCTTCGATTTCTGCGGGAAGGCCGCGAAAGTAGCCCTGCAACATATACAGCGCCACCGGGATCGTCGTGACCGGATAGATCATCACGATACCCCAGAAGGAATTGCGCAGGCCCGTCATCGAGAATGCGATATAGATCGGCAAGGCCAGCACGATCATCGGCACCATATAGATCAGCAGAATTGAGCGCGAGAACGCCGCTTGCCCTCGGAACCGCAGCCGCGCCACGGCGTATGCACCGGGGATGGCAAAAGCGAGAGTGATAAAGACGGTGAGCACCGATATGAAGAAGGAGTTGAACAGATACGTGCCGAAATTGAACTGTGTGAACAACTCGTCGTATGAGCGGAACAGCTCGGTGCCTTTGCTGAGATCAATCGAGAAGTCGAGCGGGTTTTGCATCAGTTCCGACTGATTTTTGAAGCTGGTCATCAGCATCACGTAGAACGGGATCAACACAATGGCGGTAAAGAAGATGTAGCCAAAGCCGGTCAGGAAGCGGATCACGGCACCTTCAAACTCATGGCGCGTCAGTGCGCCATGCGGCAGATCATCAAGGATCGTATGCGCTGACCAGACAAAGGAGACAGCCAAGGCAAAAGCTGCAAAGACAGAGGCGAAAAGCGACACTTCTGCGCCTATTGTAAGGGGGCCAAATCCCATCAGGATCAAAATGCTCAAGGCCGCGGTGCCCATGACCTCGCCCCAGAAATCGCCAAGGCGATGCCCGATCGTGTAGCCGATCACCCCGCCCCAGAGCAGCGAATACAGGATATCGGGCCGAAACGGATCGCCTGTTGCAAAGCTCATCACAATTGCGACCGTCGTGGACAGTACCACCATCCAGAGCGCGCCCAGCGTAGGGCTGGTGATCCAGTTGAACCGCAGCGCCGTCATAGCCCTTCCTCGCGGCTGATATACTTCAAAAAGAAGAGCGAGAATGTGAGCAGGCATCCAAAGATAACAACCGCAACTGCTGCACCTGCGCCGATGTTGGACACCGCAAAGGCCTGTTCATAGACGTTGACAGTCAGTGTCCGGGTGCCTGCGTTTCCGCCAGTCAGCAAGAAGATGTCGTCGAACTTGTTGAAGGTCCAGATAAAGCGCAGCAGGAACAGGACGCTGAGAATACCCAAAAGCTGCGGTACGCTAAGATACCAGAATTGCTGAAATGGCGACGCGCCGTCCATATCGGCCGCTTCGTACATGTCGCTGTCGATGCTTTGCATTCGGGCCAGAATAAAAAGAAACGACAACGGAAAGTATCGCCAAATCTCAAACACCGTGACCATGATCAAGGCCAGCGGCCTTTCGCCAAAGAAATTAATCGCTTCGGGGGTCACACCCATCTGGATCAACAGCGCATTTGCGGAACCTGAAAATGGATCGAACAGGATTAGCCACGCAAAGGCCACCGCGATCACTGGGGCGACATATGGGAACAGATAAAGGCCGCGCAGAATTCCCTGACCTTTGAAAGATTTGTTCAGCAACAGCGCCGCAAACAAGCCGACAAGCAGTGCGCCGATGGTTCCGAAGACGGTGTAAAATAACGTGACCCACAGCACTTCGATAAATTCATCACCATTGAAAACCCGCGCAAAGTTTTCCAACGTGAAGGTGCTATTGGTCAGAATATTCGACGACACGCCAGTCGTTTTGGCGGGGCTGTCTTGCGGGCGCAGGCCATTGTCGAGATAGGCCTGTTCAACCGTGACCGGGATCGTCAGTGTTTCACGCGCCCCCGGGTCCCAATCGCCCAGATCGCAATTCAGCACGCGCTCTAGCAGATCGCAGCGCGGGTCTAATTGCTGAATAACCAATCCTTCAGGCACCGTGTCTGTGAATGTGACACCCGTAATGGGTTGGTCTTGCGAGGAATTGCGCAGGCGATAGCGAATTGTTGGCATATCACCAACCGTGCCTGCATCGCCGCGAATGTCTTCACGAAGCACGACTTCGGGTGCGCGCAAATCGCCCAGTTCAACGGGTTTGAAGGAAATCCAGAAAATGGCCAACAGCGGCAGAACAACGACCAAAGCAACCGCCGTGATTGTCGGAAACAGCAATCCCCACGCCAAACGCGCTTCGCG
This sequence comes from uncultured Paracoccaceae bacterium, assembly GCA_947488605.1. GTDB lineage: Bacteria > Pseudomonadota > Alphaproteobacteria > Rhodobacterales > Rhodobacteraceae > Yoonia. Next base: position 916,265 of record CANKZJ010000001.1, on the reverse strand, counting down.
CTTGGCTAGAGGTCCGGTGCCGACAGGGGGCCGAAGCTCTGTCATGTGGACGTCTCCTGGGTTGCTGGTTGGGGCGGCGTTAGGGTAAGCGACGCCCGTTTAAGCACCCCTTACCCTGATTTCAACTTGGCCTATTGGACAGCCGCAATGGCGCTGTTCAGTTCAGCCACGGTTGCGGCCGCATCCCGTTCTCCGTCAATGTACTCGCGCACCAGACGGTTGATGACCTGACTGTTGATGATAGCAGAGGCTGCGGACAATTGCCCTTCGGCGACACCCCAACGCTGCGCCACATCAAGGCCACCGACGATTTCTTCGATCATGGCGGCATCATAAAGAGCGCCCAGCGGTGCCTTGCGATCAACGCCCACGTCAAGGGTTGCCCAAAGATCGGCAAACGCGGTTGGATTGTCCGCCGTGCCCCGACGGACCGGGAACTTGCCTTCCGGCGCGATAGCAAGCGTCTGGCCGTACCCTTCGTTCATTGAATACTGGACAAATTCCATCGCGGCATCCGTAGACGCATCAGACGTGATCCCAAAGTAACGCACGTCACCCCAGGCAGCCCCGTCCGGGTTCGAGGGCCCTGCAAAGTTGGTCACGATCCCTGTCGCTGCGGCCAGATCGGTTGAGGTCGGATCATCATTGATGGTGGGCGGCGCACTGTCACGCAGACCGGCCAGTTCATCAAGGATGAAGGGCGACCAAATGATCATTGCGGCATTGCCACTGAAATAAAGTGTGCGGGACTGGTCCCAATACAGATCACCGGGCGGCGATGCCTCTGCGATGGCTTTGTAGAACTCCAAAACCTCAATAGTCGCGGCTTCGTCCAGTTCCTGCACGCCGTCAGGCCCGACGGGTGACACACCGTTGGCTAGAAACACATGCTCCAACACTTGGCTCATGAAGTTCTCGTCGATTTTGGTGGCGGCGACAAAGCCATACATTTCGGGCGGGTTGTGCAGCGCCTCAACCGCTGCCAGCACATTGGCGTAGGAGTTTGGCGGTTCCAGTCCGTTCGCTTCAAAGAGGTCGGCGCGGTACACCAGCATTTGTGTCCAGCCATCCACGGGTACAGAGGCATAGCCACCAGCAGTTGCTGCCATCGCAAGCGCGCCGGGGGCAAAGGTGTCGGCACCAAGGGCCTCGACCACGTCGGTTGCGGCATCAGTGTCCAGAATACCTGCTTCGGCCCAAGGGGCCGCATATTGCAGCGTATGATAGATGACATCCGGCAAATCGCCTGCTGCAAAAGCCGCAGTTGCGCGCGTGCCTAGATCGTTTTCAGAAACCGGAATAACCTCAACAGTGTGGCCAGATGCCGCCGCAAATTCGGCGGCCATCGCCTCTTGGCGGGCAAGGCGTTCCGGCTGCTCTTCCGTGGTCCAGAACCGCAACTCTTCGGCTGACAGCGTAGACGCCGAAAGCGCCAGCGCCATTGCGATGCTTGTCCTTGCAAATGTTGTTATGTGGCGTTTCATTGTTTTCCTCCCATTGAAACCTGTGAACTTACTGATCTGCCTCCCGTGGCACCGGCCCCGTTGACCCGCGTTCCAAAAAGGTTGCAGCAACTGTTTCGCGCAGCGCTTCGGGCGGCTCTCCCCGCACGCGACGAATGAGCAGTGTGGCAAGCCGGTGACCGGCCTCGCGGTTGTCGACTGCAAAAGTCGTAAGCGGCGGCTGCGCATGCGCGCCTTCGTGAATACCGTCATAAGCCACAACTGACAGATCAGATCCGATCAGAAGACCGCGTGCGGCGGCGGCCCGGTAGACGCCCAGTGCGACACGGTCGACGGCGCAGACAATTGCCGTGGGCCGGTTTGGCATATCAAGAAGCTGCGCACCTATGCGGGCACCATCATCAGTGGTCATCGCATCTTCAACGATGAACTCTGGCGCGCTTGTCAGGCCAGCGGCGGCCATACCGCTTAGAAAACCACGTCGCCTTAGTCCAGCGTAGTTGTAGATCAGACCACCATTGATCAATGCAATGCGTCTGTGACCCAGACCGGCCAGATGCATCACGGCATCATGCATCGCATCCTCGCCGCGCACATCGAACCATGCACATCCGGTGTCGTTGTCTTGTCGCCCATACAAAACAAACGGCACGTTGGCGTCGCGAAACATCTTGACCCGCAGATCATCCACCATGGCGCGGGGCAATATAAAACCATCCGCCTTACCGTCCCGCAGAAGGTTGCGGAAAGTTTCGATCAAATGGTTGTCATTGTCTGCTGAGGCAACTGTCAAAGTATAGTCTTGCGTACTTGCACCTGCGGAGACGCCGGCAAGAAATTCTGCCAAAAACGGACGCTGTGCGTCATGGTCGGAGAGTTGCAGAACAAGCCCCAGTGAACGCGTCCGCCCCGTCTTGATTGCCTGTGCGTGGCTGAGCGGCTGGTAGTTAAGCTTTTCGGCCATACGTTTGACGCGAAGTCGCGTATTGGCAGAGATATCCGGGTATCCGTTCAAGGCGCGGGACACGGTGGATTTTGTCAATCCTAACGCATCAGCCATATCGCTGATGGTGACCCGCATCGCGACGCGATCATTAGACAAAGTTGCAGTATTCGTCGTCAAAACTGTCCCCCCATGACCCAAGTTGTGTTCCGAAACCGGTTTCGGCAAGCACTTTCTTAACCAGTGACTTGCTTTGGGTAGGGCAGCCTAGGGTGCGTCTACACCAATGCTTGGAGCCTTCAATCGACGCGACAGAACAGTTCATACTTGAGTTCTTAATATGACAGTAAGCATCTTCTGCCGTCACTCATTGACACACTAAAGATGCTTTGTGCCGCGTGACCGTCGTTATTTCGCAGCCCTGCACCAACAGATGTTGAGACGGTTCATGTCGATTTGCATGCATACCGTGGCGACCTGCCAAATGCCAAAACAGATGCGTATTAGCCGGTTCCAAACTGCGTCGCTCTAGTGTCCGCCTTGTTGCTCTATGGCTTATTGACCCAACCCAGAAAAAGTTCGGAGTGCTGGCTGAAACCTATTGAATTACAGATGTGACCGACGTTTGAGCCATTCGATCTATGCCCTTGTTTGGTAGGGAATCCGGGCTGTCCTTCCCGAATTGCAGACATATCATGATCGACAAGGACGGGCGGGGCTGTGTGTGTGCCGTATCACGTAATCAGTTGACGAAGCGGACAAGACTGAGCCCGCATAGCAAGGGCGACACCGGGCGGCGAATGCGAAGTCACTTCATGGGTTGTCGTGATTGTCGCAACAATGCCTCCAAATGGCACGATTGTTTCTGGTTTCTGCCCAGATTTGGGCAAAATGAACCAATAGTTACGATGCATGATGGTAGTCGATTTTAATAAGCATGTTCAAAAACGAGCCACGCAAGCACCGCTTGGCCCTGTTTCTACGGCGGATACGTCACTCGTGATTTCGATCAGGTGCACGACCCTGTCGTTTGAATTCAGAAGTCCCGCGAGTGGCTACAATGATGCGTCAGGCGTCGCCCCCCATCTTTTGTCAACGCGCCATTAGCGGTCCTTGCGACGTATAAATGATCGCGGCAAAATAGGTGTATCCAAAGTCAGCGTTTGCTAAGAAGGACTTGGGGCTTCGGCCTGTCCAAAGGCAAGCGAAAGATGGTGCAGCTGCGTTGTTGCCATCTGTCATGCATCTGCCAGACTTGCGTTCAAGAGATTTTCAAATGCGAGAATGCCAGGCATGACCAAAACACCCGCAACCCAAGTGGCACCATTGGAAGTAGCGCAGTGGCCCTCTGTCCTAGATGGGGTTAGCGCTGATATGAATGGTGCGCCGATAAACGTGCACAAACTGATGGCCCATAGCCCGCACCTTTTGCGCGCCTGGTGGGATTTTAGGAATTATTCCGTCAGTGGTGGCAGCCTTGGTGCGCGTTTGGGCGAGTTAGTTATTCTGCGTGTCGGTGTTCATTTGGGCGCATGGTATGAGTGGGGATCACATGTGGACCGCGCACAGCGGATTGGAATGTCTACGGACAGTATTTTCCAGACGCTCAACGCGCGGCCAAATTTGGATATGCCGGATAACCTGATCTTGGCCGCTGTTGACGAATTGATGCAGGATCATAAAATTAACGCGCAGACCCGTGCTGCGTTGGAGCAACATTTCAGCACCGCGCAGCTGATGGATTTGATCGCTATTCAAGGCATGTATGTGATCCTTGGCGGGTTCATCAACACATGGGATTTGACGCTGGACGAGGCGGTCGCGAAACGGATTGAAACCGTCACAAACCGTGCTAATTTTGAATGTGCTGCGTCAGAATTTCGGCTAGCAATCCATGACGTCTAGTCAGTGCGATCTGCTACAGTGATCGAAAGATCAATGAGTTCGGCGACCGATTTGATGTTCATCTTGGCGAGGATGCGGGCACGGTGGTGATCGACCGTCCTGGGGCTAATATTGAGTTCACGTCCGATTTCCTTGCTTGCCGTATTGGATGGATTGGCCATCATGAAATTCGCAATTTCCTTTTCGCGGGCGGTCAGACTTGCAAAGTTTTGACGCGCAGACTGATAAACCACTTGCTTTTTGCGGGCGGCCATATCGGTCGCAAAAGCAGCGGTGATACAGTCGACAAGAACGTGCTGCCTGAAAGGTTTTTCAAGGAAGTCGATCGCACCCGCCTTGATGGCCTGAACCGATTCAGGGATGCCACCGTGCCCAGAGATGAAGATAATCGGAATGATGATTTGCTTGCTTGATAAGACTGTTTGCAGCTCCAAACCGTTCATTTCAGGCAGACCATAGTCAAGCACAAGGCATCCCGGTTCAGCGGCATCGTAAGCATCAAGGAAATCGGCAGCGTTTTCAAAAGTGCGGACGTTGAAGCCCCGCTTGGCCAACGCACGCGATAGCGTTGTGCGAATTTTGCGATCGTCATCGACCAAGAAGACGGTTGATTGAAGGGGCTGATCGGTTGTCACAACACGACTACCTGCTTTTCAAGTGGAAAGGTCACAGGACGTTACCGCCTTTCAAGGGGGACTGTAAAACAGAACCGCGTGCCGCTGGCCGTTGTATCGTGCCAAATTCGCCCACCATTCGCTTCGACAATCGTGCGCGAAATCGACAGACCCAACCCCATGCCATCTGCTTTGTTGGTTTGGAACTGCTTAAAAAGAGTGACATCTGCGTCTACACCGGGGCCAGTGTCGTCTACCCTGACTTCGACTGATTGCCCCAAATTGACAACGGTAATTGTGATGGTCCGCATGGCGACTTGTGCATTTTCCATCGCATCCACAGCGTTGCGCATCAGGTTGATCAACGTCTGGGCAATTTGGACACGGATGCCAAACGCTGCTGGAAGGTCAGGTATTTCTGTCTTGATTGTAACGCCTGCGTTGTCAGTTTCATTGCGCATCAGGCGGCATGTCTGCAAAATCAACTCTTTAACATCGAACGCCTCCGGCGTGCCGTCGTCTTTGCGCACGAAACCACGCAAGGCGCGGATGACATCGCCGCCCTGATGTGCTTGTTCGTCCAATTCATTCAGGATCGAAAGCAATTCGTCGTTCGGTTTTTCCTCGGACTTGGCAACTGAAATGGCTGTGTCCAAATTCTGTGAAATCGCGGTGAGTGGTTGGCTGAGTTCATGTGCCAAGCCGGTTGCCATTTGTCCCATCACATTCACACGTGAGGAATGAGAAAGCTCGCGATTGAGATCTTCGACTTTCGCATCTGAGACCCGGCGTTGTGCGATTTCATTGATCAGGGTTTTATTGGCTTTACGCAGTTCTTGATAGGTGCGTGGCAACGGGGTGGATGTTGGCATTTCGCCTTGTGAGACAAGCGACGTGCGCACCGCAAAAGCACGTACAGGTCTCAGGATGAATTCCGCCAAAATGATCCCGATGATCGCAGTAACCAATGAAATAATTGCCGCAATCCAGATATTGCGCCTGCGATTGTCTTTAATCCCTTGGATGAAATCCCCCTCTGACGCGAACACCGCAATGTTCCACGAAAGATCTATCCCCGGTATGGGCAACAGCAGTGTCATGTATCTGTCGCCGTCAAAATCGAATTGCGATCTAAGCGCGCTATCAGGTGGCGTGTCGCCGAGCGTAGAACGCGTAAAGGCCGCGCGCACAATAGGATCGTTGAATTCGCTGATGTCGGCAAAATCAAGCGTACCATCATCATTTCGCATGGTGATCTGGGCAGGATCAGGGTGTGCAATGACTTGGCCTTCGTCACTTAGAATAAAGGCGGACCCAGTTTCACCAATCGTCAGATCGGACAGGAACAACGAGATATCCGCAATATCAAGATCAATACCCACGACACCGTGTAGCTGGTCATCTTGGACCATCACGGGTGCCGCCACGGTCACACCGGGTTGCTGAGACGTGAAGAAAATATAGGGCTCTGTCCAAATGCGTGCGCCGAGTGTGCTTGCCTGGATATACCAAGGGCGGGTGCGCGCATCGAAGCGGTCCGAGGGATCCGCGCTGCGTTCAACGACGGAGTAGTCCTCGTTGCGCCAAATGAAGTCAACAGAGCGGGTGTCGCCTTCGACGTTGATAAATTTGGTCCTAAAAGGCCCCGGACCATTGCTCTTCATGACATAGACAAAATTGCCGACTTCATCGCCGTAGTAGATACCGGAAAGTTGGTTCGTGGTTCCAAGGACTTGAAAGAAGTACCTTTCCATATCTTGGCGGCTATCTGTTGAAATGACGCCGTTGTTGAGAATACTGCTGACATGGTCGGTGACGTCTCTCGCCGGTTCCAAAAAACGCTTGGTTTGTTCGGCGGCGTTCGCGCCTGCATCTTCCATGAGCCCACGCGCATGGTCCAGCATCGCCCGTTGTGAAGATACGTATGATGTAGAAACAACGGTTGTGATGGCCAAGAATTGAAGGCCTGCAAGGCTAAGCGCTAGAATGAAGCCAAGTGAATATCGCATAGATCAAGCGTGGCCTTTCGAGATCAAAGCATCAAGTCACAAACCGAGGTCGGCGGTAACGGAATGAATTGCCGCCGTGAGTTTATCAACAACTTCGGCCAGATGATCGGGTTCGCTGATGAAAGGAGGTGCGAGCAGGACGTGATCACCGCGTTGTCCGTCCACCGTACCGCCCATCGGGTAGCAGATCAGCCCATGAGCGAAGGCCGCTTTTTTCAGGTGGGCGTTAAACTTAAGCGATGGATCAAGGCAGGCTTTGGTGTCTCGATCTTGGACAAATTCAACGCCTACAAACAAACCGCGCCCCCGAATGTCACCAACCAAAGGGTGCTGACCAAGTGAGGCGCGCAGCATGTCTTGCAGCATTTCACCCTTCGCATTTACGCCATCGACTAAGCCGGATGTGAGTTTTTCAACAACCGCGAGGCCTGCTGCACAGGCTGTTGGATGGCCGACATAGGTGTGGCCATGTTGAAAAAAGCCACTACCATTTTGGATCGCGTCGTAGATCGTCTTGGAGCACAGCGTCGCACCAATTGGCTGGTACCCTGCACCGAGACCTTTGGCGATCGTGCAAATATCGGGGCTAATTTCGTCGTATTCGGATGCGAACAGAGTACCTGTGCGACCCATGCCGCACATGACCTCATCCAAGATGAGAAGAACGCCGTATTGATCGCAAATCTCGCGGATGCGTTTGAAATATCCATCTGCAGCGGGCACTGCACCCAGCGTGGCACCGACGACGGGCTCTGCGACGAAGGCCATGACTTCATCCGCGCCCAGGCGTAGAATTTCGGCCTCGAGTTCATTCGCAAGGCGCAATCCGAAATCAATTTCGCTCTCGCCGGTGAGTTGTTCGCGGTATGCGTAGCACGGTGCGATGTGGCTGACATCGATCAAGAGGGGTGCAAATTGAGCCCTGCGCCATGCGTTGCCACCGACGGCCAATGCGCCGAGTGTGTTGCCATGATAGCTTTGGCTGCGTGCGATGATCTTAGACCGTTTCGGTTGACCGATCTCAACGTAGTATTGGCGCGCTAGTTTTAGCGCCGCTTCCACTGCTTCGGATCCACCGGACACGAAATAGACGCGATCCAAACCTTGTGGAGCGTGTTCAATCAGCAGATCCGCCAGCGCTTCGGCTGGCGATGACGACAGAAAGCTTGTGTGTGCAAAAGCCATCGAATCAAGCTGTTTTTTGATGGCGTTGATCACATCTTGGTCGCTGTGGCCCAGACAAGAGACCGCGGCACCGCCTGATCCGTCAAAATATTGCTTGCCGTCCGCATCAGTCAAATAGACACCGTCGCCGGTCAAGCCGACAGGTGGTAAGTTTTTGGAATGACGTGGAAAAACATGGCTCATTGCTAGGACCCCGCCGCGCTACGGTAAGACAGTCTCATTTATGCTAAATTTTCGCTATAGGTAGTTACGCGCATATACATCGGGCCTCTTCACTGAGACATTTGTGGCTCAGGTGGGGGTTCCCTGCATGACAGCACTGGGGGGTGCCTTTAATTATTTTTCACTCACAAATGTGTCGATTACCGCACCCCCTACACGCTGAAATTCTGACTTCGGGAGAACAATAATGATCAAGAATAAAACATCGAAACTCGCGGCCATTGCCGTGGCGCTGACGTTGTCAGCCCCGGCTGCTATGGCCGAAGAGTTCATCACAATCGGGACCGGTGGTGTCACCGGCGTTTATTATCCAACTGGCGGTGCGATTTGCCGTCTCGTTAACCAAGGTCGCCGTGATCATGGTATTCGTTGTTCCGTCGAGTCGACCGGTGGATCAGTTTATAACATTAACACCATTCGTGAAGGCGAGCTTGAGTTTGGCGTCGCCCAGTCCGATTGGCAGTTCCACGCATTCAACGGTACATCGCGTTTCGAAGAGCAGGGCGCTTTTGAAGGTCTGCGCGCAGTGTTTTCCGTACATCCCGAGCCGTTCACTGTCGTAGCCCGTGCAGACGCCGGCATCACAACTTTGGCCGATCTTGAAGGCAAGCGTGTGAACATTGGTAACCCCGGTTCCGGTCAGCGCGGCACAATGGAAGTCGTGATGGAGCAGATGGGCTGGACAATGGACAGCTTTGCTTTGGCATCCGAGCTGAAAGCGGCAGAGCAATCATCAGCGCTGTGCGACAACCAGATCGATGCGATGATCTACACGGTTGGCCACCCATCCGGTTCGATCCAAGAGGCAACAACAGCTTGTGATTCTGTTCTTGTTGAAGTGTCCGGTCCCGAGATTGAAGCATTGATTGCTGACAATTCCTACTACCGCTCCGCGACGATCCCAGGCGGCATGTATCGCGGCAATGATGCCGATATTCAGACGTTCGGTGTGGGCGCGACATTCGTATCTTCCGATGCTGTATCCGAAGACGTGGTCTACGTCCTTGTCTCTGCTGTCTTTGATAACATTGACGATTTCCGCGGTCTGCACCCAGCATTTGCAAACCTCGACCCCGAAGAAATGGCATCTGCTGGTCTGTCCGCCACGATCCACCCCGGTGCGGCTAGATACTACCGCGAACAAGGTTGGATGGAATAATCCTCGCCTAGGCGACGCTTAAGCAATTTGAGGAGGCGGGACATCGCCTCTTCAACATAAGCTCGTTGACCTTGCCGGTCCGAGCCGCACTTTAGGGGAGTGAAACGACATGGCCACCGATCAAATCAACAGCCAAGACCAAAAACAAGGCCTCAGCGAAGCGGAGCTTCAAGAGCTTGTTTCATCTTCGGACGCCGGTGCGCGTAACCCCATCGGTAAAGTTGGTCTTTTCCTGTCCATTGTCGCGATCACATGGTCGGTTTTCCAAGTCATTCTGGCCTCTCCGCTTTCCAACCAGCTTCTACCCGGATCAGTCGTAAATAACTCGCGCCAAATCCACCTCGCATTTGCTATTTTTCTGGCGTTCATGGCCTATCCTGCCTTGAAATCCAGCCCGCGTGATTACATCCCCGCCCAAGACTGGATCATGGGGTTTGCTGGCGTTTTCATAGCACTTTACGGCTATTTCTTTTATGAAAAGATCGTTCAATCCGGCGGATTGGCAGATGATGTCGACAAGTGGTTTGCCCTTGTCGGTTTGCTTTTATTATTCGAAGGTGCACGCCGCGCCTTAGGCCCCGCGATGGCGATCATCGCTACGATCTTCTTGCTCTATGTTTTCTTTGGGTCATCCACGGTCTTTCCCGACGTGATCCGCTGGGGCGGTGCATCACTGAAAAAAGCGATGAGCCATATGTGGATCACGTCCGAAGGCGTCTTTGGGATCGCACTTGGCGTATCGACTAAATTCGTCTTCTTGTTTGTGTTGTTTGGGGCCTTGTTGGACAAGGCGGGCGCGGGCAATTACTTTATCAAAATGGCATTTGGTGCGCTGGGTCACCTCAAGGGCGGACCTGCTAAAGCGGCTGTTGTTGGCTCTGCCGCAACGGGTCTGATTTCAGGATCCTCTATCGCCAATGTTGTGACCACAGGCACATTCACCATTCCGCTGATGAAGCGGGTCGGTTTCTCGTCTGAAAAGGCGGGTGCTGTCGAAGTTGCATCGTCCGTCAACGGGCAGATCATGCCGCCTGTTATGGGTGCTGCCGCGTTTTTGATGGTGGAATATGTCGGCATTTCATATGTCGAGGTGATTACCCACGCATTCCTGCCAGCGACAATTTCTTACATCGCGCTGGTCTATATCGTCCACCTTGAAGCCGTGAAAAACAACATGCCAACACTGGGCAACCGTGTTGTGTCCATGGGGCGTACCATCGGCGGGATGGCGGCGTTCTTTGTCGGCTTCGCTGCGCTTTGCTACGGTGTGCAATATCCTGTTCGGGCAATCACAAATGTTGTGCCAAACTCGGGCTTGGTTTTGTCCGCGCTTGTCTTCGCGGCCTATGCTGGCCTTTTGTACATCGCGGCCAGCGTCCCTGACCTTGAGGCGGACGATCCTAACGCCAAAGAGGTCGAATTACCGGTCGTTGGTGAGATCTACAAAGCAGGCCTCTATTTCCTGCTGCCGATTGTCGTGTTGGTCTATTTCCTGATGATTGAGCAAAAGTCTCCGGGCTTATCCGCGTTTTGGGCAACGATGTTGTTGTTTGTGATCTTGCTGACCCAGCGCCCTCTTAAAGCAATCTTTCGTGGTGAAAGCGCGTTGGTTGAGCGGTTCAAGGACGGCATCGTTGATCTGCTGCAAGGCTTGATTGATGGCGCACGCAACATGATTGGTATCGGCCTTGCAACGGCGACTGCTGGTGTGATCGTAGGGACGGTGACACTGACCGGCGTCGGGCAAGTCATGGCTGATTTGGTTGAATTCCTATCGGGTGGCAATCTGATTGCGATGTTGGTCTTGGTGGGTTTGTTGTCGCTGATCCTAGGTATGGGTTTGCCGACGACTGCGAATTATATCGTTGTGTCATCTTTGATGGCTGGCGTTGTTGTTGAGCTTGGCGCGCAATCTGGTTTGGTTGTGCCGCTTATCGCGGTCCACCTGTTCGTGTTCTACTTTGGTATCATGGCGGATGTGACGCCGCCGGTCGGGCTTGCCAGTTTTGCCGCCGCCGCCGTGTCTGGTGGCGATGCGATCAAGACAGGGTTCGTGGCGTTCTTCTATTCCTTGCGGACCGTCGCATTGCCGTTTGTGTTCATCTTTAACACGGATCTGTTGTTGATCGACGTCGGATGGGCCCAAGGCATACTTGTGTTCATATCGGCCAGTATAGCCATACTGGTGTTCACCGCAGGGACGATGGGCTGGTTTGTCACTAAGAGCCGCATTTATGAGAGCGTCGCATTGATCTTGATCGCGTTGATGCTGTTCCGGCCCGACTTCATCATGGACCGCGTGCAGCCGCCATTTGCCGAGATGAACCCAAGCAGTCTGGTCGAGGTTATTGAAGGTGCAGAGGCAGGCAGTGATATTCGTGTGGTCATCAATGGACCAGACTTCGACACCAGCGAGTTGCGCGATACGACACTCGTGTTGTCCATCGGTGAAGAAGCCCCGGCTGAGCGCCTTTCAGCGATGGGTCTTTTGCTGATCCCCGAAGGTGACACGCTATTGGTAGAAGAGCCAATGTTCGGCTCGACCCATTCTAGTGCTTTGGCTGACTATGATTTCTACGGCGATGAATTCGTGACCGTCAAAGAAGTCCTCGCACCGCAATCGCAGATGCCCAAGGAACTTGTGTTTATTCCAGCGCTGATATTCCTGATGGGTATCTATTTTCTGCAAAGTGGGCGCGTGCGCCGCACCGCTCTAAAAGGAGAGCTCGCATGACCGGACCTGTATTATGCGCAGTCGATATTTCCGACGGTGACCAAGACAACGCTGTCATCCGGGAAGCCAAGAAAATGGCCGATCTGGCAGGGGTAACTTTGGATGTTGTCACGGTCGTACCGGATTTTGGAAAAAGTGTCGTCGGCAGCTTCTTTGAGAGCGATCATCACACCAAGATGGTTGATGCCTCGAAAGAAGCGCTTAACACCATTGTAACAGCAACAATTGGCGCAGACGCCAACAGCAAGACACGTCACATTGTGGCAACGGGCACGGCCTATGAAGAAATCATAGATCTGGCGAAAAAGGCCGGTTCCAGTCTGATTGTTATCGGTGCTCACAAGCCTGATTTCAAAGACTACCTGTTGGGTCCGAACGCTGCGCGGGTGGTGCGCCATTCTAACTGTTCGGTCTATGTGGTCCGGTAGCGTTTAGTTGTCCTGCGCAAGAATGACGTCAAAGTCGACCGCCAGATAGGGCGCGGTCACTTTGCCGGACAGTGCCATGCCATCGGGGAAACTGGAGGCTGGCTTTTCCTCATACTTCATGACCAGATCATCGCGCACACCGAACACAGTGTCTTGGTCCAGATAGGGGTCATCTTCGGGGAAGACTTCGGTGACCAAGGTACGGAAACCGGGTGCTTTGACGATGTAATGCAGGTGCGATGGCCGCCAAGGGTGCCGACCACACGCACGCAGGATGTCACCCACAGGGCCATCTGACGGCACAGTGTACTCAACCGGTTTCACGGTTGTGAACGCATAGCGGCCATCATTGCCCACAGTCATTAAGCCATGAAAAGAGAAGATATCCTGCGCGTCATCCTGGCTGGCATAGAGGCCATTCGGGGCGGTCTGCCAGATGTCTATTTCAGCACCAGCAATTGGGTTGCCTTCAGTGTCGCGGATGACGCCTTGGGCCAAAAGCACGGGTCCGCCGAAATCGCGCTTCATGTCGCCACCTACGGCAAGTGGTGGTGCGCCGGACACGTGGAATGGTCCCAGTACCGACGAAGATGTTGCGTCATCACTGGAATGCAGCATGTCGACCAAGGAAGACACGCCCAGCACATCCGAGGCTAGAACAAACTCGTGCCGGTCCTCGGATTCAATGGCCGCACAGCCTTCAAGGAAGGCAATGCCTTGGCGCCATTCGTCATGGGTCAGGTTCGTCTCGCGTGCAAAGTCATGCAGATGCTGGACCAGAGAGCTCATGATTTCGCGCGTTCGCGCCGGCATATCATCGGCCATGTAGCTTTTGAAAACATCCGTGATATTGTCTTTGGTCACGTTACGCATGGGGTTGTTTCCTTAAAGAAGTGCGAGACTGAGTATCGGGAATTCGATCAAGATGAAGAGCACGATTAACATCACGAAGGCAAAGGGCAGTGCGCCCATAAAGACGTCTTTGAGCGATATGCTGTCATCATCAAGCGTCGATTTGATCACGAAACACGATATGCCCAAAGGCGGCGTAAGAAGCCCGATTTCTGCGCCAACGACTGTAATGATGCCAAACCAGATCAACGACATGTCCAACGCTTCGACAAGCGGCAGGAACAGGGGAACTACAATCAGGATGATTGAGGCCGTATCGAGGATCGTTCCGAGGAAAATCATCAGCAGGACATAGAGCAGCATGATGGTCCAGAAGGTGGCAGAACTACCCGCCAAGAGGTCTTGCAGCTGGTTTGGCAGACCCGCGAGACCCAGCATCCGGCTGTAGATAGAGGCGGCCGTGATCAGGAACAAAATGGCGGCGGTAATGTGCCCTGTTTCAAGTAGCGCGTCCCAAAAACCTTTCAGTGACATCGACCGGCGCGCGACTGCGATGATCAGCGCCACAAGTGACCCGGTAGCGCCTGCTTCGACAGCTGTCATCCAACCGGTGTAGATGCCGCCAAGAACGATTGTGATCAGACCAAGCGTAGGGAGTGTTTTAGATGCGATTTCGCGTTTGGTCATCCATTCGGTGTCTTCGACCACGCGTCCGCCGACAAAGTCAGGCGTAAAACGTCCCATGAACCAGATCGCTGCAACGTAAGCGATGGCGAGCATGATGCCCGGAATGACGCCTGCAAGGAACATATCACCGACGGACTGTTCGGCTACAAAGCTATAGATGATCAGCATGGCGGAGGGTGGAATGATCATCCCAAGAACCGAGGATCCAGCGACGACGCCCACGGCAAAGCGCGGGTTGTAGTTTTGCGCGATCATCTGTGGGACGGAGACTTTGGTAAAGACGGATGCTGACGCGATTGATGATCCTGTCACGGCTGCGAAGACAGCGTTTGCGCCGACTGTGGCCATACCGATGCCACCTTTGACCTTGCGAAACCGCATGGTCATGACTTCGTATATATCCTTGCCCAAACCCGCTTTGGACACGATGAGCCCCATAAAGGTAAATAAGGGTATGGTCGCAAAGCTATAGACCATTGCGCTGTCACCCACGGCGACTTTCAACAGGTTCAGCGAGAGTGTGAAGTTGTCACGCATCAGCCAGATCGACACCAGCGATACCATTCCCAAGGCAATGGGAATGTAGACGCCAGAGTAGATCAAAAAGACGATTGCGACGACCGAGATGAGGCCGATTTCGATGGGGGTCATATCTGGGGCCCGCCTGCGCTGGTGTCGTCATGTTCCGGTACGCGGACCAGTTTTGGCCGCTCCTGCGCCGAGACGACTTTCAGGGCGAAAATCAAACAGGCCAAGGCGCTGCCGCTGGCGATGACAAGTTTGATGGGCCACCAAGGCACGGTAAAGACACCTGGGATGCCAAAGAAGTCTTGTGTGCCCCACATCTTGAGGAATTCAGGAAACATGATGTAGGCGATCAAGCCCATGAAGATAGCCGAGATCGCATTGATGATCCGTCTTAGGTTGGCTGTCAGACCCGGCTTGCGACTGTGTAGCAAGTTCAAGAAACCGTCTGACCGTGTGAGCCTATCAACACGCACAACGTCGGCGAGTTGAAGAAACACAATGAACACGACGGAAAGCTGGACGATCTCGTAGGTGCCTTTGAGTGGTGCATTGAACACACCGCGGGCAACCACGTCGACGTTCAGGATAACCACCAGCGCCAACACCATACAGGTGCCAGCGATATTGGCGGCGATTGCAAGGGTGTTGGCGACCCGAGAGAGACCGCCGATTGCAGACTTGAGCATTATCTTAGCCTCTTCTCGGGTCGTTCAGCTGCTACGGCTGCGACCAGTCACGGACGCCAACAAATCCAGCAGCTTCGAGTTTGCCGAGATAAGCTGCGAGCATTTCTGTACCCGGCTCGCCATTGTCATTAAGCGTTGCAGCCCACTCTTGTGCGATGTTTGGCATCGCAGCGGCCCAAGCGGCGCGGTCTTCGTCAGACACATCAACGATTGTTCCACCGGCGGCGACGTAAGCTTCTTCAGCTGCGGTGGCCCGATCCATTGCGATACCTGCGAGGTGATCGCGGTAATCGATTGCAACGACCTGTAGGACTTCTTTGACCTCGTCGGGGAGGCTGTCCCAGTAGTCTTGGTTCACTGTGACGGTTTTGGAATTCACAGCGCCCAGGTCTGCACGCAGCATATAAGGTGCGACTTCCGAGATCTTGAATGTCGCTGCCGCTTCTGGCCAGAGCATGCCTGCGTCAGCCAATCCTGTTTGCAGCATATTGTAGAAATCCGTGAGACCGCCACGCACCCCGGCTGCACCTTCAATGCCTTCAAGATAGCGTAGGTTCATACCGGCGCCTGCAACTTTGAAACCTTCCAAGTCAGAGACACTTGCGACTTCTTGGGTTGAAAACATCTGATAGCTATTCAGCACCACGCCGGTTGCCAGATAGACTTGGTTTTGGGCCGCAAATTCGTTTTGCATGGCAGGGAATTCGCGTGCGATCTCGTCCACGGCGCGTGCAACTGCGCGTGCATCAGACGATACAAATGGCGTGACAGCGGCAAGACCTTGGCTGGGTAGTTTTGACGAGTGAAAGATCGTTGTCACAATGCCAATGTCGCCCAAACCCAACTCGATCCCTTCAAGGACGCCGCGTGGTTTAACGATGGATCCGCCATAATTCTCTTGCCAGTCCATGACATAGTTGCCGGTCTCAGCCAGTCGGCGGTCAACTTCGGGGATAAAGAAGTTGGTAAATTCTTTGACCCAAAGTGCCCGGTCCGGATAGCCGTCGATGACGACGGCGGAAACGGTTTCTTGTGCGGCGACAGGGATTGCCGTCATCGTCGCGAGAGCGGCACCCATCAGTGTGCGTCTTGTCCAGTTCATCATGGTTTTTTCCTCCCAGAAAAGCGGGCTTGTTTTGCCCGGTTGAATTCAGTTGGCCTTTCGCCATTCCACTGTGAGATCAGTGCCTGCTGCTTCGAACAGCTTGGCGATTGCACAGTATTTCGCGGTTTCCACCCCGACCAAATCCAACTCCTCTTGGCTGGCCGGGGTGGTGCAGTTCACCGTGAGTGTGACTTCAGGAAACGGCACGTCGATCTCTTCCTCCATGAGAACGCCGCGTCGATCGAACTTGCAGTTTGCATCGATTGTGATGTCGCCCAAGTTGACGCCAAGACGATGTGCGTTCTTGTGCCCGATGACATTGGTGCAGGCGATCAAAGCCGTCATCGCAGCCTCTGTGGGTGTCGGGCCAAGGTTTGTTCCACCGCGCTCTGTTGGTTCATCGATGACGACATGCAGGTTACGCACCGGAATTTCGGTCCGCGCATGTGTTGGACACGCAGCCGTTGCGCGGTAGGTCACGATGGTTTTCATCTTTACAGCCATGTGTGCCCCCTAGATTACGCTACAGACTTGGTCGAATGCGAAACGCGGTAGCTTTTGGAAAAGCGCGGTTTCATCCGCGTATCCGATGTTACAAAGGAAATTGGACTTCAGGCTGGTTCCGGCAAAGAACTCTTCGTCCACAATGGTATTTGAGAAACCCGACATCGCACCCACATCAAGACCAACTGCGCGCGCAGCAATCATGAAATATGCACCCTGCAGCGTTGCATTGCGGTAAGCGGTATCTTCGCAATAGGCGTCATTGCCATCGAACAGATGCCGACGGTCTTCGTGTGGAAACAAGAATGGCAATTCGTGCCAGAAATTCATATCTTGCGCGATGATGGCCGTCACAGGAGCCCCCATCATCTTTGGGACGTTCTGCGGCTTGAGCGACTTCGCCAAGCGCTCTTTGCCTTCGGCCGATTTCACAAAAATGAAACGCGCAGGCAGGGTATTCATTGAGGTCGGCCCATTGATGGTGATCTCGTAGATTTCTTCTAACAGTCCGTCAGGAATGGGTTTGTCGGTCCAAGCATAGTGGGATCGCGCATCGCGCAAGATCAGATCGACCGCGTCATCTGACAAACGACTGATACGCGCGCGCAAGGCCCGATGGTCGGCCTGTGCTTTGGCGCGTGCTGCATCCAGTTCTGCCCCGGTTGGTGCGTTCATTCCGCGGCCACCGATGATGCGTGATCTTTTTCGTCGACGACCGGATTTGAACAAATGCCGATGCTTTCGATTTCGATATCGACGACTTCGCCGGGAACCAACCAACGCGGATTGGGTTTCTTTGCATGGCCAACGCCGGGTGGGGTGCCCATTGCGATCAAATCGCCGGGTTCCAATGTGGTGTACTCGGAAATTGTCGCGATCGTTTGTGCGACCGACCAGATCATATTGCCAGTATTTGAGGACTGCAGGATTTCAGTTCCTACGCGGCTTTCGATTTTCAGCCCCGATGCGCCTTCTGGCAAATCGTCGGGGGTGACCACGAATGGGCCAATCGCGCCAGTGTTGTCAAAGTTCTTGCCGGGCGTCCATTGGTGGGTCTTGCGTTGGTAGTCGCGCACGGATCCATCGTTAAACACGGTGTAGCCAAAAACATGGTCAAGCGCGTTTGCCTCTGTGATGTGGCGGCCGCCTTTGCCGATGATGAACATCAGCTCGGCTTCGTAGTCGAGTTTTTCCGAACAGGTTGGGCGGACCAAAGGAGCGCCCGCGGCCATGATGGAGTTTTTGCCGCGCATAAAGAGGGCAGGGTATTCGGGGATCTCATAGCCACCTTCTTTGATGTGATCGGTGTAGTTGAGGCCAAGGCAAATGATCGTTCCAGGCTTTGCCACAGGCAACGCTGGCGTGATTGAAGCAACGGAAACACGGTCGGCACCGGTCATCTTGGAAGCAACTGATTCTACCAGCGCAGGATCCGTGATGAGCGCCATGAGATCATGACCAACACTTGCATCAAGAGCCGTAAGATTAACGGCTTCGCTGCCTTCGACTGCGAAGACAGCAGTGCCATTTGCAGTTTCGCCAACCAAATATTTCATGCTTTCAATCCTTGTAATTCTGATCAAAATTTGCCTATAATTTTATCATATGTCAATAAATATCGATATTTTAAAAAACGGATGGGCGAAAATGGTAGCTTGGTCAGACTATAAGAAAGAAGCGAAATCGCGTGGCGCTTTGGCGTTGGAGCTTTACGCTGCGATCTCAACACCAGCCAAGGAACCACAAGACGTCAAGGCGTCTTTGCCGGATCATCTGGCCTATCAAGGCGCGCTGGAACGGGCCGGCGCTTTGGCATTTGCGGGACCTATGTCAGATGAAACAGGCGACCATATGCAGGGCATGGGATTGATTATTTATCGCGCAGAGAGCTTGGAGGCGGCGCGCGCGTTGGCCGAGAAAGATCCGATGCATCAGTCTGGTGCACGAACTTTCGTCATACGGCGCTGGATGATCAATGAAGGGTCGCTTCATGTTTCTGTCGGGCTATCTTCACAGTATGCAAATCTTACCTAACAAGAGGTCTTCGGCATGAACATGATGGATAACACCAACGGCGGAGAAGCCTCTGCCACGCGCGCGACCTATCTGTCATTGCGGGATATGATCCTTACGGGTGAATTGCCCGCAGGCGAAAAACTTAAGATAGAACAACTGCGTAGGATGCTGGACACAGGTGCGTCGCCGGTGCGCGAGGCATTGAGTTTGCTGACGTCTGACATGTTGGTTGAACGTATTGATCAGCGCGGGTTCAGGGCTGCACCTGCCAGCTTGGCCAACTTTGAAGAGATATTGATGCTGCGCTGTACGCTTGAAGATATGGCGCTGCGCCAGTCAATCGTGCGTGCCACATCCGAATGGGAAGAGCGGCTTGTGCTGTCGCATCACCGGATGAAGCGTGTCGTGGATACGGCAACATTTGAGGATGCCCACAAGGATTTTCATATGACGCTTCTTGGCAATGCGGCTTCGCCGATGCTGGAGCGGTATTGTAGCCAGCTTTACGATTTGAATATCAGGTATCGCAATCTGGCAGCGGGTGGAGCCAACTATCAGCGGCGTGATATTGCGTTTGAACATGAGGAAATTCTTGACGCTGCTGTGCGTCGGGATGCGAATGCCGCCTCCGCCGCTTTGCTAAGCCACTACCGTTTGACCGGGGCATATCTGACCACGCAACTTAGCGGGTTATGAAGTACCAACTTAAAATAGATATTTGAGAAAATATCGATATTATTCTGACGCTGTTTGAATGGAAAGGGGCGCGACGTGCAACGAAATCGGTTCCTCAGCGATATTCTGGCCACGCTTTTTGATCGAAGCGGCCCACCGCGCGGCAGTGATGATAGACGCGATATCTTCGAGCTGTGTAATGCTTTGCTTTCTGAGGAAGGTGAGGTTTCGGGCCAAAAACTAGCGGCAACTGTCTTGGACCGGTACCGGGCATTGGAGAGTGCCGAGAAGCGCGCATTTTTTACTTATCTCAATGATGAACTTGATGTTGACGCGACAAAAGTGGCGAGCCTTGCAGTTGCTTATGCTGATGACCCGACGCCGGTTGCATTCAAGGCACTTTCGGTTGCATCAGAGCCCAAACGCCAGGAATTGCTAAGGCGCCTCAATCAGCCCGTAGGTGCGACGGCAGAAATTGTCGCGATGCGTGTGGATTTGTTGCAAGCCCTGAAAAGCGATCCTGATCTGGCGCGCACAAATCATGACTTCGTTCACCTGTTTCGTAGTTGGTTCAACCGCGGCTTTCTGGTTCTCAAAGCGATCAACTGGGATACGCCGGCGCGAATATTGGATAAGATCGTGGCCTATGAAGCCGTGCATGAAATAGACGATTGGGATGATCTGCGTCGCCGTCTCTATCCGCCGGATCGCCGATGTTTTGCGTTTTTTCACCCTGCAATGCCTGACGAGCCGCTTATCTTTGTGGAAGTCGCTTTGACCGAAGGTATTCCGGGTTCAGTTACTAATTTACTTTCTGAGGTACGTCATCCACTTGCAGCCGAAGATGCCAAAGTTGCCGTGTTCTATTCTATTTCGAATTGTCAAAAGGGGCTGACCGGGATCAGCTTTGGAAACCTACTGATCAAGCAGGTTGTTGCGGAGCTTTCGCTAGCTTTTCCCCAGCTTGAGAAGTTTGTCACGTTGTCACCCATTCCTGGCCTCATGCGTTGGATTCAAACGCAAACGGATCATACCGATCATGGGCATGTGGCGGCTGCGATGCTTTCGCAAAAGGCCACATCCCATGACGTTCGTGCAATGGCAGCCCGGTATCTGCTGCATGCGAAGCGTGATGATGGTTTGCCGTTGGATCCTGTGGCGCGCTTTCATTTAGGAAATGGAGCAGAGATTCATGACATTCACGCAGATGCCGATGCATCAGCGAATGGGTTGGCTCAATCCGCAGGGGCGATGGTGAATTACTTGTATGACCTGTCAAGAACCGAGCGCCATCATGAGGATTTTGCTTTGAAATCGCTGGTTGTCGCTGCCAAGCCTGTTCAAGCCCTGTCAAATGCAGCGCTGACGCCCAGAACGAAGGAACCTTCATCGTGACCAATGTCCTTTACGATGCTCTGATTGCGCCTCATGCGCAGAATGATGCGGTTTTCTTGTCGCTCGATGATGGGACCGAGATTTCTTATGCTGGTTTCGTCGAGCGGGTTGCACAGTTGGCGCATGTATTGGTTGAGGCTGGTGTGACACCCGGTGACCGGGTTGTGGTGCAAGCCCCAAAGCTATCAGATACAGTCGCGCTTTATGGTGCGACGCTCCAGTGTGGTGCCGTTTATCTGCCGCTTAACACGGCCTACACGCAAAGCGAATTGCGCTACTTTATTGAAGATGCGGCACCCGCTCTTGTTGTTTGTGATAGCCAAACCGAAGGTGCCTTGAGAGAGATTTGTGCGCCCGGTTTGCCTGTCATGACCCTTGCCCCAGGTGGGCTTGGGTCGTTGAGTGCGCAGGCGAACGAGAAGCTGACCACATTTGAGACAGTCGCACGCGGCGCGGATGATCTTGCAGGTTTACTTTATACATCAGGAACGACTGGGCGGTCTAAGGGTGCGATGATGTCGCATAAAAACCTACTCTCGAATGCGCAAAGTTTGACTGCGCTGTGGCAAATTACCCGTGACGACCGCCTCATCCACGCGCTTCCTATTTTTCACACGCACGGGCTTTTTGTGGCGCTGAATACTGTACTATTGGCGGGTGCGCAGGTGCGCTTTATGGCAAGTTTTGATGTTGATGAATTGGTCGCTGAAATCCCTTCCTCCACATTAATGATGGGGGTGCCAACTTTTTATACGAGGTTACTTGCTGATCCGCGCTTAACGTCAGGACTGGTCAAGAATATGCGCTTGTTCGTGTCGGGTTCGGCACCCCTTTTGGCAGAAACGCATACCGCATTCGAGGCGCGAACCGGTCACCGTATTTTGGAACGCTACGGGATGACCGAAACCAACATGATTACCTCAAATCCGTTTGACGGTGCGCGATTGGCGGGCACCGTCGGTTATGCATTGCCTGGTGTCGAAGTCGAGATTACGATTAATGGAACGCCAGTTGGCCCCGGCGAGATTGGTATGATCGAAGTCCGGGGCGACAATGTCTTTCAGGGGTACTGGAACATGCCGGAAAAAACGGCTGAAGAGTTGCGCGACAATGGATTTTTCATCACAGGGGATTTGGGTGTAAAGGCCGATGACGGGCGTATCAGCATCGTTGGTCGCGAAAAGGACCTGATCATTTCTGGCGGGTACAATATATATCCCAAAGAGATCGAAGATGTGATCAATGATGTGGATGGTGTGTTGGAAAGTGCAGTCTTTGGTGTGCCACATGTTGATTTTGGTGAAAGCGTTCTTGCGGCGGTTGTCTTGGAAGATACGGCCCTGACGCCTGACCTTATTGCCGATATCGTCGCGCCGCAGCTTGCACGCTTTAAGCATCCGCGCCGCTATATTGTGATGGAGGCTTTGCCACGCAATACGATGGGCAAAGTACAAAAGAATGTCCTGCGGACGAAGTATGAATACCCGGAGTGATTGATATAACTGATATCAAAGGATTTCTGGAGCCGGCCACCTGATATTAACCAAAACTTTGGATTGGTTAACGGATTCTGAGGTTTTTCAACAGATTCCAAGATATTAGCTAAAAACACGCTTAGGTTGTTAATCGCTCGTTAACCCAACTGTTTCAATTTGATTAACCAAGAAGGATTGCCAGAGGTGCTGGTGTCCAGTGAGTTAAGATTGATTGCAGACATGTTTGATTTCCGGGACGCCCCCTTAGAGTTTGGCGACATTGCCTTTGATAAATCAAAAAATGGTCAAGTGGGTGCTCGTGTCCGGTGGTCAAAGGTAATTTTTGATGTCTTGGTTTCCGTGATCTTGTTGGTACCATTGTGTATCATCACGCTGATCTTACTGGCCCTGAACCCTGTTCTGAATGCCGGGCCCTTGCTGTTTTTGCAGCGTAGGATGGGGCAGAATTGCGAGCCTTTCATTGCCATCAAGTTTCGAACCATGGGGCCTGAGAGAGAGCTAAAACGCGGCGCTTTTGATGCTGTCGAAATGGACCGAATTTCACGTTTGGGGCATGTCCTGCGCACGACCCGGATCGATGAACTGCCGCAGATTATCAATGTACTGCTTGGGCAGATGAGCCTGATTGGACCGCGGCCAGATGCGTTTTCTCATGCGTGTGTCTATCTTAAGTCAGTGCCCGGATATGCATTACGTCACCAAGTGTTGCCCGGCATCAGTGGATATGCGCAAACCGAAGTGGGGTATGTGCAGAGCTTTGCAGGTGTGCAGCGAAAGGTGGCGGCTGATTTGTATTACATTTCTCACCTAAGCTTTAGTTTTGATCTTTGGATCACGTGGCGCACTCTATGTGTGGTTTTGGGTCGTCGTGGTAGCTGACAATCGGATGCGTTGCTGACGGCAGCGCACGGTGTGGCAAGGGCTTTGAAAGTATCTGTTTCCTAGGATGTCTGATCATCTGAAATTGGAGACTTTGATGCCTGATCCATTCGATACTGACTACGTAAATCTGACTTCACCTGCCGTTGCGCATTATGCGGTTATTCCGTCTGATGCTGCAGACCTTCCGGTGCGTCCCCGTGCCATTTATGTCAATGCGTCCGGCACAGCGGTGATGCAGGATAATGGTGGCGAGGCGATCAGTTACGAGTTGGCCGCAGGGACCGTCCTTTCCATCCGGCCAAAGCGAGTATTGGCATCTGGGACAACTGCGCAGCTGATTGCGTGGTACTAGGATATGATTGGTTTTGAGCTTTCGCCGGGCGGCACTGGGGGGCTGCCGAGGCAAGCCACCCCATTGGCAGCTTTCTTTCGTCAAGGCGGCGGTACACAGGTCGCGCTTGCGCAAGGTGTGGGTGGGGATGTGACCGTCTGGACAGAGGTAGGGCCAGATCATGCGGCCTGTTTGCGCCTCGACAATGAGGACCCGAATACGCGGCTGTCATGGCGCGAAACGTTGATTGCCGAACTGCGCAACGTCTACCCGGTTGGCCGCATGACGTTGACGGGATCTTGGTCGCAATTGCAGACGTCTGGTTCTGGTCGCGCTGGCAGTTACACCGGCAACCGGGCTATTTCAACGGGGTCGACAGGGGCAGTTGCGTCTGTGACCGTCGATCGTGCGGAGCCTTATGATCTGTGGATTAACTACACGGGTCGGACGAATGGTGGCTATGCGCGCGTCGATATTGATGGCGGGCAAGCACTGGTCAATGAGATCGCGGACCCGGATAATTTAGGGTTTAAGGCGTTCCCAACTTACGCTGCTACAGATTTGACCCGCCGCCAATCTGTGAAGGTGGCAAGCGGGCTGGTTGGTGCGCATGATGTGTCATTTCGTCTGGGTGGCACAGCGTCGCCGGGTGGAAATGTAATCATGGTTGAAGCTGTGGTGATATCTGGTGCGCTGAGCGACCCCGACATTTTGCCACCGCTTTGGACCGCAGGTACGACTTACGCGATGGGTGATGAGGTGCAGTTTGGCGGTACTTTCTATGCGGCACGCGGCAATGGTGTCAGCGGCGCGTCAGGGCCGTCGCACACAGGCGGGATCGGATCTGACGGTGCGCTTGATTGGCGCGCCGATAACCGACCAACCTATCCCGAGTTTGTTGCGATCGACTATGCGTCGGAGCGTGAATACGCAGTCCGTTTTGATGTTGCGGGTGAGACGACCGAGCTTGGTGGTCAGACGCACGGCAATGAAGTGGTCAATTCTCGCAGTATCTCGCTCGATGGCAATGCTTGGATTCCAAATGGTTCTGGCAATGGATTGTCAGTGGGATCGCAAATTACGTTCGTTGAAGACCTGACATGGCAAACAAACGCAGGTGCTCCTGTTGGAAATTGTCAACTGACCCGTTCGGTAACGCCGGGGGCCGTCAGTCATAGTGCTGAAATGACGGGAACTGGCCCAAGGATGGATGTCGAATGGTTCTATACCAGCATGTTGCCGATCATTCGCTGGGATGGTGAAAGCGGATCGACGGTCGTTGATACGGTACACGTACCGTCACATGCCACGCTGAATCTTGCAGATTTCGCGGGCCAAATCCCCGCTAATCGTGACTTTCCTGCGCAAACCCGCATGGGTTTGACGGGAAAAGTCAGCGACGCCGTTTTGCTTTATGGTCATGAGGCCGCGATTTTGCCGACGACGACGATCGGTATGGTCACGCTTGATAGCTTCCTGCGTCCTAATATTGATGGGCGGTCAGAAGACGGTAGCCAAGACTGGACGGCAAAAGGGTACGTTATTGCGAATGCGCCTGGCGGGTTGCGTCTTGAAAACGGCGATACGATTGGGTTTTCGAGTAGGCATGTTCTGGCCGTAGCCTGATTGTGATCTCGCAGGGAGCCATCTCTTGGCTCTCTGCTTGTCACATCTGAGGAGCGGTGGTGGCTGGGGCGATAAAGTTGCCTTGCCCGGAGTTTCGCAATCGATGGGAATTGATCTGCGTAAAGATCAAACCTGC
This sequence comes from uncultured Paracoccaceae bacterium, assembly GCA_947488605.1. Lineage (GTDB taxonomy): Bacteria > Pseudomonadota > Alphaproteobacteria > Rhodobacterales > Rhodobacteraceae > Yoonia. The sequence goes on along the minus strand of CANKZJ010000001.1, from coordinate 890,684 downwards.
GATTGGCGTGTCAGTGCCTTTCAGCGCGCGCAAGCCGCGGTTAATCACGCAGATTGATGTGCGGCCGCAAGAGACACTGTAGATGATCGTGACTGCATGAGCTGCCCAGATACATGCCTCGGGCGTTGATGTGACGGGTGGGGCATCGATGATGATGTGATCATAACGGGCGCGCAGGTCCGTCATGTTGGATTCCAATTCGGATGATGTATGCACGTTCATTGAAGAGCTGTTCGCCCAAGTGAGCAAAATGTCGGCTTGGAGCATTTCGTTCTTGATGATTTGCAGGTCGCTGTTGTCGGCCTTTGTTTCCAGATTTTCAGAACAGAGTTTAGAGGTGATTGGATCGGTTTGATCTGCCGCTATGAAGAGAACGGATTTTCCGGTGCGTCCAAGGCAATCGGCCAGCAGCAGAGCAGGATGTCCTTTGCCTTCGCCAGGGGTGCTGGACGTCGAGAGTATGACCTGTGGTATCTGTCCTTGCGACGACATGATAAGCGATGCGCACAGCCCTTTGAGGGTCTCTTTTATGGCCATGGGTTGGTCATCATCGCACAGTCTTTTCAGGCCACGCGAGCTTGTCGGTAAGCGGTTTGAAAATTGCGCGAAGATTGGTTGTCCAGTCGCATGACGCAATGCTGACGCATCGCAAATCCCGCGCCGGAATGTTTGCCGCAACGCAACAGCGAACAGGCCCAAGAGCAAACCAAAAGCTGTCGCGACGGTGAGGATGAGCACCTTTTGCGGACCAATGTAATACCCTCGCACGGCGGGCGTGATGGCTGTAGCGGCTGGTAAGATTTGGTCCTGCTCCTTTAGGCGTGTCAGATAGGATGTGTAGACGGCTTTGGTTGCTTCTGCCTCGATCTGAAACTGCTGCAATGTTGCCAATCCAGCGGATTGCGCTGCCAGTTGGGCGCGGAGGCGATCAAGCTCGACGGTAATGGCGCTATGCTCGACGCGTTTTTGGGCAAGCGTCGCTGTTGCGCGGGGGGTGTCTGTATTTTGCGCGCCTGTGATCGCATCAATTGCGGATTGCGCTTCTGCAAGGTTTTGCTCGGCGGTGAGGACCTGTCGGCTTAATGCATCAAGACTTGCGTCGTCCTGAACTTGAGCTGCCGAAATGAGGTCAGAGATTTGGGTTTCTTGTGCGACCAACTGCAGGCGAAGTGTCGCAACCTTTTCAGCTAGCCAAGTAGAGGTGGAGACCTGAGACCGCAGTGATGCGTCATGCTGGTTGTTAAGGTAGGTTTGTGCCAACGTGTTGGCGATCAAAGTGGCTTTCTGCGCAGAACCACTTTGGACGGTGATTTGCGCAATATACGTGTCGCCCTGCCTGCGGGTCACGATTGCACGACTGAGGTTCTCAATCGTTTTCTCGAAAATCTCAACTTTGGTTGGCGCAAGGTCGGTCGTGCCGGCTAGGAAATGCCTAAGTTGCCTGCGCAAAGTTGTCACCGAGTACGTGGATTGCGGGTTAAGGTGGCGGTTAAATTCGCTGTCTGAGAGAAGGTTCAATTCGGAGATGACTTGCGCAAGCAAATCGCGCGACGTGAGCGAAGCTAACGCTGTATTGAATGCGATCTCGTCGTCGATCGCCTGTGATTGCACTAGCGTTGTGTCTTGCGACACCACCATTTGCGCGACAGATGCGGTCGCTTGGAATTTGGGTTGGGCCACGCGAAAGGCGTAGTATCCTGCAATTGTAATGCAGAGCATCGTGGTAAACACGATGATCCACTTTCCACGCCATACAGCTTTTATCAGTCCAAGGACATCAAACGGTGGGATCGGCTCAAGTGTGGGTAAGCCGTGCGTAAAATGCGAAATCTGTGGTTCAATATCTGAATGTGCCATTAAAAGCGCGCCCGGTGTGGTTCTTGGTTACACCGTCACATCATCATAATCCGGTTAACCATTAATTAATCTCGATGAATGAGGACTAAAGCAATGAAAGCGTGTGGTTAATTGCGCGCTCGGGCTGTGATGGTGTGATGATACGGGCAAGACTACGACAATTGGTGATGGGTTCGGCCCCAAGAACACTGGGCTTACGTATTGCCATCGTGGGCACAAACTTTGGCATCATGATCGGGCTTGCTTGGGTGCTGGGGCTTGAGGCCTTTGGTCAACTTACCTTTCTGTGGGGTGGTGCGATGCTGGCGGGCACGATCCTGTCTTTGGGCGGTCCGCTGATTTTGCTGCGTGCGCTGACCGATGGCGGCGGATTGCGGCTTTGGGACATCTTTGGATATTGCCTTATCTACCCCGGCTTAGTGGCGATGGCGTTGCTTGGTCCTTTGACGTGGAGTTTCCCTGATCTGCCTTGGGAAGCCGTTTTGATCGCAGGCCTTGGTGTGAACCTGTTGTTTTGTCTGGCCAGCGTGATGCGAGCGCTGGGCAGCATTCAATCCTCAATGGCATTGCGGGATGCGGGACCGCAGTTATCACTCGGTATAGGTGCCACCTTCGCAGCGGGGTTTAGTGGCGAAACCACGATTGTTCTCGCCGCTATTGTGATGGGTTTGGCGGGCATCGCGGTCACCATATGGTGTTCGCGACAGAGCAATTTTACCGATGTTTTGACCCAAACGGCGCGGCCCGTTTGGAGCCCGTCACTATATGGCACGGGCGTTCTTGGGATGGGCCTTGCGCAAATGGACCTCATCATTGGCGGTGCGATTTTGTCGGGTGAGGCTTTTGGTCTTTATGCACTGTTGCGGCGTGTTGCGAATTTGGTCGCACTGCCTGTTACGGTCGCAACTTGGGTAAGTGCGGCGCCAATTTCATCTGCCAACGGCAGGGGTGATTTGGCCGGTTTATGCAAGGCGAGCGCGGAAGGGAGCAAGATTGCTTTCTACCCCGGCGCCGCCCTTTTCGTAACGGGCCTGATGTCGTTGCCATTGGCAGGCATCATTGCGCCGAACGGTTTGGAAATAGCCGCGATGACGGTTTTTGCGATCCTGTTGTGTGGGGCATTGGGGCAGGTCATCTATGCGTCCAGCTACACGGTTTCTACGCTTTGTGGGCTGGCGCAGTATTCGGTCTATGCGCGTGTTCTCGTGATCTTCGTTTACGTGCTTGCGATACAGATCATAGGTGAGAACCTTACAATTGTGGGCAATGCGGTGGCCTATGTCGTCGCTCTAACAATGGGTGCGATAAGTCTTTGGTGGGCTATTCAACGCCGGCTGGGCATTGATACTTCTGCGCTTGTACTGATTGGCAGAAAGGCGCGCGAATGGCAGGCCTATTAGTGGTGTTGCTTGCGGGCTTATGCAGTGTGATCCCTTTTTGGATGGGTCAACGCTATGGCGCTGTGCGGCTTGCCTCGCCAATGCATTTGCTAAGTTATTTTTGTTGTTTCGGGTTCCTGATCAAAGTTGCGGTCTACGGTTTTGTGCCGGAATATGCATTCTTTCAAAGGTATATAGATACACCGGGTGCTTTGTTGGTCGGCGCGCTTTATCTGGCCGCTTTCGTCATTGCCGTATGCTTGGGGTACCGCATCGCAGTCAGGCCGTTCGATAGGGCCACTGCTATGAACGAAGCACGCGGTATCACCGCTGGCGTACGCGGCCAAAACGCGTTGTTTGTCGCGGCTTTTGTCGTTGCGGCGCTGACAGTCGCTCTGCTGCTCAACGCGCGAGGCGTATCGCTGTTCTCGTCGGATTTGCTGACCCAAATGAATGCCGACAAGCAGATCAACGTCAACACTGACGGGGTTGGGTCGACACTGGCGGGGATCAAGACCTTCTTTGTGGTGCCAAAGTTCGCGTTCGTGTTGTTGTTGGCGCAGGGCATCGTGTTGCGGCGCAAATGGCTGCTGGCGCAAAGTCTGATCCTGGCAGGTCTCTTGGTTTTGATTGCCTTGATGTCAGGGGATCGGTTCGAGTTAGTCGAGCTGCTGGTCTATAGCTTTGCGGTCTACATGATCTTGGGTGGCCAGATTGGCGTGCGCATTGGCGCTTTGTTATTTGCTGCGGCCACCGCGGTTCTGCTGTTATCGGCCTACATGACGTTTCTGCGCGGAAGCGATGCTGGGCTGCTGCACCAGATCGTCGGGTCGACATATTTTCTGGATATCAACGCTTCGGTCATGGTCACTGATCGCGTGACACCCGACATGTATCTATGGGGACAAAGCTATGGTTGGTGGAGCTTTGGTTGGGTGCCGCGTGTCATTTGGATCGACAAACCGGCGATTGATCTGGGCGTTTTCCTGAAGCGTGACGTCATGGGCTTACCGACTGGAGGTGCATTCAATGTAACTGGCCCCGGCGAGGCATTCATGAATTTTGGCTGGGCCGGTGTGGCCGTGGGCGGCATTTTAGGATGGGCTTATCGCAAAATTGAAGTTCTGTTGCTGTGCCGTCCCAACGCACTGCGGCATGGCGCATTTTTGCTGTATCCGATCCTCTTCTATCCGTTCGTCCAAGCCACCCTGCAGTCATCTTTCAGTGCGTTTATCGTGGGTGCTGCGGCGCAACTGGTTTTGATTTGCGTGATGATCTCGTTTTGTGTCCCGCGCTACCGCATCCGCCGTTTTCAGTGCTCAACAAAGGGAGAATTCCTTCGTGCTTAAGTTGGTGTTTTGGGGGTTGAGAGCCCTGTGCGCAGTTCATCGCCGTGTGGGGATGCGCGTTGCCACACATTTACATCATGCATCGATTGCCCGTGTTGGCGTTGCCACGCGGTTTCATGCTGGTGTGCGTTTTGATCGGCCAAACGCTGTCGTCATTGGCGATAATTGCTTGTTTTGGCGTGGCGTGGGTGCATCTGCTGAAGGCGATTGTGCCAGCTTGCATATTGGTGACCGCGTTCAGGTGAACCAAAGGGCGCAGTTGGATATGACCGGAGGGCTGACGATTGAAGACGATGTTTTGATCTCGGAGGACGCGGTGATTTACACGCATGATCATGGCCTGGATTCGCATTCCGTGCCTCGGCCAACGCCTAAAGTGATTGGTGCAGGTGCGTGGATTGGTATGCGTGCAGTTATCCTTCCACAATGCCAAAAGATTGGTGCAGGTGCTGTCATTGGTGCCGGCGCCGTGGTGACGCGCGATGTTCCTGCGGGCGCCATCTTTGCTGGCAATCCCGCGCGCCAAATAGGGCAGCGTGATATCGCACAGGTGGCGGCATGAAGGTTTTGCATGTGGTGCCGACGTTTTATCCGGCCACTTATTGGGGTGGTCCCATTTGGTCGACCAAAGCGATCTGTGATGGTATCGCCGCGCTGCCAGATATGGACCTGCGTGTGCTTACAGGTGACGCCGCTGGCCCCAAGATCGATGATCGCGTGGTTCCGACACCATTGCCATATCCTGTGCATTATGCGCGCCGTTTGGCTGGCAACTGCATTGCACCGGGACTTTTGGCGCGGTTGCCTGCTGCGATCCAATGGGCCGATGTCGTACATCTGACAGGCACCTACAACATGCCGACTTTACCGACCCTCATTCTTGCCTGCCTGTTGAACAAACCTGTTGTTTGGTCACCCCGCGGTGCCTTGCTTGCGACCCAAGACTGGGCGGATGCCCCGAAAAAGCGCATGAAGCAGGGCTTCGAACATCTTGCGAATTGGCTGCGACCCCGGCGCAGCGTTCTGCATGTTACCGCACAAGATGAAGCCATCAAAAGTACGATCAACTTCCCTGGATTGGCCCACAGGATCATTCCAAACACCGTGCCTTTGCCGCAGCTTCCTGCCTTGCCGCCGAAGACCCATGAGGGCTGCAAACTGATGTTTATCAGCAGGCTGCATCCCAAAAAGGGATTGGAGGCGCTGTTTGACGCGATGGCGCAGTTGCCGGGGTCTTTCACCTTGGACATCTATGGCACGGGTGATGCGGGGTATGTTCAAACCCTCGCCACGCGCGCGGGGCAGTCGCAAGGGCGGATACGTCTGCATGGGCACGTGGACGGTGAGGCGAAGACGCAGGCCTTCGTCAACGCGGATCTCTTTGTGTTGCCGTCGCATTCAGAAAACTTTGGAATTGTTGTGGCCGAAGCCTTGGCGCATGGACTGCCTGTTCTCACCACGACTGCTACACCCTGGGCACAGGTTGCGCTGCATGACTGTGGCCGTTGTGTTGATTTGGCCAAAGTGGACCTTGCGCATGAAATCGCGTCCCTTGCGACATATGATTTGCCCAGCATGGGTGCGCGCGGGCGGGCGTGGATGGCGCGTGATTTTTCGCCAAGCACGATGGTCGGGGCCTTCGAGATGCTTTACCGCGATATGGTTGCCGGTAATGTGCGTCAGGTTTTGGCATGACTGCACTTACAGTAATTATCCTGACGCAAGATGAAGCGCGCCATATCGGCCGCGCGATTGCATCAGTGCGCGATATCGCGACGCGGATTGTGGTGGTTGATAGTGGGTCAACCGACGACACGGTCGCGATTGCGCGAAAGGCTGGTGCGGAGGTTTTGCATCACACTTGGGTCAATCACGCCGAGCAGTTTAATTGGGCTTTGGATCAGATCATGGATCAGACCGGCTGGATACTCCGGCTTGATGCAGATGAGATCGTGACGCCTCAGCTTGCGAGCGAAATCAAAGCGGGGCTTCCCGATGTAGACGGGTTTTTCATTGGCCGACGCATCAAGTTCATGGGTCAGATCGTGCGTTATGGCGGTCTGTTTCCCGTTCAGGTTATGCGCTTGTTCCGCAACGGCGCTGGGCGTTGCGAAGCGCGTTGGATGGACGAACACATCGTTGTGGAGGGGCCTAGGTGGTCGCTTAAGGGCGAGATCATCGATGATAATTGCAACTCTCTTGATTGGTGGATCGCCAAACATAATGCCTACGCCAGCCGCGAGGTGATCGATGTGCTGAACCGCGAGTATCGCTTTCAAGAAGGCGCTAACACGATGCCGGCAAGATCACGAACGGGTTTCAAGAGGTTGTTGAAGTTGCAGGTCTATGGACGCTTGCCGCCAGGTCTGAGGGCGGGGGCCTATTTCTTTTATCGCTATGTTGTCAGGCTTGGCTTTCTTGACGGTGCCCAAGCGCGCTCTTTTCACGTGCTGCAAGGGTTTTGGTATCGCTATTTGGTTGATGCCAAACTGGCAGAGGTGCGCCGAGAGATGCGCGCAAACGGCGATGACCCTGTAGAGGCGATCCGTCGCGTTCTGGGGATCGATCTAGCCGCATTATCCCAGACTGCTGACAGGCATGCGGCATGAAAGTATCTGTTGTCACAGCGGTCAAGAATGGTCGTCAAACGCTGCCAGCGATGTTGGAAAGTCTCAATTCGCAAACCTATCTGGATGTTGAGCATATCGTGCAGGACGGAGTGTCGACCGATGGCACCGTTGACTATCTGCGCAAGGCAGCGTCGGAGCGGATGGCGTTACAGTCCGCCCCGGATGCGGGCATTTATGATGCGATCAATCAAGGCATCGCGCGCGCAACCGGTGATGTGATTGGATTGCTGCATGCGGACGATCAGCTTGCCGGGCCGGATGTGCTTGCACAGGTGGCCTTGGCGCTGAAAGATCGCACGATTGATGGTGTCTACGGTGATCTGCAATACGTGGCGCGCGACGATACTTCACGTGTCATTCGGCATTGGAAAGCCGGGGCTTACGTGCCTACCATGCTCAAGCGGGGATGGATGCCGCCACATCCAACGCTCTATTTGCGGCGCGATGTGTTCAGGCGATCCGGACTTTATGACACCGGCTATCGCATCTCCGGCGACTACGACGGCATGCTACGAATTTTGACGACAGGGAATGTGCGGCTGGCGTATATACCGCAAGTGATGGTGCGCATGAAAATCGGTGGTGTGAGCAATAAGTCTTTCGCACATATCATCCGCAAAAGCCGCGAGGACTACCGCGCGATACGGCGTCATAACGTCGGTGGCGTTGGCACTTTGATGGCAAAGAACCTATCAAAGTTGCCGCAGTTTTTGGGCCGTGGCTAGGTATAGAAATACTTTGTCAGTTGATAGAAAACAGGTGCCGCAAAGATCACACTGTCCAATTGATCGACAAAGCCACCTTGGCCGGGGATAAGGTGTGACCAGTCTTTGACACCTTTGTCGCGCTTGATCGCGGCGACCACAAGACTGCCAAATGTGCCAACGACAGATGCGGCCCCTGCCATGAGGGCGGCACCCACCAAGCCAAATGGCGTGATCCAGTTTAGCATCGCGCCAATAACCATAGCGCTGATAAGGCCTAAGAAAAAACCTTCCCAAGTCTTTGGTGAAAGACCCGGTGCAATTCGTGCCCGTCCAATGCGGCGACCAAAGAAGTATTCCAGCAAATCGCCCAGCTGCACGACCATCACAAGAAAAGCGATAAGCAAGACAGAGCGATCCCCGTACCCATCGATTTCAAGGGACATCAAAGCAGGCACGTGACTGACGCAGAAGACCGCGATCATGAGCGCCCATTGTGTTTCCGCGACACGCACAAGGAAGCGATCAGGGTTGCCGCGCAAAGCCGAAACCATCGGCAGGAAAAGAAACGCGTAGACAGGGATGAAAACGGTGAAAAGGCCGGTCCAGCCAAAGCCTACGAAGACATATTGTAGCGGTAAAACCGCAAAAAACGCCAAGGCGAGCGATAGATGATCAGCTTGTGCTTTTGTGGTCAGCGTCAGAAATTCGCGCAGGGCGGCAAATGACGCGAATGCAAAAAGCATCATGATCCCGGGTTTACCCAAAAGCAGTGCAGCACCGATGAAGGCCACCATGCCCCACCAGCTTTGTACGCGCGTCATGTAGGTATCGAGCATTGGATTAGGCTCGTGCACGGGCTGGCGCGCGCGCAAGATTTCACCCAAGACGGTCAATGCAATCAAAATGCCGAAGCTGCCGAATGCCAGCAGCAGAATATCACTTGTGGTGCTGTTCATGGCCGCGCCTCCGGTCTTTGGGCCAAAAGGGCGTCAGAGGCACGTTTCAGAAAGTCATCTTTGCTTTCACCCTCTTGCACATGGATCGGTTCACCGAAGGTCACGGTGCAGATAAGCGGCAGGGGAATGACCTCGCCCTTGGGCATAATCTCGGTCAGGTTGGCCACCCATGTTGGGACCAGATCAACCTCTGGCCGCGCGACGCCCATGTTGTACAGCCCTGCTTTGAAGGGCAGCAGTGGGTCATCGGTCATGTTGCGGTTGCCTTCGGGAAAGATGATCAACGATGATCCTTCGTCGAGGGCCGCGATGATCTTGTCCATCGGTTTGTCTTTCACCTCGGGGCGGCGATCGACGAGCACGCAGTTGAAGACCTCGGGCCCGACAAAGGCGCGGAGTTTGTTTTTCAACCAATAATCCGCCGCGGCCACCGGGCGGACCGTGCGCCGCATCGCAGGTGGCAAGACCGACCAGATCATCGGCATATCGGCGTTGCTTGTGTGATTGGCGAAGTAGACGCGTTGGCGTGGGACCGGTTCGATCCCTTTCCATTCAGCGCGCACGGCAGTGATTGCGCGGGCAAAGATACGAATAGATTGCCCAACAATCCGGGCTGCAAATTGACGCAAGAATTTCATGATACCGACTTTGGCGAAGGGAAGGGCGATTGAAAAGAAAAAATGCCCCGCCCCCGGGGATAAGGGGCAGGGCGGGGATGTCAGCGATCAGAGGGGTTCGCCGACGTAGTCCTCGAGGAGTTTTTCGTTCTTGGCTGCTTCGAGCCGTTGAATGCGGTCTTCTGACATGCGCTCATCAAAGCGGTACTTGACAAAATTCACCAGTGACAGCGTGAGCATCATGACCGATATGGCCCAGAACCCCTTTGTCGACAGCGGCACATCAGTTGAGAGCCAGAGTGAGATGCCAAGCATGGCGTAGGCAACACCCACACCCAGCAGGTTGACGAACATGATCAGGCCGTTGTCAGATTTATTGTTGAACATTGGATTTTCCTTTCAATGGAAGCGTTTGTTGTGAGGTTATTTCTTGTTTGATTTCAGCCGAGCAAGGACATCGTCAGTTGTTGCACGTGTCGCGGCGCCAAAGCCTGCGTCGGACATGCGGTCGGCAAGGTTATCGCCATCCAGATCACGGTTGATATCGGCAAGGATTTCTGTCCGCTCGAACGGGTCATCGCGGTTCAGGACACGCGAAATCAGCTCTTCGGCCTCTTCCACACTGCCATTTTGCACACCGGTTTTGGTCATGCGGACCTGAATGTTTTGTTCGCGGCGCACGGCACGTGCTTGAATGGCACCTTGTTTCAGGTCGATAATCCGACGGTGACCACTTTCGATGGACGTGCGCAGGCGAATGACTTTTTGATCCAAACGGTCAAGGGTCTCGGCCCGCACCGCCAACTCATTTTCCATATTCGCAATAGCGCGGGCCGCTTCTTCGGCCATGTCGTCGCGGTCATTTTCGAGCGCCTCTTTGGCGCGTTTAGTCAGGTCGTTGATGCGGCTCTTAAGGGTTGCATGTTGCTTTTCCTCTGACCGTTGGCGCTGGATCAGGCTGGCAAGGGTTGCCTTAGCAGCGCGCAAGCTATGTTCACTTTCGCGGATTTTCTGATCGATCAGCTCAATCGCAAAGGCGTCGCGGACGCGGTCCTCGGCGCGCGCATTTTGGCCATTGATGAGCGTTGCAAGTGTCTTGAACATCGGGTTCTCCATTTCTTTTCAGTGCGTGAACACTGTTCATGAAATAGAGATAGCGAGATGTGATATAGAATTCAAGATAAAAAATGAACATTGTTCATAAGCCTACGAAGACATCGTCATATGCCTTAAAACAAGGGCAATCATCCGGTCTATATCGTCAGAGGGCACACCTGCACTTGCCTCATCCAATCCCAAAAGCACAATCCCATGCACTGAAGAGAACAGCGCGCGTGTCAAAAGTGCACGTTCCGCAGAATCATATGCGGGAAAAATGACGGCCAAGGGATCAGAGATATATGCGAAAAGCTGCCCCATCTCGGCCAAATACCAATCGGGGGCGGTTTCGCCTTCTGCGCGCTCAACATCAAAGAGGGCACGCCAGCTAAGATGGTTTTGCGCGGCAAAATGGTGATAGGCCTGCGCCATGATGACCAGCTGCTCTACCGGATCCTCTGGTGCGTCAGCCAATGCAGCGGCCACATCCGCACCAAGACGGTGGAACGTGCGGGCATTCACCGCGAGCGCGAGATCCGTGAGATCGCCAAAGACATTATAGATGGCCCCCACAGCGCATCCGGCCTCTTTCGCAAGATCGCGGGCGCGCAAAGCGCCCAGCCCTTGCGTGGCAATCGTGCGTTCCGCGATCATGATCAGCGTTTCGCGCAATTCTTGCCGGCGGAGTTCTGTCTTGGTGGCCATGTAAACCTCAATTATTGAACGCAGTTCAATGATAGGTGAGCGCGCCTCAGGATGAAAGTCGAATATGAGAATATCCATTTGCCATTACTGGGGGTCAGGAATGCCTGAGTTCCCACATTATCTCGCAGGGAAGCCCACGCTGCTACTTGATATCGCGCGCAAAGGTGCGATCGAAAATTACATCGATGCCATGTGGCCGGAAATGATCGTCCTGAACGAAGTCTTCCCGTGTCCGTCATGGCGTTTGGTCAAGCGGATGGAGGATCGTGGCGTGCGCGTTTTTCATCTTGCAGGCGTCGCAGGCAAGATCACACCGCCATTGCCGCACGGATATGAAGCCGCGATCCCGTGCTGTGCGGCACGTCCGGTAGAGGGCGATTATGACGTCCGCATTATTCCTGTGGGGGCGGATCACGCTTAACCGGGGCACCACCCGCGAAGCTATTTATGCCATGATACCCAATTGAGCCTTCCTGCATTTGCAGGTGTAGTCCGTCGTCCTTGTAGGGATGTGCGCGCGCAAGATCTTCGTCGAAGTCGATCCCAAGCCCCGGTGCTGTCGGAACAGGAATATAGCCATCGTCGACTGTAATGCTGCCTTTGATCAGATCATGATGGAAAGGCGTCTCGATGGTCTCTGCCATCAGTATATTCGGAATAGAGGCGGCCAACTGCACATTTGCGGCCCATTCCACCGGGCCTGCATAAAGATGGGGCGCGATCTGCGCGTTATAGACTTCGGCCATCGCTGCGATCTTTTTCGTCTCCCAAATACCACCGGACCGGCCCAGGGCGGGCTGCAGTATCGTTGCCGCACCTGACCGCAAGACAGGTGCAAACTCTGCTTTGGTCGTAAGCCGCTCACCAGTCGCGATTGGAATATTTACAGCGCCGGCAACTTTGGCCATCTCAACCACATTGTCCGGTGGGATCGGCTCTTCGTACCAAAGCGGGCTGTAGGGTTCTAATGCTTTACCCAACCGAATAGCGCCACCTGTGCTGAACTGGCCGTGCGTGCCGAATAACAGATCGGCGCGATCTCCTACGGCCTCTCTTATTGCGTGGCAGAACGCGACGGAGAGGCTGATATCATGCATCGAGGGCATGTGACCGCCACGGATGGTGTAAGGGCCAGCGGGGTCAAATTTGACGGCTGTGTATCCTTTCTCGACCATATCAAGGGCGACTTCTGCTGCCATGTCCGGGCTAGCCCAGAAATCGGGCAGCGGATGCGAGGGGCGTGGATAGAGATAGGTATAGGCGCGAATGCGGTCATTCATCCGACCACCGATCAAGGCATGGACAGGACGATCACGGTCTTTGCCAAGAATGTCCCAGCAGGCCATCTCCAAGCCGGACCATGCACCGATGACAGTCAGATCGGGGCGTTGCGTAAACCCGGCGGAATAGACACGGCGGAACATCAACTCGATATTCTCGGGGTTTTCACCGGCCATGTGGCGCGCGAAGACATCTTTGATCACGGCCTTCATTGCCTCTGGTCCGATGGAGGAGGCATAGCATTCGCCGTAGCCGACAACGCCGGTATCGGTCGTCACTTTCGGGATGATCCAATAACGACCACCCCAGCCGGGGGCAGGCGGGGCCGTGACAATCACATCAAGATCGGCAAGTTTCATCTTGGATATCTTTCACAAAGGGGTCTGCTTATGGCTGAGACAATCACGCTTAGGGTGCTGGGTCCAGACGATCTGGCGTTCTTATTGGCTGTCGAAGACGGTCTTTTTGACAATTGGGTCCGGCCAGATCAGGCCAAAGCATTCCTGCGTGACCGGCATCATCAAATCGTACTGGCTTTTGAAGGTAAGGTTTGTGTTGGCATGGCCAGCGGTCAGGTGATGTTTCACCCCGACAAAGCACCTGCCTTCTTTATCGCGGAAGTTGGCGTCAGAGATGCTTATCAACGGCGTGGTATCGCGAAACGACTATGCGAGCGGCTGAAGTTGGAGGCAAAGGCATTGGGTTGCGAAGGCATCTGGGTTGCAACGGAACATGATAATGCAGCCGCGCGCGGGCTTTACCGCAGCCTTGGCGCGCGAGAGACTGAAGATATCGTTGTCTACGATTGGGATGATCCGGCGATGAATGGGTAAGGTGGATCATGATCCACCTTACCTGACGATCTTCTTAGTCAAAGATAATCACATTTCGCTTGGCTGATCCGGTCTTGGTATCTGCAATTGCTTCATTGATTTGCTCAAGTGACCAGCGACCAGAGATCAATTCATCAAGCTTGAGCCTGCCTTGTTCGTAAAGGTCGACCATCCAAGGAATATCGCGCGCGATCACGGCATCGCCCATCTTTGATCCCACCATGCCTTGGCCAGTTGCTGCCAGCATGACCGGTTCATATGAAGACATCGCCCCCGAATGCGGCATGCCGACCATAATCACCTTACCACCATTCGCAAGGTACTGCGGGGCGGTATCATAGGCAGGGATTGCGCCGACAGTCACAAACACGGCGTCGGCGCCGCGCCCCATCGCCTTCTTGGCCAATCGCCAAGGTTTGTCGTCTGTTGCAAGCACACCGTCTGTTGCGCCAAACTCCTGTGCGATTGCCAGCTTTTCTTCTGACATGTCCACGGCAACGATCCGCCGCGCGCCTGCGATCCGCGCGCCTTGGATTGCGTTAAGCCCGACGCCGCCAGCGCCAATCACCACTACGTCTTGTCCAGCACGCAGATTTGCAGCGTTCACCACAGCACCAACGCCTGTGATCACGCCGCAGGCCAGCAGCGCCGCGGCCTCCATCGCGACACCTTGGGGTAATTTGACAACCTGGCTTTGATCAACGACGACCTTTTGCGCAAAACCACCTGTGTTCATGGCTTGGGTCATCGGCTCTCCGTCCATTCCGGTAATCGGGCCGGACGTCATATCGCTTTCGCAGATCACCGGTTTGCCGCCAGCACAAGACGGGCAGGTACCGCAGGCCCGGATCAAGGTCACGACGACAGGATCACCCAAGACGACACCGCGCACGCCGTCGCCAATTGACGTTATGTGGCCTGCTGCTTCATGACCGTAGACTGCGGGCAGTGTTCCACCCCAGCCGCCATCAATGAAGGAGATGTCAGAATGGCAAATTGCGCAGGCTTTCAGAGTGACCTCGACTTCGCCCATATCGGGGGCGGCAAGGTTCACAGTTTCAATCGTGAGGGGGGCGCCAAATTCGCGGCAAACGGCGGCTTTTATGTGTGACATGCGTGCGTCCTGAGAAATCAAATTTCCCTGACCCTGCGATCCCCTGCACCCCAATGCAAGTCAGAACGCGACCTTATGTGTCCCGCGCGCGCTTCGGCCTTGGCGTTTGCATGAAGACAACAATACAGCCGATGGTCAGCAACGCTGAAAGCAAGAACGGCGCGCCCGGCAGATAGAGCGGGCCGCCGCCATCGGTAAAGAACCAAAACGTCTGCGTGACCATGAGAGGCGCTATTATCGTAGCTACCGCATTGATGGACGTCACAGTACCCTGAAGTTCACCTTGCTGATCGTCAGAGGCTGTGCGCGACATAATCCCTTGTAGCGCAGGGCCCGCAACCGATCCCAATGCTGTCAGTGGTGTGAGTGCAAGTGCGACCCAGCCATTGGTGACAAAAGCCAAGGCGACAAAGGCCACAACATCGATGGTGAGGCCAAAAATAACCGTGCGGCGTTCGCCCAAAAGTCCGATAATCGGGCGGATCAACAGGCCTTGGACAATCGCGATACCGATCCCGAAAACACCCAGTGACAAACCAATCATACCAGGGCCCCAGTCGAACCTTTCGGCCCCGAAATAGGCCCAGACACCGGGGTACACGAAGAACGCAATCGTATAGACAAAGGTGATCAGCATCAGGCGTTTCAGCCCGGGCAAAGCGCCAATGTTCTTGAATGCGCCAAAGGGATTGGCGCGCCGCCATTCAAACGGACGGCGGATGCGGTCCGTCACGGTTTCTGGCAGAACAAAATATCCAAAAATCGCATTGGCAGCTGCAAGAATAGCTGCGGCCCAGAATGGCGCACGCGTGCCATATTCGGCCAAAACGCCACCTATCAAAGGACCAAGGACAAAGCCCATGCCAAATGCCGCGCCGATCAGTCCAAAATTCGCAGCTTTCTCTTCGGGTTTTGAGATGTCGGCCATATATGCGGCGGATGTCGATTGCGTGGCGGCCGTAATGCCTCCGATAATGCGCCCGATGATCAAGAGCCAAATTGTGTGTGCGAGTGCCATCAGCACGTAATCAAATGCCATGATGACAAGTGAGATAATCAAGACAGGCCTGCGGCCATATCTGTCTGATAGGTTCCCGACAGTTGGGCCGAAGATAAACTGCATTGCTGCAAATATCGTAGCCAGGATGCCGCCCCAGACAGCCGCGGCCCCCAAACCTTGGCCTTCAACTTCTTGGATCAAGTCGGGCATCACAGGCATGATAAGCCCGATCCCCATGCTATCCAGCATAACCGAAATCAGGATGAATGTGACGGCAAGGCGTTTGTTCATCCAAGCAGGATTAAACTGCTCGGTTCAGGTTGCAAGCGAAGAGTGTCGATCCGGTAAAGTTGATTTCAAACTGCTCGGTTTTTGAGGTGACCCGTGTCAGCCATAAAGTTGGTCAGGCAGGCCGCATATCCTTGTGGGTCCTCGACACAGGGCAGATGCCCGACCCGCCGCATGAGCTTGAATTGCGCTCCGGGGATCACGTCAATTGTTTCGCGCACAAGGTCGGGAGGTGTTGATTTGTCATCTGCTCCAGCGATGCCCAAAGTCGGAATACGCAAACCGCTTGTCGGCGTATAAAAGTCGGTTCCCGCAATTGCTGCGCAAACGCCCACATACCCTTGCGGCGATGTCTCTTCCAACATGCGTTGCCAGCGCGCCATTTGAGGTGTCCCATAAAAATGCCTGCTAAACCAACGCTGCATCAACTCGTCCGCGATCCCGGTCAATTGCTTTGCCTCGACTGCGTCGATCCGATCCTGCCACAGTTTGGGATTACCGATTTTGGCAGCCGTATTAGAAAGCACCAGCGCCCGAATGATTTCGGGCCGTTTGACTGCCAATCCTTGCGCGATCATACCGCCCACCGAAAGACCCACAAACATCGCGTCGCGCACGCCAAAGGCATCGCAAACGGCCTCGGCGTCGCTGACCAACTGCCCCATTGAATAGGGTGCATCAGGCGCGTCCGAGGCCCCATGCCCCCGCAAATCATAGCGGATAATGCGCAATTCTTCGGGCAGGTAGGCCAGCATCGGGTCCCACATCTCAATCGTTGATCCAAGGCTGCCTGACAGCATCAAAACGGGCGCGTCTTCGGGGCCGCTTGCCACAACATGAAGCACGCAGCCATCGCGCGCCGTTACCCTAGTCATCGGGTTCACCGATCACCATATGGGCCATGATTTGCCCATGATCGGAGGCCAGTTTATTGTAGGGTGCTTCGGGATGTGAGCCGTCAGTCAGATGATCGTTCAGAACGCTGAAATACTCCATCTCGCCAATCTTGCCGTCAAAATCGGGCAAGAAATGGCGCGACATAAAGATCTGGTCAATACTCTCGAACACGCCGCCAAAGGCCGATGTGTAGACCATGTCTCGCAGGGACTTCTTCACGAATAACTTTTCCCCGGAATACAGACGCACTTTGCCGATCTTCTCTTGGATGATCTCGTTTTGATCGTCGCTATAGCGATCCCGCCGGGTTTGCGCGTCATGCCTGCGCATCCAAGCATAGTTCTTAAAGGGAACTTCACCGCTGATGATCTCCGACGAAACGGCGTGTTCACTATCGTTAAAGTCCCCCAAAACCATGACAGGGCGGTCGGCTTCCAACTCCTTCAAGATTGCTGATCGCAGCACCCATGCTTCGGCCATTCGGCGCAACGCTGCGCGCAAGGATCCCATGGCGCGCGTCGCCGGATCATAGTTCACCAAATCGGCGGCAGGCGGGAAGGGTGCGCCTTCCGGTTTGGGCAATTCGCCAAGTTTGGATTTGAGATGGCAATTAAAGACGGTCACAACCTGATCGCCGATTGGAATACACGCTTTCAAAATCGGGCGGCTGAGACGTTTGATTTGATACGATCCGCCATCGCTGCCATCAAGATCGCTGAATGGTACATTGAGCGGTTCAGGCAAGTCTTGGATGATTTCGGGGGTGCCTTCAAACCCGTAACGCGACAGGATCGCGACACCGGGGCGGCGTTGGCCGGGGCCACCATCAAAGCTGTTCGGCGCAAAGGCAAGGGCTGCTTCGGTGTAGGGTTCAAAGGCAAGTTTGCGAAAGATCGCCTTGCGCGCATAGCGCTTTGATCTGTTGGGGATGACCGCATCATTGGCGGCCTGACCGAGTTCATCGGTTTCAATGATCACATCGCGCAAAGCGGCTTCGGTAAAGATTTCCTGAAAACATACAATATCGGCATTCATCGTAAGCAGTTGATCGGCCAGCCACGCGCGTTTCCATGCATATTCTTCGGGCGTGTATTCCTCGAAGCGGTAGTATTCCTGTTCTGGGTCGATCAGGTTTTTGACGTTAAAGCTGGCGATCGTGAAACGGCTCATTTCAAAGTCTCCAGTGCTTTGGCAAAGACGGCGGCGTCGACATTGCCACCTGTCGCAACCGCAATTACGGCATCACCCGACAGTGCGTCTGGATGGAATAGAGCGGCTGCAAGGGCCGCTGCACCACCTGGCTCAACCACGATGCGCAGACGCTCGAAGGCCAAACCGACTGCGCGCAAGCATTCATCTTCGCTGACAACCACGCCGGGGCCGCAATGGGCCTGCATGATCGGAAACGTCAGATTGCCGGGTTGCGGCGTGATGATCGCATCACAAAGCGAGCCACCAAGACGGGTGTTGTGCTCGATCTTGCCGCTGATCAGCGACCGGGTGACATCGTCAAACTCTTCGGGTTCCGCAGGCCGCACGCGCAGCCCCGGCGCATCCGCGGCCAAAGCAAGGGCTATGCCAGAGGTCAGGCCGCCGCCGCCGCAACACACCATGACATCGGCATCTGTGACACCCAGCGCATTCATATCTTCCGCAATCTCAAGCCCCGTTGTGCCTTGCCCTGCAATCACTTGCGGTTCGTCGTAAGGGCGCACCAAAGTTAGGCCGCGCTCTGACGACAGCTTCTGACCGATGTCTTCGCGGCTTTCAGTCGCGCGATCATAAAGAACAACCTCAGCCCCCAATGCGCGTGTATTGTCGATTTTCACCTGTGGCGCGTCACGAGGCATCACGATCACCGCAGGAGCACCATGTTCGCGGGCAGCCAAGGCGACGCCCTGCGCATGGTTGCCGCTGGAGAATGCGATGACCCCTGTCTTCAGCGCATTATCGGTGAGTGCGGAAATAGCTGACCATCCACCGCGAAATTTGAACGACCCGGTGTGTTGCAAGCACTCTGCTTTAACGAAAACCCGCCGCCCTGCGATGTCATCAAGAAACGGCGATGTCAGGATTGGCGTGCGCCGTGCATGGCCTTTAATGCGCGCGGCCGCCGCACGGATCATGTCGATATTCATTGTTGTTTCTCCAGCCACAGGTTCAGTGCGTCCAAGGCATCTGGTTCATCTAGAAAAGGCACATGACCGCGCCCTGCGACATCGTGCCGGATCATATCGGGCCTGCGCCGCGTCATTTCATCTGCAGTTTCAACGCTGAGCAAATTCGAGTTTGCCCCACGGATCAGTGCAAGCGGCAAGTCGGACAATGCATCAAAAAGCGGCCAGAGGTCGGGCGTGGGCTGTGTCCCAGCCTCCAAGACCGCATCGCGCAGCTTGGGATCATAGCGGATCACAAGGCCGTCTGCCGTTTCTTCGTATTGTTGTTCAACTTCCTCCAACCAACGCGACATCGGCACACCCTCAAAAAGGGTCAAGAGCTTTGCGCGTGCAGCGGCGGCTTCAGCGTATGTTTTCTGTGTGGGGTTGCGCCCGATGTAGTCTTTGATCACCGCGATCCCGGTTTCATCGATGACAGGGCCAATATCGTTCAGGGCTACGGCGCTCAGGCGATGTTTCGCGGTTGCCGCCAGAACCATGGCGATCAATCCACCGCGCGATGTGCCAAGGATCGCCGCCTTTTCCAGTCCCAAATGATCCATCAGTGCCAGCGTGTCGGCGGCCTCTTGCGGGATGGTATAGGTGCTATGATCGGCCCAGTCCGACAGCCCGCGCCCGCGATAATCGGGCCGGATTAACCTGACGGGCAAATGAGGTGCTACATGGTTGAAATCAGTGCCATTCCGGCTGAGCCCGGCTAAAGCGATGACGGGCAGACCGGAACCTTCATCTGTGTAATGGAGTTTGAGACCATCGGCAGACGTATAGTTTGGCATTAAAGAAACTCCGGCAATGTGGTGAGGTCGCGCAAGACGTGATGCGGACTGGCGTAAAGACGATCAACAGGTTCACCGCCACGGTTTACCCAAACAGTTTGGAAACCGTAACCGGCGGCACCCGCTGCGTCCCAACCGTTGGATGAAACAAAGAGCACGTTTTCTGGTGGGCAATCAAATTTTGCACCGACAAGATCATAAACCCGCGCATGTGGTTTGAAGACGCCAACGTCCTCGGCGCTCAACACTGCATCCAGCAAGTGACCGATCCCCGCAGAAGCTACGGCACCTTGCAGCATATCGGGCGATCCATTGGATAAAATCGCGGTAGCGACCCCTTTTGCTTTGAGCGCAGCCAGCATGTCGGCAACTTCCGGATATGCGCTAAGCTCCCAATAAAGCTCCAACAACCGCGCCCGCGTGGCGCGGTTGTTTAGCCCGTGGGCTTCCATCGCCCAATCTAGACCGTCCTGCGTGACCTGCCAGAAATCGCAATGCTGATCAGCCACAGCGCGCAACCAAGTATACTGCAACTGTTTAAGCCGCCAATCGCGGGCCAGTTCAGGCCAAACAGCGGCTAGATCGTTGTGCGCTGGTTCCTGGGCGGCTTGCATCGCAGCCGCGTTCACATCCAAAAGCGTGCCGTAAGCATCAAACACAAATGTCGTGAGTGGCATCGGGTCCTCCACAGTCTCGTTTTCATCGTGTCACGCCCTTGCCGCGGCTGAAAGAGGCAATCGATTTGCAAACCTGTCTGGGCGCGCATAACGTGACGGGGAAATTTTCCTGAGATGAAAGAAAACAAGCCCATGAGCCAAGCAAAAGCAGGCGATACTGTCCGGATCACATATGTAGGAACACTCGACAACGGCGAGATGTTCGATAGCTCCGAAGGCCGCGATCCGTTAGAGTTTGTCGTAGGCTCTGGTCAGATCATCAAAGGGCTGGATACTGCGATCCCCGGTATGGCTGTGGGCGACAAGAAGGACGTAAATGTGCCGTGTCTGCAAGCCTACGGCGAAGTGAACCCGGATGCGCGCCAAGCGGTGCCGCGTGATCAGATCCCTGCGGAAATCCCATGCGAAGTGGGCACGCAGTTGCAAATGCAAACGCCGCAAGGTCAGGTGATGCCCGTGACGGTCGCCGAGGTCACAGAGACCGAGGTGACGTTGGATGCAAACCACCCGCTGGCAGGGCAAGACTTGAACTTTGCGATTGAGATTGTTGGGATTGATGCCGCTTAAGCAGCGAAAGGATGGGTGAAATCACCCATCCCAAGGGCTGCCGTTAAACCAAATGGTCTGGTTGCGGCATGCCCAGAACATGAAAGCCGCCATCAACGCGGATGATTTCACCCGTTGTGCAGGCGCCTGCATCTGATGCCAGATAAACGGCGGTGCCTCCGACCGCTTCGAGCGTTGCGTTCGCACGCATTGGCGCGTTCATGTTGGTGTGCTTGTAGGTCTTGCGCGCGCCGCCGATTGCGGCCCCTGCGAGGGTCTTCATCGGGCCCGGGCTGATCGCGTTGACGCGAATACCTTGTGGCCCAAGATCGTTGGCAAGGTAGCGGGTCGTTGATTCCAGCGCCGCCTTTGCCACGCCCATAACGTTGTAGAACGGGGTCACGCGGTTCGAACCTTGATAGGTCAGGGTCAACAGCGTGCCGCCGTCCGGCATCATCTGAGACGCGCGGTTGGCCACGTCAATGAAGGAATAGCACGAGATCGCCAGCGAGTTCTTAAAGTTGTCGCGGCTGGTGTTGATGAAACGTCCTGTCAGTTCGTTCTTGTCAGAAAACGCGATGGCGTGGACGACGAAATCAAGCGTGCCCCAACGATCTTTGAGGGTCGAAAATGCCAAATCCATGCTCGCGTCATCGGTCACATCCACATCGACCATGATGTCAGAGCCGACAGACTGCGCCAAAGGCTCCAACCGCTTGCCAAAAGCTTCGCCCTGGTAAGTAAAGGCAAGTTCTGCGCCCGCGTCCGCCATCGCCTTGGCGATCCCCCAAGCGATGGAGCGTTCGTTGGCCACGCCCATGATCAACCCGCGCTTGCCCTGCATCGAAAGTGTCATGGGTTTATCCTTTGAATTTTGAAAGCAGCATGGAGCCGTTCGTGCCACCAAATCCGAAAGAGTTGGTCATCACGGTATCTAGGCCCGCATTTTCGACCAAATCGGTTGCGATCTCGGTAGGATCCAGTGCAGGGTCGAGCGTTTCCACATTGATTGATGGCGCGATGAAATCGTTCTCCAGCATCAGCAAGCAGTAGACTGCTTCTTGTGCGCCCGTAGCACCTTGGCTGTGGCCCGTCATCGACTTTGTTGAACTGATTGGCGGCGTCGTGCCTTGCCCAAAGACGCGGCGCACGGCTTCGACTTCGCCGACATCGCCAACGGGGGTCGATGTGCCGTGTGCGTTGATGTAGCTGACCTTGCGGTCCTCAGGCAGCGTCTTCAGCGCGCCGCGCATCGCACGCTCTCCACCTTCGCCAGACGGGGCGACCATGTCAGCGCCATCAGATGTAGCAGCGAAGCCTGTCACTTCGGCATAGATTTTAGCACCGCGTGCTTGTGCGCTCTCGAGACTTTCGAGCACGACCATGGCACCGCCACCAGCGATCACAAAGCCATCGCGGCCCGCATCAAACGCGCGGCTGGCCCGTTCAGGCGTGTCGTTATATTTTGACGACATCGCGCCCATCGCGTCGAACAGGCACGACAGCGTCCAGTCCAGCTCTTCACCACCGCCAGCGAACATGATGTCTTGATTGCCGAGTGCCACCTGTTGTGCCGCCATACCAATGCAGTGCAACGATGTTGAACAAGCCGAGGTGATGGAAAAATTCATGCCCTTGATCTTGTAGGCGGTCGCAAGGTTGGCGCTGACGGTCGATGACATCGCCTTTGGCACGGCAAACGGCCCAATCCGTTTCGTGGCACCAGTGGTTTTCACAACGTCATGTGCTGCAAGAATCGCAGATGTGGATGGCCCACCTGATCCTGCAATCAGCCCTGTCATCGGATTAACGACATGATCTTCGTCCAATCCGGCGTCTGCGATGGCTTGACCCATCGCGATGTGTGCATACGCCGCACCCGGTCCCATAAAGCGCAAGGTGCGCTTATCAACGTGGTCTTTGATGTCGATTTTCAAAGTACCGGCAATCTGGCTGCGAAACCCGTGTTCGACCATTTCAGGCGAGGCTTCGATCCCGGACTTGCCCGCTTTAAGCGAGGTCAGGACCTCATCTACGTTATTTCCGATGGGGGACACGATCCCTAGACCGGTGACAACAACACGGCGCATAGGCACCTCTCCTTCATAATCCACGTAAAGTCCCAGATCAGCTTTCTGACAAGGCAACCTTCATATCTGTAACTTGGTAAATGACGTCGCCGTCGGCCTCAACGATTCCGTTGGCCACGCCCATCGTTAAACGGCGGGTTTGGATCGCCTTGGTGAAATTAATGCGATATGTCAGCATCTTACGGTCTGGACGCACCATACCTGTCAGCTTCACCTCACCTACACCCAGCGCATAGCCGCGCCCCTGCCAGCCGCGCCAACCGAGGTTGAAGCCCGTCAGCTGCCACAAGCCATCAAGCCCAAGACAACCGGGCATGATTGGGTTTCCGGGGAAATGGCAGTCAAAAAACCAAAGATCAGGCGTGATATCAAACTCTGCGACCACATGGCCTTTGCCGTGTTCGCCACCATCGCCAGAAATGTCGGTGATCCGATCCATCATCAACATAGGAGGGGCAGGAAGCTGGGCATTCCCTTCGCCAAAGAGCTCCCCGCGCGAGCATTTGAGCAGGTCTTCTTTGTCGAAACTTGTCGGATATTCTGCCATATTACTGGTCTCATTCTTCTCTACTGCGTCTCGCGACCTCTACCACTGAGGGGATTAAGAGGGCAAGTCTGCGGTTTTTGTGCTTAATTTCATTTGATCCGGGCCCATGACTTCCCATATGAAGGGGGTAGGCAGCAAAAGAGCGACCATGGCAGAGATTGAAACACAGCGGAGTTCGGACTGGCTGGCGGGTGCCGGCTTGCGGCCGACGCGCCAACGTATGACATTGGCCACATTGCTTGTGGGCGACGGTCAAGATCGTCATGTGACAGCGGAAAGCTTGTTTGAAGCGGCGTCAGATGCCGATGAGAAAGTGTCGCTTGCGACGGTCTACAATACATTGCGTGCGTTCTGCGAAGTTGGGCTGATGCGCGAGATTACGGTCGATGGCTCGAAAAGTTACTTTGACACCAACATGACTGATCACCCACATTTCTACTGGGAAGATACGGCGACGCTAACGGATGCGCCTGCAGAACAGTTAGTCATCCGTCATTTGCCTGATGCGCCTGCCGGTGCTGAGATCGCATCGGTTGATGTCGTGATCCGGTTGCGGCGCACATAAGTCGCGCCTGCGGTATGGTGGATCATGATCCATCTTACGGGCTATCACGGTTTTACCTTTAATTAACTCTACCGCTTCAGTTTGGCGGCATGTCAAATTATCGCCGTCTCTTGGTGCCTGGGGGCACCTATTTCTTTACTGTTCGGTTGCACGATCAAACGTCAGACCTGCTTGTCTCGCATATTGAACTGCTCCGCAACGCGACACGCCTTTGCCGCAAAAGCTGGCCGTTTGAGATTGATGCCGCCGTTGTCCTACCTAACAAAGCCCACATGATCTGGACTTTGCCTGAGGGAGACGCTGATTTTTCCAAACGTTGGCGGATGATCAAATCAACGTTTTCAAGGCATGCGCCGCAGCCTGACTATGTACCACCCAACCACGCAAGACGTGGTGAAAAAGGGATATGGCAGCGCCGTTTCTGGGAACATTTGATCCGTGATGATGATGATCTTGCCACGCACATGCATTTGATCAGGTCAGCGCCACTTCATGCGGGACTTGTCAGCCGTGCAAGCGATTGGCCATTCTCATCGCTGCACCATCAGATGCAGCGCCCTCTGCCTAAAACCATTGCCCCGGTTCCATCAGCCCCAAATCCAAAAGCTGTCGAGATTGCCAGTTAAAGGGTTCTGACTGCGGCCAATGAAATGTATGAATGACTGCACGGCTGCCAGGGTTTCGCCGTAGCGCTTTGGCTGTTCGAAAAGACGCCACCGCAGCAGAAAGGTTATTGTGCCAAGGGCACGAGTAGGTGTTGTATTCGGCCATATTAAATGACCGATCCGGCAACATTTCCAATCCCGGTTGGGCGCGGAGGAACGCAACGCGATCTGTGCGTTGGCGATCACGCGCGATATGTTCTTCGAAACGCCAACGCAGTCCACCAAAGACGTCGACTTGTCGCTCGATTGCTGCGCCATCTTTGTCTTGTCGCGCAAGCGCATAGTAGCCGGATTTGTCAAAGTAGGCGCCGTCCGGATCGACCCCGGTTGGATGTGCCGCAAGATCCTTTGCATACAGATCGACGACATAAGTCAAAACAACATCACGGCGCTCTTCTTGCATAAATCCGAGCATTTCGCCGACACTGCGGTGCTCGCAAAATGGGTAGAAAACGTATTCAGCATTGTAGCAATAATAAAGCCAGCAATCAGGACGCGCCTTGATCATGGCATTGATGATCGTTTGCAGGGTGCCAGCGCTACTTACATCATGATCAACGCGGCTGACGTTTTCCGGTAGGCCCGTTGGGAACGTCAGTGTTGGTGCGCAGAACGCGATGATTTGGGCAAAACCAGCCTTCGCATGGTGGTGCAAGGTACGCGCGACATCGACTTCATCTTCAATCAATACTAACGCCACCGGGCCTTTTGTGGCCGCGCCATTGCGATCGTTCGTGAGTGCCAAAAGTGAGGGGTAGTGCATCGGTGCGCGTATCCAGCTGAGCTGGCTTCAAATTCTGCTATATTCAGCCGCATTGCAAGCCACGCCCCAAGCCGCTAGAAGGCGGTCGTTATTCCAGCACATGAGTGTCCCGATGTCCGAGCCAAAGAAGCTTTATATTAAGACGTATGGTTGTCAGATGAATGTCTACGACAGCGAACGCATGGCCGAGGCGCTGGGTGGCAAAGGATATGTGGAAACCAAGACCCCAGATGATGCGGATATGATTCTGCTCAACACGTGCCATATTCGCGAAAAAGCTGCGGAAAAGGTGTATTCCGAGTTGGGGCGTTTCAAAGGTCTGAAGGCTGAAAATCCTGATCTGAAAATTGGTGTTGCAGGCTGTGTCGCGCAGGCTGAGGGCGAAGAAATCATTCGTCGTCAGCCGATGGTTGACCTTGTTGTCGGACCGCAGAGTTACCACCGTTTGCCAGCGATGGAAGAGGCTGTGCAGGCCGGGAAAAAGGCGCTCGATACGGATTTTCCGGATGATGATAAGTTCGATACGCTCAAGACACGTTCCAAGGCAAAACGTGGCCCAACCGCATTTCTGACCGTTCAAGAAGGCTGCGACAAGTTTTGCGCATTTTGTGTGGTGCCGTATACGCGCGGCGCGGAGGTTTCACGTCCGGCGGACCGCATTGTCCGCGAGGCGCAAGAGTTGGTTGAAAGCGGCGTAAGAGAGATCACGCTGCTGGGCCAAAACGTGAATGCCTATCACGGGCACGAAGGTGGTTTGGCAGGACTAATCTGGGCTTTGGACAAGGTCGACGGGCTGGAGCGCATCCGCTTTACGACCTCGCACCCCAATGACATGGATGATGCCTTGATCGAAGCGCATGGCACTTGCGATAAATTGATGCCCTATCTGCATTTGCCGGTGCAATCTGGATCGGATCGCATTCTCAAAGCGATGAACCGCAAACATACCGGCGAAAGCTATGTGCGTTTGATCGCGCGGATACGGGCCGCGCGTCCGGATTTGCTGTTGTCTGGTGACTTTATTGTCGGTTTCCCGGGAGAGACGGACCAAGACTTTGAAGATACCATGCAGTTGGTCCGCGATGTTCATTACGGGCAGGCCTATTCCTTCAAGTATTCAACGCGTCCCGGCACGCCGGCCGCCGAAAAACCGCAGCTGCCCGAGGATGTCATGAATGAGCGTCTACAGCGCCTTCAGGCTTTGTTGCGCGACCAGCAGCGCGAAACGCAAGCGGCGATGGTCGGGCGCGAAGTGAAGGTGCTTTTTGAAAAAGCTGGCCGCGAAACCGGGCAGATGATCGGCAAGTCGGAGTATCTTCATGCTGTTTATGCAGATGCGCCCCAAGATGTGTTGGGACAAATCCGCCGTGTGAAGATTGTTCAAGACAGCCCGAATTCGCTTAAGGGTGAATTGTTGTAAGGTGGATCAAGATCCACCTTAGTGATCAAACCGTCGGCAAAGCCAAAATAATTTCGTATCAATACCGTGACAATTGCCTTTGACGCCTTGCGCGTCGTGGTCTGAGTTGTCACGATAACGGTACTTAGAGAATAAAGGAGATCTGATTGGCCACTGGTGCCCTGACCCCACCCGTTGAAGCGTCCACAGAAGCCCTGTTGGAATTTCCAGATAACTTTCTGCTGATCGATCTTTGCGGCGAATATGACCGCAACTTGACCACCATCGAAGATAAGCTTGGCGTCCAGATTTTGCGGCGCGGCAATCAGCTTGCGGTGATTGGCGATGCTGATGCACGCCATGAGGCAACCCAAGTTCTGCAAGCGCTCTATAGGCGTCTTGAGGCGGGCCGGTCATTGGAACCTGGTGATTTGGACCGTGAGTTGCGTATGGCGCCGGACACGGAAATCATGCTGAACGAGAACGGTGATCAGATTGAGTTGTTCAAGGCGGAAACCGCGCGCGTTGAGATTAAGACGCGTAAGAAGTTGGTTGAGCCCCGCACAGACGCGCAAAAGGCCTATGTGAAATCGCTTTTCGACAACGAACTTGCCTTTGGCATTGGTCCGGCAGGTACGGGTAAGACATATCTGGCTGTCGCGGTTGGTGTGAACATGCTGATTAGTGGCCATGTTGATAAGATCATTCTGTCCCGTCCGGCTGTTGAGGCGGGCGAAAAGCTTGGCTATCTGCCCGGCGATATGAAGGACAAGGTCGATCCCTATATGCAGCCGCTTTATGATGCGCTGAATGATTTCTTGCCGGGCAAGCAATCTGCCAAAATGATGGAGGAAAAGGTGATCGAAATCGCACCTTTGGCCTTTATGCGTGGACGCACATTGTCGAATGCTTTTGTCGTCTTGGACGAAGCGCAGAATGCCACCACGATGCAGATGAAGATGTTTTTGACCCGATTGGGCGAAGGTTCGCGCATGGTGATCACCGGCGATCGCACTCAGATAGATTTGCCGCGCGGTGTCAATTCCGGCCTTTGGGATGCAGAGCGTTTGCTGAAGCATATCCCAAAGATCAGTTTCAATTATTTTACCTCCAAAGATGTTGTGCGCCATCCGTTGGTGGCGGCCATCATTGAAGCTTACGAGGCTGACGATCCAAAGTGACAGTAGATTGTTTGGTTGAGGACAAACGCTGGGGCGATTTTGATGCGCTCGCGCAGCTCGCAACTGATGCGACATTGGAACGTCTGGGAATTGAGCCTTCGGCGTTTGAAATCAGTCTTTTGGCTTGCAACGACGCGCGCATTGCCGCGCTGAACGAAGACTTTCGTGGCAAGCCGCAGCCGACAAACGTGCTTAGCTGGCCATCGGATGAACGGGCTGCTGCAGTTGATGGCGAGATGCCGCTTGCGCCGCGACCGGGTCCCGATACCGAATTGGGCGATATTGCAATTGCCTTTGAGACTTGTAAACGCGAGGCCGCCGAGGCAGGCAAAACGATGCATGATCATACGCTTCATTTACTTGTTCATGGCACATTGCATCTATTGGGGTTTGACCACGAACGCGACCGTGATGCAGCCTTGATGGAAGGGCTTGAGATAGAGATACTTGGCAAATTAGGGTTAAGTGACCCATATAAGGCATAACAGGGTCAGAAGACCCGCATAGGTAAGGATAAAATGGGCGATACCAGCGACGGTCCATCTATTGCAGCGCAAAGCGCGCAAGAGGATCAGACGAACACTACACCGGGTTTGTTGACCCGTCTGCGACATGCGTTTCGCCCACCTGCCATGCCCGAAGTTCATGAGGATGCGCCTGTGGAATCGGTACGGGCTGCGGGCTCCGTTCTTGGTATGCTGAACCTGCGCCGGATGCGCGTAGAGGATGTGGCGGTCCCAAAGCCTGATATCGTTGCAGTCCCCGTGACAATCACCAAAGATGGATTGGTAAAGACCTTTCGTGACAGTGGCCTAACACGTATCCCGGTTTACGACGGCACGCTTGATACACCGATCGGGATCGCAAACTTGAAAGATTTTGCGCTGCGACACGGCTTCAATGGGAACCGTCAAAAGCTTGACCTGCGCGAAATGGTGCGTCCGTTGATTTATGTACCACCCTCAATGCCATTGGGTGTCTTGCTGCAAAAGATGCAGGCAGAACGCATTCACATGGCGCTTGTGATTGATGAATATGGTGGCACTGACGGTCTGGTGACGATCGAGGATCTGATTGAACAGGTTGTTGGCGAAATCGAAGATGAACACGACATCGAAGAGGCCAAAAGCTGGGTCATGGAAAAGCCGGGCTGTTACTTGGCGCAAGCCCGGACTGATCTTGATGATTTCGAAGAAGAGATCGGAATGACGCTGACCAATCCCGCCGAAATCGATGAAGAAGAAATTGATACGCTGGGTGGTTTGGTCACGATGCTGGCCGGGCATTTGCCCGCAAGAGGCGAGGTCATCGTCCATCCCGATGGTCCTGAATTCGAAGTCGTCGATGCCGATCCAAGGCGAGTAAAACGACTGCGCGTGCGTCTGGCCACTGCAAAGACAAATGGCTGATATCTTGCGGCGCTTTGCGCAGTGGCCGCAGTGGCAGCGCTGTTTGGTGTTAGGTCTTTTGGGGGTCTGTGCGGGTTTGGGGCAGGCGCCGACCGATTGGTGGCCTGCGACGATCTTGGCTCTCGCTTTGCTTTTTGTGCTGCACCGCAATGTCATATCGCCAAGACAGGCGGCCATGCAGGCTTGGTGCTTCGGTGCGGGCTATTTTGCCTTTAGCCTGCGTTGGATCATTGAACCCTTTTTGGTTGATATCGCACGCCATGGTTGGATGGCGCCCTTTGCTTTGATTTTGATGGCTTCGGGTGCCGCGATTTTTTGGGGGCTTGCGGGATGGCTGGCACAGCGCATTGCGCCGCGCAGCGTTGTGATGCTCGCGTTGATGATTGTCGCTGCCGAGGTCTTGCGATCCTTGATCCTCACCGGGTTTCCGTGGGCGTTGTTGGGACATGTCTGGGTCAATACCGGTATTGCGCAAGCCTCGGCATGGGGCGGTCCGCATTTATTGACTTTGCTGGTCGTTCTGGCGGCATGGGCCTGTACGTTGCTATTGTCGCGGGACCGCATCATTGGCCTTGCGACGCTTGGTTTGCTTGTGGCTTTGTCATTTGTGCTGCGCCCGGGATCGGCTGGGTCTCTGCCGGATGACATGCCGATTGTGCGTCTTGTGCAACCAAATGCACCGCAAAATCAAAAATGGGATCCATTGTACCGTGATGTTTTCGTCGACCGGTTGGTGCGGATGACAAGCGAAGGTGCCGTGCCAGATCTGGTTGTCTGGCCTGAAACCGCGATCCCGTTTTTGTTGAACCATATTGAGGATGATCTGAGTCTGCTGTCAGGTGCCGCGCGTGGTGCGCCATTGGTGTTTGGTATTCAGCGGCGTGATACCGAATTCCGCGCGTTTAATAGTCTGGTGGTCATGGGTCCGGGTGGCGCGGTGCAAAGTATCTATGACAAGCGACATCTGGTGCCCTTTGGCGAATACATTCCCGGTGCGCGGCTGTTGGGACAAATGGGTGCGACAGGATTGGCGGGAAACCTTGGGATAGGCTTTTCCAAAGGCGAGGAACCCGGTCCTTTGGATTTGCCAGGGATTGGTCCGGCGGTGATGCTGATCTGCTATGAAGGCATCTTTGCCGAGGAAATCGACTACGGTGATACGCGGCCCCGGCTGCTTTTGTTGATCACCAATGACGCTTGGTTTGGCAAAGCAGCGGGGCCGCACCAACACCTCGCCCAGGCAAGGCTACGCGCAATTGAGCAAGGCTTGCCGATGGTCCGTGTCGCAAATACCGGGATCAGCGCAATGATTGACGCAAAAGGGCGGATTACCGCCTCGCTGGCTTTGGATGTGGAGGGGGCCATTGATGCGGCCCTCCCGCCTGCATTAAGCGAGACATTCTACAGCCGCTATGGCGATTGGCCCGTCATTATTGTTCTGATTTTGTTGACGGCTTTGCGCTACGGATTGCACCAACGTGATAGTGATTGACGTTCTCACGGGCACCCCCTATGCGGGTAATCGGTTCTGTCACAACGGCTTCCTGACGTGGCAGTAATTTTTATTGGAGCACATCCCCATGGCAAGACAAGATTACGTTTTTACTTCTGAGTCCGTCTCGGAGGGGCATCCTGATAAGGTATGCGACCGTATCTCAGACGCAGTTCTGGACGCATTCCTTAGCCAAGAACCAGAGGCGCGGGTCGCTTGCGAGACTTTCGCGACGACCAACCGCGTGGTGATCGGCGGCGAAGTTGGTTTGTCGGATCAAACAAAGCTCAAGGATTACATGGGCAAGGTCGAGGGTATCGCGCGCAGTTGCATCAAAGATATCGGGTACGAGCAAGACAAGTTCCATCATGCGACCTGCGAAGTGACAAACCTCTTGCACGAGCAATCAGCGCATATCGCCCAAGGTGTCGATGCTGCGGACAACAAAGATGAGGGCGCTGGCGACCAAGGCATCATGTTTGGCTACGCGACGACAGAAACAGAAGAACTGATGCCAGCGCCAATTCAATATGCGCATGCAATCTTGCGGCGTCTGGCAGAAGTGCGCAAATCCGGTGAACAGCCTAGTCTGCGCCCGGACGCCAAAAGTCAGGTGTCATTGCGTTATGCTGGTGGCAAACCCGTCGAAGTGACATCGATTGTCCTGTCGACCCAGCACGCGCATGAGAGCCAGACCAGCGACGATATTCGCGCAATTGTTGAACCCTACATTCTTGAAGTGCTCCCCGATGGCCTGATTACACCGAAAACCGAATGGTGGGTGAACCCGACGGGCACATTCGTCATCGGCGGACCGGATGGTGATGCCGGCCTGACAGGCCGCAAGATCATTGTGGATACGTATGGCGGTGCAGCACCGCATGGCGGTGGTGCTTTCTCTGGAAAGGATCCGACGAAAGTTGACCGTTCGGCTGCTTATGTTGCTCGCTATCTAGCCAAGAATGTAGTGGCGGCTGGCATGGCTGAACGTTGCACGATCCAGCTAAGCTACGCGATTGGTGTGGCTAAGCCCTTGTCGATTTACGCCGAAACGCATGGGACCGGCGACGTCGACCCTGCAGCGATTGAACGCGCAATTGATCAGATTATGGATCTTACGCCACGCGGTATTCGCCAGCACCTTGGCTTGAACAAACCAATCTACGAGCGCACTGCGGCTTACGGACATTTTGGCCGCGCGCCGGAGGCGGATGGCGGGTTCAGCTGGGAACGGACCGATCTGGTCGAGGCGCTCAAAGCTGCCGTTTAATGGGTAGGGTGGGTCAAGACCCACCCGCGCGTTGCGCATTGAAGACGTGCTTGGTAAAGCCACAATCATGAGCAAGACAAACCACCCTTCGGGCGCACCTTGGCGCAACTTCTATGGCCGTTTTCGCGGAAAAACCATTCGGGCTTCGCAAAACGACTATCTCGAAAATGATCTGAAACCGCTTTCGCCGGGGCCGATCAGTTGGGAAGAAAACCCAGATCGCACGACGCTTGATCTATCGCCCGTTTTTGACAGCAAAGACATCTGGCTCGAAATAGGT
This sequence comes from uncultured Paracoccaceae bacterium, assembly GCA_947488605.1. Lineage (GTDB taxonomy): Bacteria > Pseudomonadota > Alphaproteobacteria > Rhodobacterales > Rhodobacteraceae > Yoonia. The sequence goes on along the minus strand of CANKZJ010000001.1, from coordinate 858,136 downwards.
TTCGGGGGTGGCGAACATTTGGTGCATATGGCCGAACGCAATCCTGAAATTGGATTGATCGGTTGTGAGCCCTTTATCAATGGCGTTGCTATGCTGTTGGGGAAAATCCGCAAGTCGCAAGTTGAAAATCTGCGCGTCCATCCGGGCGATGTGCGTGATCTTTTCGACGTGCTGCCTGATAATACCTTGAGCAAAGTCTTTTTGAATTACCCGGATCCCTGGCCCAAGAAACGCCATCACCGCCGGCGCTTCGTCACGCCCGAACATTTGGCGCCATTGCACCGCGTCATGAAGCCCGGTGCAGAGTTGCGCGTCGCAACAGATATCCAAGACTATGTGCGCCAAACGCTCGAGCAGGTGCCGCGGCATGGGTTCGAATGGCTTGCCGAAGGTCCGGCGGACTGGCGTAATCCATGGGATGATTGGATTTCGACCCGCTACGAGCAAAAGGCCCTGCGTGAAGGCCGCACCCCGCACTACCTGACCTTCCGCAGGATTTGAGGGCGTGCCCCCCTTAGCGTAGTTTTTGCAAAGTTTGCAGTGCGGGGCGATGGACGCTGCAATGCCGCTGCGTTATCACTCCGCGCAACAATGAAGGAACGCCATTTATGTCCGGTCACGGCACGCCCACCCCCATGATTTCACGCCCATGCGGCCCCTTGCAAGGTGAGGCACATGTGCCGGGTGACAAATCGATTTCGCACCGGTCTTTGATCCTTGGGGCGATGTGTGTGGGTGAGACGCACATCACCGGACTACTGGAGGGAGAAGATGTACTGGATACCGCCAAGGCCATGCAGGCGTTTGGTGCGACAGTTACTGATCATGGTGGCGGTAAATGGACGGTCTCTGGTGTCGGGGTTGGTGGGTTTGCCGAGCCTGATCAGGTGATCGATTGTGGCAACTCTGGCACCGGTGTGCGGTTGATCATGGGGGCGATGGCAACGTCACCGATTACCGTCACATTCACGGGTGATGCATCGCTCAACGGTCGCCCGATGGGCCGCGTTACCGACCCGTTAGCACTTTTTGGAACGCAAACCGTTGGCCGCCAAGGTGGTCGTTTGCCGATGACATTGGTTGGTGCGGCTGATCCCGTTCCCGTGCGATACACAGTGCCTGTACCGTCCGCACAGGTGAAGTCAGCGGTCCTACTAGCGGGTTTGAATGCCCCCGGCCAGACGGTGGTGGTCGAAAAAGAAGCCACCCGCGATCATACCGAACGCATGTTGCAGGGGTTCGGTGCGACACTGACTGTAGCGGACACCGACGAGGGCAGGGTCATTACGCTCGATGGCCAGCCCGAACTTGCGCCGCAAACGATTGTCGTACCTCGCGATCCGTCCTCCGCCGCGTTTCCGGTATGTGCCGCAATTATCGTCCCGGGGTCTGATGTCTTGGTGCCCAATATCGGGTTGAACCCGACCCGGGCGGGGTTGTTTACAACGCTGCAAGAGATGGGCGCGGACCTCACCTTTGAAAATGTGCGCGAAGAAGGCGGTGAGCCAGTTGCTGATCTGCGCGCGAAGTATTCACCGGACCTCAAAGGGATTGCTGTGCCACCCGCGCGTGCTGCCAGCATGATCGATGAGTATCCTGTTCTATCTGTCGTCGCGAGCTTTGCTGCTGGCGTCACGGATATGCAGGGTGTGAAAGAATTGCGTGTCAAGGAAAGCGACCGCATTGATGCGATGGCAAAAGGTCTTCGCGCTGCTGGCGTAACGGTCGACGAAGGCACTGATTGGTGGAGAGTCACCGGTCTTGGCCACGGTAATGTGCCCGGAGGCGTGACAGTGGCCAGCGCATTGGATCACCGAATTGCGATGGCCTTTATGGTGATGGGCATGGCGACCCAGGACCCAATGCGCGTTGATGATGGAGGTCCTATTGCAACCTCGTTCCCTATCTTTGAACGCCTGATGGGTGATCTGGGTGCGCAGTTGGTGCGCGAAACAGCATGAGCTTTACCGTCGCGATTGATGGACCCGCCGCAGCTGGCAAGGGGACAATCTCAAAGGCGGTTGCCGCGCATTTCGGTTTCGCGCACTTGGACACAGGGCTGTTATACCGTGCGGTCGGTGCCAAGGTTCTGGCCGGTGCATCACCGATTGAAGCCGCACGCGCGCTGGATCCGGTTGACCTAGAAGATGATAGTTTGCGGACCCCCGCAGTGGCCCAAGCCGCCAGCGAAGTTGCTGTGATTGCGCAGGTGCGCGACGCATTGGTGGATTTTCAGCGCAACTTTGCCGCGCGCGGGCAGGGGGCAGTTTTGGACGGCCGTGATATTGGCACCGTTGTTTGCCCACTCGCAGATGCAAAGCTGTTTGTCACTGCCAGCCCAGAACGCCGCGCAACACGCAGGTTTGACGAATTGGTCGCCAAAGGCATGGACGTTGCCTTGGACGATGTGATTGCAGACGTCAAAGAGCGCGATGCTCGCGATCGTAATCGTGCTGCATCGCCTTTGGTGCCTGCGGATGACGCGTATATGCTGGATACCTCTGATCTGACAATTGATCAGGCGATTGCGGCGGCGATTGCGATTATTGCGGATCGCATGTCTTAGACCAAGATATTGCAGGCTTTCACCAAACCGTGGTTTGGCAGGATGTGCGGGATTTCCTAAGGTTGTGGCAACAGGAGTTTGCCCCATGATCCGTATCCTTGCTTTTCTCACTCTGCTTTTGCCCGTCACGGCACAGGCCCAAGATGCCGAGCCTCATATGACGATCGGCCGTATGGCACAGATCGTGCTGGCGCTTGATCCTGAGGCTGCTGTTGCGGGGCCGGGGTTTAGCTTCGTGATTGATGATATTCCTGTTTTGATCGTCACTGATATCAGCGCAAACCGGATGCGCGCGATGGTTCCGATCCGCTCTGCCGATACAATGACAGCCGAGGAAATGCAGCGTGTTATGCAGGCAAATTTCGACAGTGCTCTGGATGCACGTTATGCCATTGCGCAAGAACGCTTATGGGGTGTTTTCATTCACCCTTTCAAAGAGTTAGAGCGTGATCAGCTAATTTCTGGCATCGCGCAAACTGTGAATATAGCCAAGACATACGGGTCACTCTATACAGGGGGTGCGACGCAGTTCGGCGGTGGTGATAGTGGTGGGCTGCAGCGCGACCTGATTGAAGAACTGCTGGAACGTGGGCAGGATATTTGACATCAACGGTTTATGACACATCACATCGTTGATCTTGAGACTTGGCCGCGCGCCGCACAATTTCGCTTCTTCCGTACTTACGACAAACCGCATTATGCGGTTACAAGCCGGTTGGATGTAACCCATTTGATAAAACGAAAGGGTGATGGAGTATCGCCTTATCGGGCTTGCCTTTATGCAATTGGCGCTGGAATACATGCGGTTCCCGAGCTTTGTATGCGCTTTCGCGATGACGTTGTCGTGGCTCATGAGATGATTACGTTATCGATGACGGTGCCAACGGATGCGGGCAGTTTCGGCTATGCCTATGTGCCGTATACTGCTGATTTTGTGACCTTTGATGCCCAAGCGAAAGCGTTGATCGATGAGGTTACCGAAGGTGGCGCGTTGCAAGCCAATAGCGGCGAGCGTGACGATCTAGCGTATTTGTCATGTATGCCGTGGTTGGATTACACATCGATCAACAATGCACTGCCCGGACCAGGTGACTGCATTCCGCGTGTCAGTTGGGGCAAATTCGTCGAACGTGACGGACGTTGGGACATGGCAATGACGCTTGAGGTGCATCATGCGTTGGTAGACGGTGCGCAGGTCGGGGCGTATTTTTTAGCCGCGCAGAGCGCTTTGGACGCGGTTTAGCCGCCCAATTGCGTGCGCATCGCTTGATACACAACGGCTGTGGCGACATTTGCCAAATTGAGCGAGCGTACAAGCGGATTGCGCATGGGCAAATGAAAGACGCGGTCATCCATGCCGCCTAGTACGTCCGCAGGCAGACCCTTGGATTCGCAACCAAAGACCAAATAAGCGTCTTGTTGGTATGCGGGCGTAAAAACGCTTTCAGCGCCGTGTTCTTCAAAGAAGTACAGGCTTTCGCGAGATGGACTACGAATGTCTAAGAAGCTGTTCCAGTCGTCATATTGGCTGAGGTCGACATGTTTCCAATAGTCCATTCCGGCACGCCGAACAGCCTTTTCTTCAAGGGAAAATCCGTAAGGTTTGATCAATATCAACTCAAGGTCGAGCGCAAGGCAGGTTCGCCCAATGGCCCCAGTATTGTAGGGTATTTCCGGGGTCACCAGTACAATTTTCATTTGACCATCAGACATTGATTTTTGGCTTTCTTCACTACAACAACGGGCACAAGACCGACCCGTCGCGTCGCCCCTGTTAACCCGACTAAGGGATTTATCACAACGTCAACTTTGCGGACCTGCTGGGGACGAATAGTAAGAGGCCGCACGTTGCCTCATCTGCAAGCAAACCCCCTTGCAAACATGGTAAAACCGGCCTATACGCCGCCCTGTCGAAGTGTCGAGACAGGCGCGGACGTGAGACTTGAGCGGGGTCGGTGAGTAACCGGCCCTGTTGTTTTATGTTCCGCAATGGCGCTTGCGACCAATTGAAATCCAAAGACCGGCGGAGACAACCGCACGGCCCGTATAAAAACCAAACGTTAGGAAAACGACGCCACATGGCTAATACTATGGAAGAGTTTGAAGCACTCTTGAACGAAAGCTTCGAAATGGACACGCCCGCTGAAGGGTCTGTTGTCAAAGGCAAAGTCATCGCAATCGAAGCGGGACAAGCCATCATCGATGTCGGCTACAAGATGGAAGGCCGCGTTGATATTAAAGAATTCGCAAATCCCGGTGAAGAGGCTGAACTGGCCGTTGGTGACACTGTCGAAGTGTTTCTGCGTCAGGTTGAAAACGCCCGCGGCGAAGCTGTTATCTCTCGTGAGATGGCGCGCCGTGAAGAAGCTTGGGATCGTTTGGAAAAAGCATATGCTGACGAAGAGCGCGTCGATGGCGCAATCTTTGGCCGCGTTAAAGGTGGTTTCACTGTGGACCTCGGCGGCGCTGTAGCGTTCTTGCCGGGCTCTCAGGTTGATGTCCGCCCTGTGCGCGACGCAGGCCCGTTGATGGGTCTTAAGCAGCCGTTCCAGATTCTGAAAATGGACCGTCGTCGTGGCAACATCGTTGTGTCCCGCCGTGCAATCCTCGAAGAATCACGTGCCGAACAGCGCGCCGAAGTCATCGGCAACCTGACCGAAGGCCAGGAAGTTGACGGCGTCGTCAAGAACATCACCGAATACGGTGCGTTCGTTGATCTGGGCGGTGTTGACGGTCTGTTGCACGTCACTGACATGGCATGGCGCCGCGTGAACCACCCATCCGAGATCCTGACCATTGGTGAGACGATCAAGGTGCAGGTCATCAAGATCAACAAGGAAACCCACCGTATCAGCCTTGGCATGAAGCAGCTGCAGGATGATCCTTGGGATGCTGTTGAAGCTAAGTTCAGCCTTGGTTCCGTACACCAAGGCCGCGTGACAAACATCACCGACTACGGTGCGTTTGTTGAACTGGAAGCTGGCGTTGAAGGTCTGGTCCACGTCTCTGAAATGTCTTGGACAAAGAAGAACGTACACCCCGGCAAGATCGTGTCTACTTCTCAGGAAGTTGAAGTCATGGTTCTGGAAATCGATAGCGCCAAGCGTCGTGTTTCCCTTGGTCTCAAGCAGACACAGCGTAACCCGTGGGAAGTCTTTGCTGAGCAGTTCCCTGAGGGCACTGAAGTCGAAGGCGAAGTCAAAAACATCACCGAATTCGGTCTGTTTGTTGGCCTCGAAGGCGACATCGACGGCATGGTTCACTTGTCTGACCTGACATGGGAAGGCCGCGGGGAAGACGTCATCGGCGATTTCCGCAAAGGTGACATGGTTCAGGCTAAAGTGGCTGAAGTTGACGTTGAAAAAGAGCGCATCTCGCTCTCGATCAAGGCGCTCGACAATGATCCGTTCGCAGAAGCTGTTGGCGGCGTTAAGCGCGGATCAATCATTACTGTTGAAGTGACCAAGATCGAAGATGGCGGCGTTGAAGTCGACTATGAAGGTGCGAAATCCTTTATCCGTCGTTCTGATCTGTCCCGTGACCGTGCCGAGCAGCGCCCAGAGCGTTTCGGCGTTGGCGACAAAGTCGACGTTCGTGTCACAGCGATCGACAGCAAGACCCGCAAGTTGGGTCTGTCGATCAAAGCACGCGAGATCGCAGAAGAGAAGGAAGCAGTTGAGCAGTTCGGCTCATCTGATTCCGGTGCATCCTTGGGCGATATCCTTGGTGCGGCTTTGAAAAAAGACGACGACTAAGCCCTCGCCTTTCGGTTTGAACATTTGACCCCCGCCGCAGGACACTGCGGCGGGGGTTTTCTTTTGTGTGAGATTTCGGCGAATCACCGCCTACTGCAAACGCGTGGCGCGCAACTTTTGGGCCTGAAGCGTGATTCGCTGCAGATAAAACGACTTTTATCCCCCATTTTCGCTATGATTCAGCACAAACGCAGTGTTTCTTCACGCCGTCGAAAAGCCTATAGTCTGCTGAAAAGCAGGTATAAACTTGCAATGAATTTCTACGTCCTGGTTGGGAGGCCAAATTATGATCCGTTCTGAACTGATCCAGAAACTCGCCGACGAGAACCCACACCTTTACCAACGAGACGTCGAAAAGATTGTGAATACGATCTTTGACGAAATCATCGAAGCAATGGCCCGTGGTGATCGCGTTGAACTTCGCGGCTTTGGCGCTTTTTCAGTCAAGAAACGTGATCAGCGTATTGGGCGTAACCCGCGCACTGGCGAGGCCGTCGAAGTTGAAGAAAAGCACGTGCCATTCTTTAAGACCGGTAAGTTGCTGCGTGACCGTTTAAACGGCAACTGATATCGACGCTGTCTTTGCCGCACCGAAATTTGTGAAAACCTGTTCAACGTGTGTGCCATCTGCGCTATGAGAGTGCTATGAAAACTATTCGCTATTCCTTTTGGGCCATTGTTGGCCTCTGTCTTATCCTGATTGGTTTGGCCAATCGCGATGTTGTCACTGTGCGCGCAATGCCCGAAGCATTGGGCGAATTACTTGGGCTATCGCCTGATATGCAACTTCCGCTCTTCGTGATTATTTTCATCAGCGTTGGCGCAGGTTTGATGCTTGGCTTTTTGTGGGAGTGGGTGCGCGAGCACCGTATTCGCGCAGATGCACGTGGCAAGGCGCGCGAAGTCGCCAGCTTGCAGCGCGAAGTCGATCAGCTGCGTGGTGCGGCTGCAGGTGCAAAAAGCGATGATGATGTATTGGCACTTCTTGAAAAGACGGGCTGATGTCGTCCCAAACACGGGTCAAAATCTGCGGGCTACGTGATGCCGCCATGATGGACGCAGCTGTGTCTGCGGGCGCGTCCTACGTAGGCTTGGTCTTTTTTCTTAAATCACCCCGCAATGTCACGATCGAACACGCCTCAGGCGTGGCAAGTGCCGTGCCACTCGGGGTCGCGAAGGTTGCGCTTGTTGTTGATGCGGATGATGCCATGCTTGATGCAATAACCGCAAATGTTCCTTTGGACATTCTACAATTGCATGGGCACGAAACCCCGCAACGCGTCGCGGAGATTAAAGCACGCTATGGGCTGCCTGTGATGAAGGCCGTTGGCGTCGCGGATGCCGCAGATTTGGCCGATCTGGATGCTTACGGGAAAGTTGCGGATCAGCTACTCGTAGATGCGAAGCCGCCAAAGAATGCTGATCTTCCTGGTGGCAATGGACTGGCCTTTGACTGGCGTTTGATTGCTGGGCGGAAATGGCCTGTGCCGTGGATGCTTGCCGGTGGTTTAACGCCTGAAAACGTCGCGGAGGCCATTTCTTTGACAGGTGCGGCACAAGTTGATGTCTCATCCGGTGTTGAAACTGCACCTGGCCAAAAGGATGCCGCACTTATGGAGCGGTTTTGTCGCGCCGCGGTTTCCAACTAGCCATTCTGGGTCTGCATAAGACTTCTGCGACCGGATGGCGGCTTTACCATTCTCTTTGTTGGCGCTAATCCAGACCAACGCGTAATGAACAGGTGTCCTATGGCAAACGATCTCTTCAACAGCTTCATGACCGGTCCCGACGAAAAGGGGCGTTTTGGTGAATTCGGGGGGCGTTTTGTCTCGGAAACACTGATGCCGCTGATCCTTGAATTGGAAGAGCAGTACGAGCATGCCAAGACGGATGACAGCTTTTGGGCCGAGATGCATTACCTGTGGACCCATTACGTTGGCCGCCCCAGCCCGCTTTATCATGCCGAACGACTGACCGAGCATCTGGGTGGTGCAAAAATCTACCTCAAGCGGGACGAGCTGAACCACACCGGCGCGCATAAGATCAACAATGTATTGGGACAGATCATTCTGGCCCGTCGCATGGGTAAAACCCGGATCATCGCAGAGACGGGTGCAGGCCAGCACGGTGTTGCCACCGCAACCGTTTGCGCAAAGTTCGGTCTCAAGTGTGTCGTCTATATGGGCGCGCACGATGTTGAGCGCCAAGCACCGAATGTGTTCCGCATGCGTTTGCTGGGGGCAGAGGTGATCGCGGTCACGTCTGGTCGTGGCACGCTTAAGGATGCCATGAACGATGCACTGCGCGACTGGGTCACAAACGTGCGTGACACTTTCTATTGCATTGGTACAGTTGCAGGTCCGCATCCGTACCCCGCGATGGTTCGCGATTTTCAAGCGATCATCGGTAAAGAAACCAAAGAGCAAATGCACGCCGCCGAAGGCCGCTTGCCAGATACGCTGATCGCCGCGATTGGTGGCGGATCTAACGCGATGGGCCTGTTTTACCCCTTCCTTGACGACAAAGACGTCAACATCATCGGTGTCGAGGCCGGAGGCAAAGGCGTCAACGCCAAGATGGAACACTGCGCTTCACTGACGGGTGGGCGTCCCGGCGTTTTACACGGCAATCGGACATATCTGTTGCAGGATGATGTGGGTCAAATTCTGGAAGGGTTCAGTATCTCTGCCGGGCTCGATTATCCGGGTATCGGGCCAGAGCATGCATGGTTGCATGACATTGGCCGTGCGCAATATGTCTCAATCACTGACGTTGAGGCGTTAGAGGCGTTTCAGCTTTGTTGCGCGCAAGAGGGGATCATTCCTGCGCTTGAACCATCACATGCGCTGGCGCATGTCATGAAGATCGCACCTGAATTACCCAAGGATCATCTGTTGGTGATGAACATGTGTGGGCGCGGTGACAAAGACATCTTTACAGTCGCCAAGCACCTTGGCTTTGACATGAGCGCCTGATCAGTCTGAGGTGTCCGTCGCATGTGCGCGGAGCACCTCGATTGAGACGATCTCCAAAGCGCGAACGTGCGTGGCATGAAGGTCGACATTAGGCGCGCAGCCTTCTTCATGGGCTTGCAAGAACCTGCTTGCACACAGACACCAGCCGTCGCCTGCCTTGAGCCCCGGAAATCCGAACTCCGGGCGTGGTGTGCTCAGGTCGTTACCGACGTATTTTGAGAAGGCCAGGAATTCATCTGTCATCACAGCGCAGACCGTGTGGCTACCCTGATCAGCCGCACAGGTATCGCAAGCGCCGTTGCGGAAGAAACCTGTCATCGGGTCGGTAGAGCACGGTGAGAGAGTGCTACCAAGAACATTGAATGATGGATCTTTTTCCATGATGTAGCCCGCTTGTTATTTGTAAATCTGTGTCAGTGCTGAGGTAGGTCAGTCGGATGTGACGTCCACCGCTATCCTAAAGTGGGCATGCCGTTCCAAGCAATCCAGCGACCGTGGAAATCTGCCCGTCCAAGGTCAATCGTTAGGTCGCCGGGCCAGAGCCGGAGCGTCAGTGCCGCCCCGCGCGCGCCGCCATCGTTTTCCATGCCAAACCACGCCAGCGGCGCGCGCGGTGTCGCTGCACGCCCTGCGTCTTCAATGAGCTTAGTGCCAAGCGCTTGTTTGTCGTTCGGGAAATACTGCCAAGCCACAGTGCTGTAGATCAGGTGAAGTTGACCTTCGTTATGATCCAAGCGCCTAGATAGCCAATCAATGGCGTCGTCTTTCGCAACGGGTGTCTTCGCCGCTTTGATCGCGGCCTTTGTGAGGGTCATGCGATGCGCTTGATCCGGCCAGAGATAGGCTTGCAAGCGTAACGCATCTTCGGGGTTGGTTGGATCAAGTGGGTTAAGATCAACACCTGCGCGCTCAACGACGGTTGGCAAGGTTGCAGGCAGCTGTGGCCCGGTCCAGTCTGGTGAAAGCGTTAAGGCCGGATTGGCATAGCCAAATGCACGCTCCTTCACTTCCAATCCATAGCAATCCCAGTGCAGATTAAGTCCGCCGCTTGCGCCCAATTCAGATGTACGCATTGGCAATCCAAAACGATCAGCAAGTATATGTCCAACGGCAATCAGCACGGCAGAGCGCCGGACTTCATTTGTTTGTGGCGGGCTCTCAAGCCAAGTGTTGATATGGTCAGCGTCTGTCAGAATTGCTTTAGAGACGGCACCCCAAAGCTCCGTGTCATCTGTCTGGTGCGGTGGGTAAACTGTCTCCAATCCCGCATGCCCTTGCAGGTGCAAGGCGTGCAGTGCGCCAGCCAGCCGCAAAGGAACGGATTGACCGCCCGGACTGATATCACCTTCCCAGCCAAAAATGCGGTCGCGCACGGACCCTTGGGGCCAATCCTGTGTCCCGCATAGGCGCATCAATTGCCCCATAAAGGGCGAGCCAAGGTTCTCACAGGCTTTCGATTGATGCAGAAAAGCGTCTTGGATGTTGACCGGCGTCACCGAAAACGGTCCACGAGCTTTTGCATTGTCGAGCGTTCGTCAGTCGCAGGTTCCGCCGGTGCTGGGTTGGCAGGTTTCGCTTTCGCGGTGGACTTGGACGACCGGGATGGTGCAACGCGCAACGCAATCGCGTTTAGGAACTTGCCGCCGTCACCATCGATCAAGTGCGCGATACCATCACTGATCCCGCGTAATTCATCATCGAGCCATTCAGCATCCGCCTTGGGGAAATCGCGCAAGACATAGCCTGGAACCGCATCTTTGTGACCTGGATGGCCAACGCCCATGCGGACACGATTGTAATCCGGCCCTATATGGCCATGAATCGAGCGCAGGCCATTGTGCCCCGCATGGCCACCGCCCGTCTTAAGACGTACCTTACCGGGCGCGAGATCAATTTCGTCATGAAAAACAATGATGTCTTCGGGCGACACCTTGAGATACCGCATCGCCTCACCAACGGATTGGCCAGACAAATTCATAAATGTTTCAGGCTTGAGCAGTGTAACTTTGGTGGATCCAAAACGCCCTTCGGCGATTTGCCCCTGAAACTTGGACCGCCATCCGCTGAACCCGTGGTCGGCAGCGATGCGATCCAACGCCATAAAACCAATATTGTGACGGTTGTGCGCGTATTTCGCACCCGGATTTCCAAGACCAACAAGCAATTTCATGGGGACACTCTACATTATGCCGCAGCGCAGCGCCAGTTGTAGCTTTTGATTGCGTATTCAAGGCTTTGGCGCGGGACCCAACGTATCGCGTAGCACAAGATAGGTCTCAAGTTCGATGGACGCCATTGGCGTACCATCGCGCAATACGGCCACCAATGCGCGCGCTGCATTTTGGCCCATTTCGGTGTGGGGGACATGCACTGTCGAAAGGGCCGGATAGGTGATTTGCGCCAACTCAATGTCATCGAAACCGACGATTGAAACTTGATCTGGAACGCTGATCTGCATGGCTTGGGCCTGTCGCAACGCCCCGACGGCAAGGACATCATTGCCACAAAGAACAGCCGTGGGATGCGGTTTTTGCGCCATCAGTTTAGCAAAACTGGCAGCACCGTTTTCGATGGTATAATGTGTCTCGACTGTTTGAAGCGTCGCTGGATCAATATCATGTTGTGCCATGGCAGATATGATCCCGGCAAGCCGTGCGGAGGCCCGGTCGTTTTGTTCGGTGGGAGCCGATATGAAAGCCAGTCTTTGATGGCCCAACCGCAGGACTTCTTCGGCCATGCGCTGCATCGCGGCCTTGTTGTCAAAGCCCACTGATGGCCTGTCAATTCTTGGATCAAAGGCCCAGGTCACAAGGGCAGGGACGTCTTGCGTGGCAAGAAAGTCATAGATGTCGGGCGCACGCGCATGGCCGATCAACAAAAGCGCATCTGCACCGCGCGCGACCAGCGCACGGATTTGCTCTTCTTCGATGGCGGGTTGATAAGTCGTGCTGGCCACCAGCATCGTGTATCCGTGCTGCCTTAGCTCTTCTTGAAAGGCTTGCAGCCCGCGCGCGAAGATTGCGTTGTCCATTGTGGGGATAATCGCGCCAATCGTATTGGTGCGTTTTGCAGCCATTACTTTGGCGCCGAAATTTGGCGAGTATCCCAAATCTGCGATAGCGTTGGTTACCTTTTCGCGGGTGGCAGGGGCGACTTTATCGGGGAAGTTAAGGCACCGCGACACCGTCGCCGTCGAGACACCTGCGGTCTCAGCGACATCATGCAGTGTTGGTGCGTGACGCGAAGTTGTCATGAATTGCCCAGTGCGATTTGCTCAAAGTCATTGATTAATATTGCAGATTTGAAAGGAACAGTAAATTTCCCTTAGGTCAATGTAAACGCTTGCATAGTGGTAATGTAAAGGCTTACATTAACGACGAATCAAGACCGCGGCAGGAGGGGAGGCCACGCGATGCTTGTGATCCGCTTCTGACGCAGAACACGACATCTTCGCCAACAACCCGCCCACCTTGCAGCTTCTCTTGAAACTCAGTCTGTTTTCTTAACTTAAGGCAAACCTTATATGGCACGCGAATATCTCAAAAAGGCGACGCTTACGGCTCAGTCCGGTGCGTCCGACGTTCATGATCTCGTTCAGGGTATTTTGAATGACATCGAAGAAGGCGGCGACGCCAAGGCGATGGAATATGCAGCCAAGTTCGACAAATACGATGGCGCTGTGATCCTGACGGCCCAAGAGATCGAAGCTGCGAGCGCGCTCGTTCCGCAAAAGCTCAAAGAAGATATTCAGTTTGCCCATGACAACGTGAAGCGTTTCGCAGAAGCGCAAAAAGCAACGGTCAGCGACGTCGAATATGAAATTGTACCCGGTCTGATCGCCGGTCAAAAGGCGATCCCCGTTGATGTTGCAGGCTGCTATGTGCCTGGCGGCCGTTACAGCCACATCGCGTCAGCGATCATGACTGTGACAACTGCGAAGGTTGCGGGATGCAAGCATATCTCTGTTGCCTCACCTCCACGTCCCGAGGTCGGCGTCGCACCCGCAATTATCTATGCCGCCCACATTTGTGGTGCTGATACGATCTTGGCGATGGGTGGTGTGCAGGGTGTTGCTGCGATGACGTTCGGTTTGTTTGGCCTGCCAAAGGCGAATATTCTGGTTGGCCCTGGTAACCAGTTCGTTGCCGAAGCCAAACGCATTCTGTTTGGACGCGTTGGTATCGACATGATCGCGGGTCCAACAGACAGCCTTGTCCTTGCGGATAAGACAGCTGATCCACATATCGTGGCGACCGACCTCGTTAGCCAAGCCGAGCATGGGTATAACTCACCCGTTTGGTTGGTCACAGACAGCCGCGAAATGGCTGAGGACGTGATGAACCGCGTGCCTGACCTGATTGCCGATCTGCCAGAAGTGAACCGTGACAACGCAGCAGCTGCATGGCGTGATTACGCTGAGGTCATCGTTTGTGCAGACCGTGAAGATATGGCTGCTTGTTCTGATGAATACGCGCCAGAGCACCTGACCGTGCAAGCCGAAGACCTGCCTTGGTGGTTGGAGCGCCTAAGCTGCTATGGCTCGCTTTTCTTGGGCGAAGAGACAACAGTGTCATATGGTGACAAAGCCTCTGGTACAAACCACGTCCTGCCGACATCTGGTGCCGCATCCTACACAGGCGGTCTGTCAGTTCATAAGTACATGAAGATCGTGACATGGCAGCAAGCCACACGTGATGGGTCCAAGCGTGTCGCAGAAGCAACAGCCCGCATTTCCCGCCTTGAGGGGATGGAAGGTCATGCGCGCGCAGCCGATGTGCGTTTGGCCAAATACTTCCCCGGTGAAAACTTTGACCTGACGCCGCATGGCTGATCCACGTGATCTCTTGGACCTGACGGGTCGTGTTGCTTGCGTCACTGGCGCAAGCGCCGGCCTTGGGCAGCGCTCTGCGATGGCATTGGCTGCGGCCGGTGCCAAAGTCGTGGGCGTTGCGCGACGCGCAGAAGCATTGGACGCTTGGGCCGCCGCAATTGGGCCACAGGCGGCTGTTGCTGCCGCTGACCTGTCTCAGCGTGATCAAATCGAAGAGATTGCAAAGAAAATTTCCGCACCTTTTGGCGCACCAGATATTCTTGTGCATGCTGCGGGTATCAACACACGCGAAACCGCAGATGAGGTGACAGCCGAAGGTTGGGACGTCACAATGAACCTGAATTTGGCTGCACCGTTCTTTCTTAGCCAAGCCTTTGCGCCTGCAATGAAGGCAAAGGGTTGGGGCCGGATTGTGAACTTTGCGTCTCTGCAAACAACCCGCGCATTTCCGGGCGGCATTGCTTACGGCGCGTCCAAGGCGGGCATCGGCCAGTTGACCCGCGCGATGTCCGAGGCGTGGTCCAAAGACGGCATCAATGCCAATGCGATTGGACCGGGATTTTTCCCGACCGAACTAACAGGCCCGGTTTTTGCCGATCCAGAGCGCGCAGCTCGTAACGCGGCCAACACGTGTATCGGTCGCAACGGCGATCTGTCTGACATTGATGGCCCGCTGCTTTTTCTTTGCTCGAACGCGTCCGCCTATGTGACCGGGCAAGTCTTGATGGTTGATGGAGGATATACCGCCAAATGAAAGCACTGGTTTATGATGATGTGGAAACGCTTGTTTATCGCTACATGCCCGACCCGGTGCCAGCATTGGGTCAAAGCCTGATCAGGGTCGAAGCGTCCGGCATCTGCGGCTCTGATATGCACGCGTATCTCGGCCACGACGAACGTCGACCTTCGCCGCTGATCCTTGGTCATGAGGCCGCGGGGGTTGTCGTTGGCGGCAAGCTGGATGGTAAGCGCGTCACCATCAACCCACTCACGACCTGTGGCCTCTGCGCTGCTTGTAAGGCGGGCCGCGACAATCTGTGCGCTGACCGTATGATCATCTCGATGCCGCCGCGCGAAGGTGCCTTTGGCGAGTTGGTGATCATGGCCGACCGCAACCTTGTCGAAGTCCCCGACGATGTACCGCTTGCGAAGGCCGCATTGGCCGAGCCGCTTGCGTGTGGCTGGCACGCAGTGCGATTGGGTGCTGATGCGCTGGATATTGAGCTCGCTGATGCGCGCTGCGTTGTCATCGGTGGTGGCGCGATTGGCGTTGGTGCGGCGCTTAGCCTAAGGGCATTTGGGGCCACGGATATTCTCGTGATTGAGCCTAACGCAGTGCGCCGCGCGACCCTCGATACTATCGATGGGTTTGCGGCCGTTGAACCCGGCACGGTGACCGAGGCCGATCTGGTGATTGATGGCGTCGGTTATGCCGCAACTCGCGCGGATGCGACAGAGATGACGCGCCCCGGCGGTGTCATCATGCACATCGGCTTAGGCGAAGGCGAAGGCGGGCTGAATATTCGCCGGATGACGCTGCAAGAAATCACATTCATCGGTACGTACACCTATACCGCACAAGATTTCCGCGACACCGCAGCGGCGATTTTCGACGGGCGCCTTGGTGCACTGGACTGGACAGAAGAACGGCCCTTGTCGGAGGGTGGACAAGCCTTCGCCGACATACGCGCAGGCGTCGTGGCCGCACCAAAGATCATTCTGCGGCCCTAATAAAGCAAAACACCAAGGAGATTTCACATGTATAAGCATATCCTCGTCCCTATGGCGCTTGATCACGGGATCGCTGACATCACGATGCAAATCGCGCGCACGCTATTGGCTGAGGGCGGTCAGATCACTGCTTTGCACGTCCATGAAGCCCCCAATAACTCTGTCGGTGCCTATGTGGATGAAAGCGTGATGAAGAACGCATTCAGCCGTGCCGAGACAGAAATGAACCAGCGTGTCGCTGACATGGACGGCGTGCAAGCCGTTACTGTGCAAGGCCACAGTGGTCGCACGATTGTCGATACCGCAACCTCGTTGAAAGCAGACTGCATTGTGCTGGGATCCCATAAACCCGGTCTTATTGACTATTTGCTTGGCTCAACCGCAGCGCGCGTTGTGCAGCACGCCCCATGTGCCGTGCACGTCGCCCGCTACCCCGCTTAACCCCGTTTTACCCAGAACCAACGCCCCTCTTTCAAGGGCGCAATCAGGAGACCTAAGACCTTGGACATCAGCAAGAAGATCGTCGACGACCTTGTCGCCAACGATGTATCATTTATCACCACTGTGCCTTGCAAGCAGCTGGCAGGTGTTATCGAAGAAGTTGAAGCACGCCCCGAGATTTTCCACATCCCGTCCAACAAGGAAGACGAGGGCATGGGCCTTTGCGCTGGTGCGTTCATGGGCGGCAAGCGTCCTGCGATCATTATGCAGAACACGGCGATTGGTGTGACAATCAATACCCTGGCCACACTGACCCAGTATTACCGCATGCCGTTGCCAATGCTGATCAGCTACCGTGGCGAGTTGCGCGAACCTGTGGCGTGTCAGGTCGAAATGGCCGTGCACACCAAGGCACTGCTGAACCAGCTGAACATCCCGACCTATCACTTCCACAAGGAAAGCGACGCAGACGAGCTGGACGCAATCCTGAAGTACACATTCATGTGCAACAAGCCGGTCGCAATCCTGACCGATGCATCTTTCTGGGGAGGCTACGGCGACCAATGATCCGTTCTGAAATCCTGCGCGAAATCGCGCCAATCCTTCATGACAACCTTGTCGTTTGTAACATCGGTCTGCCCAGCCAAGAGCTGCACATGATCGATGATAACGAAAAGAACTTTTACATGCTGGGCACAATGGGCCTGTCATCATCAATTGGTCTTGGCCTTGCTTTGGCACAAGATAAGACTGTCATCTCTATCGATGGCGACGGTTCTGTTTTGACCAACCTTGGCACGCTGCCAACGATTGCCAACAACGTTGCTGACAACTTTGTTCTGTTGATCATCGACAACGGCTCCTACGGCTCAACTGGTGACCAGCCAACATACGCTGGCATGAAAACCAAGCTTGAGAACGTGGCGACAGCTTGTGGCTGTGAAAACGTTGTTGTGTGCCAAGACGTAGACACTGGCAAAACGCTGCAAGCGGCGATCGACAGCAAACAGATGACGATCATCGTCAGCAAGTGCGACAGCGGCAATATCAAGCTGCCAGTTATCACAATGGATCCGGTCGTGATCCGTGATCGTTTCATGAAAGCTGTGGCCAGCTAAATGGCTGCAAAGATTCATTCAAGCGAGGACGCCCGCAGGCTTGCCCGCAAGCGTCTTCCTTGGATGGTTTTTGATTATATTGATGGCGCCGCTGGCGCCGAAACAGGGGCCGCGCGTAATCGTGCGGCCTTTGACAATCTGGAGTTACGTCCACGCATTTTGCGTGACGTCAGTGATCGGTCGCTGTCTGTTCCGCTTTGGGACAAACCCACGAATGCACCCTTTGGCATCAGCCCGATGGGTATGTGCAACCTGTCTGGCCCCGGCGCAGACATGATGCTGGCGCGGTTGGCCGCGCGTGAAAACGTGCCATTGGGTGTATCCACCGTCGCATCCACCGCGATGGAGCCATTGATCGAAGCCGCTGAGGGCAACGCGTGGTTTCAGCTCTATTTTTCTGGTGATGGCGAAGGCACGTTTAAATTGGTCGAACGCGCCAAGGCTGCGGGCTATGAAACGATCGTTCTGACTGTTGACGTCGCCGAAGTGGGCCGTCGCCCGCGTGAGTTGCGTCACGGCTTTACGATGCCGTTCAAGATCGGCCCTAGGCAATTCATGGATTTCGCGCTTCACCCACGCTGGTCGCTGACGTCACTGTTTGCGGGCAAACCGCAAATGGCGAATTTCGACATGCCGGGCTATGACTTTGATCGCACCGAAAGCCGTGCAAAGGCTGACTGGGATACTTTGACCAAGCTACGACAGATGTGGCCGGGTAAACTGGTGGTCAAAGGCGTCTTGGATGCTGATGACGCGGTCGCACTCAAGGGGGCGGGCGTCGATGCCGTTCAAGTGTCCAGTCACGGATCACGGCAACTCGACAGTGCGCCGCCACCGATCCTGGAATTAGCCAAGATCAGACAGGCGGTCGGTGCTGACTATCCGCTTTTTTACGACACCGGTCTGCGCAGCGGCGAAGATGTCGTCAAAGCCTACCACCAAGGGGCCAACTTCACATTCTTCGGGCGGGTCTTGCAATTCGCCATTGCCGCAGGCGGCGAAGAAGGCCTGCAAGAGCTATGGAATGTGTTGCGCTCAGAGACCAGCATTACCCTCGCGCAAGTTGGACAGCGCGATCTATTAAACCAGCCCAACTAGACGAAACCACTCATGAGCAACGAAAAAGGGCATCCCGATTGGGATGCCCTTTTGAATTTTGCAACACGATTGGTGTTGATTACTCTTCTGCGGCAGCTTCTTCGTCACCAGCAGTTGGTACAGCGTCTGCTGCGACCTCTTCGCCTTCATCATCATCATCGTCAGCAAGCAATGCACGTGGTGCAGAAACATTGGCAATGACAAAGTCACGGTCAGTGATGGCAGGTGTCGCACCTTCTGGCAGTGTGACGTCGCTGATCGAGATGGTGTCACCGATTTCGACGTTCGCCAGATCAATCTCGATGTGCTCTGGAATGTCGCCGGCCAGAACATCAAGTTCGACTTCGTTACGAACAACAGTCAGAACGCCACCTTTTTTCACGCCGGGGCATGTATCCGCGTTGAGGAACTCAACAGGGATAAAGATTTTCACACGGCTTGTGCGCTTTAGGCGCATCAGGTCGATGTGACGTGGCAAGTCCTTGACCACGTCGCGCTGAACGCCACGGCAGATCACGCGGACGTCTTCTTCGCCCTCAATCTTGAGGTTGTGCAGCGTGGACATAAAGCCACCCTTGCGCAATTTTGTCAGAAGGTAGTTGAATGGGATGCTAATAGCTTGCGGGTCAACACCGCCGCCATAAACAATGCCAGGTACGTCGCCATCACGGCGAGCTTGGCGGGCGGCCCCCTTGCCTGTCCCCGCGCGTACCTTGGCGTTAAGATCTGGGATCTTTCCAGCCATAGTAATATTCCTTAATGTAGGGGCCCGCCTCCAAGGGTGTCCGAGCCCGATGAAGCCCGCCGTATAGGGGGGATTCGGGTTTTTGGAAAGCCGTTTTTGCGGCGTATGGGTGCTGCATCCATCTTTGGATGGATTGTGCGACGCTACAGGGGCTTTTAGGCTGACCCCACAGAATGCGCCGCGGCGATGACAGCACCGCGCGAAGGAAGGTCAAGACGATGCAAAATAGCGTGCACATGGTCCTTAACGGTGCTGACAGAGATGCCCAAATCCCCGGCTATCTGTTTATTGGAGCGGCCTTCCGCCAACAGGGCCGCAACGCTGCGTTGGCGCGGTGTCAGGCAGGCAAAAACAGCGACTTCGTCAGTTTGCTTTGTCACCATCACAAGCGGGGCACCTATGGTCGCACTTGCCGCGAAGTCGATTTTCAGTGTCACGCCCGGTCTGGCGACATTTGCCAAAGCAGCGATAACAGCGACCGGGATCGGCGTTTGCGGTTCGTCCCGCAGGTCACGCACGGATGCCGCTAATGCCGCTAAGACGTCAGGACGTACAGACATAAGTAAGGCCTTTTCTAATGAACCAGATGCCGCTTCAGATCACCAATTTCTTTCTCGCAATGCAAGCGGGGCCTTCTGGCTTGGACAAGCTCCGCGATATTTTCGCGCCTGATGCTGTGTATTCAGAACCTTTCTCCGGTCAAAGCACACCGCATAAGGGGCGCGATGCAATCATAGCTGCATTTGATGCCAGCCGCACAGATGCCTTCAATGATGCTGTTATTCAGTTGGGCGCAGTTGAGGTGAATGGCGAAGTGATCACTGTCACATGGACCTGCATCTCGCAGGCGATCCCCGGCGGGCAGGGCAGCGGCATGAACGTGTTTGTTATGCGCGATGGTTTGATCGCGTCGCTGACCACGACATTGGATATGGGGCAAGAATTATGAAGAACCCGGATGTTGATGCATGGATGGATGCGTACGATAACCCAATGAAACCTGTTGTTGCCGCGATGAGGGCACTGATCCTGAAGGCCGATCCACGTGTGACCGAGGCAATCAAATGGCAGTCACCCACCTTTATCTATAAGGGCAACATTGCCAGTTTCTTTCCCAAGGCCAAGCAACACGCTTCACTTATGTTTCACAAAGGGGCCGAAATTCGCGGTGACTTTCCCAACTTGTCAGGCGACGGCAAAGAGGCGCGAAGCTTCAAAGTCATGTCACTGGATGATCTGGAAGATAAAGCCGATGAGCTGACTAAAATCATCGTTTTTTGGTGCGATCAACAAGACGGCGCTTAAGCAATTCTGCCGCGCTAACTTTGAAACTTGCTTTGGATGAAAAACGCGGGCAGGCATGCTGGCATGTCTGTATTAAGTGCCCTTTCACTGTCCCGGCGCCCCGCTACGGCTTTTGTGGTCATTGGCATGTTTTGGGGCTGCTTTGCGGCTTATGTTCCTGTGATCAAGGACCAACTTGCGGCGTCGGATGCGCTTTTTGGCACTTTGCTGCTGGGTTCTGCGACTGGTCTTGTTTCTGCGATGTGGCTCGCACCACGCGCGGACCGTCTGTTGGGCGCGCGCAGTATGCAGGTGGGGACAGCATTTCTTGCGTTCGCGTGGTTGCTGCCCGGACAGATAACCGCCCCTTTGGTTTTTGCGCTGACGATGGCCTTGGTGGGCCTTGCATCTGGATTGCTTGATGTTGTGATGAATGCCCGCGTGAGCGAGTTGGAAGCCAAACACAACCGCCCCTTAATGAACGCCAATCATGCGATGTTTTCGGTAGCCTATGCCGTGGGTGCCATTGTTGTCAGCTTCACACGTGAGGCAGGCCTACCACCAACACCAGTGTTCGCGGCCTTTGGAGTGGTTGCATTGTTGTTGTTGCCCATGATGCGGATGGATGTGACCTATGTCGCTGCCGAAGAAGGCTATGCGGGACGCTATCCGCTTTGGCCGATTGTGCTTTGCGGTGCAATCGTGCTGGTGGCCTTTATGTCAGAGGCGACAGTTGAGGCATGGTCAGCCCTGCACGTCGAGCGCACGCTGGGCGGTGGTGCTGCCGAGGGTGCTTTGGGTCCAGCAATGTTGGGCATTACGATGGCAATCGGGCGGTTCTCTGGGCAAGCCGTGGCCGAGCGGCTGCGAGAGGTTTCAGTCGTGATCGGTGCGTCGGTGATTTCCGCGACGGGAGCGGTCATTGCCGCTTTCGCACCGACCCCGCTCGTGGCCTATGTTGGTTTCGGTATCTTGGGTCTTGGCGTGTCGGTCATTGGCCCGATGGGTTTGGCCTTGGTCGGCAAGTTGGTCGCCCCTCATCTGCGCACCGAAGCGATCAGCCGTACAGCCGTCATTGGTTTTTCAGGCTTCTTTTTCGCGCCCATGTTGATGGGCCTCATGTCAGAAGCGTTCGGTTTGCGTATGGCGTTCTTGGGCGTCGCTGTGCTGCTGCTGACGGCATTGCCATTGGCGTTGCTAGTAAAGCGGCAACCGCGCCACGATGCCGCTGTCGAGACCTAAGCCCAGCGGCCTTCGAAGTTTTCGGGCACCAACAAGACGTCGCGGTCCAGCGTATTCACATCGCGCCGTCCGCACAGGGCCATGGTGGTGTCGAGTTCCTTATGGATAACCTCAAGCGCGGTGGTCACGCCTTTTTCACCCATTGCACCCAACCCGTTGACGAAAGCGCGCCCGATGTAAGTGCCTTTGGCTCCCATCGCGAGCGCCTTCAACACGTCTTGGCCAGAGCGTATACCGCTATCCAAATGCACTTCGACCTTGTCGCCAACCGCATCCATAATGGCGGGCAAGGCGCGGATCGATGACAACGCACCATCAAGCTGCCGCCCACCGTGATTGGATACAATAATCGCATCTGCACCCAACTCGGCGGCTTTCTTGGCGTCGTCGACGTCAAGAATACCTTTGAGGATGACGGGCCCGCCCCACATTTTCATCAATTGCGCGACACGGTTCCAATCCAGCGCGTGATCAAACGCCTCGGCTGTCCATGACGCCAATGAGGATGGATCTGACACGCCTTTTGCGTGCCCAACAATATTGCCAAAGAATCGGCGTTTAGTGCCCAGCATCCCCAGCCCCCATGACCACTTGGTTGCCAGATCAGCCATACTGGCGACGGTGAATTTGGGCGGGGCAGACAGACCGTTTTTCAGGTCTTTGTGCCGTTGGCCCAAGATTTGCAGATCAAGCGTGATTACCATTGCTGAACAACCCGCATCACGGGCGCGGTCGAATAACCGCTGCATAAAGTCGTCGTCTTTCAGCGTGTAGACCTGAAACCAGAACGGTTTGTCGGTATTTTCTGCCACATCCTCAATCGAGCAAATCGACATTGTGGATAACGTGAATGGGACACCAAATTTTTCCGCAGCACGTGCCGCTTTGATCTCGCCATCCGCACATTGCATGCCGGTCAGTCCAACAGGGGCGAGGGCGACAGGCATGGAGACATCTTGCCCGATCATCTGGCTGGCTGTCGTGCGATTGGTCATATCCACCGCAATCCGCTGACGCAGGCGGATCTGGTCAAAGTCAGAGGTGTTTTCGCGAAAAGTCTGTTCTGTCCAACTACCGCTTTCAGCGTAGTCATAGAACATCTTGGGCGTACGCCGCTTATGAAGACGCTTAAGATCATCGATGGTGGTAATGACAGGCATGGCGAAATCCTCAAATTGGTAATTATTTGTTACCGATTTAGAGGGTTCGCGCAAGAGGCGCGTTGATCTGGGTCAACTTGGCGGCCCCCCGCTAGCCGCGGTGCGTGCCATCGGCGAGGGATTTCACAAATGCCAAGACATCTGCGACGCTTTCGCCCGCACCAATCTTTTCCACAATCGCCGAACCGACAACCGCACCATCTGCAATCTTGGCAATGCCTTCTGCAGCGTCTGGTGTCCTGATGCCAAAGCCAACAATCACCGGCAGGTCGGTTTGTGATTTGATGCGCGCAACTTCTGGGGCCACGTCCGCCGCCTGTGCCTCTGCGGTGCCGGTGATACCCGTCACGGAGACGTAGTAGACAAAACCAGACGTATTTTGCAGGACGGTGGGCAGGCGCTTGTTGTCTGTCGTTGGTGTTGCGAGCCGGATAAAGTTGATGCCCATCGCTTGGGCCGGAATGCAAAGCTCTTCGTCTTCTTCGGGTGGTAGGTCAACGATGATCAACCCGTCAATGCCAGCGGCTTTGGCATCCACTAAGAACGCATCAACGCCGCGCGAATAGATCGGGTTATAGTAGCCCATCATCACAATCGGCGTTGTGTCATCCGTTTTGCGAAGCTCGCGCGCATATTCCAGCGTTTTTTCAAGGTCCTGTCCCGCCGCAAGTGCGCGCTGTCCAGCCAATTGGATGGTGGTGCCGTCTGCCATCGGATCGGTGAACGGCATGCCCAACTCAATGATGTCAACGCCTGCTGCTGGCAGGCCTTTGACGATTTCAAGACCAGTCTCATAGTTCGGGTCACCCGCCATCACATAGGCCACGAAAGCCTTCTTTTCCTCGCGGCGCAACTGCGCGAATTTAGCGTCGATTCTGCTCATCTTGGTCCCCGGTCTGCAAACTCTGCTCGGTTTGCTTGAAGGGACGCAGAAAATCAATGGCAGAGTGTGTTTTGCATGTCGCTTGCGCCTTACGCTTTCCCCCCCTAGAAGCGCGGCTAGGATCAAAGGAGAGCCGTTATGGGTTTCAAGATGGGTATTGTCGGTTTGCCAAATGTGGGCAAATCAACCTTGTTTAATGCATTGACGAAAACCGCGGCGGCACAAGCTGCTAACTTTCCGTTCTGCACCATTGAACCCAATGTCGGTGATGTGGCCGTCCCGGACGCGCGTCTTGATAAGCTTGCAGCGATTGCAACGTCCAAGCAGATCATCCCAACGCGGATGACGTTTGTCGATATCGCGGGTTTGGTGAAGGGTGCCAGCCAAGGCGAAGGCCTTGGCAACCAGTTCCTTGCTAACATCCGTGAATGCGATGCGATTGCCCATGTGCTGCGCTGCTTTGAGGATGACGACATCACCCATGTCGAAGGCCGTGTTGATCCGGTTGAGGATGCCGACGTGATCGAGACAGAGTTGATGCTGTCGGATCTGGAAAGCATTGAGAAGCGTATGCAGAACCTGACCCGCAAAGTGCGCGGCGGCGATAAAGAAGCAGTGCAGCAGGTGCGCTTGCTTGAAATGGCGCAAGCTGCACTTGAAGAGGGTAAACCTGCTCGCACTGTCGAGGTGGATGCCGAAGATGCCAAGCAGTGGAAAATGCTGCAATTGTTGACCACTAAACCCGTGCTTTATGTTTGCAACGTCGAAGAAGACAGCGCTGGGTCCGGCAACAGCCAGTCCGCGCGCGTGGCTGAAATGGCCGCGGCACAGGGCAATTCGCACGTCGTGATCTCTGCGCGCATCGAAGAGGAAATCAGCCAGCTCGAACCTGACGAGGCCGAGATGTTCCTTGGCGAAATGGGTCTGGAGGAAGCAGGCCTCGACCGTTTGATCCGTGCAGGATACGAGCTGTTACACCTGCAAACCTATTTCACAGTCGGCCCCAAAGAGGCCCGCGCGTGGACGATCAAAGAAGGCACCTCGGCGCCGCAAGCCGCGGGTGTTATTCACGGTGATTTTGAGCGTGGCTTTATCCGGGCGGAAACGATTGCCTATGATGACTTCGTGTCGCTTGGCGGTGAGCAACCTGCGAAAGAGGCGGGCAAAATGCGTGCTGAAGGCAAGGCTTACATCGTCAAGGACGGCGACGTGATGCATTTCTTGTTCAACACCTAAGGGCGGGCAAGCCGCAGCAATGCAGCACCGATAAGTACCGTCATTGTGGATAGGACTTTTATGAGGTCCAAGCGCTCTTTTAAAAAGAACACACCGATCAGCAGCGCGAAAACAATGCTGGTTTCACGCAGCGCAGTGACCAATGCGATAGGGGCTTGCGTAAAGGCCCAAGTGACAATGGCGTAGGCAATAAACGACGCTCCGCCGCCAAGCCAAAACAAGCTATGGCTGCCGCGCCAAAGCTTGCCGTAGGTCTGCGGTGCGCGCACGGCAATGATGGCCCCCAGCGCCAATGAATTCCCAATGGCCAGCCATCCAAAATATCCCAATGAAGTGCCGCCTGCGCGCGCGCCCATACCGTCCACGATAGAGTATCCAGCGATAAAGCAGCCCGTGATCAGCGCAAACATCGCCGCCTTGCCGTTGCGCAATCCGTCCGCGCGCCGCACCAGGGCGAGGCTTACAATGCCGATGCCAATGATGAACACCGCAAAAAGCTCTATCCTTTCAAGCGTCACGCCCAGCACAGTGATCGAGACCATCACAACGATCAAAGGCGCGGAGCCGCGGGCAATCGGGTAAACTTGGGTCAAGTCGCCAGCCCCGTATGAATAAAGTAGAAATAGCTGATAGCCCAAATGCAGTAGTATCCCTGCGGCCAAAAACGGGAGCGCTTCGGATGCCAAAGGCGGTGACATCAGCACAGCAACAACTGCGAAGGGCGTGTGGCCGAGCATGACCGCTGATAACGACACTAACTTGTCGGCACTACCTTTGACCAATGCATTCCATGATGCGTGTAAAATCGCAGCCCCGATGACGGCGAGAAAGACGGTGGTGGTCACGGGGGATTGCTCCTTTGCGTCCTGCCAAGACCGGCAGGTCTGCTTGGACCTTAAGCGCAGACCAGTGCAAACCGCAATGCGCAGCTAGACATCGTCTGCCTGATCATCCCGCAGCTGTCGCTTGATCTTTGCAGCCCGCTCTGGGGGCAATGTGGGTGCCGCGTCGCGCATTTGCTGCACTTTTGCTTCGGCACCAGCAATCAGCCCGTGGATGTGCTGGGCTTCTGGAAGGTTCTTCCAGTATTTTTTGGGCATCTCAGAGGTCATTGCGCTGACCTTCAATCGGGCAGGGTTAAAGATATTGCAAAAATACGTTCCCCAAAGCGCCTCTGCTGCGTCTTCGGGCAGGTCCGGTTTGGGTTGGCCAGGATGAAAGGATAGGTTGCCGTCGACGAATTGCGCCGTCACATCAGGTGTGGCGATCATCCAATCCATATCTGCAAAACGGCGCGCAAAAAATGGCGCCGTGGGTTCAACGGTATGGTGGGTCGGTTCAAACCATGCCGCAAAACTACGGCGCTCATTGTTCCGGCGCAGGTCACGAAACCGCACGAACGCCTTCATCTTATGTTTGCAGCGATGCACGCCTTTTTCCATTTGCCGCAACTTGGCAAGCTCAGGATCAGCGCGATCTTGCATCAGACCGTTTTGATGGCGCAACCGCCAAAGAAGCGCATAAAGCCGTGCAAAACGTTGCGGGTCATTATGCCAGACCACCCAATCGGCCATTTCAACAAAGCTTTTTGGTGCCTTGATCCGCCGGACAAGGGGTGGCAGCGGCGTGGCATTGGCAAAAAGCTCGCCCATTTCATTGTCGAAATCCCACAGCACCTGATCAGGAGACACGCCTGCACTGATCAGCCGCTTGGCGGCATCACGCCACGCGATATCAGTGCCGATCCGGGGCAGGGGCACCGTATACATCAAAAAAGGCTCAACTGTTCTGGGGGCGGGGCGAACCGCGCACGCAAATCAGCGCTGTCGGTCAGTCCACCGGGCGACCAATCAAGTGCCGTGATAAACGCTTTGGCCTTTTTCAGAGATGCCCCCATGCGCAACAGATCCTCATAGCGCAAGCTGCGGTGCCGCCTTGTCGATAAGATGCGCCCTACAGTGCGCGTACCAAAGCCTGGCACACGCAATAGCATTTCCTTGCTTGCCTTGTTCACATTCACCGGAAACCCTGCGCGGTTCTGCAACGCCCACGCCAGTTTGGGGTCGACGTCCAGATCAAGGTTACCATCGGGGCGGGAGGCTGTGATTTCATCAACACCGAACCCATAGAACCGCAACAACCAATCGGCCTGATAAAGCCGGTGTTCACGCACCAAAGGTGGTTTGATCAGCGGTAATTTCACCGTGGCATCAGGTATTGGCGAGAAAGCAGAATAGTAAACGCGCTTCAGCTTATAGTCGCCATAAAGCCGGGTAGAGTGGCTAAGGATCGTTGCATCGGTCGACGCATCTGCCCCCACAATCATCTGTGTCGATTGGCCTGCCGGCACAAACCGCTTGCCGCGTTTGCCAGTGTAGCTGCGCTCGCCTGCCACGTCCTTGCGCGCTTTGACGTCACCCATCGCTTTTCGGATCGTCGCGGGGTTCTTTTCAGGCGCATAGGCTTTGACGCTGTTATCTGTCGGCAGTTCAACGTTGATGGATAGCCGGTCCGCATAAAGCCCCGCCTGTTCAATCAGTTCAGGGGCAGCATCGGGTATCGTCTTAAGGTGGATATAGCCGCGAAAATTCTCGACCTCGCGCAAGCGTTTGGCGATCCGCAGCATGTCTTCCATCGTTTTGTCAGGCGATTGAATGATGCCCGACGACAGAAATAGGCCTTCGATGTAGTTGCGGCGGTAAAATTCGATGGTCAGCTGCACGACCTCATCCACGGAGAACCGTGCACGCTGCACATTCGAGGACACGCGATTGATGCAATAGGCGCAGTCATAGATGCAGAAATTCGTCATCAGGATCTTTAGCAGGCTGATGCAGCGTCCGTCTGGTGCATAGGCATGGCAAATGCCCGAACCTTCGGTTGACCCTAACCCTTTGCCATCGCGGCTATCACGGCGTGTCGTGCCGCTGGACGCGCAAGAGGCGTCATAGCGGGCCGCATCACTGAGGATTGCAAGCTTTTGGGTGAGATCAAGTTTTGCCATTTGTTCATGTTATGTTCTCATACGGGTCGGGGCAAGATCAATGTTGTCGCAGCGATGCTAAAACAGCTTGCGCAGTTCTTCTGAGTTCGAGATTCCATGTCGCATAAGAAATGTAACCGCACTTTGATCAGCGATCGGGTGCGCCTCAATCAAAGCCGCTTTGCGCAAAACGGCCGCTTTGCGCTGTTCGTGCGGTGAGCGTGACACGGCAGGCCCACCGATCTTGGCGTCCATTTCCTGTTTTGACATCAGGTAGTAATGGTTCAGTTGGATTACCTCATGACAAACGAAGTTGGCACCGCGCCCTTTATTGGGGGCGAGCGTCCCTGCGGTGTTGGCGCTGACATTGCCATGGCTTTTGGTCTCAAACCGATGGGGATTGACGCAGGTCACTTCGCATGGATCAACGATGCATTTGAAATTCAGCAACGGCCCCTCGCTCACGGGCGCGCGTTCTTGAAAAGCGAAAGGCACGGCGTCAACGGGGGCTGCATCATGCCCGCCATGACCGAACATAGTCCAAGGCAGCGAAATATTGGGGTGCGGCAGGTCACGTAAAGCGTCCGGAAGGGTCATTGCCTCTTTTGGCACGAGATATTCGTCAGTATCGATAAAGGCCATCCGTTCAAACTGACCGCCGAATGTGCACACCGCATGGGCATAGGCCACGACCTGTTGGTGCAGTTGCATGCCCGTTTTTGCTTCTCCAGCCTTTAAACTCCACGGAATGACGCGCACGCGGCATCCTTTGAAATTAAGCGCCATTGCTACAGTGTTATCTCTCGATCCATTGTCATAAAGCAGCACATCCGTGACACCAGCCAGCGCATGAAACGCCAACCAGTCCAAGATGCGCGCGCTTTCATTGCGGGCAATCAGGACAATCGCCAATGCAGCGCGTTGCGCGCTCGGCTGTGGCGGCTCGACAGTGATGCGTGTTGCCAGCTTGGGAATCCGCGCGCGAAATGGCCACATTATGTATGCTCCTTGGTCGGCGCGTTCTTGGGTGCAAGAAGGTCGCGGCCCAATAGCATGTCGGTAATCATCGCAGATGCCGCTGCGGGCGTTTGGACGTGGGGATAATAGACCTGATCCAGAAAGCTTAGGACGGCATTGCGCACATCAGCATCAAAGGCCCATTGATCTGCACGGGTCATCATCGTTGCTAGTGCATCAGGGTTGGGTGCACGATCTGCCATGCCGGGGATCGCCCAGAAGCATTCACCACAGGCAATGACCGGCTTGTCAAAGAACATTGCTTCCAGCCCCACCGATGAATTGATAGTGGCGACACCTTTGCTGGCAGCGACCTGCGCGAAAGTATCGCTAGTGTTGTCGAGGACGATGGGTGCGCGCACATCGCGCAACATCTGCGCTACGAAGGCGGGTGTGCTTGGGTGTTCTTTCAAGCGCAGATGCCAACCGTCTGGCAGGTGATCTGCTGCCGAGACAAGCGCTTGAACAAAGCTTTCGACCGACTTGAACGCCCCTCCGAAAAGCCGCAATTGGCTGTCGCCGGGAACTTGCAGTGGAACAAAGATAAATGGGTCGGTGAGAGGGGGTAGCCCTGCGGTCGGAGCGGGCGGTTGATCGGGCGTGCGTTGTTTGATTGCAGCACCAAGCGCGCGCCATGCCGTTGGATCACAACCTGATCCAGCGAGCCAATCCAGATAAGGTGCCGCATCGCGCGGTAGTGCGTTGGCGTTGTTCACCCCTTTGCGGTCAACGGTTATGCGCCCGGGGAACGGGCTCAGCTCAAAAAACAGCGTCTGCGCCCCTGCGTCCTTGGCAGCATCCATAAACACCCGGCGTGATCCGTTCAGCCCATTCCAAGCGACCGCTACCTGCCCTGGGTGATCTTTAAAATATCGCCGCATGCCATTGTATTGCATTTGCAGGACCCGGCTCCAAATCCGGCGCTTGAACCCCGGTTCCGGGATGTTGCGCGCGGCCATCAGCGCCGTTTCGGCGCGGTCTTGGGTTTCGGGCCAATTGCGCGCACTCATCTTGGGAAAACGCATCCACTGCAATGATCCAATTGGCCCAAGCAAACCGGCGATATGGGCGCGTTTTGTCTTGCGTGGATCAAGGCAGGTAAATGTGAATGGCTCAGCCATCCAAATCCGCCCATGTCAGTTGGGTGTTGCGGGTCACCGCGCGCGTCAGCGTTTTGCCGACAACTTTGTCAAAATCATATCCGGCGATCTCTCCCGATCCGGGGCGGCGCGCCCAAATATCGGCTTCTGTGATGACATGACCGGCGGCAAGGTCTGCATCTGCCACGACGGAGGCACGGGCAAAGCGGTAGACGTCTTCTTCGGCTGATGTACGCTGCTTGGGATTATGTAACGCGATGTGAATTTCACGCGAACGATCAATGACGTGGCGCAATTCTGCCGGGTCCATAGAATTGATGATATCAGGGCCTTTGCGGTAGCGCGTGTCAGTGTAGTGCCGCTCAAGAATGCAGGCACCCAGTGCCACAGAGGCCAGCGCCATATCAGGCCCGATGGAGTGATCTGAGAACCCGACGACAGCATTTGGGAAAGCATTACGCAGGTCGGTGACACCTTGCAGCGACACAATTTCGGGCGGGGACGGGTACAAGTTTGTGCACTCCAGCAAGGCATATTCCACACCTGATTGATCCAGAATATCGACAGACGCCCGGATCGTTTCGATGCTTTGCATACCGGTCGACATAATGATTGGTTTCCCCATCCGGGCGATGTGGCGGATCAAGGGCAGATTATCGGCTTCGCCTGACCCAATCTTGAAGGCGGGCACTTCCAGATCATGCAGGAAATCAGCGGCAGCGCGCGAAAACGGCGTCGATATCCAGATCATACCAAGGCTCTCAGTATAGCGCTTTAGCTCCGCCTCATCGTCCAACGAGAGCGCGCAAGCAGCCATCACGTCCCAAATTGACACATCCGCGTTGGGCGGGAATATCTGCTTGGCTTCTTCGGTCATCTCGTCTTCGATGATGTGGGTTTGGTGCTTGATCATCTCGCACCCTGCACCGGCGGCCAGACGCACCATCTCTTTGGCAACCGCAAGGTCACCACCATGGTTGATCCCGATCTCTGCAATGACCAAGGGAGGATGCTCGGGTCCAATTTTGCGGCCAGCGATTTCCATGGGTCTGCTCCTAGTTTGATCGTTAAAATGTGTTTATGGGGTTTCGGTCACCGGGGCAATTGCTGGTCAACCATTGCAATGTGACGGCCCATGGTCCAAGTCACTTTCCTTAGGCCAAGAATAGCGCAAATGATCCGTAAGATTTTAAAGAAACTCGATGAAAAGGAACGTGCGCTGCGCCGTTCCTTTGGTCATGACATCACCGATCCTGTTGAACGCAAACGGTCGTATCAGCATGTGCGTTGGCTCGATCACGGTATCTTCCGCACATTTTGGCATAATTTCGAACAGGTCGCTGATGGTGTCTACCGGTCCAATCACCCCGATCACAAACGTTTTGAGGCCTATGCTGCGCTTGGCATCAAAACGGTTCTCAATCTGCGCGGCGTCGCGCAACAACCGCATTATTTATTCGAGGTGGAAAGCTGCGCGGCATTGGGACTTGAGCTTGTCACTATTCAAATGGGTGCGCGTAAGGCGCCGAAGGTCAAACAGCTCACGGATGTAATCGCGGCCTTTGAAACCATGCAAAAGCCGTTTCTGATGCATTGCAAATCAGGGGCGGACCGCACGGGGTTGGTAGCGACGCTTTATTTGATGACCCAATTGGGCGAACCCGTCGAGCAAGCGCGTCGTCAGCTAAGTTTCCGTTTTTTGCATATTCGCAGAACGGACACTGGCATTCTTGATCATTTTCTTGATGTTTACGCTGCGCGAAATGCCCGGTCGCCGATTGCCATCACAGAGTGGATCAAGACCGAATATGACCCTGCCGCGCTCACCGAAAGCTTTGTCGCGAAACAGGCGGGTCTAAGGTTTTGGCAAGGGTGGCGCTAGCGCCGGGCATTTGCTCAAGCAGGATCCCGGACACCATCTGCGATTTGTTTGCCAAGTAAGTAGTCGATCACATCCCAGTCAAATGGGCTG
The DNA here is from genome assembly GCA_947488605.1 of uncultured Paracoccaceae bacterium. Taxonomy (GTDB): domain Bacteria; phylum Pseudomonadota; class Alphaproteobacteria; order Rhodobacterales; family Rhodobacteraceae; genus Yoonia. The sequence continues at coordinate 825,999 of CANKZJ010000001.1, read as the reverse complement.
TCGACATCCAGCCCACGCTCATTTGGCAGCACCAATGGAATGACATGGCCGTCAAAGAGGCTCTTTGCGGTCCGCAAATAATCGGGCTTTACCACATAGACCAATCCTACATGGTCATAGACCATCGGCGCCTGCTGGCGCGCAACAACGCCGTGCGGCAACGGTTTCGAGACATGAAGCGCGCCGTCTTCATCTGTTTCCAGCATATTGAAATAGGGGTTCTTGCGGCTTTCGCAGCAAGACATCACCATGTCGGGTTGCTGGTCTTCAAAAAGATCAAGGCCTGCGTCAATGTCCTGAGGTAGTCGTAGCGGCGACGTGCAATCAAGATCCAGAAACGCACTTGTGGGACCTGTTTGCTTTTCCACTTCGCCCAAAGCATGTTGCCAAACGTGCCATTTTGCGGCCGTGTCAGTCGCAAGCTCGGCAGGCCGCAGCCCGATATCAAGGCAACCACGCTTAAGCCCATGTTCATACATTTCCGGCGAGTCCGTTGAGACCACAACATGATCTACACGTGCCGATGCGATAAGCTGATCCAATGACCAATCGATCAAATGCTTGCCGTGCAGGATGCGGAAATTCTTGTTGGGAACGCCTTTGCTGCCTGCGCGTGCGCCAATGTGACCGATGATCATGATTTACTCTCCGTCGTCGCGTGTTCCGGCGAACCGGGCGGACCAGTCTTCACGCTCGTCATCAGTGATCTTGCGGAACAGGTTTTCAGGAACCGTAAAGGCGTGACCCGCTGGCAAAGCCTGCAAAGCTGTGGCGACATCGCTTGGCCATGCATCATCGTCTGTTTGCATTGCTGCAATCATGGTCTTGGACGCATCGGGGATGAAACCCGCAGACAGCACCGCATAAATGCGGATCAGGTTTAAGGCCAAACGGACCTGCATTGCTGCGGTGTCCGGGTCGGTCTTAAAGGTTGTCCAAGGCGCGTTGGCTTGCAGATATTCGTTGCCCAACACCCAAATGGCGCGCAGTTCTGCGGCGGATTTGCGGACTTCCATCGCGTCCATGTGGCCTTCATAGGCGCGCACGCGTGTGGTTAGATCGGCGATCAGTTGCTCTTCTGCCGGACCATAGGTGCCGCCTTCAGGCACAGCTTCACCGAACTTTGAGCGACAAAACTTAGTAATGCGGCTAACAAAGTTCCCCAAAACATCTGCGAGGTCTTTATTCACGTCAGTTTGGAAGTTTTCCCATGTGAATTCGGCATCCGAGGATTCCGGGGCATGCGATAAAAGCCACCAACGCCAATAGTCTGGCGGTAAAAGCTCCAGCGCTTGGTCCATGAATACACCGCGCCCGCGCGAGGTGCTGAATTGGCCGCCATCATAGTTCAGATAGTTAAACGATTTGATGTAATCGACCAATTTCCACGGCTCCTGGCTGCCCAAAATCGTGGCGGGGAATGACAGTGTGTGGAACGGTACGTTATCTTTGCCCATGAACTGGGTGTAGGTCACGTCAGCGGCACCTTGATCGGTGCGCCACCAGCGCGCCCAATCTGTGCCCTTGCCCGCGTCTTCCCATTCCTGTGCGCAGGCGATGTATTCGATGGGGGCATCAAACCAGACGTAGAATACTTTGCCCTCCATGCCAGGCCAGACGTCGCCGTCTTTCTTAACGGCAACGCCCCAATCCAAATCACGCGTAATGCCGCGGTCTTGCAGACCATCACCGTCGTTCAGCCACTTCTTTGCAATCGATGTTGTCAGGATAGGCCAGTCTGTTTTGCTTTCGATCCAAGCAGCCAAATCGCCTTTCAACTCGGATTGACGCAAATAAAGATGCTTTGTCTCGCGGACTTCTAATTCGGTCGACCCAGAGATTGTCGAATGCGCATCAATCAGATCAGTTGGATCCAACTGTTTGGTGCAGTTATCGCATTGATCACCGCGGGCGGATTCAAACCCACAGTTGGGGCAGGTGCCCTCAATATAGCGGTCCGGCAAGAACCGCCCGTCAGCGACGGAATAGACCTGTTCCTCGGTGACTTCCTTGATCAGCCCCACATCAGCCAACCGCGACGCAAATGCTTGGGTCAGCTTGTGGTTTTGTGGGCTTGATGAACGACCAAAATGATCAAACGACAGGCGGAACCCATCGGCGATCTCTGACTGGACCGCATGCATCTCGGCGCAATACTCTGCGACTGGCTTGCCCGCTTTGGCCGCAGCAAGCTCGGCAGGGGTGCCGTGTTCATCCGTGGCGCATAAAAACAAAACCTCATGACCGCGTTGCCGCAGATAGCGGGCATAAAGGTCAGCGGGCAGTTGGCTGCCCACAAGGTTTCCAAGGTGTTTGATCCCGTTGATATAGGGAATCGCAGAAGTGATCAGATGGCGGGCCATGGGGGCGTGTCCTTGCAGATTTGCAGCCTATCTAGCGGGGTGACGGGCCAGATGCCAGATGTTGCAGACATGCTGGCATTTTGAACTGCCCAACAGTACACAAGGTACAACACCGATTTGGTTAGGAGAGTTCTGATGAAATGCCTATTTGCTATTTTGGCTGCGGTCACATTTGGCACAACAGCCGCCGCGCAAGATGCCTATCTGGGTGCTGGCGTCGATTATCACTTTCCGCATTCAGGCGATGCGCAGACAGTGACTTCTGTCATGGGCGGTCTAGGCTTTGACGCAGGGCTTTTCGGGATCGGGGCCGAGGCCGAATACGGTCTGCGGGTCGCAGGTGACAACGACTATGACACGGCACGTGTCCGTGGCTGGCTGAGTTATGACTGGTCCGATTATACGTTCCGTTTCGCAGGTGGTATTTCAGAGTATTATTTCGAGGATGATACATCAGGCGGCTTCAACTTCGGCCTTGGTGCTGAGCGGGATATCTCGCCCAACCTGACCCTGCGCGGTGAATTGATCCGTGATTTTATGGATAATACCTTTACCGAAGCAATCACAACGACACGGGTTGCGGTTCTCTACAACTTCTAGCGGTCGCGGCTACGGCCAAGCAGACGTCCGATGCTGAAACTGGTGCGCGGTGCATAAATATAGCGCGTCCGCTCTTCAGGTGCTTTGCGCACACGCATCCGACTAAGGCCAAAGATCACCAAGATCACATGTCCGACCGAGATAAAGTAAAACAAGGCTTCGGGGCCATAAAGTCCAATCAGTGCGGATGTGGAATAAGGTGCCGCAATCGCGCCGACAGCGAAGAAGAACATCAACGCTGCAGATAACTCAACACGCTGATCCGACGTGGCAAAGTCATGCGCGTGGGCGGTCGCGACCGAATAAATTGGGAAAGTGGTCAAACCAAACAGGAACGATGCCGTAAGAATGGTCGCGGTCCCTTGGCCTGCCGTCAGAACCGTGAATGAGCATGCCAATACCGCCGCAACCGACAGCCAGATCATGACCCAACGGCGGTCGTATTTGTCGGCAAGCCAACCCACCGGATATTGCGCAATCGCGCCGCCCGCCACAAAGGCCGCAAGAAATGAGCCGATCTGATTTGCAGTTAGTCCCACTTCTTGTCCGTAGATCGGACCAACCATTCGGAACGACGCGCTTGAAAGTGCGGCAACTAGCACGGCAGCGACTGCCAAAGGCGAGCAAGCCCACGCCAAAGCAGGTCGCAACCGTGTGGCCGAAGGCGTTTGAGGCTGCGGCACACGCGTCAGCGTCAGCGGCAACAGCGAGGCACAGCACAGGATGGTCAGGATATTGTAAGCTATGTAGGTCTCAACACTGGCCAGCGCGCCAATCATGAACTGGGCGACAAAGGATGCGCCAGTATCGGCCATGCGGTAGGTTGCAATCGCCCGCCCACGGGTCTCATTGGTGACCTTGGCCTGCAACCATGCCTCGATCACAGTGTAACATCCTGCCACACAGATACCGGACCCAATGCGAAAAAATGCCCAAGCGAGCGGGTCAACGACGATGATATGCGCAGCAAGGCCGATGGCACCCATCGCAGTGAATGTCGCGAAAGCGCGGCTATGCCCGACGCTGCCCATTAACCGTGGTGCCCACCAACAGCCAATGAAGAACCCGACAAAATGCGCTGACCCCAGAAAACCGACCTGAGATTGCGTAAACCCGAGCTCAAGCCCGGTCAAAGCATCCAATGGGCCAACGCCGCCTGACGAAAGCTGCAACAAGGCAACTGACAAAAAGAGGGCCGCAAAGGAAATAATCATCCGCATAGTGCAAGCTATGCGCCTGTGGGGTCATTGATACTAGGCCATATTCGACCTCTGCTTGTCGCGTTTGTGCCCTTGCCCTCAGTGCGCTTCACATTAGGGTCTGGCGCGAACATCAGATTGAGGCAGTACCCGATGAAGCAACTTCCCCTTGGCCGTACCGACATCATGGTCAGCGAATGGTGCCTAGGCACAATGACTTTTGGCAATCAAACACCGCAGGATGACGCGCATCGCCAGATTGATATGTCTTTAGATGCAGGGATCAATTTTATTGATACGGCCGAGATGTACCCGGTGAACCCTATTCGTGCTGAAACGATCGGACTATCCGAGCAAACCGTCGGCAACTGGCTCACAAAAACGGGTCGTCGCGATGAAGTCGTGATTGCCACAAAAGTATCCGGCAACAATCCCGGTTGGGTGCGCGACGGGCGCGGTTATGATAGTGCGGTGATCCGCGAAGCTGTTGATACATCACTTAAGCGACTGCAAACGGATGTAATCGACCTTTACCAGATGCACTGGCCGATCCGCGGCTCCTATATGTTCCGCCAGAATTGGACATATGATCCATCCGGACAGGACCGCCAGCAGACAATGGACCACATGATGGACGTGCTTGAGGCGCTGGGCGATATGGTCAAAGCAGGCAAAATCCGCAGCATTGGCATGTCCAATGAAAGTGCCTGGGGCATGACAAAATGGGTCGATCAGGCACAAAGCGCTGGCTTGCCGCGGATGGCATCCGTCCAGAACGAGTATTCATTGCTATGCCGCCTCTACGATACCGATATGGCCGAAATGGCCGTGAATGAAGACGTGACGCTGCTGTCGTTTTCGCCCTTGGCTTGCGGCTTGCTCACGGGAAAGTATCAAAATGGTGCGATCCCGGAAGGCAGTCGTTTGTCGATCAACAGCGATCTTGGTGGCCGTGTGACGGATAGACTTTGGCCTGTTGTGCAGGCCTATCTTGATCTGGCGGCCGAACATGATCTTGACCCCGTGCATATGGCGATGGCGTGGCAACGTACACGGCCCTTTGCGGTCTCTGCGATTTTTGGTGCCACGAACTCCGAGCAGTTGACGCAGATTCTAGCGGGCAAAGACGTGGTGCTGTCCGACGCATTGATTGCGCAAATTGACGCTGTGCATCGAGAGCATCCAATGCCGTTCTAAGTAGGGTGGATCATGACCCAGGCTACTCTTGCGCATCCAACGCGATCTCAAACCTAGGTCCGGGTGTGAATGTGATTTCCGTATGCCCCATCCGCCTGTAAGCGGCGGCGGCTGCGGGATTATCCGGTGATGTCCCAATCGTTAGCCGCGACGCTCCTTGCGCGCTGGCGTATGAAATCGCGGTATCAATCAATGCTTTGCCAATCCCGCGTCCACGCAAAGCCTCTTCGACAAACAGATGTGCAATATCCAGCATCGGGCCCGTTTCCATTGGGCGCCAATGCGGCTCAATCACGCAGTATCCGACGGCCCGTCCGTTTTCACGCGCGATGAAAGCCGACAGCGGGCCGTGCGTGAATTGAGCTTGCGCGTCTGCCAACCCCATCTGGCATATGTCGCCATGAAACGCACAAAGTTTGCCGATCATATGCAGCAAATCGGTCATGTCTTTGGGAGTAGCGTGGGTTATATCGGGCATCGGTGTGATCCTTTGGCGTAGGGCCCGCAAGGACGCACAGTTGCAGCACACCCTCACGGGCGGCTGTTGCATTCAGTTGTCATCGAAAAAGCCCAGCCGCCGTTATGTGACGCTGGTAAAATAGACCGTTGCTGGGTGCAGTGTTCTGTTCATTCTCACCTGTTGCCAGACAAGAACCGGTCATGTCAAGAATTCCGCCTTGTGCGGTGCGCCGAATTCAGCAAATGTCCACCCAATGCGCGACACCAAAGGGAGGACGTCCATGCCACTGGAGATGAACCGAGAGGTCTTTATCACTTGCGCCGTTACGGGGTCTGGATCCACCCAAGACCGCAGCCCGCATGTTCCACGTTCCCCGCAACAGATCGCTCAAAGTGCAATTGACGCAGCCAAAGCAGGTGCTGCCGTCGTGCATTGCCATGTGCGTGATCCTGAGACAGGAACGCCATCACGTGATCTCGCACTCTACCGCGAAGTCACGGACCGCATTCGGGATGCAGAGGTTGATGTCGTCCTGAACTTAACCGCGGGCATGGGCGGTGACATCGTTTTTGGCGGCACGGAAAAGCCGCTGCCGACTGTTGCTGGCACCGATATGGTCGGTGCGACCGAAAGGGTGGCGCATGTCGCCGAATGCCTGCCCGAGATTTGCACGCTTGATTGCGGCACAATGAATTTTGCCGAAGCCGATTACGTGATGACAAACACGCCCGGCATGTTGACGGCAATGGGGCGGATGATGACGGATCTTGGTGTGAAGCCCGAAATCGAAGCCTTTGACACCGGTCATCTTTGGTACGCGAAACAGTTGGTGAAAGACGGTGTTTTGGACAGCCCTGCGTTGGTCCAGCTTTGCATCGGCGTGCCGTGGGGTGCGCCGGATGATTTAAACACCTTTATGGCGATGGTGAATAACGTGCCCGATGATTGGACGTTCTCGGCCTTTGGGCTGGGGCGTAGCCAGATGCCTTATGTGGCGGCATCTGTTTTGGCAGGCGGCAATGTGCGTGTCGGATTGGAAGACAACTTGATGCTTGATCGTGGCGTGCTGGCCACCAATGCGCAACTTGTTGAACGGGCCGCAGGTATCATCGAAAACCTTGGTGCCAAGGTCATTGGTCCGGCACAGGTCCGTGCCAAATTGGGGCTGACCAAACAGCTGCCGGTCGCAAAGTGAGGGCGCTAGCTTTCGTGCTTTTGTTGGCGGGATGCGCGACCCAAGACAGCGGCGGCTTCTTCTCGGTCTACCGCGATACCGACGCGCCGATTGCGTCCAAAGCCGTCTTTGAGCCGGACCGTTACGCGGGGCTTTGGTATGAGGTGGCCCGATACCCGGTGCCCTTTGAGGCGGGTTGCGTTGGCGTCACCGCAGAATATGGCTTGCGCGAAGATGGCTTGCTGTCTGTCTTGAACATTTGTCGTAATCCGGACGGCTCGGAGCGGTCGCGTATCGAAGGCACTGCTGAAATTGTGGGACCGGGGCGGCTGAAAGTCCGGTTTCCATCGGTGCCCTTTGTTGCTGCGGACTACTGGGTGCTGTGGACTGATGAGACCTACCGCACTGCTGTGGTTGGCGCGCCCAATGGGCGGTCAGGATGGATTTTGAACCGTGATCCTCAAATCCCGCCGGATCGGTTGAATGCAGCGCGTGCGATTTTGAAATTCAATGGTTATGATCTAAGCCGACTAGTGGAGGTTCCCCAATGAAACGTTTGATTTTGGGCAGTGTTTTGGTTTTGGCCGCTTGCGAAAGTACAGGTGCGATGGGCGGCGGCGGTGGCATGCGCGAATTCATGGTGATCGGCAACCGCATGTCGTTTGAAGATTGCCGCGCGCGGGGCGGGCTTATCATTCGCGATACCGATACGGCAATGGTCGCCTGTGATCCCACGATCCGCCGCGAACCTGTGCCAGCCGACGAGTTCGATCATCCCGACAGCAAACCAGCGAGCTAAGCGATGACACAAAGGGCAGCGGCGATCATTGGTGGTGGCGTAATCGGTGGCGGTTGGGCCGCAAGGTTCTTGTTGATGGGTTGGGATGTGCGCGTTTTCGACCCAGACCCCGACGCCGAACGAAAGATTGCAGAGGTCTTAAGTAACGCGCGCCGCTCGCTGCCTGGCCTATCCGATGTCGCATTACCCGCTGAAGGAAAGATGAGCTTTCACGACACCATCTCATCAGCCGTTGACGGTGTGGCATGGATTCAAGAAAGCGTGCCAGAGCGGCTGGATTTGAAGCGTAAAGTCTACCAGACTTTGCAAGAGCATTGTCCGATGGATGCAGTCATTGGTTCATCGACAAGCGGTTTTAAACCCTCGGAGTTGCAAGGATGTGCGACCCGCCCTGAACAGATTATCGTCACACACCCCTTCAACCCTGTGTATCTTCTGCCTTTGGTCGAACTGGTTCCAAGCGCTGAAACCGCGCCTGAGATTGTCGCCAAAGCCAAAGAGATATTGACCGAGATTGGTATGCATCCGCTACATGTGCGTGCCGAAATAGATGCACATATCGCTGATCGTTTCCTTGAGGCGGTTTGGCGCGAGGCGCTTTGGTTGATCAAAGACGGCATTGCGACCACAGAAGAAATCGATGATGCGATCCGCTATGGCTTTGGTCTGCGCTGGGCGCAGATGGGTCTTTTTGAAACCTACCGAATTGCCGGAGGCGAGGCCGGAATGCGTCATTTCATCGAACAATTCGGCCCCTGCCTTGAATGGCCTTGGACCAAGTTGATGGATGTGCCTGAACTGACGGACGCGTTGATCGATGCAGTCGCAGACCAATCTGACGCACAGTCTGGCCACCTGAGCATCCGCGAACTTGAACGCGCACGTGATGATAATCTTGTGGCGATCTTGCGTGGTCTCAAGGCGCAGGATTGGGGTGCGGGCAAACTCCTCAACGCACAAGACCGACGCGTTGAAGGTGTGATTTGCCTGCCCGACGATCTCGGCACGCCGATCGTGACGGTTGAACGCGCAATCCCGCTCGATTGGACCGACTACAACGGTCACATGAACGAGGCGCGGTATTTGCAAGCTTTTGGGGATGCGACGGACCGGATGATGCTTCTTGTGGGATGCGATGCGGACTACATCGCGACGGGTGGCAGCTACTTTACTGCCGAGACGCATATCCGTCATTTGGATGAAGTCCATGCAGGCGCAGTGATCCGCATTGAAACGCAAATTATCGCCGGTGCGGGCAAGAAAATGCATCTGTTTCATCGCATGTATGAAGGCACCCGCGAACTTGCCACAGGCGAGCACATGATGATCCACGTCAGCCTTGAGACCCGCAAAGCCTCCGATCCTGGACCTGCGGTTGCCGCGACGCTTGAGCGCGTCGCAAAGGCACATGCTGATTTGCCAATGCCCGCCGGGGCAGGCAAGGCCGTTGGCGTGCGCAGCTAACCCGCGCGCGCAATGAGACGGTCAAAATACGGCGTCAGATCACGTTGGCTAATGCTTGCTTCGCGCACCAGTTGATCGAAATGCGTGGTGATTGCCACCACGCGTTCAGTGTCGCGAAAGACGAGATAATTGCGACCAATGTATATCACTGCAAGGAGCGGGCCAAAGACGGTGACAGGTGCGGAAAACAGCTTTCTCTGGTCATAAAGATGCAGTCTGAGTGCGGGATATAGCTGATCATGCAGATCGCGGAACTGCGCAAGCTGGGTGCGGCGAAGCTCTGATGATAAGCCCGCATAGTAGCCTTCAGCGCGTGCAAACGCGTCAAGTTCTGACAGTGGGATAGCAATTTCATAGTCAGACCGCGCGCTACGCATCCAGTTCAAGCGGTCGGTGCTGGCGTTGATGGCCTGTTCAATGGTCTTGCCAAGCGACGGGGCATATTCCCATCGTAGCATATCCACTGTCTTGAGCATATCAGGGAGAGCTGCCGGGACATGTCTAATCTTGTAACCCGCCGCCTCTTGGTGCCATGCAAAGATCTGGTCGTCGACCATTGCGCGCGGTGCTTCCGTCATGGAAATTGCGGTTGCAACCAGATCGGCGGCTTGCTCGGGTCTGTCTGAAAGGCCCAACAGATAATCCGCGCTGACACCCAAAGCTGCGGCGCAGGCAGCGACCAGTTGCGCGTTGGGCAATCGGGCGCCATCATCCTTGATCAATTGCGATAGGGTAGAGCGGTCGACCTTCGCCAACCGGGCGAGCGCGCTTTGATTGATTTGTGCATGCACCATTGCAACGCCCAAACGATCCCTGAAAAGCTTTGCGCGTTCGCGTTTGTCCATAATTGTCAACATTAGATGATTTATACACACTTTTTGGCTTTTGTGAACTACTGTCAGAATGGTCCTGACCGCCGTGCTCACCTAGGAATGTCAGTATGGGACAGGATAAGAAGAAAGCCCGTGCTGGCATTGAATGGCCAACACTCTTACTGATTTGTGCGTGTTATGCATTCTGGGGTGCGGCCCTGTGGTGGTTACCGCTGACATTGGGGATTGTAATTGGGGGTCTCGCGATTGCGCTGCATTCCTCATTACAGCACGAGGTCATCCACGGACACCCGTTTCAAGCGCAATGGCTGAGCGAGATTTTGGTTTGGCCGCCGCTGATGTTGACGGTACCCTTCGTGCGGTTCAAGGCGACGCATCTTGCGCACCACAATGATGAGGTGATCACCGACCCTTATGATGACCCTGAAAGCAACTACCTTGATCCTGCGGTTTGGAACAAGTTGCCCCGATTTGTCCGTAGCGTTTTGTGGTTGAACAATACGGTTGCTGGTAGGCTGACGTTGGGGCCACTGATCGGAACGGTTGCGTTTGTCCTATGCGAATGGCGCTGTCGCGATCTCAAGGCTCTGCGAGATTGGCTTTTGCATGTTCCTGCGGTGGCGCTGGTTCTTGGTGCTGTCTGGATGTCACCTATGCCGATCTGGGCTTATCTGGCTGCGATGTATTTTGGAATGTCATTGCTGAAGCTAAGGACATTCCTTGAACATCAGGCCCATGACCGCGCAAGTGGCCGCAGCGTGATTGTAGAGAATGCCGGCCTTTTGGGATTACTCTTTCTCAACAACAATCTGCATGTCGTGCATCACATGCACCCGCGTGTTGCGTGGTACCGACTGCCAACCCTCTATCGATCGCGCAAGGATCACTACCAAAAGCGTAACGGTGGCTATTTCTTTCGGTCCTATGGCGAGGTCATCCGCCGATACCTGTGGACGCCCAAAGACCCTGTCGCCCATCCGCTCTGGCGGCGTTAAGTAAATACAGGCATAGGGATCGGATGGAATTCTGGATCCCAATCACGATTGGCGCAGCCACTGCGCAAACGATCCGGTTTATGTTGCAAAAGCGGCTTAAGGGCATGGCACTGTCAACCGCAGGTGCCACTTTTGCACGGTTCATCTATTCCTCGCCATTGGTTGTCATAATTGCGCTTCTTTATGCGACAATCTCGGACCAAGGCCGCCCCGATGTGCCTGTGACGTTCTGGCCTTATATGCTCGCAGGCGGCACATCGCAGATTTTGGCGACAATGTGTGTGGTTGCCCTGTTCAGCCATCGCAACTTTGCAGTGGGCATTACGTTCAAGAAAACCGAGGTGCTGCTAAGTGCGCTTTTTGGGTTCATCATATTGGGCGACACATTCACAGGTCTGACCATCGCTGCCATGCTGATTGGCCTTGTTGGTGTGTTGCTGCTGTCGGACCCGCCCGGTGGTGTCGGACCTTGGCATCAACGCATTTTCAACCGTGCGACGGCATTGGGGCTTGGCGCAGGTATCTTGTTTGGGATCTCAGGTAACGGCTATCGCGGGGCGTCATTATCTTTGGGGGATGGCGATGTGTTCTACCGCGCAATCGTGACGCTTGCCTTTGTCACGGTCTTCCAAACGGTTGTCATGGCACTTTGGCTGGTGTGGCGTGAGCGTGGTGAGGTGATGCGCGTCTTGGCCGCGTGGCGTGTTGCCGGACTGGTGGGGCTGACCAGCATGGTGGGGTCGATCTGTTGGTTCACGGCATTCACGATGCAAAACGCAGCCTATGTGAATGCGGTGGGGCAAATCGAGTTGCTGTTCTCGCTGATCATAGGCGCATTCGTTTTTGGCGAAAAAATAGGGGCGCGTGAATGGCAAGGTCTGATCTTGTTAACGATCAGTATCGTTGTTTTGGTGCTGGCGCTTTAAAGCGGACTTTTTCCGCTGAGCCTGCTCACCAAATGGGTCTCATCATCATTGCGAAAGAATGGCACGCTGGCGGGCGGGCCGCCGCGTTTGATGTGGTGGACCAGCTCTGCCAAGACCACTTTTGTGATAAAGGGCAGATCAAATTGGCGCGCTTTTGTCAGAGGCACCCATTGCAGATGCGCTAACTCGTCTTCTGCATGTGAAAAATCATCGGGGTTTGTCACAAGGTCCTCGGCGGAGGCCAGAAAGAACCGCGCATCAAAGCGGCGCGGACGGCCTTTCGGTGTGACGGCGCGAAAAAAGAACTGAAGTGCTGCAGCATTGGGCTGATGCCCCGTGGCCGCAAAACCGCGCCACCCTTGTGGGGCATTTTCCCAATCTGCTGTTGATCCAAGGATTTGTCCGGTTTCTTCCCAAAGCTCGCGAATGGCTGCCGCGGCAAGACCTGATGGCGTCACAGCACTTTCACTTTGCAGCCGCGCGGCGTCCAGATCGCTGATGGGTGTGGTTGGCACATGGCTGTCATTGGCGTCAACCGCCCCACCAGGAAAGACGAACTTGCCGGGCATGAAAGCAGCCAAAGCACCGCGCTGCCCCATCAACACGGAAGGTGTGGTCGATGCGTCCCGCAATACGATCAATGTGGCGGCATCGCGTATGGCAGATTTATCGATCAACCGTTTTGACCAAACCCGTGCATTCGGCGGGCCCATTGAATGCCGACAACCATGCCTTTCATCCGCGGCAAAAGCCAAAGCGAAAGTGCCACAGCGCCGGTGGCCAAGACGGTGGCCATCACCAAGGGATCAGGGCGCAATTGCACCCACATGATATGGACCGCAAAACCGATGATATGTGCGACAAGCAAAATCGTGAGGTAAGCAGGCCCATCATCCGCACGGTGATGGAACAGTTCTTCGTCACATTGCGTACAGGTGTTGACGACCTGCAGGTACTTGCCGAACATTTTGCCCTGACCGCAGTTGGGGCATCGGCATTGCAAACCACGCAAAAGCGCAGGTTTTGTCGGGCGGTCATCAATTTGAATATGCATATCTGACATCAGGCGTCTCCGGCGTCTCATTATCACATGACGGATCATGGCTGGCTTGAAAAGGGGGTGTTTGCCTACGTTTTTTGGCGCCCCGCAAAAAAACATCAAAAAATGCCGACGGAAGCCTGAGGGCGGTGCGTTGAAGGAGGGTCAGCAGCGCAAAACAGCTGCAACACCCAAAGAAAAGGAAAGAACAATGAAGACGAAGATTTTGATGGCAGCGGTTCTTGCAAGTCTTGTAGCAACCGCAGGTGCGGCACAGGCACAAGACGAACCACGCGAGCGCCCCGATTTTGCGACGCTTGATTTGAACGGTGACGGCGGCCTAAGCTTGGAAGAGTTGCAGGCACAGCGCGCGGCGCGTTTCGCCAATATTGACGCAAACGGCGATGGCGCAATCTCTGCCGAAGAACTGATCGCTGCTGCCGAGGGTCGCGCAGAAGATCGTGCTGCACGCATGATCGAACGCTTGGACGAAAACGGCGACGGTGTTTTGCAACAAGACGAAATGCCAACCCGCGGCCAAGACCGCGCCGCGCGGATGTTCGAGCGTGTTGACGCAGACGAAGACGGTGTGATCTCGCAAGAAGAATTCGAGGCCGCCAAAGAACGCCACGGCGGACGCCGTGATCATGGCAAGCGTGATCGTGGCTAAACCGCGATTTGGCAGGGGGCGTCTCGTTCTCCTGCCGATTGCCTCTGAATGGTATTCTCGCTAGCTCTTTGACAGATGAACGCACAGCCAGACCCTTTTGCGGGCGCTCCAGACGAGGCGCTTTTGGTGGCCTTCGCCAATGGCGACGGCCAAGCTGCGCGTTTTTTGACAACGCGGCTCTTGCCTCGGGTCTTGGCGCAGGCGACCCGGATGTTGGGCAACCCAAGCGAGGCCGAGGATGTGGCGCAAGATGCGATGATGCGTCTTTGGAAGATTGCGCCGGAGTGGCGCCAAGGCGAAGCACAGATCAGCACATGGCTCTACCGCGTTGTTGCCAATCTATGCACCGACCGATTGCGCAAAAGGCGCGGTGCGGTGTCCTTGGATCAGGTGGCAGAACCTTTGGACGGCACACCTAGCGTGGCGGCGCAGATGCAGACGAATGCACGCATGGCCGCACTTTCAGATGCGCTGGCACAATTGCCTGACAGGCAAGCACAAGCGGTAGCGTTGCGCCACCTCGAGGGGTTACCTAATCCCGAGATTGCGCAAATTATGGACATCAGCGTGCGGTCCGTAGAGAGTCTCACAGCACGCGGGAAACGCGCCTTGGCAGACATCATGGCGGGGCGAAAGGCAGAACTGGGGTATGATGATGACTGACCCAAACGACAAAATGCTCGATGATCTGTTTGCGGATGCGCGCGCGTTCAAGGTGGCACCCAGCGATGCCTTGATGGCGCGTGTTCTGGCAGATGCGGAAGCTGCGCAGCCCAAGTCGCAATCCGTCCAAAAGGCTCGCCTTGGCATGTGGGCGCAATTCATGGATGTCATCGGGGGCTGGCCTGCAGTGAGCGGACTGGCTGCCGCGACCGTCGCGGGTATCTGGATCGGGGTCGCACCGCCCTCATCGGTCGAAGACATCACGGCATCATTCATGGGGGATGAGGTGAGTGTTGATCTTTTCTCGTCTGATTTTGGATTTGCCGCAGGAGATTTTGTAGATGGTTGAACAGGACAATACCCCCGCAAAGCCTAAGAAGCTTTGGCGGATTGTGCTTGTGATCTCGCTGGCGCTTAACCTTTGCGTTGTTGGGCTTATTGGCGGCGCGTTAGTTTCGGGGCGGTTGGGTGACGGCCCACCGCGCAGTTTTGATCTCGGGCTTGGTCCGATGTCTCGCGCACTCGCTCCTGAAGAGCGGCGCGATATTGGCCGGAGTTTGCGACAAGACCGCGTCTTGCGGAACGTTGATCTGCGTGGGCGCGTTGATAGGATTGTCGCCACTCTTAAACAAGATCCCTTTGACGAGGCGGCATTGCGGATGCTTCTTGATGAACATGCGGCACGATTATCGGAGGTGCAAGGCAAAGCGCAAGATGCATTTGTTACGGTTTTGTCAGAGATGACCCCGGAACGCCGTGCCATTTTTGCGGATCAATTGCGTGAAGAACTGGCCAAAGATAGACCCAACCGCCAGCGTGCGCCGTCAGGCGGCTGAAGCGCACATTGCAACTTGATTTCTGCCAGCTGCTTTCGCCTCATAGAGGGCTTGATCAGCGAGATCACACATGACCTCACGGCCCAAGATGTCCTCGCCGGGAATGCCGCTGACAGCGACACCGACCGAAACTGTCACATCCACGGATTTCCCTTCTGCATAGTTGAACGGTGCTTTATTGACCAATCGGCGCAAACGATCAGCGGCCAATTTGGCGCGTCGCACTGATGTTCGGGGCATTGCGATCAAGAATTCCTCACCGCCCATGCGTGCGACGAAATCAATCGCGCGCAAGTTCTCGCGGAGCCGATCCGACAGCTGCACCAACACCGCGTCACCGGCGGCATGGCCGTAAGTATCATTCACGGCCTTGAAATGATCGATATCGATCATCATGATCGCAAATGGTCTTTCCAGTTTTGTAGATTCCGCGGCCATTCGGTTCAGATGCGGAACCGCGTAGCGCCTGTTATAAAGCCCGGTAAGCGGGTCAGTGATCGCGGCATGCAGTCCTGACCGCACAGTATCGCGGAGCCGATCATGTTGCTGTTTGCGTCCGATCAGCACATTGGCCCGGTGTTTCATCTCTTTGGGGTCCGCTGTCGCACTGACCACGTCGTCTGCACCTAGATCAAGGCACATCGCGGCAAGTTCGGCTTGATCTGGCCCAAGAACGATCAGCTGTGCCGCCAGCCGTGTTTCAGAGCGTGACCGCAGATCAGAGATCAAATTCAAGAAGCTGTTTTGCTGCAAATCACCTTTGGTCGCATCAAGAATAAACAGATCAGGCACCGGCCTCAGATCGGTAGCACCCAAGACCCCATCTGGGTCCAGTAGCCGTGTTTTATGCGATGTTACCTTGCGGAACGCGCTAAGCCATTGCGTCGGTTCGCCAATTTGAGATGAGACGAACGCCACATTCGCAGCAGCCTGAAAACGCGCTGTGGCTTCCTCGAACCCCAAGGCCTTGCTGGTGCTATCGCGCAAGACGAGTTCTTGACCAACGCTGCGCACCCGCAAAAGGCTACGGATACGTGCCATCATAAGAGTGTCGTTGATCGGATGAGACAAGACATCATCGGCACCTGCATCAAGTGCTGCAAAGCGTGCCTGCGCAGTATCGGCTACCCCGACTGCAATAATTGCAATTGAGGCGGATGCAGGCAGGTTGCGCAGCATTTTGCAGAACCCGTGTCGGTCGCCGTCCTGATCAGAGAGGTTAAGTAAGACAAGATCGGGATGATGTTGGGCAATGGCGTCTTCCGCCTCTGCGCGGGTCGCACAGGCGTCGACGACAAATTGGGCGGCGATCATTTTAACCTTCAAAACAATCCGATTAGTTGCGATGCTATCGACAATCAGAATTCGCGCAGTCATGGATGCAATCCTCTCATGGGCGGGGCCCGGAATATGAGGGACAAAATCTGCAATAATGGTTAAGAAACAGTTTCGATGGGCTTAAGGATAAGAGATGCAGGCTGAACAGGCAGAGGTGATTGCCTTGCAAGGGCTAGCTTGGTTGGCTGGCAATGACGAGCTTTGCCCAATGTTTCTTGGGGCATCAGGTGGTTCAGTTGAGGACCTACGCAACCGGGCGTCTGATCCTGCTTTTCTGGCAGCGGTGCTTGAATTTATCACGATGGACGATGATTGGGTCATCGCATTTTGCGATAGCACCGAAATCGGCTATGATCAGCCCCTGCGCGCGCGCTACGCCTTACCCGGTGCAGAAAGCGTCCATTGGACCTAGAGATCGATTCTGATGATGCCACCTGCATCGCGTGCGCGGCTTTGGCACAGGATGATTTGACGGTCTTGCTGCGCCTTTGAAAGCACGAAATCTCGGTGTTCGATGTCACCCGCAACAATCCCGCATTTGCAGACACCACAAAGCCCATCGGCACATTTGACATCAACATGAACGCCCGCCGCAAGAAGCGCGTCCGATGCTGTCTCGTCGGTAGAAACGGCAACCTCGCGGCCATCATTCAGGACAAGCGTAAAGGGATGATTTTCATAGTCTGGCTGTTCAGGAACCGCGAAATATTCCAAATGGCGCGCGGCTTCTGGAAAACCGTTTGTCGTAGCTGTTTCAATAACAGCGGTCATATAGGCATCGGGTCCGCAGGTATAGACATGCGCGCCATCTTGATAGGTCAGAACCTTTGCAAGGTCAGCGCGGGTGTCTTCCGCCGAGATATGCAAATGCACTTTATTCGCCCAAGGGACTTTTGCCAGATCGTCCAAAAAGCCGGCATCCTGCCGCTTGCGCATACTATAGTGCATGGCGAAATCAGCCCCAATCGCATGCAATCGATGGGCCATCGCAATCATTGGGGTAATCCCGATGCCGCCGCCCATCAAAAACGTCTTGGTCGCGTCTTCTACCAATGGAAAATGATTGATCGGGCGCGAGATAAACACGCGCCGCCCTTCCTCAAAAACCCGGTGCATCAGCTTTGATCCGCCGCGCCCCGTATCTTCGCGCAAAACCGCGATTTGATACTTGCCGCGGTCCGCGGGATCCCCGCTCAGAGAGTACTGCCGGAAGAATTCTGGTGCGACGACAACATCAATATGCGCGCCCGCAGTGACTGGGGGCAAATTACCGCCATCAGGCAGCGAAAACTCGTATTTGGTGACCGCAGCAGTCATTTTTTCGGCCTTGCTGATCACGACTTGGATTACTGGCGCATCACCTTTTGAGGGCGTGTAGACATGCTCTGGCGGGGTGCCTGCCGCGCGCCTTTTGCGGTGCTCGACCGCTGGGATCATGGCGGCGTAGGCGGCAATGCCTGCTTCGCGGTCCATTGGCGCGGGCCAAGGGTAGGGCGGTGGTGCAAGCGTGGCGGGGTAGACTGCCAAGGTTTGATCAGCAAACTTAAGACTAAGGTCGGTTTGCAGATCGCGGGCGTTGACCGGATGACGCGAGGGGCGGTAGGCGCCGTCATCTTCCATCTCAAGATCCCACCACCATTTCTTAACGGGGTTAATGCGGCCTTTACCCAATTTATCGTCGAGCGCGGCAAGCGATTTGGCCGCTTGTGGTACTGTCATCGCCAGCTTGCGAAATGGTGCTTCTGCGAACAAACCTTCAAGGTTCCATGGGCAGGTCTTCATGCAGCGCCCACACATCGCGCCGTTCTTTTGGCTGACGCGGTAGGTTGTGCATTTCTGGCTGTCTGATTTCCAGATTTCATAACCGTTGAACATCAGTTTCGGTCCAGCGGTGATCGCACCGGATGGACATTCGCGGGCGCATTTATTGCAAGCATCACAGAACTTTTGCAGGCCGAAATCAATCGGCTTGTCGTGGGTCATTGGCATATTTGTGGTAACGACACCGGACTTAAGCCGTGGCCCAAGGAAGGGGTTCAAGATCACCTCGCCAATGCGACTGACCTCGCCCAGACCTGATAGCAATAACAGGGGCGGATGCAGCACCTCGTCGTCCATGACCGAATGCACCCGTGCAGTGTATCCCAGATTGCGCAGATGCTGGGCCAATACCCCACCTAACAGCGAAAACCGCAAGTAGGCCCGCATGGATTGTGCGCAGGCGATCCAGTCATCGCCAGATGCGCCTTCCATCGTCTCATGGCCTTGGTCGATGATCATCGAAATGGCGTTATCATGGTAAGGCGTAATCGGCGCGCCGCTTGCATCGTGGCTATAGTATACCCAGTCCGGGCAGGCCGACAGACCAACAGCGTCAACGCCCAGAAAGTAAAGTGCAGCCTTGATGTTGTCGGCGTTTTCCTGTGCGCTTCCCGTGACCTTATCGGATGCGGCCTCCCCGTCTTGCAGCAACACAAACGCCCCCAAAGAGGGGCGAAATGCGTAAGCAGCAGCAGACTTGCGGACATAGTTGCCGTTCTTTGTGGCCTCTTGGACGTGTTTGCCCATGTCGCCAAAAAGACCGCGGGCAAACATGTTGGCACGCTTTGGCACGCGCGCGACATTGGGGCGGTCAATATATGTCGTGGGCTGATCCACGCGTTTAAGCGTTTCAAACGGATGCGGTCCTGCTGCGAAATCGCGTTTGGCAAAAGGATCGCGGGTGCGCTGCGACTTTGCATGGGCACCTAATCCGGTCTGATACCCAAGAGGCGGTTTTTGCTTCGCAACAAGTGGCTGGTCAGGTGCCATCGCAAGCGTTGTCGTGATCGCTGCCAGCCCGTATCTGTCCCTGGTGAATGGGCTCAGCAATGCACCGTCTTCAAGGGCGACCAATCCGGCCTGACAGGCCAAGGCCCCCAAATGCACGTCCGATGCGGCCATCGAATGCGCGCGCGCATCATACCCCAGCGTGCGGATGTAACTGGCAAGCGTGACGGCCGTCTCCATGCCGCGCAAACAGGCGCGCTGTGGCAGGGCGTCTTTGATCCAAGTGGTGCCTTTCTCGGACGTTTTGGGCGCACGGGGATGATCGTAGAGAAACACCAAAGCATGCGTGTGATGGCGACAATCCACAGGGGGCAGCGCCATGCTGTCGCGCAGGCCAGCCATGATCACGTCGATGCCCGCGGCCAGAGACTTGGGCTGGATCGTGCGGAGTTTGTCCGCCAAGCGATCAACATCGGGGTTCGCAAGTGGCGTCGTGAGCCAAGCCTCGTCGGGAATGGCACAGACCCCAACCATGCTGGCATCGCAATAATAACCGAATGATTTGAGGTGGTTGGATCGTTCCCGCAGATCATCGGGGATCTCGGACATCTCGCGCTTGATCATGCCGTCACGGGTGGCATCAAGCATCGCCTGATAGTCTTGCATCGCGTTGACGATACTGGCTGGGTCTTCGGGCCTGCGAAAAGACAGCCCTTTCATGGCTGGCAGTCCAGCGAGATCAACGACCTCTTGACGATCCAGCGCTTCGAGCGGGAAAGGGCCAAAATGCATCGGGCGATTGCGATAGGATCGGAGCTTTAACATGTTGATTGACACCGTCTTGCGGGCAGGGTCCGGTGTCAATGCATGAACAAGAGGTGGCAGTGTGCTTCAAGGTATTATCTTCGACAAAGACGGCACGTTGTTTGATTTCAACGCAACATGGGGCGAGTGGACCCGCGTGATGCTTGAAACCGAAGCGGGTGGAGATGAAGCGCTGTTTCTCAACCTTGCTGATGCGATGGGGTATGATGTGGTAACCCGCCAGTTTCGTCCCAGTAGCATCGTGATTGCAGCGACAGCCAGCGAAACGGCCGACTGTATGCTGCGGGTGTTGCCTGACCAAGAAAAAGGTCCATTGCTGGCGCGAATGAACGCAGCATCCGCAGAAGTAACACAAATCGAAGCGGTGCCATTGATCGCCTACTTTGCCGAACTCAAGGCACTTGGTTTGCACCTAGGGATCGCAACCAACGACGCAGAAGCACCGGCCCGCCGCCACTTAGAGCGGGCAGGGATCACCGCGCATTTTGACTTCATTGCGGGATATGACAGCGGGCACGGTGGCAAGCCTGCGCCGGGCCAGCTACTTGCGTTTTGCGATCAAACCGGGCTTTCGCCGCAAGCTTGTGCGATGGTCGGGGACAGCACGCATGATCTGCATGCCGGGCGAGCGGCGGGTATGCGTACGATTGGTGTGTTGACCGGACCCGCCCCGCGTGAAGAACTCGCCCCATTTGCAGACGCCGTCTTGCCGACAATTGGTGATATTCCCGCGTGGCTTAAATCAGAAAAACTGATCAATAGCTAAATCCGACACGATCTGTCGGTTTCCCGTCATCTCTGCTGGTCCCGCTTTGCAATGCTTGGCACAGCACGAAGGGGTATCGATATGGCGGATACGAGCAAACCAAGACGACGTGGTGGCGGACGCGCCGGAAACGCGAATAGACGCGGGACAGCTGCGATCGAGCAAATGCCTTGGCGTTTGCCGGTCAACACGGACCGCCCCACAGAGCCGCTCGGTGAGGATGGCGTGCAGGCGATCCATGACGGCGCGATGCGTATCCTTGAAGAATTCGGAATCGAGTTTCTCAACGAAGAAGCGCTCGTTCTGTTCAAACAGGCGGGATGCACCGTCAATGGTACGAACGTCCGTATGGGTCGTGACTGGGTGATGGAAATGCTGGGGCATGCGCCTGCGCAATTTGATATCACGCCGCGCAATCCCGACAAGAAAATTACGATGGGGGGCAAGCATATCCTCTTTGGGAATGTGTCTTCGCCGCCGAACTACTACGATCTGGAGATTGGCAAAAAGGTGTCGGGCAGCCGCGCGCAATGCGCAAACCTTCTGCGGTTGACGCAGTATTTTAATTGTATCCATTTTGCAGGCGGCTATCCCGTAGAACCCGTCGACGTGCACGCATCCGTACGCCACCTTGATGTTGTCTACGATAAGATGACGCTGACGGATAAGGTCGCGCATGCTTATTCGCTGGGCAAAGAACGCGTCGAAGATGTGATGGAAATGGTCAAAATTGCGGGTGGTTTGTCCGAGGAGGAATTCACATCCAAGCCGCATATGTATACCAACATCAACTCGACCTCGCCATTGAAACATGACGTGCCGATGATTGACGGCTGCCTCCGGTGCGTGCGGCGTGGGCAGGCGGTGATCGTCACACCTTTCACGCTGGCGGGTGCTATGGCGCCGGTGACAATGACCGGTGCTGTGACGCTTTCAATTGCGGAGGCCATCAGTGCGATTGCGCTGTTTCAATATGTCCGCCCCGGTGCAGCCTGCGTGATTGGGACATTCACCAGTAACGTCGATATGAAATCCGGCGCACCTGCTTTTGGCACGCCCGAATACATGCGCGCCACCCAGATGACCGGGCAAATGGCGCGGTTCTACGGGTTGCCGATGCGGGCATCTGGCGTCTGCGCCGCGAATGTCCCTGACGGGCAGGCGATGTGGGAGACATCAAATTCGCTGTGGTCGGCGGTACAGTCCGGCGCGAATGTGGTCTATCACGCGGCGGGTTGGCTGGAGGGTGGTCTTATTGCCAGTCCCGAAAAGTTTGTCATGGATTGCGAAGTCATCCAGATGATCCAGCGGTATATGGAGCCGCAGATCGTCGCGACGACACCGGACGATATCGCAATTGAGGCGATCAAAGAGGTTGGACCAAACGGGCATTTCTTTGGAATTGAGCACACACAAGAGCGGTATGAAGCGGCGTTCTACCAGCCGATTGTGTCCGATTGGCGCAATTTCGAGGCCTGGGAGGCTGCGGGTGGCATTTGGACGGCAGAGCGCGCGCACCGTACTTTCAAAGATATCATCGCAAGTTTTGAAGACCCGCCGATGGATGTTGCGGTGAAAGAGGAACTTAAGTCCTTTGTGGAGCGCCGCAAAGCGGAAGGCGGCGCGCCAACTGATTTTTAAAAGGCATCGGTGGGTCGCGGTCTCACTTACTGGCTGGGCTGCAAGCACGCCTCAAAGGCATCTGCCAAACGGTCCAGCATCTGCGTATAGAGCATTGGTCCCGCCTCAAGACCTACACCCACCGCATCAATCATCGCTGTATTAGCATCAATTCCATCAGTCAGGATCGTTGTCCAACGGTCACCGATTTCGGCATCACTGAATACGCAAACGATATCATTCTGGGTCATTTGATCCCGAAGCGTTGCCACTTGTGCAGGACCCGGTGTGCGCGCATCGATCCCGGCCAATGCGCCTTGCGCGATCAGGCCAAACCGCGTTTCAAAATATTGGTAGCCGTCGTGTGGAAGAACGTAACCGCGGCTCTGCAAGGGGGTTAGTCGAGCCGACAAGCGATCTTGCTGTGCAGCAAGCGCATCTTGGGCCAGTGCTGCATTTGCGCTGTAAATGGCGCTATTGTCCGGATCCATTGAGGACAGCTCTTGTGCGATGGCTGTCAGCCACACTTGTGCAATGGCCGGGTCGGTCCATGCGTGCGGATCAAAATCACCATGGTCGTGGTCGTCATGGGCGTCGTGATCATCATGCTTATCGTGTGCCGCGTGATCATCGTGGTTGTCATGCGCTGCGTGTTCTTCGTGTTCTTCATGGTCGCTATGATCGTGCTCATCAGATGCTTTGATTTCCTTGAGATCACGGATGTCGCGTTTTTCCCAACCTTCGGTATCCAACAGCTCAAATTGGGCTGCGTTTGGCGCAAGCGTATTCAATGGTTCTTCTAACCACGGTGTCAGGCTTTCACCGACCCAGATCACTAGTTCTGCCTCCCCTAGACGTGCTGCATCGCTAGGCCGCAACGCAAAATCATGCGGGTCAGCCCCTGGTGGAAGCAACAGATCAGGTGTCCCAAGATCACCCATTACTTGCGCTGTCAGACTATGAATGGGGGCGATGTCCGTCATCACGCGCGGCACCTCGGCAAATGCGCTGGCAGGTAAAAGGCTAAGTGCGGCAACGTAACGAATCATAATGTGGTCCTTGTTCTTAGGTTTCGCAGTCGATATAATGGATATGTTATAACATAACAAGAGATCGAAATGCCCCAAGATACACTTGGCTTTGCCAGCCATGACCATAGTACCTGCGTCAATGCTGCACTGACGGCTGCGGACGCTGCTTGTGCGCAACGTGCGGTTCAGTTGACACCTGTGCGGCGTCGCGTGCTTGAGATTTTGCTTGAAAGCCATGCTGCGATGGGGGCCTATGATGTGCTTGCGCGTTTGGATGCCGAAGGTTTCGGATCCAAACCACCTGTTGCATACCGTGCGCTGACGTTTCTTGTGGAACAGGGTTTCGTTCACCGCATTGAGCGTCTGAATGCATTTGTGGCCTGTGTTCACCCCGGCACTGCGCATGATCCCGCGTTCATGATTTGCCGTGCGTGTGGCACTGTCGCCGAGGCGCAAGTGAATGCTGCGATGGATCAAACGGCAGCACTCAGCGGGTTTCAATTGGAACAGACAGTGATCGAAGCAGAAGGACTTTGCCCATCGTGCCAGCCTGAGGCCGTAACATGAACCTGATTGATGCGCATAACGTCTCGTTCGGGCATGGCAGACAGAAGGTGTTGCAAGGCGTGAGCCTTAGTATTTCACCCGGTGAGATCGTCACGATTGTTGGGCCGAACGGCTCTGGAAAATCGACCTTGCTGCGGGTGCTGATTGGTGCGCTGACACCCCAGATGGGAAAAGTCACGCAGCGCGGTGGCCTGCGTATCGGCTATGTTCCGCAAAAGCTGCATATTGATCCGACTTTGCCGATCACGGTGCGCAGGTTCTTGAACCTGCCTCTCGCGGTGGATCAGACGCAAGCGGATGAAGCGTTGCGGACTGCTGGCGTATCTGGTGTCGCGGACAAGCAAATGTCGCAGCTGTCAGGGGGGCAATTTCAACGTGTCCTGTTGGCGCGTGCGATCCTGGGCAAGCCCGACTTGTTGATGCTGGACGAGGCGACCCAAGGGTTGGACCAACCCGGATCGGCCGCTTTTTACCGTCAGATCGAGGCCGTGCGCCGCGATATCGGTTGTGCGGTCTTAATGATCAGCCATGAGTTGCATGTTGTGATGAGTGCGTCTGATCGGGTCATTTGTCTGAATGGCCATGTTTGCTGTGAAGGCACACCTGACGTGGTTTCCGCAGCACCTGCTTACCGCGAACTTTTTGGCAGTGGCACAGGTGGGGCATTGGCGCTTTATCGGCATGACCACGACCATGCGCATGACCATGACCACCATGAGGCCGCTGAATAAATGCTTGATGATTTTTTGGTGCGGGCGGCGCTGGCAGGTGTTGGAACAGCAGTCGCTGCAGGTTTATTAGGCTGTTTCGTGGTCTGGCGACGGATGGCATATTTTGGAGATGCGACCGCACATGCCGCTGTTCTGGGGGTCGCGCTCGCTTTGCTTTTTGGCACATCGATCACGCTTGGCGTGGGTGTGGTTGCTTTGACAATGGCGATTTTAATCCATGGACTAAGTGGGCAGGGCGCATCCGTTGATACAATGCTCGGCGTCTTGGCACACGGCGCACTTGCCTTGGGGCTGGTCGCGGTAACCTTGATACCCGGGCAACGGATTGATCTGGACGCCTATCTCTTTGGAGATGTGTTAAGTGTCACGCGCATGGATTTAGCCGTGATTTGGGGAGGCGGCGCGTTAGTCGTCGCAGCCCTTTGGTGGCAGTGGTCGGCAATGCTCACCGCAACGCTGAGCCCCGATCTTGCCTATGCTGCAGGTATGAACCCGCGCCGTGCGCAATTGATCCTGACGTTGCTGTTGGCGGCTGTAGTCGCAGTTGCCATCAAGGTTGTGGGCGCATTGTTGATTACCGCGCTTTTGATTATTCCTGCCGCCGCCGCACGAACCTTTGCGCATACGCCGGAACGCATGGCTTTCTTGTCGATGGGGATTGGGGCCTTGTCAGCCATTGCAGGTCTGCGGCTTGCCGTGATCTTTGATACTGCCGTCGGTCCAATGATAATTTGCGTGGCCGCTGCCATTTTTGGTGTCAGTACGATCAGTAATAATTTGCGAAAACTGCGTGCCTAATCACGACGAGACTAGACCTCTAACCAAATCGTCACGGGACCATCGTTGATCAGGCTGACCGCCATATCGGCCCCGAAAGAGCCAGTCTCTGTCGTTATCCCCAAGTCAGACATGTCTGAGATAAATTGTTGATAGAGCGCGTTTCCTACATCAGGTTTGGCCGCCGCTGAAAACCCGGGCCTGTTGCCGCGCGATGTGTCTGCGGCCAATGTAAATTGGCTGACGATCAGCGCCTCACCATCGATGTCCACCAGTGACTTGTTCATCTTGCCCGCTTCATCCGCGAAAATGCGCAGCTTGCTGATCTTTGCTGCAAGCGTTTTGGATGTCGCGGCATCGTCGCCGTCCATCGCGCAGATCAAGATCAAGAGCCCCTTGTCGATGGCGCCGATGATCTTACCCTCAACGCGCACGTCTGCCTTGGTGACGCGCTGAATAAGCGCCCTCACAGCTCGGCGGTCCAGGGCGGGTTGGCACCTGCGCGGCTGACCGTGATGGCTGCTACTTTTGCACCAAACGCAGCGGCAGCGCGCAAATCATCCTCGGTTGCTTTTGCAATGCCCGGCTTGGTGAACAAGCCCAGCTTTTGCAGGTGGGCCATAAAACCTGCACTGAAAGTATCCCCTGCACCGACAGTATCGACGACCGTCGCCTTTTGCGCAGGGACTTCCAAAGTTCCAGCCGGTGTCACGATACTTACCCCGTCACTGCCGCGCGTGAGCAAGATCACTTTTGCACCGGTCTGTGCCATCAGGTCGGCAGCATCCGTATTGCCCGTAATCCATTCCAGATCTTCGTCAGATGTTTTGATGATGTCCGCAGCGCCCAACATACGGGTCAGGCGTGCACGGTAACTGGCTTCATCGGTGACAAAGGACGGTCTAATATTGGGATCAATCATGGTGAGCCGGTTTGGTGCTTCGCGCACCATCATCGCCTCGTAGGCCGCACCACAAGGTTCAACCACCAGACTGATTCCACCAAAAAACAGTGCATCTGCTTGGGTGGTTGGCAAATCGTCGGGAGAAAGCCTCCGCCCTGCCGTATTTTCATCATAAAACGCATAAGAGGCGTGACCGTCGGTCAGAGTGACAAAAGCCAGCGTTGTGGGGCGATCTGAGACCGCAGCCGGGCCACTGTCGACGTTTGAGGCATGAAGTTCGCGGCGCAGCACATCCCCAAACAAATCAGATGATAGCCCCGAAAAGAACTGTACAGGCGTATCAAGCCGCCCCAGTGCGATGGCCGTGTTAAAGACAGAACCACCGGCATGCGGCGCGAAAGCGCTTTCGCCAGCCGTCGTTTCACGCGGCAACATATCAATGAGAGCTTCACCACAGCACAGGATCATAGCAGGCACCTTCTTCGAAATTTACTGACTGTTAGCGATAACAAATCCTGCGATAAGCGCAAGGATAAGGCCTGCAACAACGGCAAATCCAATCTTCCATGCGGAATAAGGACGCTCTCCCTGCACGCGTCCGGTGCGTCCGTTCACCACAAAGCGGTAGGTTTCACCGCGATATTTGTAAGCAGCAAGCCAGACGGGCAGCAGCACGTGTTTGAAAGTGACATCGCTGATATCCGTGTCAACATGGCTGACCCGTTGTGCGTCCCCACCAATATCATAGCGGACATCGCGGTGGATCATGCGGTCCATATAAGCACGGGCTTCGTCAAATCCGTCAATAAGCTCAACCTGATAGCCTTCTGCCCGAAACCCGGCCAAATATTCCGGATTATAAGGCTCCAGCGCAGATAGGTCCCAAGGTTCTAGCCCGTCAGTGTATTTCTTTGGTAGTGATCGCGAGGCAAGAACCAGCACGTCATCGAAGAATCGCGCCACGCGGCCCGATGCGGGCCGCCAACGGGTTTTTCGCACGCGTACTTTTTTGCGCTTGCCGTCACGCACGACTGTTTTTGTGGTGTAATAATGGGTTCCGCGCTGGCCTGAATACTGGCTTTTGGTATCCGCATCATAGGTCCAATACGGCACGTAGATGCCATTCATCTTGCGC
The DNA here is from genome assembly GCA_947488605.1 of uncultured Paracoccaceae bacterium. Taxonomy (GTDB): domain Bacteria; phylum Pseudomonadota; class Alphaproteobacteria; order Rhodobacterales; family Rhodobacteraceae; genus Yoonia. The sequence continues at coordinate 798,318 of CANKZJ010000001.1, read as the reverse complement.
CCTTTGCGGGCATAATCGGTCAGCCCGTTGGGCGCGAACCAAAGGCTGCCAAGCCAGTCGACCAAAGCACCCCTTGCGGCCTTTTCCTCAAGTCCGAACGGTAAAAGTCCGCGCGGTTTAATGTGGCGATGCGGACCTGTGTCTGTGACGACGGGGGTCGCGCAGAACGGGCATTCGGCAGCGTGGATATCGGGGTCAAATTCGGTTTGTGCCCCGCAATTGGGACAGGTTGTGACGCGGGTTTCCTCAATATCTTCGTCGGCTAGTCGGTTTTGGACGGCCTGTTGGAAATCAAGTTCTTTGATACTACGGGACCATGCGCCTGTGCCCTCAATAGCTTGTTTATTGCCGCAATGGTCGCACGTCAGCTGGTGGTCACCGGGGTCAAACCGAAGGTCAGACCCGCAGGTATCGCAGGGAAAGCGGTGTTCGATGTCTTGGACTTCTGTATCAACCATCACAAAATCTTATGCATGAAGCGCGGCATCATTACCCGCAACGCACCATCAAAAAGCACATTGTGGCGCCAAAAATGGAAAAGGCCGTGCAGCGCGCCTGCGGACAATAAGACAAGTAAGGCAACCCATCCCGTATCATGTGGCATCCAGCCTGTAAGAGCTGCGGCGTTCAGCGCCACGGCGATGGCTAAGACCGCGTACATTCCGCGGTGCATCCACGGATAAGCCGTGCGCATCGAGCCGGTTAGCTTTGGGCCCGGCTTGCACATCATTCCCTTGATCAGTGCCATGCCGATCCAAACTGTACCACCCATCACAAAGGTCCACCGGACCCAAGGTTCGGAAGTGCCGCCCTTGACCATAACCAAAACCAACATCAGCGTTGACCAATGCAGCAGAATTGTCAGCCTGCGTCGTGTCATGCGCCGGGGGGCGGTGGGGGCATAACGGTAAAGAGCTGCGCGAGTTCCATCACATCGCCTGCGGGCAGCCAGCCGTCTTGGCCTTGGGTCCAAACCATGCTGTCGCGGCTTAGCTTGCCGTCGGTCACCATACGACCCATCGCAGCCTTTGAGAATGGGCCGGTAACTTCGCCACCTGACGCGATGTGCCAGACATGCTCGACCGGTGCGGGCGGTGGAGTAGCGGCAGCAGGAGCGCCACCCCAAGGCCCGCCTTGCGCCATTTGCCCAGCCATCGCCATGCCCATCCCGGCACCGAGGCCTGCGGCCATGCCGCCGCCTGCTGGGTTGTTCGCGGCGGATGTCATGGCTTCGGCGGCGGAATACTGTGTGAATTTGCCCAGATCACCAGCCAGACCCATCGATGTGCGTTTGTCCAAAGCCTCTTCTACGGCTGACGGCAAGCTGATGTTTTCGATATAAAGTTCAGGGATCGTGAGGCCGTACTGTTTCATCGTTGGATCAATGGCTGACGCGATCAACTTGCCCAGATCGCCAGTGTTCGCTGCCATATCCAGCACCGGAATACCCGATTGCGCGATCACGCGGCTGAATTCCTGCACGATGATATTGCGGATCTGATAGCTGATCTCGTCCATCGTGAATTCACCATCGGTGCCAACAATTTCGCGCAGGTAAACGGCAGGATCGGTCACTTTGACGGTATATGTGCCAAACGCGCGCAACCGTGTTGGGCCGAACTCTGGATCGCGCACCATGATGGGGTTTTTCGTCCCCCACTTAAGGTTGGAAAATCGTGTCGTGTTAACGTAGTAAATCTCGGATTTGAACGGGCTTTGAAAACCATGATCCCAGTGTTGCAGGGTCGTCATGATTGGCATGTTGTTGGTTTCCAACATGTAAAGGCCGGGGGTGAAGACATCCGCCAATTGGCCCTCATGAACGAACACGGCTGCCTGACCTTCGCGCACGGTCAGCTTGGCACCGTATTTTATCTCGTGGCCTTCACGTTCAAACCGCCACACCATCGTGTCGCGCGTGTTGTCGGTCCAGTGAATGACATCGATGAATTCACCGGTCAGAAAATCGAAAATGCCCATTAGTGGCCTCCGTGGTTATTGGTGCGAGATGGCATTGCATCTGCATGGGTCAACTTGCCCCCGTTGCCAGATAGTCGCGGGCGATTTGACGGGCGATGGGGGCCGCAACGGCAGGCTCCATTCCCGTTTGCAAGCGTGGATCGTAAAGCATTCTGAGCAAGAGTTCATCATGCGTGGTAAGCAATGCAAACTCTTCATCATCATTAAAGATCGACGGGCGTGCGCCCGGGCTGTCGTTGGCAAGGCCCATGCCTTGGGCCAGCTCTTCGTGAATGCAGGCGCTGCGCATCAAGTTGGGGTGTTCGGCGCGGATCATCGCGACGGCCTTGGTGTAATTCGATCGGCCGGGCGCAAACGTGCCGATAACAACACAAAGCTGGTCGCGCGGCAGGTTCACAAACGTGCGCAAAGTCCCGTCCGAGATATTCGGGATCAATTCGCGCAGGCGGGGTCCATAAGCGCGTCTGTCGTCTTCACCCAGGAACAGAACCCGGTAATTTGGATTGCGATCTGTGATCGTTATCGGCACGCCAGTGGTGCGCGACAGCCTTGCTGCATAGGCACTTACGCTGGCCAAATCCAGATCGCGCTGGGCGAGGGGGACGGTATCACCAAACTCGACCGACATGCGGATCGGGCCGGTCCAGCGGCGCAGTTTGGACACGGTGGCTTGCGGGCGTTGAAAATCACTGTCGTCGCGGTATTCATTGAACAGGGCGATGCGTACAAAATTGCGCGCCAGTTGTGTGTCGGTAAACGGCGTGTCAGCCCCGCCACCGTCGCCGCGCAAAAGTCCCTGGTTCAAAAGATCATTCTGCAAGCGTTTATAATAGGTTGTGAGGTCACGGCTGGCCTGACTTGGTGCCGTCACAACCGGACCAACAGGCGGTTCCGGTTCTTCAACAGGCGGTAGCGGTGGTGCCGTCACCGGGGGCGCCAGCAGTTCACATCCCATCAGACCCGTCGCAAGGACGAGCATCAGAATATGCCGCAAGATACCCCCGGTTTTCATATCTTAGTCAGCGCCTGCCGCGGTGCCGATGGCGTCACCCGTTCCGGTGCCACGTGCCTTTGCAGCGGCAAGGGTGTCTTTCAACTCCTGCTCCATCTTCTGCAACTCGGCCTCGGCTTCGGCGCGCTTACGCTTGCCTTCGTCGGCGATCTCGACGCTTTCGTTGATTGTCGCGATCAGGTTGGCGTTCGCCTCTTTGACAGCGTTGATGTCGAACACGCCGCGTTCCATCTCTTCGCGGATCGTTTTGTTGGCCATACGCAGGTTTTCGGCGTTGGATTTCAACAACTCGTTGGTCAGGTCGTTGGCACCACGCACTGCTTCTGCTGCCTCGGAAGAGCGTTGGATGGTGACCGCTTGTGCCAATTGGGTTTCCCAAAGCGGGACCGTGTTGACCAAGGTCGAATTGATCTTGGTGACCAAAGACTTGTCATTTTCCTGCACCAAACGGATGGATGGCAAGGACTGCATCGTCACCTGACGTGTCAGTTTCAGATCGTGCACGCGGCGTTCCAGATCATCACGGGCAGAGCGTAAATCGCGCAGCTCCTGGGCAATCATAACAGCCTGATCTTCTGCGGCGGCTTGCACCTCGGCCTCCTTTGCAGGGATCGTTGTTGCATCAAGATCAGCGATCTTTGCTTCACCCGCCGCAATATAGAGACCCAATTCGTCGTAGAATTGCAGGGTCTTGTCATAAAGCACATCAAGGCTTTCGATATCCTTCAACAACACATGCTCGTGCTTGAGCAGGTCATCGGTGATATGGTCAATCTGCCCTTGCACTTCTTCAAAGCGGGCGGCGAATTTCGCCATTGGTGCAGCACGGCCCAGCAGGCGTTCCCACCAGCTGCGTTCGCGGCGCACATCCAGTTCAGAGATCGAAAACCCGCGGATCGTTGTTACGATATTACGCAGGCTGTCACCGGCGGGTCCAACGTCCTTGTTGCGTACACCGGCCAGCATGGACTGGCTGATCTCTTGTAATTCGGCTTGGGCGGAAGAGCCGAAAGACACGATGGAATTCGTCTCGGTGATGTCGATCTCAGCAATACGCTTTTCAATCGCAGCGCTGGTTGGTGGATCAGCGGCTTCAAGCGTGATCAGCTCGCCTTTTGGCTCTGGCAGCACAACTGCGGTGACTTTTTCGACTTCGGCAAGTGCCGCTTCTGCCTTTTGGCGGATCGTATCGGACATTAGTCGTTCCCTTTCGTTTTCATGCTCACACCCTCGCGCTGCAGGCGGTCGCGAAGCACTTTGATTTCAATATCCATATCGCTGCGATCATCGAGCAACATTTTTTCCGTGCGTGCTGCAAAGTTCTGTTCCAGATCATCCAGCAGGGCCTCGTAATCTGTGCGCACATCAGCGTCTTTCTTGCGCGTATAGAGATCGACGAATTTGATCGTCGCATCGCGTGCACCCATCAAATACACGCCCAAGAATTTGCGCGCACCGCTCAAGTCTCGCGGATCTTCTTCGACCGTGCGGATCATGCGGCGGGCGATGATCTGAAAATCCTCAACCCGGTCGGTCAGGCGGCGGTCTGAAACCGCCTCAATCTGCGATTTCATCACAGCCAGATGTGCCTCAGCCTCGTCTACCACTTTTGCCACGCGGTCCTGTTGGAAGGCATCGACGCCTTCCATGCGCTTGTCAGACATCGGATCGACACCGAATGTCGCCGTATGAAGACCCGCCGCAGCAATGCCGTAGAGAACCGAACCGATCACACCGCTGTCACCAGTGTAGGCGGCAATTGTCACACCGACACCGGTCAAAACGGTGGCGAGCATCTTGCGCGGCAAGGCAGGACGCTTTGCGATCTTGCGTGCATTGAACGCGGCCTCGGCCTTTAGCCCTTCTTGCAACAACCATGCGGCCAGCGTCAGCGTCGCTGCACCGACCAAGGCAGTGACCAACGTCACAGGTCCATCGTTCAACGATGTCGCAGCCAATACAATCGCAGGCACATACAGCAATTTGACCCGCCCGCCGGACACAGCAATCTGGCGATCACTTTGAACAGTATCACGTGGCCCAGTTGCGGCCTGCCCATCAGGGCTGAATTTGCCACCAAAGCGCTTCGCCATCAGGTGCCCCCCAACCAGCCAGAGGCGACACCGAACATCAGCACGACTAGCAAGACATATGTGATCCGTCGGAATTTCGCAGGCATGTCGTCGGTATCCTTTCCAGCGCTCGTTTGGGCGACGGCCGTTATTGTTCCCAGAACAGCAATGATTGCAATCGCAACCACGGCCACAAAGGCGACAACAAAGATCAATCGCACCATTTTCGCGTTACTCCGCTAGTTTCATTCATCTTCCAGATAGGGAGGAAAGGGTGAATTTACGAGTGTTTCTGCAAGGCTGCCCGCTCTGCGTTCAATTTACGGGTATAGCCGGACTGGATGATCTCCACCGCGACCAGCACCACAACAGAGAAGTAGAACGTGGATTTCGACATCGGAAGGATGTCTTGGCCAAAGACCATGATTTGCAAACTTTCGTCATGCATAGCATGGGCTGCGGCAGGTCCGGCTTCGCCCAAGAGGACAACACCAACGATCAACAAGATAAACAGGCCGAGCACTTCGTACATTCGGTTCTTTTCAAGGAACCGCGTCACACCATCGGCGAGCAATAGCATCGCGAGACCTGACAGAATGATCGCAAAGGCAAGGATGGGAAATACATCGGTAATCGCAAGGGCGGACAGAACAGAATCAAACGAAAAGATCAGGTTCATGATGACAATCATGATGACGACCTGCAGCGCAGATTTGGCCCCTTTGCCTTCGACGTCGTGGTCCAGCTTATCCATGGACAGCATATGCCCGATTTCTTTGACGGCAGTATACATGATGAACGCACCACCAAAGACGAATACGATCGTGGCAAAGTTGACGCCGCCCTCAATGACGCCTTCCCAGTCCATGATAAAGAATGGCTCGGACAAAGAATCTATCAACTGGATCATGGTGAACAGCAGCACGACACGCAAAGCGACGGCGATGATGATACCCCAAGTCCGCACTGATTTTTGTTGTGCGACTGGTGCGCGCTTACTTTCAATCGAGATATAGAGCAGATTGTCGAAGCCTAGAACCGCTTGCAAAAAGCATAGCATGATTAGGTTTATAGCGTTTTCGAGCGTTAGCAGTTCAGCCAAAGCGATGTCCCCCGGGAGATTAATTGAATGCTAGCATGCACAACGCTTGAAACAGAACAAGGTTCAAACGGGCCGCTTTTTCCCCCTTGTGGGGCGATTGACGGTCTTTCGCACCCGTTTGGGCTCGGGTTTGCCGGAAATTCCCAGCTGATCGCGCACAACGCGTTGTTTGAGCTCTTCCACTTCGCCCTGTTTCAAGTTGGCGAGTTGGAATGGCCCATAGCTGACGCGGATCAGGCGGTTCACGGTGACCCCAATCTCACCCATTGCACGGCGAATTTCGCGGTTCTTACCTTCGCGCAGGCTGACGGTCAGCCATGCATTTGCGCCTTGCTGGCGATCAAAGGTCACGACCATGGGCTGATAGCGGATGCCTTCGACTTCGATCCCTTCGCGCAATTGATCAAGCCGGGCTTCACTGACTGACCCGTTGATGCGCACGCGGTAGCGGCGCAGCCAACCGGTTGAAGGCAGCTCAAGCTTGCGCTTCACTTCGCCATCGTTGGTTAGCAAAAGCAAACCTTCCGAATTCAAATCCAAACGTCCCACAGACATGACGCGTGGCATGCTTTCTGGCAAAGACGCGAAAACCGTGGGCCGGTCTTTCTCATCCCGTTCGGTCGTCACGAGGCCCGCTGGCTTGTGGTATAGCCAAATGCGCGGCGGTTCGGGTTCACCAATTTGTTTGCCGTCCACGACGACCCGGTCATTGGGTGTCACGTTCAATGCGGGGGTGGTGATGGTCTTGCCATTCACACTGACACGGCCGTCTTCGATCATGCGCTCGGCCTCGCGACGGCTGGCAACGCCTGCGCGCGATAAGACTTTGGCGATGCGGTCGCCGGGGGGAGGGGTATCTGTCATTGCTCCGCTTTAAGGGTGATGGACGGTGCTTGCAAATGCTCTTGCTGAAATTCGGGTGTGCAGGCATCAAGAGTGCATGGAATTCCGCTCGCATATGAATATCGCATTGGACGAAGCGCGCGCTGCTGCAAAGCGCGGCGAAGTGCCTGTGGGTGCCGTTGTGATCGGGCCGGGTGGCGTGATTGCCCAAGCTGGAAACCGCACACGCGAGTTGAATGATCCGACCGCCCATGCAGAAATTTTGGCCATCAGGGCGGCCTGTGCTGCGCTGGGACAAGAACGTCTGTCGGGATACGATCTTTATGTAAGCTTGGAGCCTTGCCCAATGTGCGCGGCGGCGATCAGCAATGCACGGATCGCGCGGCTGTACTATGGCGCTTCTGACCCAAAGTCGGGCGGAATTGCGCAAGGCCCACGCGTGTTTAGCCACCCGCAATGCCATCATGCGCCTGAGATCTATGATGGCCTGAACGCTGCGAAGTCTGAAGCGCTTTTGAAAGACTTCTTCGCGAGCCGTAGATAAGGGGCAAGATGGACTGGTTCGAACAAATCGATATTTATTGCGAACGGACAGATTTCACGTATTGGTCTGAGCCGCTGAATGCGCTGACAAATCTGGCATATATGGCGGTGGCTCTTTATTTCTTCCGGCGAAGTGCGGGCGTGCCAATGGCGCAGGTTCTATCGGCTATCCTGTTTGCGATTGGGTTGGGAAGCTACCTTTTCCATACCCATGCGACAATCTGGGCTTCAGTTGCAGATGTGGTGCCGATCGGGATATTTATCCTCGTCTATCTTTTTGTCGTGAACCGCGACATCGTGCCTATGGGGCGCTGGTGGGCTGTCTTCGCAACGGCGTTTTTTATTCCCTACGCCGCCATACTGGTCCCTATTCTAGATCAGATCCCCTTCATCAAAATATCAAACTTCTATTGGACCGTGCCAATCCTGCTCGGCGTCTATGCAGTGCTCTTGCGCAGAAGGCCGGGAATCGCCCAAGGCTTTCTGATCGGCGCGGGCCTGCTTTGTCTTTCCATCACGGTCAGATCACTTGATGAAATCCTTTGCGACGCGTTCCCGATAGGCACCCATTTCATCTGGCATCTGATCAATAGCGTGATGTTTAGCTGGATGATCCACGTCTACATCCGTCATATGCTTGCGACTGCCCCCGCAGAGCGCTAAACGCGAAGCCAAAGATTTACCGGAGAGACACCGATGTCGATTGACACAGAAACCGCTCGCCGCGTGGCCAAGCTGGCCCGCATCAAGGTGGAAGACGACGCATTGCCCGCGCTGGCATCCGAATTCAGCGCGATCCTCGGATTTATTGAGCAACTCAATGAGGTTGATGTCGAAGGCGTCGAGCCGATGACGTCTGTGACCCCGCAACGCCTTAAGCGCCGCGAAGATGTCGTCACAGATGGCAACCAACAAGCGGCTGTGTTGAAAAACGCGCCCGATGCCCGTGAAGGGTTCTTTGCTGTCCCGAAGGTGGTTGAATAATGTCCGATCTGACCAAACTGACAATCGCTCAGGCCCGCGATGCTATGCGCAAGGGCGAAACCTCCAGTGCCGAGATCACATCTGCCTGCCTGACCGCCATCCAAGGTGCAGACGCGTTAGGCGCTTTCGTGCACCATACACCCGAGATCGCGACGTCGCAGGCTTCTGCCGCTGATACGCGCATCAAGGCTGGTGATGCACCTGATATGTGCGGCATCCCATTGGGGATCAAAGACCTGTTTTGCACGAAAGGCGTGCCGTCACAGGCCGCGTCGCGCATTCTGGAAGGCTTCAAGCCTGAGTATGAAAGCACAATCACAAGCCAGCTGTTTGATGCCGGTGCTGTCATGTTGGGCAAGCTGAACATGGACGAATTCGCAATGGGGTCGTCCAATGAAACCTCGGTTTATGGCAACGCAGTCAACCCGTGGAAACGTAATGGCGACGACGCAGCGCTGACACCGGGCGGATCATCGGGTGGTTCGGCATCTGCCGTTGCTGCCGATCTTTGCCTTGCGGCGACTGGCACAGATACGGGTGGATCCATCCGCCAGCCTGCGGCTTTTGTTGGCATCACCGGACTGAAACCAACCTATGGACGTGTGTCGCGCTGGGGCATCGTGGCATTCGCCTCGTCGCTTGATCAAGCAGGACCAATGACCAAAGATGTGCGCGATGCGGCGATTATGCTGACTGCGATGTCTGGCCATGATCCGCTCGACAGCACCAGTGCAGATTTGGCCGTGCCTGATTTTGAGGCTGCTCTTACAGGCGATATTCGCGGCAAAACCATTGGTATCCCGAAAGAATACCGCATGGACGGTATGCCCGCAGAGATCGAAAAGCTGTGGGAAGACGGCACAACGATGCTGAGGGATGCAGGTGCCAAGATTGTCGACATCACATTGCCGCACACGAAATACGCTCTGCCTGCTTACTATGTGATCGCGCCCGCGGAGGCATCATCGAACCTTGCCCGCTATGACGGCGTGCGCTTCGGTCACCGCGCCAAGCTTGCCCAAGGCGATGGTATCACCGAGATGTATGAAAAGACGCGCGCCGAAGGCTTTGGCCCAGAAGTGCAGCGCCGGGTGATGGTTGGCACATATGTGCTGTCTGCTGGTTTCTATGACGCTTATTACAACCGGGCCCGCCGCGTGCGCGCGCTGATAAAACAGGACTTTGATAAAGTCTTTGCTGACGGGGTCGACGCCATCCTGACACCGGCGACACCGTCTGCCGCGTTTGGTTTGGGTGAAATGGTGGATGCAGATCCAATCCAGATGTACCTCAATGACGTCTTTACCGTCACCGTGAACCTCGCAGGATTGCCCGGTATTGCTGTGCCGATAGATACTGATCCACAGGGTCTGCCGCTTGGGTTGCAATTGATCGGGCGTCCGTGGGAAGAGGCTGATCTGCTCAATGTGGCCTATAGCCTAGAGCAATCGGCCGGATTTGTGGCCAAACCGAAAAAGTGGTGGTAAGTTTTTAGATAGTGAAGATCCAGTGGAACAGGTGACGTCGTGATCAAACCGAGCATACTTATTGCAGCGACCTTGATTGGCCTTGTGGCGTGCGGACCTCGCGTCGTGCCGACCGAACGTGGTGTCGGCTTTGACGATTTCTCTAACTTCGAACTGGAACGGGCACAGCGCGAAGCGCAACTGTCCGCCCCGCGCGGCACCATCGTACCCCCTGCGCAAGTAACAACCTTGTCGCCGTCTCAATCACTTCTGCAACAACAGCAACAAGAGGCGCTCAGCGGCAATCAAGCCATTCCATCAAGCGCATTGGCGCAGGCAGGAATTGGCAGTGGTTCGTTGACCAACACGACCTCAGATCCTTTGCGGACCCAAGGTCTTGATGCATCGCCAAGCAACCCTGCACCGGCACTTGTCACATCTGACGGCTCTTTGTCGGATGAACAAAGCTTTGATGCCGTGACGGGGCGCGAAACGATCGAAAGCGATGCAGAGCGCCGCGCGGCACAAGCCGCTGCACGCGAACAGATCGCCCCGACCGCATTACCGGATCGCCCGGCTAACACAGGTCCAAATATCGTACAATTCGCGTTAAATGCCCCTAACGTCAAAGGGCAGGAATGGTACAGCCGCTCGATCCTGTCGGGTGACGGACGTTTCCGCCGCAATTGCGCGCAATATGCAACGGCCGATGATGCACAGCGTGATTTCTTGGCGCGCGGTGGTCCAGAACGTGATCGGTCTGGCATCGACCCCGATGGCGACGGGTTTGCCTGCGGTTGGGATCCGGCACCATTTATTCAGGCGATCCGCAACTGAGACTGACGACGCGCTCTTCGCCCAATTGTGGGCCGCGCCGCGATGGGGCGAGCCCGGATATTGTTGTGATCCATTATACGGCGATGGAAACGGCAGAGGCCGCGGCAAAGACGCTTTGCAATCCTGATACCGAAGTCTCTGCGCATTATCTTATTGCTGAAGACGGTGAAGTTCTATCGCTGGTGCCAGAAGCATTGCGCGCTTGGCACGCCGGGGCAGGGGCATGGGGCGCAGTGACGGATGTGAACAGCCGCTCCATCGGGATCGAGTTGGCGAACACGGGGTTTGCCCCGTTTGCAGCACCGCAGATGGATGCGCTCACGGATTTGCTCAAAGGTATTCAAGCACGTTGGCAGATCCGACCGGAACGGGTGATCGGTCATTCCGATATGGCACCGGGTCGTAAGATTGATCCGGGATTGCGTTTCGATTGGCGCAGGTTGGCTCTTGAAGAGCTTTCGGTATGGCCGTCCTCCACGCAAATGGATGGACCATCTGCCGATAACGCGCAGTTCTGTGCCGCGATGGCGGCCTTTGGCTATACCGCGACCAACGATCCAGAGCTTTTGCTGAAAACCTTCCGTATGCGGTTTCGCCCGTACCGTCATGGCCCCCTTGATCGCACTGATCTTGCGATGATCACGGACCTCACGCGCCGTTTCCCCGTTGACGTGAACGCCGCCGTCACCTAACTGCGCAATTGCGCGGATGGCTGGATGGCTGCGGCGAGCTTCGTCGAGGAAAGTCCGGACTCCAAAAAGCACGGTGCCGGGTAACGCCCGGCGGGGGTAACCCCAGGGATAGCGCCACAGAGAACAGGTGGCCCGGCATGTACGGGTCAAAGTGAAACGGTGAGGTAAGAGCTCACCGCGCGAGCGGCAACGTAAGCGGCACGGCAAGCCCCACCGGGAGCAATGCCAAATAGGGACCTCGCGTCGCAAGACGGGGATGCTTGAACCCCAGACGGTCCGGGTTGGCAGCTAGAGGGCGCTTGGTAACAGGCGCTTAAGATGAATGGTCATCCATCTGTGGGCAACCACAGAGGACAAAATCCGGCTTATAGGCCGTCCGCGCATAATTTTCGAAAGGGGCAATGGCCGGTGAGCGGACGAAGCTACCCCTTTTCTAGGCGATACCCAAATGTTTTAGGATGAATGTCACCCTGTCTTGCACAGATGACTTCGGCAATTCGCAACTCTCATAGCCCAACTCAGAGAATGCGCGAACCAGACGTTCGTATTCAGCCTTTGCATCGGCCAAGTTATTCCTGCGTTCCGCATCTGTCGCAAAAATATCCGGCCACGGTGGTGCAAGGAAAACGCGCTGTTCATAGTGGCGCTTACGACCAAGCAACGAAAGATAAGAAGCGCCCCCTGCAAATTCACATGCAACGGCAGCATCGACTAATCCTCGGTCAAAAAAAACAAAACCGTCCGCACTTTGTGCTGCTGCAAGATCGGATTGTGCCACTTGGATTGCCCGTTGTGCAAAGGCATGTGGGTTAACCCAAGGCAGCGCTTCGCCGTTTCCCCGCAGCTCTTCTACAACTATTCTGCGACCGGGTTCTGAGACAGTCGAAAAACCAAGCTGGCTCATTGCGTCCAGTAAGGTTGATTTACCACCACCCGAACAACCGGATATCAGAACTTTTCTTACTTCCATGATAGGTATCTTTTTGAGCAAGAAATGGAGGCTATGCTAGCAGTCATCCCAACCTTGCGCTCATCAAGCGACGTCTGCTAAAGTTTTTGACCGGGCAACTCTAAGGCCTGTCGAACCCAGCTTGATAGCTGTTCCTCATCGAGCGGCTCATCCTCATGGATGTCCAAATAGCGCGTTCCCTCGACTTTAGATGCCTTGGGTGGAACGGGATCGAGTGAAGACCCTGTCAGGAAGGTGATCTGAACATAATTCTTGTAGCAATACATCGCCAGAAACCAGCCGTCCTCTTTGCCGTAAAACGGGGCGTTCCATCGCACCTGTTTGCGCACTTCTGGAAATGCCTTTCCGATGGTTGCGTCGATATGCTTTCCCAGCGCGCGCTTCCAACCCAGCATGGCAGCGATATACGCCTGTACGGCTTCGTCTCCATCGCCTTTCGTGATGTAGGGGTTTGTGCTTGATGAATGCGTTGGTTTCTTAGTGCCAGCCATGATCAGCGCTTATTCCAAGACCTATGCAGCGGCAATATTCGCGATTTGGTAGCATCGTGGCAGGCTTAGGTTCAAGCTGGGTGTCAATGGCACCTGCGCAAGCGATGTTGCACAATGAACCGCAAGCCTCGCATTGACCGATCTGCTGCCTAAACGTCATATCCCCGTTTGAGTGGTGCTTTGCGGTTGACTCGGCCCCGCCTGCGGGTAAAAGGCAGCTTCAACGAGATTCACGCGATGTGCCGAACGCGGCCCGCAATCAGAGGATATGAGATATGGCGAAGCCAACCACCATCAAGATCCGCCTGAACTCCACTGCGGGGACCGGGCATTTCTACGTCACCAAAAAGAACGCACGTACAATGACCGAGAAGATGGTCATCAAAAAGTATGACCCCGTTGTACGCAAGCACGTCGAGTATAAAGAAGGCAAGATCAAGTAATTGATTGCTACCTCTCGAACGACCAAAAAAGACCGCCCAGTTTGTGCCGTCATATAGAGGTTGTGGAGAAGGATACTCTGATCTCCAAACATACGCCCGCACATCACGATGCGGGCTTTTGTTTGGAAAAGGGTCAGTCGATCCTATCCTCTAAGTGAACCTGACAAATCAATTCGTTGCCGAAATGTATCTGCTGTTGAGAGGAAAGGCGTCCTCACGTTAAACCCGCTCCAATTCGGGCAACCGGGATTTGAAATAGTCGACCGTTCTTACAAGACCTTCATCGAGGGAGACGTTAGGCTCCCAGCCCAACAAGTCTTTCGCTTTGGTAATGTCGGGTTGTCGTTGCTTGGGATCATCTTGAGGCAAATCATCGCTCAACACTTGCCGGACGCGCGGGGTCGCGACCAAGTCTACGCCGTACTTTGCTTTAAGCGATGGTGACTGCGTGTGATAGCCGCGCTTGTGATCTAACTGGCAGGTGTCAATGTCGCCGGTGAAAAGAGAACGCCGAACTGCTCGCACCAAATGACAACTGATCCGTAAGCCGACAGGTCAACACCTTCGGGTACCGGGTATGTCTGATCTCCGACATTCCCCTTGAGCTGCCCCAGCGATACCCACTGCGATGCTTTCACATCATCAGAGGTTTGTGGATCCGGCTCTGCGACCAGCCAAACTTCGAGGTCCGGGCCGTTGGTGACGCGGAATTCGGTCAAGCGCACAAGTGCTGTCCCTGTTTCTGTCTGCAAAATGGTCGCGTTGCCTTCACCTTTGTGGGCGCGGTCGGCATCCCGAAATGAACCGCTCGCGACTGGCGTCAGCACAAGTTCCGAGGGAAGGCTTTCAGAAACCTCGCGGTCAATCCAGAGCGGAGACGCGAGATACCAAAATGCGTTTCCTGCAATGAAGCCAAGCAAGAATACGGGGAGAGCGATTTTGAAAAAGCGCGCCATGGTCGTCCTTTCGATGTGTGCACAACTTTATTGACCAGAACATGCCAAAGGGGAAGGCGTAGCACACGCATGAAAAAACCCCGCCCAACTTTCGTTGAACGGGGCCGTTTTTGTTTTCTGTGCAGAGCGCGTTACTCGCGATTGCCGAACAGCTGCAACATGAAGATGAACATGTTGATAAAGTCGAGGTAGAGTGCCAAAGCACCCATAATCGCGGCTTTACCCAACCATTCCTGATCACCGTGCGCTGCATGTTCGATGTACTCGTTCTTGATCTTCTGCGTGTCATATGCTGTCAGACCGGCAAAGATAAGAACACCAATTGCAGAGATCGCAAACATGATTGCGGGCGACTGCAGAAAGATGTTGACGATCATTGCAACGATCAAACCAACAACACCCATGATCAGGAACGAACCCCAAGCAGAGATGTCTTTCTTCGTGGTGTAACCCCAGAAAGAGAGGCTCGCGAAGGCGATCGCAGTGATCAAGAAGATCTGCATGATCGAGAAGCCAGTGTAGACGAGGAAGATCGAGCTAAGCGAAATACCCATCACTGCAGCGAATGCGTAAAACACCAGCTGCGCAGTGGCTGCCGACATGCGGTTGATCATAGCGCTAAGGCCAAAGACAAAAGCCAAAGGAGCAAGCATGATAACCCAGCGCAGTGGTGATCCGTAGATAGCACTACCCAATCCAGTCAACAGCTGGCCGTTCGCTAATTGCGCCGTTGCCATGGCCGGATCAGTTGTTGTTGCCAAACCTGAGATTGCCCAAGCGGCCAAAGCGGTGATCAACATGCCCACGGACATTGTGCCGTAGACTTTGTTCATGTGGGCGCGAAGACCCTGATCGATTTCGGCCGCGCGTACTCCGCCGACCGTTCTAATGAGTTGTTCTTGAGCCATTGAGACCTCCAAATTAAACAGCGGCGCCGTAAGTCGGCATCCTTAGCGATGATATTGGCAGGCATAGCCACTAATTCAAGGCTTTAGGACACCGTTTTACGGAAATCTGATCGTTTTGGGCGGGAATGTCGCAGGTGGCCCCGATCAGGTGTCTATTTGCGCCAGTTTTGCGGCGCGTCCCACGTAACTTTTTGGCTTTCGGCGAGCGCTTCTTTGCGTGTTATGCCGATGTCTTTGAGCAGATGTGCATCAAGCTCGCGCAATTGACGGCGCTGGCGGCGCAGCGCAAAGAACGTGTTCAATTTTTTCCAAACAGAAGCAGACTTAGGCTGATGGCAAGAAGGCATTGTTTTTGTATTAATTAAGTTGTTCATATCATTTCCTTTCGTGATGCTTTGATCGTTTTATATGTTGATGCTTGATATTTAGGGGATCCATTGGCATAATGAAAATGAATACTTTTGAAGTGAAGCATCAAGGTTTGTGATATGGCGCGAAATCTGGATTTAACGGCCTTAAGGTCATTTGTAGCAGTGTCTGATGCGGGCGGTGTGACCCGGGCGGCGGGTATGTTGAACCTGACGCAGTCAGCCGTTTCCATGCAGTTGAAGCGGCTGGAAGAATCGCTCGATGTGGCGCTCTTGGATCGCACCTCGCGCACGATCGCACTCACACCCGCCGGTGAGCAGTTGCTTGGATACGCGCGCTCTATGCTGAAAACCAATGACGAAATTCTGACCCGCCTGACCGCGACTGAATTTGAGGGCGAACTGAAGTTGGGTGTGCCACATGATATTATCTATCCGGCAATCCCCGCGGTCCTCAAGCGCTTCGCGGCCGAATTTCCAAGGATGCAGGTCAAACTAATCTCTGCACCGACGCGCCGGCTCCTCAATATGTTTGGGCGCGGTGAGGTCGATTTGATCCTGACAACGGAAGAGACCTGCGGACCGGGCGGGCAGGTTCTGGTCGAGCTTCCGCTGTTGTGGATTGGGGCGCAAGACGGTCAAGCGTGGCGTAAACAGCCGCTGCCGGTCGCGTTTTGCAAAAACTGCATTTTCCGAAGCGGGGTCTTGCAAGCGTTGAACGATGACGGGATTGACTGGGAAATGGCCGTTGATTCAGAGCAGGACAATGCAGTTGAAGCTGCCGTAAGCGCTGACCTTGCGGTTCATGTAGCGCTGAAAGGCAGTTTGCCGCCGCATACGCAAGTTATTGATCACGGTGGTTTATTGCCGATATTGAAGCCGCAAAACATCAACCTCTATGTGCTGAAACCAAACGACCAAGCCAGCCAAGCGATGTCTGCGATTGTTCAGCAATGCTATGAGAGCCCACGCGTGTTGCCGCATTTGCTTACGGCATAACGACGACCTTGCCCGTCGATTTGCGTGCACGCATGAGTTCCATCGCATCTGCTGATTGATCCAGCGGCAACACGTGGCTGATATGCGGGGCGAGCTTGCCTTGTGCATGCATCTCCATCAGGTCCGCCAAGCTGTCGGTCAATGCTTGCGGGGCGAACGCCAGATAGCCCCCCCAATAAAACCCGATCACCGTGATATTCTTTACCAGGATAATGTTTGCCGGGATTTGCGGGACATCACCGCTCGCAAAGCCAATAACGATCACCCGCGCTTCGCGATTACAGGCCCCAAGTGCGGCCTTGAACGGATCACCGCCAACGGGGTCATACACAACATCGGCACCACCCAGTGCTTTGACAGCAGATTTGATATCGTCCGTGTCGCTGTCAATCAAATGATCAGCGCCCGCGGCCTTTGCGACGGCCAGTTTGTCTGCACCGCGCGCCACAGCAATCACTGTCGCGCCCATCGCTTTGCCAATTTCCACCGCCGTCAGGCCCACGCCGCCTGCGGCACCGAGCACCAGCAAGGTTTCCCCCGCTTGAAGGTGAGCACGGCGAGAAAGCGCCAGATGTGATGTGCCATAGGCCACCATAAATCCGGCAGCGGTTTGATCATCCATCGTTTCGGGTACTGGTCTGCAAAGCGCTGCCGGGAATACACCCTGTTCCGCCAGCCCACCTTGTCCACCGAAAACCGCCACGCGGGTACCAATTGCAGGTTGCGAAACGCCTGGTCCGTGGCCGATCACAGTACCGCATACCTCCATGCCTAGTGTAAAAGGTGGTTCGGGTGTGTCTTGGTACGTCCCCTTCGCCATCAGAAGGTCCGCGAAATTCAACCCACAGGCTGCAATATTGAGCAATACTTCGCCTACTTTTGGGGTCGGTTCGGCGACATCTGCCAAGGCGGCTTTTTCGGAAAAAGAAGCGATTTGGAATGCGCGCATTTGCAAAGAATCCTTCGAAACTTGGGTTTGTTGGCCCGTATCAACATAATGTGTAGTCTGCTTCTGGCTTGGAAAACAGGCGGAAATACCAAAAGTTAGCCCTTCAACCTGTCCTTAAGGTAAGGACGTGGGCTGCAACCGTTGCGTGTTCTGTGCTAATGTTGTTTTGCGATCGGTGCGGGGCAAATGTTTGCAAATGTGTTCACATGACCTTCGCTCGTTTCAGGGTACGGCAGTTGTTTGTCGTATCTTTCTAAGATGAGGTAAATATGATGAAACACCCAGTAGACGTCCATGTCGGTAAGCGTATCCGTCATCGCCGCTGGATGAACGGCACGACTCAGCAACAGTTAGCTGAGGCGGTTGGTATCAAGTTTCAGCAGATCCAAAAATACGAGACTGGCATGAACCGTGTCAGTGCTTCGCGTCTTTGGGATATCTCTAAGGTATTGAGTGTAGATGTTTCTTTCTTTTTTGAAGGGCTGGATAATCAGCCCGCAGCGGAAGCAACTGGCTCGGATATGCCTGGTGATATCTTGACCGACAAAGAAGCACTGGAGTTGCTCCGTTCGTATTATGCGATCCCTGAAAACCAACGCCGCCGTTTGTTCGATTTGGCCAGAGTTCTGAGCGAGGCGGCGTAGCCAACCTCTTGACCTTTGATGCTGCGCCACGCTACCGCGAAAGGCGACGTGGCGTAGCTAAAGGACCTCAGGATGACTGTCTCCGAATCAACTCACGCGGAACTGATACGTGTGGCTCACGCGCTAGCGGATGCCGCGCGCCCTGTCACGCTTGCCCATTTTCGCAGCATTGGGCTGGAGGCAGATAACAAGCGAGATCAAGGATTTGATCCCGTTACCGTTGCTGATCGCGGCGCTGAAAAAGCGATGCGTGATGTGCTGGCGCAATTGCGTCCTGACGATGCAATTCTTGGCGAGGAATTTGGCTCGCAACCCGGCACGACCGGCCTGACTTGGGTTCTTGATCCAATTGATGGCACGCGCGGCTACATCAGCGGAACACCCACTTGGGGTGTCTTGATTTCTGTGGCGGATGCATCTGGTCCGCTTTTTGGTGTGATCGATCAACCCTATATTGGTGAGCGTTTTGTTGGGGGTTTCGGCGTTGCTGAAATGCATGGACCCTTGGGGCGCAAACCGTTGCGGTGCCGTCAGCCGCGTTCGTTGGCGCAAGCCACGATCCTGACAACCTTTCCCGAAGTCGGAACCGCGCTGGAAGGCCGTTGTTTCCATGCGGTAGCTAACCAAGCGAAGCTGACACGCTATGGCATGGATTGTTATGGCTATGCGCTTGTTGCAGCAGGGCAAGTCGACCTCGTGATCGAGGCAGGCCTCAATGCATATGACATTCAAGCGCCCATCGCAGTTGTGCACGCCGCTGGTGGCGTCGTCACCGATTGGGAAGGCGGCTCTGTACATGAAGGCGGTCGCGCCATTGCTGCGGCAAATCCGGAGATTCACGCTGAAGCGCTCGCCATTTTGGGGCAGGTATTGAATGGCTGATCTTATCATCAAGAACGCGGACGTCGTTTTGACGATGGACGATGACCGCACTGAATTGCACGGCGCCGATGTGCGCCTTAAGGATGGTGTGATCGCAGAGATTGGCCATGACCTCGACGCGGCGGACGGCCAATCATTCAGTGCCGCAGGCAAGATCGTGACCCCCGGTTTGGTCAATACCCATCACCACCTCTATCAAACGCTGACGCG
The DNA here is from genome assembly GCA_947488605.1 of uncultured Paracoccaceae bacterium. Lineage (GTDB taxonomy): Bacteria > Pseudomonadota > Alphaproteobacteria > Rhodobacterales > Rhodobacteraceae > Yoonia. Next base: position 778,967 of record CANKZJ010000001.1, on the reverse strand, counting down.
TGCCGTACCCGGTGCACAGGATGCTTTGCTTTTTGGCTGGTTGCAGCGTCTCTATCCCATTTGGTCGCGTTTTGGCCCGGAAGAGATGTTTGTCTCCGCGCAGATCGGTTTGGCGGAATTGGCGCTTTCGGGTTGCACGCTGACCTCTGACCATCTGTATCTTTACCCAAACGGTGCGCGACTGGACGATACAATCGCGGCCGCCAGCGAAGTTGGCATGCGGTTCCATGCAACACGGGGTGCAATGAGCATCGGCGAAAGCGATGGCGGTTTGCCGCCTGATGCTTTGGTCGAGGACGAAAACGCGATCTTGCAAGACAGCATTCGCGTCATTGATGCTTTCCACGATCCCAACCCCGGCGCGATGACCCGTGTTGGCGTTGCACCATGCAGTCCATTTTCAGTCTCGCGTGACCTGATGCGCGACGCAGCCATTCTTGCGCGCGACAAGGGTGTGATGATGCACACGCATCTTGCAGAAAACGACGAAGACATCGCCTATTCGCTGGAAAAGTTTGGCTGCCGTCCGGGCCAATATGCCGAAGACCTTGGTTGGACAGGTGACGATGTCTGGCACGCGCACTGTGTTAAACTGGACGGGCAAGAGATTAAGCTCTTCGCACAATCGGGAACTGGCGTCGCGCATTGTCCGTGCTCAAACTGTCGTTTGGGTTCCGGGATCGCGCCGATCCGCCAGATGCGGGATGCGGGCGTACAGGTTGGTCTGGGCGTCGATGGATCGGCAAGCAATGACATCGGAAACATGGTGTCCGAGGCACGGCAGGCCATGTTGCTACAGCGGGTTCAAAACGGGGCGGATGCCATGTCAGCCCGTGAAGCTTTGGAAATCGCAACACGCGGCGGCGCGCAGGTCCTGGGGCGCGATGATTGTGGCCAAATCGCTGTTGGCAAACGTGCTGATATCGCGATCTGGAATGCTGATACGGTTGAGAATGCAGGCTCTTGGGATCCGGCCGCACTCTTGCTGGCGGGCCCTGCCAAGGTTGATGCTTTGTTTGTGGAAGGGCGTCAAATTGTCGGTGAAGGCCACATGATGACCCTCGATATGCCAAAGGCGATCGCACATCAAAACAGGCTTGCGCGCAAACTCGCGCAATAGGCGGGCCTGTCCAAATTTGGCCATGGTTGTCGTTATTGTCTTTATACAACTGAAAGCCTGATTGCCTAAGGAATACCAGATGAGAAGAATGCTTGTTGTGGCCGCTTTGGCCGTTTTGGTTGGATGCGGCGCAAGCCCGGTCTCACAGACGATGCCTGTTGAGGTCACCTCGGCGTCACCCGTCAGCGCGACTGGATTTGCTGCGGGTCTTAACGCATTTCGTGCCAACCAAGGTCTGAGTGCGCTAAGGTCAAACGCAGCACTTGCCCGCGCAGCACAGGCGCATGCAGAAGATATGGCGCGGCGGGGGTATTTTTCACACGATTCACCCGGCGGCCCAAATGGCGATACCTTTGTGGAACGCGCGCAGGCTGGCGGCTGTGCCATGCAGTCTGGCGCCGAGAACATTGCAGATGGGCAAACATCCGAGCAAGCAGTCTTGGTCGCGTGGCAAAACTCACCTGGTCACCGCCGCAATATGCTCGCGCCAAGTTATACACAGTATGGACTTGGCCGGTCAGGAAACACTTGGGTGCTTAAGCTCGCGGGGAACTGCTAGATCATCCGCTGACCGGCAACCCACACATCTTTGATTGCGCGATCATCACCCATCATGATGGTCGGAAAAACGGCGTCCCAGATATCACGCGCCTGCGATGTGCGCTGCGCAATTGCTGGCGTCGACCGCAAATCGATAACAGTGATATCCGCAGCGGCGCCCTTGTCGAGACGCCCGATCTTTCCAGACATCTTAAGTGCCTGGGCAGATCCTTCTGTCGCCAACCACATCAGCTGGGATGGATGCAACGCGACCCCGCGCAATTGTGCCACCTCATAAGCCGCTGCCATCGTGCGCAACATCGAAAACGATGATCCGCCGCCTGTATCCGTTGCCAACCCGATTGATACAGAGGCCTTTGCCAAACCCTTCAAATCAAACAGGCCGGACCCGATAAACGTGTTCGATGTCGGACAGTGGACAACCGCACCTCCAACCTCAGCAAGTCGCGCGATTTCGCGATCTTCCAGATGGATTGCATGTCCATACAGACCGTTTTCGCCCAACAACCCGAAAGCCTCATAGGTATCCAAATAATCCCGCGCATTCGGGAAAAGCTCTTTGACCCAAGCAATTTCAGGATGTTGCTCGCTCAGGTGGGTTTGCATCAAACAGCCCGGGTTTTCAGACCAAAGCGCGCCAAGTGCGGCGAGTTGTTCTGGCGTTGAGGTTGGTGAAAACCGCGGTGTGATCGCGTAGTTGGCGCGCCCTTGACCGTGCCACTTTTCCAACAAAGCCTTGCTGTCGTCATAGGCCGATTTTGCCGTATCGCGCAGCGTGTCCGGCGCATTGCGGTCCATACAGGTTTTGCCCGCGATCACGGCCATGTTTCGGACCTCCGCAGCCGTAAAGAATGCATCAACGCTTTCTGGGTGGACCGTGCAAAAGCTGGCGAGTGTCGTTGTGCCATGCGCCAAGGCCAGATCAAGCGTGCGCCCGGCGACCTCATCCGCATAGGCCCGATCCCCAAAGCGGGATTCCTCTGGAAATGTGTAGGTATTCAACCAATCGATCAGCTGCTTGCCCCAGCTTGCGATAATGCCAGTCTGTGGATAGTGCATATGCGCATCGACAAAACCCGCGCTGATAAGTGCATCGCCGTAGTCAGTAACCTGCGCTTGGCTGTGTGCCGCACGTAACGCAGCACCATTGCCCACGTCTACAATTTGCGCCCCATCAACCAAAACGCCGCCCGCGCTGTCAAACAGCACTGCGTCTGCCCAGTCGCCTGTCAGCGGGTTTTGTGAAAAGCCAAGCGTTTGGCCCAGAAGTAATTGCTTTGTCATACTTCAAGCATATGGGTCAGGGCGATTGGGGTAAATCGCTCAAATGGGCGTTGTGTAGAGGCCGGGAAAGATTATGTTGCAGCAACAGCAGGGGGAATGGATGGCCGACCCGGAGTTCAACAGCGAAGACGGAGCATTTGGTATCTCCGACCGTTTGGTCAGTGATGTGCTTGATGCTGTCCGGGCGGGTGACGGGGAAACGGTCACCTTCCTGCTCGAAGCACTGCATCCAGCCGATGTGGCCCACCTGCTTGAACAAATTGACAAGCGTGAACGACGCGATCTTCTGACGGTCTGGCCTGGCGGCATGGACGGTGACATCCTCTCTGAGCTGGACGAGCGCCTGCGTGAAGAGGTCATCGAACAACTCGCCCCGACCGAGCTTGCCGAAGCGGTGCGCGAGCTGGAAAGCGACGATGTTGTCGATCTGGTCGAATACCTCGACGTGCAACAACAAGAGGCTGTGCTGGAGGCGCTTGATGCCAGCGACCGTGTGGTTGTTGAACAAGCGCTTACCTACCCCGAGGAATCCGCGGGCCGCCACATGCAGTCCGAATTGGTGCGCGCGCCAGAGCATTGGACGGTAGGGGATGCGATTGATTACCTGCGCTCGGACGTGGTGTTGCCCGATCAATTCTATCACATCATTTTGGTCGATCCGCGCCTCAAGGCCATGGGTTATGTCTCGCTCGGTCGCATTTTGAGCCATCCGCGCACAATGGCCTTGCGTGACTTGACCGAAGATACATTTCGTACCTTCCACGTGGCCCAAGACGTCGAAGAAGTGGCGCAGGCCATTAACCACTATCACATGATCACTGCCCCGGTCGTCGATGATGATGACCGGATTGTTGGTGTGATCACCATTGATGACGCGATGGCATTTCTTGAAGAAGAAGCCGAAGAAGACATCCTGCGATTGGCCGGTGTCGGCGAAGGTAGCTTGTCTGACAAAGTGATCGCCACGACCAAGCAACGCTTTCCGTGGCTGGCGGTAAATCTGGTCACTGCCATTCTCGCATCCATCGTTATTTCGATGTTTGAAGAAACGATTGCGGGGCTTGTCGCACTCGCGGTTCTTATGCCGATTGTGGCCTCTATGGGCGGCAATGCAGGCACACAATCACTGACAGTGGCCGTGCGTGCGCTTGCGACACGGGATTTGACGACCGCAAACGTCTGGCGGGTCATCAAGAAAGAGGCGCTTGTCGGCCTGATCAACGGTGTCATCTTCGCCGTTGCGATGGGCATTGTGGGCGTGGTCTGGTTTGGCTCACCGATGCTTGGTCTGGTGATCGCTGTGGCGATGGTGATCAACATGGTCGTCGCTGGCCTCGCTGGCACAGTGATCCCGGTTTTGTTGGAACGTATGGGCGTTGACCCCGCACTTGCGTCAGGTGCTTTCGTGACGACGGTCACGGATGTCGTGGGCTTTTTGGCGTTCTTGGGGCTTGCCGCGATGTGGCTGTTGTAATGGATAAGTCAGCCGCGCGTCAGGCAGCGTTCGCGCGCCGCAAAAAGGCGCATGCGCCGGGTGCGGCTACCGCGGGCTATTTAAGCGAAGTTCTTGCAGGGTATCGGGGCGTGCCTCTTGCGGGCTACATGGCGATGCGCACTGAAATCAACCCAACCCCGGCAATGGAAGAAGCCGCAGCACACGGGCCGGTCGGCGTGCCTGTTATCATAGCAGCAGGTGAACCCCTTCGCTTTCGCAGTTGGGAGCCGGATTGCGCGCTCGTGCAAGGTGCGTTCGGCGCAATGATCCCCGAGGTGGGCGATTGGATGACCCCGCAAATCGTCATTGTTCCGCTTGTGGCGTTTGACCGAAACGGTGGACGCCTTGGATATGGCGGTGGCTTTTACGACCGGACCTTAGAAAAACTGCGCGCAGCACAGCCGACAATGGCGATTGGTTTTGCCTATGCTGCACAAGAAGACGCAATGCTTCCGCTTGAACCGACCGATCAACCGCTTGATCTGATCGTGACAGAGAGCGGGATCATCACACCCTAACCCGGCAGCTTCTTCTGTTCAAAAATACCTCGGGGGCCGCCCCTCAGACCTTGCAACAGATACTAGTTCTCTGCGAAAGCTGCCATGACCTCGTCTGAGGCTTCGAAGTTTGATGTCACACGCTGCACATCGTCATCTTCTTCTAGCGTATCGAGCAACTTCATCAACTTGGTCAGACCCTCAACATCCAACTCGGTGGTCATGTTGGGCTTCCAAATCAACTTGGTTGTCTGGGATTCGCCCAATTCCGCCTCAAGCGCCGTTGCTACATCGTTAAGGTCAGTATCGGCGCAATAGATAACATGGCCGTCTTCGTCGCTCTGTACATCTTCCGCACCTGCCTCAATCGCAGCCATCATGACGGTATCTGCGTCGCCGACTTCGGGCCCATAAACAACTTCGCCTTTGCGGTCGAACATGAACCCAACAGATCCAGTCTCGCCCAGATTTCCACCGTTCTTGGAAAACGTGGATCGCACGGTCGATGCTGTCCGGTTGCGATTGTCCGTCATTGTTTCGACGATCACCGCAACGCCGTTCGGGCCATATCCCTCATAGCGGATCTCATCATAGTTTTCCGCGTCTCCACCTTGCGATTTCTTAATCGCGCGGTCGATCACGTCCTTGGGTACAGAACTGGATTTGGCCTCTTTTACTGCCATACGCAGGCGCGGGTTTTTGTCAGGGTCCGGGTCGCCCATTTTGGCGGCAACTGTGATTTCTTTGGCAAGCTTTGAGAACAGCTTGGAGCGCAGTTTATCCTGACGCCCTTTGCGGTGCTGAATATTCGCCCATTTGGAGTGGCCAGCCATCTGAAACCTCGTGTTTTGTCGTGTAAATCAGCGCCTCTATACGGCATGCGGATGCTGCCCCGCAACCCCGCGCTAGAGCGGCCATACGAAGGGGATGACAAAGGAAACAAGCGGCGCCAGCGACAGGTTCAGCGGCACGCCGAACTTCAGGAAGTCGGTGAATTTATACCCACCGGGACCGTAGACCAATGTGTTTGTCTGATAACCGATAGGCGTGGCAAAACTCGCACTCGCGGCGATCATCACTGCGACAACCAAAGGCCGCGGATCGACACCCAAAGCGCTTGCCAAACCAATCGCAATTGGGGTCATGACGACCGCGACGGCGTTGTTGGATACAAGTTCAGTCAGGATGCTGGAGAGCAGATAAACAGAGAGCACGACAAAGAATGGCGGCAAAACCAGCATCACCGGCGAAAGCGTATCTGCAATAATTCCTACAGCGCCCGATGATTGCAACGCAGATCCAACGCCCAACATCGCAAAGATCAAAGCAAGCAAGCGCCCATCGACATATGAAAACGCTTCATCCGCATCGATGCATCCCGTCATCAAGACCAAGGTCACACCAATCATCGCAAGCATCAAGATCGGTGCTACGCCCAATGCAGCCAGCGTCACAACGCCCAAAAGCACGCCAATTGCGACAGGGGCGCGGTTACGACGGTATGCACGCTGCGACGGTACTGACACATCACCAAGGTTCATATCTTCGGCCAAGCGCTGAATATCTTCTGCCGATCCTTCCAGCAAAAGGGTGTCGCCGACCTTCACGATGATATCGTCAATTTGGGCATTCATATTGGCATCGCGTCTGTGCACTGCCAGCGCATAAACCGCATATCGCCGCCGCAGTCGCATCGCGCCCAAACGCCGTCCAACCATTTTGCAGTTAGGCGTGATCAGGACTTCCACCGTTGTTGTTTCGATCTCTGATATCTGATCGATCCGTTGCAAATCTTTGTTGTTCTGAATGGATAGAACTTCGGTCATTTGTGTGCGCAAGACGACACGGTCACCCCGTTCAAGAACGACGGTCTTCAGGTTGCGGCGCAGCGATTTATCACCGCGCACAACATCAATCACGCGCACACCGTCACGTTTGAACAATTGGACGTTTGTGACCGTCTCTCCGATTAAATTGCTATCAGGCGGGATCACGACCTCGGAAAAGAACTTTTTCTTTGACCGATCTGACAACATCGCGCCCATGCTTTGCCGGTCCGGCAGCAGGCGCGGTCCCATGAAATAGAGATAGGTGAATGTCCACGCCACGACCACGATCCCTACGGGCATGATCTCCAGGATACCAAACGGCTCGAGGCCTGACGCCCGCGCAACACCGTCAACAAGCAGGTTGGTTGAGGTCCCGAGCAAAGTCATGGTTCCGCCGACAATCGCAGCATAGCTTAGCGGGATAAGCAGCTTTGACGCCGACGTGCCCAAGCTGCGAGCCAGCTGCACAAAAACAGGGATCATCACGACGACCAAGGGCGTGTTGTTCATGATTGCACTTGCGAATGCTACAAATATCAAACTACCGCCAATCGCACGCGCTGGGCTGATTTTGGCCTGCCGTTCGGCAATTTGCGTCATCGCATTCAGCGCACCAGTGCGCACAAGCGCACCAACAATGATAAACATTGCTGCAATCGTCCAAGGGGCCGGATTGGCAAGCGCCATAACGGCCGCCTCATAGGGAAGGACCCCGGTGACCAACAAGACCGAAACCCCGATCATGGCAACGACTTCAGTGGGATAGACTTCGCGCAGGAACATCAAAAACATGCCCAAGACGACCAGCATGGTCAGGATAGCGCTTTGCATTTGCGTCAGTTGGAAAAAGTCAGCCATGGGCGCGATTGTCGCGCAAGGGGTCCGCTTCAGCAACCCGGGGTTGGACCAGGCTTAACCCCAGTGCCATGCATACCAGCGCCAACCAGACCCATAAGCTATAGCTTTCACCCAGCAATAGCATCGCCCAAAGAACGCCGGACCCGGTCACGATATAGCTGACCTGGCCTGCAAAAACCGCCCCTGCACGTCCTATCAGCCAGACATAGCCTGTATAAACCAGCACATGGATCATCGCGCTGAGGGTCATGGTGAAATCGGCCAAGATAAAAGGGGCAAGTGGGACAAAGAACTGCCCAGAGCCCACGGCTAGGGGCAACGCAATCAACGTGCCAATCACGGAAGCACCGAACAGCACCTGAAATGGATCCAGCGCCGCCGTCCCCCATTTCGCAACGATGTTCCCTTCGCAGGCGTAACAAAACGGTGCCACCAACGCCAACGGCAGAAAGGCAATCATGGCACGTTCTGGCAGGCTTGCCTCGGGCAGGGCGATCAGGCCGACACCGATCAGACCCAGTACAAGACCTGCTAATCGGCGCAGTGAGAAGTGATCATTGCCCAAGGCCAAGGCGATAGGAAATGCCATCATTGGGATCGTTGCAATCACGATGGACATAATGCCCGAAGGCAGGTGAAAAGCCGCACGATAGGCTGTGGCGTTGGGGATCAAGGTGCCAATCGTTGCTATCATCAACCAAACACTCAGTGTCTTTATGGTAAACGGCATAGCGCCGATCTGCCGCCAGCGAATAACCCCCAAAAGAACCGCGCCGATCAACGCTTGCCAAAAGATCAGGCCAAATGGCTGATAGCCAGCGGTCACTGTGATCTTGGTCAACGGCTGGGTCAGCCCCCAACCGCAACCCAAAAGTATGACCATTGCGGTCAACCGCACCCGGTCAGTGATCATGCAGGCCCCGTTTGGGACAACCGGCCACCTTGGCGGACCATCGCAACGCGCGTCGCCTTGCCGGTCATGTTGTCGGTTTCCACATAGAGGCCCGAGACCGTTGCCTCGTCTGCGGCGGGGGTAAAACGGGATTTTGGCATGCCAGTGATGAAACGGCGCATAGGCTCTGTTTTTTCCATCCCAATGACGGAATTGTAGTCACCGCACATGCCAGCGTCGGTCATGTAAGCGGTGCCACCGGGCAAGATCATCGCGTCGCCTGTCGGCACATGCGTGTGCGTGCCCACAACAATGCTGGCCCTGCCATCGCAAAAATGCCCCGTAGCCATCTTCTCAGACGTGGCTTCGCAATGGATATCAATCAGGCTTGCACTGACTTGGCCGCCCATCGGGTATTGACGCAGGACGGCATCAAGGGCCGAGAATGGATCATCAAATGGGCGCTTCATAAAGACCTGACCAAGCACCTGTGCCACAAGCACCTTGCGTCCGCCGGGGGCGCTGAACACGCGCGCACCGACACCAGGGGCGGCTTTGGAATAGTTCATCGGGCGGATGATGCGCTGCTCTTTTTCGATAAAAGACAGCATGTCTTTTTGGTCAAACGCATGATCGCCCAAGGTCACGACATCGGCACCAGCATCCAGCAAAATATTGGCATGATCGCCAGATAGCCCCATTCCAGAGGTCGCATTTTCGCCGTTGACCACAACAAAATCGAGCTTCCACTCTGCCCGCAGCCGGGGCAGGTGATCTTTGATCGCGGCCCGCCCAGAGCGGCCCATAACATCGCCAAGAAAGAGTATTTTCATACATGCCGTGTTACGGGTTGCGCACGTATTCATCCAGCAGTTTCTGCCCGCTTGCTATTGGCGGGCTCTAGTGCGACGGATGTGACATGGAAGCGCAAAAGCAATCTCGGCCAGTCGCGGGTATCGCGTGGATGGTTTTTACCGGCGCGATGTTTGTTGCCGTGACGGCTGTCGTCAAACACATCGGCGATGATGTGCCTGCCGCGCAGGCGGCATTTCTGCGCTATGTGCTAGGGCTGGTCTTCCTGTTGCCGATGATCAAACCGATCTTGGCGGCTCATCTAACGGGACGCCAAAAGAAGCTGTTTTGGGCGCGGGGTCTGGTCCACACGTTGGCTGTGATTTTGTGGTTCTTTGCAATGGCGCGCATCCCCATCGCCGAGGTCACGGCGATGAATTATCTCTCGCCTGTCTATGTGTCTTTGGGTGCGGCACTGTTCTTGGGTGAACGCTTGCCGCCGCGTAGGTTGGCAGCAGTTGTAATGGCGTTGATCGGTGCAATGATCATTCTTCGACCCGGCATCAAAGAGGTCGAGTTGGGGCACATCGCGATGCTCGGCACCGCCGTTTGCTTTGCAGCGGGTTACTTGATCGCCAAGCAGTTGTCGGGAGAAGTCTCTCCCGCCGTTGTCGTAGGAATGCTTTCGATCACCGTCACCATTGGGCTGGCCCCCTTTGCGTGGGCTGTCTGGGTGACACCGACCCTTCCACAACTGGGCTGGTTATTTCTTGTCGCCTGTTTTGCGACGGCCGGCCATTATTCGATGACGCTTGCCTTTGCGGCGGCGCCTTTGACAGTGACCCAACCTGTCACTTTTTTGCAGTTGGTGTGGGCCGTACTCTTGGGCGTAATCGTGTTCGGCGAGGCCGTTGATGGCTGGGTGATCTTTGGTGGCGCCGTTATTATGGCGTCGGTCAGTTTCATCACATGGCGCGAAGCCGTAGCGCGGCGTGCCGTGACACCCGCGGTACCAGCAACGAAAGTCTGATGCCTCCGGCGGAGGTATTATTAAACAGAAGAAGGTGGCGTGAGACGCGCAAGCAGCGACTGTTGCGTAATGATGCCAATCACTGCACCGTTCTCGTTCACTTGCAGGCTGGCCCCGTTGATCTGATGCATGATGTCTTGCACTGGAGTTTCGACATCAACCGTTGGGCCCTCGGACGTTCCAGAGGTCATGACGTCACGTGCCGTGAGCACGCCCAGTGGGTTCATATGGGCCACGAAATCCGCGACATATTCATTTGCGGGGTTTGTGAAAATCTCGCGTGGTGTGCCGCACTGCACGATCCGCCCGCCCTCCATGATCGCAATTCGATTTCCAAGTTTGAAAGCCTCATCAAGGTCGTGGCTGACGAAAATGATCGTGCGGCCACGCTCTTTTTGTAACTCCAACAGCTCATCTTGCAGCCGCGTGCGGATCAACGGATCAAGTGCCGAAAAGGGCTCGTCCATCAGTAGGATTGGTGCATCGGTGGCAAACGCACGTGCAAGGCCGACACGTTGCTGCATACCGCCCGAAAGCTCGCCCACCAGCGCATCCGCACGGTCGTCAAGGCCTACCATTTCAAGTTCTTGATCAACACGTTTGAGGCGGGCGGTCTTTTCAAGTCCTGCCAGTTCCAGCCCCAGTCCCACATTGTCACGGACTGTGCGCCACGGTAGCAAACCAAACTGCTGAAAGACCATCGAGACACATTCGCGGCGTACCCGGCGCAGATCATTGGCCGAACTGGTGCCAACACTACACGACCAGTCGCCATCATGGATACGCACTTCGCCGCGGATCACAGGGTTCAGGCCGTTGACTGCCCGCAGCAAGGTCGATTTGCCAGACCCCGATAGACCCATCAGCACCAAAATCTCGCCCACTTCGACGTTCAGCGAGCAATTGTGCACACCAAGTATCTGGTCAGTCCTTTCGCGGATCTCGGGCCGTTCCAGTCCTTCATCCATAAGGGGCAGGGCGGTTTGTGGCTTGCTGCCAAAAACGATGGAGACATTATCAAATTCGACGGCATTCATTTTGATTTTACCCTCAGCATGCGATCCAGCATGATCGCAACAACCACGATAACAAACCCGCTTTCAAACCCCAGCGATGTGTTCACCGTATTCAACGCGCGGATGACTGGCACGCCAAGGCCGCTGGCCCCCACAAGCGCTGCGATAACAACCATCGAGAGTGACAGCATGATGGTTTGGTTTAACCCGGCCATGATCTGGGGCAGAGCAGAGGGAAGTTCGACCTTGAAGAGCACCTGGCGTTTGGTTGCGCCAAAGGCTTGGGCCGCTTCTAGCAATGGGGTTGGCGTTGAAGAGACGCCCAAATAGGTCAAACGGATCGGTGCGGGCAGCACGAAGATGACAGTGGCGATCAGGCCCGGCACCATGCCGATGCCAAAGAATACGATGGCGGGGATCAGATAAACAAATGTCGGCAGCGTCTGCATCAGGTCCAATACAGGCACCATTGCGCGGTAAAGGCGGGGCCGGTGGGCTGCTGCGATCCCGATGGGCACACCGACGCCCATGCAAACAACGCACGCCGATAAAACAAGGGTGAGCGATTGCATCGTCTCTTCCCAGTAGTCTTGGTTGAGGATGAACAGAAAGCCAAAGACAACGAACAATGGCGTTTTCCAGGTGCGCTGCAACAGCCATGTCAGCCCTGCAAAGGCCGCGATCACAAAGAATGGATGCGGGGTTTCAAGTACCCACAGGATACCATCGATCAGCGCCTCCATGACATCGGACAACCAGTCAAAGAAAAACCCAAGGTTGTCGTTCATCCAATCAAAGATGGTCTTCGCCCATTTCCCGATCGGGATTTTGTTTTCCGTGAGCCAGTCCATCATTCACCTTCAAATAGCTGCTGGCAGGCCCCTTGAGCGGGGCCTGCCAATTCTCAATTACATACCGAGGGAGGCTTTGACGGCCTCAACAGCATCGCCGCCGTCGACAGTTGTCACGCCGTCAAGCCAGCCCATGAACGCGTCAGGGTTCGCAGACAGCCAAGCTGTTGCCGCATCTGCCGGATCTTGGCCATCGTCAAGGATCGCTGCCATGATCTCGTTTTCCATCGCGAGCGTAAACTCGAGATTGCCAAGAAGTGTGCCAACATTCGGGCAGGTTTCTGAATAACCGGCAGATGTATTGGTGAACACGGTCGCACCGCCCAGGTTGGGACCAAACCAATCGTCGCCACCTTCAAGGTATGACATATCAAAGTTGGCATTCATCGGGTGTGGTTCCCAGCCGAGGAATACAATTGGCTCGTCCCGTCCAGAGGCGCGGTCAACTTGTGCCAGCATGCCTTGCTCGGAGCTTTCGACCACTTCAAAATCGCCCAAGCCGAAAGCGCCATCTGCAATCATGTCCATGATCAAACGGTTGCCGTCATTACCCGGCTCGATGCCGTAAATCTTGCCTTCGAGCGCATCCGCGTTGGCCGCGATATCCGAAAAATTTGCGATGCCCATGTCAGCTGCGGCTTTGTTAACGGCCAGCGTATACTTGGCACCTTCAAGGTTCGCGCGCACCGTGTCGACAGTTCCGGCTTCGCGGTAAGGCGCGATGTCGCCTTCCATTGTTGGCATCCAGTTGCCAAGGAACACATCCACATCGCCCTCGGCGAGTGAGATATAGGTAACGGGCACGGATAATACTTTGATGTCGGTCTCGTAACCCAGCGCTTCCAATACCACGGTGGTTGCAGCCGTTGTCGCGGTGATGTCCGTCCAACCCACGTCTGAAAACGTCACAGAGTTGCAGTCAGCGAACGCAGGCACAGCGGTGCAAATGGCCAGCACTGATAGTGTTGATTTCAATTTCATTTCTTTCTCCCAGGTTTTTCTTGATTGACGAGTCAATAAAGAACAATTTAGATGCTTGGGTCAATCAAAGAGGATGTCATGCCCAAGCTTGGAATGGAGCCTATCCGCCGCGCCGCATTAGTAAAAGCCACGATTGATGAAATCGGCGCCGTCGGCAATTTGGACGTGACTGTTAGCAATATTGCTAAGCGTGCGGGCATGTCCTCGGCACTGGCGCATCATTACTTTGGTGCGAAGGATCAGATTTTTCTGGCAGCGATGCGTCATACTTTGGCGATCTATGCAGCAGAGGTGCGCTGCGCACTCACAGGCGCGAAAGGTCATCAAGACCGTCTCGAGGCCGTTATTCGTGCGGGCTTCACCTCCTCCAACTTTCAGCCAGAAGTGATCGCTGCATGGCTCAATTTCTACGTTTTGGCGCAAACCTCAGCAGACGCGCATCGTTTGTTGCGGATCTATCAAAAGCGGCTGCACAGCAACCTGATGCATGATTTGCGGCCCATAATCGGCGCGCGTGCCGAAGGGGCGGCAGCGCGGATCGCGGGTCTTATCGATGGTCTATACCTGCGCCAAGGTCTGGCCCGCAATAAAGCCAAGCAGTCAGATGCAACACAGCAAGTCCTGGCTTTGCTGCAAATTGAACTTGGGGGACGGGCACAATGAGCAAACCGAATATCCTGATCATCATGGTTGATCAGCTCAACGGCACCTTGTTTCCGGATGGCCCTGCTGACTGGCTGCATGCGCCCAACCTTAAGAAACTCGCTGCGCGCTCCACGCGGTTTGCCAATAGCTACACGGCGTCCCCACTGTGCGCGCCGGGGCGGGCGTCGTTCATGTCTGGTCTTTTGCCATCGCGCACCGGTGTCTACGACAACGCCGCTGAATTCGCGTCCTCCATCCCCACATATGCACATCACCTGCGACGTGCGGGCTATCAAACGTGCTTGTCAGGAAAGATGCATTTCGTCGGCCCTGATCAGCTGCACGGCTTTGAGGAACGTCTGACAACCGATATCTATCCGCCTGATTTTGGCTGGACCCCAGACTACCGCAAGCCGGGCGAGCGGATCGACTGGTGGTATCACAACATGGGATCGGTGACCGGCGCAGGGGTCGCTGAAATTACCAACCAAATGGAGTATGATGACGAGGTTTGCTATAATGCCACTCGCAAACTCTACGACCTGTCACGCGGGCACGACGCCCGTCCCTGGTGCCTGACCGTCAGCTTTACGCACCCGCATGACCCTTATGTGGCGCGCAAGAAATACTGGGACCTCTATGAGGATTGCGCGCACCTACTGCCGCAGGTCGGACCGATCCCATACGACGAACAAGATGCACATTCCCAGCGCATTCTTGACTCGAACGACCGCGATAACTTCAACATTACCGAAGACCATATCAAACGCGCCCGTCGCGCTTATTTTGCTAATATTTCCTACCTTGATGATAAGATCGGGGACGTGTTGCAAACGCTCGAAGACACGCGGCAAGACGCCACGATCCTCTTTGTTTCCGATCACGGTGACATGCTGGGCGAACGTGGGCTTTGGTTCAAAATGTCCTTTTTTGAAGGGTCCGCACGGGTTCCGCTGATGATCGCGAGCCCCGTTATGGAACCGGGTCTAAACACAACACCCGTCAGCAACATCGACGTGACCCCGACGCTGTGCGATTTAGCGGGGGTAGACATATCCGAAGTCGCAGCATGGACAACCGGTGAAAGCCTCGTGCATCTTGGTCAAGGCGGCAAGCGTGACACGCCTGTGGCGATGGAGTACGCCGCCGAAGGCAGCTACGCACCGCTGGTATCCTTGCGCTATGGCAAATGGAAGTACACGCGCTGCACGCTTGACCCCGATCAGCTGTTCGATCTTGAGGCCGATCCGCACGAGCTCACAAACCTCGCAGACGTACCCGCGCAACAAGGCACACTCACCCAACTGCGTGCCAAATCCCAGGCCCGCTGGGATCTCGCGGCTTATGACGCGGCCGTGCGCCAATCCCAAGCTTGCCGATCGGTCGTCTACGAGGCGCTACGCAACGGCAGCTATTTCCCATGGGACTACCAGCCGCTGCAAAAAGCGTCCGAGCGGTACATGCGCAACCACATGGACCTCAACGTTCTTGAAGAAAACCAACGCTTCCCCCGTGGGGAATAATCTCATCATCTTGCCCGAAATACTCCCGCCGGAGGCACCAACCTATGCAGACACAACCCACCGCTAGCCATTTTATCAACGGCGCTTACGTCGAAGACAAATCAGGTGAAGACATCCGCGTCGTCTACCCCGCCACAGGCGAGGTGATCGCAACGCTGCACGCCGCGACACCCGCAATCATCGAGCAAGCGCTTGCGTCCGCGCGGGCCGCGCAAAAAGAATGGGCCAAATGGACCGGTACTGAGCGGGGCCGGGTCTTGCGACGTGCCTCTGAAATCATGCGCGAACGCAACCATGATCTTTCCGTGCTAGAGACCTACGACACCGGCAAACCCTATCAGGAAACATCCGTCGTTGATGCGACTTCCGGCGCGGATGCGCTGGAATACTTCGGCGGTCTGGCGGCCGCAATTACTGGCGAGCATATCCAGTTGGGCGATGATTTCGTCTATACCCGCCGCGAGCCTTTGGGGCTTTGCGTCGGTATTGGTGCATGGAATTACCCGACACAGATCGCCTGCTGGAAAGCTGCACCTGCGCTGGCCTGCGGCAACGCGATGGTCTTTAAGCCGTCCGAGACAACACCGCTTTGTGCGTTGAAAGTAGCCGAGATCATGATCGAGGCGGGCGCACCCGCCGGCGTTTATAACGTGATCCAAGGATACGGTGCCGTTGGCGCATCACTCATCACCGACCCGCGTGTGGACAAGGTATCGCTCACAGGCTCGGTCCCAACGGGGCGCAAGGTCTATGCGGCTGCTGCCGAAGGTATTCGCCACGTCACGATGGAGCTTGGTGGAAAATCACCGCTGGTGATCTTCGATGACGCAAATCTTGAGAACGCTGTTTCTGGCGCAATCTTGGGGAATTTCTACTCATCCGGACAAGTCTGTTCGAACGGCACGCGGGTTTTTGTGCAGTCAGGCATCAAAGAGGCATTTCTGACACGGCTGACCGAACGCCTGAAAGGCGTTAAGATGGGTGACCCGCAAGACCCGAAAGTGAATTTCGGACCTATGGTGTCCGAGCGTCAGCGCGACATCGTTGAAGGTTTCATTGCAAAAGGTAAGCAAGAAGGCGCGCGGCTTGTCACAGGTGGCAACCGCGTTGATCTCCCGGGCTTCTATCTGGAACCCACAGTTTTCGCTGACGTCACAGATGACATGACAATCGCGACCGATGAAATATTCGGCCCTGTTATGTCGGTGCTGTCCTTCGAGACCGAAGAGGAAGTCCTGTCGCGCGCCAACGCCACTGATTTTGGTCTGGCCGCAGGCGTGTTCACAGCTGATCTGACCCGCGCGCACCGGATGGCCGCTGGGTTTGAGGCTGGCACTTGCTACATCAATACATACAACGACGCCCCGGTGGAGGCACCGTTTGGTGGATCAAAGCAATCTGGCGTTGGTCGCGAAAACTCCAAGGCTGCAATTGAACACTACAGTCAAATCAAAGGCGTCTACGTCCGCATGGGCGATCTGGAGGCGCCTTTCTAGATGCAAGCTGATTATGTCATTATCGGCGCAGGCTCTGCGGGCTGCGCCATCGCTTACCGTTTGGCCGAAGCGGGCAAACAAGTTCTGGTTATTGAACATGGCGGGACCGACGCAGGCCCGTTCATCCAGATGCCAGCGGCGCTGTCTTATCCGATGAACATGAAACGCTACGATTGGGGAATGAAGTCAGAGCCTGAGCCGAACCTTGGTGGCCGCGCGTTGGTCACGCCGCGCGGTAAAGTCATCGGTGGGTCGTCCTCTATCAACGGCATGATTTATGTGCGGGGCCATGCCTGCGATTATGACTATTGGGCCGAAAGTGGTGCACATGGTTGGTCTTATGCCGACGTGCTGCCCTACTTCAAACGAATGGAACACTGGCATGACGGCGGGCATGGCGGAAACCCCGCATGGCGTGGCAAAGATGGGCCGCTGCATGTCACACGTGGGCCCCGTAAGAACCCGCTCACACGGGCGTTCGTCGATGCAGGCGAACAAGCTGGTTATCCGGTGACGGGCGATTACAACGGCGAACAACAAGAGGGCTTTGGCCCCTTTGATGCCACCATCTACAAAGGCAAACGCTGGTCAGCCGCCAGCGCTTACATGCGGCCTGCGCTGCAAAGGCCAAACTGCAATATCACGCGGGCGTTTGCGCGTAAGATCGTCATCGAAAACGGTCGAGCGACAGGTGTAGAGGTCAGCCGTGGCAACAAGGTTGAGGTCATCACTGCCAATAAAGAAGTCATTGTTGCCGCGTCTTCACTCAACACGCCAAAGCTGTTGATGCTGTCAGGCATCGGTCCCGCCGAACACCTGAAAGAGCATGGGATAGACGTTGTCGCAGACCGCCCCGGCGTAGGGCAAAACCTGCAAGATCATCTTGAACTCTATATCCAACAGGCGGCTACGAAACCTGTCTCGTTGTTTTCATATTGGAACCTGCGCGGCAAAGCCAAGATCGGTCTCGAATGGCTGCTTTGGAAAACGGGGCTGGGCAGTTCAAACCAGTTCGAGAGCGCTGGCTTCATCCGGTCCCGCGCTGGCATCAAATACCCTGATATCCAGTTCCATTTCCTCCCCATAGCGGTCAGTTACGACGGCAAAATTGTCCCAGATGGGCATGGCTTCCAAGCGCATGTGGGGCCGATGCGGTCCAAGTCGCGCGGGCAAGTCACATTGCGTTCCGCTGATCCGCAAGACCATCCCAAAATTGAATTCAACTACATGTCCCATCCGCAAGATTGGGAAGACTTCCGCACCTGCATTCGCCTCACCCGCGAGATTTTTGCACAACCCGCGTTTGACGAATACCGTGGCCGCGAAATCCAGCCCGGCGAAGAGGCACAGAGCGATGAAGCCCTTGATGCCGTTATTCGTGAACATGCCGAAAGCGCTTATCACCCTTGTGGCACGTGCAAAATGGGCGACCCGCGTGATCCAATGGCGGTTGTCGATCCGCAAACGCGTGTCATCGGTGTGGACGGGCTGCGCGTGGCGGACAGCTCGATCTTTCCACGTGTCACCAATGGCAACACCAACGGTCCTTCGATCATGGTCGGCGAAAAGGCTGCGGATCATATTTTGCAGCGCCACCCGCTGGCGCCGTCCAATGATAAACCATGGATTCATCCTGCGTGGGAGACCGAACAGCGGTGATGGTAAGGTGCTATGATGGCTCAGTTAACACTTTCTTAACCTTAGTTAACGAAACACCTTGAACCGAAGGACGGACCCTCACTAGATCAGGGCATGCTTCGTTTCATTGCCCTCATCTTTGTGTTGCTCGGCGCTCCGGCTTTTGCGGCACCCAATGGAACCGTGCGTGTCATCGACGCGGATACGATTGATGTCGGTGGAACGCGCGTGCGGCTCTTTGGGATTGATGCGCCTGAGATGGGGCAACCCTGTGCTGCGGACGGCCGTCAGTGGGATTGCGGCGCTTGGACCCGTGATGCCGTCGCAAACGCTTTTGAAGGTGCCTATGCCCGTTGCCAGTCGCGCGATACCGATCGTTACGGGCGCGTCGTTGCACAGTGCAGCGTCGATGGTCGTGATATCGGACAGGCGATCGTGCGCTCCGGTTTGGCTTGGGCGTATCGGCGGTACTCCGAAACTTATGATTTGGATGAAAAGGCGGCTGCAGTCGCGGGGCGTGGGCTTTGGGCGGTTGAGATACAGTTGCCATCAGATTACCGGGCGGCGCAATTTTCCGACGACCCGGTTCCGAACCAAAACTGCGCTATCAAAGGCAACATTTCATCCGGGGGCCGCATCTATCATGTTCCCGGTCAAGACCACTACAGCCGGACCCGCATCAATCCCAACACTGGGGAGCGCTGGTTTTGCTCGCGCGCCGAAGCCGAGGCGGCGGGCTGGCGTGCTGCACGTCGCTGATCCGTATTTGTTGATCCTTATCAAGGCCGATCCTGAATTGCGAAGCTAAGCTGTTCTTGACCCAGAAGAAGAGGAAGAAACTGATGTCACATACGCCCCATGAACTGGCCGAAGAATTCCCTGACAAAGTTGACGCCATGCACGCGCTGAAAGCGGATAACGCGCATTTCGCAAAGCTTTTTGACGACTATCACGTGATCAATCGCGCCATCCACCGCGCCGAAACCGATGTGGAACCGACAGATGATTTGCATATGGTTGAAATGCGCAAACAACGCCTTGCACTGAAAGATCAGATCAGTGCCGCTTTGCGCGACGCTTAAGCGGTCTCGCGGCCTTCGACAGTATTCTGAAAACGATCAAAGAATTCGTCCGCCATCTTGCGGGCGAACCCGCCGATGATGCGGTTGCCCAGTTGAGCGAGCTTACCGCCAACCTTGGCTTGGGCGTTATAGGTCAGTTCTGTGCCGTCTTCGACAGTGAGCAACACGACATCCGCGCCACCCTTGGCAAAGCCGGCAACGCCACCCTTGCCTTCCCCGGTAATGGTATAGCTTTGTCCGGGGACCACGTTTTCCAAGACAACCTCGCCTTTGAAGGTGGCTTTCACAGGGCCGACCTTTTGTTTGACGACTGCTGCAAATCCTTCTTCGGGCGAACCGGTCAGTTCTTCACACCCCGGGATACAGGCCTTGAGTGTTTCGGGATTGTTCAGATGCGCCCAAACCGTATCAATATCCGCCGCAATCACGCGTGAGCCACTGAGTTCCATCGCTTATTCTCCCCCGAAAAATGTTGCGCCTATTGCATCCAGATTGGTCAGCTTAGTCAAGTTGATACGGCAAGACACCACGACGATCTGGATCAACGCGCAATTGCCGCTCAAGCGGTGGAACAGAGCGTTGATGGCAATTGCGCCGCTCACAGATACGGCATGAGATGCCGATAGGGGCGTAGGCTTCTGCGGCGGTCGTGTCCATATGATCTGCATAGACCAGTGCATCTACATGGCGCACCTCGCAACCCAGGCCGATGGCGTAGCGCCGCGTGGGGACATTGTAGGCACCGCCAGATTTGCTCACGTCGCGCGCGAGACAGAAGTACTGCGCACCATCGGGGGTTTCGGCGAGCTGCCGCAGGAATTGTCCGGGTAATTCAAACGCCTGATGCACATTCCACAGCGGGCATGCCCCCCCGTAGCGCGCAAACTGAAGTGTTGTTGCAGAATGCCGTTTTGTGATCGTTCCTGCCTGATCGACCCGCACAAAGAAGAACGGAATACCCTTTGCGCCGGGCCGTTGCAGTGTGGACAGCCGATGTGCAACTTGTTCAAGTGACGCGCCAAAGCGGGCAGAGAGCACCTCAAGATCGTGGCGTGTCGCTTGGGCTGCCGACAAGAACGCCGCATAGGGCATTAACGCGGCACCTGCGAAATAGTTAGCCAGCCCAACCTTAGCGATGCTTCGTGCCTCGTCTGATTGAAAACGCGCAAGATCGAGTGTTGCGTCCAGCAGGGACGCTTGGCTGACCAAAGCCAACTGCAACAACAGCTGAAACGTCTGCGTTGCACTGCGCGCAAACTGTGAAATTGCGAGCGTCTTGGTTTCCGGATCGAAGTGCCGCACATCAACGGCATCACGAAAAACGGTCTTGATCCCGTGACTGTCCAACATGCGCACGGCGGCTTCGGCCATCGTCTCGCCGGGGCTGGTGCGGCTGGCAAAACGCTCTGCTGCGCGATCAACCGCATCAATATAGTTGTCGCAGTAATGAAAGAAGTCCCGAACCTCTTCCCAGGGGCTGGGTTGCAATCGCGCATCTTCGCGGCCCAAAGCTTCGTCCAGTGACGCCAACCGTTCGTGCGTTTGTCTGTAAGCTGCGTGTAAATCAAGGAATGCGCGGGCAAGGGCCGGGGCGTTGGCTGCGGCAAGGCGCATATCAGCAAGCGCCGGGGCGGGACCAGTGAACACTGGATCGGCAAGTGCTTCGCGCATGTCGCCGACAAGGCGTGCTTCATCGCCGGACTGCAATTCGGTGACATCAAACCCGAATTCCTGCGCCAGTCCCAACACCACGGCCGTGGAAACAGGGCGGTTATTATTTTCCATTTGATTGAGGTATGGCAGCGACACACCCAGCTTTTCTGCAAAGGCTTTCTGGGTCAGCGATAACCGTCCGCGCAATTCACGCAGCTTGGCACCCGCATAGAGTTTTTGAACTGCCATATCCCACCTTTGCAGATTTGCTAGGTCACATTAGCAACTGCAAAGAAAGCGTCAAGCGATCTGCTTTTCCCGCCATATCACAAAGAGAACCGAGAGCAGTGCGAGCACCGCGACACTGAGCATTGTAAGTTGCAGCGGCATGGTTCCCGTCTCGATCGTCAGGATGCTTCCTGAAAATTGCGATAGAGCGGCACCACCACCAATCATGATCGCGCCGCCAAGACCACTTGCAGTTCCTGCCAGGTGAGGGCGCACCGAAATTGACCCTGCCATGACATTGGGCAGTAAGATCCCGTTACCCAAACCCAAAAACACGCAAAACCCGAAAAAGTTAAGTGGATGGTTGACCCCCGCCCACGTCAAAAGAACCGAAGCGCCGAGGCCTGCAATGATAACGATGCTTCCGATCACGGCCATCTTGTTGATGCCCATTCTCACAGAATACCGGCCTGAGATAAAGTTGCCGACAGCATAGCCAACCGCAGGTGCGCCGAGCGAGATACCGCTCCAAAGTGGGGAAAGTCCGAAGATATCGCTGGCAACAAAGGACGTGCCACCCAAGAGCGCAAAGAACGCACCCGAGGCGAAGGCTGCGCATAACACGTAGCCCCAAAAGCGCGGTGAGCTTAGCAGTTCTGGATAGGTTTTGAGTTGATCGCGAAAGCTGGTGCCTTCGCCCTTCACGGTCTCGCCCAAGTCAAAGTAGACCAGCGTGAGCGTCATAAACCCAGCCAGCCCAAGGAAAACGAATGTCGCGTGCCAGCTATAGGCTTGCTCTAACGCGCCGCCAATCATGGGGCCGACCATCGGCACCAAGGCCATGCCCATCGTGACATAGCCGATCATCGATGCGGCTTCGGCCTGTGGGACGATATCGCGCACAATGGCGCGGCCAAGGGCCATCGATGTGGCGACAGCTGCCTGCATGATACGGAAAAATAAGAAGACTTCGACCGTGGTGGCAAATAGCGCACCAATAGTCGCCACAACAAATACGCCAAGTGAGCCCAGCACAAGAATACGGCGCCCATAGCGGTCTGAAATCGGACCGATAAAGACTTGCAGCACAGCAGTCGCCGCCAGATAGCCCGACAGCGCGATCTGCATGATGGCGTACTCTGTGTCGAAATAAGTCGTCATCGCGGACAGCGAAGGCAAGAATATTGACATGCTGAGCGCGGACATGCCGGTGATCAACACGAGTGTCAGAATATGTGGTGGTGTTGTGCGATCCAGAAAGCGGATCGTAGGGAGGGTGGTCATTCTTGAAACCTAAGCCCGCGAAGAGGGATTGTCTATCACTGCGTTCTGCAAATATTTGCAAGTTTGCAGAATTTGAATAATGCAAATCAGTTACTTTGCAAATATACCTATTGGCTCTTCTGTCATCACGTCGTTCGCGCTATGCATACGGACCAAATGCAAAGGTGTGATCTGATGGATGTTCTGCAGGAACTTGAGACGCGGCGCGCAGCAGCCCGCATGGGTGGCGGCGAAAAACGGATCGCAGCACAGCATAGCAAAGGCAAGCTGACGGCGCGTGAGCGCGTCGAGTTGTTGCTGGATGATGATTCCTTTGAAGAATTTGACATGTTTGTCGCGCACCGCTGCACCGACTTTGGGATGGAAAAAGACCGTCCAGCAGGTGATGGCGTTGTCACAGGCTGGGGCACGATCAACGGACGGTTGGTTTATGTGTTCTCGCAGGATTTCACCGTTATGGGCGGGTCGGTGTCGGAAACGCACGGACAAAAGATTTGCAAGATCATGGATATGGCTGTGCAAAACGGCGCACCCATTATCGGAATTAACGACAGTGGGGGCGCGCGTATCCAAGAGGGTGTCGCGAGCCTTGCCGCTTATGGCGAAGTCTTCCAGCGCAACATTACGGCGTCCGGCGTTGTTCCGCAGATCAGTTTGATCATGGGGCCAACGGCGGGTGGCGCGGTCTATTCGCCCGCGATGACCGATTTTATCTTCATGGTCAAAGACAGCTCTTACATGTTCGTTACTGGCCCCGACGTGGTGAAGACCGTAACTAACGAGCACGTCACCGCAGAAGAGCTAGGTGGTGCTTCGACCCACACCAAGAAATCATCGGTCGCGGACGCTGCATTTGAGAACGATGTCGAAGCCCTCGCCGAGGTGCGTCGCTTGATTGATTTCTTGCCGGCTAACAACCGACAGAAACCTCCGGTTCGTCCATTCTTTGATAATGTAAGCCGCGTCGAAGAAAGTCTCGATACCCTAGTCCCCGATAACCCGAACATGCCCTATGACATGAAAGAGCTGATTATGAAGCTCGCGGATGAGGGGGACTTTTATGAAATTCAGGAAGAGTTCGCCAAGAATATCCTGACAGGATTTATCCGCCTTGAAGGATCGACCGTTGGGGTTGTGGCAAACCAGCCAATGGTGCTGGCAGGGTGTCTTGATATTGATGCGTCCCGCAAGGCCGCGCGGTTTGTGCGTTTCTGTGATGCGTTTGAAATTCCGCTATTGACGCTCGTTGATGTTCCCGGCTTCTTGCCCGGCACGTCGCAAGAGTATGCAGGCGTGATCAAGCACGGTGCCAAGCTTCTCTTTGCATATGGCGAAGCGACCGTGCCGAAAGTGACCGTGATCACGCGCAAGGCCTATGGTGGTGCTTATGTCGTGATGGCGTCAAAGCACCTGAATGGTGACTTCAACTATGCTTGGCCCACTTCAGAGATCGCGGTGATGGGTGCCAAAGGGGCGACCGAGATTATCCACCGTGGTGATCTGGATGATCCCGAAAAGATTGCGCAGCACACGCAGGACTATGAGGACCGTTTCGCAAACCCGTTCGTGGCGGCGGAAAAGGGCGTCATTGACGAGGTGATCATGCCACAATCAACCCGCAAGCGTGTTTGCCGCGCCTTCGCATCGTTGCGCGGTAAGCAAGTGCACACACCGTGGAAAAAGCACGACAATATTCCGCTTTGATGATGTCTTGTGATCATAAGTTAGCTGGTCGCTTGGGTATGCGCGGCTGCGCGCTCGGCGGCATCGCGCGACAGTGTGCCGTATGATGGCTGTGCAAAAAATAGACGCCTGTGCAAATTCTTGCCGAATATCTGAGTCTTTCCGGCAACATTACACGCAGTTCGCCTTGGAGCCCTTTGAGAATGCAGTATTTTTGGATACTGAATATCCACGCGAAGTGGATATCGCGCTCTCGATGGGTCAAGGCGGCAAAGATCGCTCTGTGCCCTCTCAAAAAAGAGGCAGGCAACAAGAATGGTACAAGGACTTCTGGCTTTTACAGTTGCGGCGCTTATGGCGCTTGTCGCTGTTTCGGGTAGTCAATATCGGTCTGTATCCTACGTCACGTCGGATGCAGCCATGCATCAGCAGGTCAATTACGACCAGCTCTCTTACTAGCATCAACTTTTACGGGCGGGCTCTCGGGCCCGTCCTCTTTGCTCCTTCGCTTATCGGAGGCGCGCATGGCTAACCTTCCCTACATGGACAAGCACCGCGGTTTCCCCGGGCGTCTTCCAGGTACTGATTTCCAGTTCACATTGCGTCGCGCCAACAAGGGCGGTGCAACAGAGCTGACAGAACGCATCCGCTATCCAGACCGCCGACCTCCAGATAAACGCGCTGATGCTGGTTTTATGCAGGCGTTATGGGAGCAATTTGGCGATGAGCCTTTCGTGCGCGGCAATCTGGATGCAGGCCGTTTAAGTTGGTTCTTTGGGCGCGAAGTCATTCCCGCGGAAGATCCTTTTGATCCTGCCAGTTACGAGGCGATGTTGCGGATTGACGTGGCTGTTGCCCGTCAATCCTTCCCCGAGATATTTGGGGAAGGTTGATGAACGCTTTGAAGATGAACGTTACATTAACGAAACAATTTAAGCGAGAAACCGCTCATTTGTTGATGGCCGCGCAACAGTTCTATGCAAGTGCAGAAACATCGGCCAAGGTTTTTAGATTAGCTGCGCTTTCCAGCCTTCGCGCAGTTATTTTTTCTCTAAACCGTTACCCTTCCCCTGATCGGTCTGCTTACTCACCAAGCAGACCGATAACGGTTTTTCGCCGGAATAAGGGTAATTTGGCAGATGATATTGGATATCATCGCGAAATTGCTATTGATGGCGGGGCAGGTCGCACCAATTGGGGGGCGACTTATAAAACAACGATAGGCTTAAGATTATGCAAAAGACATCAATCATCCTTGCGACAGTGGCAGTATTTGGTTTGGCAGGTTGCCTCGAAGGTGACGCAGAGCGTGGCGTTGCTGGCGCAGGCGCAGGTCTGGTCGCAGCTGAAATTCTCGGCACTGACCGCACTGGTACAATGCTTGCAGGCGCCGCTGCCGGCGTGCTTTGCGACGACGCAGGCATCAACGGCTGCCGTTAAGTTAGACAACCGCGCCCTGCCGGGGCGTATCAATTTTGGAAACCGCTGTTGGGGCTATACCCCGGCAGCGGTTTTCTAGTTCTGGGGACGAAAGATCATGTTCAAGAAAATTCTGATTGCCAACCGTGGCGAAATCGCATGCCGGGTCATCAAGACCGCCCGCAAGATGGGCATCAAGACGGTTGCGATCTATTCGGATGCGGATCGCAATGCGTTGCATGTGAAGATGGCAGACGAGGCCGTGCATATCGGTCCGTCCCCGGCCAATCAGTCTTACATCGTCATCGACAAAGTGATGGAAGCCGTCCGCGTCAGTGGCGCAGAAGCAGTACATCCCGGCTATGGTTTTCTGTCCGAGAACGCCAAGTTCGCTGATGCGTTAGCCGAAGCCGGTGTGGCATTTATCGGCCCGCCAAAGGGTGCGATCGAGGCAATGGGCGACAAGATTACATCCAAAAAGCTGGCCCAAGAGGCGGATGTTTCCACCGTGCCTGGCTACATGGGGCTGATTGAAGACGTAGAAGATGCGGTCAAGACCTCCAATCAGGTTGGTTATCCGGTGATGATCAAAGCCTCTGCCGGTGGCGGTGGTAAGGGCATGCGCATCGCGTGGAATGACGCAGAGGCCCGCGAAGGGTTCCAGTCGTCCAAGAACGAGGCCGCCAACAGCTTTGGTGATGACCGGATATTCATCGAGAAATTCATCACGCAACCGCGCCACATTGAAATTCAGGTTCTTGCAGATGGCCACGGCAATGCGGTTTATCTACACGAGCGTGAATGCTCGATTCAGCGCCGCAATCAAAAGGTTATCGAAGAAGCGCCAAGCCCGTTCTTGGACGCAGAAACCCGCAAGGCGATGGGCGAACAGTCGGTCGCTCTGGCGCAGGCCGTTGATTATACCAGCGCAGGAACTGTTGAGTTCATTGTCGACGGTGACCGCAATTTCTACTTCCTAGAGATGAACACGCGGCTTCAGGTAGAGCACCCTGTGACTGAGTTGATCACGGGCATTGATCTGGTCGAACAGATGATCCGCGTCGCTGCTGGCGAAAAGTTACCGTTTGGCCAAGATGACCTCAAAATCAACGGCTGGGCTATGGAAAGCCGGCTTTATGCCGAAGATCCGTATCGCGGCTTCTTGCCATCGATTGGCCGTTTGACCCGTTACCGTCCCCCCGTTGAGGAAGCGACGCCGACACGCGCTGTGCGCAATGATACAGGCGTTTTCGAGGGCGGCGAGATCAGCATGTATTACGATCCAATGATCGCCAAGCTGTGCACATGGGCACCCGACCGAGCCACCGCGATTGAGGAAATGCGGCTCGCGTTGGATGGGTTTGAGCTAGAAGGTATCGGCCATAACCTT
Source organism: uncultured Paracoccaceae bacterium (assembly GCA_947488605.1). GTDB lineage: Bacteria > Pseudomonadota > Alphaproteobacteria > Rhodobacterales > Rhodobacteraceae > Yoonia. The sequence continues at coordinate 751,720 of CANKZJ010000001.1, read as the reverse complement.
CCATTCTTGGCCGCCGTTTATGACCATCCGAAATTCACCAGCGGGAATATGACCACGGCCTTCATTGAAGAAGAATACCCCGAAGGTTTCGAGGGCGTCACGTTGGGTGAAGAGGATTGCATGCGCGTGGCTGCCGCTGCTGCCGCAATGCACCGTGTCGCCGAAATTCGCCGCACGCGCATTTCAGGGCGCATGGACAACCACGAGCGCCATGTCGGTGAAGATTGGGTTGTGAAACTGCAAGGCCACGCGCATGACGTAAAGATCAATGCGGACAAATCTGGCGCAGACGTCGAGATGAGCGACCGCACGCGGCGCGTGGAAAGCGACTGGACGCCCGGTGATCCGCTGGCGCGGTTGACTGTGGATGGCAGCCCTTTGGTGCTAAAGATCGGCAAGATTTCCGGTGGTTTCCGGGTTCGCTATCGCGGCGCGGATATCAAGGTGCATGTGCGCACACCGCGTCAGGCGGAATTGGCTGACCTGATGCCCGAAAAGCTGCCGCCGGATACTTCTAAATATCTGCTCTGCCCAATGCCGGGATTGATCGTAAAGGTGGACGTGGCCGAAGGCGATCAAGTGCAGGAAGGCCAAGCGCTGTGCACAGTGGAGGCGATGAAGATGGAAAACATCTTGCGCGCTGAGAAAAAGGGTGTCGTCAAGGCGATCAAGGCGGGGGCAGGTGACAGCCTTGCTGTTGACGAAGTGATCATGGAATTCGAATAGATGCGAGGCTGGCTGTCATATAGTGCCGCTTTCGGGCTTGCCCTTGCGTCCGCCATTGGCGGTTATTTTGCGGGTTTTATGATTATCATGTCTGGGGTTGGATATGGCATAGCCGCCTTTTTTGCGATCACAATTCTCGTACCGTTGATGGTGGGGTTTGGTGTCTTTGTGATTAGCTACGCGGCCTTCCATGACCAGTGGATAGGATGGAGCAACAGCCTGATTGCCGGGGCATTTATCTTCGGAACGACTGTGTTCTGTTTCACTTTGATGACCCAAGAGGTGGTATCGCAAGTGAGTGCGGCCGTTCTGCTCGTACTCATCCTCTTTTTCGGAGGGCGCTTTTTGCTTAAGCGCGGATCACTTGTCTAGCTGCGCCTACGGCTCCACCAATCTGCGATCCGCGATTTCCTGCTGGCGCAAAGGCATTTTATCGATGGACCGTGATATCTCGCGGACGCTGTACGGGCCGGGTTTACGCAGGGCGACGCGACCATCTTTGCCAACAAGTGCCATCATATATCCGCGTGGGCGAAGTGTTTCGCGCACGTCGCTCATCTCTGATCTGTCTGTATCGGTGATGATGATCACGTCGCGCAAGGCTAAACGATCCGCATCTTCCAGCAATAAATCCATTTGCTGCTGGAAACGGGGATCATCTGGTGTGTCAGCGAAAATCACGAGGGGACGTGCGATCCAGTACAAATCCTCCAACGTGATCTCGGCGCCGTCGAAGACTTGTGTTCGGTCTTCTTCCCAGCGTTCTAGCACGGTTTTGTCTTCTGCCGCAGCAGGCAGGGCGATCAGTGCAGCGAGTGCGATGTTCATCAATAGTTTCATAACTTTGGATATAGAGGCGCTTGCGCCAAAAGCTAAGGGGGAACCGCACTTTGATGCAAACAAATGCGTGTTACCCTGCCCAACCCCTGCCGGAGGTGCCGATGTCTGACAAGAAAACATGGGAAGAGATTGCCCGCAAAGAACTACGTGGCAAGCCTTTGGAAGCCCTGACATGGGATACGCTTGAGGGTATTCCGGTCCAGCCGCTTTATACTGCGGATGACACGGACGGATTGCCGCATATGGGTGGTATTCCGGGGCAGGCGCCGTTTACCCGCGGTGTGAAGGCCACAATGTACGCAGGTCGTCCTTGGACGATCCGACAGTATGCAGGTTTTTCGACAGCCGAGGAATCCAATGCGTTTTATCGCAAGGCGCTAGCTGCGGGTCAGCAGGGTGTGTCAGTGGCGTTCGATCTGGCAACGCACCGAGGCTATGACAGTGATCATCCGCGGGTTGAAGGTGACGTCGGCAAGGCTGGCGTCGCGATTGATAGCGTCGAGGATATGAAAATCCTGTTTGACGGTATCCCGCTTGATAAGGTGTCGGTTTCGATGACGATGAATGGCGCCGTGATCCCGATCTTAGCGAATTTCATCGTGGCCGGGGAAGAGCAGGGGCATTCGCGCAACGTGTTGTCAGGCACGATCCAGAATGACATTTTGAAAGAGTTTATGGTGCGCAACACTTACGTGTATCCGCCAGAGCCTTCGATGCGGATCATTGCGGATATCATTGAATACACAACCGACGAAATGCCGAAATTCAACTCGATCTCGATCAGCGGCTACCACATGCAAGAGGCGGGCGCGAATTTGGTGCAAGAGCTGGCTTACACGCTGGCTGACGGTCGCGAATACGTCCGCACCGCAATTGCGCGCGGCATGGATGTGGATCAGTTCGCGGGCCGTCTGTCGTTCTTTTTCGCCATCGGCATGAACTTCTTCATGGAAGCCGCCAAACTACGTGCCGCGCGTCTGCTATGGTCGCGCATCATGGCGGAATTTGAGCCTAAGAACCCCAAGTCGTCTATGCTGCGGACCCACTGCCAAACCTCTGGCGTGTCGCTGCAAGAACAAGATCCCTATAACAACGTGATCCGCACCGCCTATGAGGCGATGAGTGCGGTGCTGGGCGGCACACAGTCGTTGCATACCAATGCGCTCGACGAAGCGATTGCTCTGCCTACCGAGTTTAGCGCGCGCATTGCCCGCAATACCCAGCTGATCTTGCAAGAAGAAACAGGTGTAACAAATGTCGTCGATCCATTGGCGGGGTCTTATTACGTTGAGAACCTGACGCATGAATTGGCTGAGGCTGCTTGGGCTCTGATCGAAGAGGTCGAGGAGTTGGGCGGGATGACCAAGGCTGTGGCCTCTGGCATGCCCAAACTACGGATTGAGGAAACCGCCGCAAAGCGTCAGGCCGGGATTGATCGCGGAACCGAGGTCGTCGTGGGCGTGAACAAGTATCGCAAAGACAACGAAGACCCGATCGACATCTTGGACATCGACAATGACGCAGTGCGCCTGTCGCAAATCGCACGGATCGAGGCCACGAAGGCGGCGCGCGATAACGCGGCATGCGAGGCTGCGTTGAATGAAATGACGCGCCGCGCAAATGGGGGCGGCAATCTATTGGAGGCGGCGGTTGCGGCATCCCGCGCCCGCGCCACAGTCGGAGAGATCAGCATGGCAATGGAGAAGGCATTTGGCCGCCACCGGGCGGAAGTGAAAACCTTGGCTGGCGTATATGGCGCAGCGTATGAAGGCGACGAAGGCTTTGCCGCGATCCAGGCCAGCGTCGAAAGCTTTGCCAAAGATGAAGGGCGCAGGCCGCGCATGTTGGTCGTGAAAATGGGCCAAGATGGCCATGATCGTGGCGCAAAAGTCATCGCGACAGCGTTTGCTGATATCGGTTTTGATGTCGATGTCGGGCCGCTTTTCCAGACGCCGGGGGAGGCGGCACAAGATGCTATCGACAATGATGTGCATGTCATTGGTATCAGCTCTCAGGCAGCGGGGCATAAGACGCTTGCGCCGAAACTGGTGCAAGCGCTGAACGACGCAGGAGCCGGAGATATCCTTGTCATCTGTGGTGGTGTGATCCCTCAGCAAGACTATCAATTCCTTTACGATAGTGGTGTGAAAGCGATTTTTGGACCGGGTACGAATATCCCCAAAGCGGCACAAGATATCCTCGCGTTGATCCGGGAAGCACGCTCGTGAATTTCTTGAGGTGAGACCTTTCGTCGCACCCCATATTCTGCTTTTATTGAGTCGACTTGAAGGAGACCACACATGCTGACACTCGACCATCTCGCCGTTGCCTCTGCGACACTTGAAGAGGGGACTGCCTGGGTCGAGGACCAGTTAGGTGTGCAGCTTCTGCCCGGCGGACAACATGCACGCTATGGCACGCATAATGCGCTGCTGGGTCTTGCCGACGGGCTTTACTTCGAGGTGATCGCTAAAGATCCCAATGCCGTTCCTGAGGCCGGGCATAGTTGGTTTGGCTTGGACAGCTTTGTTGGCGCGCCACGCTTGGCCAACTGGATATGTCAGACCGCTGACATGGTGGCTGCAATGAATAAAGCACCCCGATCCGCTGGTACGCCGCAAGCGTTGACGCGTGGTGATCTGGCATGGCAAATCGCGGTCCCTGATGGCGGTACGCTGCCATTTGATGGCGCTTTCCCGACCTTGCTGCAATGGGCTGACGGTACACAACATCCGTCTCAGCGTCTGCCGGACAGTGGGTGCAAGTTAGAGATGTTTGAGGTCACGCACCCTGCGGCGGATATCATCAATGCGATGATTGATTTGCAAGATAGCCGTGTCAGTTTGTCGGAAGGTCCATTTGCGATGCAAGCGACGTTTCAAACGCCTCATGGACTTCGTACGCTGACATGATCAGAGCGGCGACCCCAACGGATGCAGCACAGATTGCTGCTATCTGGAACGACGCCATTCGCGAAACCACTGTAACTTTCAATCCTGTCGAAAAGTCTGATGCAGAAGTCGCTGAACTTACGCGCAAAGACTGTTTGGTTTGGGATGAGGATGGCAAAATCTTGGGTTTTGCCCGATATTTCCCTTTTCGCAGTGGTGAAGGCTACCGTTTCACAGTCGAACACACGATCATGTTGCATGGGTGTGGACATGGGAAAGGCGTTGGACGCCAATTGATGCTAGCTCTTTGCCGAGATGCAAAGGCTGCCGGAATGCATAGTATGTTTGCAGGGTGTAGTGCTGAAAATACCGGCGCCGTCGCATTTCATGCCAAACTGGGCTTTGATAAGGTTGCAACATTGCCGCAAGTCGGGTTCAAGTTCGGGCGTTGGATTGATCTTGTTTTGATGCAAAAGACGCTTTGAGAGGCCACATATTATGTCGATTTGGTCACGCATGGCCGAAGCTATCGCAGCACTTGCTAAAGGTGAGGGACTGTCTGCGGTCTTTGAGAAACTGCGCACCTCGCCTGACCGGACCGTTGCTTTTGCGATTGCAGTGATTGCTTTGGGTGCAAAAATGGCCAAGGCCGATGGCACGGTGACCAAAGACGAAGTGGTGGCCTTTCGTGAGGTTTTCGTCATCCCGGTCGAAGAAGAGGCAAATGCGGCACGCGTATTTAACCTCGCGCGGCAGGATGTGGCGGGCTATGACATTTATGCGCACCGCATCAAAGCGATGTATGGTGATGATGATGCCCCGCTATGCGATCTGCTTGAAGGGTTATTTCACATTGCGATGGCTGATGGGGTCTATCATCCAAACGAAGATGATTTTCTGCAGCAGGTAGCTGACATCTTTGGCTTTGATGAAAGGCGCTTTCGGACCATTCGTGCGCAGTTTGTGGCTGAGGCCGACCGCGATCCATATGATGTGTTGGGGGTAGAGCCTACGGCGACCACAGAAGAAATTCGTGCTGCATGGCGCAAGCTGGTGCGCGAAACTCACCCCGATCAAATGATGGCGCGCGGTGTTCCCGAAGAAGCTGTGAAACTAGCAGAGCGTCGTATGGTTGTGATCAACCGTGCCTGGGAGGAAATTCAAGGCGGGCGGACGTGAGGATTGCCACCTACAACGTCGAATGGTTCAACACGTTGTTTGATGACGATGGCGACCTGATCAACGATGATAGCTGGTCGGGGCGTTGGGACGTCACCAAAGCGCAGCAAACCGAGGGGTTGGGTGTTGTGTTTGCAGCCCTTGATGCCGATGCGATCATGATCATAGAAGCCCCCGATACCAGTCCGCACCGCAATGCCCGCAGAGCGCTTGAGACCTTTGCTACGCGGTTCAATCTGCGTGCGCAGCAGGCTTTGACAGGTTTCACCAATGACACCCAACAAGAGATCGCCTTGTTGTATGATCCGAACGTGATGACAGCTGTGCACGATCCCAAAGGTGATGACCACGCGCCGTCCTTTGATACCGAGATCAGAATAGATGTGGACGTTGATGCGACACCTGACCCGATCAGGTGGTCAAAACCACCATTGGAGGTGGCGGTGACAACGGCCGCAGGTCAGTTGCGGCTAATCGGGGTGCACGCCAAGTCCAAGGCACCGCATGGTGCGAACAATGACACCGAGGCAACGCGTATTTCGATCCAGAACCGGCGTAAACAATTGGCGCAGTGCATTTGGTTGCGCAAACGCGTCACCCAACATCTTGATGCAGGTGATGATCTGATTGTGCTGGGCGATTTCAATGATGGTCCGGGGCTGGACGAGTATGAAAAGCTCTTTGGGCGGTCAGGTATTGAGATCGTGCTGGGCGAAGGGCGTGCGACGCGTATGTTCGATCCGCATGCCCGAATGATCCTTGGGCGCCGTATCGGCGCGATGCCAGCTACAGCCCGGTTCAAACGTCGAGACGGGCCCTATTTGCAGGCGCTACTTGACTACATCATGGTATCGCCACGGCTATTGGAAAAACGGCCTAAGTGGCAGATTTGGCATCCTTTCGACCACCCCCAATGCTATGCGGACCCTGACCTGCGCAGTGCGCTTTTGATTGCATCTGATCACTTCCCAGTCGTGCTGGACATCGATTTGTGATTTGAAAAGCGGGTCGAGAATCCTTATTTTGAGGGTATGAGACAGTTACTTGCATATACATTTGTGGTTGGCCTCGTGGTAACGCCTGCGCTGGCGCAAGAGGAAACGGTGCCTGAAACTGAAGATGGCTTTAGCTTAATAGAAGAGGGCGCGCGCCTGTTGATGCAGGGCCTGATGACTGAAATAGAACCCGCAATCGAAGATTTGCACGGTACGTTCGAACAGATGGGCCCCGCATTTGCGGAGTTTGCACAATCCGTCGGTCCCGCCTTTGCCGAGTTACTTAATCAGGTTGATGATTTGCGGAATTATGAAGCGCCGGAGTTCTTGCCCAATGGGGATATCATCCTGCGTAGGTCCCCTGACGCACCGCCATGGATACCAGACCCGGACCCGGAAACAGGCGAGATTGAACTGTGATATTGGAAAGGTAGCGTTTAGTCTTTGAAACGCTTCTGCTTGCGATACCAGTTTGGCATAACGTCTGCATCTTCGCCTGCGTAGTCAGGGTTTGAAGGGCGTTTTGGAATAAAGCGCTGCCGAGGCTCGGCCTTCTTGACCACCTTGATAGTGCGACGGCCATTCTTTTCGATTGGCGCAACTGTGACTGTCTCAGGAGCATCCACAATTTCAACATCTTGATTAGCGTCTTGCGATCCATCATCAGCGGTTACCGGCTCGGCTTCTACTACAATGACATTGGGCTTAGCTGCCTCTACTTCGGCGTCATCGACATCAGGTTCTGCGGCTTCGGCAATGACAGCAGTCTCGTCCTCGACGTGCGCGTCGATTGCAGGCTCGTCTTGATCTTCGGCCAAGTCTGTTGTGGGCATCGCAGCAACAGATGTTTCCTCTGCCTGGACTTGCGCACAAACGCGATCAAGTTTGACGACAGTAAACGCTGTGTTGTCTTGTTCGGGATGATCCAATGTCTTTACATCGGCCAAAAGGGCATTTGCAATTGCGGCGCCGGGTTGGTCGCAGACACCTTTGAGTGTGGCCGTGATGTCTTCGTTTGATAAGAACTGCAGACCGTCGCTTGATGCGATCAAGATATCGCCGTCTTTCAATATGGTCGGTTCGGCGGGGCAATCAATTAACGCGATGTCTTGGCCTGAAATGGCAGATGTCAGCGTATTACGGTCCGGGTGGTTGCGGCCCATTTCTTCCGTCATCGCACCGACTTTGACCATCATCTCAATTTGGGGCGCCATCGAGTGATCTTTGTTTAGCTGGTTCAGCATGCCATCGCGGAACAAGAAAAGCGGCGAGTCGCCGACAGAAACCCAATAGAGCTTGTCATGATGGATTAGCGTCGCCAACAGCGTCGTTCCCATGCCATAGGTCTCTTGGTATTTTTCGATGTATTCAGCAATTCGCGCATTTGCATTCTGCGCCATGTCGTTGAGTGCGGCAGGAATATCAAAGCCGTCGTCGTCCAGAGCGGTTTCGTTGATTTTCAGCTGCGCAAAGACTTCGGACATGACCAGAGCGCTGGCAACATTGCCAGCTTCATGGCCACCCATGCCATCGGCGAGAACCGCAAAACCGGTCGTTTGTCCAAGTGGGAAATGGGAGATAATGCTGTCTTCTTGGTAGTTGCGAGCGCCCTGATAAGCGACTGTCGCCACATCGAAACTGGTTGCGTCAGTCTCTACCGATTTACCGTCTACTACCACTGACAATCCCCTAAACACGCAGGCTCACATAACGTACTGGGACCGTTGTAATCCATTTTGACCCCACTGCCACTCTAGAAGCGTTGAAATGTGGCAAAAAGCCGACATTTAGGTGTCAGAAAGAGGTTTGTTAATCTTCAGTTTAATTTTCTGTAGTTTATAGGTCATTTTTTGAAGACAATCCTGCACGGAAAATATCATTGTTTCACTTCTGAAGTCGAAGTTCATCAAACGAGAAATCAAGCTTTCGCGGAAACTGCCGTAAGAGCTAGTTTTGATTCCCGGTGCTTTCTCGTGAGACCAACACAATTACTTGGTAAATTGAACATCGCCAGTGGCGTTCATCGCAGACACGAGGGCAGCAAACCGTACCTCGGCGACTTCACCAAAGAGTGGGCGGGCATGTTCCGTTAACCTTAGTGTCAGCTCGCGGGTTTTCGGTTTCCATTTAAGTGACCCAGGATCTTCTTGCGCCGTAAGCCAAAGCATCGCGCCCAAACGCATCGCTTTGCCCAGTACTTCCGCTTCTTTGATCTGGCTGTCGTCCAGCATTGCAAACAGGGGATCGAAACGTGAATTTGCAGTCTTGCTGGTGTAGCGGTTCATTAAGGCCAGTCCTAAGAGAACCCGCTCATAATGCTTCAGTCCACCAAGGTTGGCGCGTGTCGCGTTATCAAATGTGACCTCGGCGCGGTAGTCAGGATGCGCGCGCCAACTGACGTCATGCAGCAGACAAGCCGCTTTGATGATCCGTTTGCGTTGCCAATTTGCACGCGGAAACAATGGCTTAATGAAATCATATAGAATGCGCCCAAAGCCGGGTAGGCGTGCATCCTTCGCCTCGACAAAACGGCAGGCTTCGACCAGTGGGTCGCGTTCGCGCAACTCGCGTGGCATTTGCTCATAGAGCATCCCTTCACGGATACCGTAGGATGAAATGGCCACGTCCTTTGGCCTAAATGTCCGCATCAGCTCTTTTAGGGCAATCGATGCGTAGGGCACCAATGACATGCGGCTGTCAGAGATATTGCAGCGACCGCGCAAGTCTTGCAGGTCCGATTTGCGGATATATTCAGCCGTCTTGGAAATCTGTCGCGATGACATACGGTATTCATGTAAAACGGTCAGTGGGTAATTGCGGCGCTCCATATCAACGCGGGCAATCGCACGCCATGAGCCGCCAACAAGGAACAGACGCATCCCTGTTTCGCCGCCCATGTCAGCATGCAGCTGTTCCATGACGTCGCGTACGTAAGCTTTGATCGCTTTTTTGCCGCCTTTGATTTCGCGTAGCTTCAATGGGCCTAGTGCGGAGGTGACACGCCGCCCAACCCGTCCTTCTGCGAGGTCAGCGAGCTCCATTGATGACCCACCGATGTCACAGACAAGGCCATAGCTGCCCGGCCATCCCAGCAAGACGCCTTGTGCGGAAAGTCGTGCTTCTTCTTTACCGTCGATGACCCACAGCTTTACCCCAGTTTCGCGCAGGACTTCTTCGCGGAATGATGGACCATCAGATGCCTCGCGCACAGCAGCCGTTGCCACCGCTGTCAGGGGCGGGATGCCCATCCCTTCGGCAAGTGCGGCAAATCTGCGGATCGCCGAGACTGCACGCTTGCGGCCCTCCGGGCTAAGATGTCCGGTTTGGGACAGACCAGCACCCAAGGCACACATGATCTTTTCATTGTAGAAATAAGCGGGTGAACGTGCAGCACCATCAAACACAACCAAACGGACCGAGTTTGAGCCCACATCAATCACGCCAACGCGGCTTAGACCCTTTGCTGCAGCATCTTCGAACAATGGACGGCCAAACGGCCCCCAATCAATGGTCTCCACGTCTTGAGCTTGCGTCATTGAAGTCCCCGGTCATCATCCCCGCAGAACGTATCAATCAATCATCGGTATGCGTCAACTGTGGGACGTCAGATGCACCCGCCGAACCACGGCCCGACAGAGAAGGGTTTTCCATAAAGAACCTGTGGCAGTTGAAAGCGAATGTACCTTCCTCAAATGTGGCGCGCGTGAAACTTCCATCTGCCGCCATGACCCAGCTTTGTGCGATGTCTGCCATGTTGGCGGCCATTACCTGTCCAACAATTTGTGCTTTGACGGTTGCGTTCTTAATCTCAACCAGCGTCTCGACGCGGCGGTTCAGGTTGCGCCCCATCCAATCGGCGGAGCTGATATAGACCTTTGCCTTTTTGGAAGGCAGCGCGTTTCCATTGCCAAAACAGACGATCCGCGAGTGCTCCAAGAACCGACCCACGACAGATTTGACGCGAATATTTTCTGACAAGTCCTTCACGCCCGGGCGCAGGCCGCAGATACCGCGAATAACAAGGCTGACCTTCACGCCCGCTTGGCTGGCGGCATAAAGCGCATCAATCACATCGCTGTCGATCAGCGAATTCATCTTGGCCCAGATCATCGCAGGTTTGCCGGCCTGTGCATTTTTTGCTTCAGATGCGATTTGATCTAACAGCGTTTCCTTGAGTGAAATGGGCGAGATCGCAAGGTTCTCTAACCCTTCCGGCTGTGCATAGCCCGACAGATAGTTGAACACTTTGGTTGCATCGCGGCCCAACTTCGCGTCGCAAGTGAAAAAACTCAGATCCGTATAAATCCTCGCCGTAATAGGATGGTAGTTACCGGTGCCAAAGTGGGTGTAGGTCACCAGTTTATCACCCTCGCGCCGGACTACAGTGCTGATCTTGGCGTGGGTTTTATAGTTTAGAAAGCCATACACCACATGCGCGCCTGACCGTTCCAGACGACGCGATTGGCGAATGTTCGCGGCCTCGTCAAAGCGTGCTTTGAGTTCGACCAATGCCGTAACAGATTTGCCGTCTTCGGCGGCTTCACACAAGGCCTCGACGATAGGTGACCGCTTTGATGTGCGATAAAGTGTTTGTTTGATCGCCACGACATTTGGGTCCTGTGCGGCTTGCTTCAGGAACCGCACAACCATGTCGAAAGTCTCGTAGGGGTGGTGAAGCAGCATATCCTTTTGGCGGATCGCGGCGAACATGTCGCCATCATGATCCTGCACACGTTCAGGAATGCGCGGCGAGAATGGCGGCCAGAGCAGATCAGGACGGTCGTCCAGAACCAATTCGCCCAGATCAGCGATACCGATCAAACCGTCAACTTCGACGACCGTCTCTTCGGTGACGTGCAATTCGGACATGATCATTGATTTCAGCGCATTGGGCGCACCTGCCGACAGTTTCAGACGGACAACTTCGCCCCGACGGCGACGTTTCAACGCGGTCTCAAACTCGCGTACAAGGTCTTCGGCTTCGTCTTCGAGTTCCAGATCGCTGTCGCGCAAAACTTTGAAGGCGCAATTACCTTTGGTCTTATAGCCGGGGAACAACCGCGTGATGTTCAACAGCAGCAGTTCTTCCAAAGGTAAGAACCGATGGCCAGTCTCTGATGGCACAGCGACAAAGCGATCAATCTGGGCAGGCACGGGCAACAATGACCGAAGCTGGCGTTTATCGCTTGGGCGCTCAAGTTGCAGGGCCAGTGCAAACCCTTCGTTTGGCAAAAACGGGAAGGGGTGTGCAGGGTCAATCGCAAGGGGGGACAGCACCGGAAAAACTTGATCGATAAAGACATCTTCGAGATAGGCGATATCCGCGTCGCTGAGGTCATCGCGCGTCAGGATCTGAATATCTTCTTTGGCCATCTCGGCATGCAACTCGGTGAATACCGTTTGTTGCCGGGTCATCAGCGCGCGCGCATCGGTATCAATCACCACCAATTGCTCGGCAGGGGTCATGCCATCAAGACCGGGGGTCGTGTTGCCTTCATTTGCCAACTCGCGCAGGCCAGCAACACGCACGGTGTAGAACTCATCAAGATTGGTGGCCGAGATCGATAGGAACCGCAGCCGTTCCAGCAGCGGCACGCGCGGGTTTTCGGCTTCTTCCAGCACACGCCAGTTGAAGCTGAGCCAACTCAGCTCGCGGTTTACAAAACGCGCGGGTGAGCTCAGATCAACATCGAGCGACGTGGGGGACGGATAGTCCCCTTCTAGAAAATCAGCATTCGTCATGGGGCCTTTTGCACCGCCTTTGTTGCGGTTGTGTAACAAGTATCGCTACGTCAGTCCGGGTTGTCCAGCAACTGCGCCGCCAGCTTTTCATTGATCTTGCGTTGTTGCGACAATGCTGCGGCATCCAGACGTGCCACAATGTCAGCCGCTGCCGCAAATGACCGTTCAATCCGTGTGCTCAGGTATTTGACCAAAGCGGGCTTTGGGTTGATCTGTCGGTCCGCGAAATGCTTCATGATCAACGCCGACAGCAGCGCATCGTCTGGATTTGTGATCTCGACAACAGTTGTGGCCTGCATACGGCTTGCGAGATCGGGAAGAGCGATGCGCCAAAGGCTGGGCGCGGTTTTTGCCGTTAGCAAAAGAGTTCCGCCAGCGGCACGCAAGTTGTTGTGGAGATGGAAAACAGCCTCTTCAGCGCCTTGCGGCAGTCTATCCATATCTTCAAGAATGACTGTGTCTGACCTGTTGTCGGACATGTCAGGCAAGTTGGTCGCATTAAAAAGCGCAGCTTCCGTTTGGGCCTGAAACACGCGGGCGAGATGGCTTTTGCCGGATCCCTGAGGCCCAACAAGGGCCAATTTGCGCTCGGGCCATGCCTGAGGTGAGCTGAGCATCGCAAACGCTTGCTCATTCGCCTGTGAGACGAAAAAGTCATCCGGCCCCAGCGCGACACCTGTTGGCCAGTCGAATGCAAGCTGGTCAGCCATTCAGTCGCCCTCGGACTGCCCACGATAGAGCAGGCTGCTTTTGTATTGCTCAAGCCCCCAGCGCGCGACAACACCAATGATCGCAGCAATCGGGACAGCGACGAGCATCCCAACGAAGCCAAAGAGAGATCCAAAGACGGATAGAGCAAAGAGCAGCCAAACGGGATGCAGGCCAACTGATCCGCCCACCAATTTCGGTGTCAGGATATTTCCCTCAAGGAATTGTCCCAATCCGAAGATGGCGGCGACGATTCCGATCCGCAGCCAGTTGGTGACATAAGAAACGGTTTCACCGTCAGCAACTTCGACGGATCCCCAAAATTGAAACAGCGCCAGACCTACGGCCAAGACACCACCGACCAATGCACCAACGTAAGGAATGAATGTGATCAATCCCGCAATGAAGCCAACGATCAGCCCAAAATTTAGACCTGCAATCATCAGGGCTATTGCATAATAGCTGCCCAAGATCAGGCAGACAGTCCCTTGCCCACGTATAAAAGAGGCCAATGTCGCGTCTATGTCGCGTGCCAGCATCCGGATAGTTTCGGCATGATCACGTGGCAACATCTCATCGATTTTTGCTGTCATGTTATCCCAGTCCAGCAGCATATAGATCGCAACAACCGGAACGATGACCAGCAAGACAAGGATATTGATCAGGCCAAGCGCGGAACTTAGGATGCCATTCACCAATTCACCACCCTTTGACTGGATCGTTTCACCAATCGCCAAAAGCTGTTGATACGCGGCACTTTGATTGTCCATCAGCTGGGGGAAACGGTCGGTCAGGCCGTTGCGCAGACGGTCAAACAGCTCTGGTGCTGTGTTGATCAAGGACGAGGTTTGCTGGACGAGTGTCGGAATGACCAAAAGAATCAAAAGAACGAAGATAAAGATCGTGACCAAAGTGATGATCGCGACCGCGGCCATGCGCGAACAACCTGCGCGTTCCAGCCTATCCGCGATGGGATCAAGGCAATAAGCAATCGCGCCGCCCAAGACGAACGGCAAGATGACATCGCCCAGAAACCACAATGCCAGCAAGAATACCGCTGTTGCGATGCCCCAGTATTTCGCTTGTTGTCCGACAGGAAGTGCCATGTCTTATCCCGTAATTGCTTACGGTCATAGATGCGGTATGCGCCAACGCGGTGCAAGGGCAGGTGGCAAATTACTCCGCCCGGATCACCCGTGCTGCAATATCAAGCTGGATCATGTCTTGGACAATATCGCTGTAGCCAATCGCACCAAAGGCCGCACGGCTGACCGCACCGCTGATCCGAAAGCTAAGCTGGCTGAGATCGCCCTCTGCCGTACCTTGCTGGCGAAAGACGGCAGCGTTCAGTGTCACAGGCCGGGTCACACCGCGGATTGTGAGCAAGCCATCAATCTCGCCGCCGGCGGAGAGGTTACGCGGGTCTCTGGCGCGGATTGCCGTTGATTGAAACCGCACAGTCGGGTGGTTGCCAGCATCCAAAACGCTTTTGGCTTTCAACGCCTCTGTGGCAAAAACCAAACCGGTTCTCGCACCAGACACATCGACGGACACGTCAACTGATGATGCGCTGAACTGCTGGAAATCAATCGCGATATCCGCGTTGACGACAGGCATCGTGCCGCGATTATCCGCACCTGCAAGCGTGTAAACAAAGCCCACTTCGGAGCGATCTTTTTGCAAATCATAGCTGACGGGGGCTGCAAAAGCAGCGAACGGCATGATCAAGAGAAACGTGGTGATAAGATACAAGAGGCGGTGCATGGGCGTGATCCTTTGGTCGGGGTTCATAATACAGGGTCTACGCATGAACCGGCGGTATTATTCGCCACACTCGCAGATCTGTGATGTCAGCGCTTGCGAGGGCGTGCGGTGATGCTTACACCGTTGCACAATACTCAAATCCAAGAAGGTCACACCTATGCGCATGAGCCGCTATTTCCTGCCCGTTCTCAAAGAAACGCCTCGCGAGGCGCAGATCGTCAGCCACCGCTATATGTTGCAGGCTGGCATGATCAAACAGGCCTCTGCCGGGATCTATTCATGGCTGCCTCTGGGTTTCAAGGTGCTGCGCAAGATCGAAGACATCGTCCATGAAGAGCAGGCGCGCGCGGGACACATCGCCATCCAGATGCCGACCATTCAGTCCGCTGATCTGTGGCGCGAAAGTGGCCGCTATGACGCATATGGCGAAGAAATGCTGCGCATCAAAGACCGTGGCGGGCGCGATATGTTGTTCACGCCAACCGCGGAGGAGTTGGTCACAGACATTTTCCGCGCCCATGTGAACAGCTACAAAGACCTGCCGCTGACGCTTTACCAGATCCAATGGAAATTCCGCGATGAAGTGCGTCCGCGTTTTGGCGTGATGCGCGGCCGCGAATTCTATATGAAAGACGGTTATAACTTTGACCTGACCAAAGAGGACGCGCTGCACGCATACAACCGTCATTTGGTGAGCTATTTACGCACCTATGAACGCATGGGCCTGCAAGCTATTCCAATGCGCGCCGACAGTGGCCCCATTGGTGGCGATGACACGCACGAGTTCCTTGTGCTGGCGGAAACAGGCGAAAGCGAGGTTTTCTATGACAGCGAGATCACTGACCTGAAATTCGGCGACCGTCAGATTGATTATGATGACAAAGTGGCTTGCCAGGCCGTGTTGGAGGAATTCACCAGCCGGTATGCGCGCACTGACGAAACGCACGACGAAGCACTTTTTGAGGCAATCCCGGACGAGCGCAAACGCACGGCGCGGGGCATCGAAGTCGGGCAGATTTTTTACTTTGGCACGAAGTATTCCGAAAGTATGGATGCGTTGGTCGACGACGGGCAAGGCAACAAAGTACCCGTTCACATGGGCAGCCACGGTATTGGTGTGTCGCGTCTGCTGGGCGCGATAATCGAGGCCAGTCATGACGACAAAGGCATCATTTGGCCGGAAGGTGTGACGCCGTTCCACTGTGGCATTTTGAATATGCGCTCTGGTGATGAGGCAGCGGATGCTGCGTGTGAGGCGCTTTATGCGTCACTGACAGCGCTGGGCCTGGAGCCGCTTTACGATGACCGCGACGAGCGGGCAGGGGCGAAGTTTGGCACGATGGATATGATCGGGCTGCCGTGGCGCATTACTGTTGGGCCGCGCGGTTTGAAGAACGGTGTGGTTGAGCTGACGTCGCGCCGCACTGGCGAGAGCGAAGAGCTGCCACCAGAAGAGGCCGTTGCCAAGATCGCCAAGATCTATGAAGGCATCGCATGAGCCTTACACAGGTCAACTGGTCGCTGATCCCTGCGCCAGCGGATGATGGCAAAGCGGATCATTTAGTGGGCAAGTCGCTGCCGAACGTCACTTTGCCCGCAACCGAAGGTGCGGCAGTAACGCTTTCCAGCCTGCGCGGTCTGAGCGTTATTTACATCTACCCGATGACGGGTCGCCCTGATCGTGACTTGCCTGATGGCTGGGACCAAATACCCGGTGCGCGTGGCTGCACGCCACAATCATGCGCGTTCCGTGATCACCATGCTGAACTGCGCGAATGGGGTGTGGCGCACCTCTTTGGTGTTTCAACACAAGAGCGGGATTACCAAATGGAAGCCGCTGCACGGTTGCATTTACCTTTCGCACTTTTGTCCGATGCGGATCAGACCTTGGGGCAGGCGCTGTCCCTGCCGGGCCTCACGGTTGACGGGAAATATCTGCACAAACGCCTGACGATGATTGCCAAAGATGGGATCATCGCAAAGGTGTTTTATCCCGTATTTCCACCCGACCAAGACGCAGAGAATGTGATTTCTTGGCTGCGGTCCCACGCGGATGGGCGCGCATAGCGGCAAGCGGCGTTAACACGTCTGCAAAAATCTGCTACATTGCGAAAAAACAAAATGTCACGAGGCAGCAGATGACAATGATTTCCCTATGCGGGGCTCTGATATGATCAGGGTCCTATGTTTGATTGGTGGGCTAACAGGCGCCGCTGGCCTGTCCCAATTTCCCGAGTTTTCACAGCAATACCTACAACGCCTCGGCGGGCAGGTGGACGAGCTGACACGGCAAGTGAAAGACTTTGATCAGACTGCGCTGGCGGACGGTTTGGGCCGCGAAGAGATGTTGGAGCAAATGGCGGCAACCCCCTTGGTCGCGGGCCAAGAGGCCATGTGGCGGCGTACCTTTGCCCGCCATGCGCGATTGAGCGAGAACTTGATGATCTTGCGCGAAGCAACACCATTGGAGAGGCTCACGCTGCCTCATCATATGACGGATCGTGCGACCATTGCCGCGGCTTGGGCGGACTTTACCCCCGCGATGCCGATAAGCGCTGCAGGTGCTGCCTCTGCCGGGACGGGGTTTTTGGGTGGATGGGCGGTCTTTGCGGCAGTCTTATCATTGCTGATGATCCCTTTTCGACGGTCGAAGCCGAGACCTGCCACGCCAACACCGCGTCGTGTCGCGCCACTCAAAGCTGATCCGCCCGTCATGCGGCCAACCTTGGTGGCAACTCCACAAGACAACCGCCCAAGGCTTGCTGGGGTCCAGCGGTGACCAACGCTTTGATCGTTTGGGGTGGCTGGGATGGGCACGAGCCCGATAAAGTGGCGGCCGTTTTCAAAGCGATGCTGGATGATGCGGGCATTCGTTCCCAGATGTCCGAGACGCTGGATGTATTCGATGATGCTCAGGCGCTGCAAACCTACGACCTGATTGTGCCGATTTGGACCGATGGCACTTTGAGCCGGGAAGCGGCGACAAATGTCTCAGAGGCCGTCGCGCGGGGCACTGGGTTGGCAGGGTGTCATGGCGGCATGTGCGATGCGTTTCGCGCCAGCCCACTTTGGCAATTCATGACGGGTGCCAATTGGGTGGCGCATCCGGGTGGCGACGGTGTGGCGTATTGGGTCAAGATCATATCTGTTGATCCGCTTGTTGCAGACATTCCGGATTTTGATGTTCGGTCCGAGCAGTATTATCTGCACGTCGATCAAGCGAACAAAGTTCTGGCAACAACGCGGACTAACACTGTCGCTTGGTACCACACACCCAACGGACCGGTGGATATGCCCGTGGCATGGACCCGCTCTTGGGGATTGGGGCGCGTATATTACAATGCATTGGGCCATCAGGCTGACATTATCGCATCGGGTCCCGCACATGAGATGCTGCGCCGTGGTCTGCTATGGGCCGCCGCAGGCAAGAAATTGGCTGCTGGACAGGACCTTGCGCAGTTTCAAAGCCCCGGAAATCACTGGTGACGCGGGTCAGCGCTTGACCATTGCACCCATGCGCCCCACGTTGCGCGCAAACGCCAAGCAGGAGCAGACATGGCCGAGGTGAGGACCACGCGTCCCTTTGCAAAATTCGAGTGGATGATCGCTTGGCGCTATATCCGCGCCAAACGCGCCGAAGGTGGCGTCAGTACAATGACTTGGATCAGCCTGATCGGGGTCACGTTGGCTGTTTTCGCGCTGATCGCGACACTGGCTGTGCGTTCGGGTTTTCGTGCGGAATTCATTGATACAATCGCTGGCGCAAACGCGCATGTTTCAGTGGTCCAGCCGCGCGGCGTCATTGAGAACTTTGAAGGGGCCGCAGAAAGTATTCGCGCCGTAGATGGCGTGAAATCCGTGGCGCCATTGGTGCGCGGACAAGCAATGGCTTCCGGCTCTGGCCGCATCGGTTTGGCAGATATCTACGGCATCCGGCTGGACGACCTCAAAGCGTCTGACGCTATCGTGCAAAGCGAACGTACGGTGGGCAATATCGATGATCTGCCCAACGGGATTGCGATTGGCTCTGCGCTGGCCTCAAATCTGGGCCTGGATATTGGTGACCGTATTGAAATCACAACGCGGTCAGGTGCGGCAACGCCGATGGGCACGTCCACGCGGCGCAATGCCTACGATGTGGTCTTTATATTTTCGACTGGGCGTTTCCAGATCGACGAAGTGCGCGCCTATTTGCCGTTTGACGTGGCGCAATCGGTGTTCAATCGCGACGGCGTCGCTGATGAACTTGAAATCAGGCTTCATGACCTCAACCGTTCAGAGGAACTCAAGCAAGATATCGCAAACGCGGCTGGACCCGGCATGTGGGCCTACAGCTGGCAAGATCGCGTCGGGCGGTTCCTGCGGGCGCTGACGATTGAGGACAATGTGATGTTTATCATCTTGTCGATCCTCGTGTTGGTGGCCTCTATGAACATTATCAGCGGCCTGATTATGCTGGTGAAAAACAAGGGTCGCGATGTGGGAATTTTGCGCACGATGGGCCTGACCGAAGGGTCGATCCTGCGGATTTTCTTTATTTGTGGCGCGGGCATCGGCACGATCGGGACGGCATTTGGCGTTATCCTCGGGTGCCTTTTTGCGATCTACATTGATACCATCTTTAGCGCTGTGAATTACTTTGCAGGCGGTGGTGTGTGGGACCCGTCGATCCGGGGGATCTACAACATTCCCGCAGAGCTCCGCTTCATCGATGTGGTCAAGGCGATGTCATTGTCGCTGGGTCTGTCATGGATCATCACGATTTTCCCGGCACGCCGCGCGGCCCGGATGAACCCTGTTGAGGCGCTGCGCTATGAGTGATCACACGCTGTCCGTCACGGACCTTACGAAGTCCTACAATGCAGGCAAGCCGAACGAAGTGCGGGTCTTGCAAGGCGTGTCACTTGATGTGAAACCCGGCGAAGTTGTCGCACTGGTCGCCCCATCGGGTGCGGGTAAATCGACGCTACTGCATATTGCAGGTCTACTGGATACGCCTGACACAGGTGCCGTGAACATTGCAGGTGTGGACATGTCGAAACTGTCGGATCGCAAGCGTACAGCGGTACGCCGCTCCACCGTTGGCTTTATCTATCAGTTTCACCATCTGTTGCCCGAGTTTAGCGCCGTCGAAAATATCGTCCTTCCTCAATTGGCGAACGGTGTCCCAGATGCCGCCGCGCAGACCCGGGCAATGGCATTGTTGGACCGTGTCGGCATTGCCGAGCGTGCATCACACAGGCCCGCAGCGTTGTCAGGGGGCGAGCAACAACGTGTCGCTTTCTGTCGTGCCTTGGCAAATGAACCGTCTTTACTGCTGGCAGACGAGCCGACAGGCAATCTGGATCCTGACACCTCTGACCGTGTCTTTGACACACTTATGGGGCTGGTGCGGGACACAGGTTTGGCGGCGGTCATTGCGACCCACAATCTAGAACTTGCGGCACGTATGGATCGGCAGGTTCGCCTGAGCGGCGGCACATTGGAGACACTATGAAAATCACGGTCACCGAGATCGAAGCGCAAAGTCACGCTGCCCTTTTGGCGCATGGCGCAGGCGAGATGCAGGCCTCAGAAGTCGCAAAAGCTGTCGCCCGCGCAGAAGCTTTGGGCAATGTGATTTGCGGGCTTTACTACCTCGACAGCTACTGCACACAACTGGCGTCTGGACGCGTGAACGGCACCGTGACGCCACAGGTGACACGCCCACGCCCAAGTGCCGTATTGGCTGACGCGAAGTTCGGGTTTGCGCAACCGGCCTTTACCGCAGCCTTGCCCGAGGCCGTCGCTGCCGCACTTGAGAATGGGGTTGCGACGTTGGCTGTGGCGCATGCGCATACCTGTACATCGCTGGGTTTCTTTACGGAACAGATCGCGGCTGCTGGCCTGATCGGGATCGGTTTTACGAACGCATCACCTGTCGTCGCACCTCCCGGTGGCAACAAGCGTGTCATCGGCACCAATCCGATTGCTATGACCGTACCGGGCGAAGATACACCCGCGCTGCATTTTGACTTCTCAACCTCCGCCGTGGCGCTGGGCAAAATCACAATGGCCAAGGCCGCGGGCGAGAGAATTCCGCTTGGTTGGGCCGTCGATGAAGATGGCAAGCCGACGACAGATCCAGAGGCTGCCCTCAAAGGAGCATTGGTCAGTGCGGGCGGCTACAAGGGTTGGGGATTTGGCCTGATGGCAGAATTGCTTGCAGCAGGTATGACGGGGTCAGTGAATTCGCTTGATGTGGCCGGGCTTAAACTGGCCGATGGGAAGCCTCATGATCTTGGGCAGTTCTATATCTTGATGGACCCCGGCACCTATCACGCAGATTTCGGTAACAGGTTTGCGCGGATCGCAGAGGCGGTTGCCGCCCAAGAAGGCGCGCGTATCCCCGGAGCAGACAGGCATGTCATGACCGAAGTTGATGTGCCGGATGCGCTTTGGGCTTTGGTGCAAAAGCTGGCCGCGTAAACCCGCTATCTGTTGATTTGGGTCATGGTGGGATGGCCGCAGCTTTGCTAGCCTGATGAAAACAAATGGAGGCACAGCAACATGCGCTACATATTGATCCTCGCAGCTTTCGGATTAGCCGCCTGCGTAGAAGAGCCCGTCGACGGGCGGACGGCATTCTTGGAAAACTGTGCCAGTTGCCATGGACCCAATGGCATGGGCGGTGGTGCTGCGGCGCGCGATCTTGCGGTTGCTCCGCCTGACCTGACGACAATCGCTGCACGCAATGGCGGCGTTTTCCCAACCGATCAGGTCATGAGCACGATTGATGGCCTTGATCGGGGCGCGCACTTTAGCGCTGCAATGCCAGAGTTTGGCGCAGGTGACTTGGGTGAAACAGTGATCGTTGAAAATGACGGTCTTGGAACACCTGTGCCCATGCAATTGCTGCTGCTGACGCAATATCTGGAAAGTATCCAGCAGTAACCAAGCCTGACATTCGCGTGAAATCCGCAGTTGAATGGTTTCGTAGCCCGCGCATTGCGGTAGGAACTTGGTCAACCGCTCACAAAGGATGCTTTCATGCGACTTTTATTATCCACCGTTCTTGCCCTTACGACCGCCATCAGCGCCAGTGCGGGACCCGTCAGCTTTGCCAATGGCTGGCAAGAGCAGCGTTTGTCGCTGTTTAGTTCAAATGATTATAATTTCGGGCAAAACCTCGGGTTGGTTTCCGAAGGGTCCGTTTCTATCGCCTGGACCCGCGTTGATCGCGCAAATTGGGATAAGTCCGGTGCAGCGTGGAGTTGGACCGTAGATCAATCCGTGCCTGCCACTGACCTGAGCCGCAAAGGCGGCGATGACCGCAATATCTCGCTTTACTTTGTGTTCGTGCCTGAAAACCTCGCGCCCGGTCTGGAGGGTGCCAACATCCGCAGTCTGCTGGGCAATGATGACGTCCGCATTATGCAATACGCGTGGGGCGGCAACCACAGTCGCGGTCAGGTCATCCCGTCGCCCTACGGCCCGCAGGGGCAAGGTGTGACAATTGCACTGCGCCAAGCTGGCACCGGGTCTTTCAGCGAAAGCGTTGATTTAGCGGCCGATTACGCCCGTGCCTTTGGCAATGAAAAAGGTGCGCTGGTTGGGTTGGCCGTTTCCGGTGACAGTGATGATACCGATAGCGTTATTCGGGCTGCGATTGGCAATCTGAGCCTGCGCTAGTACCATTGATTTGCATCAACGCGCGGACGTATTCCTAGACCTATCCTACCTTTATTCCAGATAAAGGAGAACGTAATGCGAATGCTCCCTTTGGTTATGGCGTTTGGGCTGGCAGCCCCTGTTGTGGCGCAGGATGCTGCACAGGGCGAGGCGTTGTTCGGCTTTTATTGCGCGACCTGCCATGGCAATAGTGCGGCCGGAAATGGGCCCATGTCACCGTCTTTGGTCATCGCACCGCCCGACCTAACGGCGCTGGCCGCGCGCAACGATGGCGTCTTCCCAACAGCCCGCGTGGTGATGCGAATTGACGGGCGCGATCCGCTGGTCAGTCACGGCAGTATGATGCCGGTGTATGGGGATTTCTTTGAGGGCACCGATGTGGCCACCAAGGCCGAGACCGGGCAGCCCATCATGACCTCGCAGCCGATTGTTGACCTACTCGCCTACCTCGAGGCTCTCCAGCAGGAGTGAGGCGAACTGCGTTTGCGGCGTGGTTCCTGCGATTTCCAATATCAGCTTGCGGCGCACGGCATCCGTGAACTCTGGTCCCGATTGCGCGGGCATGACAAAGGCGTTGGGGCCACCGATGATATTGGCCTCGTAGGCGGCGGGCAGATCGAAGTTCTGGAAGCTCTCGTTGCGCAGGATCGGTAGGGCGTTGATGGTGATGCCAGCGGCTACGACCTCATCCCTTGCCACTGTGATGGGTGGTCCATAGCTGTTGCCCATCGTGTCGCCGGAAAAGTCGATGACGCGGCGGAAGCCTCTGATATCATTACCTTCTATCTGGTCTTTACCGTAAAGCAACGCCGACCCGATGGCGTTGCGCCCGGTCGCTTGGCGCGGTGGTCCGATCAGGGCCTCGGCGAAACGGGTCGCACTTTCCATGTCTGCGATGATGGTCCAATCCACGACCGTGGCTTGGGTTTGCGCCCACTCGACATAGGTGACCGCGATGGAGCCATAGAGCGTGTTTTCAATCGCCGAAACCACCGCCGGATCAGTGATCGCGATGGCGTAGGATTGGCGTTGGAACAGCAACTCATCCGCGTCGATTGAGCCGGAGGCGTCGGCGAGCAGGACGAGTTCGAGGTCGGTTTCGACCTCTTGTGCGGCGAGGGGCGAGGCGAGGAAAAGAGCGAGGATGAAGTGGCGCATGGAAGTTAGATAGGGCTGCGTGACGCTAGGGAAAGGGGTGTGTGTTTTGCGTACACAAGCTGTACACACGGCGTATGTACGGGTGTGCGTCGGGGAGAACCCCGACCTACGGGGTGATGAGGATCAAGGCGTTAGCCAAATGTCGGGTAAGATTGGTGCGAGCACCTATCCTAAGGCTTGCTGGTACTGAACGGGCGAATCGTCCATATTGTGTGAATGATTTTTTTGAAACTCCTCAGGTGAAAATAGTTTGGTTGCTGACGGCAAATGCCTAACTCTATCTATTTGATGAGGACGCTCAACGATGAGCTGCATAGTTTACATTGATGAAAGCGGTGATACTGGCTTTACCAAAATTCGATCACCGGAAGGCGGCGGTTCTAGCCCATATCTGACGATGAGTGCAGTAGTGTTGCAACCGGCAGGGCAGATTGCGGCGCGGCAGTTGCTCGATCGTTTGCAAAAGGACTTTGGAAAGTCGAAGAAATGGCGTCATGCCACTGATCTAAATCATAGCCAACGGCTCCATTTCTGCAAAGAAGCCATAAAGCTAAACGCTCGTTTTTTTGGTGTTATCTCGTATAAGCCAACGATGGATGACTACGCCCAACAAATCGATTGGGACCCACACAAGTTCTATAACAAGTGCACCAAATACCTACTGGAATTGGTTGGGCGGTACTTATCAAGTGTCGACAGCAATTTAGTAGATCCTCAAATCGTATTTGAGGAGCGCAATCATGATTATGATAAGATGATCCGCTATATTTCTAAGGTTAAGAAAAACCCTATTTATCCTCAGTCAAATGCTCTTGGAGCAATCAACCCATTCGCGATTACCAAGCGAAGTAAAGATGAGGAAGATATACTTCGACTTGCAGATTTGGTCTCATACGCCCTTTATTCTTGCGTTAACAAGACACCTGATAATTTTAGTATTGTTGAAACTCGTTACTTACGGGAACTTTCGCGAAAGTTTGCAGCAGACTCTCGAGGTAGGGTAATGGGAAGCGGTCTCAAGTGCATTCACAAGGTTGAGGATTTGAAGCTCGACCGCGATACTGTTTCTCTTTTTCAAGGGTTACGGGCTATGCCACCGCCTCGAAAAACCTAAACATCCAACTCCTCCACAAACCGCGCGTTTTCCTGAATGTACTGGAACCGCAGTTCGGGCTTTTTCCCCATCAAACGTTCGACCAAATCAGCTGTATCCCCCGGCTCGTCGTCTTGCACGGTGACGCGGATCAGCTTGCGGGTTTTGGGGTCCATTGTTGTTTCTTTCAGGTCCTTGGCGTCCATTTCGCCCAAGCCTTTGAAGCGTTGTAGGTCGATTTTACCCTTTCCGCCCAAGCCCTTGGCCATCACCGCGTCCTTTTCCGCATCGTCCGCCACATAGACGCGGCGCGCCCCTTGCGTCAGACGGTAAAGCGGCGGGCAGGCCAGATAGAGGTGTCCTTGGTCGATCAACGGCCGCATTTGCGTGAAGAAGAATGTCATCAAAAGCGATGCGATGTGCGCCCCGTCGACGTCGGCGTCGGTCATGATGATGATCTTGTCATAGCGCAGGTCATCGACGTTGAATTTGGTGCCCATGCCGACGCCAAGAGCTTCGCACAGATCGTTAATCTCGGCGTTGGTGTTCAGCTTGGATGACGCAGCCCCCAATACGTTGAGAATTTTACCCTTCAGCGGCAGCAGCGCTTGGTTCACGCGGTTGCGCGCACCTTTGCCGGAACCGCCCGCCGAGTCGCCCTCGACGATGAACAGTTCGGTGCCGGCGCGGTCTTTGGACGTGCAATCGGTCAGCTTGCCGGGCAGGCGCAGTTTCTTGGTCGCAGATTTACGTGCGGTTTCTTTTTCTTGCTTGCGGCGCAGGCGTTCTTCGGCCCGTAGCACAAGGAAATCAAGGATCGCGCCCGCGGATTTTGTGTCGGCGGCCAGCCAGTTGTCAAAGTGGTCGCGCACGGCGTTATCGACCATGCGTTGTGCGTCAGTCGTGGCCAGACGGTCTTTGGTTTGGCCCACGAATTCGGGTTCGCGGATGAAGCACGATACCAGCGCACCGGCCCCTGTTGTCAGGTCTTCGCGGGTGATCGTGCTGGCCTTTTTGTTCGACACGCGTTCGCCGTAGGCTTTGATGCCTTTCAGGATCGCGGCCCAGAACCCGGCCTCATGCGTCCCACCTTCGGGGGTGGGCACGGTGTTGCAATAGGACTGGATAAAACCGTCGCGCGCGGGGGTCCAGTTGATCGCCCATTCGACTTTGCCGGGGACGTTGAATTTGTCCTGGAACGATACGGAGCCCGCAAAGGGTTTGTCGGAATAGGTGGTTGCACTGCCCAGCGTTTCAGACAGGTAATCGGCAAGGCCACCGGGGAATTTGAACGTGGCCTCAAGCGGGGTATCGCCATCGTCTATCGCGGTTTTCCAGCGGATTTCGACGCCGGAAAAAAGATATGCCTTGGACCGTGCCATTTTGAACAGCGTGCGCGGTTTCAAGGTCAACCCGCCAAAGATGTCAGGATCAGGGTGGAAGGTGACCGCCGTGCCGCGCCGGTTAGGGGCGGCCCCGATTTTCGCCAGCGGTGCTTGTGGCACGCCGCGCGAAAACTCCATCATGAACAGCTCTTTGTTGCGCGCAACCTCGACCCGCAGATGGTCTGACAGGGCGTTCACAACGGACGAACCGACGCCGTGCAAACCACCCGATGTCTCATAACTGTCGCCCGAGAATTTGCCGCCGGCGTTTAGCGTGCAAAAGATGATTTCGAGCGCTGATTTTTCGGGGTGCTTGGGGTGTGCGTCCGTCGGGATGCCCCGCCCGTTGTCGCGCACGGTGACATGTCCGTTGTCGTGTAGTTCGACCTCGATCCATGTGGCGTGCCCTGCGACCGCTTCGTCCATCGAATTGTCGATGATTTCGGCAACCATGTGGTGCAAGGACCGCTCGTCCTTGCCCCCGATATACATGCCGGGGCGCAGGCGTACGTGCTCCATATCCTCCAGTACTTCGATGGAGGAGGCATTATAGTCGTCGGGGGAGGCCCCGGAGAGGAGGTCATTGGCCATATCTGCTGCTCATTCTTTGCTTTGGATTAGTATGACAGGCTGACAAAGGAGGTGAAAGAAAATGTTCTCAAAAGTATTGAACAAAAAAGGAACATTTCCCATATCTAGGTCATTGAATGGAGGGAGGTGATAGATATGGAATATAATTCAAAGAAGACGTCACGAAAAATGGCATCATTGGCCAGCAAAACGCTTGCTAATCCAAATGCCTCAAAGACTCAGAAAAGCTTGGCGGGATCTGCGCTAGCTCAGTCCCGGACTGGTAAACAGACGGGTGCAAAGCTGGAAGACCGTGCATCGCATGTTGTGCGTAGCCGCCGCGGCTTTGCCGCAGAAACGCGCCAGCTGGCAGGTAGTGTCTTGTCGCAATCCAACAAGAAGCGATAAACGTGTCTGCCCGGTGTTTGTTCGGGCAGACAAAGAGCTAACCCTGCCTATTCACCCGCCACCTTTGTCTCGAACCGCAGACCGGCCGCCGTGCGGTTGGGGAAACCTGCCCAGTAGCTGTGTTCGCCAGTTTTATTGCCATCGTTATCGACGGACCAAACCCCGTCAGTTGCAACAGGAGTAAGGGCAAAGTACTGCGCCTTGTCGCGGTCCCCTTTGAGATGCAGGTCTAGATAACCGCTGACGAAATGCTGGCTGATATTGTTCATGCGCACGTTGTCCCATACCGGATCGGCGTAATGGTCAAAGGGTGCGTAGCCCAGCACGTCAGACACCGCATAGCTTTCGGACGGTGGCGGCATCGGCGCGCCGGCGTTGTGGTTGGCTTGCTCAAAGGTCAGTAGGTGGCGTGTGGTGTTCACCGTGTCATCAAAGATGCCGCGCATGGCTGAATACTGTGAGACATCGTCAATCTCACCAGCGATCAGCATCAGGGGTTTTTCAATCCCCGCCCAGCTTTCGGCGTCCCAAAAACCGGTGTTATTCCCCCAAGGTCCGAAGGCCACGACGGCTTTGACGCGATCATCGGCGAGCTCTGCATGGGTTTCAGTGCCCATCAGATTGCGTTCAAGCAGCCCTTGCGGCGCGCCCCATTCATATTTGGTGCTAAGGAGAGTGACACCTGCGCCTGCGTAGATCAGCGCGCCGTACCCACCCATCGAATAACCGATGATGGCGATGTTGTCGTCTTGGATGATTTGACCCAAATCGCCGTCAAGCGCCGTGACGCTATCGATCACAAAGCGTTGGTCCCATGGCCGGTTGACGAGGGTCGATCCGAACGCAGTCTGGTCGTCATAAGTGCTGTCGGGGTGATCAATCGATGCCACGACATACCCTTTTGAAGCAAGGTTTTCAGCAAGCGGTGACAACAAAAAGCGATTACCGGGGTAGCCATGCGAAATGATGATCAGTGGAAAGGTCTCGGACGTGTCTGGTGATGCGTCACGCGCGGCTTGCCCTGTCAGAGTTGCCTCGGTCACGCCGTCGCGGATCAGTGCTGTATAGGTTCCACCGGGTGCCGTGTCGTCAGTCGCGGGATACCACAGTTCGATTGTGAGCTCGCGATCATAGCGTGGTGGCTCGCCCGTGTCGCCCGTATTAACGATGTCGATTTGATCGGGGTTTGTGAATGCCATCGTTGTGACACCGATCTTATGGTCGCCAAATGCGGCCAAAACAGGTGCATCGGGGCGGACAACATCAATTCGGTTTTCGGCGTATGTCGCAGTCGCGGCGAGGATACCCAGAGCGGCTGTCATCTTGCGCATCAAATCTTCCTAGAGTGTTTTTTGTATTGGTGTGAGTCTATCCTCAACCCATCCGAATGAATAGTCCGTTGCAGTTAAATAGCCTGCGGTTAATCTGGTACTAACGGAGGACAATCATGCGCATTTTTTTTACAGGTGGCAGCGGCAAAGCGGGCAAGCACGCGATCACATATCTGCAACGCCAAGGATATACGGTGGTGAATGCTGATCTGCATCCATCGGGCTTGGACGTGTCCGAGTTGCTGATTGATTTATGCGACGCAGGTCAAGTTATCGGTGCAATGTCCCAGTTCACGGATTTCCATGAATTAGATGCGGGCACGGGCGTGCCGCGCTATGATGCGGTCGTACATTTTGCTGCCGTGCCGCGTGTCATGATTGGGACGGATGGAGAGTGCTTTCGCCAAAATACGCTAAGCACATATAACGTCATTGAAGCGGCCACGAAGTTGGGTATCTCCAAGGTTATCTTTGCGAGCTCAGAGACGACCTATGCAGTCTGTTTTGCAGATGGTGAACTTAAACCTGATTACGTGCCCATCGACGAAGACCACCCGACGGTCCCGCATGACAGCTACGCAATGTCCAAGGTTTGCAACGAGGCGACGGCGCGATCTTTTCAGGCGCGTAGTGGGGCAGATATCTATGGGTTGCGCATCAATAACGTCATAGAACCACATGAATACGAAGAGAATTTTCCAGCATTCATCGCTGATCCTGCCACGCGTCGCCGCAATATCTTCGCCTACATTGATGCCCGCGATCTGGGGCACATGGTTGATTGTTGTCTGAAGACCGACGGTCTGGGTTACGAAGTTTTCAATGTGTCCAATGACGATATGTCCGTCGGGATTACGTCGGACGAGGTGATTGCTCAGTTCTATGATGGCGTGCCAGTGAAGCGAAAGATGCGCCCAGACGAGACGTTTTATGCCAATGACAAAGCCAAACGGATGGTGGGCTTTGCGCCCAAGCATTCCTGGCGTGAGGTTCTGGGTTGATGTTTGCCCGGTTCGATCTGGCAGCGTTTGAGGCCGCGCATCAAGATGCACGCCACGACATGGCCCGCGCGCTGGATCAAATCTGCCGGGAGACCGGTTTTTTGGTGTTGGAAGGCCACGGTGTTGATGACCGTGTAATCGCAGACGTCTGGCAGGCAGCGGCTGGTTTCTTTGCACAAGAGGCGGCAGCAAAGCAGGTCGTCGCGCCGCCATATCAGGGGTACCCTTACGGGTATTTAGGTCCAGATGCGGAGGCGTTGGCGCGGTCCAAAGGCGAAGACACTCCGCCGGACCTCAAGGAGAGTTTCAATGGCGGTCCATTGAGGACACCGAAGGGTGCGAGTGCGGACGCTTTGGGCTTTTGTTATCAGCCTACGATCTGGCCAGACATCAATGGATTTCGGGCCGCATGGGAGGCTTACTATGCCGCGATGGAGGATTTGGCCGCACGTGTGATGCGCGCTTTCGCAGCGGCTTTAGATTTGCCGGACGGGTATTTTGATCCCTATATTTCCAACCCGATTTCCGCACTGCGGGCGTTGCATTATCCTGCGACGGTAGACGCGCCACGCGACAAGCAACAGCGGGCCGGAGCCCATACCGATTATGGGTCGTTGACGATCTTGTTGCCGCAACCTGGCAGTCAGGGACTGCAAGTGCAGCAAGGTGACACATGGGTCGATGTGCCAGCACCTGAAGGGGCGTTTGTAATCAATATCGGCGATCTGATGGCGCGTTGGACAGCGGACCGCTGGGTTAGCACGTTGCACCGGGTCGTGGCTAAACCGGACCAACCCGCACGTCAGTCGCTGGCATTTTTTCACCAGCCTGATTGGGATGCGCAAATCATCCCATTGGATGGGTCCGGTACGTATCCTGCGGTGCGCTCGGGTCCGTATCTGATGAGCAAATTCCGAGCGACAGGCGTGTGATGGGTGCGACGTCGTGGCGGCTATGTTTTGCGACCGTCTAGGCTAGATCAACTATTGAAAACGCTGGTGATGACATGGCCGATGCCGACGACCCAATTGCTGTGATGGATGCCACATGCGCGCTGTGCAGTTTGGGTGCGCGGATGATCCACAGGCTCGATCGTTCGGGAGAGATCAAAATCGCCCCGATTCAGTCCACGATTGGAGCGCAGTTGATGCGCGACAATGGTCTGGATCCACTTGATCCTGATACGTGGCTCTTTATTGAGAATGGTCAGGTCTGGCGGGATTTTGATGCGCTTATTCGGGTTGGTCAAAGATTAGGTGGTTTGGGCCATGCCTTTGCGGCGCTACGCCTACTTCCGCGTCGCGTCCGCGATTGGCTGTATCAGCGCGTGGCGCGCAACCGTTACCGAATGTTCGGACGTGGTGACATGTGCGCGCTGCCTGATCCTGCTTTTCGCGCGCGGTTGCTGGGATGAAGGTCCCCGTTTTCCAAGACTACTTGGGTCCGGATTTTGATTTGCTTTCGCCCAAAGTGCGCGAGGCGCACGAGGTTTACCGCGTCATGCGCTGGACCGGACGGGCGAAGGTTTCGCGGGGCGCATCGTTGTGGTCGCGCGTCTTAGCGGCAGTTTTTGGGTTTCCACCGGCAACGGATGATACGGGTGTGACGGTGACGATGACACCGCAAAATGGTGGGGAATTGTGGGAACGGCAATTTGGTGACAAACGGTTTTGGTCTTTTCTCAAAGTGCAGAATGGCAAAATGACCGAGTGCTTTGGCCCTTTTACCTTTACGCTGGGATTACATGTGGCTGAGGGGCAGCTGCATTTTCCGGTGCACGCCGGCCGGGTTGGGCCGATCCCTTTTCCCAAAGCATTACTGCCTGTGAGTATTGCACGTGAGTATGAGGCCGATGGGCGGTTTCACTTTGATGTCGCCCTGAAAGCACCGTTCACAGGCGCGCTGATGGTGCACTATCAAGGGTGGCTTGAGCGGGGTTCCGACCTTTCTTGACGATGTTTGATCAGGGTCCATTGCCGCGCCTTGCTACGCCGCCTAGATATAAGCGATGCGCACGGTTCTTCCCTTAGCGGCTTGCATGGTCATGCCCGTCAATTTAGCAGCACATCCACATGTTTTTGTGGAGGCGCAGGTCACCGTCGTTTTCGACGTAAGCGGCGGTGTCGGGATCAAGCTGGATTGGTTCTACGATGATCTGTTTTCACTGTTGGTGACCACCGATCTGGGCATTGATATGGACGGTGATTTGATGCTGACCGCAGAGGAACAAACGATCTTGGATACGCAAATCACCGCGTGGCCCCCGGACTATGCGGGTGATCTGGATGTGCGACAAGGCGGTGAGGTTCTGATCCTTGGTGACAGGCAAGACCACGCGATGCGCTACGAGAACGGGTTGTTTCATGAGGCGCATATGCGGCCCTTGCCACAGATCAAAGACCCCGATGCACCGCTACAGATTAGAGTCTTCGATCCCACTTTTTACACGGCGTATGATTTGAAAGCTCCGGTCCTGATTGAAGGGCGTGACGACTGTAGCGTCGATATTCTGCGCGCTGATCTTGATGCGGCCTATGCGCTGGCTGAAAGCCTGATGGGCGATGTGGCGTTGGATGCGGTTGGTCCAGATGATTATTTTCCACAAGTGGGCGATGCTTTCGCTGATACGATTGTTGTGACATGCGCTGGCCCGCTCTGATCCTTGCGATACTGGCGGCGGTCGCGCTGTGGCTTTGGGGCTTTGGCGGGGCCGATGTGGTCGCGCGCAACGCCGCAGACATGCAACGCGATGTGCAAAACGCGATGGCCGCAGCATTGCGCGGTTTGCGTGCTGGTGAACCGGGTGCGTTAATGACTCTGTGGGGTTTGTGCTTTGCCTACGGTTTCGTCCATGCGGCGGGGCCTGGGCATGGAAAACTGGTCATTGGCGGCTATGGTGCAGGTTCGCGTGTTCCTGCAAAGCGGTTGGCTGGTCTCGCATTGGGTGCATCACTGGCGCAGGCCGTCACTGCGATTGTCTTGGTCTATACAGCCGTGTTCGTGCTTGGGTGGGGACGTACCCAAATGACAGATGTGGCAGACGATGTTTTGGCACCGGTCAGTTATGGGTT
The DNA here is from genome assembly GCA_947488605.1 of uncultured Paracoccaceae bacterium. Lineage (GTDB taxonomy): Bacteria > Pseudomonadota > Alphaproteobacteria > Rhodobacterales > Rhodobacteraceae > Yoonia. The sequence goes on along the minus strand of CANKZJ010000001.1, from coordinate 719,187 downwards.
GATTGCAGCCGTTGGTCTTTGGTTATTGATCCGGGGCTTGCGTATTTTGCGACCTAAACATGATCACGCGCATGAAGGCCATGATGCGGTATGTTCGTCATGTGGGCATGCCCATGGACCAAGCGTAGAGCAGGCCGAAAGCGTGCGTTCTTGGCGCGATGCGATTGTCGTGATTGGCAGTGTTGCAGTGCGCCCTTGTACTGGAGCGCTGTTTCTTTTGATACTGACGTGGCGGCTGGACATTGATTGGGCTGGGATCATCGGTGCTTTGGTAATGGGGCTGGGTACCGCAAGCATCACTGTGATGGTGGCTTTTGCGGCCGTTGGATTCCGCGAAAGCGCTTTGCAATTGGTCAGCAATGGTGCTGTGGCGCGCACGATGGCGTGGGGGCAGATCGCAGCGGGCGGGATTGTCATGATTTTGGCCTGCCAACTGCTGCTGCGCAGCATTTGATATTACTTTACCGCGCAGGTTTTGCGGCCTAAGGCTTGTGATATGATTTCCCCGGCACAAACATATCAAGACCACTCGCGTGCGATCTGGAAGCTGGGCATGCCACTTATCCTCAGCAATCTGGCACAGTTCGCGATCCATATCACCGACACTGTCATGCTGGGTTGGTACAGCGTAACGGCGCTTGCGGCATCTACCATCGCGAGCACGTTATTCTTCACGATCTTCATCGTCGGTGCAGGGTTCTCGCAGGCCGTCACGCCATTGGTCGCCGCTGCTGCCGAAGAGGACGATGATGTGCAGGTCCGCCGCGTCACGCGCATGGGGCTTTGGTTGTCGATCTTTTATGGACTGGTCGTCATCGTGCCGTTTTTCTGGGCCGAGGACATTCTAATTGCCATCGGTCAAGACGCGAATGTGTCGGCGGAAGCCCATATCTATCTGCAAATCATCATCTGGCAGATGATTCCTGCGTTGATTGTCATGACCTTGAAGGCATTTTTGGCTGCGATGGAGCATACCGCCATCATCCTGTGGGCCACCATTGGTACGGCGGTGCTGAATGGTGTCATCAACTATGCTTTGATTTTTGGCAATTGGGGCATGCCGGAGCTGGGTATCCAAGGTGCCGCGATTGCATCGCTCAGTGTGAATTTGGTGACGGTGTTGATATTGGTCATCTATATCCTGCGCGTGCTGCCGCAATTCCAACTGTTTCGAAATTTTTGGCGCAGCGATGGCGAGATCATGAAACGCGTCTACAAGCTGGGCTGGCCGATAGGTCTGACCTCACTTGCGGAAAGTGGGCTGTTTACAGCGTCGACCGTAATGATGGGCTGGATTGGGCCACTGTCGCTGGCCGCACATGGGATCGCGCTGCAATTGGCGGCGACGACATTCATGGTGCATATCGGATTTAGTCAGGCGGCGACGGTGCGTGCCGGGCGTGCGTTGGGGCGACACGACGAGGTGTCGTTGCGCCGGGGCGGGGCCACAGCGATCGGTATGTCAGCGATCTATGCGGTCATCACATCGCTGATCTTTCTGTCGATCCCCGAGACACTGATTTCACTGTTTCTGGACCCCAATGAGCCTGAGCGTGCAAATCTTCTACGGATCGGGGCCAGCCTTGTGATGGTGGCGGCCTTGTTCCAGCTCGTTGATGGATTGCAGGTTCTGGCGCTGGGTCTGTTGCGCGGGGTGCAAGATACGACTGTGCCGATGATCATGGCAACAATCAGCTATTGGATCATTGGGTTACCAGCCAGCTATCTGCTCGCCTTTACGTTTGGGTTTGGCGCGGTTGGGTTGTGGCTGGGATTGGTTATAGGCCTTGCTGTCGCTGCCGCCTTGTTGCTTTGGCGGTTCTGGGGGCGATCCGTAAAGATCACCGCCCAACCATTATCCCAGCAGATCTAGATCGCGCAGGCGCAGTCGTGGGTGATCCATCATGCCAAACTCTTCGAACGACCGCTTGTGTGGAAAGAGCGAGAGATATTCGCGCAAAGCATCGCCGCGCAAGCCAAGGTTAAAGGCTGTGCCGGGATGGAGTGTTTCGACTTCGATACCGTTCACATTCAGGCTGCGGTGCTTTGCGAAACCAAACTGAAAAACGCTGACGGGGCCTGTTGGCCTTAGAGACAGAATTGTATCGCCATCGACGAAATCAGACGCCGGGATAAAAGCTGCATCGCAGCCTGTGACCCTGCGAATTCCGCCGGATCGGTGCAAAATGCGTGCTGACGGCCCAAGAACAAGATCTTGCGAAGGGCGCGTGTCACCCAGCGCGTCGCCAGTGATGCGCGTCAGGCTGACATTGGAGCCATTTGTGGTGTCGCGGTCAGGGTTAAGCGTGATGCGACCGCGCCAAAGAAGCGTATCAAAGCTGCCATCGGCCAGACGGATTTTATCACCGGGCAGCACGTCTTCGACCGAAGTATAGCCATTTTCTGTTTGCACGATAGCTGCGTGACCAAGGGCTGAAAAAGCGTCTTCGAAAGCAGGATGCGCGCGGGCAATCGTTGCGAATTCGTGAAAACGACTGTCTTCATTTAAGAACATCACTTCGTATTTGCGTTGCGCGTGTTGGCTGATGGCGGGTTTCGTTGCTTGCCGTGCGGCAAGCGTCCGCTTGATCTGCGGGCTAAAGATATCCACGGTTTCAACTTCCGCTTTTGAAAGGGATCTGCTCATGTAAAGGCCTCTCTGGTCTCACATCATTTGTCGGCCCCACCAACAACAATTGTGTAACGTCTACTGATAACAAAGACCGCCATTTTGGGTGACAATCCAACAAGTCGCTCCGAGCAGCACGGCCCAACACACGGGCCGCGGTTTTATTTGCAAAGAACGGGTTCGCCGCGATCAAGTCTGGGCTTTGCCTGCGGCAAATGACCCATCAGATCCGAACAAATCTTAAGCGCTGCGCACCTCGAGTTTTTGTCCCTTGGTGTCGTCGTTCGTCTTGCTTTGACGACGCGCGATCATCGCATTGCGCATTTCACCGCGTGCCCATGGCATCGGTGTGTCATAGGCTGCAACAGCGGCCTCAAGGGATTTTTGCCAACGCGTTTTCATTTTTGATACCTCTTATTGAGTGCACCCGTTTTCGAGTGCGATTGAGAGTATCTTGTTGGATCAAACTGGCGAGAGTTTGACGATAATACAGAAACCTTGGTTGCATCTCGTTAATAGTCGAGATGCATCTAGAGCCTTGATATTATTGTGGTATATCTTTGTATGCCATGGCAGGAAGCCGCCTTAAGTTAACAGACTTTGGCAACTCTTGCCTCATTTAGTTAAACAGTTGTTGAATCCAGCCGGATCGCAGCGATCAACCGACCGTAGTCAGCCTGCTTTTGATGTACGGACCTGCGATAGCTGTAGAATCGCTGCGGGTCGCTATATGTGCAATGATGTGTCCACGCCGCGCGTTTGATCCCACTATGGCGCAAGCGGTCGAGGCCAAATCCCGGCAAATCAAAATGGAACCGATCATCGCGCCCTTGTAAGAAGAAGCGTTCAAAACTGGCGTTTGCGGCGATGAAGGTATCGCGGAATTCGGGACCAACCTCATAGTTTGGCTGGCTTATCGACGGGCCAATGACAGCGGCGATGTTATCGCGATTAGCACCTAGTTCTTCCATCTTTGAAATTGTTGCTTCTAATACGCCGTTGAGGGCGCCCTTCCATCCGGCATGCGCCGCACCAATAACGCGTGCTTTGTCGTCTGCGAAAAGAACAGGCTGGCAATCGGCTGTAAGAATAGACAATGCGATGCCTTGTGTGGCCGTGACCAATCCATCTGCTTTTGCGGCAGGGGTCATTGGCCCTTTCGCATGAACCGCGTCCGCCGAATGCACCTGATGCACGCCGACGAGGTGGTCGTTTTCGACATCCAGCATCTTGGACACGCGCGCCCGGTTGATCTCGACGATCTCTCGCTGATCGGAACTGCCAAAGCCACAGTTCAACCCTTCAAAAACGCCCGAAGACGCGCCACCCTTCCGGGTAAAGAACCCATGCGGTGTCCCATGCAAAAGCGGGTCCGTAATAATGTCGAGTGTCATGGCTCAAGTCCGGGTGGTGGTGTGGCGTTTGCGGGGTAAATTCCCATTACCTTGAAAAGGTCGCCCATTTCGCCCGGGTGGGTCAAGCGTCGGTGGGCCGCGACATGCGATTTTAGCGCGTCGCCATTCAGCGCACCCGCCAAGCTTTGTGCGCGTTGCGTGATGCCAAGGCGTTCAAGAAAGACGCCTTGGGTCGTGAGGCGCGAAAATTTTGCGGGCGCTGCGTTTTCCGCGATGGCGGCGAAATCGACATGTGCCGTCAAATCTGCGCCACCGGGTGTTTCTAAGAGATCGACGTGTTGCTGCGCTTTCAGACCTTGAAGAGTATCGCCCAGCGACACCCAATCGCCGTAGTCGACGATGATCGCTGTACCCCCCCAGCGCGCGATTTTTGCGCTGATGGATTGGACGATTGCCGGCAATGCCGTGCAGTATTCTACGAGATCGCCGTCTTGGGTGTCGTCCAGTCGGTGTTCTAATAATGCGATAGGGGCGGCCGCAGACAGGCCAAAGCTAAGGCGATCATCCGTCAGCCCAACCATCTTTTCGCGCCACGCGTGACCTTCGCGCACGAATTGCCTGATGGGCAAAGCATCAAAGAATTCATTGGCGATCAGAAAGAGTGTCTGATCTGGCAACGTCTCAACCGTGTCGTGCCACGCGGCGTCTGGAACGCGTATGGCTTGGGCTTTGCGCAAAACCGGCGAGGTTTCGACAAAATGAACGGACATCGCGGCGTGAAACCCCGGAACGGCCTTTGTGGCGCGCAGGACATCCGCCATGAGCGTGCCGCGCCCGGGGCCAAGTTCTGCCAGCGTGAAGGGGGTTGGTTGGCCTTGGTCGATCCACGCTTGTGCAAGCGAAAGACCAATCAATTCGCCAAACATCTGGCTAATCTCTGGCGCTGTGGTGAAATCACCCGAAGTCCCGAAAGGATCACGCGTTGCGTAATAGCCATGTTCGGGATGCATCAGGCAATCGGCCATATAGTCGGCCAGACTGATCGGCCCGGTTCGGGCGATCCGGGCGATCAAGAGATCACCCAGCGCTGTCATCTGCGCCGCGCCACAAGCACAACCGTCAGACCGATCAAGATCATCGGCAACGTCAGTGTTTGTCCCATCGTCAGGCCGATGCCGTTGACGTGGAATGCAAGGCCAAGCTCGTTGCCTGCGGTCACGAATTGTGCGTCCGGCTGGCGCACGAATTCCACAAGAAACCGCGCGATGCCGTATCCCATGAAGAAAATACCTGACAAAAGCCAAGGCTTCTTAAGTCCGCCAAAACGAAACGCCAGCAACAATAGGATTGTGCCTAAAAGCAGTCCCTCTAGCCCGGCTTCATAGAGTTGCGAAGGATGGCGCACACAAGGTTCCGTCGCCGTCGCGCAGGCTTGGGCGGCTTGACCGGGAAAGATCACGCCCCAAGGCAGGTCCGTCTGGCGGCCCCAAAGCTCTGCGTTGATGAAATTGGCGATACGGACCAACAACACCGCAGGCGTGGCCGCAACCGCGATGATATCGGCAAGATCGGGCAGAGGCACTTTTTGGCGACGGCTAAAGAGGTAGACCGCAACGACGACGCCTAGAAAACCACCGTGGAAGGACAGGCCACCTTCCCAGATTTTCAGGATATCAATGGGATTGGCCAGAAATTCGCCGGGTTTATAGAAAAAGACATAGCCCAGCCGCCCGCCGCCAATGACGCCAACTACGATATAGGTCAGCAAATCTTCGAGTTGGCTGACCTCCATCGGCGCGCCATTGCGCCACAGATGTGGCCGTTTCAGCGCGGCTTTGATGATCTGCCAGCCAAGAGCGATGCCCACGATATACCCCATTGCATACCAGCGCAGAGCGACTTCGAAGCCAAAGACGGAAAACGAGAAAATCTCGGGCGAGATATCGGGAAAAGGGATGGCACCAAACATGGGGCTATTCGTCGTCCGCAGGTGCGGCAAAGTCAACAGGGCTTGTTGGGTTGTAGCGCAGGCTTGATATGCCCATATAGCAGGCTTGATATGCCCATATAAAGGGCAGCGAAATGGAGAGACCCCATGCAAAACAACAACAAGATTTTTGACGATATTAGCCAATTGATGACCAATGCTATGGGCGTTGCCCAAGGCGCCAAGGACGAAGCGAACACCGCGATGAAGTCCATGATGGACCGCTGGCTGGCCGACCGTGATTTCGTCACCCGCGAAGAGTTTGATGCCGTGCGCGCAATGGCGCAGAAAGCACGCGAAGAGAATGAGGCGCTGAGTGTGCGGTTGGCAGCGCTTGAGGGTAAGAAGTAGCAATCCTAGAACTGCTTCAAAGTATTTGATTTTCCCCGTGTTTTTGATCGTGGGTTACGTCAGGGTTTGCGCAATCAAACCCAGAAAAGGAAAATACGATGGGACTAGGTGATATGATCGGCAAAGTGACTGGCATGATGGGTGGCGGTGACTTTGATTTTAGCGCCAAGATGGAAGAGTTGGGCATTGACCCTGCGATGCTGGAAAACTTGGACATTGATGGTGTGAAAGCCATGATCGAGGAAAAGGGCTTTGATCTGTCGATGCTCGATAGCCTTGGCATCGACCTTGATGACGTGATCGCGAAGTTTAAAGGTCAGACATAAGAGCAAACCATGTTCGCACTGCTAAGATCGAAATTCTACGGCATCGCGTTAGCGGTGCCGTTTTTTGTGGTCGGGTCGGTGGTTGATTTGCAGGCCGCGCCCTTTGACCGGTTTCGCGACTGTGACGTTTGCCCCGAGATGATTGAGTTGCCGTTGGGTGAGTTCATGATGGGTGCGCCAGAAGGTGAATCGCAACAGCAGGTTCACTTTTCCAACGGCAGTTGGCAGCGCGTCACACCTGAAAACCCTTACATTGCTTATCATGAAGGACCGGTGCATCGGGTCGAGATTGATGTGCCCTTTGCGATGGGTGTGAACGAAGTCACTTTTGAAGAATGGATGGCCTGCGTCGCAGATGGAGGCTGCAATGGCTATATCCCTGATCCAACAGAATTAGTTTTACTTGACGATGGCCAAATTCACGAAGCGGAGGCAGTTGGTCGCCATCCGGTGAGACGGGTGTCGTTTGTGGATGCACTCAGTTATCTAAGCTGGCTGAACCAAAAATTGGGTGTCAATGCTTACCGTCTGCCGACAGAGGCAGAATGGGAATACGCCGCGCGGGCAGGAACGCAAACTGCCTTTGCCCAAGGCGACTGGGTTACGCCCGATCAAGTGAACTTCAACGGCGAGACCACTGCTGAGAATCTTAACATTCCAGATTTGGGTTATGTAAGCCGTTGGATGCCGGTCCCGGTGGATCGGCTGGATGCCGCAAACCTATGGGGCTTGCGCCATATGTCAGGAAACATTGGTGAAATGACAATGTCATGTTGGTCCCCGCGTCACCTTGGTTTGGCGACGTCAAGCGCATATCTCGAGGCCGCTGAAGGTGCCGCGAGTTGCGCGTACAATATGCGAAAAGGTGGGGACTATGGGTTATTGATGGACGGATCAAGGCTCGGGGCCCGCACGAAATTTGGTCGAGAGACACGGGTCAAGATGCTGGGTTTTCGTGTGGTGCAGCAGCTTCCTGACAGGTGATCTTTTTTTCTTCGGATCGAGTGCTGTTGGTGTGAAGCGCCCCGCCGATTTAGAGCGTTCGGATACGCCACCAGAGTATACAGTGCCGATCACAGTTCTAGAGCGTCAAAGCCTATCAAAAACCGCTCTCACTCATTCAAAATGGCATCCAGCGTCTCAAGCCCCTCCGGTGCGCCTTTGCATGCGTTCAGCAACGCTTTCCACAGGCCCCAACCCGCTGCCCGCGCCCAAGTTTGCGCATCAAGGTCGAGTGTCTCTTTGAATGTCGTGCGGGCTTTGCCTTCAAACATGGTCCACGCGATTGTTAGATCGCAGGCCGGGTCTCCGATACCGCAACATCCAAAGTCGATAACCGCTGAAAGCTTGCCGTTGATGCAAAGCAAGTTGCCTGCTGCGATATCGCCGTGCACCCAAACGGGGTCTTTTGACCAAGCGCTGTGCCAGGCTTTTGTCCAAAGACCGATGATTGCGTGTCCATCTACCTTGTTTCCCAGTTGTTGTAGGCAGTGCCTGACTTCTTGATCATAGATGCGCAGGTCGCCACCGCGGTAGAAGTTGTGCGCACCAGGGGTGGGGCCATCTGCTGTTGACGCTTTTCGTAAAGCATTCAAGAAAATTGCCAAGTCGCCCGCTGTTTCTTGTTGTGCTTCTTTGGTCTGCGAGCTTAGCGGCTCGCCGGGCAGCCACGCCATGATGCTCCAATCAAACGGATATTCATCAGTCGAAACTCCTTTTGCGAGCGGTGTGGCGATTGGCAAAGGCAGATACGGTGCAAGCCGGGGGAGCCACGTTTGTTCCTTTTCTACCTGAGCTGCATAGTGCGTCGCACTTGGCAATCGCACGGACATCGTGTCACCCAAATGATAAGTGCGATTGTCCCATCCTGAAGTCTTCACAGCACGGACCTCAAGAGCCGCCCATTGCGGAAACTGGTCCGCAATCAGCCTCTGCACAAGAGCCGTATCAATGCGGGGTGCGTTCAAAACGCCACCAAGTATGGCACAAGACCGTCGAGAGTGGCTTGCGAATCTTTCCTGTCAATCATTGCAGTCATTGTATGGACGCAGAGTTTTCCAGAAATTCTCCTAGCCTCACGTGCTGCTGCATTTGACATCCGACCTATGTTGTCCCGCGGGTTTACTTTTGAATGCGATAACGGCCTGTAGGTATGTCTATCCGTACCGTCGCAAACTCTTCTTCACTCGGCGACAGACCTGTGTTTCTACAAGTTGCCGTAGTACCGACAAGATTGGCGCTTCGGTTGGCATTTGAGACGATATTGAAGAATTGAAGCCCTCTCAAGACGGTGTTGCCATTCATTTCAATCGTTCCACCAGTCAATGCCTGCCGCCCCAATCGGTTGAAGATTGAGCCACCGCGATTGGTATAGGTGCCACAAATGAACATTTGGCCGTTCTGCATGACTGGCCGGTAGCGAATGAATGTTTCCGCTCCATTGCTATCCCAAGCGAGCTGAAGCCCTGCGAAAGAGTCATCAACGGTGACTTCGGGAGCGTTTGATGATGCACTCAGTGGCGTCACTTGCGCCGCCTCTGTCTGTGTTGTTGGTGGCGTTGGCGTGGCCAGAGTGTCCGTGTCCTGCATACAACCGGTGGTTAGAGCCAGAATACCAGCGAATGTCATAATCTTGTACATGAAAATGGGTGTCCTTGAGTGTGTGTGGCGAGTGCGTATTCTTTGTCGTTTGGTGTCGGTCACCTGACTTGCGCGAACTGGCTTCCAAATCTCTATAAATATATTCTGCTTATAGTTGTGCAGGTTGTACAGTGCTTTTCTCTTCTACAATGCAAGATGTCAAAAAAAGCGTTTGCTCACGCGTCTCGTTTGCTGCCAACTGCCTTCGCCTGCAGATATCCACATGAAATTTCCGTGGTTTGACAGTTATCCCCAAGAAATTGCTTTACAGCCGCGCCCGGTTCAGGCCACGATATGTAGTAGGGGATAAAGGTGAACAACACCGCCCCTAGAGCAGGCACCTAGCGCTTGGGCACTGCCATGACCCATGCGCCAACGCAGTGAGGCCGAGCATATGGCATTGTCCGAACATTTCCCTGAGGCAGATGACCTTCACCCAATCGATCTGGTGGAGCACATCGCAGAACACCATTCTTGGGAGTTTGACCGCATCCATGATGACCAGATCGCGATGGCGGTCGTGGGGCAGTGGCGCACTTATTCCATCACGCTGGCTTGGTCTGCATATGACGAAACACTGCGCCTGATTTGTACCTTTGATATGGAGCCACCTGCAGACCGGATGCCGGCCCTTTACGAGACGCTGAACGTGATCAACGACCGCTGTTGGGCGGGTGCTTTCACTTGGTGGGATGAGCAGCAGCTGATGGTATATCGCTATGGGCTGATGCTGGCCGGTGAGCAGGTTGCGGGCCCAGATCAGATTGATACGATGATTGGCGCAGCTGTCGCAGCGTGCGAGCAGTATTATCCTGCAATCCAATTGGTGACTTGGGCAGATCGCACGCCACAAGACGCGGTACAGGTTGCAATTGGCGGGGCATACGGGCGCGCGTAAATGCGGGGTTAGACGCAGATTTTCAGATTGCGTAGGAGCCCTTGTGCAAAAAGTGAAAGCGTCGCTTTTGCCGGACCCAATTGACGTGAAAGAACGGGTCTGGTGTGCGCCAGTTTGGCCCATAGCTTTGTGCAAGCAAAGCCTCTGAGTTCTTTGGCATCATGATGTCAGATCCTGTCATGTCATGCAGGGGTAAAATTTGATCTTCCGGTATCTCAGCCAATGAATAGGGATAGACGCTGTAGTGTCCTTGAAACGTCCACGATGGAAATAACTCGACCACGAAACTGTCTGACTTGATACGAAAAACACAGACGTCCGATTTGTCCTGTCCGTCAGCGAGCAACCCCAAGTCACGCAGCTTTTTCTTATAGTCCAACCATTTGTCAAAGAGTTGGTCCTGTGGTGTCTCACCAAGCATAACAGCAAGGTCAATATCGTCGTCATGGTCGATGAATTTTCCGTCTCTCACGGATCCCAGAAGGCCGCCCGCATATAACATAACGGGCTTCCCCAAGGCTTTCAGCGGGGCAGTGCTCGCGCCAATCTCTGTTTGAATGGCGCTGTTTGTCATGGATTGAAACGTCCTGTGGTATCCATGCGGCGTAAGTGCATCAGGTGCAAGAATTTTGGTGACGAGGCTTTGGAGGGTATGAAATCTCGCGTCGTCGCCCGCCTTTTCATAGCGTTTTCGCAGTTTGGCCATGGTCCCATGGGTACGCCGGGGCTTTGCCCTGACCATGCAACGCACGAGAATGACCGCCTCGAGCCACTCATTTTCGTCTGCTGCATCTTTTAGCTCACGCAGACGCGCAAGCAGTCTAACGGGCCGCGAGATTTGCGCATCGCCAGCCGCGGCTTTGCGGATATCCGCGTTGAGCTGTTCAAACTGTGCCCGCTTTGATTGCTCATCGGCCATCGGTCTATTTTCGGTAGATGCCGCGCGCGACGATGGCGTCTTCGGATTTATATTTCGCAAACCCGCGCCCTTCGACGCCGTAAATCTTAGTGAAGCCCAATGCCTCAAGTGCTTTGTCGACATCCGCGCTGGTTTGATACCTGCGGTAATGAGGCAGCGCTTCTTTTTCGTTTTTTTCGTCATCGACGGTGCGGTATTCGATCGCGATCATATCGTCGGTGGTCAAATAACGGCCCAGAAGATCAAAGAGCGAGGCCTGCTCTTCGCCTGTAATGGCATGCAGGAAAAAGCGTGCATAGGCGCATATGCAGTCGCTTTGTCGGTTCTTGAGAATGTCTTCGACGAGAGCGTCGTCAATCTTTGTTTCGATAAAATCAATGCCGTCGAGGTCAGCCTTTTTCGCGGCGTTCTTTGCAACGGAAATTGCAGCCCCTGATCCATCGATACCCAAAGTCTTGATCCCAAGTGCTGCAAAGAAAACGGCATCACGGCCGTTACCACACCCCAGGTCGATGATCATGCTTTCTGACGGCACCTCTTGGCTGACGAAGGCTGCAAACTGCGACGGTGGCATAAAGCGTCCACCACCGGTCCGCTCAGAATAGAAGTCTTTCCAGAAGTCGGCCCGATCAAGAAGTTTGCCTGTCATGTCATTGTAGCCTTTCAAGGTCTTTGGTGTCTCAAGTGCTCGTTGCAGCGCTGCGACGAGGTTTGTGCGTCCAATACCACTACCAACCCGATTGTGACGGCGCAACTCATGCGTTGTGACACAACAAAATCACGGCTATTCCCGCATTATGGGTGCTTCAAAAAGGTATCTTTCAACAGCGCACGCCTTTGGCTAACGTCTTGATAATAATTCAAGAGGTGCATCGATGAATATGAATGATGTTGTTGATCGCGGGCTGGTCTTGTTGGGATGCGGCAAGATGGGATCGGCGATGTTGGAAGGGTGGCTGCGCACAGGGCTGCCTCCGACTTCAGTTTCGGTTATTGATCCACATCCTTCTGACTGGCTCAAAGAGCAAGGTATCAACTTGAATGGCGATTTGCCGCCAAACCCGGCGGTGGCGATTATTGCCGTCAAACCACAAATGATGCGTGACGCACTCCCGGATGTGAAGGCGTTGGGCAATGGGCAGACGCTTGTTATTTCGATCGCTGCGGGGACTTCCATTGCGACTTTTGAAGCGGTGTTGGGCGATAAGACCCCTTTGGTGCGCGCGATGCCAAACACGCCAGCTGCCATTGGGCGCGGTATCACCGCACTTGTCGGCAACGACAATGTGCAACCAGATCAGATGGATTTGGCAGAGGCGCTGTTGTTGTCCGTTGGTCAAACGGTCCGTTTGAGCGCGGAGCATCAGATGGATGCTGTGACTGCAGTTTCAGGGTCCGGCCCCGCATATGTCTTTCACCTGATTGAGACATTGGCAGCGGCTGGAGAGGCAGAGGGCCTGCCTGCCGATATGGCGATGGCATTGGCTAAAGCAACCGTTGGAGGGGCAGGGGAGTTGGCCGAGGATGTCGATGATACCCCCGCGCAATTGCGCATCAATGTCACGTCGCCCAATGGCACGACCCAAGCCGCACTTGAGGTTCTGATGGACCAGGAAACCGGCTTTCCTGCCTTGATGCGGCGCGCTGTGAGTGCTGCTGCTGCCCGCTCGCGGGAGTTGGCAAATGAGTGAGATCACTTTTGATGATTTCATGAAGGTTGATGTGCGGGTTGGCAAAGTGCTGCGTGCGGAACCCTACCCAGAAGCACGCAAGCCTGCGATCAAGCTTTGGATCGATTTCGGTGATGAGATCGGCGAGAAGAAGACCTCGGCACAGATCACGGCGCATTATCAGCCTGAAACGCTTGTTGGTCGTCAGGTTATGGCAGTGGTGAATTTCCCGCCTCGCCAGATCGGGAAATTCATCTCCGAGGTCTTGGTTCTTGGCATGCCAGATGAAAACGGTGAGGTCGTCCTTGTTGGCCCTGACCACCCAGTGCCACTTGGAGGGCGATTGCATTGAAGAAACTTTTGATCACGCGGCTATTGCCAGAGGCGAACCTTGCGGCGGCGCGTGCCCGCTATGATGTGACCGTGCGCGACACAGCGGAAGGGTTGACCGAAGATGAGGCGGCGAAAGCTTTGCGTGAATACGACGCGATCCTTCCGACGCTGGGCGATCAGTTTACGGCCGCGACGTTCACAGGTGATCTGCGGTGCGGTGTGCTGGCGAACTTTGGCGTTGGCTATAATCATATTGACACGGCCGCCGCTGCAAAGGCCGGTGTTGCGGTGTCCAACACGCCTGATGTCGTCACGGATGCGACGGCCGATATTGGTTTAACCTTGATCCTGTCCACCTGTCGCCGTGCGGGCGAGGGGGAACGTCTGGTCCGCGCAGACAAGTGGGGCGGTTGGGGGCCGACGCAGATGCTGGGCACCCATGTCACGGGTAAAACCGTTGGTATCGTTGGTATGGGCCGTATTGGGCAGGCCGTCGCACGCCGCTGCCATTTCGGTTTTGAGATGCCGGTGAAGTATTTCAACCGCTCCAAGAAGAGTGTCGATTTCCCCGCCGAGCAGGTAGAAACCCTCGCCGACCTCATGGGGGCTTGCGACATTATTGTGGTGACGGTTCCGGGTGGCGGGTCCAATACCCACCTCATAGACGCGACGGCATTGTCCGCGATGAAACCGTCAGGCATTTTTGTAAATATCGCCCGCGGTGATGTGGTGGATGAAGACGCGCTGATTGCAGCCTTGCAGTCTGGGAAAATTGCGGGTGCAGGCCTCGATGTCTTTGCCAAGGAACCTATCGTGCCCGACGCATTTCGGGCGATGGAAAACGTGGTTCTGCTGCCGCATCTGGGTACGGCCGCATTAGAAGTGCGCGAGGCGATGGGGCAGATGGCGCTTGATAACATCATTGCTTGGGACGAAGGCAAGCCCTTGCCCGAAGCCGTCTGACGGAATGTCGCAACGGTAGGGCTGGTCCGTCGGATCGACAGAGATTATACGGTGCCCAAGATGCGCAGTTTGATTGATCAGTTTGCCAAGCTTTGTTTGACCGTCGCGATATTCGTTGCGATGGCGAGCAGTGGTTTTGCCCATCGAACAGCCTCTCAGCCGCTTGATGAAAGCCTGATCGCATATGTTGCGACAGGTGGTGCGCTTGATGATCTTTGTGGGGACGCGGGCCTTGGTGCCAGTGGTGGAACCACATGTGATGCATGTCGGTTGGTTGATACGGCGATGGTGCCTCCCAAGGGCACACTTGCACTGACGCAGACCCGCCCTCGCTTTCTTGGTAGCCCGCTAAACGCGATGCCTGCACCAATTAATCAGGTTGCTAATCCTGCTTGCCCGGTGCGTGCGCCACCAGTGGTTTGATCCGTCCTTATCTGAATTGATCAAACACAAGTGGCCCCAAATGTGGGCCTACACTGGAGACGAACAATGAAACTGATGTCTTACACCGCTGTCGCGGCGCTTTGCGTTCTTGCAACCTCTGCCACGGCCCATGAATTCAAGATCGGTGATCTTGTAGTCGAGCACCCGATGGCCTTTGAAACGGCAAAGACTGCGCAAACGGCTGGTGGCTTTATGACCATTACCAATACCGGCAGCACCGCTGACCGGCTTGTTGCTGTCGAGGCTGACTTTCCGCGGGTGGAAATTCACACCACTGAAATGGACGGTGACGTCGCGCGCATGATGCAACTGGAAGATGGCCTTGAGGTTCCAGCTGGTGAAAGTGTTACGATGAAGCCCGGAAGCTATCACGTCATGTTCATGGGGCTCGGTGGTGATCCGTTTGAGGTTGACGAAGAAGTGCCTGCAACGCTTGTGTTTGAAAACGCAGGACGCCTTGAAGTGATTTTCAACGTCGAAAAGCGAAAAATGGGTGATCACAGCGAAATGGATCACAGTAACCACAGCATGGACAACTAAACGGATTTCCGCATGCGGATGACGGGCAGGGATGCGGCCAGCTTTCCTGCCCGTGTTGGTTGGCACAGCGTCAGTTTTTGCTGATCCGGTCTGCTTTCTTGCGTACCAGAACCGTGCGCAGATCATGCATGGCGATCAATAAATCGTCCGTCACATTATCCAATTGCGCGTCAGTCGCTTTTGCCTGCGCCCATTGCGCTGTCAGGTTCAAGTGATCGATCGCCCGGTGAATATCGTCCAATGACCGCGCAGCAAGAATTGCCAGACGCTCTGACATCCACGTCGAGATTGCCTCTTCTTCCGCCGCAGTCAGAACAGTATCACCCTGCGCCTTGAATTCGGCGCGGTTTATGTTGATGACGGCAACCTGCTGCATCTCGATGCGTCTGTCGCGGGTCTCGGTGTCGAGCCGAAACACGGCGGCGCCGTTTTCGCGGATACGGAAATAAAGATCAGGCAGATCGCTCATGTCAGGCCTTCGCAAAACGTGATGATCCGCTGGCAGGCTTCTTTGAGCGCGTCGTCCGAGGTGGCATAGCTGACCCGGAAATTGGGGCTAAGCCCGAATGCGGCACCAAAGACAACCGCAACGCCGGTGTCTTCCAACAAGGCAGTGGCAAAAGTCTCGTCATTATCCATCAGCGTGCCAGTCGCCGAGGTTTTCCCGATGCAGCCAGCGATGGACGGATACACATAGAACGCGCCTTCGGGCTGCGGGCAGACGATGCCGGGGGCCTTGTTTAGCATAGACACGACCAGATCGCGACGGCGCTGGAACAAGGTATTGTTGGGCGCAAGGAAATCTTGTGTCCCGTTTAACGCCTCAACCGCAGCGTTTTGGCTGACCGAACACGGGTTGGATGTGGATTGCGATTGCACCTTGCGCATGGCTTTGATCAGCATCTCTGGCCCGGCTGCGTATCCAATCCGCCAGCCTGTCATCGCATAGGCTTTTGACACGCCATTCACGGTCAGTGTGCGATCATAGAGCAAAGGTTCAACCTGCGCCGGCGTACAGAACTTGAAGTTTCCATAAGCCAAGTGTTCGTACATGTCGTCTGTCATGATCCAAACGTGGGGGTGACGGACAAGTACATCAGTCAGCGCCTTCAGCTCAGACCAACTATAGCCTGCGCCCGTAGGGTTTGACGGTGAATTGAACAAAAACCATTTAGTCTTGGGAGTTATCGCGGCCTCAAGTTGGGCCGCGGTGATCTTGAAATTCGCCTCCAGCGATGCCTCAATCGTCACCGGCTCGCCACCGGCCAGCAACACCATGTCGGGGTAGCTGACCCAATAAGGGGCAGGGATGATCACTTCGTCGCCGGAGTTCAGCGTCGCCATAAAGGCGTTGTAGAGAACTTGCTTGCCGCCTGTGCCGACTGTGACTTGAGCGGGCGTATATGACAGATCATTGTCGCGTTGGAACTTCGCACAAATGGCTTCTTTCAGCTCTGGTATGCCGTCCACTGCGGTATATTTGGTCTTACCTGCCGCAATCGCGGCCACCGCTGCGTCCTTGATGTTCTGAGGTGTGTCAAAATCCGGCTCGCCCGCGCCAAGCCCGATGACATCACGCCCGGCGGCTTTTAATTCAGCAGCTTTGGTTGTGACAGCAATGGTTGGGGACGGTTTGACGCGATCCAGTGTCGCAGAAAGGAATGTCATCGGCTTATCCAGTGGTAATCAGGGGTACACACGTGACATAGAATGCATGGACGACTGATAGCAAGCACTCAGGGTGGTGATATGGCCGAAGACACAGGATGGTTCAGCGCAGAAACCGCAACGTTTGGCGACAGGCTGGCGGGTGCGCGCGATGCTGCGGGAATGAACCAAAAGGGGCTGGCGGAAAAGCTGGGCGTCAAAACAGCAGTTATTGCTGGCTGGGAAGACGATCTGAAAGAACCCCGCGCCAATAGGTTGCAGATGGTGTCTGGTATTCTGGGCGTATCGATGAGTTGGCTTTTGACAGGCGAGGGCGATGGTCCGGATGCCCCCGATGACGCCAATGCAATGTCAGATGATTTGCAGGATTTACTGACCGAAATGCGCGCGTTGCGCAGCCAGATTGCACAATCAGGTGAAAAACTGGGCCGGCTTGAAAAGCGCTTGCGCAGTGCGCTAAAGAACCAGCATGACTGAAACGCGGCAGATTATGATCAAGCGATTGCGGATGCGGTCGATGCGGCGCGGCATCAAGGAAATGGATCTTATTCTTTCAGCGTTTGCGGACGTTCATCTGGATGATTTCGCCGAAGATGATTTGGTGCTTTATGATCAACTCTTGTCCGAGAATGACCATGACATTTACGGCTGGATTGGCGGTCAGTTCCCAGTACCAGAGGCGTATCTTGACTTAGTCACGCGTATTTCCAACGGTGCCCAAGGTGTGACGCGACCCGCGTAATCAATTCGTTTTTCGCTTAACTTATTGTTGTTTTTTTCGGTCTATCCCTTCGTCCAAGCCAAAGGACGGAGCACCAAAAATGAGCCTTCACACCGATCTGGACGATATTGAACAGCCGCCCATTCCACCTGCGCTTAGCGTGGCATTCATGGATAGCTATCTTGACGCACTGAACCTTGTGGAACGGCTTCACCGGTTACTGCTTGATGTGATCAAGGACGAATTTGAACGTATCGGCTTGCTTGAAATCAACGCGGTGCAGGCACTGTTATTGTTCAATGTGGGCGATAACGAGGTGACTGCCGGTGAGCTTAAGAGCCGGGGGTATTATCAAGGATCGAACGTTTCCTATAATCTTAAGAAGTTGGTGGAAGCAGGCTACATGCACCACGAGCGCAGCGAGATTGATCGCCGATCAGTGCGAGTTCGACTTACCGAGAAAGGGCGCGGCGTGCATCTGGTCGTGTCAAAGCTTTTCAGAACTCATTCCGAAGGCTTGATGAGCCGCGGTGTCCTTGATCAAGAAGGGGTTGAGGAGATTACCATCGCCTTACGCCGGGTTGAGCGGTATTGGACCGAACAGATCCGCTACATTTACTAGTCTGCAGTCTGTGACATCGTGACCACATCCGAATTTTGGTGGTGCTTTGCAACGGGAACGCTAGTAATATTAACGTGTTGTTAACGAGGGTAACGGTTTTTGCGGGCCAGCATGCTGGAATGCTGGCTCGCTTCATTCTCTGACTGTGACTAACGAGATGTTCAACAGGCCTATGTCCTAAGGTTTTTCTGGCTCAATCACTTCGCCAATTGCGATACTGGCAAGTTCGCGCAGAAGTTTGCGTTCCATTGCCGTGGCATAATCTGCGAACCCAAGTGCCACCTCGACGAAAGCGCCCGGTCCGCGCACCACATAAGTAGTGTAATATGACGAAAGCTCTTTGACATCGGCGAAGCGGTCGTCGCCGCCGCGCATGTCGCCAGATCCAATGACCAATCCGTTGACCACCACACCTGTGGGCGTGCGCATGTCGGTGATATCTTGCGGGCGGGGGCCAGTGTTTGTTGGCCCATCGCCAGAAAGATCAAGCGTGCGTTTCCAGCAGGCCGGTTGTTGTTCCAAGAAAGTAAATCCGGCAAGCATCGCCGACCCGATGGCGGTTGTTGGTGGTGCGACGCTGCGCACGTGACTGCGCAGTCCGAGTGTGACCGTGCCCAGTTCAGCAACTGAGTTAAGCGATGTCCACGGTACAATGACGGTTTGATTTTCAGGTCCGCTCCACTCGTACACAAGAACGCGGATAGGCGCCTCCGGTTGCCGGAAAAGCACGTCTTGGACCGCATCGCTTTGCAGTGCGGTTGCCAAACCATCTAGCTGCAATCTGTATTCGACAGCATCGACGGAGCCAGACACATCCAATCCAAGTGCCAGTGCTTGGCGGCAAGCGGCATCTGCAATACCGGGTAAAAGAGCGAGCAAAAACGCGAACCTGATCATCCTTCAGAGCCGCTTTGGTTTTGGATATCGCCCAACACCTGTGATGAGAGTTCGCGCAAGAGCTTCCGCTCCATTGTTGCGGCATAGGCTTCATAGTCGTCAGCCACCTCAACAAATGCACCGGGGCCGCGGATGACGTTTTCGGCGTAGTATTGGCGCAAATCTTCAAGTGCATCACGACTGACGGCATCGCCGAAAAAGTTACCCGAACCGACAACCAACCCGTTCACGGTCACATTAGGGGGGCGTCGCTGCTCGGGTATATCCTCAGGAAGCAAACCGGTGTTGGTTTCACCATCACCAGATAGATCCAAGGTACGGACCCAGCAATCAGATCGCTCGTCAAGAAAGCTGAACCCGGCCAGAAGTGCAGCACCAATTGCAGTGTTAGGTGCTTTGACGCCCCTGCGGTGTGCACGCAGCAGTGCTGTGATGCGCGCAAGGTCAGCGGGGCTCTCAACCGATGTCCACGGCACAATGATGGTTTGGTTCACGGGTCCGCTCCACACAAAGACATGGATGCTGATCGGCGCGTCAGGTTGCGCGAAGAAGATGTCCTGGACAGGTGGGGCGTTGAGAGCGGCGATAACGCCATTCAACTGCAACAGGTATTCGGAATCGTCAACCGAGCTTGAGACGTCCAGTCCAACCGAAAGCGCTTGGCGGCAAGCGGCCTGTGCTAAACCGGGCAGCAGCAATAGAAAAAGGCAAAGCCGGATCATCCGTTTTGCCCCGATGGATCATGCAATTGCCCCGTTACAATCGCCGACAGCTCCCTCACCAGTTTTCGGCGCATCGCAACTTCGAAATCCGAAAAACCTTGAGCCGTTTCAACAAATGACCCCGGTCCGCGAATGACTTCGGTCTCATAATAAGATAGCGTGTCGTTCGCCTGTCCGGCGATCACCAAGCCGTTCACCGTCACGGCATCAAAGGGAAATGTAGCGTAGGTGATTTGTGCGCCAAAGCCATCGTTGTTGATGCCATCGCCCGCCATATCGATGGTCTGGAAAAGACATCGTGGCGCGGTATCGAGTTTAATGGACGCATAGGCCAATGCGTGACCGATTGCTGTTGGCAGCCCTGCTGCACTTCTTGTACTTTGTTTTACCACGTCAGCAGCAATCATCAGATCGGTGGGGGAACGGATCAATACCCAATCCAACACATCGGTTTGATGACTACGCCCACTCCATTCAAAGACAGCCAAGGCGACGGGATCGTTACTGGCAAAGAACGCGGTCTGTACCTCAGGTGACAGCAGTGCCGTGGCAAGTCCGACGCGTTGCAATTGATCTTCGCTGGCATCAACAGAAGATGACACATCCATGGCTAGAACCAGCGCTAATCTGCACGCCGCAACGGGTGAGGCGAGCAGAGTGAATGTTATGATCAGGCCGGTTTTTACCAATGGCCTGTGTTTTGCATGCTCGACCATGGCTCGGCGGGGGGAAGGTTGTCGCCTTCCTGCAAGAGCTCGATAGAAATGTTATCGGGCGACCGCACAAACGCCATATGGCCATCGCGCGGCGGACGGTTGATGGTGACCCCGTTGTCCATCAAATGCTGGCATGTCTCGTAGATGTTTGGCACGCGGTAGGCAAGGTGACCGAAGTGACGGCCATCTGATGGAAGTGCATCGTCGCCGTCCCAGTTATAGGTCAACTCAACCGGGCAGTCTTCTTGACCGGGAGGGGCCATGAAGATCAATGAAAACCGCCCACCTTCATTGTCGAAGCGATGGGTTTCTTTCAGGCCAAGCAGTTCATAGAAGGCGATTGATTTTTCAAGGTCTTTGACGCGGACCATTGTGTGCAGGTATTTCAAGGACATCAGCTTCTCCGTTTGCAGTGCTTAGCATGGAGCGTAGCGTTTCGGGCGCGACAGTAAATGCCGGATTGCGCATTTTGGCTCGTAACTTGGGTAAGCCAAAGGTTTGGCTTCATCTCCGGCCCCTACGGTCGTAAGGCCAATAGGAATATCAAATTAGACTAAAAATATCTAAGCAATGGCGACCATCTCGGGACAATCAGCATGCATGTCGCTGGTGCCGGTATACCATGTCGTCAGCAGGCTTATGCGAGGTGCATCACCGACCACTGTCTTGCTCGTACGCTCAAAGCCATGCCAGCCGGGGCGAATTTTTCGCTCATTACCCGAGAAATAGATCCCGCTATTGGGCAGGAACGGCGCGCGGCAAATCTCTCGGTGGGCCGCACGAAATGGCCGTTGCCATTTAGGCGCATAGTCATAGAGCGCAGTTCCCAGACCATCGAGGCTTTCGTCTTCGGGCAGATAAATCAGCATTGTTGCAATCCGCGGCAACTCGTCAAAATGCGGCGGCATATTGTATGATACTGTCTCGACGCGCAGTGCCGTGCTCACAAAGACCTTTTGCTCATTCACCTTTGACTTTTCGACATTCAAGACTGGTGCAAGATCCTCCGCCAGCCCTTCAAAAACCGCTGACTTTACTTCAGCAGACATGATTGCCGTTCCGACTGCCCACCATAGGCTTTGCTGCTCTTTCTTGATCCGCTCAACGCCAACTTCGGGAAGTTCAATCAGATCGCGTGTCGATACACCGTTTTCATCGTGAAAAAGCTCAAGGCTCATAGGACGGAAAGCTTCTATTGCCGGAATGTTTTGGAGCATCTGCTCGTAGACATCGTCGGGGAACAGACCTGTTAGCATCGCATGCTGGCAAGGCATGTTATTGACCGAAGTATCCCTGATCGACTGCGCCATGTGTTGCGCAATGCGTTTGCTTAGCGCCACGTCGGTTTCCATGGTCTCACCCCTTCATTCACCTGCCTGCCCAGCCCTACGGGATAGAATTTGGCCTTGGGAGCGTTCATTGCCCAAAAGTTAGACTTGAGTACGCGCGCAAATCAAGCCCCTTGATTGGTAGGTGTTGCAATTCAGCAAAGGCATGCTGACTTTGCGAGTACGATTTCGTCAGTTATTCGCGTTTGGCAAGCCATTTGCAGTCTTTTTGAGGGTATTTTGAATGAGCTCGGTCAAAAAACGATTGCAAGCCCACAGCAAAGATAAGCCGACGCGCATCACAGAAATTTTTCATGAAAAACAACTGGCAGTCCCTAGGGGAATCGAACCCCTCTTTCCAGGTTGAAAACCTGGCGTCCTAACCGATAGACGAAGGGACCGCAGTTGGTGGGCCGCTTTTAGGGAAACCATGCCCCGCGTGCAAGAGGGTATTTTCGTTTTTTATGGCACAAGTTTAGTGAGCGGGTGCTGCATCTTCGAGCCGCAATTGCACCGATTGCCGCCCTTGCCATGTGTTGATCTCTAGACGCCCCGCCAGATGGAAACGCGCGCCGTTGTGTTTCAGAAGCATCGGCCCCAAAGGCCCGTCCATTGCGCCAAAACTGATGGCATCGATCCGGCCGCCCAGACCGTCGCCAAAGCTGATCTTGAGGTGATTTGCGCCAACTTGTTTGGCAAAGTGAATTTGGCAATCGGGAAATGCAAAGCGTGGGGCAGGGGCGCCTGCGCCGAATGGGCCTGCGTCTTCGATTTGGTTGATCAGCTCAATTGAAGCAGCACCCGGCATCAAGATACCGCTGACCTTCAAATCAGCGGGTCCAATATCACCAGCGCCTTGTTTCGCTAACAGTTCTCCAAGGCGCGCCATCGCCGCGTCTAGCTTGTCGCGTGCAACAGTCAGACCTGCCGCCATTTTATGACCGCCGCCTTTGATCAACAGACCCTCACTGGCTGTGCGTTGAATGACAGCGCCCAGATCAATGCCTGAGACGGACCGCCCGGACCCTTTGCCTTCATCACCATCAAGGCCAATCACAATAGCAGGGCGGTTCGTCGCTTCTTTCAAACGTGCGGCGACAATACCAACAACACCCGGGTGCCAGCCTTCACCTGCAGCCCAGACCAGCGGCCCATCAAGCCCACGCTGCGTTGCCTGTTCTAACGCGAGTTCGCGCACTTGCGCTTCTACGTCACGGCGTTCGGTGTTGAGTTCATCTAGTTTTGCGGCCATTGCCTCGGCCTCGTGGCGATTGTCGGTCGACAAAAGCCGCGCCCCAAGGTCCGCTTTGCCGATCCGCCCGCCAGCATTTACGCGTGGCCCAAGCAGGAACCCGAGGTGATAACTTGTGGGGGCCTGGTCAAGGCCAGCCACATCGGCCAGTGCGGTCAGTCCGATCCGGTTGCGTCGTGCCATGATGGTTAAACCTTGGCGCACAAATGCGCGGTTCACGCCGATCAAAGGTGCGACATCAGCCACTGTCGCAAGACCGACAAGATCAAGCATCGCTATCAGATCAGGTCCTTTCTGACCCGCTTCGCGCAATTGACGATTGGCATCGACCAGCATCAAAAACACCACGCCTGCAGCGCAAAGATGTGCCAGATCGCCGGTCTCATCTTGTCTATTTGGGTTCACGACAGCGACGGCATCCGGCAGCGTCTCTCCACCTAGATGGTGATCAAGCACAATCACGTCGGCCCCTTTGGCCGCAGCGATTGGCTCATGTGACAGCGTCCCGCAATCGACGCAGATGATCAGGTCATGGTCATTGGCGAGCGCTGACATCGCCTCTTCGTTGGGGCCGTAGCCCTCGTCGATCCGGTCGGGGACATAGAGCGTTGCCGTCATTCCCATGTCGCGCAACCATGTAATGAGTAGCGCCGCAGAGGTGCCGCCATCCACATCATAATCAGCGAAGATGGCGATTTTTTCTTTACGCTTTACTGCGTTCAAAAATCGCGTTGATGCAGTCGTCATGTCTTTGAGCACACCGGGATCAGGGAGTAGATCGCGCAGTGTCGGGGCGAGGAAGGTTGCGGCCTCTTGGGCTGTCACACCGCGTTTGACCAAAATACGACAGAGGGCAGCCGGATATCCGGTTTCTTGCGCCATCGCCTCGGAAAGGCGGTCTTCTTCGACCGTTGGACCAACCCAGCGGCGGCCTGAGGCGGACGAAGTGACGCCCAAAAACGCATTATGTAGTGTATCGCTCATAAGGCGGCACAATATAGAAAGGGCGCGGCAGGCGCCACGCCCTATTCAAGCAATTCGGTAATTCAGGACTTAACTGACGGGATTGCGGTAAATCATGCGCCGGACGGAGCCGGTTTTGGAACGCATCAGGATGGTTTCCGCGGTTACAAAGCCGACTTCGCGTTTGATGCCGGGCACCAATGATCCGTCTGTGACACCGGTTGCCGCAAAGATCACATCGCTGGTGACCATGTCATCGCGTGTATAAACGCGGTCAAAGTTCGTGATTCCAGCCTTTGTAGCCCGTCCGCGTTCATCGTCGTTGCGAAACATCAACCGGCCAAAAATCTGCCCGCCCATGCATTTGAGCGCGGCGGCAGCCAGCACACCTTCGGGCGCGCCACCAGATCCCATGTACATATCGATGCCGGTCAGATCGGGTTCGGCACAGTGCATGACGCCAGCCACATCACCGTCCGTGATCAGGCGGATCGCTGCACCCGTCGCGCGGATTTCTGCGATCATGTCTTCATGCCGCGGACGCTCGAGAACGCAGACGGTGATGTCATTAGTAGAGCAACCTTTGGCGGCAGCAAGCGCCGAGACGCGCTCGGACGGGGACATATCCAAGGTGACAACGCCGGGACGAAACCCCGGACCGATGGCAAGTTTGTCCATATAGACGTCGGGCGCGTGCAACATTGACCCGCGCGGACCCATTGCAATGACGGCCAACGCGTTGGGCATGTCTTTGGCTGTCAGCGTCGTGCCTTCCAGCGGGTCGAGTGCGATGTCCACGCCGGGGCCTTTGCCGGTGCCGACTTCTTCGCCGATAAACAGCATCGGTGCTTCATCGCGTTCACCCTCGCCGATCACGACGACGCCGGCGATATCCAGTTTGTTAAGCTGTTTGCGCATCGCATCAACGGCCGCTTGGTCAGCGGCCTTTTCATCACCGCGTCCGATCAGGGGTGTGCAAGCGATGGCAGCCGCTTCGGATACTCGGGCAAGACCCAAGGAAAGATTGCGGTCATTGAAGTCAATTGCTGCAGGCATGGAATGCGTCCTTTGATGGCTTGCATCCCCTAAAGCCTGTCTGCGTGACAGGGACAAGACTGTTTGCGCTAAACCGCCTCGATACGGATCGCGACAGGGTCACCGGTGACGACACCCGTTGCCTTAAAGTCGCCAAGTGCTTCATCCAAGGCAGACCGCGTGGTTTTATGCGTGACGATCAAAACAGGGGCGGCGGTGTCTTCGTGGCCATATTGGCGCATGCGGTCGATCGAAATTCCCGCTTCGCCCAAAGCATGTGCTACTTTCGCCAGCGCACCAGGTTTGTCGATAAGCTGCAAGCGCAAGTAGTAGGGCGCCGAGACAGCCGCGCGTGCTGATCGCGCTTTGCGCAGCGTTGCCGCAGGCTGCCCAAAGGTCGAAATCCGCATGCCGCGCGCGATATCCATGACGTCACCCATGATCGCACTCGCGGTTGGACCTTCGCCTGCACCGGGGCCCCGCAACACGATCTGGCTGATGGCATCGCCTTCGAGAACGACCATATTTGTACCACCCTCTAACTGACCAAGTGGCGAGGTCTCTGGCACCAAACAAGGCGACATACGTTGTTCCAGCCCGCGACCCGTCATCTGGGCAACACCAAGCAGTTTGATCTTATAGCCCATGTCGGCGGCTTGATGGATGTCCTCGATGGTGACGGACCCGATCCCTTCCAACTCGACGGCTTCAAAGTCGACTTGCGTGCCGAACGCGATAGACGACAAAAGTGCCAACTTATGACCGGCATCGATGCCGCCGACGTCAAGTTCGGGATCAGCCTCGAGGAACCCAAGTTGATTAGCTTCGTCAAAGACGGCCTCATAACTCAGGCCTGCGTCTTGCATACGTGTCAGGATGTAGTTGCAGCTGCCGTTCATCACGCCCATCACGCGGGTAATCGCGTTGCCAGCCAGACCTTCGGTCAGCGCTTTGACTACCGGAATGCCGCCTGCGACTGCGGCCTCAAAGCGGATCACGCGTCCGGCGTCTTCCGCGGCTTGCGCAAGCGCTTGGCCGTGGATCGCAAGAAGTGCTTTGTTGGCACTGACAATGTCATGGCCTGCGGCAATGGCGGCCTCTGTAGCATCTTTTGCGGGGCCTTCGTGGCCACCCATGACTTCGATGAACACATCGATATCACCGCGCTTTGCAAGAGAAACCGGATCGTCTTCCCATTCATAAGAGGACAAATCGACATCACGGTTCTTGGTCTTGGACCGTGCAGATACCGCGACAATCTCAATGGGGCGTCCTGCACGCAGAGCAAGCAAATCGCCATGTTTTTGCACGATCCTGACAATGCCAACCCCAACGGTGCCCAGTCCAGCGATTCCAAGGCGAAGAGGTGATGTCATGAGTTCTATTCCGTGATTGCGCGTGCTTCGGGACGGGTCTAGCGAAAGCACAGCGCTACTGCAACGCGCTGATGTCAATCTGCCGGATACGGGCAGCCCTTGATTGCAACGCGGCGATCCGATCTTGCAAAATCTCCTGCTCGATACCCGATACTGGCGGTGCAATTGGAACTTGGCTGAGCTTTGGATAGGGGGCGTCGCGCGCGGCATCGCTAATTGTGCCCTCAAGTTCAGGAAACTGCGTACAGGCTGAAAGGCAAAGCAAAGTGATTATAAGAAAGCGCATATCGGCACCTTATCGTTGCTTGATGATCGGGGGCAACTGCGCGGATTGGGTTTTGCATCTGAACGAGCGTTCAGTTAAACGAAAAGTATGGCACGCAAGCAAGGGTCTCATTCTGATATTACCGGCCCTCGGGTGCGCGATGCGGCGTTACGCTTGATCGCACAACACGGCTATGCGGCGGTGTCTATGCGCCAGATCGCTGGTGAAGTGGGGATGCAGGCAGGCGCGCTTTATAACTACACGCCAGATAAGCAAACGCTACTCTTTGATCTGATGAAGGATCATATGGTCGCTTTGCTTGCCGCTTTGAAGGATTTGCCTTCCCGCACTGAAGCGCTGGCGCGGCTAGAAGATTTCACGCGGTTTCATATCCGCTTTCATGTGCCACGCCCTGATCAGGTTTTCGTGTCTTATATGGAGTTGCGTAATCTATCCCCTGAGAATTTTGCAATGATCGAAGCAATGCGTCGCCGGTATGAGGACGCGTTGGAGGACATCTTGCGGGCCGGTGAAGCCGAGGGCGCATTTGATATGAAAGACACACGTGTGACCGCGATGGCTTTGATTGCGATGTTGACGGGTATCAGCAACTGGTACCGTGCGGATGGGCGGTTGGAGACGGAGACCATCGAGACCATCTACTGGGATTTGGTGCGCAAGGCTGTGACGACCTAGGCTTTCGTGCCGTGTTAGGCTAAGCGTCACCGAGAACGGAGATCAGGTATGTTTGAACCCGATGAGAATGGTCATTACGCGACGGTGCAGGTATCGCCTGTGCGTCGGTTAATGGCCTATGGCATGCAACTTTTTCTGGGTGCGTTGTTGATCTATACAACATTGTCATTTCCTCCGTCGGTGCCTTGGATGATCTTTATGCTGGGGTTTGGTGTCTTGATGCTTTGGCAGGCGGAACGTTTGCGCCGCGCCACGACAATGATGATCTTTTTGACCGAAACAGATTTGCGCGACAGCTCTGGTACGATCTTGGCAAGTATTGATGACGTCCATAGTGTTGAACGCGGTGCCTTCGCGTTGAAACCTTCGCATGGTTTCACATTGGTCATGAAAACCAAAAAGCCCCGGGCGTGGGCGCCGGGGCTTTGGTGGCGTTTAGGGCGCCGTGTTGGTGTTGGTGGCGTGACGAATTCCGGTCAGGCGAAATTCATGGCCGAGCAGATCGCGCTACGCGTTACGTCGTTCCAGTCGTGACGTCAGGGTGACATAACAAGCCTTCATCGTCATCTGCGGGATCTTCGTCAAAGCAAAGATTTCCTGGACGCGGCCGGATGACAATAAACGTTTCAAACGTCACATCCTGTAAGTCGAGCGCATCAAAATCACCAAACCCAAGTGAGAACGGCGCGTCATATTCCACGCGTGTTTCAACGAGAATTGCGTCATCGGCCCCGTTTAATTGCGGCAGAAGACCTTTGTTGTTCAACTCGGTCAGGTCACTGTCAGTCAATTCAGGGCCAAAGCCACGGTTCTCTGACCAAACGACTTTGTAAGTGCTGTCATCATCGTCAAAGTAGTACACAGTCACACGTAAATCCGGCGCATCTTCTTCGTAAGTCAGAGTCTGCAGAACTGACAATGCCGAATCGATGTATGCGTCTGTGAGTGGTACTTCTTCGCGGCTAAACATCTCTGAGATTGTAATAGCCGCTTTATTTGAAGTCGCTTCAACGCGGAAGACATCGAAATACACGAATGTGGCAAGCAAGACCCAAACAAGGATAGGCGTCACAATCAGCAACTCGATTGCCATTGAGCCTTGTTCGTCTCTCTTGAATGCTGCGAGCCGTGCTTTGCATTGGTTCAACATTGCTTAGTCATCCTCGCTTACGGCGCGGAAGGGTTCCACTACAAAGGCACCAACGGCTGTCAGCGCATAAGAACCGCCGGCTGCGTCGCTTGAGTTTTTGTCCACAATGGCCTTCCCAAGACCAGATGTTGGCAGGAACGGGTTGATACGAATGCAGGCACGCAAGAACATAAGGCGGTTGTTTGCAGTACCGCCAACCTCAACGGCATCTTGCACAACTTCGCCTCGGTCAATGCAACGGAAATCGTCTGGTACTGCGACCCAATTCAATGGATCACGCCATAATAATTCTATTTCCAGCTGATTCATACAATCGGGCAGGATGCGCGAAGTATCGCAAATTTCTTGACGCAAAAGATCACGATCAGACAATGGTGCACCGGGAGGCTGCGGTACCAAGATATTGCCTGTCCGCACAGCACGGACTGTTCGATCCACACCGTGTTCCAACATGACGTGGCGGGCAGACAGGATCCCGCTTTCATATGTCATCAGCACAAAAGTGAAGAATACCGGGAACACTAGGACAAATTCCAAGGACGCTGTCCCGCGCTCATCACCGACAAATTGTTGAATTAGGTTTTTCATATTAGCCGTTCGCTCCATCAAGGCATTCAGGCGCCTCAACCCTTCTTAACATTCTGTGCTTGTTTCAGCGGATATGCTGAAATCGTCCTCACACGATTCCCGGCGCATTGGTCGCCAGAATTCACTCATCTCGTTACTTTGGCTTCAACATTTACCCATAGCGTAAACCAAAGCCACTTTATGGTGCAGAAGTAAATCTGCGTTGATCGATCATCATTAGCACACTCGCTATCATATAAACTATGTTGCTGTGGCAAAAATTAGACATTGCGCCGCAAAGATTATGTGCACCCAAAATCAGTAAGAACAGTGTCGAGGAGAAAACCGCACTGTTCAAGTATTGGCAACAAAACACGGCCAAATCAGAGCTAATTGGTGGTTTTCTAGGCGGGAATGTTGAAATCGGTGCGTCTGCGCCGCCCCAATTTGCCCGAATCAGTATATTTTTCATCATGTTATCGCTCGATTTTGTATGCAAATGCACACCAAAATGGGCGGAGAATCGCTTGTTCTGGCCGCAAATCATCGATGTCAAAAGTATCTGACTTGAAAACCGTAGCGGATTTTAGTCGCCAGTTGTCGCGTCGATGTCGAAAAGAGCGCATGCAAAGCAAAGCCGGCCTTGCTAGGATCATTTTCGGATCAAGAGGGACGATGCATGGGATACTCTGGCTTTCAGGTGATCAAAGAAGGCTTGTTCGGCCAAAAAGGCTGGAAACCAGTTTGGCGCGATCCAGAACCAAAAGCGGAGTATGATGCCATTATCATTGGTGGCGGTGGTCATGGGCTCTCGACTGCATTCTACCTCGCCAAAGAGCATGGGATGACCAATATTGCCGTGCTCGAAAAGGGCTATATCGGCGGTGGCAATATCGGGCGAAACACAACGATTGTTCGCGCAAATTACTTCTTACCGGGCAACTCTGAGTTCTATTCGCATTCGCTCAAAATGTGGGAGGGAATGGAGCAAGACTTAAACTACAACGTCATGCATTCGCAGCGTGGGTTGATCAATTTGTTCCATTCAGACGGCCAACGCGATGCCTTTGCGCGCCGCGGTAATGCGATGATTAATCAAGGTGATGATGCGATCTTGCTCGACCGTGAAGGCGTGCGCGAATATCTTCCCTACCTTGATTTTGATAACGTGCGCTTCCCTATTTATGGCGGTCTTTACCATCCCCGAGGTGGGTCTGCCCGGCATGATGCGGTGGCTTGGGGGTATGCACGGGGTGCGGATCAGCGCGGTGTGGATATCATCCAGAATTGCGAAGTGACGGGTATCGATATCGAAGGTGGCGTTGTCAAAGGCGTGCAGACAACACGCGGCGCCATCAAAGCTAAGAAAGTGGGCATTGTCGTGGCTGGCAGATCGGGTCAGGTTGCTGCGATGGCGGGCATGCGTCTGCCGATTGAAAGCCATGTATTGCAAGCATTTGTCACCGAGGGCCTCAAGCCAATCATTGACCACGTTGTCAGTTTTGGCATGGGGCACTTCTATATTAGTCAGTCTGACAAAGGCGGTTTGGTCTTTGGTGGGGATATTGATTTTTACACGTCTTATGCTGCGCGCGGCAACTTGCCGATGAAAGAGCATGTCATGGACGCGGCAATGACGCTGATGCCAATGATTGGCAAAGCAAAGGTGCTGCGGTCTTGGGGCGGCATAATGGACATGACACCCGATGGATCGCCGATCATCGACAAGACACCGACAGAGGGGCTCTTTATTGATTGCGGCTGGTGCTATGGCGGGTTCAAAGCGGTGCCTGCTTCGGGGTTCAGTTTTGCCCATTTGATGGCAACCGGGAACCACTTTGAAGCGGCTGCGCAGTTCCGATTGGATCGCTTTCGCTCTGGCGTTGGCCTGATGGATGAAGAGGGCACCGGCTCTCAGCACAATTTGCACTAGGGGCACGTGATGCGTTTTGAGTATTTTTGGCAAGATGATGAGAAGAGCAACCTATGCGCATAACATGCCCCAATTGCGGTGAGCGTGACCGGCGCGAGTTTTACTATCAAGGCGATGCTTTGGCCTTGGACCGCCCAAGCCAAGATGCAGGATTGAGCGTTTGGGACGACTATTTGCACAATCGGGGCAATCCGGCAGGTGATACAAAAGATCTTTGGTTCCACGAGGCAGGCTGTGGGGCTTGGCTAGTGGTGGACCGCAATACTGTAACGCACGCGGTCCATAAGGCCGTTTTGGCCGAGAAGGTAAAGCGATGAGGCTGGAGCAACCTGAGCAGACCGTTACTTTCACCTTTGACGGTCGCAAGCTGAAGGGTGTGCCGGGCGAACCGGTTGCAGCAGCACTCATGGCAAACGGCATCAAACTGGTTGCGCGGTCATTTAAGTATCACCGCCCGCGTGGCGTTATGTCGGCGGGCTCTGAGGAACAAAATGCCTTGGTCACGGTCGGGCGGGGCGCGCAAACTGAACCGAACCTGCGTGCGACGACTTTGGAAGTTTCTGAAGGGCTGGAAGTATTCAGCCAAAACGCTTGGCCATCGCTGCGCTATGACATGCTGGCGATAAATGATTTGTTTTCGCGATTTCTGGCGGCGGGTTTCTACTACAAAACATTCATGTGGCCGCGTAGTTTTTGGGAAAAAGTTTACGAGCCGGTAATCCGCCGTGCGGCGGGCCTCGGTGCGCTGAGTGGTGAAACCAATCCCGATGATTATGAAAAAGCCTTCGCCTTTTGTGATGTGCTGGTCATCGGTGCAGGGCCTGCGGGGTTAATGGCGGCGCTGACGGCTGGGCGCGCTGGTGCGGACGTGATCCTTGCTGATGAAGATACGGCCATGG
This sequence comes from uncultured Paracoccaceae bacterium, assembly GCA_947488605.1. Lineage (GTDB taxonomy): Bacteria > Pseudomonadota > Alphaproteobacteria > Rhodobacterales > Rhodobacteraceae > Yoonia. The sequence continues at coordinate 687,322 of CANKZJ010000001.1, read as the reverse complement.
GTGGTCGTTTGTTGCGCGAACGCGAAGAGATTGATGGCAAGCCTGCGACAGCATGGGTTGCTGCCGCGATACAAGAGCTAGCCAACCTCAAGAATGTGCGCATGATGACCCGGACCACAGTGACGGGCGCTTATGATCAAGGGACATATGCCGCGCTTGAGCGGATCGCGGGGGACCGTGCCGCTGGCAAGCCGCTTGAGTGTTTTTGGCGGATCGTTGCCAAACGCGCGATCCTGACCGCGGGCGCGCTTGAGCGTCCGATTGCTTTTCCCAACAATGACCGTCCCGGCATAATGATGGCCAGCGCAGTGCGTGCCTATGTAAACCGTTGGGGTGTCGCACCCGGCAAATCAGTGGCGGTTTTCGGCAATAACGATGATGCGCATCGCACGGCCCAAGATTTGCAGGCTGCCGGTATCAAAGTGGCTGCCTTGATCGACAGCCGCGATGATACAGATATCACCAGCGATTTCCCGATTTATACGGGCGCCCAAGTCGTTGCCACAAAAGGGCGCCACGCGCTGGAAAGCGTGACGATCGCTTACAACGGGGGCAGGCGGGTTATTCGGACCGACTGTCTTGCGATGTCAGGCGGTTGGAACCCGACTGTGCATTTGACCTGTCACATGAATGGGCGACCCACATGGAACACGGACATCGCATCCTTTGTGCCCTCCGCAGAAAATGTTCCGGGCATGGTCACTGCGGGTGCTTGCAACGGCACGTTCAGCACGGCGGATTGTTTGGCGGAAGGGGCGGCGGTTGCCGCTGATGTTGCCAAGGATCTAGGGTTCAAGTCCAGAGTGAAGGTCCCGCAGGCCGAAGATCGCACTTACGCAATTTCGCCGTTATGGGCGGTGCCGGGCAAAGGCCGCCAATGGATTGATTTTCAAAACGACGTGCATGTCAAAGACATCAAACTGGCCGCTCAAGAAAACTTCCGCTCGGTCGAGCATATGAAACGCTACACGACCCAAGGTATGGCGCCAGATCAGGGCAAATCATCTAACGTAGTGGCCTTGGCCGTGCTGGCCGATGCCACAGGGCGCGGTATTCCCGAGACAGGCACGACGACATTCCGCCCGCCATATGTGCCCGTATCAATCGCCGCGATGGGAGCTGGCAGTCAGGGCAAAGGATTTGCGCCGGAACGGTTTACCACCTCTCATAAGGCAAGTGTTGGTCGCGATGCACCAATGATCGAGGCGGGCCTGTGGTATCGCCCCAGCTACTTTCCGCAAAAGGACGAGGCCACGTGGCGCGAGGCGTGCGACCGCGAAGTGGGCTATGTGCGCAACGCTGTCGGGGTTTGCGATGTCTCGACTTTGGGCAAGATTGATATTCAAGGACCTGATGCGGCGACCCTACTGGACTTTGTTTACACGAACACTTTTTCAACCCTCAAAGTCGGTAAGGTGCGTTATGGACTTATGTTGCGCGAGGACGGGCATGTGCTGGATGACGGCACAACGGCGCGACTGGGCGAGCAGCACTTTGTAATGACGACGACGACCGCTGCCGCAGGTCTCGTCATGCGTCATCTGGAATTTGTACTGCAGGCTTTGCGCCCAGATCTGGACGCAAATGTCATCTCTGTCACAGAGCAATGGGCGCAGTTTGCCGTTGCTGGTCCCAAAGCCCGCGCACTTCTTAACACCGTTTTGGATCAAGAGCTTACCGATGAGGCTTGGCCGTTTATGGCATGTGGCGAAGCCAACGTAGGCGGTGTGCCGGGGCGTTTATTCCGTATCTCATTTTCTGGCGAACACGCTTATGAGGTCGCCGTGCCGTCCCGCTATGGCGAAAGCCTGTTTCGGATGTTGGTCGCGCAAGCCGAGGTCATGGGCGGTGGCCCTTATGGCATGGAGGCTCTCAATGTGTTGCGTATCGAGAAGGGCTTTATCACACATGCGGAAATCCACGGTCGCACGACCGCCTTTGATATTGGCATGGGCCGCATGGTCAGTCAGAAAAAGGACTGTATCGGACACGCAGCGGCAGCACGTCCCGGTTTAATCGGTGAAGGGCGGCAGCAGTTGGTTGGCTTGCGCGCTAAAGGGCCGGATCACCCCTTGACCGCTGGCGCGCACTTGTTTGAGAAGGATGCCGATGCAACCCGGGTGAACAGCCAAGGGTATACAACATCGGTTTGCTATTCACCGACGCTTGATACCCAGCTTGCGCTGGCGTTCTTGGAGAATGGTCGTGCGCGGCACGGCGAAGTTATCAAACTACGCGATCATTTGCGCGATGTGACCGAGACCGTTGTTGTGTGTGATCCCGTCTTCTTTGATCCAACAGGAGGGCGTGCCCGTGGCTAAATTGATTGCTTTGACGCCCTGTGCAGGACTTCTGCCAATATCACTTGGGAAGATCGCAGTGACAGAAGTTTTGCCAGATCGTTTGATGTCGGTTGCACCGTTTGCAGGCCAGAATAAGGCGGTGTCCGCAAAGCTAAAATCGCATGTAGGTGCCGTTTTATCCGGCCTCAATCGCCGCATTGGCGGCGTGACGTGGTTCGGCCACGGCACTTGGATGGTGGCGGGGGACGTTGCACTGGACGGGTTGGCCGCCGTGACGGATCAAAGTGATGCGTGGGCTGTTGTTGCGATTTCCGGTGCGGGTTCTGAAGATGTTCTGGCGCGCCTTGTGCCGATTGACCTGCGTGCCACTGTTTTCAAAAAGAACCATGTTGCCAAGACTATGCTGGGGCATTTGTCAGTGACCATCACACGGACCGCCGCCAATACGTTCGAGATTATGGTGATGCGATCTATGGCCCAGACGTTGGTGCACGATCTGGATGTGGCGATGCGTGGGGTTGCGGCGCGCGGCTAGCAGTTTGGGACGTTGACGGCCAAGCCACCCAATGCGGTCTCTTTGTATTTTTCGCTCATATCGGCGCCGGTTTGGCGCATTGTCTCAATCGCCACGTCCAATGATACAAGGTGCGTGCCGTCGCCGCGCATCGCCAGAGATGCCGCTGAAACGGCTTTGATCGCACCCAACCCGTTGCGTTCGATGCACGGCACCTGCACCAGTCCTTTGACCGGATCGCAGGTCATACCAAGGTGGTGTTCCAGCGCGATTTCTGCGGCATTTTCAACTTGTTCGGGTGATCCGCCCAGAACCGCGGCAAGTCCAGCGGCAGCCATCGCTGCCGCACTCCCGACCTCAGCCTGGCAGCCACATTCGGCCCCGGAGATTGATGCGTTGTATTTGATCAAACCGCCGATTGCCGCAGCCGTCAGCAAGAACTCTGGTACCCGGCTTTGCGCAGCGCCCGGCACATGATCAAGCCAATAGCGGATCGTGGCAGGGATGACACCAGCCGCACCGTTTGTCGGTGCTGTGACGACTTGTCCACCTGCAGCATTCTCTTCGTTCACGGCCATCGCGTAGGTCGACATAAAGTCGTTGATGGTGTGTGGCGCAGTCAGGTTCATGCCGCGCTCTGCCTGCAACGCGTCATAGATGCCCTTTGCCCGTCTGCGGACGAACAGCCCACCGGGGAGTATCCCATCGGTTTGCAATCCGCGTGTGATGCAGTCGTTCATCACCTCCCAAATCCGGTCCAGACCTTTGTCGAGGTCGGCGCCGGGCATCCTAGAAAGCTCGTTGGTTTGCTTCATTTCGGCAATGGTCTTGCCGGACATATTCGCCATATCCAGCATTTCTTGGGCGGAGTGGAAGGGGAAAGGCACAGGTGCGCCTGTGTCGCTGTCTTTGCCGGCATTCAACTCAGCCTCGGTCAGGACAAACCCGCCGCCAATAGAATAGTAAGTGATTTGGGTGATCACGTCGCCTTGGGCGTCAGTACCGCGCAAAATCATCCCGTTCGCATGGCCGGGCAGGGCGGGGCCGTAGTCAAAGATCAGGTCATCTTTGGGATGGAATTTCAGCGTCTCCAGACCATCGGGCGACACCGTGTGATCGGTCGCAATGCGCGCGAGTTCCGCTTCCGCCTTGTCTGCATCGTAATGATCTGCCCGAAATCCGGCCAACCCAAGGATAACAGCCCGGTCCGTCGCATGCCCCACCCCGGTGAACGCCAGACTGCCGTGCAATGACGCTTGCAAGCCAGCAACACCAAAGGGCTGTGCGCGCAAGTGATCCAGAAAACGAGCGGCTGCAACCATCGGCCCGATCGTATGAGAAGAAGAAGGGCCTACGCCGACTTTGAACATATCGAATACGGATAAAAACATCTAAAGGGCTGTTCCTTCTGGTGGATGACAGGGTGATGGCGCGGAAAATGGGGTCGCGCCCAAACCTTCGGCCACTGCGATACGTTTGGCAACATCGCGCGCCTCAAACCGTTTGGTGAAATCCATCAGGCGCGGCCAGCGCGACAGATCAAACCAGTCCGCACCACCACCGTAAAGAGCGGACCAGCGCAGCATCGGAGCTAAGTAGCAGCCATGGGCGCTGGGCGTGTCATCGTCCAGCCAAGGGGTCGTCTTTGCCTGCGACAACACATCGAAATGGGCGATCAGGCGTTTGCCTGCCTTGCGACGTGTCGCGGCTTCATCAGCATTAGTATATTGATCGGGGTAAAACATCATCCGCAAGGTTGGGTGCAGCGTATTGGCCAGCCATATGATCCATTGGACCGCATGCATACGGTCGGGCGCAGAAACTGGCGGTAGAAGTGTCCCGTATTTGTCCGACAACCAGATGAGGATTGCTGCGGTCTCGAACATTGGACCCTGCGGCGTTTCCAACACTGGGATAAGCCCGTTTGGGTTCAGCGCAAGATAGGCTTCAGATTTCTGCTCACCTTGGGCGCGGTCAATCAGATGTGTTTGATAGGTCAAACCCAGCTCTTCCAAGGCCAATCGCACGCAAAGCGAGGCATTATCGGGGGCATAGTGAAGGCGCATGATTGCTGTCATGATCAGACGCTATCGCAATTGGTGTTTACCGCCCTAGCAAATGCGACGTTTTCACCATGAATCGCGCGGGCGTGCGCGATGTATGAAATATGCTGAATTGGGGCCTCGCACCCCGTTGCAAACCTAGTTATAAGCCTGCTGAACTCAATTTTCGGAGTGCGAGATATGTCCAGCGAATTGTCCCTCATCGACAAGGCGAAATTCGTCGCCGCTAAGCAAGCCAGCGAATACGTGAAATCCGGTATGAAAGTCGGACTTGGCACGGGCTCTACTGCGGCTTGGCTGGTGCAATGCTTGGGCGAGATGGTTCGGGAAAACGGACTAAAAATTAAAGGTGTGCCAACCTCAAACCGCACCGCTAAGCTGGCGCGTCAGGTTGGAATAGACGTGATTACCTTGGAAGAAGCAAAGTGGCTGGATATCACGATTGATGGCACTGACGAATACGATGATGAGCTGACCTTGATCAAAGGCGGCGGCGGTGCGCATTTGCGCGAAAAAATCGTAGCAACCGCTAGCGACCGCATGATTGTCATCGCGGATGCGACGAAAAAAGTAGACACGCTTGGTGCGTTTCCTTTGCCTATTGAGGTCGTGCCTTTTGGCCTTCCGGTCACGCAGGGTCTGATAGAAGAGATGTTAACGGGCGTGGATGTTTTGGGTCGTGATATCGTCCAGCGGATGCAAGGCAAGAAACCATATGTGACCGATGAAGGTAACTTTATCCTTGATCTGCATCTCAAACGGATCAGCGATGCGCGTCAGTTGAGCCTTGTGATCAACCAGATCCCCGGCGTTGTCGAGAACGGCCTGTTCATCGACATTTGCGATGTCGTCGTCGTAGGGCATGGTGACGGCAAAGTGACCGTCCGTGACATCACCAACGACACCTCCGAGGTTGTTCGTTTTGATGTACTTGATGATGATAACATCTTCGTCGACATTTCTGACTAAGCCCCACCATGAAATACCAATACTAATCGGAGCTATCCTATGACTTTTGACTATGACCTTTTCGTCATCGGGGGTGGCTCTGGCGGTGTGCGCGCGGCGCGCGTGGCCTCTGCGACGGGTGCCAAAGTGGCGTTGGCAGAAGAATACCGCATGGGCGGTACTTGTGTCATTCGGGGCTGCGTTCCAAAGAAGTTGATGGTTTTCGCGTCTGGTTACTCCGAGATGTTTGACGATGCCCGCGCTTACGGTTGGGACGTAGAGGAGGGGCCATTTCATTGGCCCAAGTTCCGCGCGCAACTGCATCAAGAGTTAGACCGGCTTGAGGGGATTTACCGCAAGCTTCTGAGTGGCTCCAACGTCGAGATTTTCGACGCACGCGCGTCACTGAAAGACCCGCATACCGTGACGCTTTCGGCCGGAAAAGAAGTAACGGCAAAGCATATTCTGATCGCCACTGGCGGCCGTCCTGTGGTGCCTGAAATGGCGGGCTCTGATCTGGGAATTACATCGAATGAGATTTTCCTTCTCGATGAGATGCCAAAGTCGATCTTGATCATTGGTGGCGGGTACATCGCGTCCGAGTTCGCAGGCATCCTGAACGGGCTTGGCGTCGAAGTGACGCAATTCTATCGCGGCGCGCAAATTCTACGCGGCTTTGACGACGAAGCGCGCGGTTTGGTGGCTGAGGGCATGCGTTCCAAAGGTGTTGATCTTCATCTTGGCACAAACATCGTCGAGATGCGTCAAGCGACTGATGCAGACCTTGAGGGCACATCGCATGGTGTACCGATGGAGGGTGGCCGTCCCGTTGCTGTGGCCGGTGCCGGAAATGGCAACGGCATCTGGGTGAAAGCGACGAATGGCACAGAGCGGGTCTATGATCAGGTCATGTTTGCGACCGGACGCGCACCCAATACCGAACATATGGGACTGCCCGAGGCTGGTATTGAAGTCGGCAGGCGCGGCGAGATTGTCGTTGATGAATATAGCCAGACGGCTGTGCCATCGGTTTATGCAATCGGTGACGTGACGAACCGTGTGCAACTGACGCCCGTCGCCATCCGCGAAGGCATGGCGTTTGTCGAAACCGTCTTTAAGGGCAATCCAACCGCGGTGGATCATGAATTGATCCCATCTGCCGTCTTTACGCAGCCAGAGCTTGGCACTGTCGGCCTGACCGAAGAACAAGCCCGCGAGATTGAACCGGTTGAGATTTATTGCACCTCGTTCAAGCCAATGAACCACGCGTTCGCTGGTCGCGATGACAGGGTCTTGATGAAACTTGTTGTCAGTGTCGCAACCCGCAAGGTTCTGGGCTGTCATATCGTCGCGGATCATGCAGGCGAAATGATCCAACTGGTGGGTATTGCGGTCAAGATGGGCGCTACAAAAGAAGACTTTGACCGGACCGTTGCCGTTCACCCGACAATGGCCGAAGAGCTCGTGACGATGAAGGAACCGATGCGAACCGCTTGAATTCGCATCATCAAGCCACACATGGCATGGAGAAGGCCCGCGCAAGCGGTTGATCGCTAAAAGGAAGCATAGGAAAACAATGGCAGGTAATACTGGTGGCCCTTGGGGGGGCGGCGGAAACAAAGGCTCAGGCGGCGGTGACGATGACAACCGCAATGGCGGTGGTCGTCCACCGAATAATGACGGACCAAACATTCCCGAGATTGATGAACTGGTCAACAAAGGCAAAGAGCAGTTGCGCGTCCTTATGGGCGGCGGCGGCGGTGGCGGAAACCGCCCAGCCGGCAGCGGGGGCGGTGGTCCACAGATCACACGCGGCACTGTCGGTCTGGGTCTTTTGGCGGTACTTGCCCTTTGGCTCTACGCGTCATTCTACACGGTGCGCCCAGAAGAACGCTCGGTCGAGTTGTTCTTGGGTGAGTTCCTTGAAGTTGGCGAATCCGGTTTGAACTTTGCGCCTTGGCCGATCGTGACCCGCGAAGTGATCGCGGTAACAACCGAGCGGAACATCGACATTGGCACCAGCCGATCCGGCATGGACGCAGGTTTGATGCTGACTGGTGACGAAAACATCGTGGACATCGATTTCCAGGTTGTTTGGAACATCACCGATCCGCAGCTTTACCTCTTTAACCTCGCTGATCCGCCACAAACGATTGCGGCAACAGCAGAATCTGCGATGCGTGAGATTATTTCACAGTCAGAACTTGCTCCGATCCTGAACAGGGACCGTGGTGCGATTGCTGACCGGCTGAGCGACTCGATTCAGACAACGTTGGATAGCTACAACAGTGGTGTGAACATCATCCGTGTGAACTTTGACAAAGCTGACCCGCCAGAGCCGGTTATTGCGTCATTCCGCGCGGTTCAGGATGCCGAGCAAGAACGTGACCGTGTGCAAAACGTGGCTGATGCTTATGCAAACCAAGTGGTTGCCGAAGCACGTGGTCAAGCCGCTCAAATCCTCGAGCAAGCCGAAGGTTACCGCGCTCAGGTGGTGAACGAAGCGACAGGTGAAGCCAGCCGTTTCCTCGCAGTTTTGGGCGAATACGAACAAGCGCCTGAAGTCACGCGCAAGCGTCTGTATCTGGAAACCATGGAAAGCGTCCTTGGTGGTGTCGATATTATCTTGCTTGACGAAGGTGCCGGTGGTTCGCAGGGCGTTGTGCCTTACCTGCCACTGAACGAATTGCGTCGCAACACAACTGAGGGATCAAACTAATGCGTAAGTCAGCATTTCTTCTGCCCGCAGTCGCGGTCATTGTGATTGGTGCATTGTCATCAGTCTTCATCGTAGACGAACGCCAAAAGGCGCTTGTTCTGCAGTTCGGTCAAATCGTAAAGGTTCAGGAAGAGCCGGGTCTGGGGTTCAAAATCCCACTGATCCAAGAGGTCGTGCGCTATGACGACCGTATCCTGAGCCGTGATCTGGAACCACTTGAGGTCACACCATCTGATGATCGCCGTTTGGTCGTCGATGCCTTTGCCCGTTATCGCATTGCCGATGTTGAGCAGTTCCGTCGCGCCGTTGGTGTTGGCGGCGAAGAGGCCGCAGCCCGTCGTCTCGACAGTATTTTGCGTGCTGAAACGCGTGAAGTTTTGGGTTCAGTATCGTCAAACGACATTTTGTCAGTTGATCGTGCAGCACTGATGTTGCGTATCCGTAACTCTGCGATTGCCGAAGCGCGCGCGCTAGGTTTGCAGGTGATCGACGTGCGTTTGAAGCGCACTGACCTACCACCAGAAAACCTCAATGCCACATACGAGCGTATGAAAGCAGAACGTGATCGCGAAGCGGCAGACGAGCGCGCACGTGGTAATGAGGCCGCACAACGTATTCGTGCGGGTGCAGATCGTACCGTGATCGAACTCGTGTCAGAGGCACAACGTGAAGGCCAGATCATCCAAGGTGAAGCCGACGCGCAGCGAAACGAAATCTTCGCAGCAGCCTTTGGTCGTGATGCGGAATTCTTTGAATTCTACCGTTCCATGACGGCCTATCAGCGGTCACTTACACCGGGCAATTCAACGATGGTTCTGTCGCCTGACAACGAGTTCTTCAACTACTTGAAGTCCGATCAAGGCCGCGCGTCTGAGTAATCTCACGCGGCAAGTTAGATGACTTTGAAAGGGCTGGCAGAAATGCCGGCCCTTTTGCATTGCGCTAATGGTGTTCGGCGTCGGGCGAGACGGCCAAGGATACTTTCTTCGCAAGATCGCGGGAAATCAGCGCATCAAACGCCAGTTTCAAACGCGGGGCGGTGCGTGTGTTTCGCGCCAAGGTGCTACGTGACCACACCACAATCTCGTTTCCGGCCCGCAAAGTGGTTGTTGCCGCACTGGGCGCATTGCGCAGATAGGCGACTTCACCAATGAACGTGGGTCCGGGCACATCGAAACGCACTTTACCTTTTTGCACCAAGAAAGTCCCCTTTGTGACAAAAATCAGCGTCTCGGGATCATCGCCCTCTTGTGTTACAATACGGTCTTCGGTCAGTGTTTCGCGCTTTGACAAACGCATGACTTTGCCAAAATCACCGGGCATCAATTCGTCAAACAGAGGATAGATATCCTTGTGTGCATCGGGCACGGACCAGCTTGAATTACGCGCATAGAGCGTTGCCAAACCAATGAGAATGGTGACCAGCGTCATGCTCGAAATGATGATCGCACCCCAAAGTGGCGTCTCTGCGGCATGGAAGTAATATAGAATGTACAGAGACGTACTGCACAGCATCGTCAGACGCAGATAGGTCTGATTAATGAGCAAATAGCCACAAATCTGAACGCCTCCGGCAAGTAAGATCAGGACAGAGGGCGAAAGGATTTGGGATAACATCGTGTTCACTTAGCCTAGGGTCTTGGTTTAACTGCGCCACAAGAGGTGAAACTGAAAATTATTGCAAGAACTACACGAAAATTCACGTCCTATTGAGCAATGAGTAGGTAAGTTTGCGTTGCACAATTACCGCCCTACATAGAACATCAGTAATTGAAGGGACCGCTTTCTCGCGCCCCATGTCCAAAGACAAAGGAGATTTGCCCCGTGAAGCCCAAGGCAATCGCAATTCAACAAGACCAACAACGCGCCCGCCGCCTGTTGATGGCATTCGTGACGACATTAGCAGTGGCATTCGCGCTGGTGCTGGCGCAGGTCACCGTCGCCAACGCACAAAGCCGACCGGCAACATTTGCCGATCTGGCCGAACAAGTAAGCCCATCAGTGGTGAACATTACGACCAGCACAACAATTGCTGGTCGCACCGGCCCACAAGGTTTGGTGCCGGACGGGTCACCGTTTGAGGATTTCTTTGATGATCTGGACCGCGGCCCCGGTGAGGGACAACGCAGATCTTCGGCGCTCGGTTCCGGTTTTGTTATCTCTGACGATGGCTATATCGTCACCAACAACCACGTCATCGAAGGCGCTGATGAAATCCTGATCGAATTTTTTCCAGGTGGTGAAGCGGGTGTTCCTGCCGAATTAATCGGGACAGATCCGAACACGGATATTGCGGTTCTGAAAGTGGATCTCGAAGGTTTGCCATTTGTCGAATTTGGCGACAGTACTGCTGTTGGTTCGCGCGTCGGCGATTGGGTCATGGCGATGGGTAACCCACTGGGCCAAGGTTTCTCGGTTTCGGCTGGTATCGTGTCAGCACGTGACCGCGCACTTTCCGGCACATATGACGACTATATCCAGACCGACGCTGCGATTAACCGCGGTAACTCTGGTGGACCGCTGTTCAATATGGATGGTGAAGTGATCGGCGTGAACACGGCGATTTTGTCGCCCAATGGCGGCTCCATTGGTATCGGTTTTGCGATGTCGTCGGCTGTTGTGACCAATGTTGTTGATCAGCTGATTGAGTTTGGCGAAACCCGTCGTGGCTGGTTGGGTGTGCGCATCCAAGATGTCACACCTGATATGGTCGACGCTATCGAAGGATTGGATCTTGCACGCGGTGCGCTGGTCACTGATGTGCCGGCTGGCCCTGCCGAAAATGCAGGCATGTTGGCCGGTGACGTGATCCTGAATTTCGATGGGATCGAGATTGAAGACACGCGCGAACTTGTCCGGATCGTTGGTAACTCACCTGTGGGCAAAGAAGTACCCGTTGCTGTCTTGCGCGATGGTGACATGGCGGACCTGACCGTTGTTCTAGGGCGTCGCGAGACATCCGAGGCTGTTGCCTTCCCCGCATCGACAGAGGAAGAAGCAGAGCCGGAGCAAGCTGAAATTCTAGGTTTGACACTCTCAGAGGTCACCGAGGAACTGACAGATCAGTTCTCGCTGACTGTCGACGCAGGTCTGGTCATCACGGCGATTAACCCAGAGTCTGAGGCCGCATCCAAAGGCCTGCTTGAAGGTGATGTGATCACCGAAGCGGGTCAAGAATCCGTCACAACCGTGGCTGACCTTGAAGGGCGGATCGAAGCGGCAACAGAAGCCGGACGTAAGTCTATCCTTCTGCTGGTGCGTCGCGGCGGTGATCCACGCTTTGTGGCGCTTGTGCTCGAAGAGTAGCGCGAACCCCGAAAACTGTACGAAAAGGCGGCCCGCGTTGGTCGCCTTTTTTGTTAGGTCTCGTTTTGAGGCAGACCATCGGCGATGTCATAGTAGTCGCCTTTCTCGGACACGAAGATGTGGCGCGCGAGTTTGGTTTGCGTCGGTGTATCGAAAGCCCCCATGGCAATAGCAGTCCAGTCTTGGAAGATTGGGTCCCAGAACAATGTTGACCCACAGTTTTTGCAAAAACCGCGGCGGACTTTTTCAGAGGATTGATACCACCCGATGCTGTCTTCACCGCGCAGCGTCAGCGCAGTCCGCGCGATATCCACGGACGCCTCATAATGACCTGAGTGTTTTCGACAGGCAGTGCAGTGACATGCGCTCAATTCCGGCAGGTCACCTTCAACTGTAAATGTCACTTTGCCGCAAAGGCAGCTTCCTTGGTGGGCCATAAGTCATCTTTCGGCAGCCATCGCCGCCTTTGGTTGTCGCGCATTCCAAACCAATAATGCAATCACGACAGCCGCGGCAATCAGATGCACCATCAGCGGTGCAGGCCAGAGACATGCAGCACCAGCGACACCCAAAACAACGCGCGTTACGATGTTGAGTGGGGCCTCCATGCAGCCTTGTAGGGCACCTGCAAGCGCGTAGATGCCGACGACACCAAAGCCGAAGATGACAACCATGACGCCCCAGTCACCCGACAAGAACGGGGTGTAAGCCATCATCAAGGGGACAATATACAAACCCTTGGCTAGCTTCCAACTTGCGATACCCGTCGCCATTGCGGGCGCTTTTGCGATTGCTGCGGCGGTAAAGGCAGCCAAGGCTACGGGGGGTGTGACGTTGCTGTCTTGGCTCAGCCAGAAGATGATCATATGCGCGGACAGTAACGCCGCGACGGTGATGTCTTGGGGGACCACCAGATCGCGCAGGGGCGCCGCAACCTCAAGAGGCAGCGCTTTGATGATCGCGGCGGCCTCTTCGAGGTTTAGCGCACCCGTAAGGACGGATGGGTCAGGGACGCCAAACATCAACACCGCGTTGCCTGCATCACCCAAGGTGCCGGCTGCCAATGCTTCGATCACGAAACGGTCCGCAATCATGCCCGCAAGGGCAGGGGCGGAGAGCGTTGCGAGCACGATGTAGGCCGCAGTCACCGGCAGCCCCATCCCCAGCACAAGGCTGGCAAGTGCGACCATGACGATGGCGATCAACAGGTTGCCGCCTGCCCAATCTGCAATCATCAAGCTGAATGTATTGCCGATGCCTGCGGTCGCGATGACGTTGACAACAAGGCCCACGGCACACAGCAAGACAGCCGTCATGATCATGCCTTTGGTCCCCATCACAAGCGCCTCAAACACGGCGCGAGGGCCCATAGGGTTCTGGGTCAGCCAGCTTGAGCCGATTACGGCAAGAATGCCAAAGACTGCTGCAAATGCAGGTGTAAAACCGGACACGAGCATACCAATCAGCGCACTGATTGGTATCACAAAACTCGCGCCGCCTTTCTTGAAGGCAGAGCCAATCGTTTCGCCATCGCTTTCCATCGGTGGCAGCCCAAGACGGCGTGCCTCGATGCGAACAAAGAATACGACCGACAGGAAGTAAAGCAGAGCAGGGAGCGCCGCGACCGCGACGATGGTCTCATAGGGAATTTGCGTGAAACTTGCCATCACGAATGCGCCTGCGCCCATGATCGGCGGCATAAGCTGACCACCTGTTGAAGAAGCTGCTTCCACACCGCCTGCAAACTTGGCAGGAAACCCAGCTTTCTTCATCAAAGGGATCGTGATGACACCAGTGGACGCAGTGTTTGCAACCGCCGAGCCTGAGATTGTTCCGGTCAAACCCGACGCGATGACGGCGACAATACCCGGACCACCGACCAAACGCCCGGCAATCGCACGCGCGATATTGATCACGAAATCACCTGCACCAGAGCGCAGAAGGAACGCGCCGAAGATGATAAAGAGAAACACGAACGTCGATGAAATCCGCGCAATTGTCCCGAACATTGCGTCATCGCCATAGATCGAGCGAAACGCGATGGATTCCCAGCTGAGACCTGGGAAGGAAAACACACCACCAATCAACTGCCCCCACCAGCCGATATACGTGATCGCAATGATGATCAGGCAAGGGATCACCAAACCGGTCAATCGCCGCGTCAGCTCGATCGCGCCGATGACGCAGATGACGGCAGCGATCCAATCGAGGGTCGAGAACTTGACACCGCGGTCGTAGATGCCTTGTTCGGCGAAGGGCAAGTATATTGCTGCAATGGCGACCAAGCTGCCCAAGGTCAGGTCAAACACGAGAACAGGTTTGCTACGTGTCTTGCCCTTGACGATGGGGTTCAGGACCGCCGCGAGAAATGCAAAGCCCGCAAAGTGGTAAGCGTTGCGTTGGAATTCGGAAATGATCGGATCAAAGGCCACATAAATGTGCCCAACCGCGATCAAAAAACAAAGGATTGTGAGGGCGGAGTTTGGCAAACCGGTAAAGCTGCGCTGCAGGTCATCCGCGGCGGGGGTTTCGTCGGACATTATGCGTCCCCTTATATGCAAAACGGCCCGCGTGATGATCACACGGGCCGTTGAATTTTTTAGTTTGCGATCAGGCGCTCTGGGATTTCAATCCCTTGTTCCTGATAGAACCGTGCTGCACCAGGATGCAGGGGCACTGGCAAACCAGCAATTGCAGCTTCAAGCGCCATCGCCTTTGTGGCTGGGTGGATCGCTTGCAAGAAGGGCAGGTTTTCATAGATCGTCTTGGTGATCTGGTAGACGTTCTCTTCTGGCAAATCCGCGTGTGTCGCCAAGAAGTTTGGCTGCGCGATTGTGTTGATGTCCTCTGTCTGGCCCGGGTAGGTGCCCGCTGGGATCAGATACGGTGTCCAAAGTCCACGTCCGCCATCAGCCTGTTCAACCTGCTCAGGTGTGAAGTTCAACATCGTCACGCTGTCGCCTGCGGCTGCCATAAGCTGGCTTACCGCGCCTGTTGGAACACCTGCGGGTGTACTGATGCCTTTGACCTGACCGTTTTGCAGCGCTTCAGCTGATGGGCCGTAGCCCGCAAAGACCAGTTCATAGTCTGTTTCGATATCAACACCAAAGCCTGCCATGATCGTCGCGTTCGATCCGATTGTGCCAGAGTTTTGGCGACCCAGCGCCATGGCTTCACCCTTCAGCGCGACCATGTCCTCGATCGTGCCAGTGGTTGCAACATCGGACGCCACAACAAACTGCTCTACGTTCTGCCACAGCATTGTGACCGAGCGCAGGTGATCTTGTGGGCCAGATTCCGCAACAGGTCCGGTGCCTGATGCGGCATAGAAACCGAACAAACCTTGCAGAATGCCAAACTGTGCTTCGCCTTCACGGATCAAGCGAACGTTTTCACCAGACCCGGCAGAGCTGATGGCTGACATGCCGATTTTCTGGCTTGGTTCCAGTTTCACCTTCACAAGTGTCGAAAGTGCCACGCCAACGGGATAATACGTGCCGCCGGTGGATGCTGTCGCAAGAATATAGCTCGCTTCTTCGGCGTCTTGCGCCTGTGCCATTGGTGCGCCAATAGCGATGCTCGCCGCGAGAACGGCCTTTGATAGATACTTCATTGATCTCTCCCTATGTTTGGGCCTCCCCGACCCAAGATGACGTAAAGTTATCGACTGAATTCCGAGAGTCCACAGTTCACACGGACGTTAGCGCAAACGTAACGTATATTTGGGGTGGCTAGCTTAAGTTTGCTGCACTACTTAGGTTTTTGACAAACGATGTTTCCATAAGGACTGATGAGAATGGCCAAGATTACTTACGTTGAATACGGCGGCAAAGAACATGTTGTGGACGTTGCAAATGGACTGACCGTCATGGAAGGCGCCCGTGACAACGGCATTCCGGGAATTGAGGCCGACTGCGGTGGTGCATGTGCATGTTCCACGTGCCACGTCTATGTGGATGACGCTTGGGTGGAAAAGCTGCCTGCCAAGGACGCGATGGAAGAAGACATGCTGGATTTCGCATTTGAGCCGAACCCAACAAAATCGCGCCTGACCTGCCAGTTGAAAGTATCTGACGATTTGGATGGCCTGCGCGTGCAAATGCCGGAAAAGCAGATTTGATCCGCACATTTGCATTAGTGGCCATCACGGCCACTTCTGCCTGTGCCGAGACAATCCTGTCGGCGGAATATGCAGCGCCCACTGATCGCTACGCGCATGGTGTATTGGGCGATGCGGTTGAATGGGGCGCGTTGGAAATAACGACGGATGCAGGGTTGCGTGTTTTCACACTACCCCAAGATCGCGTGTTCGAGGATGTCGCCCCAAGACTGGCAGACCTTGATGGTGACGGCACTGCCGAATTGATCGTCGTTGAGACCCTTGCGCCGGAGGGTGCACAGTTGGCCGTCTATGACGAAACCGGAAAGATTGCGGCGACCCCGCATATCGGGCGCACGAACCGATGGCTTGCTCCGATTGGTGCCGCTGATCTGGACGGTGATGGCGCGATCGAAGTCGCCTATATCGACCGGCCGCACTTGGCCAAGACGTTGCGTGTTTGGCGCTTTGTTGATGGCGCTTTGACGCCAGTTGCCGACTTGCCCGGCCTGACCAACCACCGCATTGGCGAGCGTGATATCGGCGGCGGTATACGTGACTGCGGGGAAGGCCCTGAAATGATAACGGCAAATGCTGATTGGTCGCAGATCATGTCGACCGTTTTCGCTGATGGCGTGCTGAAGACACGCCCAATTGGGGTGCATGTTGATCGCGGCTCATTCGCGACGGCCTTGGCTTGCGCGCCGCTGCCTTAGGTTATCATCGTCACGATAGCGCAAAGCAGCATAATTTCGTTGATTTGCTGCGTTGCGCCCAAAATATCGCCGGTTTGCCCGCCAATTTTGGCGCGTGCGATTGCGCCGCAAATCAGCGTCGCAATCAGTGCCACGAACAGCAGCCATGGGTAGCCGCACAAAACAGCAAACCCGATGGCAATTCCAACGGCGACCCAGACTGCATTGGCCGGTGGACGTCCGACACTTTGGCTTAAACCGTCTGATCTGGCATGCGGCAGAACGGCCATGAGACCCACCATCGCTGTTCGGCTCAGCGCGCCAACAGCAATAAAGGCCACCCAGTACGCCCCCATCGAGATGATCACGACCAGCGCCAGCCAGCGCAGCAGTAGCGACAATGCAATCGCGCAAACACCGTACACGCCGATATGGCTGTCTTTCATAATCGCAAGGCGGCGCGCGCGGTCCCAGCCACCCCACAGCCCGTCCGCGCTATCGGCTAATCCGTCTTCGTGCATCGCGCCTGTCATGATCACAGAACCTGCGAGGATGACACCCGCGACGATGCCAGACGGTAAACCCATCCAGATTAAAATAGCTGTCGCAGCGGCCAAGATTACCCCAAGGACCACGCCTACCAAGGGATACGCCCAAGCCGACGCAGCGCCCCGTTCCATCGCACGTGTGCCATCGACGATGACCGGCAAACGTGTCAGCAACCCCAACGCTGCGGGCAGGTCGATCCGGTCGATGAGGGCATTGTCGGGTTTGTACAAAATGCGTCCTTTCAGGGCCTGTTCATCGGGGCTACGTGCGTTAAACAGAGCTAAAGATTGAGCCGAGTGAGGATGCGATGCAAGCGCCATTTACCACAATTTCGACCTTCCGTGATGCCTTGGCAAAAGCCGCCGGACCGGACGCCGCTGCAACGCAAGCGGCACAGGACCGCAACGGGCAATTGACCAAACCGCCGGGTGCGCTGGGGCGCTTAGAGGACCTCGCAATTTGGTATGCGGGCTGGCGCGGCGATGCACAGCCGCGGATCACGGCACCGCAGGTTATCATTTTTGCCGGCAACCACGGGGTTTGTGCGCAAGGCGTCTCGGCTTTCCCGCCGGAAGTCACGGTACAAATGGTCGCGAACTTTGAACATGGTGGCGCTGCGATTAACCAACTCTGCAAAGAGTTCGGCGCGAAGATGGACGTCTACCCGCTATCGCTCGACACGCCGACTGCGGATTTCACGACAGCACCCGCGATGACTGAGGCTGAATTTGTGGATGCGCTGCAAACAGGCTGGAACGCTGTCGATCCAGATGCTGATCTCTTGGTCACCGGCGAAATGGGGATCGGGAACACCACGTCGGCAGCTGCGGTTGCGGCCGCCGTTCTGGGCGGCGAAGCGGCCGATTGGACTGGGCGTGGCACTGGCGTTGACGATGCAGGGCTTGCGCGGAAAACCCAAGTCGTGGAGCAGGGCCTTGCGTTGCATAAGATATCTGACCCTCTTGAAGCGTTGCGATGCTTGGGTGGGCGCGAACTTGCGGCGATGGTCGGGGCGATTGCCGCCGCGCGGCATCACCGGATCCCTGTGATCCTTGATGGATTCATCTGTTGTGCTGCGGCTGCCAGCCTTGCCAAAGCGGTTGATGGCGCGTTGGATCATACGGTGGCTGGCCATTTAAGTGCCGAGGGCGCGCATCAACGCCTGTTGGACGGCATTCGTAAACAGCCTCTTTTGAACCTTGGCCTGCGGTTGGGCGAAGGGTCTGGTGCGGCTTTGGCGATTGGAGTGCTGAAAGGTGCGATTGCCTGCCACTCAGGTATGGCGACATTTGCGGAGGCGGGCGTGAGTGACGGGTAACCGACCCGCGCTTTAATCCTTTTTCTTGCTTTCATTCGCCTGCTGGCGGGCCGTCAATTCCATCTCGAGACTGCTATTGAGTTCGCGCGCCCGCGCCACATATTCTGGCAGTTCTGAGATTGGCACGCCGGGTTTCCATAGTGCTGCGAGTTCCCGCAACGCGGTGCGATCATGTTGGTAAAACGCTTGCTCGACCTCTGAGGCTTCAAATTCGGTCAGCCCTAGGTTTTCCAGCGCATAGCGTCCGGCACGTAGCGAACTGTCAAACATCTCGCGGACGATATCGTCTGCACCGGCGTCATAAAGCTCGTGCACATGCGCGCGGTCACGGGCACGGGCGATAATGTGCAGATCAGGTCTGGTCTTTCGGGCATAGCGGACAAGTTTCACCGCTGATGATTTGTCATCGATGGCGACAACCAGAACTTTTGCATCTTCTAGCCCAGCGGCATTCAACAAGTCAGGGCGCGTGGGGTCGCCAAAGAATCCGCGAAACCCGAACTTGCGCATCATCTGCACGGTGGTCAGATTATTGTCGACGACAACAGTGTCAAACCCTGCGCTTTGGACCAAACGGTTCACGATTTGCCCGAAACGGCCAATTCCCGCAATGATCACGGTGCCGCGCTCGTCGACCTCGTCATGCTCAAGTTCTTCAACATCGACCATACGTTTGATGATCAGTTCATAGACAATGAAAAGCAGTGGGGTGATCAGCATGGAAAGCGCGATCACCAGCAAGAGTTTTCCAGCAAGGCTTCCAGCCAGTACACCTTGCTGGAGCGAGAATGAGATCAGAACAAAGCCAAATTCACCCGCTTGTGCCAATCCTAGAGTAAACAGCCAGCGGTCTTTTTTGTGCAGTTTGAAGGCCAATGCCAGTCCCAAAAGGATCACGCCTTTAATCACCATCACACCAATAGCGACGCCGATAATCCCCGCCGGATCGACAAACAGCAGATCAAAATCAATGCCTGCGCCAACAGTGATGAAGAACAGGCCGAGCAATAACCCTTTGAACGGAGCCAGATCACTTTCCAGCTCATGGCGAAACTCTGAGTTGGCAAGAACGACGCCTGCAAGGAACGTGCCCAAAGCCGGCGAGAGACCAACCATTGTCATCAGCACGGCAGTGGCTACGACCATCAGCAAAGCAAGGGCTGTGTACATTTCGCGCAGGCGGGCATGGTGAATATAGCGAAAAACCGGGCGGGTCAGGAAGACACCCGCAAGGATCACAACCGCAACTGCGCCGAGCGTCACCAAAGTCACTCCCCAGCCGGGCAATCCTTCGACAAGGCTTAACGTGGCATGATGCCCGTCGCTGTGATCATCAATTGTCCGCACGAGTGATCCGTCAGACGCGATACTTGCAACAGCAGGGATAGCTAGTAGAGGCAGCAGCGCCAGCATCGGAATGACAGCAATGTCTTGCGCCAATAGCACCGAAAACGTCGCGCGCCCGCCGCTGGTCTGAACGAGACCTTTCTCGGTCAAAGTTTGCAAGACGATCGCCGTTGATGACAATGCAAAGATCATTCCGATGGCCACAGATGTCGCAAGGTCATATCCGAAAGCAAGACTGGCCCCGCTAATCGCAGCCATTGTCAGCAAAATTTGCATCCCACCTAAGCCCAATAACCGGTGCCGCATGTTCCATAGTGCGCGTGGTTCCAGCTCAAGCCCGATCAAGAACAGCATCATCACAACGCCGAATTCAGCAAAATGCTGAAGATCTTGCGTCTCAGACCCAACCAACCCAGTGAGCGGTCCAATCACAATGCCAGCAAGCAAATACCCAAGGACTGACCCCAGACCCAGACGCGCAGCGAGAGGCACTGCGATGACAGCCGCACCGAGGTAGATCGTCGCCTGAAACAGAAAAGTTTCCATATGTGCCTGTTTGCTCTCAATGCCGCGCGGTGTTTGGCCCGCAGGCGGCAATCACCTTTGTGTTGAGTGTAACGAGCGTTCAATCATTTGAAAGGGAACATTGTGGATTTCCAAGAGTGCCGGTGTCTTGGTTACAGAGGAGTCATCGCTGCACGGGGCGTCACCCAGACGGCAGTTCAATCGCATATGTTCGTCCGCGTTTGACGTAGTTCAACGCGTCATCACCGATCGCGGTTACTTGGCCGCCATCCAGCGCACTGCCGATTTCCACGCGAACATAGCTGCCGTTGCTCAACCGGACCAAGGCGCGGCGTGCATTTGGTCTGCCATAAACACCGATCAAATTGATATCGCGCAATCGAATGACGTCTTCTTGTGTGGCTGCCCGCGCAACGCCACCGGGGACGGGGCCGAAGTTTTGGCGGGGCACCGGTGCTGCTGCGGTGACAGGCGCAGGTGCCGCGGGTGAGACTGTTGGGGCGGTCACCAATCGCGCCTGTGCGGCGGCGACGGTGTTTTCAAAGTTGCTGGGGCGACGATCGGGGCGAACCGACAGAACCACGGCCAATCGCGTGCTGTTATCAAATCGAAGTGTCGCGTCGTCGATGTCGAGGCCCGCGATGATATCTGTAATATCTGGCGTGCCCGGATCGACTGCAGAAGCCAGCTCTTGCGGGCGCAATAGCGGTCTTAGGTCTGTTTCGGATGTGTCTTCGACAGTCGACGAATCAAGTGCAAGGGATCCGTCATTCTGAAGTTCAAGCCCGGCTATCCCAACGCTGCCCGGTGTTGGTTGAGTGATTGCGGAGGTGTCTGGCGTGGCCGCTTCTGCGACTGCTTCTTCAATCACCGTTGGAAGTTGCGCATTTGCCGGACGCAATGGCGGGATGACGTCTGGTGATCCCGCGATCAAGTCCACACCTTCGGGGGCAGGTGCCAGCAGGGCCATGCGGTCAAGCTGTTCTTGCGTCAGATCTGGGCGCGGGTTGATGACCAAATCAGGCAAGCCCGCGATCACCAGCGCGCCGTCGGGGGTCAAAGTGCCCTCGGGTGTGGCTTGAATAAACCCACTCTCATCACGTGCAAAAACGGCGGTCGCTGGCGGTGGATCAGCAGGTGCCAGAAAGCTGAGGTCGGTCTCAAGACCGGTTAGGGGTGGGACCTGTGGTTGAGAGACGCGGCTTGGCGCTTCATAGCTTTCGGGCGACTGGAAATCGAAGGCAATGACACCGGAAGGTACGTCCAAAAAACGTGGGGATCGTTGCCATACACCCGTGGCGGCATAGATGCGTTCGGCGTCAGCTGGGCTGAGGACTGTGCCGCGAAGGACAGGTGCGCCAACTGAGGCTTGTGCGACTTCAGGAGCCGGAGCCGGAGCCGGCTCCGGTGCGGGTGGGTTCTGCACGGCCGCCAGCGGCTGATCGGGCGCTGCAAACAAGGTGCGTGATGGCGCTGTGCCAGTCTGCGCTGTCGTTGCTTCGGTAAAAGCAGGAAGCGCACCACCGTCCGTATCATCCACGCCGAAATCTGTGATCGAAACCTCTGGAATGATAGGTCCCGCTTCGAGGGTCGCAACAACAGGTTCGTCTGGTGTTGGCGCGATCTGGGGCGTTGCGACGTTCTCGGCGATAGCTGTGGCCACATCCGGCGCGAGGCTCGCTTCTTGCGCGGTTGGTTCAGTCGTGGCTTGTTGTTGCGACCAAATCACTCCACCCACAATAACAGCCAAGCTTGCTGCAACGGCGATAATCAATGGTGCCTTGCTGCGACCCGTTTGTGTCGGCGCGCTGTCGCGATTTGCTGTCGGTGCTATGACACCAAGTTTGGGCGCATTGATGGAACCTGCGTCCGGTGCTGCGCGCAAGGTAGCCTTTGGGGCTTGCGCAGCTTGCGGATGAACTTCTGCAATGATCGTATCAAAAAGTGCGGGTACAAAAAGTTCTGGATTTTCCGGAACGAGCGCGACAACTGGTGAAACTTCAATCGCTTCGTCCGCGACCTCTGCTTCGTGCACCAGAACAGTATCGGAGACTGGCGGCGCATGGTATTCTGCGGGAATGTGATCAACCCAGATTGCCTGTTTGGGTGTTGCTGTTGCGTCTTCAGCAGAAGCATCGGTGTCACCCAAGATCTCCGGTTCGTCCTCAGCGAGGCTCACTTCATCAACAACCTCAATCTCATCAGTGATGTTGGTTTCAGGTCTGTCCTCGGGCGCGCTGTCCTCGACGACCTCAGGCGGGGTGTTATCTTCTTCTTTTGCGGCAGACGGTTTGAAGCTGCCAGACAGAAGCTCTGTCAGATCATCTTTGTAGACTTCTTCTTCGACCTCTTCAGGCAGATCGAAAACAAGCAAACGCGATTTGATCCGTGTACCGACGATCATGACCGCCATCTCGTCGCGCGTCACTTCGGCGTCTGGCCCAAGGATGCTTGGCATCATCTCGGTCGGACCGAAGAAGACCTCTTTTTGGAAGGTGAAAGGCTCTGGCACTGCAACAAAGGACACAGGATTAAATCCGTGTGCTGCCGCAAAAACCTCTGCTTCTTTGAGCGTCTCGCGGGCGACAGCGGCGATGTGTGTGCGCCCGCCAAAGCGTTCACAGTCGATCACCAGTTCATCCAAAGCGTAGGGTGTCGCGCCTTCAAGTTTGGCATCGATATCGGACTGGGTCGTCAGCGTGCCGTCGATGGCAGTATATTTGATCTGATCAAGTGGAATGATCAGTTTTGTGGCAAGACCACCGGGTGCTAGTTCTTCGGCCTTCTTGCGTAAATCGGCAAGGTCGGCTTCGAGTGTGTCACTTGCAACATCGGCACGACCAATCCTGCGCCATCCGCGCTGGACGCGGTGCAATAGCTCAATGCCCTCAAACGAAAGCGATAGCGCAAAATTGGTGATCATTGTCACGCTCTAGCATGTTGGTCCCACAGGCAAAACGCGTTTTGCCCCCATGTGTAAACCCTATAGCAGAAACCCGCCCACGCCAAGAGCGCGGGCAGGTGTCATTTTCCTAGGCTGTCGCTTTGGCCAAAGCCTGATCCAGATCGGCGATGATATCATCGACGTCCTCGGTTCCGATCGACAGGCGCACGATGCCGGGACCTGCGCCTGCGGCTTCTTGTTGCTCGGCGGTCAACTGTCGGTGCGTGGTGGAAGCTGAGTGGATAATCAAGCTGCGGGCATCACCAAGGTTGGCAACATGGCTAAAGATTTCCAAGCTATCAACCAGCTTAAGGCAAGCGTCATAGCCGCCCTTTACAGCGACCGTGAACAAAGCTCCGGCACCCTTGGGGCAGATTTTTGGGATCAGTTTGGAATAAGGCGAACTCTCCAGACCTGCATAAGTCACGTAGTCCGTGCGCGGATCGTCCTCGAGCCATTTTGCAACCTTTTGCGCGTTCTCGACATGGCGATCCATGCGCAGCGACAGCGTCTCGATCCCCATCAACGTGTAATGCGCCGCTTGCGGGTTCATTGTCATACCTAGATCGCGCAGACCGATTGCGATGCCGTGGAATGTAAAGGCCAGCGGGCCAAACGTCTCGGCGAATTTCATACCGTGGTAAGCAGGCTCCGGTTCGCTGAGGGATGGGAATTTGTCATTCGCAGCCCAGTCAAACTTGCCGCTGTCGACAACGCAACCGCCTGTCACTGTGCCGTTGCCAGTCAGGTATTTCGTGGTGGAATGTACGACCAGCGTCGCGCCATGCTCAATCGGGCGGCACAGATATGGCGTGGCAGAGGTGTTATCGACTATGAGTGGAATACCGGCTTCATCAGAGATCGCAGAGATAGCATCCAGGTCCGTGATATGTCCGCCGGGGTTGGCGATTGTTTCACAAAAGACGGCACGCGTATCATCATCAATAGCGGCTTTTACGGCCGCATGATCATCAAAATCGACGAATTTTGCGGACCAACCAAAACGCTTGATGGTCTGGCTAAACTGCGTGACAGTGCCACCATAAAGACGGCTGGATGCGATAATATTGCGACCCGGTTGCATCAGCGGGAAAAGCGCCATGATCTGGGCCGCGTGACCCGATGAGCAACACACACCACCAGCACCACCTTCAAGTGTCGCGATACGTTCTTGCAATGCGGCGACCGTTGGGTTCGTCAAGCGGGAATAAATATAGCCCACCTCTTGCAGGTTGAAGAGCGCGGCTGCGTGGTCTGCATCGCGAAATACATAGGCTGTTGTCTGATAGATCGGCACTTGGCGTGCACCTGTCGCGGGGTCAGGACGTGCGCCTGCGTGAATTTGCAATGTATCAAAGCCATAGCTTGGGCTGTCGGTCATGGGTCTCTCCCTTTGAAATTCTTTGGCGCAAGGTGTAGGCGGAAACGCATACCACCTCAACGGCCCTTGTGAGCAAAGGACAAGATCATGCCACATCCCTTCCATTTGGCGTTCAACGTTTCGGATCTGGACGAAGCAAGAGAATTCTATTCCGGTGCTTTGGGTGCTGCCGAAGGGCGATCGACTGAAACTTGGGTCGATTTTGATTTCTTCGGGCATCAGCTAAGCCTGCATCTGGGCACACCGTTCAAAACCGAAGCCACTGGCAAAGTCGGCGATCACATGGTGCCAATGCCGCATTTCGGGATTGTGCTGCCCTTGGAAGACTGGACAGCATTGGCTGGACGGCTGGAGGAACGACAGACCGATTTCATTATTGCACCCTCTGTACGGTTCAAAGGCGAGCCGGGCGAGCAGTGGACAATGTTTTTTCGGGACCCATCTGGAAACCCGATAGAGGTGAAAGGCTATGCCGACACCAGCGGAATTTTCGCCACCGGTGCATGAACGCACGCAAACCAAAGGATATCTAATGCCACTTCCAACATTTCATATGATTGAGGGCGCGCCGCAGCCGGTTGCGACATTTTCTCATGCGTCCGAAGTGGACGGCTGGGTTTTTCTGACCGGGCAAATGCCGACGTGGCCCGGCGAACCTGACCGTGCCCTTCCTGAGGGTGTCGCGGCGCAGACGATCCGGGTGATGGAGAACCTCAAGATTGTGTTGGCGGGGATGGGACTTGGGTTGGAAAACGTAGCACAGGCAAGGGTGTATCTGACGGAATTCGACCGCGACTATGCTGAAATGAACGACACCTACCAAAGCTTCTTTGCGAAAGGAAAACTGCCCGCGCGGACATGCATTGGCGTCACCGGTTTGGCGGTCGGGGCCTTGGTCGAAATTGATGTGGTGGCAAAGCGCCCCTAGCGCATCCAAAAACCGGCAGATTTGATCTGATTTCTGATCGCTTTTTCGTGCTTTGGCAGATTATCCCGATCAAACATGGCGCGCACTTTGTGCCCACGTCCTTGATAGACCATGCGCTTGAAAGGCTCGTGTAACTTCAGCAGTTTCTTGATTTTATTGGGTGCGGTCACTTCTTCCAAGATTTCGATTTGGGTGTCCGATGCAGTGGCATAGAATAACGGCAGAACCCGGTAATGGTAGGTGGTCGCACCATCCAGCCCGGTCAAGTTTGGACCGGGCCGCCCCCCGCCAAAGCTGTTGATGACTAGCGGCAAAATGATCTGATCCAGCCAAGGGTAAAGCGGTTGAATAACCAACTCTGGCGGCGGGTCATCGCGGACGCTGACGGCAAATTCCGCAAACCTTTGACCAAAGGCTGTGGGATCAGCCCCAAAAAACCAGCCCGCGTTGAAATAGAGATAGCGTTCCCAATACTCATCCGGCTGTGCCAGATTGAGCGAGCTTTCGAAATTCAGACCAAAGCGGTCATAAAGCGATTTCCAAATCGCGGTGTAGCCGGGCCAGTAGAGCTCTTCAACTGGCCAAGTCGGGCCACGGCGCATAGAGGCCGCCGGTCGTTCGAAATCAAATGGTATGTTCGATAGTTCGCCGGTGATGAGCGTATCGGTGTCGAAGAATACGAAAGGCTCGCCTTTTGGCAAAGTTTGCAAGCCTTCGATCTTGTTGCCTTGGGGGTAGGATTGCCCAAAATGGATGGACTGAAAGGGAACCACTTGCGCGCCCATCGCTTCGAGTTGCGCTGTGATGGGCGCTGACATACGCGGATCGCGATCCCACAACGGTCCGGGCTGTGGTTCGGCCACGATGACTTGGCCCGAAAACTTTGGTGAGTGCGCGCGCAAAGAGGCCACAAACAATAGCGCCTCAAATTCAAGACGCCCACCTTGGCCGACGATCATGATGTTGAAGTGTTTGGTTGTTTTGATCGCGCGCGCCATGCATGTTCCGATTGGGTCAAGACAGTGCAGTTTAGCTGTATGATCGGACTAAGCGCAACGTATTGATGCCGTTAGGCGAACGATCGTCAAGTACGCATTTAGTCGTTTTGTTGCGCTGCGATTTTGTTTTTAATGTCTGTTGAAGACTGACCTTGGAAATAGGGCATCACGATCACGCTGCCACCAAGCAACTCCATCTCGTCGCGCGCCTTTTGGATGCTCAGTTCGTCATGACTTTCGCTTTCCATGAGAATGTTTGGCTGTATCTTCCGGACATTGGGCAGCGGAGAATAGTCTTCTTGCGCTACAACCACGTCCGCGTACTTGATTGCCTGTGCCAGTTCCAGACGCTCAGAAAAGCTCAGCACTGGCGCGCGGCCTTTTTGCTTAATCACGGCTTCGTCCGATACGATTCCAACGATCAAGCGGCCATCTACACCGGCGATTGCCTTGGAGTTCTTCATCATCAACAGATGACCTCTGTGAACGATATCCATAACAAAATAAGAGTATACGATGTTCATGCTCTTCTCCAATTCAAGGCAAGCTAGATAAGTTTTGAACGAATGCGACCGGCGATCTGGTCCAGTGCGAAGACGGTGATAAAAATCATGACCAAGATGGTCGCAACATGTCCATATTCGAACATATCGTAACGCCCTTTGAGTTCCTGTCCGATACCGCCGGCACCAACGATCCCGATGACCGTTGCCATGCGCACATTCCGGTCCAGAATATACATGTTGTAGGCGACATATTGGGGCAAGACCTGAGGGAGAACAGCATAACGCAGGGTCTTCACTTTTGAGACTCCCACTGCGCGTAGTGCTTCTTGGGGGCCTTTGTCGGCGTTCTCGATGTCTTCTGCATAGAATTTCCCTAAAAACCCGGCAGAGTGGAATGCGAGCGCCAAGATACCTGCGATGGGGCCAAAGCCAAAAGCCAGCACAAGGAACATCGCCGAAATCAGTTCTGGAATGGCGCGAAATAAGCTGACGATGCCGCGCGCAAAGCCGTAAACGATGCGGTTCGGCGTGTAGTTCGCGGACGAGTAATAGGCGAGGGGGATGCTGATAATGATCGAAAAGAAGGTCGCCCAAATTGCAATTTCGATGGTCTCGATCATTTTGTCGACGACATGAAAAAGGTAGCCGACCGGGTTATAAACGACGGTCCGTTCGGTCACTGTCTTTGAAATTGCAAGCGTGGCAGGGTCAACGACAGTCGTCGTGGCTTCTTGTGTTTCGACACGCGCAAACATCGGCAAATCTTCGGGATCAAAGTTCTCGATCCGCGAAACCTCGGTGACTTCGGAAAACTGCAACGGGAACATTGCATTCGCGATCGTCTGAGTCCCATTCACGACTTGCGAAGACTCGTTCAGTCCGACGACGTTCCCGGCTGCTTCGCCAAGCAGATAGAACATGCGATCAATTTCGCTGTTCTTACCCGAAAAGTACATGAAGATAGCGACCACAATGACAACCAAGACAGTCTTGGTGCCGTAAGGCGGCGAGATTTCCCAAGCAGAGCTGGGACGTTCTTTCCCCGCTGCCCTTTTCATTTCATTCTCGACAGACATATTTTCCCTCAACGAAATGGATCATCCGGGTATGATCGCGGGGCTAAGTGCTTTATCAACGTTTGCTTCCATGAGGGTCTTTTCCCCAGCAGGGTCGTCGTAATTCTTGTAGATCAAGCGAAGGGTCTTATCGTCAACGTCCTTGGGGACCAGATCAAAGACCACACGACCACCTTCGATGCCAACGATGCGGTCAGCAAATTCCTTGGCAAGTTCGACCTGATGCAAGCAGCACAAAATCGTACAATCGCGCTCGCGTGCGATCTTGCGCAGGTGTCCAAGCACCTCGCGGCTGGTGGATGGATCGAGGCTGGCGATGGGTTCGTCCGCAAGGATGACCAATGGATCAAGCATTAAGCTGCGTGCGATACCAACGCGTTGTTGTTGGCCGCCCGAAAGGGCACTGGCACGCCGCTTGAGGTGTTCTTCGCGCAGTCCTACAAGCTCGACTAATTCGCAGCATTTCTTGCGGATGGCGGCAGGAAACCAGCCCAGCAAGGACATCAAAACAGGCACGTCCGGCAACGCGCCGGTCATAACATTGGTCGCCACGCTGGATCTGCCGGACAGATTGAATTCTTGGTGGATCATCGCAACTTTGCGCCGGACAGTTTGCAGTGTCTGGGGTGCGATTTTCGTGCCATCGACGGAAACATCGCCATCCGATGGTTCAACCAAACCGTTGATCAAACGCAGAATGGTTGATTTACCAGCACCCGAGTGACCCAAAAGAACACAGAACTGCCCTTTGGGTACCTCAAAGCTGATATCGCGCAGCGCAGTCGTACCATCTGGATATGACTTGGATATTTTATCGAAACGGATCACCGGTCACTCCAGTTTTGCTGACTGCGCTGCTCTATCTTAGTTTTCTGCTGCGCGCTTGAGCATCTCGCCTTTGATCTCAGGCGTTGCGAGATCGAGCATCCGCTGCACCGCAAGGAACGTCTCATGCGTGATGTCGGATGTGTAGCGGTCAACCAAGATACCACCAAAACCACGGATCATTTCAGGTGTGACGTTCGGATCTTCATGAACAGTATCAAAACCGTTACGCAGACGTGCTTTGACGTCTTCAGGCAGTGAAGGCTGCATGATGAACGGTGGGTACGGAATTGGCACGCTACGTGCGACTGGCACAACGTCATCTGTGCTGATTGCACCTGAATCAACTGCTTTTTGGTAGGAGTTGAATGAGGCCGCAGAGACGTCAACAAGGCCTTCTGCCAATGCGTTTAGGCTGTTTGCGTGTCCGCCTGTCAGGAAAACCTTGGACAGATCGCGTGCTGGGTCAACGCCTGCTTCAAGCAACATGCCAACCTGAATGGTAAAGCTTGATGAAGAGTTCACATCGCCAAATGCCATAGAACGGCCATTCATCACGGTCAGGTCGGGCATTTCAAAGCCTGGGTTAGCAAAGAAGCCAGCGTAATAGACTGACTCGCCGTTCAAGACGGCAACAGCAAGAGGCTCTGCCACGCCGCGAGCTGCGGCTTGCAGGTAAAGAGTTGGACCAACAAAGGCGATGTCGACGAGATCGTTTGTTAGACCCTCAACAACGGATGCATAGCTTTGGCCCACGCGAATTTCGAATTCCAGACCGGATGCGCGGGACACCGCATTAAAGATCGGGGAGAAGTCAGCAAGCGTACCATCTTCAGTGCCGCCGTCTGTTGGGACCAGCATCACGCGCAACGGTGTTTCTGCTGAGCCTACTTCTTGGCTTTGAGCCTGACCTGTTCCGACAACAACCGTTGTCAGTATGGCTGCTACAAAGAGCGCCAAGGTCTGGAATAATTTCTTCATTTCAGTCTCTCCTGAGTGTGACAGCCCGATTCTGGGGGTGTCGTGGGGCGTATTGTTTCCTTTAGAACGGAAATTAAGCGCAATCTCTTGAACTGTCGCGTCATTTTCAAGGCACTCCTTCGTCAATTGCATGGCGAACTGCGATGCAATCTTAGAAAAGGGAATGCTGTTTGGTTGGGCTTTTCTCTATTTGGCGCGCGCGCTCAGAAACTCTGCCGCGTATTTCGCACTGTTTCCAAGGTTGTAAAAGAGCGTTTCCCGTAGGGCTGCAATTTTCGCGCGAGTCGCTGGTGCATTTGCGTATAGCGTGGCAAGTGCAGCCGGGATTTCTGCCAAGCGATCAGGTTGGATAATGGCACCAACTTGATCACGGTAGGAAATTTCCAAAGGCACCGCATTCATTTTTACATATTCGGGGTTGTTGACCTTGCGCGGTACGTCGATGAACAAAACCGGTCGTTCAAACCCGAACGCGTAGTCCATCGCAACACCCGACCAATCACAGATCATCACATGAGACTGCACGAGCGCATCGAAAGCCGTGATGTCTTCGTTCATTTCAAAGTTGGGATGATCTTTGAACGCCGTCGCAACCTCAGCCAAGGCTTGCGCTGCCATCTGCCGGGTGCGGGGATGAGGGCGGACATGCACAAAGTGGCCTGCATCCAATAAGATACGGACGATCTCCATCGCACGGGTTTCCATCAAACCTTCGGGTCCCCAAGACGGTGCAACAAGAACGTTAAGGCGACCATTTTCGCCGATGGGCGGCACCGCTGCGGTCTTGGATAGCGCCATCATCTTATCCAGCGGTGGGTAACCCTGCTCGACCAATTGTTTGGCGGGCAGGGATTGCATGGTTTCCCACTCTTTGATTTCCGACACATGATGCGGGCCTGCGCACATCACAGAGTCAAAGTGATCAAATGCACCGGTGCGATAGATCATATGTGTGCTGACCAGCGAATGCTGGAGGTAATTGTAGTGCTGAACATGCGGTGATCGTTTAATGTGGAAAGTGTTCAGGTCGGGCATTGTCATCGCCAGAACCTTCGCGTGCATATTGTTGAGTGTATAAGTCCGCATCGCCCCTTTCCCAATGAAGTAACCTTCGACATGGGCTGGGGTCTTGTCCAATATCCGGTCTTCGGGGTCAGAGGTCAGGTAATGAACTTTGTCGTCATGCGTATGGGCCAAGGCATCTATGACGGGTCGCAAGAACTGATCATAGGAGTCGCCCTCGGAATAAATCACGATGCCATTGCGCGCGGATTTATTCTTTAGAAATCTCTGCGACTCTCGCCAAGTTTGGATGAACTGCCTCATCTTTAAGTATCCATTTTTTGCGGGTTAAACATTTTTTGGTTTTGCTAACACATAAGGAAATCATTGGCTCCAAGATTTTTACGTGCTGTTGCGCAGCCTTCAGGCAATGGCCGTACGCGCAAACATCATGACGAACAAAGTGACACGCGACCGTTGCGCCCAATGACGTACATGTTCGCAAGAGCTTGCAAAGTCTCGATCTTAGGGTGATCTGATTGCCATGCCATCATCGCCACGCCAAGTAGCCGTGGCATCAGCATTGGCCACATTTGGTTGTCTTGTGTTGTGAACTCTGACCAAAATGTCCCTTGGACACCGATAATGTTATCGGCAACGGTGCTGTCAGGCACAGGGTCCCATGCAATCGTATCTGGCAGATCGACAAATGCGGCCCAGCTTGCACCCCAATCGTCGGGGTCATCCGTGTGCGCCATATCGAGATAAACATGCTGGGCAGGTGTCATCACGACATCATAGCCTGCGCGCGCGGCATCTACTCCGGGGCCTTGTCCGGTCCAGCTAAACAGGATTGCGTTGTTTCCGATGCCGCCGTTTGATCCTTGCGCGGCCTCTTCCCAAGCCGCAGGGCGTTGGCCTTTACTGACGGCATAAGCCGCAAGCTTTGCTATGGTCCAGCCTTGTAGGTCGTGTGTTGTTTCCAATCGGTGTTCGGCCATCAGCGCGCGGGCACGCGGGCTGCTCATCCATGTGTCTTTTGGCAACTCATCACACCCTAAATGCAGATGATTGAAAGGGAACAATGCGCTGATCTCATCAACGATGGCTTCCAAGATCTGCCACGTCCTAGGCATCGCAGGGTTCAGCGCGTTTCGCTTGTAACCTTGGACTGATGCCTCTGTTCCGTTATCGCCGGGATCGCGGGTATCGGGATAGATTGTGGTCAACGCCAATGCGTGTGCCGGGGCCTCGATCTCGGGGAGTATCTCGATGTTAAGTGCTGTGGCATGGTCAATAATCGTGCGCACTGTCTCTTTGGAATAAGTGCCGCCCTCGCAAGGCGAGCCCGCGAAGAGTGCAGGCAAAACCTGACCTTCACCGCGCAGTGCAGTTTTTTGTGCCAACTCTGGCAATGTGTCGAGTTCAATACGGAAAGCTTCGTCATCTGCAAAATGCCAGTGAAACCGATTGAGTTTCAAAAGCGCCATAAGATCAAGTAGTGCCATGATGCTGGCGGGGTCATAGTAGTGCCGCGCAGTATCAAGATGTTGTCCGCGCCATCCAAATCGCGGCGTATCGATGATTTCGCCGCATGGCAATTGGCCCTGCTGGAGCAAGCTTAGAAGTGTGATACCTGCGTAAAACTGCCCGCCATAAGAAGAGGCGCAGAGTGTGATGCCTTCGGGGGCAATGGTTAGCGCGTAGGCATCAATTGGCAGATCGGTTTGAACTATTTTGACGGTGTGCGATCCGCGAAACATCATGTTCTGGCGATCTGCAAGCTTGGCCACTGCATCCAACGCCTGATCATTGAAAGCAAAGCCATCGATTGAGACGCTTTGACCAGTTGGGCGCCAAACAGACGGCTGCGGTGCTAGCGCTAGACCCACAAGAGGCGGTGCGCTGATGGGTGCCGCCGGTCTTCGCCCCAAGGGTGTGGGCGGTAGCGCAATGATTTCGTCTGCGTGCCTCAGGTAAGAACCCATCGGCATCCAGGCACGGTTTGCAGGTTTATAACCACCTGTATATGCGATCTTGAGGTGATGAATTTGTCCCGCTTCCAAACTTGGCAGGGCGATTTCGGTGTAGCTACCAAGAGACTTAACCAACCTACCACCGGACACTGGCGCCATCGTTGCCATGCCCGAACAACAAAAAACGACGTCCCTTAACGCGCGGTCAGGCGTTAGCGTGCAGACCAATAAATCGCCCTCGATCCGGCAATCATATTGCATGTCAGTCCAATCTTAGTTCAGAGACAAAATCATAAATATCAGACCTGTACAGGCCGCTCGTGAATTCGATCGGCCGCCCATTCGTTAGATACCCAGTGCGTTCGATTTGCAGAACTGCCGCCCCTTCAGCGAGCCCTAGATGTTCGGCGACGGGCGCGGAAGCGTTCACTGCGGTCACGCGTTGGATTGCGCGTGTGGGTGCCGTGCCGCGCGCGCGCAGAAGCTCGTATAGTGACAGATCAATTTTGTCAGGACGCGGCAGCACATCTTCGGGCAGTGACGAGTATTCCAGCGCCATCGGCACACCATCGCCGCTGCGCAGCCGATGAACACGCGCGACTTGATGATGCGGTGAAAGGCCCAAAACCATCGCCTCGGTTGGGGTCGGACGGAACAAACCTTTGAGCAGAACATGACTGGATGACGCGATACCGCGCGCTTGTAGGTTCTCTGTAAACGACACTAGCGAGGATAACGATTGTTCAAATTTCTCGGCACTGCCGCGCACGAATGACCCGGCACCTTGTCGCTGTTCGATAAGCCCGTCGGTCACCAATTCACCGATGGCCTTGCGCACCGTGACGCGACTGACGTTGGCAATTTCAGCTATCTCACGCTCTGATGGTAACTGATCCTCGGCGACTAAATCGCCAGAAGAGACAAGACCGCTGATGTGGCGGCATAGCTGTTTGTAGCGCGGCCCACGGCCATCGCGATACCACCTTTCCTGATCGAGTTCGGTGTTGAGGTCGGCCATCTATCGTCCTTCGTGTAATTTCGTTGTGGTATCATAAAATAATACCAATGCAAGCCATTATTGAGAATGAAAGCTTAGCTTTGGTGTTCAAGTAGTTGAAAAATTGTAATACTTTAGTATAAATATTATTTGGTATTATATTGGTAGTAAAATTTTAAAACAGAGGTAAGCTATTTTGGAGAGGTCGATTCGAGGCCAAATCACAGTGGGGACAACATGGCAGATATGACGCACGTAGCCATTCACGGCGACGTCACGCCAAAGGCAAAGACGTTGCCGGAGGCGGTGTTCGCGTGGTTGCTGATTGGCCCTGCGATGTTGTTTATCGCCATCATTGTTGCCTGGCCGTTGGCCGAAACCATCCGTTTGTCATTTATGGAAGCGGGCTTGGGCGGCGAGGAATATGTCGGCCTTGCCAATTACCAAGAGCTCGCTGAAAGCCGCAAGTTCCATGAAACGATCGTGCGGACATTCTACTGGATGTTCTTGTCGGTCGCATTGAAACTGATCTTGGGATTGATCGGGGCGACGTTGCTGAACGCCGCTGTTCCCGGGCGCGGATTGTTTCGTGTTCTCGTGATGCCGCCTTGGATTATTCCTATGGCGATTGGCATGATCGGGTGGTTGTGGCTCTATAATGGCTACTTCGGCGTGCTGTCCGGCGCGATGATGACGTTAGGCATCACAGGCGGGCCTTTTGAATTTTTGGCCTATAAACAATCTGCATTCTATTCTGCGGTCGTCGCCGATGTCTGGGTCGGCACACCGATGGTCACCTTGTTTTTCTTGGCCGCAATGCAGGGCGTCAGCCGTGATCTTTACGAAGCCGCGTGGGTCGATGGGGCGGGGCGTTGGTACCGCTTTCGCCGCATCACAATTCCGCAGATCATGCCCGTCATCGTGTCAATGTCGCTGCTGTCCGCGATTTTCACTTTCAACAGCTTCGAGATCATCTGGATACTAACCGAAGGCGGCCCGCGCGGTGCGACGACCACCTTGATTGTGGACACTTATAAGACGGCCATCAGTAATTTCAAATTTGGCGAAGGCTCGGCGCGCGCGGTGATCATCGTGATCCTGCTTGGTGTGTTCTCGCTGATTTACCTTAACGTGCTGAAATACGTGAACCGCAAGTACGGGACCAAATAAGATGATGGACAAGTACACTAAACTGCAAATGGTTGGCATTTATGCCGCGATCACGGTTTTCCTGATCTTCATCCTTCTGCCATTCTTCGAGATGTTCATGGCATCCTTACGGCCCTTGGAGCACTTGTTTCGGAGCCCTTATCAGTTCTGGTCGGATGACTTCAGCTTTCAGGCTTACAGTGACATGTGGGAAACCGTGCCGCTGTTGGGACGTTACATTTTCAACTCGGTCTTTATTGCCACTGCCGTTACCGTGATCACGATGATCTTTGTGGTGCCGGCCGCCTATGCCTATGCACGGCTGGAGTTTCCGTTCAAGAACGGCTCGCTTGCGATTTTCCTTGGTGTGAACATGTTCACAGGGGCTGTGTTGCTGATCCCGCTTTACCGCGTTTTGCGCACAATGGGCCTGTTGAACACCTATTGGGCTATGATTGTGCCGGGCGTAGCGTTCTTGATCCCAACCGGTATTTGGTTGCTGCGCTCGTATCTTGAAAAGATCCCCAAAGAACTTGAAGAGGCCGCATTCGTCGACGGTGCATCACGTATGTACACGTTGCGCCGTGTGGTGCTGCCGCTTGCGGTGCCCGGTCTGATCGTCGTCAGTACCGCCGTCTTCATCGGCGCCTATGCCCAGCAATTTCTCTTTGCGATCACGTTCAATCAACAGCGTGAACTGCAACCTCTGCCTGCCGGCCTGTTTGAATTTATTGGCTATCAGGATGTCACCTGGAACCAGATGATGGCTGCTGCCTTGACGGGTGTTTTGCCTGTCATGGTCATCTTCTTGTTCCTGCAAAAGTACCTCGTCGCGGGTCTGACCGCAGGTGCTGTCAAAGAATAAACAAACGAAAACCAAGGGAGACTACCTATGAAACTTATGAAACTGACATGTGCAGCTGCTTTGCTATCAAGTGGCGCGTCGCTCGCGCTGGCGGATGGCCACGCACAAGAGCTACATTTCATCATGTGCGGCGGCGAAGTGCGCGACGCTGACCAAGCGGTCGTAGACCAATTCATCGCCGATAATGACGGTGTTACCGTGAACCTTGAGGCGGTGCCTTGGGGCACATGCCAAGATAAATCGCTTACACTGGCCGCCGCAGGTGATCCGCCGTCCATCGCCTATATGGGCAGCAGGACATTGCGCCAGCTCGCCAACAATGACTTGATTGTCCCTGCGCAAATTGATCCAGCGACGCCTTACCAGCCCGGCGTGCTGAACACCGTCACGATTGAGGGTGCACAGTGGGGTTATCCGCATGCGTTCTCGACCAAGGCGCTTTATATCAACTGTGATATTGTCGAAGCCTCTGGTCAGGAATGTGTTGCACCGACAACGTGGGATGAGATGTACGCAATGGCGCAAGGCGTCGTTGACAATACAGACAGCGCAGGCGTTGGCCTTGCTGGTAAAGACTTTGACAACACGATGCACCAGTTCCTGAACTACCTCTATTCAAACGGCGGCGTTGTGATTGACCCGGTCACGGGCGAAAACCGCCTTGATAGTGCCCAGACCCGTGAGACCCTGGAATTCTACGGCAAGCTGGCAACAGTGTCCCAAGAAGGTCCAACAGCGTGGGAGCGTGATCAGCTTAAAGACCTATTCAATGACGGTCAGATCGCGATGTATGTGCAAGGACCTTGGGGTTACGGCCAGCATAATGAAGACATCAACCAGATCGTGGCACCGGTGCCTGCTGGCCCTTCTGGCGAAAGCGGATCGATCCTGATCACGGATTCAATCGTTGTCTTCAAAGGGTCCGGTCATGAAGAGCTTGCACATGATCTGGCCCAGCGGATCACCTCTGGCGACAGCCAGTACGATCTTGATAGTTCATGGGGTCTGACACCGATCCTTGATTACGCGGCAATGGGTAAAACCGACCTCTACTACGAGGCAGGCGTCTGGCCAAACTTCACAGCGTCAATCTCAACAGGTGGACCAGAGCCGCTGGTTGAAGACTTCAAATCGTTGCAGTCGGTCTTCACTAACATGGTGCAAGGTATCCTGCTCGAAGACGACACTGTCGATAATCTGGTGACGATCGCGGGTGAAGAACTCGACGACGCACTTTAAGGGACCTCCCTGATCGGGGCGGCGGTGCGCCGTCGCCCCGGTATTTCAATGAAATTTCCAACAGATAGGTAGCGTTGTGGCAACTCTTGATCTGAATGCGATTAGCAAATCATTTGGCGCGGCAAAGGTGTTGCATGACATCAGCCTTGCGATCAATGACAAGGAATTTGTCGTCTTCGTCGGCCCATCCGGTTGTGGAAAATCCACTCTTTTGCGGATCATCGCAGGACTGGAAGAGGCGACATCAGGCCAGATCATCATCGGCGGCGAGGACGTCAGTACCGCCCATCCGGTTGATCGCGGCATATCGATGGTGTTCCAATCCTACGCGCTTTATCCGCATCTGAGCGTCTACGAGAACATCGCCTTTCCGTTGCGCGTCCAAAAGCTGGAGAAGGCTGATCTGGACGCACGCGTGCAACAGGCCGCGGGCATTTTGCAACTCACCGATAAGCTTGATCTTAAGCCCGGACAATTGTCAGGTGGTCAGCGCCAAAGGGTCGCTATCGGGCGGTCGATAGTCCGCAATCCCAAAGTGTTCCTTTTCGATGAGCCGCTCTCTAATCTTGATGCGGCCTTGCGCGGTGATATGCGTGTGGAGCTGAGCCAACTGCACCGCAGCCTTGATGCCACGATGGTGTATGTCACCCATGATCAGGTTGAGGCGATGACGATGGCGGACCGCATCGTTGTGCTAAACGGCGGTCGGGTCGAACAATTCGGCACCCCGATGGAGTTGTACCATCACCCCAAGACAAAATTTGTCGCGTCCTTTATCGGCCAGCCAAACATGAACCTAATCCCTGCGACGGTGCAGGGAACTGATGCGACTGGCATCAAAGTGGAACTCGCAGGCGGACATCAGATGGTGTTGCCAGTTGAGGCCGCAACAGTGAACACAGGCGATAAGGTGGAGGTCGGCATTCGGCCCGAACATGTACAGCTTGGCGCGGATGGATTGGACATTTCGGTCAATGTTCTGGAACGCTTGGGCGGTGTCTCGATCACGTATGGCACCATTGGCGGCGATACCCGGTTCTGTGCCTCATTGCCGGGAGATGCGGCCATCAAAGAGGGGGAGCCGATGACGCTGGCAGTTGCCCCGGAAGATTGCCATGTCTTTGACGCATCGGGCGACGTCTTGCGGCGCAAAGCGGCACCGGCGCTGGTCGCATGAGAATAGTTACGGCAGGTATTGGTTTGCGGGCAACACATGTCCTGTCGATCTTCAAAGAGGCCATGCCGGACATTGAATTCGTTGGGTATTATGACCCACAACCGGATTCTGCTTTGCAGATCGACGGGGCCACTTTAAGCGATGACGCGGTCAAGGATTTGATCCCGGATCAGGTTTTTCCCGGATATCCGGACGCGCCAAAAATAAAACAATTGAGAGATGGATTTGCCGCTTGCGCGCAGATGCGGCGGACAACGCCCAAGTTTGATAACCTCGAACAGATGCTTGCGGAAACGAAGCCTGATCTGTTTTTCATCGGATCGCCGAATAGCTTTCATTTGGAGCACATTAAGATGGGCTTGGATGCAGGTGTTCGTATCTTCACTGAAAAACCCGTCGTTACTACCAAAGAAGACACGATGGAGCTCGCGGCTCTGTTGGCAGAGCATGGGACAGACCGCGTAATGGTCGGTCTTGTTCTACGCTACTCTCAACACGTTGTCGATTTGCGCGCCATTTTGGATGAGCTTGGCCCAATCGTATCGCTTGAGGCGAATGAACATATTGCCCCTTATCATGGCGCATTTTTTATGCGTGATTGGCGACGGATGGTGTCGTGGTCGGGTGGTTTCATGCTCGAAAAATGCTGCCATGATCTGGATATCTACAACATGGTTACTGGGTCTCGCCCAACAAAAGTTGCAAGTTTTGGTGGGCGGAAATCGTTTGTTCCAGATAATGCACCAACGGCGAATGTCGAAAATGAAATCATGCATCACAAGCCATCAATGTGGAACAATGTTGACGATGCCTTTCATTCCGACGGTGACATCATCGACCACCAGACCGCGATTTTACACTATCAAAACGGTGCGTCCCTCGCGTTTCATACAAATCTGAATGTCCCTGATGAACATCGCCGTTTTTGCGTGATGGGCACGCATGGCATGGCCGAAGGCGATTTTGTGCGTGGCAACTTAAGGGCCACTGCGCGCGACGGCAGTGTGATTGCCGATCACGACTATACGCAGATGGATAGCGCAAGGGCGTCTGCTCATTATGGCGCTGATCATATGATGGTTGATGACATTGTGGCGTTCTTGAAAGGCGATACTGAAACCCTGCCGGTGGGTGTCGTTGATGCGCTCGAGGCTGGTTTGGTTGCAATGGCGCTGGACGAAGCACGGGTCACTGGCAGCATGGTCGATATGACGGCCACTTGGGCCGATTTTGATCAATATGGATTGCGGGCATGACGATGGAAAATGCAACTCCGGGCCGATTGATGGCGGCTGAAGCGGCCCAAAGTATGGGTGTTTTCGCGCAGGCAGCCGTGCAGCACGTTGACGCCAGTGCATTGCGCAAACCAAAGGCAATCTACACCATCGCGCGGGGATCGTCTGATGCCGCCGCGAATATTCTGTCCTACGAGTTCATGCGCGAATTGGGCGTTCCGGTGACATCCCTGCCGCCGTCGGTTTTTTCACTTGGCGCGGGCGTTGCATTGGACGGCGCTGCGGCATTGGTCATCAGTCAATCTGGGGCCAGCGATGATCTCGTTTTGTCAGCCAAAGGTGCTGCTGGCGCTGGCGCGCAAGTCGTAGCGATTACCAATCAGCCGGACAGCCCGGTCGAGACGGCCTGCGATGTAACGGTCCCGATTGGTGCGGGACCTGAACTGGCTGTGCCTGCGACGAAATCGGTTATTGGATCGGTTGCGGCGGGGATGGCATTGCTGGGTGCCCTGAAGCCTGCCTATGCACACAAAGCGCAAGTTGCTGCAACAGAACTGCGCCATATGGCTACGCGGCATCCGCAAGCCGGCGCATTGCAGGCCGCATTTTTGCGTGCCCGGCATGTTTATGTCATTGGGCGGGATACGGGCTATGGCGCGGCGCACGAGGTGGCGCTCAAGCTTAAGGAATGTTGCGCAATCCACGGGGAGGCTTATTCAAGTTCTGAGGTGTTGCATGGACCGCTGCAACTGGCGACAAACCCGCTTATGGTACTAATGCTTGATACAGGGCTTGCTGATATTCAGGACAGTCTGGATCAGGCAGAGGCGCGGTTTCGGGCTGTTGATTGTGATGTGCACCGTATCAGGGTATCGGATTTGGCATCGCGTGATCTTGTACCTGCGGCTGCTGCGGCGGTGTTATTGGCGGCGATGTATCCGGTGATCCTGAACACAGCGTTGGCGCTAGGATTGGACCCTGATGCGCCAGAGACCCTTTCGAAAGTGACCCAAACGACATGACCCAAGATTTGACCAAATGGGTGACGTGGCGCGAAATCCATGCGCAGCCTGATATCTGGCGTAGCTGGGGCGCGACCTTGGACGTGGCAGGTCTGCGCGCTTGGATTGCCGCGCAGTCGTTTGATGAGGTCTGGTTTTGTGGGGCAGGGACCAGCGCCTATATCGGCGATATTATTGCGGCGTCCCAAAAGGGGACACGGTCGGTGCCGACAACGGACATTGTGGCAAACCCCGCGCATATGCTTGCTGGCGCAAATCCTTTGGTGGTGAGTTTCGGCCGCTCTGGCAATAGCACGGAAAGTATCGGGACGCTTGATGCCTTGGATGCTTTAGCCCCAGATGCGCCACGGATTAACATAACCTGCAACAAGGATGGGGCATTGGCGACGCGGACGTCTCGCGCGCCCTGCCAAGTCATTGTTTTGCCTGACGCGACGCATGATGCGGGCTTTGCCATGACATCCAGTTTTTCGACGATGTTGCTGACGGCACTGGCGCTGTTTGATGCGCCTAGTGATTTTCAGGCGCGTATGTCTTCAATGGCGGACCAGCTTGAAAGCTTGCTGTCACAAATAGCCGTGGGATCGCGGCCAGAGCGGGCGGTCTTTGTCGGCTCCGGACCATTGGCTTTCGCTGCGCGCGAGGCCGCTTTAAAGGTTATGGAGTTGTCAGCGGGACAGATGCCGGCATTGTGGGACAGTACGCTTGGGTTTCGGCATGGACCCAAGGCCTTTGTCACGGACGCCACCGATGTAGTCGTGTTCACCAGCCCGAACGCGCCAACGCGGAACTACGATGCTGATCTAGCGGCGGAATTGCGCGCACAGTTCCCCAATGCCCACGTCGAGACGATTGGACCGGGCGGTGATATTGATATTGCAATGCCCTTTGGCACTGCGTGGGCCGCACCCTTATGTGTGGCGGTTGCGCAGGTGCGTGGTGTTGCTTGGTCTGATGCGCTGGGCCTGAATGTGGATGATCCGTTTAGCGGACAGGCGACGCTAAGCCGGGTTGTCTCGGGTGTGCAGCTTTATGCGGTGGCGTCATGACAGCCATTGGGATTGATCTGGGTGGCACAAAGATCGAGGCGCAGGTGTTTGACGATGCTTGGTCAGTCAAAGAGCGAAACCGGTGTGATACACCGCACGTTTATGCTGAACTGGTGCAGACAGTCGCCGACCAAATCCATTGGGCGGAACGTGTTTCAGGTGGACCTGTTCCGGTCGGTATCGGGGCTGCTGGCCTGGTGAACCCGCAAACGGGATTTGCCCTGACGGCAAATTTGGTCGCAACAGGTCAACCTTTTCCCGCTGACATTGCCAAAGCGGTTGGTCGATCTGTCACTTATGTAAATGACTGTCGGGCGATGGCCCTGTCAGAGGCCGTGTTCGGGCAGGGGAAAGGTCACCGCACAGTTATGGCGTTGATCCTTGGAACGGGTGTCGGTGGCGGCATCGCCGTTGATGGTGCTATCCTTCAAGGGCCGACGCAAACCGGTGGTGAGTTTGGTCATACCTCTGCACCGGCGCATTTGGTTGCGGCACATGATTTGCCAATCTGGCAATGCGGCTGTGGTCGTATGGGCTGTATCGAGACGTATATCGCTGGGCCCGGATTAGTGCGCTTGGCGCAACATTTGACCGGAGAGGATCTTACACCCCCGCAGATTGCCGCGCGGCGACACGATGATTTACGCACCACGTGGGGCATCTGGTGTGATTTCACGGCAGACTTGTTACACGCGTTGACCCTTATAGCTGATCCTGATTTGATCGTATTGGGTGGAGGATTGACGCATATAGATGGTATTGTGACCGACCTCGCGATTGCAGCTCAACGCGCGCAGATCGGCGATTTTGGTGTTCCTCCATTGGTTCTCGCGCAAGGCGGCGACACAAGCGGGGCGCGAGGTGCGGCATATGCGGCGTGGCAGGCGCACAGCCGTGAGTGATGTTTTGCGCGATATTGTGCGGCGCAATCGCGCGGGCCACGCGGTGGCGATCCCGTCAGTGTGTTCAGCCCAGCCTGATGTGTTGCGTGCATCGCTCGTGATGGCCCAGCGTCTTGACCGTCAGATCGTGATCGAGGCGACGTCCAATCAAGTCAATCAAGATGGTGGCTATACGGGCATCACGCCGTCTGGTTTCATTGATTTTGTGCACGCGCTGGCGGACGCGCAGGACGTAGATCGCGCGCGGATCATCTTTGGTGGCGACCACCTTGGCCCTCAGGTATGGCGTAAGATGGGTGCAGAGGCCGCAATGGCCAAAGCCGATGCCTTGGTGCGTGAGTATGTGGCGGCTGGATTTGGCAAAATCCACCTTGATTGCTCTGAAGGCTGCGCAGGAGAACCTGCGCAATTGGGCGATGAAGTGACAGCTGCAAGGTCGGCGCAGCTGGCGCGTGTGTGCTGTGCAGCAGGTGATGATTTACTTTTTGTGGTTGGAACCGAAGTGCCTCCACCTGGTGGAGCCCGCATGGACGAGCATGGCGATATCCCACCAACGCAGCCGGGTGCCGCGCGTGCGACGCTTGCGGCACATGACGCAGCTTTTGGCGATATGGCGGGCATGATCGGCGGTCTGGTCGTGCAACCCGGCGTCGAGTTTAGCCCCACGGCGGTGCATGCATTACCCATGGACCGCGATCCGCATCTGCTGGATGCGCTACAAGATCACCCGCATATCTGTCTTGAGGCGCACTCGACGGATTACCAAGATCCCGCAGTGTTCCCGCGGCTGGCCACCTTGGGCTTCGCATTTCAGAAAGTTGGACCTGCGCTGACCTTTGCCTACCGCGAAGCGCTTTACGTGTTGGATCAGCTGCGCGCGCAAAAGGGCGCCCTACAAGCAACAATGGAGGCTGTCATGCTTGCCGACCCGGCCTCTTGGCAAGGGCATTATTCTGGCGATGCAAAGGCGCTCTATCATCAGCGCCATTTCGGCTTAGCGGACCGCATTCGGTATTATTGGCCCCACCCCGCAGCGAAACGCGCCGTACAGGATTTGATGGGCGCTTTTGATACGACCATCTCACAAATAGCGCTGGCATCTGTGTTTGATCCCATAGTCCTTGAACGGGCGGAGCGGTTGAAAGGGTCACAAATTCAGCGGTTGATTGATGCGCAGATTGAATGCGCGCTTGAACCCTATTTCTTTGAGGATTTGGCATGAAAGAACGTTGGATCGCCCCTGAAAGACTGTTTGACGGACAAATCGTCCTTACTGGAAAGGCCTTAAGGATCGTTGATGGGCAAGTAGCCGAAATCGCTGATGCCCCATCTTCTGCGCGACATATCGCTGGGTGCTTGACGCCTGGTTTCGTTGATTTGCAGGTGAATGGCGGCGGCGGTGTGATGTTAAACACCACACCATCCCGTACTGGCATGTCGGCGATAGCGGCCGC
This sequence comes from uncultured Paracoccaceae bacterium, assembly GCA_947488605.1. Lineage (GTDB taxonomy): Bacteria > Pseudomonadota > Alphaproteobacteria > Rhodobacterales > Rhodobacteraceae > Yoonia. The sequence continues at coordinate 643,230 of CANKZJ010000001.1, read as the reverse complement.
ACACCGGCAATGCGGCACTGTAGCTCTGATGCCGACAGTGATCACTGACCACCCTGACGTCTTGGACCAAGCCGCCGCTGCGGCAATTGCTGCGCACGGTGACGCGGGTATTGTCGGGCTACATATTGAGGGACCACATATTTCCGTAGCACGTCGCGGGACGCATAACGCGGATCATATTCGGCCTATGGATGCGCGCACGATGGACGTCGTGGCACGGCTGCGGCGCAATGATATCGCTGTTTTGATTACGCTCGCGCCAGAAGCCACGACAAATGCGCAGATTGCCGCCTTAGCTAAGATGGGTGCATCTGTCTCGTTGGGGCATACCGATGCACCTGCCGAAGATGTGGAAGCAGCAATCGCTGCCGGGGCGACCTGCGCCACGCATCTTTTCAACGCAATGTCGCCGATGACAAGTCGCGCGCCGGGTGCGGTTGGTGCGATCCTGAACTCAGAACTCCGCTCTGGTATTATTTGCGACGGGCATCACGTTGACGACCGTATGGTTCAACTGGCTTTGCGCGCGCGACCTGCAGATGATCTGATGTTCTTGGTTTCGGATGCAATGGCGACGGTGGGCGGCCCCGCGCAGTTTGACCTGTATGGCCAAAACGTGCGTTTGGATAACGGACGGCTGTTGAATGCAGAGGGCAATCTCGCAGGTGCACATGTCACGCAAGCCGAAGGTGTCGCGCGCCTTGTCCAGCATATCGGTGCGCCACTTGAGCAGGCCTTGCGTATGGCAATTACGACCCCAGCGCATGTGGTCGGGCAGCCTGCGTTGGCGCAGATTGTCGGGCGCCCTTTGCACGATCTCATTGTGCTGTCAGATAAGCTACAGGTCACCGATACGTTGGCCGGTGCGCTAGCTGCGTTGATGGCGCATGATGCCGCAGAATAGCCCATATATCCTTGAAATTTGTGTTGAGACTCCCGATGCGCTTGCCGTGTGCCGCGCTGGCGTTGACCGGATAGAGTTATGTGGTGGTCTGGATGTGGGCGGGCTTACCCCGGACATCGGGCTGATGGAAAGCGCTGCGACGTCAGGCATTGAAACACATGTCTTGATCCGACCGCGCAGTGGTGATTTTGAGATGACACCAGCGGATCTCGCAGTGGCTGTTTCCAGTATTCGTGCTGCGCGCGACGTGGGGCTTCATGGCGTCGTAATCGGTGCCGAACGCAATGGCGCATTGGATCAATCCGCACTCGATTCAATGGTCAGGGCGGCAGATGGACTTGATGTGACGTTGCACCGCGTCATTGACGTGCTGGATGATCCCAAAGCCGCAATGGAGGTTGTGATCGGCTATGGCGCAAAGCGAATTCTGTCCTCGGGGGGCGCCAAGACAGCAGCAGAGGGGATTGCGGGGCTGAAAAATTTGCACGCCGCCGCCGCAGGCCGGATAGAGATCATGGCCGGGGCAGGGATCAATAGTAAAAATATCGGGATTATTCTGGAGCAGACCAAAATCACCTCGTTCCATACGTCATGTTCCACTTCGACCCCATTGGACCCAAGGTATGCTCGTCTTGGGTTTGGAGAAACAGTACGACGTTTTGATTCAGCAGAATTTGGGCGTTTAGTGAAAATGCTTAACAGTTGAACTTTGTGTAAGCGATGCTTGGGCGCCACCTATGCGGCGTAGTTCTAAGCAGTTGATCGATGTGTTCTTGCTTATGGCCATTGATGGTGGCTGTAAGGACGTCAGGTTAATTAAGGACGTCGGTCGTCATCACCTCTGAGACTGGCGCGTCCAGTGCTTCCGACCCTCTCGGGCTGAGCGTCCGCAGAACACTCCCGCCTTAACCGAGGCCATCGGCTGAGCAATGGACACGGTTGCACTCTTTTTCTTCAGCAATAATCGGATCTCCGTTCTTCGAGCTCTTTTCTGTATATCTGTCAGTTCCCTCCGCTTTCGCTTCGATCAGGTTCAGCAACGTCTTCTCCTCATGGGTCACAACTTGATCCGGCCACGCGTCTGGTAACTGGCGCTGCACTTACGGTGACATGCGCAGGCCGGATCAACCGCTGACCGATTGCGAAACCCGGGCGGTGCAGCACCAGCACCTGACCGGGCTTTGTATCTGCCGTTTCCTGGGTTCCCATAGCCTCATGGTATTTTGGATCAAATGGCGTACCCTCCGGCGCGACTGTTCTGACGCCCAAAGCCTCTAACCCGGTCTCAAACGCGGTGCGAATGTTCCGCAAGCCGTTCAGATGCGCGACAATGCGCGGATATCAGCGCATCACCAGAAAAATCCGCGTTGAACCACGTTGAACGGTCAGGGCCAGTGCGCCATCGACGCTTGCCAGTTGCTGCCGCAGATCGGTCATCGACGCAACGGGCACGCGGTTGACGGCGAGAATTATGTCGCCAACCTCCAGACCCGAACGCGACGCCCGGCTGCCCGGATCAAGCCTTGCGATCACCACACCAGATAGGTCGCCATAGAATGGATCACCCGGTTGCAGTTCACGCATTTCCGCGCCCGACAGCCGATCAAGAACCCGGTCACCCGTTACGGCTGTGACCACGCCCGCGCCGCGTAAGGTCACGTCGAGCGTGAGCGTTTCGCCGTCGCGAATGACCTGCAACTCGACATTACTATCGATCCGCTTCAATCCGATCTGACTACGCAGATCTGCGGAACCCGCGATGTAGCGGCCATCTACAGCAACGATCAAATCGCCGGGTTGCAACCCGGCTTGTGCGGCTGCGCTGTCAGGCTCTACCTGCGTCACGACCGCACCGACGCCTGCTTCGATGCCTAACGCATCTGCCAGATCAGGTGTGAAATCCTGAATTGTTACGCCCAATTGGCCCCGCCGAACCTCGCCATATTCAATGAGTTGGTCCATGACCGCTTGCGCCATGTTCGCGGGCACTGAGAAACCAATTCCAACATTGCCGCCGGAGGGTGCGATGATCGCGGTGTTGATCCCGACAAGTCGCCCATCCAACGTGATCAGCGCGCCGCCCGAATTGCCCGGATTGATCGACGCATCCGTCTGAATAAAGTCCTCGTAGCCATCCACATTGAGACCACTGCGCCCCAGAGCACTGACGATGCCGGAGGTCACGGTCTGGCCAAGCCCGAACGGGTTGCCAATGGCCAGCACGTAGTCACCGACAAGCAGCCGGTCGCTGTCTCCTAGGTCCAGCGCCAAGATATCGTCAGCGTCGATCTGCAACAGCGCAATATCGGTTCCGGGGTCACTGCCGATCAGTTGTGCATCAAACTGGCGACGGTCTTTGAGCGTCACGACGATCCGGTCGCCATTTTCAACGACGTGGTGGTTCGTCAGCACATAGCCTTGCGCGGCATCAACGATAACGCCAGATCCTGCGCTCATCTGCTGACGCGGCATTGGCTGTTGAGGCATCGGTTGCATGTCAAAGAAACGCTGGAAGAACGGGTCGTTAAAGAGCGGGTTCATCTCGGCTGTCTGGCGGCTTTCCACCGAAATATTCACGACCGCGGGTGTGACCTCAGCCAAAAGCGGGGCAAGCGTTGGCAGCCCATCCTCGTTCTGGAAAAGAGGCCGATCTGCGGTTTGTGATGCGACCGGGGCTACGAATGACAGTGTGAAAATACAAAAAACCGCCAGTGTGCGGCCAAGATAAGAGGCAATAGCGGGCATGATCTGTCTCCTCAAATGGGTTGGGAATGGTGGCCGGACGCCTCCGGCCACCGAAGTTTTCAGGCAGCTTGGACCGGAATGCGTTTAACTCTTGCCTGGGCCTCTGCGGATTTTGGCAAGGTAACCGTCAATACACCCCGTTTGAATTTCGCCTCGGCCTTGTCGGTATCAACGCCGGGCGGAAGAGGGATCGTGCGGTAAAAGGCCCCATAGGACCGTTCGGACATGTAGACGCCTTTGCGCGTTTCTTCATGTTCGATCTTCTTTTCGCCACGGATCGTCATCGCATCGCCTGAGAGGGAAATGTCGATATCGTCTTCGGTCATTCCAGGCAGTTCGACGGCGACCTCGACACTCTCGTCCGTTTCCGAAACGTCGGTGCTGGGTCCGAACATGCCCACGGGGTTCATCCGACCATTCCAGCCACTCTCAACCCGCTGCCAGAAGTCTTCAAAGACACTATTGATGTCGCGTTGAAGCGACGCGAGCGGGTTGTCAGAGTTTTGGTCGTCGTTCGCCGGGGTCTTACCCTTGTCACGACCCCAAGGGATGAGATCGCTGATTTGCATATTGGTATCCTCCTTTCTTTGCGTATGTCAGGCAGCTTTCACCGCAATCTTCTTTGGCTTGGCTTCGGCAGCGCGGGGCAATTCCAGACGCAACACACCGTTCTTGAAATCGGCCTTGATCTTCTTCTGATCAACCGCATCCGACAGGGTGAAGACGCGGCTGTAATCACCCTCGCGATATTCCGAAGACAGGCGACGGTAGCCCTCGGGCGCGTGCGATTTGACACGTCCGGTCAGGGTCAGCACTTGACGCTCTAGTGTCACATCGATGTCGTCAGGGGTGACACCGGGCATGTCGGCCAGAACGACCGTGGCTTCACCTTTCTCGAAAATGTCGACCGCAGGCGTGAATGCTTTTTCAATCGGATTGCTCACGCCGTTGCTTGCGGCCACGTCGCGACCACCTTGTGTTGTCAGTTCCTGTGCCATGGTTTTCCTCCTTTCAACTTCAGTCAGATTACGACTTGATCTTGATACGCTTTGGCTTGTCGTCTTCCGGTCGTTGCATCTCCACTGTCAGCACGCCGTGTTCGAACCTTGCGTCGATGTGGTCGGCATTAATACGGAAGGGCAGTTCGACAGATCGCGAAAACGTGCCTTTTGGCCGCTCCCGACGGTGCCACGCGGCCTCTTCGTCTGCGTCATGATCGGGATAGCTTCCCCGGATCGAGATCATCGTGTCCTTGACGGTAATTTCGATGTCGTCCTGGGATAGACCCGGAAGCTCTGCCCTCATCACGATGCTGTCTTGGCCCACCCAAAAGTTGACCGGCGGATAAACAGTTGATTGGCGTGACGTTCCGAAACCATCGAAGAGACGGTTCATTTCGCCCTGTACCCGGCGCATGTCTGCAAACGGATCGGTCGCCCCAAAAGGGGCAAAGGTTGTGTGAAGCATTTCGTCCTCCTTTTCAAAGCTCAAGTGACACCGATCAGTTGACCGGTGCGATGAGCACAGCGCTGGGCGCTGTGAAAAGCAGCGGACATAGATCAGCTATGTGGAGAGGTCCAAAAGGCGGGTTGCAGGGTGGAAGCAACGCACACACCATCGGCGCGACAATGACTGTCACAAACCGTATTGGCAGTTCGTCGGGCGACCACAATAAGCCAATCGCCCTGTTTCCACTACCTGGGGACCCACCATCGGCATCCCCGTTGTTGATGTGGGAACATGCTTTTCCACCGTCAAGTCCCCCACTGGAAATTTTTTCCCAAACGCCCAGATCGACCGCAAAACAGATGCTTAGGTGCGCAGAGTGTGAGAAGTGGACCAAGATTTGAAAGATGCCGTCCCTCTGGCCGTCGTGCCGCGTCTATGGCCCGTGATACTGAACAGCGCCCTCTTTTTTCTGATGCAGCCTTGGCCGGCCTCACCCTAAACGAAGCCCCCGGCGAAGACATCCGCCAGGGGCTATTTCTTTCAACGGTCTGGTGTCTATTCAGTTGCCGGTGCAATCTGTTCGACTGCCGGTGCCACTGTTGCGGTGGCATCGCTGCCAAACCAATCGAACCAGTAACCCAGTGCTCCAATCACAACGATCGCAGCCACCGCGGCTCCACCCCAGACCAACCAAGGGCTCTGTTTGGGCGCATTGGTACTCATTGCCATGTGTTTCACCTCCAATCTTTCAGAAATGGACATGACCAAGCAGACTAATCTACAGGCTCTTCAATCAAACCGGACTCGAGCGCGGCAGCAAGTTCGTCTTCGTCGACGAACTCATCATCGCTGGTGTCGACGTCGGCGAACGCTTCTTCCGTCAGGCCGGGATATGATACTGCCATTTCGGCAAAGGAAATTAGGCTGTCGCCATCGGTATCGACGTCCGAAACCGTAAGAGCAACTGCGGGGACCGCGAACAGAGCGGTCGCAATTGCGATAGCTAGTATACGCATTTGTTTACCTCCATTTTTGGTTCATGAAAGGCCTTTCCTTTCATGCGCTGGTGATGTGGGTCATGAGAAAATTGTTTTCAAGATCGTCGGTTTTAGAATTCGCGATCATGCGCAATTTCATGCCGATGAAGTCACGGCACGTCGTTTTTCAGTCTGTCCCTAAACGTCACCTAAGCATTCAACTATGACAGCAAGAGCCGCCAGGCTGATCCCTGTCCGCATTGTTGTTCACGCGACAAGCCGACGTTGGTGCGAGATGCAGCATCTGTCACTATGGGGCGCGAGTAATTATGGTTGAATAGCAGGCAAATACGTCGATCGAGTAGGGTCATTCAGGACCTAACGGAATCTGACTATCATAATGCGATGTTCTTAATGGGCTTGCAGGACGCGCGATACGCGACCGGTGACTGTCCATAGACCCTTTGGAATTCGCGGTAAAAGTTTGAACGGGCCATAAACCCGGATTGTGTCGCGATTTTGGTCACACTTTTGTTGGTCTCAACCAGTTGCCGTGCCGCATAGGCCAAACGAAAGGTGTTCACATATTGGGACATGTTCTTACCCTGCGTTCGGTTGATCGCACCTGACAAGCTGCGCGCCGGAATGCTGAGGCGTTTGGCAAGACGCTGCACGGTGATTTCGGGGTCCAGAAAAAGCTGATGATCGTCCATTAGTGTCTCCAACTTGGCAACGATCTCGACATCATCTTTGTTAGGCACACGTGGCTGCGATGCGAGCGCAGGCGACCGATTGAAAACCAACGGGAGCGTTATCAAAGTAGCAAGCAGCAACAGGACCAGTGGGATTGTGCCATAAGAGATCAGACTTGCCACGTTGACCCCTTGGTTGACTGCAAAATCGATCGCAATTGCGGTGTCCAGAATGAGAATAAAGGCAAGAAAACCTATGCCTCGCAAAAGCCAGTTGGACAGGTTCCTCGTCACATCGACCCGTGCGTGAACCAGTGCGTCGGGGCCTTTCCGCCACAACAGATAGAGCCCTACTCCGTAAACCAGATAGCTGACACTGATGATCCAATCGAGGTTTCTGAGTTCTTCGGCAAGAAGCACCAGAAACACCATCAGGACAGCCGGTGTGCCAAGATGCAGTAAGATCATCATCGGCAGTCTGCGTCTGTCGATCGTCAACGACACAAAGCCCAAATACATCATAGGGCCAAGAAGTAAGGGCAGTGTACGTTGCAAAGGGATCAATGCCTCGAACCCGTACCCAAACCGCAGACCAACCAGAAAAGAAGTTACCGCGCCCAAGCCAAAGAACGCGGAGAACAGTGCGTTAGCGCTGCGAAGTCCCAAATCCAAACGCCAGATCAGAACCGCGATCACGGCGCAAAGTAACGCCGTCGCCATCGGTAGCGGAAAACTCGCGAGCGCAGCGTCGTCCATCTGTCCTCTTTCTATCCCGGCCTGTCCTCAATCAAGATCAAGGACAGGTATAGACAGCCCGAACGGTTGTTACAATTTTGCCCGCGGCTCAGTCTTGCGGTCATCGCAAACCAATTTTGGAGCTTTCCATGAAACGCATATCTTACATACTGGCAGGTGTCTGTGCTGCATTTGCCGCCGCAGCACAGGCCCAACCTTATCAACCCGGTATGGCCAACCTGGATATCCCTGACGCGGTTAGCGGTCGCGATCTGTCTGGTTTTGTTTGGTACCCAACAGATGCGACCGCGCCTCTGTCATATGACTTCGAAAGTGAAGTCTGGGTAGGGACGCAAGTTGTAATGGAAGCGGAACCAGCTTCCGGCCAATTCCCTCTTGTCGTCCTGTCACACGGTATGTTTGGCAATTCCTACAATCAGGCATGGTTTGCGAGTGCCTTGGCAGAGCGAGGCTATGTCGTTGCGGCGATCAATCACCCTGGCACCTCGACCTGGTCGCGTGATCCGGATTTGACGCGACAATTGTGGGAACGGCCCAAGGACGTATCCCGCGTGATCGACCACGCGACCACCTCGCCTGACCTTGCAAGACTTGTTGATTCCGACCGCGTTTTCATGGCTGGTCATTCGTTGGGCGGGTTCGCTGCAATCGCATTGGCGGGCGCGCGTTATGACGCCGCCAGTCTGCAGAGGTTTTGTGATGAAACACCCGGCGAACTGGCATGCGGTATTCTTGCAGGTTGGCAAATCGCACAAACCCCAGAAGATCGTGCCCAGATGGAGGCAGACTTGTCTGATCCTCGGATCAAAGCCTTTGCAGTATTTGATTTGGGAGGAACCCAGAGCTTTTCAGACACCAGCCTTCGTCAGATAGACCGCCCCATGCTGGTCTTTGGTGCCCCAATAATGAGTTCCGGCCTCACGCTCGACATTGAATCGCGTGCATTGGTAGCCGCACTGCCTGCAGGTGTTGCGCGATACATTGAACCCGAAACGCTTTCGCATTTTGATTTTCTGGGGCTTTGTAAGCCCGGAGGATTTGAAATCTTGGCAAAAGAAGAACCGGGAGATGAGATCATCTGTGCAGATGGCGGCGCACCACGCGCAGCCAAACACGAGATGATCATAGAAGTCGTAGCGGAATTCTTCTCGCAACAATAAGAGTCGGAGATCGAAGTGAGTGTTGGCGGCGAAGACCGCAGCAATATCTTGTTTGCCTTGGAAAGTAATTTGCAAGGCAACACCCTGCTGCCAGAAATGCTGAATTTTCTGATTGGCTAAATCGCTTCGCTTTGCGTGAATGTCCGGAATTTTGATGCCGCGCACAGCAAACAAGGGTTTAGCTTGAAATTGATTCAAGTATGAAGTGAGTGTTCGTTTTTCAGTTCAGCTCCTAGGAACAGAAGGCATTCCTCTTTGGCTGTTCAAAATTTCCCATGACGAACGATAGTACTTTGCAGGAAGATTTGTGACCATAGCACACTGGATCACGGCAGATGGCGCACCTCAGAGTCGTACGCTTGATTGGCGCGTGTTGTGGCGGCGCGGAACAGCCAAAAAGCGGCCATAAAGTGTATCTCGGTGATAGCGCGCGTATTTCGCAGCGCAAAAGCATCTGAACTTCTGGTTTGGTACGGAAAGCCCTACTATCAATAATCGCGATTTTCTGCTATAATTTTAATCGCTGACTGAGACATTCGGCCTTCGTAGATCAGGGTTTTTTTACATACCTGTTTCTGCCAAATCACTGCAGCCAGCAGTTTTATCAATTTTCATTAAGGAGAAAGACTTTGGAAAATCACGCCCAAAATCCCGATCTACCTCAAGAGATTATTGTTGATCAGCGATCTGATGGACCGCTATCGAACCTGCGACGCCCCGAACTGCAAAACAACTATCAACGGTTCACTCCGATCTTCACGATCAAGTCCCTCAAAAAGGGCGCCTACTTTATGCAGTGGCGTCCCAAGGGATTATTCTGGACCCGGTACAACGGCACCATGCGCATTGAGCGTCATGGATCGGGTGTCACGGCTTCGGGTGATTTTTATCGTCATAATGCTTATACCTTTAAGTCTTGGCCAACATTCCAGATTGTACCCAACCCTGATCCAAGCCCTTCGGCGGGTATCCCTATTTTTCGGCGCAGCAACTATGAATGCTATTTGCGAGTGACCCAAATCCTGGAATTCTACACCTTCGGGAATTCCTTCACGATGAAGTTTGAAAAGTACGACTTCGACACCGCGACCAATAGCTGGACCAACGCGGGGCTGCATTCGGCCGTGATGTCCTTTAAAACGGCACCATCCAGCTTCCCCTCTGGTGCGACGTATCTTGAAGGCACGCTGAAATCGCCTTCTGGCGTTGATCTGGGCACGATTACAATGGGTTGGGTCTCAAAATACTTGCGCAAGGCCTCGCTGGAAATCGACCGGGTGAGTGCGTCGGAATATCCCGGCAGCAATGGTAGCGGGTTAGACTGGAAAGATGTGTTTAAAGCGGTCGATTGGGATTTGAACGCCTATCAGTCCGACACCAATCTGACAGAGCCATCAGGCCAATCTTGGTCCGATGCAGAACTGCATTCTGCCATGCTGGCGCGGCGCGATTCTTCGGATTTAGACAACGAATGGCGCTATCATATTCTCGCGGTGCGTCGACTGGACAGCACGTCGCGTGGGATAATGTATGACGCATTTTCAGGCGACAGCAACAATATCCCGCGTGAAGGTGCGGCGGTGTCATCTCATTGGACCATCCCCAATACCAACACGTGGGGAACTGTAAGGGGCATGCGCTTTGGCGATGCCGATGCACCCTATTTCCGCACGGCGGTTCATGAATTGGGCCATGCTTTGGGCCTGTATCACAACACTGCTGACAACGGCTTCATGAACACCACGGGTACTATTGCATCCAGCCCGGGCACTTTCCCGTCAAACATTCAATGGTCGTTCAACGCCGCAGACGCAAAGCGTTTGCGTCATATGCCAGACCCTTGGGTACGCCCAGGTGTCATTCCATTTGGGTCCAGTTATGCCTCGGCACCAATCAGCCCGACGGATGCAATGGACTTAGGCGGGCCGCTTGAGTTGCGGATTGAGCCTTTGTTGGATGCCGTCCCAATTGGTGCGCCTGTGCGGGTCAAGATGACGCTTACCAACCACTCTGACAGCGCAATCGAAGTGCCTGACCATCTGACACTGAAGTCCGAGCATGTGACGGGTATTGTCAGTGATCCCAACCAGACACGGCGTAGCTTCCGGTCTTTGATGCGCTGCATTGAAGAACATGAAGTGACAGTGCTTAAGCCGGGTGCGAAAATGACCGGAGATATGACTTTGTTGCGCGGCCTTGATGGCGCACTCTTTTCCACACCGGGTCTGCATAACATTGCCGTCAATCTGTCATGGGAAATATCCGGGATCACAGTAAATGTCGCAGGTTCAAACAGTGTGATGATCACCCCTCCGGTTGATGATGCGCATGCGGTGGCCGCCAAAGCGACCCTGTCAGAGCCCGATCTCTTGCTGACGCTGGCGATTGGTGGTGACCACTTGGAAGAAGGGATTGCCGCCCTTGATGCGGCAATGGCAAATTCGGTGCTCGCGCCTCACTTTGCGATCGTCAAGGCCAAGCAGGCCGGCCGGCGCTTTGGCAAACGCAAGGCAAGCCCCTCTGACGCGCTCAAGGCGTTGGGGTCACGGCCAGTGCTAAGCCAAGAAGAAGCCAACCGGGTGGCCGAGCTTTTGGATGGCGCCCCGGCAACGGTGCTGAAGAAAGCGCCTAAGACACTTGGAAAAGCTCTTGCGACCGCATCAGATGGCAACAAGTCCGTTAAAAAGATTGCGGACGAGATGAGTGCATGATCTCCGTGAAGTCAGTAATGAAAGTGGCCGCCCTGGTGGCCACTTTCTCTTTTATCATCGGGTACAACATATCTGCGGGAGGACGCGAAATGAGTTCTGAAACCAATGCGCTCATTGGAAAATGGACCAAGCAAACGACTGATGATTGCGCCCGTTTCTATCCGACGAATTTGGAATTCCACGACGGCGGAGTTTACGCCGCACCCGGTGCGGTCGAAGAAGGTGCGCAGTGGCATGGCGGCGATTGGGACGTGGATGGGAATGGGTTGTTCAAATTGCAGATGGCGAATGATGCGATGTCTCCGCTTAACCTTATGGAGCTTAGCCCGACCCGTTTTGTGTTAAGCGACGCCGCAGATTGTACCGTCACATATGTCAGGCAGGACTAGCGACTGATTGACGGTCGGAATTCAAGAGCCTCGTTATCTCCTTTCACAATGGCTCCAGACGCCTTAGGCATCACTATCATCGCTAGTCTGGGGCACATCATGGCGCAAAAATCCACGATCTATAAGGTTGAGCTTTCCGTCTCGGATATGGATCGTCACTACTATGAGACCCATAAGCTGACCGTTGCCAAACATCCCTCGGAGACGGATGAACGACTGATGGTGCGGCTCCTCGCCTTTGCGCTGAATGCCCATGAGCATTTGGAAATGACAAAGGGTATTTCAACCGACGACGAGCCGGATATCTGGCAGAAAAGCCTCAGTGGCGAGCTAGAATTATGGGTCGCATTGGGGCTTCCCAGTGAGAAGGTAGTGCGTCAATCCAGCGGCAAGTCCGACGCGGTGATTGTTTATGCCTATGGTGGCCGAACGGCTGACATGTGGTGGGAGAAAATCAAGAACAGCACCAGCCGGTTTGACAACCTTCAGGTGGTAAATCTGTCCGAAAACGACACCAGCGCACTGGCACAACTCGCAAGCCGCGCAATGAAGCTACAAGTCAACATTCAGGACGGTGATGTCATGGTCAGTGTCGATGACAACATCCTTTATGTGACGCCGGTCAAATGGAAAAACGCCAGTAACTGATCTGCGGTGATAAGGCGTGAGGCATGAACAGACAGTCCGCTCATTGACTTAGCGTGTTCACGTTGTTGCCGTCATCTTAGCCGCTGATGAAACTTAGCGGCTTCACCATACTTGATGATAAAGTTGCACGATCTCGTCTGCGGTTGGAATGCGCGGATTGTTTTGCGGCGAGCCGGACGCGAGCGCTTGTGCTGCCATTAATGCGAGCATCTCTTCGGTGGCGCTATGCCCTAATTCACCGACACGGGGCACTTTCAAATCCGCGTTCAGTGTCTTGAGCTCTTGCACAAGCCTGTCACAGGCGAGCGCATCAGTGTCACCATCATCAGCCCATCCCATGACGCGCGCGCAGGTCGCATACCGCGCCTGCGACGACCCGATCGAAAACTCTGTGATTGCAGGCAATAGCATCGCGTTCGATAGCCCGTGTGCCACATGAAAATGCGCACCAATGGGGCGGCTCATTCCATGGACCAAAGCGACCGAGGCGTTGGAAAAGGCCATCCCTGCCTGTGACGCGGCCAGCATCAAAGCGGCGCGTGCCTCTGCGTTCTCAGGCTCTTTGCAGGCGGTGCGGACGTGTTTAGCTATTGCGGGCATCGCAGCAAGCGCGAATGCGTCCGTGTAGGCAAAGGCTTTGCGGCTCACATAGGCCTCAATCGCGTGGGTCAAACTATCAACGGCGGTGTCTGCTGTGATGCGCAGCGGCTTGGTGGTCGTAAATGTCCAGTCGATCAGTGCCGCCGTCGCCACGCAAGCAAGACCAGACAGATTGTATTTCTCAGGTTGTGCCGTGTCCGTGATCACGCACCAGCGGGTCAGCTCTGATCCGGTGCCACCCGTCGTCGGTATCAAGATAACCGGCGGCCCACAGCGATCAATTTGGCGCGGCGCTTTGTAGTCCCTGACATGGCCGGGGTTGACGCTCATGAAACTGATCGCTTTGGCGGCGTCCATCGGGCTACCACCGCCCAGCCCGATGATGCAGTCAAAATCGTCGCGGCCCAGCGCAGCAAGTCCCGCGTCCACGCAACTGTCAGTCGGGTCTTCGACGACTTCATCAAAGATCTGCCAAGGAATGTCAGAGCTGTCCAATACATCGGTGACTGTCGCAACATGCCCAAGCGCAATCAGATTTGTGTCCGTTACAATCAATGGGCGTGACAGGCCAAGTTGAGATAAGACCTCGGCGACTTCCTGTGCGGCACCACCACCGATCCGAATGATACGCGGCGATTGCACCCTTCCAATTAAATCCACGCTCATCAGCTTTCTCTCCAGCCCAAGTTGCTGTCACATACTGCTATAGCTATCAGGAAAAGAACTCAATTTTGTTGTCTTTGCGGGGTGCAACGTGACCGATTTCAACATTTAGTAGAAGCTGTTCGAAACCGCTGCTGTCAAAATCAGTTGCAAGAAGACGGTCACCCCCCAGACCTCAATACACTCAGGAGGTCGTTCATATTCAAGCCAGCGGTATCCGCAAGTTCCATTCCTTCGTTTGGGAAACTTAGTGTAGGCGCAATTTCAATGTCCGCAAACTAAAGCTACAATTCCGGCATAGCGCAGAAACAGTCGGCACGTGGTCGTGCTAGCGTTGTCATCCTTGGTGCCAGAAATCATCATCGTCCGTATTAAACCCAAGTTGAACCTTCGATTTTTTCGCCGCGCGAGGACGCAGCGTTGAAAATGCGGCAGTCGCATGATCGTTGGTGCCGCCATGCGGCGGAAAAACCAGTCATTCAGTCACTACGCTGCGAGGCCAATCGTGCCCGCCCCATGAATGCGCTCAGACACTTACATGCGGCACATATGTTCCATTCGCATATGCACCCTGCGCCATTTGTGTCCGTGCGGCCCAGATGGAAAAGCCGTTTTCATGTTCCGTCTCAGTCGCCATCAAGTCTTGGGCTTCAAACGACACAAGGCAATCAAGGCCGCGCAAATCAGGGAAGTCCGTAACAGGCGGGAGTGCGCGGCCAAAAAGACGATGATTATGCCATGCACTAATCTGTGCGCCCAGAAACGCACGATACTCTTCGGGGACTTTGGCGTAGTCTTTGCGGTCGACGCGGTGCATATATTTCCGACGTAAGGACTTATAAACGGATGCTGGGTTCGCTTTCAGCGCGTATCTTACTGCGAAGCTGTCCAGTTTGGCAGCAACGGCATTCCGAAGTTTCCAAATATCGTCGCGCGTCACGGGATCGATAGGTGTACAAGGATCCTGACTGCCCGCAATAGCACGAAACTGTTTGAGCGCCTCCAACAGCGCAGGCCGTTCTTGCGCCATTGTACTGCGGTGCTTGGCTTGCTGATCGTTGAGGCTGAGCCCTGCTTGCTTCATTGCATTCCGCTCGACCGAGTTAAAAATCGATACGCAACGTATCGCATCATCTTCGACAGCCTTGATTGCGAGCTCTGCGTCGTATGCGGCAAGCCCCCAATTTGTGATCCAGTCGGCGGGGTCTTTGGAGGGTTTCGGCGAAATTTGCGGCGCAGTTTTCCCATCATCAAGATAGGGTTGAAGGTCCAAGGGCCATTTGGGAAACACCGGGGGATCAATCCAGAACCCAATATCATGCAGTGATCCAATGTCGTAAGGTTCAGGCATCTCTTGCGCATCTGCCATGTCTGTCGCTGTAAGAATGCGTGTTGCCTGCTCCGTTTCTGAGTCTGGCATGCCGACGAAGAACAGAATGGCCCCCGATTCCGGTAATGATGCCGGACGTTGACCTGTCTGCGGCTCGGCAATGATCGTTGCAAGGTCAAATTGCGCAACAAAATGTAGTGGCCCATGCGCGCTATCACTTGGCCATTCAAAACCATCTGGCACCTTTGGCCGACCGCCAAACCATGATGTCGCCTGTTGATCTTTGACAAAGGGGTCACGCAGCAAGATGGCCCATGCAGGAAGGTATGCTGGGCGATCTGCCTCCCCGTTCATGGCTTCGAGCTCGGCCAGAATTGCATCAACATCTGGTGCCGCGGTCGTCAAAGGCGTCATATGTGAGATGCCATCGAACTTTGATTTTCGTTTCGTGGGGACAGGAGGAATGTCGCGTCGGGACCGAGTGTTTGACGTTTGTGAGGCACGCCTAGTCTTGCCAGGAAGGCTGTCCGCGAAACCCAAGAAGATTAAGCAGGATACGGCCGCCCACACCACAAGCCAAAGCATATCGACCGTTAGCGGCACTTTGGCTATCTCTTTAAGGTAAAACATACGCCCGCAAAAATAGAGTGTCGTGCCCAAAGAAATGAAAGCAATTATCATGCGCATCCGGGCTGTCCTGTGGCAATGAACCTGTTTTTTGAGCGACGGCTTTAAACCGTTTCCCCTATGCCGCGCCACGTACCGCGCCATTATGTCAATTTCGTGGTTGATCAGGTCTCCCGCCGCAAGTTCACGTAGGTTATTGCGGCGATCGGTTGAACCCTCAATCGCCGTTTTCAAAGACTGCTTCAGAGACATACGCGGTATCGCAGGGGTGACCGCGATGCAGATGCGCGCTGATGCGGCGTCAGCGAAGGGGCAAAAACGAATATCTCAAAAGTCCCGCATAGCCGTTATTCCGCGCGCTTCAATTCACCCCGACCTTAGCCCAGTCTCTACCAGCATCCCGCGTCGTTTCGCCTCAAAGTAGTAGCCGCGCGCGTACCAGTTCACTGCCGTTTGCTCGTCGCCATCTGACACCAACCATGCTCCACGCAGATACCGCCCGGCGTAGATCAGGTTGGTTTCTGCATCCAGCAGGCCGTCGGGTGATCCGCGATATCCCATGGTGCGCGCCGTTTCGGGTAGGATCTGCATCAAGCCGTAGTATGGCCCGTTACGAGCGCCTGGCCGATGCGTGCTCTCGCGAATAATTACCCGGTGCAACAACGTCACCGGGATATTATGCACATCGGCATATTTGTTGATCAACCGGCGCAATTCCGGGGTCTCATTGGGGTAGAGTGGAATATCAGCAGCACGGCTTGTGCTAGGGCTGTCGCGACGACGCCCACATGCGGCCAAGCCGGCCGTGGCCATGATCAAGAAATAGCGGCGGTTCAACATATGCAATACTCTCTGTTGCAGGGTAAGGCTCCCTTTGGACTGGGCTGATGAGTGCCACTGTTGTTCCTGCAGTGTCGCTATTCAATATCACAAATGGGCGCGCTAGGGCGCCCACCGCAAAAAGTTGCCGATCATGCGCAAACCCGCTTCTTGGCTTTTCTCGGGGTGAAACTGCGTGCCGATCATCGTGTCACGCCCGATGATCGCCGTCACGTCGCCCGCATAATCTACATGCGCCAACCGTTCTTTGGGGTTGGCTACATCCATTGCGTATGAGTGCACGAAATAAGCATGATCCCCTGATGCAATGCCGTCGAGAACCGGGTGGGGCTGGTCCACCACCAGATTATTCCAACCCATGTGCGGAACTTTAAGCGCGGGATCCGCTGGAGAGATCTTGCGAATATCCCCAGCAACCCAATCAAATCCTGGGGTTTCTTCATACTCGTGTCCGGTCGTCGCCATCATTTGCATACCGACGCAAATACCAAAGAAAGGCCGGGCACGGGTTGCAACGGCCTCAACGATTGCCTCGGCGAGACCGCTGCGCGCAGAAAGTTCCGCCCGGCAATGCGGGAAAGCGCCGTCGCCGGGCAGCACGATCCGGTCGGCCTTGGCCACCACGTCGGGATCGGACGTTACGATGATCGGCCCCGATCCGACCTCGGCGACCATGCGTTCAAAGGCCTTTTGGGCAGAATGCAGGTTGCCGCTGTCGTAATCGACAAGGACGGTGGTCATAGGCTGCCTTTGGTAGATGGGATCGCGTCTGCTTTGCGCGGATCGGTCTCGACCGCTTCGCGCAACGCACGTGCGACAGCTTTGAACGCGGCCTCGGCAATGTGGTGGGCGTTGAACCCGTGCAGCTTATCAATGTGCAGCGTAATGCCACCATGCGTGCTCAGTGCCTGAAAGAATTCGCGCACCAGTTCGGTATCAAACGTGCCGATCTTGCCAAAAGGCAGATCAAGGTTGCAGATCAAGTAGGGGCGCGCGGAAAGGTCCAGCGCACAACGTACCTGCGCGTCATCCATTGCAAGGTGGCAGCTGCCGTATCGGCGGATACCGCGTTTGTCACCCAGCGCCTCGGTCAGTGCCTGCCCAAGGGCAATGCCCACATCCTCAACCGTGTGGTGATCGTCAATGTGCAGATCGCCAGAGGCACGCACAGTCATGTCGATCAAGGCGTGGCGCGACAACTGATCCAGCATGTGGTCGAAGAACCCAACACCGGTCTGATTGTCATAGGTACCAGCGCCATCAAGGTTGATGGTGACGGTAATGTCCGTCTCGGCCGTTTGCCGTGTGATCGTTGCTGTCCGCATCTGCTCGCGTCCTTTGTTCTACAACTGCTCTATAGAATGAAAGTGGGGCAGGGGCCAAGCCTGCGAAAAACATCTATGACTTTTCAGCAAAATTTAAGGGTTCGATTCTTATGATGACCCCAGCTGCCATTTATCAGGAGAATCCGATGAAAGCCCTCATTCTACGAAATGACGCCGATGCTGGTGTCGCAACTGCACGTGCCTTGATCGACAAAGGATTTCAAATTCTGTCGGTCGATACGCTGGCCGTCGCGCATGCACTTATTCGCATCGACGCGATTGACCTGCTTGTCATGGACGAACGGTTTGAGGGGCAGTTGACCCACGCCATTGGGCTATCAGGTGAGCGGAAAAACCCTTATCTGAGCACCATTTTGCTGTCGGACCGGACAGCAGAGGAAACGGATGATCTCTTTGATTTAATCCCAAGCCTTTATGGGGTTGTGGGTGCGGAGTCGTCCGCTGAACTGATTAGCAAACTGGCTTTGTCATCTGTGAGCGCATTGGACGTCACAAAAGCACGGGTGGCACAAAACGTAGCAGATGATTTGGCTGAACAAGGTGATGAACTTGTTGGGGAAGAACATGCATTCAACGCGGATAGGCTCATCCTTGCGGCGTCAGATCTGATGCCCCCAGAAGACGATACTGAAAGCGGCGCACCCTGTTACGCCGATGTTGCCATTGCCGCCCCTGAAATGGCTGAAATCGCTGGTTTCGACCAACAAATTACTCTCGAAAGGGTCGAAGACGTCGTGATGTCAGAGGTCGCAGCGCTGTTTCGAAACAACCCTTTGCCGCATCTTATGCGCGCAGAGCAAATGGTCGCTGCTGAGGCGCGTTAACGAGTAAACTGTTTGTTTGTTCCACAAACGCCAAAGGGCCGCAGCGAACTGCGGCCCTTTTGGTCTTCGAAATGGAGCGGGCGAAGAGATTCGAACTCTCGACCCTAACCTTGGCAAGGTTATGCTCTACCCCTGAGCTACGCCCGCATCCGTTTCGTTGGGCTGATCTATAAAGAGTCTCACTAATCTGCAAGACCAAAATCACATGAAACCTTAGTTTTTCTATTCTGGGCGGGGCGTGCTTAGTCTTCCGAACCATAGTCACCGAAGACGCGCGCAGCTGTGCCGACGTCTTGATGGTGGATGATCACACCTTCATCACAAAGCAAGGCAAGCCCATAAGCGCCGGCCTCATCGGTTGAAAGATGCGAGTTTGGGGTTGCGAGGTCAATCAAGCCCTGATGGCAAGGACTTTTGAAGACAGTCCAAGGCACACCGCATGTTTGACCGTTGATCGTGCGGTGGACATGACCGCAGATCAGATGAAGGTTTCCGTGTTTGGCAAGCAGGTCGAGCAATTCATCACCATTTTCGAGCTTGATGACATCCATCCCAAGAATCCCCGTATCAAATGGGGGATGGTGAATACACACGGTCGCATGCCTGCCGTCGCGGGTCGCAAGTGCATCTTCCAAAAAGGCTAATCTTTCAGGGCATAGACGCCCCACATGATGCCCGACACGGTAGGGTGGCCCATCAAGGGAATCGAGCGTGATGACGCGGTGGTTTTCAACATCAAAATGGTGCTGCAGATGCCCTGTCGTCATGCGCGGTGCATCGGGAAATTGCCCAAGAAAGGCATCACGTTCGTCATGATTGCCCATCATTGGAATGATCGGGGTGCGAACATTCGCGATGATCCGGTGCAGTTCGCGATATTCGTCCGGGTGACCATGATGTGTCAGATCCCCAAGAAGAATGATCGCAGCTGCGTCAGGATGATCTTTCAAAGCACTCTCCAGAACCATCTCAAACCGCGCCGAGGGGTCCAGGCCGATGATACGCTCGCCTGGTGCGCAGATATGTAAATCACTGAAGATGATGATTTTTTGCAATGAACTACCCCTTGAACTGGATCAGATCCCACCTGTTGCCGAAGGGATCACTAAAGACCGCCACTCTTCCGTAAGGCTCATCGCGTGGGGCGTCATCAAATGCGACGCCGTTATTTTGCATGCGCATGTAATCACGGTCGAAATCATCGGTTTGCAAAAATAGCCAGACGCGTCCGCCGCCTTGGTTTCCGATCGCGGCGATTTGCGCGTCACCCACTGCTTTGGCCAGCAAGAACGCGGTCTGCGCCCCTTTTGGACCAACCCGCACCCATCTCTTGCCGTCACCCAAATCGGTGTCCTCTAGCAGGGTGAACCCCATAACGTCCGTAAAGAAGGCAATCCCAGCGTCATAGTCGGGCACCAATAGCGACATCAGGGCCAAATGCTGGGTCACAAAAGAGCCACCAGATTGAGGATCATCGCAAGTGGTATCGCGGTGACGGTGAGCATCATGCCGTAGAACCGAAATCGAAAGTCCTTCGGTTTTACCGACATGCCATAACCATGAGCGACGCGGCCAATTAGCAAGATGATCCCGGTTAGATGGAGCCAGAGCGCAGCAGTACCCTGCAGCTCGGCCATAAGTAGCAACAGCAGGGCAATTGGGGTGTATTCCGCCCAATTCGCATGGGCCCTGATTTTAGCTTCGATGCGGTTGCTGTCATTATTGCCATAGGCAAATTTATTGCTGCGTCGTTCGATGATGACCCGTGCAGCCAACACTAGAAACAGCAGCGTCAACAAGATCGCATAGATTGGCGTGACAACGAGCGTCATTCAAATTCAATCAAGAGGTCTTTTGCGTCGATCTGACCGCCTGCCTGCACATGTACCGTTTTGATCACTGCGTCGCGTTCGGCATGAATACCTGTCTCCATTTTCATTGCTTCGATGGTCAGCAGCAGATCACCTTCTTTGACCGCCTTGCCAGCAACCGCCGCGACAGTTGCCACGACCCCCGGCATTGGCGCACCGATATGGTTTGCATTCCCGTCCTCAGCTTTCGGCCGCAAGATTTTTTCTGAAGCGGCGAGGCGGTTCATGACCCGGATGGTCCGTGGTTGCCCGTTGAGCTCGAAAAACACCTTCACCTCGCCATCTTCGTTCATTTCGGCAACGGCCTGCATGCGGATTTCCAGCGTCTTGCCGGGGTCAATCTCGGCAACGATCTCTTCACCAGGCTCCATCCCGTAAAAGAAAGTGCGCGTCGGCAACGTGCGCACAGGGCCGTAGGTCCTGTGGCGGCCTGCGTAATCTAGGAACACCTTGGGATACATCAAGTAGCCGTTGAGATCCTCATCATCGACCGGCTTACCTTCAAGCTGTGCCGATAGATCAGCGCGTGTCGCCTCAAGGTCAACGGGTTCTAACAGCGCACCGGGCCGGTCTGTGATTGGCTTATCACCTTTGAGGATTTTCTTCTGAATTTCCTTGGGCCAACCGCCGGGGGGTTGCCCCAGATTGCCGTGCAACATCTCGATCACACTGTCGGGAAAGACCACGTCGACTTTGGGGTCTTCGACCTGCGCGCGGGTCAAGTTTTGGCTGACCATCATCAGCGCCATGTCACCAACGACCTTGGACGATGGCGTGACCTTCACGATATCGCCGAACATCGCATTTACATCCGCATAGGTTTGGGCCACTTCATGCCAACGCTCTTCCAACCCCAGCGATCGTGCCTGCGCCTTGAGGTTTGTGAATTGCCCGCCGGGCATTTCGTGAAGATAGACTTCGGATGCGGGGGCCTGCAGCCCGCTTTCAAACGCTGCGTAATGGGCGCGCACCTGTTCGAAATAGTTGCTGATCTCGCGGATTGCTTTGATATCAAGGCCGGTGTCGCGTTCGTCGCCACGCAAGGATTCGACGATTGATCCCAGCGTCGGTTGCGATGTGTTTCCAGACAATGCATCCATTGCCGCATCCACACAGTCCACACCAGCGGCCGAGGCCGCAAGCACGGTTGCAATCGCGGCACCGGATGTGTCGTGGGTGTGGAAATGGATCGGCAGACTTGTTTCTTCTTTCAGCGCCTTGACTAGGGCTGTCGCGGCTGCCGGTTTCATCAGGCCTGCCATGTCTTTGAGGCCCAACACATGTGCGCCAGCGGCCTCTAACTCATTGGCCATGCCGACGTAGTATTTCAGATCATATTTGGACCGGTTCGGGTCCATCAAATCGCCCGTGTAGCAGATCGTGCCTTCGCAGACTTTTTCAGCCTTAATCACCGCGTCCATCGCGACACGCATGTTTTCAACCCAGTTTAGGCTGTCGAAGACGCGGAACACATCGACACCTGATGTCGCTGCTTGAGCTACAAAGCTTTGCACAACGTTGTCGGGGTAATTGGTGTAGCCAACGCCATTTGAGGCGCGCAGCAACATTTGCGTCATGATGTTTGGCATCACCGCGCGAATGTCGCGCAGGCGTTGCCACGGGCATTCCTGCAAAAAGCGGTACGCTACATCGAAGGTCGCACCACCCCAGCATTCGACGCTGAAAAGCTGATGCATATTGGCGGCATAGGCGGGGGCGGCATTGATCATGTCAATCGACCGCATACGCGTGGCAAGCAGGGATTGGTGCCCGTCGCGCATTGTCGTGTCGGTGATCAACAGCTGCTTTTGGTCGCGCATCCAGTCGGCCACGGCTTCGGGTCCGAATTGATCCAGAATATTACGGGTACCGGGTGTCACATCTGTTGTCGGTTTGACCGGCGGGCGCGGCGGTTTCACATCTGCCGCGGGGCGCGGGCGACCTGCGGTCTCGGGGTGTCCGTTGACGGTGATATCAGCGATATAGGTGAGGATCTTGGTCGCACGG
Organism: uncultured Paracoccaceae bacterium; assembly: GCA_947488605.1. Lineage (GTDB taxonomy): Bacteria > Pseudomonadota > Alphaproteobacteria > Rhodobacterales > Rhodobacteraceae > Yoonia. The sequence goes on along the minus strand of CANKZJ010000001.1, from coordinate 620,691 downwards.
TCACGACGCTTGGAAAACTTGAAGAGGTCCGGTGTCTCGTCAATGAATTTCGTGTGGTATTCGTTGTTCAAGAAAGTTGGATGCTTGAGCAGGTTTTCCACGAAGGCGATGTTTGTCGAAACGCCGCGAATACGGAATTCGCGCAAGGCGCGATCCATCCGGGCAATCGCCATTTCCGGTGTGGGCGCACGCGCGGTGACTTTGGTCAACAGGCTGTCATAGTAGCGCGTGATCACTGCACCCGAATATGCCGTGCCACCATCAAGGCGGATGCCTGGGCCAGTAGCCGAGCGGTACATCTGGATACGGCCATAGTCCGGGATAAAGTTGTTTTGCGGATCCTCGGTCGTGACCCGGCATTGCAAGGCATGTCCATCAAGTTTGACGTCATATTGGCTGGCACAGCCTGTCGCCTCGACCAGTGATTTGCCTTCCGCGATCAGGATTTGGGCACGGACGATATCGATGCCGGTGACCTCTTCGGTGACCGTGTGTTCGACCTGCACACGGGGGTTCACTTCGATGAAGTAGAATTCACCATTGTCCATATCCATAAGAAACTCGACAGTACCGGCGCATTCATAGTTCACATGCTGGCAGATTTTCTTGCCCAAGTTGCACAACTGCTCGCGCTGCGTACCGCTCAGATACGGGGCAGGGGCGCGTTCGACGACTTTTTGGTTGCGGCGCTGAACGGAACAATCACGCTCCCACAGGTGATAGATTTGGCCGTGACTATCGCCAAGGATTTGGACCTCAACGTGGCGTGCGCGCATGATCATCTTTTCCAGATAACCTTCGCCATTGCCAAACGCGGCTTCTGCTTCGCGGCGGCCTTCCAGCACTTTTTCTTCCAGCTCATCCTCTGACATGATGGGGCGCATGCCCCGCCCGCCACCGCCCCACGACGCCTTCAGCATCAGTGGGTAGCCAACGTCTGCCGCTTCTTTCTTGATCGCTTTCATGTCGTCGCCAAGCACTTCGGTGGCGGGAATAACCGGCACGCCCGCCTCAATGGCAACGCGGCGCGCGCTGGCTTTGTCGCCCAGCTGGCGCATCGTTTCTGCTTTGGGGCCGATGAACGTGATGCCGTTTGCAGTGCATGCATCCACGAAATCGGGATTTTCCGATAGCAGGCCGTATCCCGGATGGATCGCGTCAGCGCCAGACATTTTGGCGACGCGGATAATTTCGTCGATTGAGAGATATGCTGCGACCGGGCCAAGGTCTTCGCCAATGCGGTACGCCTCATCCGCCTTGAATCGGTGCAGCCCTAGTTTGTCTTCTTCGGCAAAGATAGCAACCGTCTTTTTCCCCATCTCATTGGCGGCACGCATGATGCGGATGGCGATCTCGCCCCGGTTGGCGATGAGGATTTTCTTGAAGTCAGTCATAACAGGTCCCTTTGCAGTCGCAGCATTGGTAAGGGGCATTTGTAGGATCGTCTATAACGATTACTGGGTAGATCGCAGGCGATTTGGCAGGTCTTTGAGCGTTTTGGTGCCTAATTGGCCCATATTGCTGATCATATCCTGCCGCAAAATATCAAGGACGTGCGCCGCCCCTTGCGCGCCCAAGGCTGCCAGTCCGTAGTGGAACGCGCGGCCCAGCATTATGAAATCTGCACCAAGAGCGATAGCACGCAAGACGTCCAAGCCGCTTGCGACACCACTGTCAAAGATGACTGGCAGATGTGTTGCTGCGCGAACGAGCGGCAGTGTTTCGATTGTTGCCGGTCCGCCATCAAACTGGCGGCCTGCGTGGTTGCTGACCCAGATTGCATCGGCACCTTCGTCGGTCAGACGCGCCGCATCATCGGCGTTGCCGACGCCTTTGACAATCAAAGGACCGTCCCAGACATCGCGCAAGGACTTAAAGTAATCCCAATCGGGCGAAGTGCGCAGCAGGTAACCTACATGTTCGTTTGATGGCAGCGTGCCTTTGACGTCAGAATAGCTTTCCATCAGTTTCAGGCGCGGCATCCCGGTCTTTCGAATACCTTTCAACCAAGCCGGGCACTGTGCTGCCTGCATCGCCAAGCGCGGGGTAAGCTTGGGTGGTTGCGTCAGCCCACCGCGCGTCTGCCGTTCGCGGCGCGAGGCCACGGGCACATCCACGGTCAAAACAAGTGTATGAAACCCGCCGTCTTTTGCCCGCTTCAGGATATCGTCGCGGATGCCGGGATCGCGCGGCGGATAAAGCTGAAACCACGCATGATCACCGGCAAGCGGGCCCACATCTTCGGGCAGTTGACTGGCAACGGTGGACAGGGTGTAGGGAATGTTTTCGCGTGCCGCCGTGCGTGCCAGCATTTGTTCTGCACCCGGCCAGATAAGACCTGACATGCCCACGGGCGCTATGCCAATCGGTAGCGGATGTGTTTGCCCAAGCAAGGTTGTTGACAGGTCAGGGTCAAACTCACCGTGCAGGATAGATGGGTTCAGTAGCACTTGGTCTAACTGGTCGCGGTTACGTTGCTGGGTCGCCTCAACCCCTGTGGCACTATCGAGATATTCCCACACGAAATGCGGGATACGGGTGCGGGCGCGGGCCTTGAGGTCTGAAATAGCGGGGTACTTGCTGTGTAATGTCATGCGGGCACGCTATGGTGAGGGCCGGGTGTTTTGCAATCCATAGGAGCCTCGGGCGCAGGTATTTTTGAACAAAAGAAGGTGGGAACGGAAGTAGAACAAGTCTTTTCACGCGGCGCTGATGGCGCTATGTGTGGGGGATGAGCAGTTTTTCCGAAGATGATGCCTTTGAGGCCGCCGCAGTGCCACTGAGCCAGAGGGCGATGGCGCGGCCAATGGCTGGTGGCGCGAGTAATCACCTCGAGTGGTTGAATGAGCCTCAGCTTGACGCTGCGACAAGACTTGAAGGACCGTTACTAGTCTTGGCCGGCGCCGGAACAGGGAAAACGAGAACCCTGATATCTCGGATTGCTGAGTTGCTTCATAAAGGTGAAGCTCGCTCTAACCAAATCTTAGCGGTCACTTTTACAAATAAAGCCGCGAAGGAGATGAAGGAGCGGGTTGCTAAGTACCCTGTGAACGTGGATGACGGGCTTCAGTGGATGGGTACTTTTCACTCTGTCAGTGCCAAGCTGCTACGCCGTCATGCTGAGCTTGTCGGACTTAAGTCTAACTACACCATTCTAGACACCGACGACCAGATCCGGCTGATGAAGCAGTTGATTGAAGCTGCGGGCATTGATCATAAGCGTTGGCCTGCGCGGATGTTGGCGGGCATTATTGATGGTTGGAAAAACAAAGCCCTGACGCCTGGCAAAGTGCCGGTCGCAGATAGCGGGGCGTTTGATCATAAAGGGGTGGAGCTTTACGCCGCGTACCAGCGCCGCTTGCTTGATCTTAATGCCGTCGATTTTGGCGATATTTTGCTGCATATGGTGACGATTTTTCAAAACCATGATGATGTGCTGGCGCAATACCAACGCTGGTTTCGCTATATTTTGGTGGACGAGTACCAAGATACGAACGTGGCTCAATATATGTGGCTGCGTCTGCTTGCTGCGTCGCATAAAAATATCTGCTGTGTAGGCGACGACGATCAATCAATCTACGGCTGGCGCGGTGCCGAAGTTGGTAACATCTTGCGCTTTGAGAAGGATTTCCCCGGCGCGCATGTCGTCCGGTTGGAGGAAAACTATCGCTCGACCCCGCATATTTTGGCCGCCGCGTCTGGCGTGATCGAGGCCAATAAGGGGCGGTTGGGCAAGACGCTATTCACCTCGCGTGAGGATGGTGAAAAGGTCCGCCTGATTGGTCATTGGGACGGCGAGGAAGAAGCGCGCTGGATCGGTGAAGAGGTCGAGGCGATGCAGCGTGGCACGCGCGGGATGGCCCCCGTGGGTCTTGATAGCATGGCGATCCTTGTCCGCGCGTCGCATCAGATGCGTGCGTTTGAAGACCGGTTTTTGACGATTGGTTTGCCCTACCGCGTCATCGGCGGCCCCCGCTTTTACGAGCGGATGGAAATCCGTGATGCGATGGCGTATTTCCGGCTGGCCGTCAGCCCCGAAGATGATTTGGCGTTTGAGCGGATCGTGAACACACCCAAGCGTGGCCTTGGTGACAAGGCCGTACAAACGATCCAGCGGACCGCGCGCAGCAACGGCGTGTCGTTGGTGGAAGGTGCGCGGTTAGTCTGTCAGGGCAAGTTGCTTGGCGGCAAGGGCCTCAAAGAGTTGACGATTTTGGTTGCCGGTCTGGACCGCTGGCATGGCCAAGTACGGGCTGAGGCTGACACCCATGTTGAGTTGGCCGAGATGATTTTGGACGAGAGCGGGTATACCGGCTTTTGGCAGAACGACAAAACGCCTGAGGCACCGGGCCGCCTCGAAAACCTCAAGGAACTCGTCAAAGCGCTGGAAAATTTCGAGAACCTGCAAGGGTTCCTCGAACACGTCAGTCTGATCATGGACAATGAGACCGAGGAACAAGGCGAAAAGGTCAGCATTATGACCTTGCACGCTGCCAAAGGTCTTGAATTTCCTGCGGTCTTCTTGCCCGGATGGGAGGATGGGCTGTTCCCATCGCAGCGATCTATGGATGAAAGCGGGGTCAAGGGCCTCGAAGAAGAGCGGCGCTTGGCTTACGTCGGCATCACACGTGCGGAAGAGATTTGCACGATCTCCTTTGCCGCCAATCGCCGCGTTTATGGTCAATGGCAATCGGCGATGCCGTCCCGGTTTATCGACGAATTGCCCGCCGACCATGTTGAGGTTTTGACGCCACCGGGTCTGTATGGTGGCGGATATGGTGCGGCGGGCATGGCCGCGTCTGCGTCGCCTGCTATAGCGGGCATGGTCGGATCGGACTTGCATGAAAAGGCGCATAACGCGGATGTCTACAATTCGCCCGGCTGGCGACGGTTGCAAGCCAAAAGCCAGCAACGCGGTATGTCGATGCCGTCTGAAGCACGCAATATGACGATTGATATGGATGCCGTGTCGGCCTTTACTGAAGGCGAGCGCGTCTTTCATCAAAAGTTCGGCTATGGCGAGATCATGGGCATTGAGGGCGACAAGCTGGTGATTGAATTTGACAAGGCCGGGTCAAAGCATGTGGTCGCACGTTTTATCGTCAGCGCAGATCAGGCGGATGACGTGCCGTTTTAATGCGTCAACATGGGATATAGCGACACAACCAGCAACACAGCCATCGTCACGTTGAAGACGCGTAACCTGCGTGCGGTCCCCAACCAGCGGCGCACTTGTACGCCCATCCAAGCCCAGATTGTGACCGATGGCAGGTTAACCGCTGCAAACACCACCGCAACCAGCAACGATCCCACGACGATCCCTTGATCTTGTGGTGCATAGGCGCTGATCGCGGTGATCGCCATGAACCACGCTTTTGGGTTCACCCATTGAAATGCGGCGGCTTGCACAAAGGTGAACGGCTTGCCGGTAACCTCTTTGGCCTCTGGGGGGACGGCATTGGCGATCTTCCATGCCAGCCACATCATATAGGTGGCGCTGAGCACCTTGAGGATGATGTTCAGCACCGGATAGGTCTCGAACACTTGCAACAGGACCACCCCAACCATCGTCACCATAAACGCGTGCCCCAATGATATGCCCAGCATATGCGGCACAGTGCGGCGCAGGCCATAGTTGGCGCCTGACGCCATGAGCATCAGGTTGTTTGGCCCCGGTGTTACGGAGCTGGCGAATGCAAAGCCGATAAGGGCGATCAGGATTTCATAAGTCATTGCGCAACGATACGTGGAAAAGAGCGCAATGAAATTGCCAAATTGCATAAATTTGGTCTATTGTCACAACCTATGACCAAGATGGACCCAATCAACGATCAAATATTGCGTGCGCTTTCAGCGGATGGCCGTATCAGCAACCTGCAACTGGCCGAAGAGGTCGGATTGTCACCCTCTGCATGTTTGCGCCGGGTGCAGGAGTTGGAAAGAAGCGGTGTCATCAAAGGCTACCGCGCGCGCCTTGATCCGGCGCAAACGGGCCGCGCCTATGTCGTCTATGTCGCCGTGGGGTTGGCCGAGCATACGAAAGCCGCGCAAACAGGATTTGAGCAGGCGATGCAACGCGCCGATGAGGTCACCGAATGTCATAACGTGGCCGGTGCATTTGAATATATGCTGCGCGTCGAGGTGGCTGATTTGCCAGCATATAAGGCGTTCCATACCGAAACACTTGGCACTGTGCCCCATGTCCGGTCGATTACCAGCTACATGGTGATGGGATCACCCAAGGACGTACGTGGGTGAATTCAGACCAATGCTGACAACCTGTTTGTCACACCACTAGCCAGTATTGCGTTTCATGATATCGTTTGAAGATTAACAACCAAAGGAATTTTTCAATGCGTATTTCACCAGTTTTCTGTGTGGCCGCGATCATAGCGACCCCTGCTTTGGCGGTGGACGATTGCCTGCTTGGCGTTTGGGAGGCCGACCTTGCGGCGTTGTCGCAGATCATGGGCAGGCAGATGAATGGCACGGCTACACCTGTTGGCGGCACTGTTTTGATGACGATCACACCAGACGGCATGGCAAATATGGTGATCAATGATCTTGTCTTGAATGTCGTGGTGCCAGACGTGCCACCAATGGATGTCAGCGTGAGTGGGGTCAGCAGCGGGGTCTTCGTGGGTGAGGCGGGCAGTTGGTCTGTTGTGACAGCGACCTACACGCTTGTCGGATCTGCCGATGTGATGGGGCAAACGATGACGATCCCGTTTGATTCCTCTACCGGTATGTTTGGTGGCGGTTCCGGCGGCTATGTATGTGACGAACGCGCGGTGACGTTCACGTCCGACAGCCCGAATGAACGTATCCCGCCGCGCTGGTCACGCGCGGGCTAAGGCCCCCCCAAACAAAAAAAACGGCCATGCCCGGGAGGAGGTGGGCATGACCGTCTTTATTTATCAGCGCCTCCTTGCGTCTCGGGAGGAGAAGAAGCAAGGCGCGTCCTCGCCAGCGTTGCTCGGGAGGAGGTGAGCGCAGCTGGCGGTATCATCGGTTCCAACCCGGGAGGAGGATGGGCGGTTCCGAAACTGGTGTCGTAAAGTGGCGGCATCCGGGAGGAGGTGGATGCCGCCACCTTATTGTTAACCCTCAGCCTCGGGAGGAGGTGAAGCGTCGGGTTTGTCCAGATCTGCCTAAAGGGAGGAGGCGGCAAATCCGAATACTTGAATTACTGTCCGTAAGCTGCCTCGTGGGCGATTACGGGTATTTCGCCGCGTGAAATGCCAAGATCCAGTAGATCGCGGTTTGTCAGGCTGTTCAGCTCGGCGAGAGTTGTTTTGTAGATTTTGCGTTTCGCGGCGTTCTCTGCCATATCAGCCCGAAAAGCGGCAAAGCGCTGTCCAAGTGAGAAACCTTCAAAACCTGTGTCTGTGTTATATGTCATTTGCTCATCTCGTTTCGTGTCAGTCGGATGCTTCTTTTCATCCTGTTGCCGCTAACATGTATGATGATGCTGCAACTGCACAATAGTCCTTTCCGCAATGCTGCTATGCAGAAAATGCATAAACATTACTGACCTTTCGTCACCAATCTGTTGCAATAATAGGCATCTGTTTCTCAGCTCTTGCGCTTTGCCCAAAACATGCCAGATGGTGGTTGGAATTTAGACACTTTTGAAACTTGAGGTCTCAATATGGCAATTACTCGCGATGAAATTCTAGGCGCGCTTTCGCGACTCACTTTGCCGGGCGGGGATGATTTAGTGTCGCGCGACATGATCCGCGCCTTGAACATCGACGAAGGTACGGTCCGCTTTGTGATTGAGGCTGCCGATCCGGGTGAAGCTGCCAAGATGGATGGCGTGCGCCGAGCTGCCGAAGATATCGTGCGTCGGTTGCCCGGCGTTGAGGCCGCAACGGTTGTTTTGACCGCACATGGCCCAGCACCCAAGGCGCCGGAACCGCCATCTCTGAAAATTGGGCGCCATCCGACGCCGCAGGCTGGTCCTGCAAAAGTGTCCGGTGTTGACCGTATTCTTGCGATTGGATCCGGCAAGGGCGGCGTCGGTAAGTCCACCGTTTCATCTAACCTCGCCGTGGCGCTGGCGCGCGAAGGGCGGCGGGTTGGTTTATTGGATGCTGATATCTATGGCCCGTCGCAGCCACGCATGATGGGTGTCAATAAGCGCCCCGGCAGCCCGGATGGCAAAACGATCATTCCTTTGCAGGCGCATGGCGTGACGATGATGTCGATTGGCCTGATGATGGAAGAGGGCAAGGCCGTCGTTTGGCGCGGCCCGATGTTGATGGGCGCGCTTCAGCAGATGTTAGGGCAGGTGCAATGGGGCGAACTAGACGTTCTTATCGTTGATTTGCCCCCCGGCACCGGTGATGTGCAACTGACACTGTGCCAGAAAACCGAACTGACCGGCGCGGTTGTTGTCAGCACGCCGCAGGATGTGGCGCTGTTGGATGCACGCAAGGCGCTGGATATGTTCAAATCGCTGAACACGCCCGTTCTGGGCATGATCGAGAACATGTCGACGTTCGTGTGCCCGTCATGCGGGACGGAATCGCATATCTTTGGCCAAGGTGGTGTCGCGGCAGAAGCGCAAAAGATTGGTGTCCCGTTCTTGGGCGCACTGCCGATTGACCTTGATACGCGCCTTGCAGGTGACGCAGGGACGCCAATCGCTGCGGGTGATAGCCCGATGGCGGATGCATACCGCGCGCTTGCGCGGCGGTTCATCGAGGGTGGCATCGCTTGATGACCATCCGCACGGCGACGGTCGCAGACTTTGATTTGATCTGGCCGTTGGTGCGCGACGTGTTTCGTGCGGGTGACACCTATGCCGTCGATCCCGCCATCACCAAAACGGACGCAGAGCAGTATTGGATGACCCAAGCGCGCGCCACCTATGTGGCAGAGGGGGCGGGCGGCATCGTCGGGACATACTATATAAAGACCAACCAACCCGGTGGTGGCGCGCATATCTGCAACTGTGGATATATCGTCAGCCCGCAGGCGCGCGGGCAGGGCGTTGCCGCCCAGATGTGCGCCCATAGTCAGGATGAAGCTACCCGGTTGGGATATCGTGCGATGCAATTCAACTTTGTGCTGGCAAGCAATGAAGGCGCGGTGCGACTGTGGCACCGGTTGGGGTTTGCAACTGTCGGCACCATTCCTGATGCATTTGACCACCCAAATCAGGGCATGATCGACGCTTACGTGATGTATAAGCCGCTGATCGGCTGAAATCGCGCAGATTTGGTAAATTCGCCACAGCGTCGGGAATTCATGGAATCAGTTAAATATTCGAATCACATTCGTACAAAATTCTGTTTAATTGATGCTCAATACGGTGATTGTGTAGAGTTTCGAGGGCGCCGATAATAATAATCGGAATTTTCTGGTACTTCGTGGGGTCACTGATTTCATACTACATCTTGTGCTGATTTATATTGTTGTCACTACAATTACCTCTAGATCACCCCAAAATCTGTCCATATCTTGTTTTCTAGCACCCCGAGAAACACCATCTAGTACCATGAAGTCCCAAAAAGTTGTTGCTTGGTGGCCCATGTGATGGCACAACGGTTGCACGGTAATGACGGACACGACTTTAAAAGGGGCAAATTAAGAACCCCAACCGGCAAAAGCAGGTTTCATACAGGCTCCGCCATTACCCAATGAGATCCGGCGCGTGAGCGAGCAGACATCCCCCCAGGTGGCACGCGCAGTCGGACTTCCCGTAAGGGACGAGGCGGCGGATTGATCAGTGGCAGCAGATCAATCCGCCGTTCTCACATCTAAGGCAAATTTTCGGGGGCAAGTAAGGGCCAAAGGACAGTGGTTCAGAGTTTCACAGGTACACACACCCAAAAGGTGGATGCAAAGGGGCGTATGTCGATCCCTGCTGACTTCCGCCGTGTGCTTGAAGCTGGTGACCCTGAATGGACCCCGGGTCTGTTTCCCCGCATGTACCTGCTTTATGGCGATCACCTGAAGAACCAGTTGCATGGGTATACCGTTGAAGAATTCGAGGCGCTGGCAGCGCAGATCAAGGCCCTGCCACGTGGGTCCGAGCGTAAGCAAAAACTTTCGCGCTTGATCATCGGCCAATCCATTAAACTTGATATTGATAAAGATGGCCGTACCGTAATGCCAATCAAACAACGCCAAAAGCTGGGCCTGACCGAAGGCGAGTTGACGTTCAGCGGGTTGGGCGACTATTTCGAGATTTGGAAAGCCGATGTGTTTGGCGAGGAAGTGACAGAAGACCTTAGCGGTTGGCTGGACACGCAAGAGGATGGCTTTGACCCGCTCATCCTGTTGGACGGGTGATCCATGTCTGCTGCCGCTGAAACCTCACCCCATATTCCTGTTCTGATTAGACCGCTCATCGCAGCGGTCTCGCCCGTTTCTGGGGTTTGGTTGGATGGCACGTTTGGGAATGGCGGGTATACGCGCGAATTGCTGGATGCTGGCGCTGCCAAAGTGATCGGCGTTGACCGCGATCCGCTGGCATTTGAAATGGCGGCTGACTGGATTGGCTCCTTTGGCGACCGGATCGAAACCGTTGCAGGGGTGTTTTCCAAACTGGACGAATATGGCTCTGATCTGGACGGCGTCGTCTTGGACCTTGGTGTTAGTTCGATGCAGCTTGATATCGCCGAGCGTGGCTTTTCGTTCATGCGGGACGGGCCACTTGATATGCGGATGAGCCAAGATGGGCCATCGGCGGCGGACCTTTGCAATGAGGCTGATGAAGCTGAACTTGCTGATATTATTTACCTTTACGGCGAAGAGCGTGCATCGCGCAGGATCGCCAAGGCGATTGTTGCAGCGCGCCCACTGACGACGACATTGCAATTGGCCAAGATTGTCGAGGGTTGTTTGCCGCGCTCCAAACCCGGCCAATCCCATCCTGCAACGCGAACATTTCAAGCATTGCGGATTGCGGTGAACAATGAATATGGCGAATTGGCCGAAGGACTGATGGCGGCAGAACGCGCCTTGAAGCCCGGCGGTCAATTGGCGGTCGTCACGTTTCATTCGGTCGAGGACCGTATGGTCAAACGGTTCTTGCAGGCGCGGTCAGGCAATACTGCGAACGCGAACCGCTATGCCCCCGAGACCCAGCAGATTACACCAGCTTGGCGCATTGAGAAGCGCAAGGCGATTGGGCCGGATGAGATCGAGCTGGCACAAAACCCGCGCTCACGATCAGCCAAGCTGCGGGTTGCGATCCGCACCGATGCGCCAGCCCAAGATATCGATCCCGCGGCCTTGGGCATGCCGATGAAAAAGAAGAAGGGGGGCAGGTAGATGCGTGGTTTATTTTTTGTTTTGGCCGCTCTAGCAGTCATTGGGCTCGCATTCTGGGCCTATCAGGAGAACTACAAAACCCAGTCCGCAATTGCGGATGTGCGTGAGCTGCATGGCGAAATTGGTGCAGCACACGAGCGTTTGGGAATGCTGCGCGCCGAATGGGCTTATTTGAACCGTCCTGACCGGTTGGCCGACCTCGCAGATCTGAATTTCGATCGGCTTGGTCTTTTGCCGCTGATGCCGGATGCGTTTGGTGCAGTTGACCAGATTATCTATCCACTGCCGCCAATCCTGCCGATCACGAACCCGATTGAGCTCTCTTCTGACGCATTGCGCCAAATGGAGAACGACCTATGAGCCGTGCGCCGCTTCGCCCACTTGCGCGCATTCTCAAAGCGCGTGCGCGTGGCGAAAACCCAGACAAAATTGAAGCAGAGAACCGTGCCCGGCGTCATGAAGCGATGGCAGATAAGCAGCGCCAACGCGCCGAGGGGCGTTTATTGGTGCTGGGTCTCGCGTTCTTTTGTGCTTTTGGGTTGATTGGCATGCGGATGGGCGCATTGGCGTCGTCCGTCCCAGAGGAGCCGCGTGCGTCGGCTGTGGGTAATCCAATTATCGGGCAACGATCTGATATTGTTGATAGAAACGGGCGTATCTTAGCGACAAACCTTCAAACCCATTCGCTCTATGCGCACCCGCGCGACATGATTGATCCGGCACATGCCGCCAAAGGCTTGGCTGAAATCTTCCCTGAATTAGATGAAGCCGAACTGTTGAAAGACTTTGAGGGTGATCGTCGCTTCCTGTGGATTCGTCGTCAGATCAGTCCCGAACAGATGCAAGCCGTGCATGACATCGGATCGCCGGGTTTACTGTTTGGCCCGCGCGAAATGCGTCTTTATCCCAACGGCCCGATCGCCGCACATATTCTTGGCGGTGCCAGCTATGGCCGCGAAGGTGTGGCCAGTGCCGAAGTCATCGGTGTGGCAGGCGTCGAGCGCAAGTTTGATGGTTTTTTACGCGATCCAGCGAATGAGGGTGCGCCGCTGCAACTGTCGCTTGATCTTTCGGTGCAAGCCGCAGCCGAGCAGGTTTTGACCGGCGGCATGTCCATCATGAACGCCAAGGGTGCGTCTTCTGTCCTTATGGATATCCACACCGGCGAGATTGTATCACTGGTGTCTTTGCCTGACTTTGACCCAAACAACCGCCCGCGTGTCGCGACGACCGGTGACCAATCTGACAGCCCGCTGTTTAACCGTGCGGTACAGGGGGTTTATGAACTGGGCTCCGTCTTCAAGATTTTCACGACGGCGCAGGCGATGGAACTTGGTTTGGTTAATCCAAACACAATGATTGATACGCAAGGGCCGCTGACTTGGGGCCGCTTCCGTATCCGTGACTTTCATGATTATGGACCAGAGCTAAGCACCACTGATGTGATTGTTGAATCCTCCAACATCGGCACTGCCCGCATCGCGATGCAGATCGGTGCAGAACGCCAACGCGCTTTCCTTGGCGCGCTTGGTTTTCTAGAGGCAACGCCGCTTGAAATGGTTGAGGCGCCCACCGGTAAGCCACTTTTGCCGGGCAACTGGTCCGAGATTTCAACAATGACGATTTCTTATGGGCACGGCCTGTCTTCGTCGCCTGTTCATCTGGCTGCAGGGTATGCTGCAATTGCAAACGGTGGCACACGGGTTGAACCCACATTGCTGCGCAAGCCAATCGTTGAGGTCGGCCCACGCGTCATCAGCGAGGCCGTCAGCCGCCGCTCGGTCGATATGTTGCGGCAGGTTGTCACCCGCGGAACTGCCTCCTTTGGCGAAGTGCCGGGCTACGCGGTCGGCGGCAAGACCGGGACCGCTGATAAGCCACGCGCCGCAGGTGGTGGATACTATGACGACAAGGTCATCTCGACCTTTGCGTCTGTGTTCCCCGCCAATGATCCCAAGTACGTCTTGATTGTAACCTTGGACGAGCCGTCCGAGAATTCTGGCGCGGAACCGCGCCGCACGGCAGGCTGGACAGCCGTGCCCGTTGCGGCTGAAATGATCCGTCGTGTGGCACCGCTGTTGGGGCTGCGACCACAAGTAGACAGACCGCAACAGGTCGGTGTAACTCTCACCTCAAACTGAGCGAGGGCGCGCAATGAAATCACTGGCGGAACTGGGACTGACAGCACAAGGTGCGCGTGACGCACAGATCGCCGGGCTTGCTGTTGATAGCCGCGAGGTGAAGCCGGGTTTCTTGTTTGCAGCTTTGCCAGGCGCGCAGGTCCATGGTGGTGAGTTTATCCAATATGCGTTGCGCATGCAGGCGGCAGCGATCCTGACAGATGCCGAAGGTGCGCGCATTGCAGCAGACGAATTGGCCGCATCGGACGCCGCATTGATAGTGGCGCAGGATCCGCGTCAGGCATTGGCGCAAACAGCATCGCTTTGGTTCGGGGCGCATCCGAAAACTGTTATCGCTGTGACTGGCACCAATGGCAAAACGTCCGTCTCCACGTTTTGTCGCCAAATCTGGGAAGAACTGGACATTCCCGGCGTGAACCTTGGCACAACCGGCGTCGAAGGGGCATGGACCCATCCACTAAAGCACACAACGCCAGAGCCGATTACGCTTCACCGTGTGATGGCGCAGGCGGCCGAGAACGGCACTACCCATGTGGCAATGGAAGCGTCATCACATGGTCTCGACCAGCGGCGTTTGGATGGCGTGCTGTTGGCAGCCGCCGGTTTTTCGAATTTCAGCCAAGACCATTTAGACTATCACGAAACCTTTGAGGCATATTTCGCAGCCAAGATGGGATTGTTCCAAAGGGTGTTGTCCGAGGACGGTGTAGCAGTGATCAACCTGGACGACCCCAAGGGCGTTGAGGTTGCCGGGATTTGTGCAGATCGCGGTCAAGAGATTATCGGTGTGGGCAGGCATCCTGATGCGCGCTTGCGTCTGACCGGGCAACGGTTCGATGCGACAGGGCAGGACTTACTCTTTGAATGGCAAGGGCGCGCGCGACAGGCTCGTTTGGAATTGATCGGCGGCTTTCAGGCCGAGAATGTTCTGCTGGCCGCAGCTTTGGTGATTGCCGCGGGTGCCGACCCTGCTGATGTCTTCGATACGTTGCACTATCTGACGACAGTTCGGGGCCGCATGGAGCTGGCGGCAACGCGTGAAAGCGGAGCGGCAGTTTTTGTAGATTACGCACATACGCCCGATGCCGTGGAAACCGCGCTGAAGGCGATGCGCCCGCATGTGATGGGCCGGATCGTTGTTATCGTTGGCGCGGGTGGGGATCGCGATACGGCAAAGCGTCCGTTGATGGGGGCCGCGGCCGCGCAGAACGCCGATATTGTCATAATCACTGATGATAACCCGCGTTCCGAAGATCCCGCCACCATTCGTGCGGCTGTGATGGCAGGTGCCGTCGATGCCGGTGGTTCTGACAGCATCACAGAAGTCGGCGACCGTGCAGAAGCGATCTTGCGTGGCATTGATATGCTGGGCGCTGGCGATGCACTATTGATCGCTGGCAAAGGACACGAGACTGGCCAAGTGGTAGGCGACACAGTTCTGCCTTTTGACGACGTCGAACAGGCGAGTGTCGCCGTGGCGGCACTTGAGGGTTGGATATGACGCCGCTTTGGACATCTGCTGATGCGGTGGCGGCAACGGGTGGCCTGACCACCAAAGACTGGAATGCCCAGGGGGTTTCGATTGATACCCGCACATTGCAGCCCGGTGATTTATTTGTTGCTCTCACTGATGTGCGCGACGGGCATGATTTTGTGGCGCAGGCGCTTGAGAAAGGCGCTGCGGCGGCTTTGGTCACACACCGTCCCGATGGCGTCGCAGAGGATGCCCCGCTTTTGATCGTTGCGGATGTCTTGGAGGCTTTAGGCGCTTTGGGCATTGCGGCACGTGCGCGGACGAAAGCACAGATTGCCGCGATCACCGGCTCCGTTGGGAAGACGTCGACCAAGGAGATGCTGCGTGCGGTGCTGATGCGCCAAGGCAAGTGCCATGCCGCCGAGGCATCCTATAACAATCATTGGGGTGTGCCGCTAACGTTGGCACGCATGCCCGCCGACACAGATTACGCAGTGATCGAAATCGGGATGAGCAATCCCGGGGAGATCACGCCTCTGTCTCAAATGACGCGCCCGCATGTGGCTATGGTGACAACAGTCGCAGCGGCCCATCTGGCATCCTTCGAAAGCCTTGCAGGTATTGCAGTTGAGAAGGCCTGCATCATGGATGGGTTAGAGCCGGGGGGCATAGCCGTTCTCAATGGTGATATTGAGACCAGCCCTGTGTTGCAAAATCATGCAAAAATGCTTGGCGTCAGTCAGGTTCTCTTTGGGCAAGCTGGTCCTGATTGGACCATCAAAGATGTGCGTATCACGGGTGATGTGACCGTGATCAAGACTACGGGTGCTGACACTGACTATCTTTTCAAACTCTCCGTGCCGGGGCGTCATTTCGCGATGAACGCGGTGGGCGTGCTGGCAGTCGTTGACGCGCTCGGCGCTGATCCGATTGCCGCATCCTTGGATATTGCAGACTGGGTGCCGCCCGCAGGGCGGGGCGCGCGCGAAGTGATCGTCACGGACATGGCGAACGACGGCGAAAGCCTTGAATTGCTTGATGATGCCTTCAATGCCAATCCAACATCTCTCGCGGCGTCATTAGAGGTGCTGGCCGCCTCAAAGCCGTCTGACAATGTTGGGCGGATCATCAAAGGTCGCCGGGTTGCGATCCTGGGTGACATGCTGGAATTGGGCGACGCAGAGGTCGAAATGCACCGTGACATGGCCAAGAACCCACATTTGCAAAAACTGGACCTTATCCACTGTGCAGGCCCTTTGATGCAGCATCTTTGGGCCGCCCTGCCCGAGGAAAAACAAGGGCAATGGGCGCAGACTGCGGCGGAGTTGGTAGCGAAAGCCCCGCGCCTTGTGGATGCGGGCGACGTTGTTTTGGTGAAAGGCTCCAAAGGCAGCAAAGTCAGCCTAATCGTTGACGCCATTCGAAAACTGGGGCATCGCCGCTCTCAAGAACAATAAGGTTTATCTGATGTTATACTGGCTCACAGCACTCTCGGACGGCGGCGACGTCTTCAACCTGTTCCGCTATATTACTTTCCGGGCAGGTGGGGCATTCATGACGGCCTTGCTGTTTGGCTTTATTTTCGGACCACCATTGATCAACGTGTTGCGCCGCAGACAAGGCAAAGGCCAACCGATCCGGGGTGACGGACCCGAGGGACATTTTGTCAAAGCAGGGACGCCCACGATGGGCGGTCTCTTGATTGTTGGCGCTTTGACATTCTCGACCCTGCTTTGGGCGCGCTTGGATAACCCGTTTGTCTGGATGGTCTTGTTCGTGACTTTGTCGTTTGCCGCCATTGGTTTTGCCGATGACTATGCAAAGGTGTCCAAGCAGACAACAGCAGGTGTATCGGGCAAAGTCCGCATTCTACTGGGCATTTTGATTGCAGGGATCGCGGGATATTGGGCCGCGGCTTACCACCCCGATGACCTGACCAACCAACTGGCCTTGCCTATTTTCAAAGACACGTTGATCAATCTTGGCGTCATCTTCATTCCATTCGCGATCCTTGTCATCGTTGGTGCAGCGAATGCTGTGAACCTTACAGATGGTTTGGACGGATTGGCGATTATGCCTGTGATGATCGCCGCAGGCACTTTTGGTGTAATTGCCTATGCCGTGGGTCGGACCGATTTCACCGAATATCTGGATGTGCACTATGTGCCGCAAACGGGCGAGCTGTTGATCTTTTCGATGGGTCTGATTGGCGGAGGCTTGGGTTTCTTGTGGTACAACGCCCCACCAGCCGCTGTCTTTATGGGCGACACTGGATCGCTTGCGCTGGGCGGTGCTTTGGGTGCAATTGCGGTCGCAACAAAGCACGAGATCGTGCTGGCGATTGTTGGTGGTCTCTTTGTCGTGGAAGCGCTGAGCGTGATCATTCAAGTGCTCTACTTCAAGAAAACCGGCAAGCGGGTCTTTTTGATGGCCCCGATCCATCACCACTATGAGAAAAAAGGCTGGGCCGAGCCACAGATCGTGATCCGGTTTTGGATCATTTCGCTGATCCTCGCGATGATTGGTCTTGCGACGCTGAAGGTCCGTTAATGATACCTGTTCAGGGATATGCAGGTCAGACCGTTGCCGTTCTTGGACTGGGCCGTACCGGGCGCGCTACAGCTGCTGCGCTAGAGGAAGGCGGCGCAATCGCTGTTGTCTGGGATGATAGTGCCGTTGCGCGCGACGCTGCCGAAGACGATGGTCTCTTGTTGCGAGATTTGACCAAGGCAGGCGCTTTTGAAGATGTGGCTTGCCTGATTGTCAGCCCCGGTATTCCACACCTTTATCCGGCACCTAACCCCATCATTGCGGCGGCTTGGGATGCAGATGTCCCTGTCGACAATGATATTGGTCTCTTCTTTCAGTCCTTCGCGACCTCGGAGTGGGAAGGTTTTGACACGTCACCGCGCGTGATCGCTGTGACGGGGTCGAACGGTAAATCGACAACGGCTGCTTTGATCCATCATATCTTGGTTGAGAATGGGCGTCCTGCGCAATTGGCGGGCAATATCGGACGCGGCGTGTTGGATATCGAACCGGCACATGACGGTGAAGTCGTGGTGTTAGAATTGTCGTCTTACCAAACTGACTTGGCCCGTTCGATGACGCCCGATGTCGCCGTCTTCACGAACCTTACCCCAGATCATCTGGATCGCCATGCGGGGTTAGGGGGCTATTTTGCCGCCAAACGCCGCTTGTTCGCCGAAGGTGGACCCGACCGCGCAGTCATTGGTGTGGACGAGCCCGAGGGCAGGTATATCGCGAACCAACTGATCGAAGGTCCTGCCGATGATCGCGTGATCCGCGTGTCATCGGGCCAAAAGCTGACAGGGCAGGGATGGAACGTCTTTGTGCGCAAAGGGTTCTTGGCAGAGCACCGCAAAGGGCGTCAGGTCGCATCAATCGATTTGCGCAGCGTCACTGGATTACCCGGTGCGCATAATCATCAAAATGCTTGCGCGGCCTATGCGGCCTGTCGGACATTGGGGCTTGGGCCGAAAGGGATCGAGCTGGCGTTCAAGAGTTATCCGGGGCTGCCACACCGCAGCCAAGTGATTGCGGAAAAAGGCGGTGTGACTTTTGTAAACGACAGTAAAGCCACGAATGTTGATAGTGCTGCCAAAGCATTGCAGGCCTTCCCTAAGATACGTTGGATTTGCGGTGGGTTGCAAAAAGAAGGTGGTCTAGAGGGCTTGCTTCCGCATCTGGATCATGTGGTGAAAGCCTATGTCATCGGACGTGAAGCGGCGGACTTTGCGCGACAGTTGGTGGGTGTTGACGCCGAGGTTTGCATGTCGATGGGCACGGCGGTTGCCAAAGCTACTGCGGATGCAGTGTCTGGCGAAGTCGTGCTGCTTGCACCAGCGGCTGCGTCTTTTGATCAGTATGACAGTTTCGAAAAACGCGGTGATGACTTCATTGCCTGCGTAAAGGATGCTTTGGGGTAGGTGGATCAAGATCCACCTTACTTTCCCGATATTGCCTGCCCTGCGGCCCACCCAGATGACCACGCCCATTGGAAGTTATACCCGCCAAGCCAACCCGTCACGTCAACACATTCACCAATGAAGTACAGACCCGGTACGGCATTCGCCCCCATCGTTCTTGACGAAAGCGCGTCGGTATCGACACCGCCCAATGTAACCTCGGCGGTGCGGTAGCCCTCAGACCCCGCCGGCGTTAGCGTCCAATCCGCAAGGCTTTCGCATAGCGCCGTCAGTTTCAGATCACTTTGGTCTGCAAGATTGCCAGACAAAAACAAATTATCTTTGAGATGATCAACCAAACGGCTCGGTAGATACTGGCCCAAGACAGTACTCAGCGCTTTGCGCCCGTCAGTACTGCGTTGGCTTTGCAAGTTTTCCAGCAGCGTGCCCGATGGGATCAGATTGACGCTGATTGTTTCACCCTCTTGCCAATAGGACGACGCTTGCAGCACCGCGGGCCCTGATAAACCGCGATGCGTGAACAGGATCGCCTCTTCAAAGGCCGTTCCGTTGGCGCGTACTTTTGCGGGCGTTGCCACGCCCGCAAGAGGCTTGAAGCGTTCATCAGAGAACGTCAGCGGGACCAAACCGGGTCGCGGCGTAATCACGGGAAGCCCGAATTGCGCGGCGATTTGATACCCCAACCCCGTTGCCCCCATTTTTGGGATCGACTTCCCACCGCATGCGACGACAAGATTATGCACGGAAACTGTGGTTTCTTGCCCGTCACGCACAAGCTTGACTGTAAATTTGCTGCCATCATGGCGAATGTCTTCAATGGCCGTTTGCAGCCATAACTGCGCCCCGGCCTTTGCCATTTCTATGCGCAGCATCGCAATTACGTCTTTGGCAGTATCGTCGCAAAATAGCTGCCCCAGTGTTTTCTCATGCCACGCGATCTGATGTTGATCCATCAAGTCGATGAAGTCCCACTGCGTGTAACGTCGCAGAGCAGATTTGCAGAAGTGCTTGTTTTGACTGATGAAATTTAGTGGACTGGTGTTGGCGTTGGTAAAGTTGCAACGCCCCCCGCCCGAGATGCGTATTTTCTCGCCCGGTGCTTTTGCGTGGTCGATGATCAACACACCCGGCCCCGCATTGGCCGCGCACATCATCCCGGCAGCGCCTGCGCCTATGATCAACGTTTCAAACTTCATAGTCGCGCATATTGCGCACTCTTTGGCAGAGATCAAATTCTTTGAAATTTATCATACTCTTGCCAGTGGTCTTAGCTAAAGAAACAAACTGAAAACCAGTGGTTTTTAAGTGGAATCGTCGTGAATTACGCGTTAAGGTCTCCATAGACCCGGAAAACGGGCGGTTAAGGCAAGTGAGCGGTAAACCATGACGGAAATGGTCTATGGAACGGTCCCGGTACACTCCGGCGACCCGGTTCTGCCCCGATGGTGGCGGACAATTGATAAGTGGACGATGTCCTGCATCCTATTGCTTTTTGCGATCGGGCTTCTTTTAGGGCTCGCTTCTTCGCCGCCGTTGGCTGCAAAGAACGGGCTAGAGCCATTCCACTATGTGACGCGTCAGGCCATTTTTGGCGGTATGGCGATGGTCGTGATGTTTGTGATTTCGATGATGTCGCCGACTGTCGTGCGACGTCTTGCTATTTTGGGCTTCTTCTGTGCGTTCGCCGCACTCGCGTTGTTGCCGGTTTTTGGGACGGACTTTGGTAAAGGCGCGACGCGCTGGTATTCGCTTGGATTTGCGTCGGTGCAGCCTTCTGAATTCCTCAAGCCCGGTTTTGTCGTTATGGCGGCTTGGTTGCTGGCGGCCTCGCAGCAGTTGGGTGGCCCGCCGGGCAAGATTTATTCCTTTGTCATAACGATGGTGATCGTTTTGATGTTGGCGATGCAGCCCGATTTTGGGCAGGCCGCCCTTATCCTGTTTGCATGGGGCGTGATGTATTTTGTTGCGGGCGCGCCCATGACCTTGCTGATCATATTGGCGGGGTTGGTGATTTTCGGCGGAACTGTTGCCTATTCCAATTCCGAACATTTTGCACGCCGCATTGATGGGTTTCTATCCCCGGACCTTGATCCGAATACGCAGCTTGGATATGCGGCGAATGCAATCCGCGAGGGTGGTTTCTTTGGCGTAGGTGTTGGTGAGGGCCAGGTGAAGTGGTCGCTGCCGGATGCACATACGGATTTCATCATTGCAGTTGCTGCCGAGGAATATGGCTTGATCTGTGTTCTGGTGATTATCGCGCTTTATGCCGTGATCGTGGTGCGGTCTTTACTGCGTTTGATGAAAGAGCGTGATGTGTTTATCCGTCTGGCTGGCACCGGCTTGGTGTGCATCTTTGGTGTGCAGGCAATGATTAACATGGGCGTTGCAGTGCGGCTTTTACCTGCCAAAGGTATGACGTTGCCCTTTGTCTCATACGGTGGCTCATCGCTTATTGCGGGTGGTATCACCGTTGGGCTTTTGTTGGCATTCACACGCAGCCGCCCGCAAGGCGCGATCGAGGATATCTTGATGCGACGGGCAAACCGATGACAGCACCTCTTTTGATTATCGCCGCTGGTGGCACTGGCGGGCATATGTTTCCTGCACAAGCCTTGGCCGAAGCGATGCTGGCCAAAGGTTGGCGGGTGCGCTTGTCCACCGATGCACGCGGCGCGCGCTATGCCAGTGGATTTCCGGACGCCGTCGAGGTCAGCGTTGTTGGTAGTGCTACTTTTGCGCGTGGCGGTGTCTTGCAAAAACTTTTGGCGCCGTTTCGTATATTGGGCGGTATTGGTGCGGCAAAGTGGCGGATGCTGCGTGATCGTCCGGCCGTCGTTGTGGGCTTTGGTGGATACCCCGCGATCCCTGCGATGTCAGCGGCGTGGATATTGCGCATACCGCGGATGATCCACGAGCAAAACGGCGTCTTGGGCCGCGTTAATCAGCTTTTTGCGCGCCGCGTCGACCAGATCGCTTGCGGAACTTGGCCAACTGCACTCCCCGGTAGGGTCGAAGGTGTGCACACTGGCAACCCTGTGCGCGCAGCTATTCTAGAGCACGCGGGTGCGCCTTATATTCCGCCCGGCGACTATCCGATGTCATTGCTGGTGTTGGGCGGCTCGCAGGGTGCGCGCGTCATGTCAGATATTGTGCCGCCTGCGATTTCTGCCTTGCCGCAGCATATTCGGCGCAATGTCCGTGTCAGCCATCAAGCGCGCCCCGAAGATCTTGAGCGCGTGAAAGCATACTACGACGGCGAAGTTATTCAGGCGAATGTGCAAACATTCTTTGATGACGTGCCGCGCCGGATGGCCGATGCGCAGCTAGTGATCTCGCGTTCGGGCGCATCAACGGTTGCGGATGTCAGCGTGATTGGGCGCCCTGCGATTTGGGTGCCATATGCTGGTGCCATTCGCGATGAACAGACGGCCAATGCGCAGCAGTTGGTGCAATCAGGTGCCGCGATTTTGATGACCGAGGATGAGTTCGAGGTCGCAGCACTGACGCAGACGCTGACCGATTTTCTAACGGACGAAAAAGGCGGATTGAAAATGTCGCAAGCGGCGACGGCGTGCGGTGTGCCGGACGCCACGGAGCGGCTTGTGCAATTGGTTGAAAATCTGGCAGAGGCAGGCAACAAATGATGGATGGGAACCCAGTGATGAATGCAGCAACAAAACTGCCCCTTGATGTCGGTCCAATCCATTTCGTAGGGATTGGTGGTATTGGCATGTCCGGCATTGCCGAAGTCTTGTTAAATCACGGATATACGGTGCAAGGGTCTGATCTAAAGGCCTCTAAAATCACGGACCGCTTGAAGTCCCTTGGCGCGATTATCTTTGAAGGTCAGCGTGCAGATAATCTGGAAGGTGCCGAGGTCGTCGTGATCTCTTCCGCAATCAAACCTGGCAATCCTGAACTGGATCAGGCGCGCGCTACCGGTCTACCCGTTGTGCGGCGTGCCGAGATGCTGGCTGAACTCATGCGTCTGAAATCAAATATTGCGGTTGCCGGAACCCACGGCAAGACCACGACCACAACGATGGTTGCGGCCCTCTTGGATGAAGGCGGGATTGATCCAACAGTGATCAATGGCGGGATCATTCATGCTTATGGCTCGAATGCGCGTATGGGGCAGGGCGAATGGATGGTGGTCGAGGCTGATGAAAGCGACGGTACGTTTAACCGTCTGCCAGCAACGATTGCGATCGTAACGAATATCGATCCCGAGCACATGGAACACTGGGGAACAGAGGAAGCTTTGCACAAAGGCTTTTACGATTTTGTATCCAACATTCCGTTCTACGGCTTAGCTGTGTGTTGCACTGATGATCCAGACGTGCAGTCTTTGGTTGGCAAAATCACGGACCGCCGCGTTGTGACGTATGGTTTCAATGCGCAGGCTGACATTCGTGCTGTGAATTTGACCTATAAGAAGGGTGTCGCGCATTTTGACATTGCGTTGCAGGCCGAAGACGGGCTGATCGAAGACTGCGCGTTGCCGATGCCCGGTGATCATAACGTATCCAATGCCTTGTCAGCCGTCGCCGTCGCGCGCCATCTTGGTATGAAAAAGGATGAAATTCGTGCAGCGCTTAAGGGCTTCAAAGGCGTAAACCGCCGCTTTACCAAGGTTGGCGAAGTGAATGGCGTGACGATTATCGACGATTATGGGCATCATCCGGTTGAAATTTCGGCCGTCCTCAAGGCAGCGCGGCAAGCCACCGAAGGCCGCGTGATTGCTGTGCATCAGCCGCACCGTTTTACCCGCCTGTCGCATCACTTCGACGAGTTTTGCGCGTGTTTTAATGACGCTGATGTCGTGGGTATTTCTGAAGTGTTTTCCGCTGGCGAAGACCCGATTGACGGTGCAAGCCATGCCGATCTGGTTGCCGGTTTGATCCGGCACGGACACCGTCATGCTCGCACTGTTGAATCTGAGGATGATCTTGAGCGTTTGGTGCGCGAACAAGCGAAGCCAGGCGATATGGTTGTTTGCCTTGGCGCGGGTACCATCAGCACTTGGGCGCATGGTTTACCAGAGCGACTGAGGTCATGACGATTGCTGTTATCCTCGTATTGTCTTGGGTTCTTCTTGCCTATGTGATTGCATCGACCCCGACAGCAGACAACCACTGGCGGTTGTCGTATGTGCTGATGGCAATTGGCGCGCCTTTGTTGGTGTGGATCACATGGCAACACGGTTTCCTATTTGGGTTTGCTGGCCTTGTGATTGGCGGACTTGTCCTGCGCTGGCCGGTTATTTATCTGTGGCGCCGCGTAAAGTCCTTGGTCGGGCAATAGTCGATGACGCAATTGCTTATTTTTGGGTTGATGTTGCTTTGTGCCATGTTGCCGTTTGCATTGCTGACATGGCTTGTGCGATCTGGTCAAAGCGGCTTGGCGTGGACGATTGTTTCGGTGATCGGCGCGACGCTAGCGATATTTATTTATGCAAGCGGCAGGCCATTTGGTATTGATCCCATTTTTGCGATGACTGTCGCAATGCTTGTGTGTGTTCCCGCGTTATTGGGAAGTACGGCTGGGGCTTTTCTGGGCTGGCTGTTGCGCCGTCAGGATGACCGGCGCATCTAACGCAAAGCACTCACCGGAAAATACTTCTTGAACAGTGTTCAAATATTTGCAATAAGAATGAACAATGTTCAAAAATGGAGTAGAATCATGATCGGTGAAGAGCTTTTACTACTTGGTATCCCACTTACAGCGTTTGTTGTGTCGGTCTTTGCGGCTTATTGGTTGATGAAATGGAGGAACATCGCCATCCTTGTTTTCCTCGGACTCGCGTGGGCAGCCTTTACAGGGATGATGTTT
The DNA here is from genome assembly GCA_947488605.1 of uncultured Paracoccaceae bacterium. GTDB lineage: Bacteria > Pseudomonadota > Alphaproteobacteria > Rhodobacterales > Rhodobacteraceae > Yoonia. The sequence continues at coordinate 596,005 of CANKZJ010000001.1, read as the reverse complement.
TTTGGAATGGAAGCAGCAACTGGTCTCGACGGCTTCGGCTATGTGCTAGGCCTTCTTGGTATCAGTGCGCCCATCGGCGTTGCCGGACTAATCGGTTCTACGGTGGGATGGTTCAAACGCGAAAAGGCGATGCATGCTTAATCTCCCTGCGGTGCGCGGCACTTTGACCGCTCACCGGCCTTTGGCAGACCTGACATGGATGCGCGTCGGCGGTCCTGCGGAAGTGCTGTTTCAGCCTGCGGACATTGACGATCTGTCACTGTTCCTCGCGCAGCTTGATCCCAGCATTTCCGTTTTTCCAATGGGTGTCGGTAGCAACCTGATTGTCCGGGATGGCGGGATCAGCGGCGCGGTCATCCGTTTGGGGCGCGGCTTTAACGGTATCGACGTGGGCGAAACCCATGTCACGGCGGGTGCTGCAGCACTTGATGCACATGTCGCGCGCAAGGCAGCGGATGGTGGGTGTGATCTTACGTTTTTGCGTACCATTCCCGGCACCGTTGGTGGGGCCGTACGAATGAATGCGGGGTGCTACGGCACTTACATGGCTGATGTTCTCAATTCTGTTACGGTCGTCTTGCGTAACGGAGAGATCACTGAGATTAGCGCAAATGCGCTGCAACTTGCCTATCGAAATAGCACGTTGCCCGACGGTGCCGTCATCGTGGCGGCCCGGTTGGCACCACCCAAGGCAGACCCTGATGCGCTGCATCAGCGCATGCAGGATCAACTGGCCAAACGCAATGAGACGCAACCGACCAAGGATCGCACGGCAGGCTCAACCTTCCGTAATCCTGCGGGATTTTCATCAACAGGCCAGGCGGACGATGTGCATGATCTCAAGGCATGGAAAGTCATCGACAACGCAGGCATGCGCGGCGCATCAATCGGCGGTGCAGTGATGAACACAATGCATTCCAATTTCCTGACAAATGCAGGCGGCGCTACCGCCGCCGACCTCGAAGATTTGGGGGAATTGGTGCGGAAAAAGGTTTACGATTCCCAAGGGATTGAGCTACAATGGGAAATTATGCGGGTCGGTGACCGTTCGGGTGAAGATACCGCAATATAATTGGCCAAAACGGCTATGACCTTAGGCAAAGGTCGCAATAAATGACGGGTCGCAAAAGACCCGCGTAAAAGGCGGTAGGGTATGTCGAGCAGGACAAACCCGAAAGTTGTTGTCCTCATGGGCGGCCCATCTGCGGAACGTGAGGTTTCGCTGATTTCAGGTCGTGAATGCGCTGCAGCTTTGCGGGAAGCGGAATGTGACGTGATCGAGGTCGATGCTGGCCCCGACGTCGCTGCGCGTCTGATCGAGATTGCCCCTGATGTTGTCTTTAACGCACTCCACGGTCGGTGGGGCGAAGACGGTGCCATTCAAGGTGTGCTGGAATGGTTGCGTATTCCTTACACGCATTCAGGCATCCTGGCGTCGGCCCTGACACTGGACAAGCAACGGACAAAGGACGTGTACCGCAAGGTTGGCCTGCCCGTTGTCGACAGCATTTTGGCATCCGCTGATGCGGTGCGTGCTGCACATGTCATGCCGCCTCCTTATGTGGTGAAGCCGTTCAATGAAGGCTCGAGCGTCGGGATTTATATTGTAAACGAAGAAGCTAATGGCCCACCGCAATTGGCCGATGATATGCCTGATCGGGTCATGGTTGAGGCATTTGCGCCGGGACGCGAGCTGACCACAACTGTGGTGGGTGATCGCGCTTTGACCGTGACTGATATCATCACGGATGGCTGGTACGACTATCACGCGAAATACGCACCGGGTGGATCGCGGCACGAGCTGCCCGCAGATATCCCCGCTGAGATTTTTGATGCCTGTATGGAGTTTGCCATCCGGGCGCATACGGCGTTGGGCTGTCGCGGTGTAAGCCGAACAGATTATCGGTGGGACGAGGCGCGAGGTCTTGACGGATTAATCCTGCTTGAGACGAATACCCAGCCCGGTATGACGCCGACATCTTTGACCCCTGAACAGGCGGCACATGTGGGGATAAGTTTCCCGCAACTGTGCCGCTGGATGGTGGAGGACGCGTCATGCGATCGTTGATCCGCCGTCCTGTTGCCGACGCCGCACCGCGTGATCCTGCGCCATCGCGGCTTGGGTATCGCTATCAGCGTTTGATGCTGACGCCGGGGTTTCGCAGCACTGTGCGCATCGGTGTTCCGATCATACTGATCTTGTCGATTGTCGGATCTTGGTACTCCAAGCCGGAGAACAGAGCGGAGTTCGCAGCGACGATCAAAGACACAAAACAAACCTTTCAGCAGCGCCCACAGTTCATGGTGCAAACATTGAACCTGACCGGCGGCGATCTGACGGTCATGACCGAAGTCGCTGCACTTCTGCCATCGGAATTTCCTGTGTCGTCATTCGATCTTGATCTTGAAAAAATCCGCGCCGATATCGAAGCCCTTGATCCGATCAAATCTGCGAGCGTCCGCGTAGGGCAGGCCGGTGCGTTAGAGGTGCGATTGAACCCGCGCGTGCCCGTCGCACTTTGGCGTGACGGGGCAACGCTGCGTTTGATTGATGCTGAAGGAACCGAATCCGGTCAAATCAATGCGCGCGCTGATCGATTGGAGTTGCCTTTGATTGCCGGTGATGGTGCCGAAGACAATATCGATGAAGCACTACATCTTTTTGCAGCCGCTGGCCCACTGATCGAACGGGTGCGAGGGTTGGTGCGCATGGGCGAGCGACGCTGGGACATGGTGTTGGATCGCGACCAGCGCATTCTATTGCCGGCGGATGGTGCTGTTGCAGCGCTCGACCGTGTGATCGCACTCAATGATGCGCAAGATATGCTGAACCGTGATGTCGCTGTTGTGGATATGCGCAACGCGGCACGACCAACGCTCCGCATGAACGAAGAGGCCGCCGACGCATTGCGCCGGGTCAATACAACAACAAGTAACAACGGGGCAGGTAACTAATGGGCGATCTCTACGACAGCCAACGCGCAATGCGACAGATGCGAAAAGCAGCCATGCAGCGAGGTGTTGTCGCTATTTTGGATGTTGGGACATCAAAGATTGCCTGTCTTGTCTTGCGGTTTGACGGACCAGAACAGTTTCGCAGTGATGGTGTTGGATCGCTCGCGGGCCAGTCTCAGTTCCGCGTGATTGGTGCGGCAACTACTCGGTCGCGCGGCGTGCGGTTCGGTGAAGTCGACGCAATGCAAGAAACCGAACGCGCTATTCGCACAGCGGTGCAAGCTGCACAGAAAATGGCGAACGTGCGCGTTGATCACGTGATTGCATGTTTGTCTGGCGCGCGGCCACGCTCTTATGGCCTTGATGGTACGTTGAATGTCGCGGGCGGCATGGTGACGGAACAAGATATCAGTCAGGTGATGGCGTCTTGCGATGTGCCTGACTACGGCGCGGACCGCGAAGTGTTGCACGCGCAGCCGGTCAACTTTGCGCTTGATCACCGCTCCGGTCTTGCGGATCCGCGCGGTCAAATCGGAAACGAGTTGAAGACCGATATGCACATGCTGACGGTCGATGCGACGGCGATCCAAAATATCTTTTACTGCATCAAGCGATGTGATCTGGAACTCGCGGGGATTGCATCCTCGGCTTACGTGTCCGGCATGTCATCCTTGGTAGAAGACGAACAGGAGTTGGGTGCGGCTTGCATCGACCTGGGCGGTGGATCCACTGGTATTTCTGTGTTTATGAAAAAACACATGATCTATGCAGATTCCGTGCGCATGGGCGGTGAGCATGTGACCTCGGATATCTCAATGGGGCTGCAAATTCCGATGGCAACAGCGGAACGGATCAAGACGTTTTATGGCGGCGTGATGGCCACTGGCATGGATGATCGCGAGATGATCGAAATCGGTGGTGATACAGGTGACTGGGAACATGACCGACGCACCGTTAGCCGCGCTGAATTGATCGGCATCATGCGGCCACGTGTCGAGGAAATATTGGAAGAAGTCCGCGAGCGACTTGACGCCGCCGGGTTCGAGCATTTGCCAAGCCAGCAGATCGTTCTGACGGGCGGCGGCAGCCAAATTCCGGGTCTTGATGGTTTAGCCAGCAAAATCTTGGGACAACAAGTGCGCTTGGGTCGGCCTTTACGGGTGCAGGGCTTGCCGCAAGCAGCGATCGGTCCGGCATTTTCCAGCGCTGTCGGTCTGACATTGTTTGCCGCCAATCCACAAGATGAATGGTGGGATTTTGAAATTCCCGCCGATCGCTACCCGGCCAGATCGCTGAAACGAGCGGTAAAATGGTTTAAAGACAACTGGTGATACGCAATATCTTGCTCATCGGTCGAAATGCGGCGGAAAGACAAAATTTTTTGTCCATATTTGGTGGATATTTTGTGTTTTTGTCGTGACCTTTAGGCATCACTTCGTTATTGTCTTCCTCAATAAGCAGTAAACGCCCGCGGGCACGGGCAATAAAAAACAGGCGGATCGAGTTATGACTTTGAATTTATCCCTTCCGGGAAACGAGGAACTGAAGCCACGGATCACTGTGTTTGGTGTCGGCGGTGCGGGTGGCAACGCTGTCAACAACATGATCGAGCAAGAGCTTGATGGGACGGAATTTGTCGTGGCTAACACTGACGCGCAGGCATTGCAGCAGTCACGTGCAACGGCAAAAATCCAGATGGGCCTCAAAGTCACCGAAGGTCTTGGTGCAGGTGCGCGCGCAACAGTTGGTGCCGCTGCCGCCGAAGAAAGCATTGAACAGATCGTTGATCACCTCGCCGGTGCGCACATGTGTTTCATCACCGCTGGTATGGGCGGAGGCACCGGAACAGGGGCCGCGCCAATCATCGCACAAGCGGCGCGTGAACTTGGTGTTCTGACTGTCGGCGTTGTGACGAAGCCCTTCCAGTTTGAGGGTGCAAAGCGGATGAAGCAAGCCGAAGAAGGTGTTGAAGCCCTTCAGAAAGTTGTCGATACGCTGATCATCATTCCGAACCAGAACCTCTTCCGTCTGGCCAATGAAAATACGACCTTCACAGAAGCTTTCGCGCTTGCTGATGATGTCCTTTATCAAGGCGTCAAAGGTGTGACGGATCTGATGGTCCGTCCCGGCCTGATCAACCTCGATTTTGCCGATGTCCGCGCCGTGATGGACGAGATGGGCAAGGCGATGATGGGCACAGGCGAAGGCGAAGGTGAGAACCGCGCCATCCAAGCCGCCGAGAAGGCGATTGCGAACCCATTGTTGGACGAGATTTCTTTGGAAGGTGCCAAGGGCGTCTTGATCAACATCACGGGTGGCTACGACCTGACACTGTTCGAGCTCGACGAAGCCGCGAACAAAATCCGCGAAAAAGTCGACAGCGAAGCAAATATCATTGTTGGTTCCACATTGGATACTGGCATGGAAGGCAGAATGCGTGTGTCTGTTGTTGCGACTGGCATCGATGCGATTGCCAAGGAAATGGATGCACCCGTGCCGCGCCGTTCCATGGCTGCACCTCTTGCCCCTGTTGAAGCAGCCCCTGTCGCCGCTGCCCCTGTAGAGATGCCGCAGCCCGCTGTCGCAACGATCGCAGAGCCAGTACCAGCGCCGCAAGAACCGACTTTGTTTGAAGAACTGGACGTGCCAGCGCAGACTGCCGCCTACCAACCACAGCCTGCGCCGCAAGCTGCGGCGGATGACCTGCCGCCACCCGCGTATGCGCCGCGTGCAGAACCAACGTTGACTGAAGCGGATGCTTTCGTCGCACCGCGTCCTGCAACACCCGGCACGCCGTCACCCGAGGCATTGGCCCGTTTGCAAGCCGCAGTGAGCCGCGTTCCCAACGCACAGCAGCCGCAGCCAGCTGCTGCCGCACCCGCTGCATCAGCCGAGGCTGACAAACCCCGCTTTGGGATCAACTCTCTGATCAACCGTATGACTGGTGCACAAGCCGAAGCAGCGCCGCATCAACCAGCGCGGACACAGCCTCAGGTGACACCGTTGCACCAAGAGCCACAGCAGGGTGAAGATCAAGAAAAGATCGAAATTCCAGCCTTCTTGCGTCGCCAAGCGAACTGAATTGAAACAGATCGAAATTTGACGTTACGTTGAGCTAAGGAGAAAGGCCGCAATTGAGCGGCCTTTTTTCTTTATTTTACAATGCGTTGTTGAGACCATCACAGTCTTGCCACATTCCGGCCTTCTCATGTTTCAGACCGTTATAAAGAGTGAGTTGAGGGAACGCCGCGCACGCCCTAGGTGAGGGTTACGGCAATAAATGCTGCAGGAGCGAAATAGACGTGCAAACGACTTTAAACAACGACGTAACATTTGAGGGCACTGGTCTGCACTCGGGTGAAACCGTGCGCGTTGTTGTGCGTCCTGCGCCTGCGAATACGGGTATTGTTTTTCGCCGTATTGATTTGCCAGAGCAACCTGAACTTCCTGCACTTTGGAAAGATGTGATTGTTTCGCCATTGAATACCAGGTTAAGCAATGAAGCAGGCGTTGTTGTCTCCACGATTGAACACTTGATGGCCGCTTTGGCTGGCTGCGGTGTTCATAATGCGATTGTGGATGTTGATGGACCCGAAGTGCCTATTCTTGACGGCAGCGCGGCACGGTTTGTGCGGGGCCTTGTAAACGCTGGCCTAAGACGGATTGCAGCACCTTTGCGTGCGATAGAAATCCTGCGCGATGTCGAAGTTTCCGAAGGTGGCGCATATGCGCGACTCTCCCCTGCAACGACGCTTCAGATTGATTTTGAGATCGACTTTACCGATGCCGCAATTGGCCGTCAGCAAAAAACACTGAACATGGCAAATGGTGCATTCGTGCGCGAGCTGTGTGACAGCCGTACATTTTGTCGGTCCGCAGATGTGGATGCAATGCATGCCAATGGGCTTGCGTTGGGTGGGTCCGTCGAAAACGCTGTTGTTGTCGATGGTGATCAAGTTCTAACGCCCGGCGGCTTGCGCCATGCCGATGAAGCCGTGCGTCATAAGATGCTTGATGCCTTGGGCGATCTATATACAGCAGGTGCACCAATCCTTGGACGATACACCGGCACGCGGTCCGGACATGCGATGACGAACAAATTGCTGCACGCACTTTTTGATCAACCTGACGCTTGGCGCTGGGTGACATGTGATGACAAAATCCTGGCTCGCTTGCCCGGTGTTGGTGTCAGCACAGCTGATCTTGACGCCGTCGCTTAACCCACCCACTGACAGTTGATCAACGAAGGGTCAAAAGGCATTTTGCCCCCGATTTTTCTATGCTAGACCGATCTTTAAAGGTCAGTGCAATTTGCCCTGATCATTTCAGTCAAGTGTGAGTGAGGACGCAAACCATGTCAGCCAGCAATATCGCCAAAAGCGGTTGGATTGTGCGTCTTACCGCGATTGTTTGCTTTGCAGCTTTAGCGGCCTGTGATGTTGAGCGCAGTGGCGACCCGTTGGATGAGTTATCCGCACAAGCGATTTTTGAACGTGGCGAACGTCAGATCGAGGCGGGCCGCCCGGACGATGCGGCCTTTACCTTTGGCGAGATTGAACGTCTCTACCCCTATTCGGAATTTGCACAGCGTGCCCTGATCATGCAGGCATTTTCGTTCCACCGTGATGAAGACTACCCCAATAGCCGCGCGGCCGCGCAACGCTATCTGGATTTTTACCCCGCCGAAGATGATGCTGCTTATGCAGCTTACCTGCTGGCACTATCCTATTACGATCAAATTGATGAAATTGGCCGTGACCAAGGTTTAACATTCCAGGCGTTGCAGTCTTTGCGCCGGGTGATCGAGCAATATCCCGATAGCGAATACGCGCAGACATCTGTGCTAAAATTTGATCTCGCCTTTGACCATCTTGCGGCCAAGGAAATGGAAATTGGGCGCTACTATCTCAAGCGCGGAAACTACGTGGCTGCGTCCAATCGGTTCCGCACGGTCGTAGAGGATTTCCAAACGACCACCCATACCGCCGAAGCATTGCACCGTTTGGTCGAAAGCTATCTCTCGTTGGGACTTGTCGAAGAGGCGCAGACAGCCGGTGCCATCCTTGGGTACAATTACCAATCCAGCGAATGGTACGAGGCAAGCTTTGCTTTGTTGACAGGGCAGGGGCTGAACGCGGACGCGGCTGGCGACAATTGGTTGTCGTCCATTTACCGGCAGGTTGTGCGCGGTGAGTGGCTGTAGACGCAACGGGGACATCCCCGTCCTTTGGGCTTTGCGATGCTCCGTGGTTTAGACATCCGCAACATGCTGATCATTGATCGGCTCGAACTTGCATTTCAGCCTGGCCTGAATGTTCTGACCGGTGAAACCGGTGCTGGCAAATCAATCTTGCTGGATGCATTGGGATTTGTGCTGGGGTGGCGCGGGCGGGCTGAACTTGTGCGCCAAGGTGCCGATCAAGGCGAAGTGTCGGCATGGTTCGATTTGCCAACGGGGCATCCCGCATTTGCAATTCTGGAAGAAGCCGGTGTCGCGGTTGATGATGAACTGATCTTGCGCCGGATCAACACGACCGATGGGCGCAAAACAGCTTGGATCAATGACAGGCGCGTAAGTGGTGAAGTTCTACGCCGCCTGTCTGATACATTGGTTGAATTGCACGGCCAACATGATGACCGCGGTCTGCTAAACCCACGTGGACATCGCCAGATGCTGGATACCTATGCCGAATTGGGTCCGTCACTAGATGCGACACGTCTGGCGTGGCGGGATCTCTCAGCTGCGCAACGCGATCTTGCTTCGACACAGGCAATGATTGCCGACGCGCAAGCAGAAGAAGACTACCTGCGTCACGCGGTAGGTGAATTGGACGCACTCGCACCCGAGGCTGGTGAAGAGGCCACGCTTGATACCCAACGCAGGCTAATGCAAGCAGCCGAGAAAATCCGCAAAGACATTGCAAAGGCAAGCGATGCTTTGGGATTGAACGGGGCTGAGGGGATGATCGGTGATGCTTCGCGGTGGTTGCAAGGCGTCGCAAACGAGGCAGAGGGTCGTTTGGATGACCCACTTGAAGCGATTGAGCGTGTTCTGCTGGGCTTAGACGATGCGCAGCGCGGTGTGGCCGAATGTCTAGATGCTTTGTCCTTCAACACATCTGATCTGGAAGACATCGAAGAACGTCTTTTTGCGATCCGCGGATTGGCGCGAAAGCATAGCGTGCAGCCCGATGATCTGCGCGGTTTTGCAGATGAACTCCGCGCGCGGCTTGCGGTGCTGGATGATGGCGCGCGCGATCTAGAAGAGCGTCGCGCGGCTTTGAAAATCGCGAAAGATCGCTATCATGTTGCGGCCCAAACACTGCATGACAAACGCGCAAAGGCCGCCAAAGCACTCGATATAGCAATGGCTAAAGAGCTTGCGCCGCTCAAGATGGAGCGCGCCGTCTTTGCGACGGAATTTACGATGGCCGAGCCCGGACCTGAGGGCACGGATGCAGTCGCTTTCACGGTTGCAACAAATCCCGGCGCACCTGCGGGACCACTCAACAAGATCGCTTCTGGCGGAGAGTTGAGCAGGTTTCTTTTGGCATTGAAGGTGTGTTTGACGCAGAACACCGAAGGGTTGACGCTTATCTTTGATGAGATTGATCGCGGTGTTGGAGGCGCCACGGCAGATGCCGTCGGGCGCCGTTTGGCAGAGCTCGCGGTTGGTGGACAAGTATTGGTCGTAACACACTCGCCACAGGTTGCCGCATTGGGTGGGCATCATTGGCGTGTTGAAAAGCGCCAGACCGCAGATGAAACGATTTCAACCGTTGTAGCGTTAGATGCCAGCGCACGCGTGGATGAGATCGCAAGGATGTTGTCGGGTGATACGGTAACGGATGCGGCGCGTAATGCTGCGCGCGCGTTGATCAATACGTAAAACGAAATGGGCGCCGCAATTTGCGACGCCCTGAACAAATACCTGTTACCCAGCCCACTCATACTTGTGTCTCTCGGCCACTCACCTCCGCGATTCACAGTGTTCATTTTCTGAAGGTTTCAGCGCAACCTCCGATTAACATCGAGTACATATTTGCTAAAATAGCAGGTCAGTACTCTTTTTACTCACCACGCTTTGAGGCAATTACACACCTCGTGTCATGGTGTTAGCAGGTTTCCCTTAGGGTCAGCAACCTATACCAAAGTATGTCACTATTGCTGACATAACTATCGGAGGTTGTTACCGCGAGGGTGTAAGATACCCTTCAAACTAAACGGTAAATGCCAACTGAATTCATAATAATAAGGGGCATTTATTCCAGATTAGTTTCACGAATATATCGCCAACCTAAATGCAGAGGTGTTCTTCTGACGTAGCGTCATGTTGGATGGATCACGCAGGGGTTGTGTCAGTGGGGCAAGATAATCTGGATAACGAACAGTCAAGGATGTTGTCCACGTATGATTATCGGGATGCCGCGCAGTCCGATGATGACAAAGTTTTCATTGCAGCAGCGTCGGTTGCTTAGAAATAACTTGGATGCATCAAACACATGAAATACCAAGAGGATAACGCGCACGGTGCCATCGTGTGCTCTTCGAATTGCGCGTCTCGCGTTGACCTAAGAAAGCCATCTCATGGGAAAGCCTGCGAAAGAGTTGCTACAGCAAGGGATTGCTGATGCAACGCAGGCTTGCCGGAGTGCTGCTTTGGTCATGAAAAAACACGGGCCAAACCAAATTCAGTTCTGGTTCATTGCGCTTGCGATCGGAATTGCAGCAGGTCTTGTCGCGGTACTGTTTCGCCTTGGGATCTACGCGATTCAAACGGCGGCCTATGGATACGATGATGTCCTTACCTTGCATTCCTTTGCAGCCAATTTGGCGTGGTATCATATCCTAATTATCCCGATTTGTGGCGGTTTGATTGTTGGTATTATCCTGGACCGGTTTACCGATGATGGCCGTGTGCGGTCGGTCGCGGATGTGATCGAGGGCGCAGCACTCGCAGAAGGTCGGGTCGAAGTGCGACGTGGGCTGGCATCAGCTGCGGCATCGATGATCACGTTGTCTACAGGCGGCTCGACGGGTCGGGAGGGTCCGGTCGTACATCTTGCGGCGATTGTGTCGACGGCGGTGTGCCGTTGGATCAATGCGAACGGCATTACAGGACGTGACCTTTTGGGATGTGCTGTCGCGGCGGCCGTGTCTGCAAGCTTTAATGCCCCCATTGCCGGCGCGCTATTCGCGCTTGAGGTCGTGTTGCGGCATTTTGCCGTCCATGCATTCGCACCAATCGTCATCGCCTCGGCCGTTGGAACGGTCATCAACAGGCTCGTCTTTGGTGACGTGACCGAGTTTGTGCTGCCTATTCAAAACGCACTTGGTTTCTATGTCGAACTGCCCGCGTTCCTGATCCTTGGCTTGGTTTGCGGCCTGGTGGCCGTGGCATTGATGAAAGCGATCTTTCTCGCGGATGACTTTGGCACTTATGTGCAAAATGAAACAGGCATTCCACGGTTTCTACGTCCGGCCATTGCAGGTGCTTTGTTGGGTATCTTGGCCATTTGGTGGCCGCACATCATCGGTGTCGGCTACGAGACCACATCGGCAGCCCTGACAGGCGAGCTGCTGCTGCATGAGGCTATCGTCTTTGTCATCCTCAAAGTTGTTGCGGTCGCCATAACGATGGGTGGTCGCATGGGTGGCGGGGTCTTCTCGCCGTCGCTGATGGTCGGCGCTCTCACCGGTCTTGCATTTGGCGCAATCGCGACGTCTATTTTTCCGACAGTTTCTGGTAGCGAGACACTTTACGCTTTGGCGGGGATGGGGGCCGTCGCAGCCGCAGTTTTGGGCGCGCCGATTTCAACAACCCTCATTGTGTTTGAGTTGACGGGTGACTGGCAGACCGGGCTTGCCGTGATGGTTGCCGTGTCAATGTCGACATCATTGTCGTCACGACTTGTCGACCGGTCGTTCTTCTTGACCCAATTGGAACGCCGCAATGTGCATTTGGCCGCTGGACCGCAGGCGTACCTCCTTGCCACGTTCAAAGTGTCGAGCATCATGCGCGATATGGAATCCGACAATGCGGCACCCGCTGAGGACTGCTGGGATCTTGTCCGCGACGGTGTCTATGTGGATGGCAACGCAACACTAGAACAGGCGATGCCTATTTTCGAGCGGTCCAGCCATCGGTTCATTCCCGTCGTGACTTTAGGTGGTGAGGACGCACCGCCCGAACTTTGGGGCGCACTTTTCCAAGTGGACGCTTTGCGTGCGATGAACCGGGCCCTGTCAGAGACAGCCGCCGAAGAGCATTCCTAGACCTGTTCGACAGCCACTTTGGCATTGTGGAACGCGATGTGGCCTTTGATCTCGGCAACAGCTTCGATCGGGTCCTCGTAGGACCATGCGGCATTCGCAATTGGCCCACTTTTTGCGACGATCGTGAAATAGTTGGCCTCGCCTTTGTAGGGGCACTTGGACGACATGTCAGTCTGATCTAGAAAAGCCATCGCAAGATCGCCGCGTGGAAAATAGATAACGGGAGGGTAATCGCCCTCGGTTAACTCCAATGCATTCTTGCTCTCGCCAATGACTGCACCGGCCGCACGTACAACCCAAGTTCCTGTCGCCGGGCGAATTTTGATGTGATCAGCCATAGTAAATTCCCTTTTGAGCGAAGCGGCGCGTGGGCCACTGAACAGTAGTGCCTAAATGCAACGCGTCACAATTTTGCGCAGGCTTGCGTCAGCCATGCGCGTGTGTCGTCATCAAGACGTGATGCAAGAAGCGCCAATGTATCGGCATGGTATCGATCAATCCAGCCCCGTTCTGCGTGTGTAAGCAGGGAAAGGTCTATCAAACGCTTGTCGAACGGAACATAGGTCAAAGTGTCAAAAGCCAACATTTCGCGATCGTCTGCTCCATCAAGGGCAGGAGCATCGATAACAACAATCAAATTTTCGATCCGAATGCCAAACGCACCCTCGCGGTAGTAACCCGGTTCATTCGATAAGATCATGCCTGGCTTGAGCGCTACATCTGACCGACGAGAAATGCCTTGTGGCCCTTCATGCACACTTAGATAGCTGCCCACGCCGTGCCCTGTGCCGTGATCATAATCCTGTCCCGCCATCCACAGTGGGGCCCGTGCCAGTGCATCCAAATGCTGGCCTGCCACCCCTGTGGGAAAGCGTGCACGGCTAACGGCGATCATGCCTTGCAGTACGCGGGTGTAGCAACGCTTGTGTTCGTCTGTGGGGGTGCCAATCGCCATCGTGCGTGTGATGTCTGTCGTGCCATCAATATATTGACCGCCACTATCAACAAGCAGCAACTCGCCGGGGCTGACAGGACGGTTAGTGTCCTCGCTCACACGGTAGTGGACAATCGCACCGTTCGGCCCAGAACCACATATGGTCTCAAAGCTGATGTCACGAAGGGCGTTGGTCTGCGTGCGGAACCCTTCTAATGCGGTAACGACATCGATCTCTGTCAGCTGGCCTTTCGGTGCTTCAACGTCCAACCAAGCAAGAAATCGGACCATCGCGACTGCATCACGTTCATGCGCGGCTTTCGCGCCAGATATCTCGGCGGCGTTCTTGCAGGCCTTGGGTAGGACACAAGGATCTTGCCCTTCGATAACGTCACAACCTGCGGACTTCAGTGTGGTCGCAATAATATCGGGGCAGGACTTAGCGTCGACTGTAATCGTGCCTGTGAGGCCTGACAAAGTGTCAAGAAAATCCGCTATGTCATGCACGGCGACGTCTGATCCGAGATGGGCCAAGATATCATCCGCCTTGCCCGCACCGGCAAAGAGATCAACGCGCCCGTCGTCAAAAAGAATGGCAAAGGCTTGCGGCACCGGATTGCGATCAATATCTGTCCCGCGGATGTTTAACACCCACGCGATACTATCAGGCAACGTCAAGATAGCTGCCGCCGTATCCATTTTCGCCGCAAGGCGCGCGCGCTTGTCCGCGTGGCTTTCACCGGCATGTTCGATTGCATGAGCAGCAAAAGGGGCATCCGGTGGCGCAGGCTGATCGGCCCATATAGCGTCGATGAGGTTGTCAGTCGGCACAAGCGAGATCTGGTCTAGCCGCGCGCGCAGTGCATCGATTTCGCTGATGGTGTGTAGCCATGGATCATAAGCAAGGGTTGCACCGTCTGATAGCTTCTCTGACAACCAATCGCCAAGTTGCACCTCAGGCCAATGCACCGGAGTGAAATCGCTTGCCACTTCGGCACGTATTTGTACGCGGTAGCGACCGTCGATGAAAATGCCGGCAATGTCCTGTGTGACAGCGCAAAATCCAGCTGAACCGGAAAACCCGGTCAACCAAGCCAGGCGGGCATCACGGGGGGCGACATATTCGCCTTGATGGGCGTCTGCGCGGGGCACAAGAAAGGCATCGTAGTTTTGATCTGCCATCACACGACGCAGATCAGCCAATCTAGGAGGGCCTTGCTGGGGTGAAGTTTGCGCCTTAAAGCTTTGAAACATATAAGAGACCTTTAGAATTCAAATCCGCAACCCCATCAGCGAGGTGTTACCCTGCTTTGCGCATTCCCAGAACACGGGCGCGTTTGCGGGGGTCGCTGTCAAAGAGGCTCGCCAATTGTTCGGTCATCGCACCAGCCAGTTGTTCAACGTCTGTAATGGTCACAGCGCGTTCGTAGTAACGTGTGACGTCGTGGCCGATGCCAATTGCGACCAACTCAACCGCTTTGCGTTTCTCAACCATCGCAATCACATCGCGAAGATGTTTTTCCAAGTAATTCGCAGGGTTAACAGACAAAGTTGAGTCGTCGACAGGCGCGCCATCTGAAATTACCATCAAGATCTTGCGCTGCTCTTGGCGGCCAATAATCCGGCGGTGCGCCCATTCCAATGCCTCGCCATCGATGTTTTCCTTCAACAGACCTTCTTTCATCATCAGTCCCAGATTGGGCCGCGTCCTACGCCATGGCGCATCGGCTGATTTATAGATGATATGGCGCAAGTCATTTAAGCGTCCCGGCGTCGCTTCGCGCCCGTCCGCCAGCCATTTTTCGCGCGACTGACCGCCCTTCCATGCCTTGGTGGTAAAGCCCAAAATCTCGACCTTCACATCACAACGCTCCAACGTGCGAGCCATGACATCGGCACAAATCGCGGCGATTGAAATGGGACGACCACGCATAGAACCGGAATTATCGAGCAACAGCGTCACGACAGTGTCGCGGAAATCAGTATCTTTTTCGACCTTGAAAGATAGCGGTGTTGTGGGGGACGCTACGACGCGGGCCAAACGCCCGGCATCCAAAATGCCCTCTTCGCGGTCAAATTCCCACGAGCGGTTCTGCTGTGCTTGTAGACGGCGTTGTAATTTGTTGGCGAGGCGCGACACGGCACCTTTCAGTGGATCAAGTTGCTGATCAAGATACGCGCGTAGACGTTCCAGCTCCACAGGTTCGGCCAAATCTTCGGCGCCTATTTCTTCGTCAAACTCAACTGTCGAAACCTTATAGTCAGGATCAGCATCTGAGACAGGTTGCGGCGCTGGCGGCTCTAATGGCGCTTCACCTTCGGGCATTTCCGCCTCTTCGCCCATCTCTGTATCAGCTTGGTCGTCCATGCTGACCTGCGCTTGGCTGGCGTCTTGCTGGTCTTCTTGGCTTTGCTCTGGCGTGCCTTCGGCTTCTTCGCCTTCGCTGTCGTCATCGCCCGTGCTGTCAGGTTCGTCTTGATTGTCGTCCTGACCTTCTTCGGCTTCATCATCTTGATCATCGTCAAGCGTATCAGGATCATCGCCCAGCTGATCGCCATAGCCCATATCGCTGATCAACTGACGTGCAAATTTGGCAAAAGCCTGTTGGTCATTTAACGTATCAGTCAGGCTTTCGAGCGTCCCGCCGCAATGATCCTCGATAAACCCGCGCCATAATTCCATGACGTTTTCGGCACCTTTCGGAAGGTCGCGGCCCGTGGCGAGATGCCGGATCAAATAGCCCGCAGCGACGGCCAAAGGCGCATCAGAGGCCTGGTTGATCTGATCGTAGCCCTTGCGCATGGCCTCGTTGCCGATTTTGGCGTCGATATTGCCAGCAGTGCCGGGCATGTATTGCGCACCCACGGCTTCAATCCGTGCCGTTTCCATCGCATCATAAAGATCTTGGGCCATCTGACCTTGCGGCATGTAGCGGGCCGATACCTTTGGGTCGTGGAACTTATGACGCAGCGCAAATGCATCAGCCGTGCCGCGTGCCAAAAGCACCTCATCACGTGTCATGCGGCGCGACACTTGCGGCAGCCGGATCGTGTCAGCGGTCTGCCCCGCAGGATCAACCGAATAGGTGACCGCCAGTTCGGGGTCATCTGCCATCACTTTGGTCGCTTCAGCCAGTGCCTTTTTGAACGGGTCGGCTGGATTGTCGGATGGTTTATTCATAGCGGGGTCCTTTGCTCACCCGCAAACTAGAACTCAGTGGGGGTAAAGACCAGTCCCCGGCGGTGGAATCCCTGCCTACTCTTCGACGAATTCTGGTTCTTCGAAGGTAATGCCTGCCTCTGGTGCAATCTCAAAGGGGTCTTCTGCCAGTTCATGCAATGTCGCAAGCTCGGCTGCGCCGGGCAGAATTTGGCCTGCCTCATCAACAAACGCCAGACGCGGGCGGAAAACCTTGCCACCCAATTGGATTTCACCTTCGTCAAAAAGATAGGCCAATTCCGTCACGATACCTTCGACATTTGCTTTGGCCATCTCTTCGCTCATATTCTCGGCAAAAAGCGGCAGCAGCGTATGCGCAATGAGTGTTGACGCAGTTTCGGCAAGGTCTTCGTGGCTGACGACATAATCTGCAGGCAGCTCTGTCCCAATTCTCATCTTCATAATCGGCTCCGGTATTATGAGTTTAATAGCATCATGCCTAGAAAATCGGCTTCATTATGACAAGCCAAAGGTTTTTTTGACTGCGTTTGAAGTAAATTACTTTAGCTGAGCAATAACCCGGTGCATTCCTGCTCAAACCGCAACGCTTGCGCCATTGCCCAGGTGGCGTCTTGGGCATCATCATTGAATGTCCCACGGGTCAGCAATTGATTTTGTGCCTGCTTGCCCGAAAGCCGCCAGCTTAAGACTTGGCGGCCCATTTGTGGGTCCATGATTGCTGAAATTAATTCGAGGACAGTAGCGCGTTGCACCTTGGTTCGCTCTGACGCATCGCCGTCGAACATCCACTGGTATTCCATCACGGCAGAAAGGCGGCCCGCACAGGTGGCGAACGTTTGCAGCTGACTGTGATCATGCGCCCTTACAGGGCCGGAGGCGGCCAAGATAAGCGCAACAACGAGGGTAATAGTTTTCATACCGCACATAAATATAGCATGCAGGTAAAAAATGTGTCTGCCAATAAGGCATTTTGAAAACTAATTGTTGTGTGACTGGCGACAGCGAAAAAGGGCGAGGGAAATACCCGCCCTTATTGCTGATCGAACGCCGCTAGGATCGCGCTGGCCTTAGCCCAAACTGAGGCTTGCAGCGCTTTCCGGCAACTCTTCGTCGAAGCAGCGTTGATAGAATTCGGCGACTGTCTGGCGCTCGAGTTCATCGCATTTGTTCAAGAAGGAAAGGCGGAAAGCGTAACCGACGTCTTGGAAGATGCGCGCATTTTCAGCCCAAGCCAGCACTGTTCTCGGCGACATGACGGTCGATAAGTCACCGTTCATAAAGGCAGTCCGCGTCAGGTCTGCGACGGTCACCATCTGGCTGATCTGTTTGCGGCCCTTTTCAGTATTAAAATGCGGAGACTTCGACAAGATAATCGCCGCTTCAGCATCATGGCTGAGGTAATTCAACGTTGCGACCAAAGACCAACGGTCCATCTGCGCTTGGTTGATTTGCTGGGTGCCGTGGTAAAGGCCAGTTGTGTCACCCAAGCCAACTGTATTGGCAGTGGCAAACAGGCGGAAGTAGGGGTTCGGCGTGATAATCTCGTTCTGATCCATCAGCGTCAGCTTACCGTCGGTTTCCAGCACGCGCTGGATCACGAACATAACGTCCGCGCGACCGGCATCGTATTCGTCAAAGACGATCGCGACGGGGTTGCGCAGCGCCCAAGGCAATATGCCTTCGTGGAATTCCGTCACCTGCACGCCATCGCGCAGTTTGATCGCGTCTTTACCGATCAGGTCAATCCGACTGATATGGCTGTCGAGATTGACGCGCACAGCCGGCCAATTCAGGCGCGCTGCGACCTGTTCAATATGTGTCGATTTACCTGTGCCGTGATAACCTTGGATCATCACGCGGCGGTTATACCCAAAACCGGCAAGGATCGCCAAAGTCGTATCAGGGTCGAATTTATAGGTAGGGTCGATCTCAGGGACGCGATCGGACCGGTCAGCAAAGCCTTTCAGCTTCATATCACTATCAATGCCAAACACTTCACGAACCGAGACTTCCTCGGTTGGTTTTGCGTGCATGTCGGTCGTACCGTCGGCCATGGTGGTCCCTTTTCGTTATCTTAGAAACGTCGCGTTCGGGATGCAACATAACGCCCCTCACTGCAAGGGAAAGGGCGGGCTGGCCTCACGGTTGCGGACCGATTGGACCGCAATAAGGTTTGAGTGCCCGTGATCGACGACGCGAGCCAAGCTTGAGCCTCATTCTGCGACAATTCTGGTGGGTGCTGATTCTACTGAATGCGCCAATCGCATGAAATCAACTTAAGATTGTATTATTTGATGTAAATGAGGTGTTAACAAAGCCTGCTTTTGGTTTCCGAAATAGAAAAAGTAGCAACCAATTCCTCTACTTGTTCACAACTAGGCGATTAAATGCCGATTTGTTCTTGAGTGCTGATCGGAAATGTGGCAATTTTCCGCCTATTGAAGGACTAACGACCGAGACGTCTCGTGAGAGGCTCATCAGGCCAAATCATGTTGATGTTATTTGAATAATGAGTGT
Organism: uncultured Paracoccaceae bacterium; assembly: GCA_947488605.1. Taxonomy (GTDB): domain Bacteria; phylum Pseudomonadota; class Alphaproteobacteria; order Rhodobacterales; family Rhodobacteraceae; genus Yoonia. The sequence continues at coordinate 577,142 of CANKZJ010000001.1, read as the reverse complement.
GGGGAGTAAGCGTGATGTTAACACGTTTGAAAGATACGATTTACCTGACAAAGGCTGAAAGATCATTCGCCATGGCGTGTGCTGCGATCATCGCAATGGCAGCCGGACTTGCGGTGTTGGTCATGTCAGGGGTCGAAGGTGAAGCGGCAATTTCGCCGGGTTCATCAGCCTATGTTTACTGGATTACTTTTTCTGGCGCAGCGAGCGCAGGGATTGCTCTTTTTGCTGCCCGTGGCTGGCTGGGTCAAACAGGCGCCATGGGTCTTGCCCGGGCAATTGTTGGATCGACCGCCGTGGCGCTTCTTGCTGCGATTATCGCAGGAACACTGATCGCCCCGGTATATGGTACGTTCTACGCGCCGGTGCTCGTCGCGACAGAGTTTGTAGCACGGCCTTGGTTGGTTGTTGCTTGGTACGGTATCCTGCTGGGCGCGCACTATATGATGATCGCGCTTCACGAAGAGCGTGCATTTGGCTTGCATCGTTCTGCACATCGTAGTGCGGCATCCCAGTTGAGTTCGCTATCACGTGCGAACCTCTACAACCGCGACTGATCCAAAGATAAACGTTTAGAAATTGAAAACTGGCCGGGGTTTAACCTTGGCCCGTTTTTTCATGGCTTATCGCGAAAATGGCGACTTTCCTTGATTTGATCCCAAGCCCAGACAACTTCTGAAAGCTGTTCTTCCTGGCTGCGATCCCCACCGTTCATATCCGGGTGCAGCACTTTGATCAGCGCCTTATATGCTTTGCGGATTTCTTGCTTGGACCAATTGTCTTTCGCTTCCAGGATTTCCATCGCACGCCGTTCGGTCGGCGGCAGCTTGCGACCCGTTGCAGCACCACGGCCCGGGTTGCGCGTGGCATTCTCGCCCAATACCTGATGCGGGTCATCAACGCCAAGACGTGCCCAAGCGGCTTCTTCGATGGTGCGCTTAAATGGCTTTGTCGGACGTTCCCAAACGCGATCACTGTCCATTTGTGCAGCAAGCTCTGCCTCTGACGTGCTGTCAAAGAAGTTCCATTTCAGGTTGTACTCGCGCACATGCTGCTGACAGAACCAAAAGAAATCATCCAGAATATCCGGCGATTTTGGCGCGCGATACTTGCCCGCCTCTTCACACCCCTCATGATCGCAGACACGGCGAGAGGTCTCAGACGCGCCAGACATACCACGCCGTCCGCGCGGGTTCTTTTTCTTCGAACTCGACACTGACATGTCAAAACCAAAGGGATCATCTTTTTTCATTGAGTGTCTCGCCTTTTCGACTCGGAGAAAACACATTAAACTCTACAGCGAGAGATTGAAGAGGGCAGAGCAAAAATAATGGCACTTGAAACCGAAATTCGTAATGCATTGGGCGCATTATCGCCCGAGCACCTCGACGTGATCAACGAAAGCGCCTTGCACAGTGGGCATTCAGGCGATGACGGATCGGGCGAAAGCCATTGGCGCGTCGTGATCAAGGCGGGGTCACTTGACGATATGTCGCGGATTGCGCGGCATCGTGCGGTGCACTCTGCGTTGGGCAAAGACATCATCGGGCGCATTCACGCCCTTGCGATCGATATTCAGTAGTTATTCAGCGTTGCCTGTCGCTGGCTTTTTGTCGGCTTCAGGCTGCGTTTCTGTTTCTGCGTCGAGTGTAGGGGCTACCAAAGGTGGCTCTACAGGTCTGATGACTTCTGGCGCTGCAACAAGAGACGGCTCTTCAGCTTTGCTGCGGCGGAACACCAACATGTTTTGGTAGACGGTTGTCTTACCCATCAAACCTTCGCGCTGCTCACACGGCAACGTATCGGCGCGGACGTACTCCCAACCACTTGATGCATGTTCATTGATGCTGGTTTGCAGGGCATTGGCAAAACGATCTTCGGCTGTTTTCAGCCCCTTGGCTTTTAGACCACGCGACGGCGCTGGAACGACTTTATATTCGAAGCTCATGACTAATCCCTGTTTCCACCCGGCAGCGTGTATCAAACCTCAGCGTGCGTGCCAACGCTATCGGACGCAATCGTTCTGACGTCGCCTTAAAGCCTCAGTTTGGCTGCGATGATCTGGTTCACGGCAGCTGGGTTCGCTTTGCCACCTGTCGACTTCATGACCTGACCGACGAACCAACCGACCAATTTGGGATTGGCTTTCGCCTTTTCGACTTGGGCAGGGTTGGCGGCAATGATCTCGTCAACCGCGGCCTCAATAGCGCCGGTGTCTGTGACCTGCTTCATGCCTTCGGTTTCAACAATCTCGGCAGGATCGCGACCTGTGGTGTAGCAAACCTCGAAGACATCCTTGGCAATCTTGCCGTTAATGTCGCCCGCTTTGATCAAACCGATTAATGCGCCAAGCTGGCTTGCAGACACAGGGCTATCTTCAATGTTGTGATCTTCCTTTTTCAAACGACCAAAAAGTTCGTTGATCACCCAGTTTGCCGCCAGCTTACCGTCGCGTCCTTCGGCTACTTTCTCAAAGTATTCTGCATTCGTAACCTCAGCGGTCAGCACGGACGCGTCATAGTCCGACAGACCAAAGTCGCTAATAAAGCGTGCTTTTTTCTGATCAGGTAGTTCTGGAAGCGTCGCTTTGATCTCGTCGACCCAGGCCTGCTCGATTTCCAAAGGCAGCAGATCAGGATCGGGGAAGTAGCGATAGTCATGCGCTTCTTCCTTGGATCGCATTGACCGTGTCTCGTTCTTATCAGGGTCATAAAGGCGTGTTTCTTGCACGACCTCTTTACCATCTTCAATCAACGCGATCTGCCGGCGGGCCTCGTAGTCGATGGCCATTTGGATGAACCGCATAGAATTCATGTTCTTGATCTCGCAGCGCGTGCCCAGCTCACCAAAATCTTGGGTCGCTTGATACTTTTCGTACTGTCCAGGTTTGCAGATCGACACATTGACGTCCGCGCGCAGGTTACCGTTTTGCATGTTGCCATCGCAGGTGCCGAGGTAGCGCAAAATCTGGCGCAGCTTCAGCACATAGGCTGCGGCTTCTTCTGGTCCGCGAATATCGGGGCGGCTGACGATTTCCATCAAAGCCACGCCTGTCCGGTTCAGATCGACGAAGGACATTGTGGGGTCCATGTCGTGGATCGATTTGCCTGCGTCTTGTTCAAGGTGGATGCGTTCGATGCGCACGTTACGTGCCAGGCCGTCGCCCATTTCAACCAAAACTTCGCCTTCGCCCACGATCGGGTGGTAAAGCTGCGAAATTTGGTAGCCCTGCGGCAGGTCAGGGTAGAAGTAGTTCTTGCGATCAAAGGCCGAGAACAGGTTAATCTCTGCATTGAGGCCAAGTCCGGTTTTGACAGCCTGTGCGACACAGCCCTCGTTGATGACGGGCAGCATGCCGGGCATGCCTGCGTCCACGAATGCGACGTTGCTGTTGGGTTCCGCACCAAAAAGCGTCGACGCGCCAGAGAACAATTTGGCGTTTGTCGCGACTTGTGCGTGGACCTCTAGGCCAATCACCAATTCCCAATCGCCGGTTGCCCCAGCAATGGTTTTGGGTTTTGGGGTCTCATAAGTGAGGTCGAGCATCAGGCGCTTCCTTTTGTCTGGCTACGCCTTCGTTTAAAAGAAGGCGCAGGCAGCTTCAAGAGAACAGATGCGTGGTTAGTCGGTCGCCGCAACCTTTGCCAACGCGCGCGATGTTGCGATAAGGTTCACGGTCGGTGCGTCTTTGCCACCCAAAGCCAATGTCGCCTTGCGGAGCATCTCGATACCATCGTCGGAATTTCGCGGGATCGCAGCCGCTGAAATCGGCTCTCCGACTGTTACTTTATAAGGCTGTCGTGCTTTGTTCAGCGTCTCATGAAATAGGGTAATATCGCGCAGCGTCGGATGGATCAGGTCAAACAGATAAAATAGCGCGGAATTACGTGCCTGAATGTTCACCGGGATCACGGGAAGGTCGAATTTGCGTGCAAGCATTGCTGCCGACGCCATCCACGGCCGCTCGTACAGGCGCAGCCCTCGCCGCTTGGCCAAACGACCAGATGGAAAGATGACACCAAGACGGCCCATGTCCGTCGCTTTACGCACATAAGCCATTGTCTCGCGCGTTTTGGCATGACTGCGTAGTTCGGTGCGCCATTCAACGGGGGCAATCATCGTCTCCATCTGTGGAAAGACGCGCAGGATATCGCGATTGGCAAAGAAATATGCGTCCGGGCGCGCGGCAGCGATCAAACCGTTCAAGATAATGCCGTCAGCGATCCCTGTGGGATGATTGGCAACAATCAGGGCAGGGCCATGTGATGGGATGTGTCCCAAACCGCTTGCATCGACCATTTTCGCCAACCGGTCCGCCATTGTGTGCATGATTTCATATGCAGGCGCATCTTTGAGGGATTTGGCAATTTTGACTGTGGTATCGTAGCCAAGCATCCGGTGCAGGCATCGCTTTGCGATGTGTGTGCCGGGGCGATCACTGTAAAGCCACGGGGCGCGTTCAGCGATCAGCGGGTCAATTCGGTATTCCATGCATCATTACTGCGCAGTACCGTGTAACGGTTCCACAACAGATGAATGACACCTTCGCAACGGCATAAATTTGCGGCAATCGCACGGTCGGATCGGCAAATTTTAGCCCAAAATACGCGTCACCATCTCTGTTGTGTCGCGTGACAGGTTTGGCGTTTGAGCGATACGGGTCAAAGCCGCGCGCATTTTTATCTGTTTTTCAGCATCATAACGCCGCCAGGTATCAAACGACGTGGACATCCGCGCGGTGGTTTGCGGGTTGAGCGGGTCAAGCTTGATTAACCAATCGGCCAGTAGGTCATAAGCTTCCCCAGAAGCCTGATGAAACCCTGCGGTATTGGCTTTCAGCCCACCAAAGACAGAGCGGAACCGGTTTGGATTCTTGATGTCAAAGGCGGGGTGTTGCGTCAGGCTTATTGCTGTCTGTGTCGCATCCTGCGGTGCCGCAAGGCTGACCTGCAGCGCGAACCATTTGTCCATGACCAGACGGTCATGTTGCCATTGGGCCGCAAACGCCGCGAGCGCATCCGCACCTTTGGAGATCTGTAGTAATGCCCGCAATGCACCCAATTGTTGGGTCATGTTGTCCGCTTGCGCAAACTGATGCTGCGCTTGTTTGCCGCCGTCCAATTTGCTCATCAATGACAAAACCGCGTTGCCCAGTGCCCGTTTGCCAGCGGGTTCTGGATCGGGCGCGTAAGGGCCGGTCACTGTCATATCCGCGAAGATGCGCGGCATGATGTCCTGCAAATGCTGTGCGATATGAAGTTTGAGCGTTTCATGCGCTTGATTGATCGCTGTCGGATCGGGCGCTTGGCCCGCATCAAAGATTGCTTGCGCAGTATCTTCTTCACTTGGCAGCCCCAGAACCAAAGCGCGGAAGGCCGGATCAAGACCGTCATCGCGCACCACCGCAGCGATACCATCAAGGAATGCAGTGTCCGGTGTGGCATCCTCTTGCACCATCCGCACGAGCAAGTCTTGGGCCAATGTACGGCCAGCGTCCCATCTGTTGAACGGATCGGTATCATGCGCCAGCAGGAAGGCGCGTTCGGCGTTGGTTTTGGTGTTTTTCAATATAACGGGGGCGGAAAAGTCACGCAGTATCGATGGGATCGGTTTGCTAGCTAACCCCTCAAAAGTGAAGGTTTGCTTGGCATCGGTCATTTCCAGAACGGTCGTCGATACAACCTCTGCGCCGCTGTCATCCAGCAATCCCACGGCTATGGGAAGCAAAAGTGGCTCTTTGTTGGCCTGTCCAGGCGTTGGCGGCGTTTCTTGCGTCAGGTGTAGCCGGTAGGTGCCATCCGCGAAGTCATCTGCGACCGTCACACGCGGTGTGCCTGCTTGGCTGTACCATTTGCCAAATTGCGTCAGATCGCGGCCAGTGGTGTCGGCAAACACCTGCAACCAATCCTCAATCGTGGCGGCATCGCCGTCATGCCGATCAAAATAAAGGTCAAGCGCTTTGGCGTAGGCATCATCGCCAACCAAGCGTTTGAGCATGCCAATGATCTCTGCCCCTTTTTCATAGACGGTCACGGTGTAGAAATTGTTGATCTCGACAAAACTGTCGGGCCGCACCGGATGGGCGAGGGGGCCGCCATCCTCGCGGAACTGATGCGCGCGCAACACTTTGGCGTCATCGATCCGTTTGACAGGGTGGCTGCGCATGTCACCCGTGAATTGTTGATCCCGGAAGACTGTCAGCCCTTCTTTCAGGCAAAGCTGAAACCAATCGCGACAGGTAATGCGGTTGCCCGTCCAGTTGTGAAAATACTCATGGGCGATGATTGCTTCGATGCGCTCAAAATCAGTGTCTGTCGCGGTTTCAGGCGATGCAAGGACGGCGGAGGCATTGAAGATATTGAGCCCCTTGTTTTCCATCGCGCCCATGTTGAAATCGTCAACAGCGACGATATTGAAAATATCGAGATCGTATTCGCGGCCATAGACATCTTCGTCCCATGTCATCGACTTTTTTAGGGCTTCCATGCCAAAGGCGCATTTTGCCTCGTCACCACCGGGGCGGACCCAGATGTTTAGGGCGACTGGCTTGCCAGACATCGTGGTGAAGGTATCGGGATGCGCAACAAGATCGCCAGCAACCAAGGCAAAAAGATAGGCGGGCTTGGGCCACGGATCTTGCCATTCGGCCCATCGATCACCCGATGCGGTTGGGTTGCCGTTGGACAAAAGCACGGGAAGGTCACACTCAATACGCACCGTGAAAACGGACATCACGTCGGGGCGATCAGGGTAGTACGTGATCTTGCGGAACCCTTCGGCCTCGCATTGGGTGCAGTACATGCCATTGGACATATAAAGCCCTTCAAGGGCGGTGTTTGTGGCTGGGCTAATCTCGACCTCGGCCTCGAACGTGAAAGGGGCGTCGGGAACTGTGCAACGCAACCCCTCATCATCGACATCGGGTGAAATGGTCTGCCCGTCAATCTTGGCGCTGATCAATTTCAATTCATTGCCGTGCAGAAAGAACTCCTGCGATTTGGCATCGGGGTTTGGGCGAAACGAAATACGTGAAATGACGCGTGTGCTTTTCGCGGCCAGTTTGAATGTCAGATGCACGTCGTCCACCAGATACGCGGGCGGCGTATAGTCCGCGAGATAGATAGTTTGGGGGGCTGCGTCTTTCATGACATCATCCTTGATCATTTTCTCAGAACCTAGGCTGTGCATCGGTGATCTTCCAGCCTAGTTTGCAGCCTATGCCCAAGATGCGTCGAAAAGCCGATTTACCCCAAAAGACCTGCGCTACGTGCGGGCGGCCGTTTGCGTGGCGCAAGAAATGGGCCAAGGTTTGGGACGAGGTGCGGTATTGCTCGGACCGCTGTAAGTCAGAGCGCAAAGCGACCGCCAAGGATATGCGCTAGAGAAATCTGCGCTGCTTTGTTGCCTATGGGAAACTTTCGCATTACCCCAAGCACCGAGCTGTTATTGTGTGCCGCTGTATGCGGATTGCAACAAAGGGGAACTGCCATGTCAGATCGTATCGAAAAACACGGGCTTCAGGTCGCGCCGGAACTGGCGCAATTCATTGACGGACAAGCGCTGGATGGAACTGGCATCGACAGCGATGCGTTTTGGCAAGGGTTTGCAGGTCTGATCGCTGAGATGACGCCGCGCAACCGCGCAGCGCTCAAGCAACGTGATGACCTCCAGGCCAGTATTGATGCGTGGCATGTAGAGCGCAGAGGTCAGCCGCTTGACCGGACGGCTTACGAGGCTTTTTTGCGCGAAATTGGCTATCTTGTGCCAGAAGGCGATGATTTTGCGATCGAGACGACGAACGTCGATCCTGAAATCGCGACGGTTCCAGGACCGCAGCTTGTGGTGCCGATCACGAACGCGCGTTTTGCCCTGAATGCCGCCAACGCCCGCTGGGGCAGTCTTTATGATGCGTTCTATGGCACCGATGCGATGGGCGTGCAGCCGCCCAAAGGCCCCTATGACCGTGGTCATGGCGCGCGTGTTGTGGCGCGCGCGCGCGTATTCTTGGACGAAGCCTTCCCGATCACTGGCAAAAGCCATGCTGATGTGTCCCGCTATTATGTTCATGAAGGTGCTTTGCTGATTGATGACAACCCACTGCGCGAGCCCGAAAAATTTGTGGGCTACCGCGGCAACCCGAAGGCCCCAGATGCGGTTTTGCTGCGCAACAATGGTTTGCATGTGGAACTGGTTTTTGACCGCGCGCACCCCATTGGTAGCCGCGATCAGGCTTTGCTTGCGGACGTGCGCCTTGAGAGCGCCATTTCGGCGATCATGGATTGCGAAGACAGCGTCGCCTGCGTTGATGCCGAGGATAAAGTCGAAGCCTACACAAATTGGCTGGGCCTGATGAAGGGCGATTTGGCCGCTGAGTTCCAAAAGGGCGGCAAGACAATGACGCGCCGCCTTGCTGATGACCGCACTTATAAAGGTCCCGATGGCAGTGACGTGACCCTGAAAGGCCGCGCGCTGCTTTGGATCCGCAATGTCGGTCATCTGATGACAAACCCTGCCATTCTGGATGGCAACGGGGATGAAGTCTTTGAAGGTTTGATGGACGCAATGATCACCGTGCTGATCGCGATGCATGATCTTAAGCGCGAGGGCGGAAACTCTGCCCTAGGGTCTGTCTATGTGGTTAAACCCAAGATGCACGGACCCGACGAGGTGGCACTGACAACTGATATCTTCGGCATGGTCGAAGATGCGCTGGGCCTGCCGCGCAATACGGTAAAAATCGGCATTATGGACGAAGAACGCCGCACGACGGTGAACCTCAAAGAATGCGTGCGCGCGGCAAAATCGCGTGTGGCATTCATCAATACCGGGTTCCTGGATCGGACAGGCGACGAAATCCATACCTCTATGGAAGCCGGGCCGTTTAGCCGCAAAGACTTTATCAAGCGCAAACAATGGATCGGCGCTTATGAAGATCAGAACGTCGATATCGGCTTGGAGTGTGGGTTCTCTGGTAAAGCGCAGATCGGCAAAGGCATGTGGGCGATGCCCGACCTAATGGCCGCGATGCTTGAGCAGAAGATCGGCCACCCGCAATCAGGCGCAAACTGTGCATGGGTCCCAAGCCCGACAGCTGCGACACTGCACGCACTGCACTATCACAAAGTCGATGTGATGGCCGTTCAGGCAAAGCTGCTGAAGGGTGGGCGTCGTGCCTATGTGTCCTCCATTCTGGATATTCCTCTGGCGCAATATCAGCGTTGGACAGAGGCGCAGAAAATCAAGGAAGTCGAGAATAACGCGCAAGGTATCCTTGGCTACGTGGTGCGCTGGATTGACCAAGGTGTGGGGTGCTCGAAAGTGCCTGACATCAACGATGTGGGCCTGATGGAAGACCGCGCAACTTGTCGGATTTCCAGCCAAGCGCTGGCAAATTGGCTGCATCATGATGTTGTCAGCGAGGCGCAAGTCATGGAAGCGATGCGCAAGATGGCCTCGGTCGTGGATGCGCAAAACGCAGATGACCCCGCGTATCGCCCAATGGCACCCGACTTCAGCGGGATTGCCTTTCAAGCGGCTTGCGATCTGGTCTTCAAAGGCCGCATTCAGCCGTCGGGGTACACGGAACCAGTCTTGCATCAGCGCCGCTTGGAGCTGAAAGCACAGCGGAACCACTAAATTCATCAAGGAGTTTATGACATGGCTGAAATCTCAGCAAACAAGGCCCGCACGGTCATCCGCAAAGCGCTCGCCAAAGGCGATGAGATGGGCTTCAAAGCGCTGTCCGTGGTGATCTTGGACGCGGGCGGGCACGTCAAAGCGTTTGAACGTTCTGATGGTGCAGCTCCGGGGCGTTTCGGAATCGCGCACGGCAAGGCCTACGGCTCGATCATGTTGGGCATGGCTGGGACGGCTCAAATGGCACGCGCCGAACAACAGGCCTATTTCATGGCGGCTGTGAACGGTGTCTACGGCGGCCAAGTTGTTCCCGTGCCCGGCGGTGTTCTGGTGCGTGACAAGCGCGGCAACGTCATCGGGGCAGTTGGCGTAACCGGGGATACGTCAGACAATGATGTGATCGCGGCAATGGCCGGGATAGAAGCCACTGGTTTAATCGGCGAAGCGTAAGAAAATAGCACATGCCGCCAAGAAATGCGGCATGTGCACATTTGCGGGCGCAGTTGTGCAGCCCAGTGGCTTCCAAACAGGCAATATCAACGCTAGATAAGGTGAAACTGGAAAGGATCACCGATGGCGCGGCCTGTTGTTGGCATTATCTCGAACTCTCACCTGATCAATGACGAATACCTTATCCAAGGTGCCGGTGCGATGAATGTACGTGCCTTGTCAGAGGTTTCGGGGGTTGTACCGGTGATCATACCCGCATCGCCCGACCTATTGTCCGTGGATGAGGTCATTGCGACATGCGACGGCTTTTTCCTGCCCGGCGGTCGCCCCAACGTACATCCCGAAGAATATGGCGAAGAAGAAACCGAAGCGCACGGCACGTTTGAACGCGATCGGGACAACATCACGCTGCCCTTGATCCGGTCTTGCGTCGCGCGGGGCCAACCTGTGATGGGCGTTTGCCTTGGATTTCAGGAGATGAATGTTGCAATGGGTGGCTCTCTTTATCCCGAAATCCGCGACTTGCCGGGGCGTGATAACCACCGCATGCCGCCCGATGGCACACTTGAGGAAAAGTTTGAGCTACGCCACGAGGTCACGCTGACCGAAGGCGGACCATTCCATCAGGTTTTTGGCACCCATAAAGTGATGACAAACACGCTGCATGGGCAAGGTATCAAAGAACCGGGACCTCGGATCGTGATAGATGGCCACGCACCTGATGGCACACCCGAAGCTATCTATGTGGCAGATGCCCCTGGATTTACACTGTCTGTGCAGTGGCATCCAGAATGGAACGCCGACGCAGATCCGGTTTCGCGCCCATTGTTTGAAGCGTTTGGTGATGCATGCCGCGCTTGGACGTTAGGTGGGTTGCGCAAAACCGGGTAGCTGCCTGACATGTATCAAGGTGGCTTGGGTGCGTCTTTGCTATGCTGATGTCAGCAGCAAGGAGTATCACAATGAATATTCTTATCGCCTATGCCTCAACCGAGGGGCAAACCCGCAAGATCGCACGCTACGCCGCAGATTACCTTATCGGACAAGGTCATAGCGTTGAGTTGGCTGGTGCAAAGGATGCAAAAGACGCCGAACTGGCCCGCTTTGATGCGGTTTTGCTTGCTGGGTCCGTCCACGCAGGCAAGTATCAAAAGCCTCTTGTGGCGTTTGCAAAAAGTAAAGCCGCGGCGTTGAAGCAAGTACGATCGGCTTTCATGTCTGTGTCATTGGCCGCCGCAGGCGACGATCCTGCCGATCGGGACGGCTTGTCAGATTGCGTAAGCCGCTTTGCCGAAAAAAGCGGCTGGACACCGCCCACCGTCATGCATGTCGCCGGCGCTTTTCGGTTCTCTGAGTATGATTTCTTCAAATCATGGGCGATGCGGTGGATTGCGGCGCAAAAGGATCACGATGTCGATCCGCACAAAGATAAAGAATACACCGATTGGGCCGCATTGAAAAAGACGCTTGATACTTGGTTGGCAGGGGGCTGAGAGGTTTGCGCCTTACGCCTATAAAACCAGATCAAACGTCTTGATCAGCGGCAATTCCCGCGCCCGTGTACCTGTCAGATCAAACAAAGCGTTGCCTAAAGCGGGCATTGACGGTGGCGTGCTCGGTTCGCCTGCACCGCCCATGAATGGGTTGTTTTCAAGCAAACGCACTTCGAACTCCGGCACAGTATGCATCCGCATCGCGTCATAGTCGTAAAAATTGCTTTGCTCGGGCATACCGTCAAAGAACGTGATTTCTTCCTGCATCGCTGCCGAAAAGCCGTAGATCGCACCCGAGGTCATTTGCGCCTCAACGATGCTGGGGTCCAGTACCGTTCCAAGATCAGCAGCGATCCAGCATTTGTTGATTTTGATGCCGCGGCCTGTGTCCTCAACCTCAACGACTTCCGCCACTGGCGTACCGAATGAATAGGTAAAGGTAATGCCGCGCCCGATATTATCAGGTGTCTCGCCCGTCCAATCTGACATCTCTCCTACAGCCTCGATGACACCGGCAGACGGTGCATGTTCCGCGCGTGCCATATCAAGTCTGAACTGCAACGGATCGGCACCAGCGGCGTGGGCCATTTCGTCAATAAAGGTATCGAGCATGAAACCATTCACCGAGGCACCAACAGACCGCCAAAACCCGATCGGCACGCTGATGTCAGTCAGATGCCCTGCTATGCGAAAGTTTGGTATGGCGTAGGGTTGATCTGCGGCACCTTCCACATGAAGCCGGTCAGGGCCGGGCGGGGGGGAGCCGTTTTGACGGATCGACAAATTATGCAGGACCGAAGGTGCTGCGACCTTTCCGTCCAGCAACACAGCCTTGCCGTTCTGCACGACGCCGCGGAACTGCGCGATAGCGGCAGGGCGAAAATAGTCGCGGCGGATGTCTTCTTCGCGGCTCCACGTCATACGGATCGGGGTGCCGGGGACAGCCGCCGCAATGCGCGCCGCTTGGGTTGAAAAGTCGGTTTCGCCCCGGCGACCAAAACCGCCACCAAGCAATGTCGTATACAAAGTGACCTGTGCTGGGTCTAATCCAACGGCCTCGGCGCAGGCGTCACGTGTGGCCGTTGGTGCCTGATTGCCGCACCAGATTTCAAGCGCATCACCTGTGAAATGGGCCGTAGCGGACATCGGCTCCATTGTGGTATGCGCCAACCACGGAACATAGTATTCTGCATTAACTTCAGTATCTTCAACGGCAGAGTTCACATCACCATCATCACGGATAACGCTATTAGGCTTCGTATCAAGTGACGCCGCAATTGCCGCGCGTAGCCCAACCGTATCAGCCGGATAAGTTGCAGGGGCCCATGCGATTTCAACGGCCTCCGCCGCTTGGATCGCAAGCCATGTGTTGTTTGCAACGACCGCGATACCGTCGCCCATGTCGATAATCGCTTCGACCCCATCCATGTCTTTGGCAAAGCTGTCATCATAGCTGATCATGCCATTGCGTGTCGGGCTCATCCGGACAGTGGCGAATTTCATACCGTCCAGTTTTATGTCGGTACCGTAGTCTGCTGTGCCGGTAGATTTTGCGACCATATCGACACGTGGCATTGCTTTGCCCAAGTACTTCCACGTTGATTTGTCGCGTAAAGCCACATCTGGTGGTGTGATATCGCGCACCGCTTGGGCCAATTCGGAATAGGCAATCATTGTGCCATCGGGGGCGATAACGGCGCTGTCTTTGGTGGTCAGAACGCTTGCATCAATGCCAAGCCGATCCGCAGCCGCAAGTTTCAAGGCTTCACGTGCAGATGCGCCGGCATGACGCATCCGCTCATAGAAATCTTTCATCGAAGTCGACCCGCCGGTTGCTTGAAGATCAAGCAGCTTGCCGACCTTGCCGACTTGCTCCCTCAGTTCGTGTTTGAATGGGGTGTCCTGATAGTGTGCGCCCGGAATGGCCATCCCGATAAAGACGGCGTTGAAGTAGGCCTGTGCAGGTGGCCCATGCAGAACCGTTATGTCTTCCCATGCCACGTCGAGTTCTTCTGCCACCAAGGCAGCCAGCGTTGTGTGCACGCCTTGGCCCATCTCGGCGCGCGGTGCGATTAGCGTCACACCATCACTGTTGATCAACACAAAAGGATTGAGCGTCGCTTCACCGTCGCCAGCTACCAACGGATTGGGCGCGTCTTTATTGATCTGATAGACCCCAAAGGCGACACCACCGACAATCGCGGCAGAGCCGATCAGGAAAGTGCGGCGGGCAATCGTTCTGACACGTCCCATGATTACACCTCGTCCGTGATGCGTGTGGCGGCGTCTTTGATTGCGGCCTTGATGCGGGGGTAGGTGCCACATCGGCAAAGATTGCCTTGCATGGCGTCGTCAATATCTTGATCCGTGGGGCGCGGAATTTCCGAGAGTAGCGCTGCGGCATTCATGATCTGTCCCGACTGACAGTAGCCGCATTGCGCGACCTGATGATCGACCCAAGCCTGCTGGATCGTCGCCATATTGTCAGGTGTGCCGATCCCCTCGATTGTGGTGACGTCACCCCAAACATCGGCCAATGCCACTTGGCAGGATCGCACCGCCTCGCCGTCGATGTGGACGGTACAGGCGCCACATGCTGCGACGCCGCAGCCAAATTTGGTGCCCGTCAGGCCAATCTCGTCGCGCAATACCCATAGAAGCGGCACATCATCCGGCAAATCCACATTATGTGAAGTTCCATTGATATTGAGTTGAATTGCCATGCCGCACCTCCCTAAGTGAACTGGTTAGTTCAGTATATGGGCGTATTTATGAGGTTGGCAATGCGGCCACTGTCAGAAATCCTATAAAGCGGAAAAGTGCCGTTACGGCAGGCCGCATTATCAAGCGATATTGAGACCTTTTATCTGCCCGACAAGGCCCGGTATCTTTTCCTTAAACCGGAAAAACCCATGCGTGGCATGCGGCCAAGCGGCTATATCGTAGGGACGCATGATCTGAACAAGCGGTGCACCGGCCAGCGCGTCGCGGGTTGGTCCGGTGGGTACATAGGACGTCACGACCTGATCTAGCGTGTTTGCCTTCGCCCAATCCGCGATTGTGTCAGTCGTGACTTGTGTCGCGGGTCCCAACCGCGTCTCAAAACGGGCTGCACAATCGGCCAAGGCACCGCTGGTAAAGCCGCCGACTTGCGCGCTGACGGCAAGTGGGCTGCGATGCTGGGTCGTTTGCAAGGTTGCCGTCGCAACAGGCTTCACGCGATCAATCAACCAACCCGGCGATAGGTCTTCCTCGGTTACCAGCAGACCTGTCCTCAAGGTTGTATCAAAGTGGTCAGACGTCGGCAAAGGCCCGCGCGGCGGATGTGGCATGCCGTCTAAGGGCGCTGCAAACGTCGCCAGCCCCTTGGGATGAAACTGCCCTTCGGTGTACTTCGCGATATTATCGGGCCGCGCGAGATAGGTTTTGCCAATGGTTTGCAAACCACCAACCCAGCGCCATGACAGCGTATTTGACGCCGGATCGCCGTCTAGCAAATGGCGCATGAAGAAATCCGCACCTAACGTCCAAGGCAAGCGCAGTGTGAATATCCAAATCGATGCGAACCACATCCTTGCGTGATTGTGCAGATAGCCGGTTTCGGTCAATTGCTTTGCCCAGTGATCAAAGCACGCAATGCCTGTCTCGCCGTTGCACGCTGCTTCCCAATCCTGCCGCAACCCACTTTCAGTTTGAACGCGGTTGAGCGCGGCTTGCAGGTCTGCGCGATACATCGCCCAAACGCTCGGCTGCATCTCAAGCCAGCCTTTCCAATAGGTGCGCCAGTAGACTTCTTGGATAAACTTTTCGGCGGCTCCGGCGCTGTGACGGGCAAGGGAGGCGCGCAACACATCTTCTTCGGTGATCACCCGATGCCGGATGTAGGGCGAAAGCGCCGATACGTGGGCCAGATCATCATAGTTGCGCTTGCTGGCATAGTCACGGCCCGCCTTGGGGACAAAGGCATTCAGACGGGAAAGGGCTGCGGTGTAGGAGGGATCAAACATGATCAAGAGCTAACCCGCGCGCGGAGGCTTTCAAGCGACAGTCGGATGCAAATATGAGTGCCGCGTTCTTGACACTAGCGGGCGGTCAGGACAACGCTGCTTGCATGGTAGATTTGCGCCCAGTTGGATATGTAATCGGTCTGCTCGTGGCGTCGCTTGGGATTACCATGCTCGGCCCACTTGCGGTTGATTTGCTTGCAGGCAACGGACACTGGTTTGTCTTTTTCCAAAGCGCAGTTGTGACCGTTTTGACGGGTGCCATGATCGCGCTGGCCTGCTCGAACGGTGTGACGCAAGGCCTAAGCTTGAGGCAGACCTTTCTTTTGACGTCTCTGGTTTGGCTTACATTGCCGATTTTCGGCGCGATCCCGTTCATGATTGGCGCGACACAAGCCAATTTCACGGATGCGTTTTTTGAATCGATGTCAGGTTTGACCACGACCGGTGCAACCGCATTTGGCAACCTCGAGATACTCCCAGAAGGCATGAAGCTTTGGCGCGGGATGCTACAGTGGTTGGGCGGCGTCGGCATTGTTGTTGTGGCGATGGTATTTTTGCCTGAATTGCGGGTCGGCGGCATGCAGATCTTCCGCTCCGAAGGGTTTGATACAAGCGGCAAGATTTTGCCCCGCGCGGGTGAGATCGCAACCAGTATTTCGTTTATCTACATCGGGCTGACAATTGCCTGCGTCGTTGCCTATTCTGTGACGGGTATGGATGGGTTTGATGCTGTTGTGCATGCCATGACGACGGTTTCAACCGGGGGCATGGCGAACTATGACGCGTCCTTTGCAACCTGGGGGGCTGGGGTCCACTATGTGGCCGTGGTCTTTATGATCCTTGCGGCATTGCCGTTTGTGCGGTTCGTCCAGTTAATGGCGGGCACGGCAAAGCCATTGTTCAAAGATCGTCAAATCCAAGTTTTCCTGATGATCGTGATCTTTTGCGTCCTGCTGATGACATCTTGGCTGTGGGGCCGCAGCGGCGTGATGACCGAAAAGGGCTTTCGTGATGCGCTTTTTAACGTCACCTCGATCATGACGGGCACCGGATATGCGAGCGCGAACTATATGACATGGGGTACATTCCCGATTGTCTTGTTCTTCTTGATTGGTCTGATCGGTGGCTGCGCGGGCTCAACTTCATGCTCGGTCAAGGTATTCCGGTATCAGTTGGTGTTTGCCGCAATCAAAAGCCAAATCAGGCAAATCCATTCCCCGCACGGCGTATTTGCACCGCGCTACGATGGGCGACCCATTAGCGAAGACGTCCTCAACTCGGTCATCGCATTCCTTGTAGCATTTATTCTGTCTCTGGGTGGCACGGCCGTTTTATTGGGACTTACAGGGCTTGATTTCATCACGTCCGTGTCAGGCGCCGCCGCTGCTTTGGCCAATATCGGCCCCGGTCTCGGGCTCGAAATTGGCCCTGCTGGCAACTACGCAAATATCAACGACACTGCGAAATGGATCCTTGCGATTGCCATGTTTGTGGGTCGTCTTGAGATCATGGTCGTGCTGACCATTCTATCCATCAAGTTCTGGAGAAACTGACATGACCACTCGCCCACTTGGTGCACAAATCTCGCATATGCTAAAGGATCGCGGTGTCGATACGATCTTTGGCATTCCGGGCGTGCATAACCAAGAGATGTACCGCGGCATTGAAGAAGCCGGGATCACCCATGTGCTGGCACGCCATGAACAAGGCGCCGGATTCATGGCTGATGGCTACGCGCGTGCAACGGGCAAGCCAGGAGTGGCTTACGTGATTTCAGGGCCGGGCTTATGCAACATCATGACGCCGATGGGGCAGGCGTATTCGGATAGCGTGCCGATGTTGGTGATATCCTCAGTGCTGGACGAGACCGAGGCAAAGCGCGGGCAGTTGCACCAGATGAAGGATCAAGAGGCGGCGGCAGCAGCGGTTTGCGATTGGTCTGTCACCGCGCGAACGGCGGATGCGGCTTATGCGCTGATTGATCGGGCGCTGATGCAGATGGTCACGAACGTCCCGTCACCCAAACATATTCAAGTCCCAATTTCGCTGCTGGAAGGGCGGGCGGATGTGGCCCTATCCCGTCCGGTCGATTGGCCTATCTGTCCTGAACCGGCACCTTTGCAATGCGCCACTTTGGCCGAGCAACTCAATCAATCAAAACGTCCAGTTTTCATATTTGGCGGCGGTGCATCGCGCAACACTGCGGCGTGGTTGCCACATTTCCTCAGGCTCAATGCCGCCTCTTTCACAACTTATGCTGGGCGCGGGATCATTCCCGATGACAGTCCCTTGCATTTTGGTGCATGTTTGGCGCGTACCAGCAGCGCGGACGTAATTGCATCGGCAGATTTGATTGTTGCGGTTGGCACAAGACTTAGTGAAGTAGATCTCTGGCGGGATCATCTGGGGCATACAGCCCCAATGATCCGTATTGATCTTGATCATGAAAGCCTATCTGACCGACACCGCGCAGAAACGCGGATACTAGCCGATGCGAGCGCGCATCTGGCGGATAGCTTGAGCGCGATCATTGATGACAAGACGACAACATGGACCCCGAAAGAAGTTGCTGACACGCGCGCACGTTGGCGTGCAGAAATCGACGCGGAACGTCCCGGTATCATCCCCGTCGCTGATGCTCTGAAAGAAGCCGTCCCTGCCGACACCATGTTCTACTCTGATATGACCCAATTCGCTTATGCCGCCAAAGAGATCTATCCTATGGATCGCCCTGGCCATTGGCACCACCCCTACGGGTTTGGTACGCTCGGTTACGCGCTTCCCGCTGCGATTGGCGGCAAGATTGGCGTGGGCGACAAGCCTGTCATCGCGATCCTTGGTGACTACGGTTTTCAGTATACTGTCCAAGAATTGGCTGTCGCTGTTGAGCTGGAACTCTCCCTTCCCATCATTATTTGGGACAATGGAAAGCTGGGCGAGATTGAAGACAGCATGGTGCGCGCCCAGATCGCACCAAATGCTGTCGTTCAGCGCAACCCCGATTTTCTGAAACTGGCCGAGGCTTATGGCGCGGCAGCGGCAGAACCCTCCGATCTTGAAGCATTCAAGGATGCGATCAAAACGGCACTTACAATTAAGGGTCCAACCGTCATTCGGGTGAAATCAGATATTATGCTTACCAGCAGCTAACCAGAACGGTCATATCCGTCGCCTGCCGCTGCAATGCGAACGGGGATTTTGCTGCATCAGCGGTCCCTAACCGGGCGGCAATTCCGGCACGTTCCAGCAAATCGGCGATAACCGCGCCCTTGAGCGAGAACTGCACCTCAGGCGGCAGCGTTTGTGCAGTACCACTGCGCGGCAGCAACATCCCCAACACAGCACCACTTGCGTCCATAACCGGCCCACCTGCGTTGCTGGGTTCTGCTGCGACATCCAGACGACTGATCCTGTCATCTTGGGACAGGTCACGCAGATCAACCAATGTCCCAAAGTTCAAAGTGGGCGCAGGCAGTACACCGTCAAATGGATACCCGCCCAGTGCAATATCATCCTGCAAACGCGGTATGTCGGTTTGGAAGGTTGCAAAATCGAGCGGGGCGATGGGTTGCAACGGACGCAAAACAGTGAGGCCAAAATCATCATAACTTGCCAGGACTTCCGCCGCGATATTGCGATCAATCGTGATCCGTTGACAGCTGTCAATTGCTTGCGATGTTGTAACGACAAGACCGTCGTCAGTTACATAAAACCCCGACCGTGACAGCTCTGGTTGGCGCACAGACAACCCCGCGATCATATCGACGGATTGATCCGCACTGGCAGGAACGATTGCAGTATCAAGCGTGCCTTCCAAGCGACGAAAGCTTTTTTCCATCTCGGAAAGAACCCGCAGGCGACGACGCTCGTCTCCCGTATCCCATACCAGTGTGAACCCTTTGATCTCGCCATTCTCCAGGCTGACGCGGGTAAAGGAATGCACATCGGCATCAAAGCCCTCGATGGTGAATTCATTGCCGCGCAACGAACGTGGGCCATCGGGTGGAATGATTTCAAGCACCTGCATCAGTTGATAGAGCCCCGCAAGACGTTGTGCATCGCCGGTCTGCGAAATCAAAAGGACCTCGACACCCGTCGTAGCCTGACGGGACCCGTATTTCACGAACGGCGGTTGGAATTCTGTGAACGCGACAAAGGCGGCTGGCATTTCCATCGCGATCCCGGCTTCTGTGCTGGTAATCAGGGCCATGCCTGCCTCTTGAAGGTCGGCATTGTATTGCTCCAACAGCGCTCGGCGTTGTTGCGTCGTCAGAACGCCGGTGGGCTGTTGGCTGTTAGCGACCTGCCATTCCTCCATTGCGCGCCGTGTGCCGCGCCCGAATGCGCCGTCAATGCCGGAATTGTAGAAACCGGACCATTGCAGCGCCAACTGCACCTCTTCACGGCTTTCGCGTGTCAGGTTTGCCTCGGACACGCGGGCCTCACCAACCGTTTCCTGAACACCGGAGATGCTCACAGGTGCCAGTGGTTCTGGTTCTTGAGGCGTTACGACAGCTGCGGTGTTGCTTGCCCCGCCAATTGGCCAAAACTGTTGTTCAAAGCCGCGTCCGTTCTGCAGATAGCTATCGGATGGAATTTGACGGCTGCCGCGCAGACGCGCGAGTTCCGACCGCGCAAGGTTTTCGGTATAAGGGCCGAGTGCGATCCCGTAGAACCCGGTTCCAAGATAGTAACCTTGCACGTCACCAAACCGCTGGGCGTAGACGCGGGCACGGTCTGTAGCTTCAGCTAAGGTTGGATGGGCTTCGACTTGGACCCAAAAGCGGTCTTGTGCGGAGACCTGCATGGCTGAAAACCAAAGCAGGCCAATTGAAAGTATCACCTTGTACATCGTCACCCTCGGATCGACTTGTTAGACGCCATTTTGTTGGCGCGCCTCGACGTCGCGCGCAAGTCAAACTCTGTGTTCATCGCCTAAAACAGTGCATAAAATCCATACCCGTTGCCCAATTGACCCTTCCGCCCCCGCACCCTATTGAACGCAACAAAGCGCACGAGGGTTCGACATGGCAGACAAACCACGCAGTTTTCAGGAAATTATCCTGCGGCTTCAGACATATTGGGCCGCCAAAGGCTGTGCGATCTTGCAACCCTACGACATGGAAGTAGGGGCGGGTACGTTTCACCCCGCAACGACACTGCGCGCGCTGGGCAGCAAGCCTTGGGCTGCGGCCTATGTGCAACCGTCGCGTCGTCCAACAGATGGGCGCTACGGCGAAAACCCGAACCGTTTGCAACATTACTATCAGTATCAAGTGCTGATTAAACCGTCGCCGCCTGACATGCAGGACCTGTATCTCGGTTCGCTTAAGGCGATCGGGGTCGATGCCAGCATGCACGACATTCGTTTTGTCGAGGACGACTGGGAAAGCCCTACGCTGGGCGCTTGGGGTCTTGGCTGGGAAGTCTGGTGCGACGGGATGGAAGTCAGTCAGTTCACGTATTTTCAGCAGGTCGGCGGCCACGACTGCAAGCCGGTTTCAGGCGAATTGACTTACGGGTTGGAGCGTTTGGCGATCTATATCCTTGGCGTTGATCACGTGATGGATATGCCGTTCAATGACCCAGACGCGCCGATTGCGCTGACATATGGTGATGTGTTCAGGCAAACCGAACAAGAATACTCGCGCTGGAACTTTGATATAGCAGACACGGATGTGCTTCTTCAGCACTTTGTTGACGCCGAGGCAGAGTGCAAACGCATTTTGGACGCACCGGCCGATGACCCCAAAACTGGACGCAAGATCATCATGGCGCATCCAGCATACGACCAGTGCATCAAGGCGTCGCACGTCTTTAACCTGCTTGACGCGCGCGGTGTCATCTCGGTCACCGAACGCCAAGCCTATATCGGGCGTGTGCGTACGTTGGCAAAAGCTTGCGCTGACGCATTCGTGCAAACCGAAGCAGGCGGGGCAGCGGCCTAATGGCGCGGGTGGTTATTGTGGTGATGTTGGCAATGGCGGCAATCTTGGGTGGTGTGCTCTACTACCAGCAGGTCTATGCCTACTACGAAGAGGTCCAGATGAGCGGCGACGCCGTGCAGCTTACCTCTGTGACATCCGGCGAGCCGGAACCCATCATCGTGCAAAGCTTTGAAGGCATCGATGCGATCAGCAGCCCGCTGCGGTATCGGGCCTGTTTCGAGACGACACTCAGCCAAGCGATGCTGACGGAAACCTATGTGATCGTCGAAAATGCTGAACCGCGCGTCGCACCGGGGTGGTTCGATTGCTTTGATGCAATGCAAATCGGCGCCGACCTGCGCACAGACGCAATTGCTTTTATGGGTGTTGAAAACGTCCAGTACGGCATCGACCGGATCGTCGCGATCTACCCGGACGGGCGCGGTTACGCTTGGCACCAAATCAACGCATGTGGCGAGGTCGTCTTTGACGGCAACCGCCCACCTGACGACTGCCCTCCAATCCCAGAAAGCACCGAGTGATGCCTGATCTTCTGATTGAACTCTTTTCCGAAGAAATCCCTGCACGGATGCAAACCCGTGCGGCGGATGACTTGCGCAAGCTGGTGACAGACGGCTTGGTCGAGGCGGGGTTGACCTATGCAGGTGCGGCTGCATTTTCGACACCGCGCCGTCTGACCCTGTCCGTTGAAGGGCTGACAGGCGAAAGCAAAGCAGTGCGAGAAGAGCGTAAGGGGCCCAAAGTTGGCGCACCCGATCAAGCGATTGACGGGTTCTTGCGCGGTGCCGGTGTGGCCCGCGAGGACCTTGAAGTGCGCGACGACAAAAAGGGGCAAGTCTACTTTGCCGTGATCGAAAAACCGGGACGGATGGCGGCTGATATCATCGCTGAAGTGCTGGAAAAAGCGATCCGCAATTTCCCTTGGCCCAAATCCATGCGGTGGGGCGAAGGCACGCTGAAATGGGTGCGTCCATTGCATAGTATCCTGTGCATTCTTAGCGACGAGGCAGGTGCCGTAGTCGTGCCGCTAGAAGTGGATGGCATGACATCTGGGAACACGACGCGCGGGCATCGCTTTCTAGCGCCTGATGCATTTTCTGTTGTGTCTACTGATGATTACGAGGCGAAGTTAAAGCGCGCGAATGTGGTTTTGCGTGCTGATGAACGCGCCGAGGCGATCTGGAACGAGGCAACAACGCAAGCCTTTGCGCTGGGCCTTGAGGTGGTTGAAGACAAAGGGCTGTTGGCCGAAGTTGCAGGGCTGGTCGAATGGCCCGTCGTCCTGCTGGGCCAGATTGATGAGGCCTTTTTGGGCCTGCCACCCGAGGTGTTGCAGACATCCATGAAAGAACACCAAAAGTTCTTTTCCGTGCGAAATCCGAAGACAAACCGGATCGAGCGTTTTGTGACCGTGGCCAACATGGAAACCGCCGACAATGGCGCGACGATATTGGCGGGTAACCAAAAGGTGCTGTTTGCGCGTTTGGCAGATGCGAAGTTCTTTTGGGAAAACGATCTGCGCGTGGCGAAAGCGGGGATGCAGCCGTGGCTGGACAGCCTTGCGAATGTGACCTTCCACAACAAGCTGGGCAGCCAGAAAGACCGGATTGAACGCATCGCGGCGTTGGCGCGCGAGATTGCGCCAAGCGTGGGTGCTGATCCTGATCTGGCTGAACAAGCAGCAAAGGTGGCCAAAGCTGATCTGTCGTCCGAAATGGTCTATGAATTCCCTGAATTGCAGGGGCTGATGGGGCGCTACTATGCCGCTGAGGCGAGCTTAGACGCACAGGTCGCTGCGGCCTGTGAAGAACACTATTCCCCGCTGGGGCCATCGGATGCTGTGCCGACAGCGCCTGTCTCGGTGGCCGTGGCGCTTGCCGATAAGATCGACACGCTGACCGGGTTCTGGGCGATTGATGAGAAACCGACCGGGAGTAAGGACCCGTTTGCGCTGCGCAGGGCGGCGCTGGGGGTTACTCGGTTGGTATTGGAGAATGATCTGCGTATCGTCCTATTTGACCGATCCTTTATGGCATTTGCGAAGCATGTAGGCCGTATTGCAGGTGATGACGACTTTGCTGAACTTGGCGAAGCATTCGAAGTTCTTGCGCGGAAGCTTCCTGAGGATTTGGTTGAGCAGTTTGCGCGAGACGCTGATAAGGTGGTCAGATCAGCTAGAGGTTTGGACCAACCACCGACCGAAGAACGTGAAGATATTAAATTCGGATTGAGTTCAGCGAAGGACCTCCTCTCCTTCTTCCACGACCGCCTCAAAGTCTTCCTCAAAGACAAAGGCATCCGCCAAGACATCATCGACGCCTGCATTGCGATGCCGGGCAATGATGATCTGACGCTGCTGGTCAAACGGGCCGAGGCGCTGGCGGCGACCCTTGCCACCGATGACGGTGAAAATCTGATCCAAGGCTTTAAGCGCGCCAACAACATTCTGACCCAAGCCGAGGAAAAGGATGGGGTGGAATACTCTTATGGGGCGGACATCAAATATGCCGAAGATGACGCGGAAAAGGCGCTTTTTGCCGCCCTTGATGCTGCAGATGCAAAGATAGCACCCGCGATGGCTGCCGAAGATTTCAGCACTGCGATGACCGCTATGGCGGCACTTCGCAAACCGATTGATGCATTTTTCACCGACGTGCAGGTGAACGCCGACAGCGCGCTGTTGCGCCGAAATCGGCTTAACCTGTTGTCGCGTATCAGGAATATCTGCCTGAGCGTCGCTGATCTGACGAAAATCGAGGGCTAGTCAGAAAGCTGTAAACTTTTATGTACACGTGAACGATTTCACGGTTATGCTGCACCTGAACAATAGATCGGTGCCGCAGTGCAGCAACAGACGACATATGGGCCTTTGACGCTCGTCACCGCGACTGCGCCCATGAAGGCGTCGGTGTATGGTGGCCGTGCGAAATGCCTACAGCGGTTGGTGCGGTTGGATATGCCTTTGCCGGTGACGGTCGCGTTATCGTTTGATGCGGTTCACGAGGCAGCGCTTGGCAACCTGCCTGATATGACGGCGTTGTTGGCACCTTTTGGTGACACGCCGTTGTTGTCCGTTCGGCCCTCTAGCCAAGATCCCGATTGGGGCGGTCCGAGTGCGATTTTGAACGTCGGCATGAACGATGCCCGCCATGCGGAATTGACCACGCGCATTGGGCCCGAGGCCGCGACCAGGCTCTACCTGCGGTTTGTGCAATCCTACGCGATCCACGTGGCGCGTTTGGATCCGGACGAATTCTACCTTCCTGACGTGGCCGATGCTGCCAGTCTGAAAGTAATGCTCGATACGTTTGAGCTCGAAACAGACACGCCGTTCCCGCAAGATGTGTCGGTGCAACTCGCCGAAGTGCTGCGTTCAATGGCACGCGCGTGGGATGGCACGACTGCACGGCTTTTGCGGCAGGCCAAAGGTGCGCCAGCGAATGCAGGTCTTGGACTTGTGGTGCAGGCGATGGCGCTTGGCGCGGGGCAGGGCGAATGCGGGCAGGGCGTTATTCAGTTCGTCAGTTCGCAGTCGGGCAAGCCCCAGATCATTGGACGTTATGTCAGTGAGGGTCAAATCAAAGGCCAAGATGTCGCCAAAGATACGGACGGCGCAATTTACCTGACGCGCGATCCACGTGGTCCGTCACTGGAAGAGTTATGCCCTGAGCAGTTTGCGCAACTTGTGTCGTATGGCGATATTTGCCGTCGCCGCCTGCGCGAAGAAATGGAAGTGAAATTCACGCTTCAAAATGGTGCTTTGCAGATACTGGATGCGGTGCGTGTACAGCGCACATCACGGGCCTCCGTTAAGATCGCCGTCGCCTTGGCCGAAGCGCAGGTTATTCCGCGTGAAGAAGCCGTGATGCGTGTCAAACCGGCTGCTTTGTCAGAATTGCTTCACCGTCAGGTCGACCCGAATGCGCAGCGTGATATGATAGTTGGCGGTATTGCGGCCAGTCCCGGTGCGGCCTCGGGTCGGATCGTTTTGACAGCCCAAGAGGCGCAGGCCAGTGCTGCGCGCGGTGAGCCTTGTGTGCTGGTGCGCCGCGAGACGACACCGGAAGACATCCGCGGCATGCATGCGGCCCATGCCGTTTTGACAATGCGCGGCGGTGTGACAAGCCACGCCGCTGTGATTGGGCGGGGCATTGGTTTGCCTTGCGTCGTTGGTGCATCTGATTTGTCGATTGACCGTAAGCGTGGGCGCATTATCGCACCTGATGGGCGCGAATTTAAGACCGGTGACATGATTACCGTTGATGGCAGTACGGGACAGGTCTTGGCCGGAGAGCCGCCAATGCTGGAGGCCGCACTTGATGGTGCGTTTCAGACCTTGCTGGAGTGGGCAGATGATTTCCGCGATATCGGGGTCCGTGCGAACGCGGATACACCGGCGGATGCCCAAACCGCGCAGAATTTTGCCGCCGAAGGCATCGGTCTGTGTCGTACAGAGCATATGTTCTTTGAGGGCGACCGCCTTGGCGTTATGCGCGAGATGATCTTTGCCGAAGAAAGCGATGATCGGCGCGAAGTTCTGGACCGCTTGTTGCCGATGCAGCGCGCCGATTTTCAAGCCTTGTTCGAGATTATGGCCGGTAAGAACGTTTGTGTGCGTCTGTTTGATCCGCCGCTTCATGAATTCCTGCCGTTCGATAAAGCCGGCATGCGTGATTTGGCCGAACAGGTCGCTTTGCCTTTGCCGGATGTCATTGAACGTGTTGATGCCCTGTCTGAATACAATCCAATGTTGGGCATGCGCGGTGTCCGATTGGGCATTGCCATCCCTGAAATTTACGACATGCAGGCGCGGGCCATTTTTGAGGCCTTGGTTGCTGTCGAGAAAAAGGGAATCTCGCTTCAGGTTGAGATCATGATCCCCTTGATCAGTGCAGTGCGCGAAGTTGAACTGATGAAAGCGCGGATTGATGGTGTGGCCAATGCCGTGCGCGCAAAGAGCCAAACCGACTTTGAGTATCGTCTGGGTGTCATGGTCGAGACACCGCGCGCTGCTTTGCGCGCTCAAGATATTGCCGCGCATGCTGCGTTTTTGTCTTTCGGGACAAACGACCTGACGCAGATGACTTACGGCCTATCGCGCGACGATGCCGGCCGTTTTATGTCATCTTACGTGCAGCAAGGCGTCTATGCCGAGGACCCGTTCCATACGCTTGATATTGAAGGTGTTGGCGAGCTGATCTCTATTGGAGCTGAGCGTGGGCGTCTTGGACGACAAGATGTGATCCTCTCACTTTGCGGCGAACATGGGGGTGATCGATCTGCGATCGCCTTCTGTCGTGCCCAGAAGTTTGATTATATCTCGTGTTCACCATTTCGCGTGCCTGTTGCGCGACTCACCGCCGCCCAATTGGCGCTGGCTGACAGAGTGTAGCAGCGCCGCAATACCACATATTGTGTCTTTTTGGTCTCATTTTGGGCGGAAACACGAAATAGTGGGTAGTATCGGGCTGTTGTGTCGCCGGTTTGGGGACAGTGACGCCCAAGGGGTAGACGCAAAGCTTTGTTTCCCCTAAAGACAGCCCCGCTAGCGCGGAGCATTGCCGCGTCATTTCCTGGGTGGGAAAAATGAGTGTTTTTAAAGTGTTTTTCGCCGCGATTTCCGCGGCAACGATTTGTGTCGGCGCGACCTCTGCTGCCGCTGAGGAACTGATTGCCAGTCGGTTGGGCGCGATACTGGGTCAAGAACGCGAAGCTTTGTCCGTGGTGCCAGACAGCCGTATGAATATGCTGACGACCTTGCCGACTGTTGGCGAGCGCGGTTTGGCAACACGTGCAGGCATCGTGTATGATCGCGACTTTCTGGCGGCACAGCCGGTCACCGAAGGTGGTGCGCAGTGGCAATGTTTGTCCGAAGCGCTGTACTTCGAGGCGCGTGGTGAAACCGTGCGCGGCATGTTTGCCGTCGGCGAAGTAATTCTGAACCGTGTAGATAGCGATGCCTATCCCGACACGCTGTGCAACGTGATCAACCAAGGCACCGGTCGCAAGTATGCTTGCCAGTTTACTTATACATGTGACGGCAAACCCGAAACAATCGGCGAGCCGCGGTCATGGGACCGCGTTGGTAAGGTCGCACGTTTGTTGATTGATGGCGCGCCGCGCGTTCTGACAGGTGGTGCAACGCACTATCATACGAAAGCTGTGAGCCCGTCTTGGGCGCAGCGTTATCCGCGCACGGCCTCTATCGGTTTTCACTATTTTTATCGCCAGCCGGTACGTACCGCGTCTAACTAACGTCGCATGCAGGGGGATGGGCGTCGTCACTGGCGCTTGCCGTGGATTGAAGCGCCTTGTATCCCAAGGGTCAATATCTTGCGATGGACGCCACTATGACCGATGACATTCGCCTTGCCTTTGCGCACCCAAGTGAGCGGGCCGAGGCCAGCAGCCAAACCCCTTGCGACCGTATTTCGTTGCGCGACTATACCGTCGAAGTCGAAATTGGCGCCTTTCAGCAAGAACGCGGTACATTGCAGCGCGTCCGCTTTAATGTCGTGGTCGAGGTGTTGCCGATGACGGGACCCATCGATGATGACGTCGACCGGATCCTGTCTTATGACAAGGTCACTGAGGCCATCAGTATCGAGCTTGATGCCGAGCGGATTAACCTGCTTGAAACACTCGCAGCGCGGGTGGCGGAACGTATCTTGCTGGAACCTCAGGCAGAGCGTGTATTTGTCCGTATCGAAAAGCTCGACCGTGGCCCGTTTTCGTTGGGTGTGGAGATTGTCCGGTCGCGCGACGGTGTTGATCTTGGGGGTCAGGAACATGTCGAGGCCCCGCATCCCCGGATGGTTTATTTGTCAAATGACGCGATAGCCAAGCCGCATTTGGGGTCATGGATTGACCAACTTGCCGCGATGGATGCGCCGTTGATCTTTTGTGTGGGATCGTCAGAGGTGCCTGCGCCCAAGGCCGACAATGCATTGGCGCAACGCCGCATTGATTTGCTGGCAATTGAACAAAACGCGTGGACCTTAGCCGCGAAAGATCGCCGTTTGATGGTGGTTGGCACGCGGACAGAACTCGACTGGGCGATGAAGAACGGCCAGATTTGTGTTTGGGCGCCTTCCAAAATTGTTCTTGATGCCGTCGATGGTCCGTCCGCCAGCCCGTGTGATGCCGTGGCACTTGTTGCGTGGTTTGCCGAAGACATGCGCGCCAAAGAACTATTGATCATCGGTGAGACCGCCCCAATGGCCAAAGTGCAGGTGCGCGAAATGATGTCCGATGTAACTGATCTTACATGACGTTGTATTACCGTCCCATTGCGCGCTTTGGTGAGCTGCCGACACGGCAGAGTTTTCCGTTGGCTGGTGGGTTGTGCTGGTTTGATACTGTCGCAGTTCACGAACGGGGCGGCGGGATGCAGACGATTCCAGCTGCGGAAATCTCCGGAGATGTACTGGACCGTTTGATCAATGCGCGACCCGCTATCAATAGTATGGATATGACACGTCCGCAGTTGATGGGAATTTTGAATGTCACGCCGGATAGCTTTTCCGATGGCGGTCAGTTTGATGCGCCCGCTCGCGCCCTAGACCATGCAAGGCAAATGCAAAGCGAAGGTGCTGCGATCATCGACGTGGGCGGTGAAAGCACCCGCCCCGGTGCCGCAGAAGTGCAGGTTGCTGAAGAAATCTACCGGACGTCGCCTGTCATCGCGGCTATTCGCGATCAAAGCGATGTACCGATATCTATTGATACACGCAAAGCACCTGTTGGCGCTGCCGCACTTGAGGCCGGAGCAACGCTGATCAATGACGTCGCTGCTTTTACTTTCGATCCCGCGTTAGCCGACGTCGCAGCAAAAGCAGGAGCGCCCGTATGCCTGATGCACGCGCAGGGGTCGCCTGAAACGATGCAGAGCGATCCGAACTACGACGATGTTCTGCTGGATGTTTATGATTTTCTGTCGGCGCGCATCGATGCGGCAGTTGCCGCGGGAATTCCCCGTGATCAGATCATCGTTGATCCGGGCATCGGGTTTGGCAAAACGGTTGAACACAATCTGATCTTGCTGCGTGGCATCGCCATTTTTCACGGCCTTGGTTGCCCGATTTTGGTCGGGGCCTCCCGCAAACGCTTTATTGGAACCCTTGGTGGCGGCAAGGATGCCAGTGACCGGGTGAGCGGTTCTGTGGCCGTTGCCCTGTTCGCGGCACGGCGGGGCGTGCAAATCCTGCGGGTTCACGATATATTCGCCACAAAGCAGGCACTAGACCTGGAATGGGCAATTGGCGGGGCAGCAATGACATGACACGGAAACTTTTTGGCACGGACGGTGTGCGCGGTAAGGCAAACCAGTACCCGATGACGGCAGAAATGGCGCTGAAGATTGGTGCCGCCGCCGGTCGGTATTTTCGCAATGATGGATCTAACGGCCACCGCGTCGTGATCGGCAAAGATACGCGGCTGTCAGGCTATATGTTTGAAAGCGCGCTGACTGCCGGATTAACCAGCACGGGCATGAACGTGCTGCTTCTCGGCCCTGTGCCGACACCTGCGGTTGGTTTGCTGACGACATCGATGCGCGCCGATCTTGGCATCATGATCTCCGCCAGCCACAACCCGCATCATGACAACGGTATTAAATTCTTTGGCCCGGACGGGTTTAAGCTTTCGGACGAGGCTGAGGCGGAAATTGAGGCGCTGATTGCCGAAGCCGTTGAGCCTGCTCAAGCCAAGAATATTGGACGCGCCAAACGCATCGACGACGGACGCTTTCGCTATGCAGAACGAGTGAAGTCGACGTTCACTTCCGGTATGCGTCTGGATGGTTTGAAGGTGGTGATTGATTGTGCAAACGGTGCCGCACACCGCGTCGCGCCAGAGGTTTTGTGGGAACTGGGCGCAACAGTGATCCCGGTCGGCGTCAGCCCTGATGGCTACAACATCAATGACGGATGCGGTTCTACCGATACGTCAGCTGCGGCAGAAGCCGTTGTGCGCGAAGGCGCTCATGTCGGGATCTGTCTTGATGGTGATGCGGACCGGGTCATGATCCTGGACGAAAACGGTAAGGTCGCTGACGGTGATCAATTGATGGCGCTGATGGCCGGACGGTGGGCAGATCAAGACCGTCTTAACGGTGGAACGCTGGTGGCGACCGTTATGTCCAACCTCGGGCTAGAGCGCTATCTAGACGGTCGCGGGCTACGACTTGAGCGCACGGCGGTTGGTGACCGCTATGTGGTCGAGGCGATGCGTGCAAACGGATGGAACCTTGGCGGCGAACAGTCCGGCCATATCGTGATGACGGATTATGCGACGACCGGTGACGGTCTGCTGGCCGGGCTACAGTTTCTGTCTGCGATGATAGAGGGTGGGGACCCAGCGAGCGCGCTCACAAAACGTTTTGAGACCGTCCCGCAGATGCTTAAGAACGTGCGATACGGCGTCGGACAGAACCCTTTGGGCGTGGATGCGGTCCAAAAATCTATTGCTGATGCCGAGAGTAGACTTGTTGGAAAAGGACGTTTGTTGATCCGCAAATCTGGCACAGAACCGTTGATCCGCGTGATGGCCGAATGCGAAGATGATGCACTCTTGTCTGAAGTGGTCGACAGCATCGTCGCCGAAGTGACCGCCGCCGTTTAGCGCAGCAAAAGCCTTTTGAGGCTGCTCCATTGGCTGATGATCAATCCGATCATGATCAGACCCAATGCTGCGAAAAAGCGAAACGGCAGAACTTCGTTCAGGACCAGAACGCCAAATACCATCGACCAAAGTGGGACCTGATAGTTCACCAGTGTCATGAAAATTGCACCTGCACTGCGGATTGTCGCCACGCGGATTAACGCTGCCAGTGCAGTTGGAATGAATCCAAGGACCAAGATTGCTATGGTTGGTCGGGTGTCACCGATCGTGGGGATGCCCTCAAAAACAAGCATTGCGGGGATCAATGCTATTGATCCCACCGTCAGCAAAAGGGCTGCCATTGTGATTGCGTCAATGGGCGGGCAACGTCGGGTCATAATGCTTGAGACGGCGTAAGAAATCGACGCGGCGATGCAGGCCAATTGGCCCAATGGCTCCATCCCGGTGCCAAGTTTCAGCACACCGGGACCGATCAGCACAATTGCTCCTACAAATCCCAAGATCACACCTAACGTATTGCGAAAATGCATTTTTTCGTCAGTAAAGATGTGCGCCAGCGGCAAGACGAATAGCGGAAGTGCCGCCATCGATATCCCCGCAAATGCAGACGGCACGAACTGTTGCCCCCAGCTAAGCAGCGCGAAGGGCAGGGCCGTATTCAGCAACCCGATGACGATCAGGTAAGCGGACATCTGGCGTGAGAAAACGGGCAGTGGGCGTTTGAGAAATCGCATCAATATCAAGAGCGCTGCGGCACCGAGCGTGGTACGCGCACATGCGACCGTCAGTGGACCGTAGCCTTCCAATGCAATGGCGACGACCATGAACGTCGCACCCCAGATCAATCCAAGGGCGGCAATCGAAAGCCAATTGGCAGGGGTTGGTTGGGTCGTCATCCTGGTCCTTTAACAAGGAAGGCCCGGACAAAGCCCGGGCCTTCCTGAAGTGTATGGTGGATCATGATCCACCTTACGTGTCGATCAGTTTTTCGCTTTGTCGACCATTTTGCCTGCGGAGATCCACGGCATCATATCGCGCAGTTTGCCGCCAACGATTTCGATCTGGTGCTCGTCGTTTGCACGACGGGATGCTTTCAGCGTCGGCTGGGACACGGCGTTTTCAAGCATAAAGTCGCGAACGAATTTGCCAGACTGAATGTCAGACAACACGTCTTTCATCCGCTTCTTTGTCTCGTCATATGGCAAGATGCGTGGACCAGATACATACTCACCATACTCGGCCGTGTTCGAGATCGAGTAGTTCATGTTGGCGATGCCGCCTTCATAGATCAGGTCAACGATCAACTTTGTTTCGTGCAAGCATTCGAAATAGGCCATCTCTGGCTCGTAGCCAGCTTCGACCAAAGTCTCGAAACCCATGCGGATCAGCTCGACGATACCGCCACAAAGAACCGCCTGCTCACCAAAGAGGTCAGTTTCGCATTCCTGACGGAAATTCGTCTCGATGATGCCGGAACGCCCGCCACCAATGGCAGAACAGTAGGACAGGCCGATTTCCATTGCCTTGCCGGAGGCATCGCGGTCAATGGCCACAAGGCACGGCACGCCGCCGCCTTTGGTGTATTCGCCGCGCACTGTGTGACCCGGACCTTTTGGCGCCATCATGATCACGTCAACGCCTTCTTTCGGCTCAATCAGGCCAAAGTGCACGTTCAGGCCGTGGGCGAATGCAATCGCGGAACCCGGCTTGATGTTGTCGTGGACGTATTTCTTATATGTCTCTGCCTGCAGCTCATCGGGCATTGTGAACATGATCACATCGCACCAAGCCGCGGCTTCGGCGATACCCATGACCTCAAGGCCTTCTCCTTGGGCTTTGGCAGCAGAAGGGGAGCCTTCGCGCAGGGCCACAACGAGGTTCTTTGCACCACTATCACGCAGGTTCAGCGCGTGTGCATGGCCTTGTGAGCCGTAGCCCAGAATGGCGACCTTTTTGTCTTTGATCAGATTCACATCGCAATCGCGATCATAATAAACGCGCATAATAACGGTCCTTTGCTAGGGTTTCTGATGTGCTTATATCGAGATAACACTGATTTGTGAGGTTTGATTTATGAGTATTTTTGGCAAGATGATGATTGTTATGCGTGTGAAATTCAATTATGCAAAATATTATGCTTGATGATGCTGACCGTCGGCTTTTGCGCTTGTTGCAAGCTGATCCAACACAAACAGTGCCTGACTTGGCTGATCGCCTTGGACTGACGCCTGCGCGGATCACCCGCAGGTTGGATCGGTTGCGCGAAGATGGTGTTCTACGCGGCAGCCATGCCATCATTGATTGGCGCGCATTGGGTTACACAATTGCCGTTAGCCTACGGGTCACGCTGGACAAGACTGTCCCGCGTGCCTTTGATGATTTTATTGAAGCCGCCCGCGCCGTTCCTGAGGTCATTGAGATTCAAACTTTCCTGGGGCGTGTCGACGTTCGCTTGTCGCTGATCGCAAAGGATTTAGCAGGCTATCAGAGGCTTTACCGTGAGCAGGTGCTGACCTTGCCACACATCGCAGACATCGAAGCACTGATGACGGTGGCTACGGTCAAATCAGACGAAAGCCTGCCACTATGATCCTGGATGAACTTGATCATCAGATATTGCGTGCCCTGAGTGCGAATGCCGAGCAATCAACGAAGCAGCTGGGGCAGAAGCTTGGCCTCAGCCAGCCGGCCACATGGCGCCGCATCAAACGCTTGCAAGACGCAGGCGTCATTGCTGGCCGCAAGCTGGATCTTGATGCTGAAAAGGTTGGTTTTGGCGTTACAGTCTTTCTGGGTGTGAAGCTCGCGACCAAAGGCCGGGTGAGCCTTGAGGATTTTGAGCGCGCAATCGGTGCGATCCCCGAAGTGCAAACGGTCGACCACGTTCTGGGCCTCTATGACTATCGTCTGCGTGTAGTGGCCAGAGATTTGGCTGATTTTGAACGGGTGCTCCGCCGCCGCATTATGACCATGCCGGGTGTGGGGGATGTCGAGGCGAATGTCCTGCTAAGTGAAGAGCGCAGACCAGGTCCAATCTAGCGAAAAACGCCGCATCCGGTTGGCTGCGTGGCGCATCTTGGGCGGCCCGTTCGCGCGAATTATGCGAATTGTATACCCAAATAGGCTTTGCTTTCGGCTGCATGGCCCGCTAGCCCAAGGGCAACAATTGGAGGATAAGACATGGACGGTGCACAAGTAGACCCCGATGGGCTGATGGAGTTTTCTGTCGTCTTTACCGACAGATCGCTGAACCATATGTCGAAAGCCTTTCAAGAGGTAATGATCGATATCTCTGGCATGTTGCAGGAGGTCTATAATGCGGATCACGTGGCGTTGGTGCCGGGTGGCGGCACCTATGGCATGGAAGCTGTCGCGCGTCAGTTTGGTGCTGATGCGCATGCATTTGTTGTGCGCAATGGATGGTTTTCATACCGGTGGAGCCAGATTTTCGACGCGGGCAACTTCACCGCAAAGACGACAGTGATGAAAGCCCGACAATCTGGCAACGACACCCGTGCACCATTTGCGCCGGCACCCATTGAGGATGTCACAGCGGCGATCAGAGAGGCAAAACCAGACGTTGTTTTTGCGCCTCATGTTGAGACATCAGCCGGGATCATCCTGCCTGACGGCTATATAAAAGCACTGGCGGATGCTGCGCATGAAGTTGGCGCGTTGATGGTATTGGACTGTATCGCGTCAGGGTGTGCTTGGGTCGATATGAAAGCCACTGGCGTCGATGTTCTGATTTCTGCGCCGCAAAAGGGTTGGTCTTCGACACCTTGCGCTGGACTTGTGATGATGTCCGAGCGCGCGGTTGAGCGAATGGCGACGACCACATCGAACTCTTTCACGGTTGATCTGAAAAAGTGGCACAGCATAATGCAAGCCTACTTAGGTGGCGGCCATGCGTATCATGCCACGATGCCGACCGATGGTTTACGCGCGTTCCGCGATACGATGCTGGAGACCAAAGCGTTCGGTTTCGACAAGCTGAAAGATGCGCAGTGGAAACTGGGCGATGCCGTGCGTCAGACTCTCGCTGATAAAGGCCTGCGTTCAGTCGCGGCCGATGGTTTTGGCGCACCCGGCGTTGTCGTCAGCTATACGGATGATCCCGCGATCCAGAACGGATCAAAGTTTGCAGCCGAGGGCATGCAAATTGCCGCTGGCGTGCCCTTGCAATGCGATGAGCCGGATGATTTTCGCACCTTCCGCCTTGGTCTGTTCGGGCTTGATAAACTTTATGACGTTGATGCGACTTTGGCCCGTTTGGTGCCCGTGCTGAACAAGGTACTTTAACGCGCCCCTAGTCCCATCTGCATAAGTGTGCGTCGCACGGGTGCTACGCCATAAAGCGCTTCGATGCCCTTGGACCGCAGCGATTGCATCATCGGGCTTCCCGCAATGGAGGCGCGGTTGAGTGCATCAATTCCGGTGACACGCAGTTTGATATCGGGATGTCTTTGGCGCGCATAAGCGTCCAGCATCTTGGGTGCGCCAAGATCGGCTGGTGCGGCGGTCGCAAGTTCCAAAAGACTGGCGAGATCTTTCAGCGACATGTTCAGGCCCTGTGCCCCGATGGGTGGCATCACATGTGCCGCCTCAGCAACGAGCGCGCAGCGCGGGGCAGTCAGGGTTTCGGTCACTTGGCTGATGATTGGCCAAATGCTGCGACGTGATACAAGCTGTAATGGGCCATAAAGGAAAGCAGAGCGATCATTTGCAGCCGCTTCAAAATCAGGCTCTGGCAATGATGCAAGGCGATTTGCCTCGGCGCCATGTTCCATCCAAACCACTGATGAGCAGGGTTTGCCGTCGTGATCGGGCAGGGGCACAAGCGTGAATGGTCCGCCGGAGCGGTGGATTTCGGTAGAGATATTTTCGTGCGGCGCATCGTGGGTCACTGCGAAGGTCAGTGCCTTTTGCCCGTAGCGCGTTGTTTTGACATCTATGCCTGCCGCCCGCCGCACGGCTGAATTGCGCCCGTCAGCACCAATGACCAGTTTGGCGTTCAACTGGCTGCCGTCAGAGAGGGTCACAATTGTGGTGTCATTGCGCGCCAGCATTTGCGCAAAGCCAGTACCGGGGAGAAAATCAACGTTGGGGAGTTCGGCCAACCGGGCTACCATCTCGCGCCTGAGCAACCAGTTTGGTAGGTTCCATCCAAACGGTTTTTCAGAAATGTCGACTGCATTGAAATCCCGCATCACTGGGTCTTCGGTGCCGATATCGACAATGCGCATGACCTGTAGTGGTGTGGCGAAAGGTGCAAGGCGCGACCAAAGTCCTGCCGTTTCCAAAAATTGTTGTGCCGGTTGCAAAAAAGCGGTTGTGCGCAAATCAGACCCTTCGGCGTCGCCCGTTGTCACAGGCGGTGTCGGGTCAACAATGGTCACGGAAAACCCAGCGGTGCCAAAAGCAGCGGCGGCTGTCAGTCCAGCAACGCCGCCGCCGGCGATCACGATATCAGTTGTGGTCCGTTCCATATGCAATGACATAGGCCGCTTCATCGTGGGCGGAAAGGGTCAGCGGGTAAGCTGCGACAAGAAATCCGCCAGATCATGGGTATGATGGTGAATGTGATCATCATCACCCGCGTCGGCGTGGACATGGACCGTCCGCATCCCCAGCGCGTGCGGCACTTTCAAATTGCGTGCCTCATCCTCGAACATGGCGGCTTTGGTTGGGATAACGCCATCCGTTGTAAAGACGGTCGTAAACGCATCATGGGTTGGCTTGGGTTGGAAATTGGCGTGTTCCACGCCGTAGACGGCATCAAATTGGCGCGTCAAACCGCGTGCTGCCAAAACCCGCTTTGCGTGATTTTCAGAGCCGTTTGTAAACACAATCTTGCGCCCGGGAAGTTGGGCAATTGCCGTTTGAAGCACCTCATCCGGCTGTAGATGCGAAACATCGATCGCGTGCACATCGGCCAGAAAGTGATGCGGATCAACGTCATGATGGGCGATCAAGCCTATTAGCGTCGACCCATATGCGTCCCAGTAATCGATACACAGCTGGCGTGCCTGATCTTGATCAAGGCCCGTTAATCGCCCGACATAGGCCGAAAAACGCACGTCCATTTGGCTGAACAGATCTGCCGACGGCGGATAAAGCGTGTTGTCGAGATCAAAGACCCACGTGTCTACATGTGCGAAATACTGGGCTACCATGCGCAGACACTAGGCCCGGTTTTCTGCAGGCGCAATTGCTTTGGCTTGATTGAAGGTGCCGCAGGTGCGTATGATTGGGTGACGACGAAAAGGACGCCCAGATGCAAGACTCTCGCGCATCCCAAAAAGATGCATACGCCCTGATCCTGGAAGCGATCGATAGCCATACATATCAGCCTGGTGACCGATTGGTGGAAAGCGAACTGGCTGAACGATTTGGCGTGTCACGTACGCCGATCCGGGAAGCGCTTCAGCGGCTTGAAACCCAATCATTGCTAACGCGTGACGGGCGTTCGTTGATTGTAGCTTCGCTTGATCACTCGCAATTGTCCGAGCTTTACGTCGTGCGCGGCGAATTGGAAGGTTTGGCGGCCCGTCTTGCGGCGCGTCATGCAACACCCGAAGAGGTGAAAGTTCTGCGCGACATGTTGCAGGACGATCAAAAGCTTGCGGATGATCCCAAGGCGCTCAGTCGCGCAAACAGGCGGTTTCACAAACAGATCCACCTTGCATCGCATAACCGGTTTTTAGTGCAGCAACTTGATTTGGTCCACCGCTCAATGGCCCTGCTGGCGACAACGTCAATTGCCGCAGAGGGGCGCGGTAGTGAGACCTTGATCGAACACGCCGCCATTGTCAGCGCGATTGAGGCGGGAGATGGCGATGCCGCCTATCAGGCCCTACGCGATCATATCTCAGAGGCGTTTGTCACACGTCTGAAACTTGATGCGGAAGCGGTAGAAGCTGCAGAATAGCCCAACTGCAGCTTACCCTCGCCTCAGAGGTGGGAACGCTCATCACGAACAAACCAATTACCGTCCGCTCCGTTCGGGCAGAATGCAGAGATTTGTTTAAAATTAGGTTAAAGACTTAAGCGCTCATCGCTTCTGAGAAGCGTTCAAACAAATAATAGCTGTCTTGCGGCCCCGGGCTGGCCTCTGGGTGGTATTGCACGCTGAACACAGGCCGGTTTGCGATGCGAATCCCGCAGTTGCTGCCGTCAAAAAGGGATACATGCGTTTCTTCGACACCCGCAGGCAGGGTCTGGCTGTCCACGGTAAAGCCATGATTCATCGAAGTAATCTCGACCTTACCTGTTTCCATATCTTTCACAGGGTGGTTGGCACCGTGGTGGCCGTGGTTCATTTTGATCGTCTTGGCCCCGACAGCGAGTGCCAACATTTGATGCCCAAGGCAGATACCGAAGACAGGCAAATCCGTTTCCAAGATACCTTTGATCATCGGAACGGCATATTCACCGGTCGCCGCCGGGTCGCCGGGACCGTTCGACAAGAAAACGCCATCTGGATTAAGTGCCAGCACGTCTTCTGCTGTTGCCGTCGCAGGGAGAACCGTCACATCACAGCCCGCGCTTGCAAGGCAGCGCAAGATATTGCGTTTCGCGCCGAAATCGATCGCGACGACCTTATGTCTAAGGGCGGTTTGCGGCTTATAGCCTTCCGGCCAAGCCCACCGCATCTCATTCCAGTTGTAGGACTGCGCGCACGTCACGTCTTTTGCCAGATCCAGACCTTCAAGCCCTTTGAAATCACGGGCTTTTTGCACCAACGCTGCAATATCAAAATTTCCGTCGGGATCATGTGCAAGTGCTACATGCGGGGCACCTTGTTGCCTAATGGCACGTGTCAAACGCCGCGTATCAATGCCGCCCATGCCAATGCGATTGCGCTTGGCCAACCATACGGTCAATTCCTCGGTCGCGCGCCAGTTTGAGGCCAGCGTTGGATCCCATTTGACGACCATGCCTTCGGCAACAGGATCGGCGGTTTCATCGTCCTCAGAGTTCACGCCAGTGTTGCCGATGTGAGGGAAGGTGAAAGTGACGACCTGGCCTGCGTAGGACGGGTCTGTCATGATTTCTTGATAACCGGTCATCGCGGTGTTGAAACACAGCTCCGCGACCGTTTCACCGGTTGCACCAAAACCCACACCATAGAAGATCGTTCCATCCGCAAGGGCCAGACAAGCCGTTGGTTTCTGCGTCATAACCGATCTCCACACTGCCAAATTGTGCTGGGTTTACGCAGGGCAGCGTGGTTGGTCAAGGCCGGATAACACCCTTGCAAACAAGGGCTGATGACGCAGAGGCAATGCTTGTCACTTGCGCATAGGCACTCTATGTATGCTTTTCGTTTGACGACAAATGTACGG
Organism: uncultured Paracoccaceae bacterium; assembly: GCA_947488605.1. Classification (GTDB taxonomy): domain Bacteria; phylum Pseudomonadota; class Alphaproteobacteria; order Rhodobacterales; family Rhodobacteraceae; genus Yoonia. Next base: position 537,642 of record CANKZJ010000001.1, on the reverse strand, counting down.
GACACATTTATGGACATGCGCGATAGGGTCAATGCGGCTCTCAAGGATGCGATGCGTTCGAAAGAAGCAGACCGTCTTTCTACACTGCGGCTGATCAATGCGGCGATCAAAGACAAAGACATTGCGGCGCGTGGATCCGGTGATGATGACGCAGGCGTCAGCAATGATGATATCCTTGCGATTTTGGGCCGGATGGTCAAACAGCGCCAAGAAAGTGCGCGTGCCTACGAAGAAGGCGGGCGGCTTGAGCTGGCAGAGAAAGAGCTCTTGGAAATCAAGATCATCGAAGAATTCCTGCCCAAACAGTTAAGCGAAGCTGAAGCGGCGAAAGCTGTTGACGCTGCGATTGCCGAAGTGGAAGCCACAAGCATCCGCGACATGGGCAAGGTGATGGCAGTGCTGAAGGGCAAGTTTACGGGGCGCATGGATTTCGGCAAAGCCGGTCCAATGGTCAAAGATAAGCTTGGCTAACTACGGCCCGACTGCAACGCGCGCTTAAGGTCATCGTATAGGCGAAGCCGTTCCTCGACATCTAGAAACGCACCAATCTCAACTTCGCGGTCGCCACCGCGCAGTGTTATGTAATTCTCGACAGGTCCGCCTTTTGGGTGCAAGTGAACCGTGACCCAATACCGGTTCGCTTCCCATTCCTGCACATCACCCTTGGGGTTGTGGCGTGTCAGCTGCGCGCGGTCTGCATCAACGGTCAGTTCTTCCAAGACCTCGCCGCGTTTGTAACTGACGTGTAACGCATACCAAACACCCGCAATCATCAGCCCAAAGAACGGCAGCAGACCCCATAAGACAGCCTTGCCCAGCAGCGTGAGGAGCGGCAGCGAGACCAGTGCCATTGTCCCCCCCATGAACACGACGAAATCTTTGCGCAACAGTGACCGATAGGGCCAAAGGCTGAGTTGCCAATGGGTATCTTGGTAGGGAGGTTCTGGGGTCCATTCGTAAGGCATGTTTGGATGCTAACTTGCTATCGTATGTGATCAACCGTGGCAGACTGTCGCTTATCACCGGATTGCCTCATAATCCCCAATGAGACAAATTTGGTGCCGGGGCTAAACGTCCTTAAGGAGAACCTGAGAATGACAAAAGTTGTTTGGATGTCAGACCCCCATTTTCAAAATAACGGTACAATTGACGGGTTAGATCCGCGCATTCGGTTGGATGCCGCGATCAGCTACCTGAATACAAATCATGCCGATGCGGATTTTGCTGTAGTGTCAGGTGACTTGGTGGGCGATGACATCGCAGGTGACTACGCGGGCATCGCCCCTTATTTGGCGGCATCTACAGTTCCGATCTATCCACTGATGGGGAACAATGACGAACGCGCCGGATTTCGCAAGAACCTGATGCTACCCGCTGACGCGATGTCGGACTTTATCCAATATGTGGTTGAAACGAACGATGAGACGTTCATTTGCTTGGATACACATAAGATCGGGTCGCACGCAGGAGAAATTTGTGCAGCGCGCCAAGCGTGGCTTGATGCCGTCTTGCGCCGATCGCTGGAAAAGCCGGTCTACATTTTCATGCACCATCCACCGCTTGCTTTGCACCTTCCGGCACAAGATGAAATCATGTTGGAGAACGAAGAGGTATTCCTTGATCTCATCAGTGCACATGGAAATGTCAAACACCTCTTTATGGGGCATGTCCATCGCCCAACAGCGGGCACAGTCCGCGGAATCCCTTTTGCAACGCTAGGTGCGGTGTCTTTTCAGGCACCCGCACCTCGACCAGCTTGGGATTGGGAAAGTTGCAAGTTGCCACAAGAAGCACCTCAGCTTGGTGTGCTTCACTTTGAGCGGGACAATGTTGTGCTTCAGTTTACTCAGTTCTGCGCCTACGAGGTTGGCATAGAAGTATGACCGAAACCTAAGTGACAAAGAAAAAGGCCCCGCCAATCTGGCGGGGCCTTTTTCTATCTTAGTTGCGTTCACCCGCTAATGCGCGTGTTGCTTGTCCCAATCTTCGCGCTTTGGAAGCGTCTCGAATGTGTGCTCTGGTGGTGGGGACGGTAGTGTCCACTCCAGCGTATCGGCATATTCGTTCCATGGGTTGTTTTCGGTAACGCGCTTGCCTTTGGTCAATGTCCAGACAAGGACACCGATGAAGAACAAGAACGATGCGAATGACAGGAATGCGCCCCAGCTGGAGACATAGTTCCAATACGCAAATGCTTCTGGGTAGTCGATATAGCGACGTGGCATGCCCTGACGACCCAAGAAGTGCTGTGGGAAGAATGTCAGGTTTGCACCGATGAACATGGACCAGAAGTGCAGCTTGCCTGCCCATTCAGGATACATACGGCCCGACATTTTAGGCAGGTAGAAGTAGATACCCGCAAAGATCGAGAAGACCGCACCCAGCGACATCACATAGTGGAAGTGCGCCACAACGTAGTAAGTGTCATGATAAACACGGTCCACACCAGCCTGCGACAGAACGATGCCGGTCACGCCGCCCAAGGTGAAGAGGAACAAGAAACCCATCGCCCAAAGCATTGGTGTTTTGAACTCAACAGATCCGCCCCACATGGTAGCGATCCAGCTAAAGATTTTCACACCTGTCGGCACCGCGATAACCATCGTAGCCAGCATGAAGTACGACTGCTGCGTGAGCGACATACCCACGGTGTACATGTGGTGCGCCCAAACGACGAAGCCCAGAACACCGATTGCAACCATCGCGTAAACCATCGGCAGGTAGCCAAAGATCGGTTTGCGGCTGAATGTTGCAATGACGTGGCTGACGATACCAAAGCCAGGAATGACGATGATATACACCTCTGGGTGTCCGAAGAACCACAAAATGTGCTGATACAAGATCGGGTCGCCGCCACCTTCAGGTTGGAAGAAGGTCGTGCCAAAGTTCCGGTCAGTCAGCAACATTGTGATCGCACCCGCCAGAACAGGCAGGGCCAGAAGGATCAACCATGCAGTCACAAAGATTGACCATGCAAACAGCGGCACTTTGTGCAGCGTCATGCCCGGTGCGCGCATATTCAGGAACGTGGTGATCATATTGATCGCACCTAGGATCGAGGACGCGCCCGAGAGGTGCACCGCAAAGATCGCAAGGTCCATCGACATGCCACTTTCAGACGTCGAAAGCGGTGCGTACATGACCCAACCAACGCCAGAACCCGCTTGGCCATTGCCGCCCGGTGCCAGCATTGACGCCACACCAAGCGACGCACCCGCCACAAACATCCAGTAAGACAGGTTGTTCAGGCGTGGAAACGCCATATCCGGGGCACCGATTTGCAGCGGCATAAAGTAGTTACCAAAACCACCAAAGAGGGCGGGAATAACTACGAAGAACATCATCAAGATACCGTGGTAGGTGATCAAGACATTCCAAAGGTGGCCGTTTGGCGTACATGTCTCGGCCTCGGATGCGAACATCCGCGCACCTTCCAGGCACATGTACTGCACGCCGGGCTCCATGAGCTCCAAACGCATGTAGACGGTGAAGGCGACCGATATAAAGCCCAAGAGACCTGCCGTAAACAGGTACAAGATGCCGATATCTTTGTGGTTTGTGGACATAAACCAGCGGGTAAAGAAACCGCGCTCGTCTTCGTGTGCGTCGCCGTGGATGGCTGCGTCTGCCATTTGGCTCTCCTCGTATTGGCTACTTTGAACACCGCCGAGTCGTTGCAAGGCAATGGTTTGGGATGGTTCTAATGCGTTGATGCTTAAGGAGCAACAAAGGATGCACCAATACGGCTGGGTTAATTTGGCGCAGGGGCGCGTTTGTTCTGCGGCACTGACAGAAAGGAAAATTGCGGCTAAACTGCTGCGAAATAGGAGGGAAATGGATGGCTCAAGAGGCCCCGCCGTTTACGATTGGCATCGAAGAGGAATATTTGCTGGTTGATAAATCAACCTACGCCTTGGCCCATGCACCCGACAGTTTGATAGACGCCTGCAAAAAAGACCTCGCCGATAAGGTAAGCCCGGAATTCCTACAGTGTCAGATCGAGATCGGGACAGGCGTGTGTCGGACAATTGGCGAGGCGGGTGCAGACCTTGCACATCTGCGCCGCACAGTGGCCAAACATGCGGACGCATACGGCTTAGCTCCTATCGCGGCCTCTTGTCATCCCTTTGCCGATTGGAAGGATCAGCACCACACCGACAAGGAACGCTACAACAAATTGCGCCGCGACCTGGCGGGTGTGGCGCGTCGCATGCTGATTTGCGGGATGCATGTCCATGTTGGCATTCCAGAACAAGACATGCGGATCAGATTAGTAAATCAACTCAAATACTTCCTGCCGCACCTTCACGCGCTTTCCACTTCGTCACCTTACTGGCAAGGGGACGATACGGGCATGAATTCCTATCGGCTCACGGTCTTCGACAACTTGCCGCGCACAGGCCTGCCGCCTTATATGAAAGACTGGGCGCAGTTTTCGTCCACCGTTGAAACCCTCATCCAATTGGACCTGATCGAGGACGCCTCGAAAATATGGTGGGATCTGCGACCATCATCGAAATTTCCGACGATTGAATCTCGGATTTGCGATGTGGCGCCTCGGATGGAGGTCACGCTGACGTTGGCAGCCCTCACACAATGCCTCACCCGAATGCTTTGGCGCAAATCAATGGACGGCAATGGCTGGCGCGTTGTGCAAAACTTCATGGTTGGCGAAAATCGGTGGCGGGCGCAGCGCTATGGTGTGTCCGAAGGGTTGATCGATTTCGGGCGCAAATCACTGATTCCGTTCTCGCAAGCGGTCGATGAGATTTTGGAGCTGATTGCCGAAGACGCAGAGGCGCTTGATTGTGTATCTGAGGTTGAGGCCGCACGAAATATTTTAAGGGATGGTACAAGTTCCGACCAGCAAAGGGCAGTGTATCAAGCGGCGATAGGCAAGGGTGCCGATAAGCAAGAGGCTTTGAGCGTCGTTGTCGCGTCGCTGATCGCTGACTTTCACGCCGACCTATGAAGGGAAATGTGCTTCAAACGTCGCTTTCATTGCCACATCAAGATCATCAAGTGTCACCGGAAGTCCCAGATCGACCAGTGACGTAACCCCATGATCGCGGATACCGCAGGGCACGATGCCGTCAAAATGGCTAAGGTCCGGTTCGACGTTGATCGACAATCCATGAAACGACACCCATTTGCGCAGGCGAATGCCAAGTGCTGCGATCTTATCCTCCGCGACTGATCCATCCGTGTTTAACGGCTTATCGGGCCGATCAACCCACACGCCCACGCGCCCCTCACGGATTTCGCCTTTGACGTTGAAGGTGTCGAGCGTCGCAATCACCCAATTCTCGAGGTCTTTTACAAACTGGCGCACATCGTGGCCGCGCTTGCCCACATCAAGCATCACGTAGGCCACTCGCTGACCCGGACCGTGGTAGGCGTATTCGCCACCGCGCCGCGCCTCATAGACGGGAAAGCGATCGGGATCGACCAGATCTTCGGGTTTGGCAGAGGTGCCAGAGGTATAAAGCGGGGGGTGTTCCAGCAGCCAGATACATTCGTCTGCCGTGCCATCAATGATGCCGGCGACGCGGGTCTCCATGAAGGCCAGAGCCTCTTCGTAGTTGGTCAGCCCGTCGGTTGTGATCCATTCCACCATGGCATTTGCGTACCCCTGCCTCTGCGCAATGAAAAGGGGGTGATTTCCCTCTTGGCATCGCAAATGGCCTCGTCTATGAGTGCCGCGACTACCAGCTTACAGACTTGCGGTCGTGGCGGAATTGGTAGACGCGCAGCGTTGAGGTCGCTGTGAGGTAACACTCGTGGGGGTTCGAGTCCCCCCGACCGCACCACTGGCTTGGCCGTATTTGAACGCAGCGCCAGCTAGCCAGCGATCCAAGCGCCGCTTTCAATCCCATCCAGCGTCCAGTTGCCGATGCGCCACCGCACTAACCGCAATGTCGGGAACCCGATGTGGGCCGTCATACGGCGGACTTGCCGGTTGCGTCCTTCGCTGAGTGTGATCTCAATCCAAGCATCTGGTACGGATTTGCGAAAACGCACGGGCGGATCACGGTCCCAGAGTTGCGGCGGGTCAATCAGCCGGACCTTTGCTGGGCGGGTCGGACCGTCTTTCAGCGTCACGCTATCACGTAGACCTTGCAGGTCCTTGTCCGTGGGCGCGCCTTCCACCTGCACCAGATAAGTCTTGCTCATCTTGTTCTTGGGATCAGCGATGCGCGCTTGCAGTTTACCGTCATCGGTCAACACCAACAGCCCTTCGCTATCGCGGTCCAAGCGGCCAGCAGGGTAGACATCCGGCACATCAACAAAGGCCGACAGGGTCGGGCGTGGCGTGGGGCTTTTGACGTCAGTGAACTGCGACAGAACACCAAATGGTTTGTTAAGAAGGATCACGCGTGACATGGCACTGCCTACCGCGAGTTATGCAGTTTCGTCCATGGTCATATGCATTTTCGTTTCGATGCATTTTCCCTCTTGCAACGAATCTCAAACAGGCGCTTATGCGCAAATATAGACGCCAACGCACGCGCCTCTGGCCGGTGATCAGTCAACGCACACGTGTTTACGTAGCGACGGTAACGTCTCCCTTGGAACTGAGCGGTCTTTGATGGGAAATCCCATTATGGCCGGGTCTTTTGGAGATGACCAATGACGATGCACTTTTCGCCCGATGTGGCGTTCCCAATTGTTGAACCCCAATCACGCTTGGACCGCTTTGTTGCGGCGCGCCAATTTGATCGTCCGACCCTTGTGATGGACCTTGATCGCGTGGCCACACAGTATCGCGCATTGAAAGCTGGATTGGGTCGCGCAGACATCCATTATGCCGTCAAAGCAAACCCCGCACGCCAGATCATCGCGCGCTTGGTCGATTTGGGATCGCATTTTGATGCCGCATCTAAAGCGGAAATCGCACTTTGCCTTGAAGAGGGGGCCGAGCCTTCGGACATCTCATTTGGCAATACTGTCAAACGTGCTCCGGATATTGCATGGGCTTATGATCAAGGCATCCGGCTATTTGCCGCTGATGCACAGGAAGAACTGGAAAAAATTGCAATCCATGCGCCGGGCGCGTCCGTCTACATCCGTCTGATTGTAGAGTTATCACAGGCCGATTGGCCTTTGTCGCGCAAGTTTGGTTGCGACCGTGTCATGGCGCTGTCGTTGTTGGATCAAGCCAAAGCATTGGGTTTGAACCCGGTTGGTTTCTCCTTCCACGTCGGGTCTCAAACACGCCAAGCCGCCATGTGGGCGCCGACTTTGGACGTTTTTGCAGAAATCTGGGCCGCTGCCCATACCGCTGGCCATGAATTGAGCTTGCTCAACATCGGCGGTGGATTCCCCGCTTTCTACGGTGAAGAAATCGAGGCGCCGACGCAGTACGCCGCACAGGTCATAGCCTTGGTCGAAGCGCGTTTTCCGAACGTGGCCAAAATCATGGCCGAACCGGGCCGCGGCATGGTGGCCGAGGCCGGACTGATCGTTGCCGAAGTGATGCTTGTCAGCCGCAAATCCGAGCGTGATCTGCATCGCTGGGTCTATCTTGATATTGGCCGTTTTTCAGGTCTCGCGGAAACCGAAGGAGAAGCAATCCGCTACCAGTTTCAAACCGCGCGAGATGCCGACCCAATGGGACCGTGCGTTTTGGCGGGGCCAAGCTGTGACAGTGCGGATGTGCTTTATGAAAAGCGGCCGGTGTCGATGCCATTGACCCTGAAATCAGGTGACCGCGTGCTGATCCGCAATACTGGTGCGTATACGTCAACCTATTCATCTGTCTGCTTTAACGGCTTTCCGCCACTGGATGTGGTTGTAATTTAAGAACAGCGACCGGCGTACGGTATACGTTTGTACGCCGGTAACTCTTTATAAATTAACACATTTTTGGTTTACATGCGTCGAAACACCGTTAGTTTGCCTATGAAAGCTACTAGCAAAGGCGCAGCAATGCCCCCCATTGAAGATCATCCCTTACGCTATGCGATGGCGAATGAATTGCATGCGCGCCCGTTCCCGGCCGTCGATGCGCCTAGCCGTGCCGCCTACCTTGCAATCAAGCCTGCCGAAAACGCGGCGGGCCGTGATCGTGAGGCGGATCGCGCACATCTGATTGCATTGCTTGATCGTTTTGGCGCGCAACATCCGCAGCCAGATGCGACGCACTACTTTGGTAAAATCGGGAAACATGACCTGAAGTGGGAAAGCCATACCGAATTCGTAACCTACACGATTTTCGGCGAAGGCTTGGCAGACCGTCCGTTTGATGCCGCTACCTTCGGCGTTTTCCCGCAAGACTGGCTGGAAACGGCGCCCGGAACACGGGTCACATCCGCTTTGATCCGTATTGAAGTTGCGGATGGTGACGACGGCATCATCGAGAAGGCCGAAGAATGGTTTGTGCCAGAAAGCCTTGCAATCAGCCGGGTGGTTGGCAACGACTTGGTCGTGGCTGGGGATTTTCGGATCGATCCGACAGGGCACATGCGTTTCGCCGTTTTTGCACGACCTAAAGTGGGGAACCGCAGGGTTGGCCGCGTTGTGCAGCGCTTGTGCGAGATTGAAACCTATAAGGCGATGTCGATGCTTGGGCTTTACCGCGCACGTGATCTGGGGTCGAAGATGGGTGAATTTGATATGCGCCTGACCAGTTTGCTTGAGGATATGCGCGGTGCAGAAGCAGATCCAGCGCAAGTTCTGGATAAGTTGCTTGCTGTCTCGGCCGAGATCGAAAATACCATCGCGCAATCGTCATTTCGGTTCGGCGCAACAGGAGCTTACGAGACGATCGTAAACCAACGCATTCTGGTGTTGCGAGAGGACCGTTTCGCGCAAAGACAGACGTTTGGCGAATTCATGATGCGCCGGTTTGATCCTGCAATGCGGACGGTCAAGTCAACGCAAGGGCGGCTGCAAGCGATGTCTGATCGCGCGCTGCGCGCAGGTGATTTGTTGCGGACGCGGGTCGACGTTGAACGCTCTGCTCAAAACCAGGAATTGCTGACTAGCATGGATAAACGGGCTGACCTCCAGCTTCGTCTACAACGCACTGTCGAAGGTTTGTCTGTTGTTGCAATCAGTTATTACGCGGTCAATTTGGTGCTGAATATGACCGGCCCGTTGGAGGATTCCTTTGGTGTCGGCAAGGTCACGATGGCGGCAATTGCGACGCCAATCGTGCTAGGTTTGGTTTGGTACATGGTGAACCGTATCCGCAAACATATGGAATAATCCGTCGCACTTGTGCGCAGCCCGATCCATGCTAACCATTTGCCAAGGAACGGGTGAGTGGTCGATGATGGTACGTCTAGCAGGAGCTTTGATCATAATGGGGCAAGGTGCTTTGGCGCAAAGCTTGCCTGCACCTTTGACGGACGCAGATTTTGCCCCGGTCGATGAAATCGAGGCGCGCCTAGGTCAGTTGCTGTTCTACGATCCGATCTTATCGGGCAATCGCAACGTGTCCTGCGGCACCTGCCACCATCCGGTCTTTGGCACTGGGGACGGTTTGTCGTTGGGGCTTGGAGATGGCGGAATAGGGCTTGGCCCGGATCGCACGGCTGACCCGGATAACATGCCCGAACAGCGCATTCCACGTAACGCACCCGCGTTGTTCAACCTTGGAGCCCATGAATTCACCGTCCTGTTTCACGATGGACGGATTGAGGTGGACCCGACACGCCCCGGCGGACTGCGCACACCACTTGACGCGGATATGGTTACCGGTTTTGCGTCATTGTTGTCGGCACAAACGATGTTTCCCGTGCTCAGTCCTGACGAAATGGCCGGACATTACAGTGAAAACGATGTAAGCGAAGCTGTCCGGCGCGGCGTGATCACAGGGCAGGGCGGTGCATGGAATATCATTGCGCAGCGCGTCAGCGCGATCCCCGCTTATGCGCAAGATTTCGTAGCAACCTACGATCATATCGATACGCCGGAACAGATCACTTTTGCCGATATTTCCAATGCCATCGCGGCTTTCATGGCATCTGAATGGCGGTCCGACAATGCGCCATTTGATGCAGTGCTGCGCGGTGAGGCGACCTTGCCTACGCTTGCTGCGGACGGCATGGAACTCTTCTATGGCGTGGCGGGCTGTGCGTCTTGCCATAGTGGGCCGTTCCTGACCGATCATCAGTTTCATGCGATGGGCGCCCCACAAATTGGCCCCGGCAAAGCGGCCCGGTTTGAAAGCCATGCACGCGACGAAGGGCGTTTTCGGGTGACTGGCAATGCCGAAGATTTATACGCTTTTCGCACCCCGTCATTGCGCAATGTGGCGTTAACGGGCCCATATGGTCATGCGGGTGCACATGCGGATTTGCGGGCTTTTGTGCAGGCGCATCTTGATCCGGTCACCTATTTGCAGACTTACGATATCTCGGCGGCTTTGCTGCCGCAGTTGCCCGTCGATGATGCGCGCGGGTTGTTCGAGCGTGACGCAATCGCCGCCGCTGTGCGCTATACACCGCCACAAGTGAGCGATGCGCAGATCACCGCTTTGGTTGCTTTCCTTGACGCTTTGACCGATCCCGCCGCTATCGAAGGGCGGTTGGGCATTCCCGATACCGTGCCAAGCGGTTTGCCGATTGATCAACCCCGCTAGCGGGAAATAATGATTGTCTGATTGGCGGCGACCTCTTGCGAGGACATCGTGCCATCCGGCCAAGTGACCCGCACCGTCGCCTGTTCCGCACCCGCCAGACCAAAATGAAGCGGCACCGCTTTGCCGCCCGCATGCCCGCCACCGATTGTGAGATGTTGTCTTTGAGAGCTATCCCCGGTTTGCACCTCGACGACCGCCCCAATGGCGTTCCGGTTGCCGCCGGGCTGTACCAAGGACACGCCAAGCCAATTGCCACTGCCTTGCGTGACATTGCGGTAAAGTTCAACGCGCGCACGCCTGTTCATGACAACAAGGTCAAGCAAACCGTCGCCATCGAAATCGGCCATGGCAGCCCCGCGTGACCTCTCTTTGGTGGCCACGCCAGCGGTGGCGGCATGTTCGGTAAATGTGCCATCTGCGTTTTGCATCAACAGGTTATTGGGGTCCTTGATCGCCAAACCGGGCATCTGGTCGACATTACCCTTCGCAATAAACAAGTCGGCTAGGCCATCATTATCGACATCAGCAAATTCCGCATGCCAACCCGTCGACGGCCTGCCATCATCACCGGTATGTGGACGCTGCGCGTAGGTTCCGATGGTGAATGGAGCGCGGCTATAGGTGCCGTCTTCCTGCGCGATCTGCATCAGTTGATCCCCCATCGAGGTCAGCATGACCTCGTCAAGGCCATCCCCGGTCAGATCACGGCTGGCGATCCCCATGCCCCAAAGCGATACAGTCTGCCAGCCATCTAGTGGGCCAAGAAAGCGTCGGTCTTCAATATCCCACATCTGCTCGTATCCGCCGCGCACATAGTAGTGGCGGTCGTTGGATAGACGCAAAGTCGGGCGGTCCCGCGCATCACGTGCTGCCAATAGCGAAAGCGGGCAAAACCCTGGAGTCAAAGCAGTGCTTTGATAGCCCTCAGGTGTCGGGCGCAGGATTTCGTTGTCATCACAGGCCTCAAAAGGCCCCTCGGGATTGGCGCGATCGACATAATTCCCCACAGCCATAACCGGTGCTGCGTCATCTTCCCACCACGCCGTGAATGCCGTGGACCACTTATCTTCTATTGGCAGAGGAGGCCCTGCTGAGAACGTACAGTCCCCATCGCCCAGCAATATCTGGTTTCGACCAACACGGAGAACAAAGAGATCCATATTGCCATCCGCATTGATATCCAGCGGATATGCTCCTGTGACATGCATTATCGCGCTGATGTCAACGGACTGAAATTGAAAGTCACCCGCATTGCGGAACATTTGCGCAGGGTTCGCACCACCGGCTGCAAAGATGTCGGGCAGGGCATCACCGTTGCAGTCAAAAACAGCGACACCGCCGCCGACAAAATGCTCCCAACCGCCACCATAAATATGTTCTGGCAAGGCGTCTGATCTGTCTTCGAACATCGGATCGGCAAGCACAGAAGTCGCCAAAAACAAGACCGGCAGATAACGGATCATGCGCGTGTATCGCCCAAGGCGCTATCAGTCACGGCAGCCAAAGCCAGCGCTGTTGCGCCTCTTGCCCAGATCATACCACCCCAAGCGTGCACTTCGACCTTACAAGGCGTGCGCCCATCGCTGAGAGTGAGCTTCGCCATTTCTGAAAGCACTTCATCGGAATAGAGAAAGTCGTATTGCATGCGTTCACCCGACAGAATGATCAGACCAGGGTCAAAAAGCTGGATGACATTAGACAGACCAAGCGACAGATATCGCCCCGCGCGCCGAAAAATAGTGCGTGCGGCCTCGTTGCCGGATTTTGCCTGCTCAAACAGTGCATCAAGCATCACATATGGGCTCTGCGCGGTGCGTGGGTTGCGGTCAAGCGCTGTGGCGGCCTCACGTGCAAGCGCATAGTCGGCCAAATAGGCTTCAAGACAGCCACGCTGCCCGCAACGGCATAAAGCGCCATCCAACTGAACCTTCGTATGTCCTAACTCCAACCCCATTCCACGCGCGCCACGGAAGAGGCGGTTATCAAGCACAAGTCCCATACCGACGCCATTTTCGATCGTGACAACTGCAAAGTCGGAGATTGAGCGCCCAGCACCGAACCATAATTCCGCAAGGCTCAGCACATTAGTGTCGTTGTCCAGATAGACGGGTACGCCAAAACGCGCCACAAAAGCGCCGCGCAAATCAACTTCGGTGTCCTTCAGAAATGGTGACCATGTAACGGTTCCGGTGTCATGATCCACGATACCGGGGATGCCGATCCCAACAGCTGAGATGTCGGGCAATGCCTTGCCAGCCTTCTTGAGGGCCAAGTCTATTAGAACATCGATTTCTTCAAGAAGCGTGTCGAGTGATTTGCGTCCGGCAGTCGAGGGCAGGGTCGCGTCTGCAACCGGAAGCCCGGCAAAGTTGGAAAGTACTGCGGAATGGGTCTCAGCAGAGAGCTTGATGCCGATAACATAGCGTGCTTCTGGCACGACCTCGAGTGCTACGGGCGGGCGTCCGCGCCCGCTTTCACGTGGCAGTCCTTCGACTTCCCGCAGCAACCCTGCCAAAATCAGATCAGCGGTCAGTGTCGTGGCGGATCCTGCACTGATGTTAAGTGCGCGCGTCACATCGGTTCGTGCTGCACGACCGGTTGCGCGAACGTGTTCGAACACCTGTTGGCGCAGAGGCTTGGCCTCGGGCGCGTCTGTCGACAACAATGGCCCGCAGCCTGACACAGTGCCCGATTCGTCGTTTTGATCATCTATAACATCGTACATAGTTCAAGCCTTGAAGTAATGCGGGCGGAATTCAAGCTTATTTTCCCGAGATTTTTCAGAATGCCCAATATTCCAGCAATTAAGAAGCGGTTTTTCTGCTTTTCGGGTCAATTTTTATTTTGACAACTGAAATTAATAAGTCATGCTAGCGAACGTAGGGTCAAATGGCCCACGCCCCGTGCATGGGGCACACTATGGGAGGAAAACATGCATAAATCGATTATCGCAGCGGCCGTTGTTGTCGCTGGTTTCAGCTCTGCTGCATTCGCAGACGGTCACGGCGTCACAGTTGGTGTGAGCTGGTCTGACTTTCAGGAAGAGCGTTGGAAAACTGACGAAGCTGCCATGCTTGGCGCACTTGACGCAGCTGGTGCAAAGTATCTGTCCGCAGATGCGCAATCTTCTGCGACAAAGCAGTTGGCAGACGTTGAAAGCCTGATCACACAAGGCGTTGATGCGCTGATCATTCTCGCCCAAGACGGCGCGTCCATCGGTCCGGCACTTGATGCCGCCGAAGCCGCTGGCATCCCGGTTATCGGTTATGACCGCCTGATTGAGGATTCACGCGCGTTCTATCTGACATTCGACAACGTTGAAGTTGGCCGTATGCAGGCAGCAGCCGTCTTCGCCGAGCAGCCAGAAGGCAACTATGTCTTCATCAAAGGCTCACCAACAGACCCGAACTCTGACTTCCTGCGTGGCGGCCAGCAAGAGGTGCTGCAGGCAGCGATCGACAGCGGTGCAATCACAGTTGTGGGCGAAGCCTATACAGACGGCTGGCAGCCATCCAACGCGCAGCGCAACATGGAGCAGATCCTGACACAGACCAACAACGAAGTTGATGCGGTTGTTGCATCCAACGACGGCACGGCTGGTGGTGTTGTTGCAGCTCTTGCAGCGCAAGGCATGGACGGTATCCCTGTTTCTGGTCAGGACGGCGACCATGCTGCGTTGAACCGTGTCGCACTTGGCACACAGACTGTTTCCGTATGGAAAGACAGCCGTGAACTGGGCCGCAACGCAGGCGAGATCGCTGTTGCATTGGCCGGTGGCGCAATGCTGTCCGACATCGAAGGGTCGGCGACATTCACATCACCCGGTGGTGTTGATGTAACATCCATGCTGCTGGCCCCACAGCCAGTGACGCAAGACAACCTGAACCTCGTTCTGGACGCAGGTTGGATCGAAAAAGACGTTCTTTGCCAAGGCGTTTCTGGTTTGGCTGTCTGCGAATAAACTGACGACCGACTAAAAAGGCCCCATCCGCGTAGGCGGGTGGGGCTTTCTAATAGGACAGCCTGGCATCAGGCTTAGGGGAGGGAACCAATGTCTGGCGGACTTGGTAATTTAATCAAAACACTACAGATTGACACGCGATTGCTGGGCATGATCGGCGCTTTCATCGTGATCTCTTTGGTGTTTCATGTAGCGACCGGTGGCACATTTCTGACTCCGCGTAACTTATTCACGCTGACATTGCAGACCGCATCTGTCGCGGTGATGGCAACGGGCATGGTCTTTGTCATCGTGACCCGCAACATTGACCTATCCATCGGGTCATTGCTGGGCATTGTGGGAATGCTGATGGGCGTAATCCAAGTCCAAATCCTGCCTGATATTGTGGGTTTCGGTAGTCCCTCAATCTGGATCATCACAGTGACCGTCGGTATTCTGCTTGGTGCGGCGATTGGCGCTTTCCAAGGTTGGTTGATCGGCTATCTGGTGATCCCTTCCTTTATTGTCACGCTTGGCGGTTTGTTGATCTGGCGCGGTGGTGCATGGTGGGTGTCTAAGGGCACAACCATTTCCCCGCTTGATCCCAACTTTGTCATGCTGGGTGGTGCGTCTGGTACAATCGGCGTCACTGCAAGCTGGGGGCTGGCGATTGTCGGTTCCATCCTTACCGTTGTGTTCTTGATGAATACGCGGCGCAAACACATCAGCCACAACTTTGCGGTCAAGCCGCTTTGGGCCGAATACGCGCTGGGTGCGATCCTTGTGAGTGCGATCTGCGGCATCACGGCTGTGCTGAACGCCTATCTTGTGCCAACGCGCATCTTGGAACGTCGCTTTGCAGCCGAAGGTCTGGAAATGCCCGAAGGCTATACCGAAGCCTACGGTTTTCCGATCTCGGTCTTGATCGTGCTTTTTGTGACCATCGCAATGACCATCGTTGCGAAGAAAACACGCTTCGGTCGCTACATCTTCGCGATGGGCGGCAACCCCGATGCCGCAGAACTGTCCGGTATTAATACGCGCATGCTGACCGTCAAAGTCTTTGCGTTGATGGGTGCGCTAACTGCAATCGCTGCTGTGATCGCCTCGGCCCGTTTGGGGTCTGCTGGTTCATCCTTGGGCGAACTCGACGAACTGCGGGTCATTGCGGCGGCCGTTATCGGCGGCACTGCATTGGCGGGTGGCGTTGGCACGATCTATGGCGCGATCCTTGGCGCCTTGATCATGCAGGCGCTTGTATCCGGCATGGGCATGGTGGGCGTCGACAGCCCGCTGCAAAACATGATCGTGGGTGGCGTGCTGATCATCGCCGTCTGGATCGACATTATCTACCGCCGCAAAACAGGAGACGCATAATGAGCACCCCACTTTTGGAAATGCGCAATATCTCGATCCACTTTGGCGGGATCAAAGCCGTTGATGATGTGTCTATCGATGTGATGCCTGGCGAAGTTGTGGGCCTGTTGGGCCACAACGGTGCGGGCAAATCCACACTGATCAAGATCCTCTCAGGCGCCTATAAGAAAGACGCGGGCGAGATTTACGTGGACGGTAAGAAGGTCGAAATCAACAGCCCGATTGATGCCCGCCAACATAACATCGAGACGATTTATCAGACGCTGGCGTTGTCTGATAACCTCGATGCCGCATCGAACCTGTTTCTAGGTCGCGAAATCACGACCAAGTTTGGACTGGTTGATGACACCGCGATGGAAGCAGAATCGCGCAAAATCATGGCGCGACTGAACCCCAACTTCCAACGCTTCTCGGAACCGGTGCGGTCTTTATCTGGTGGTCAGCGTCAATCGGTGGCTATCGCGCGCGCGGTCTATTTCAATGCCCGCATCCTGATCATGGATGAACCGACGGCGGCCTTGGGTGTCCACGAGACAGCAATGGTCGCGGATCTGATTAAAGAGCTGAAAGCGCAAGGTCTTGGTATCTTCTTGATCAGCCACGACACCCGCGAAATGATGGATCTGTGCGACCGTGTATCCGTGATGAAAAACGGGCAGTTGATCGGCACAGAGAAGGTGGAGGATGTCACCGAAGATGACATTCTGTCGATGATCATCATGGGCAAGAATCCTAAAAAGGCAGCGTAATGTATATCGGTCTTGATCTGGGAACTTCGGGACTCAAGGCTGTTTTGATCAACGAGGCGCAGGTGATTGTGGCGGAAGCCACTGCACCACTGGATGCGGTGCGTCCCGCGCCCGGTTGGTCAGAACAAGCCCCCGCAGATTGGTTGGACGCAGCGGACGCTGTGATGAAAGCGCTTGCTGCGCAAACATCTCTGGCCTCAGTGCGCGGCATTGGCCTGTCTGGCCAGATGCATGGTGCAACGCTGATCGATGCTAATGATGCGGTCTTGCGACCTTGCATCCTATGGAATGACACGCGCTCTGCTGATGAAGCAGCCGCGTTAGACGCTGATCCCAAGTTTCGCGCGCTGACTGGCAACATCGTGTTCCCCGGATTTACGGCACCGAAATTGGCGTGGGTCGCTAAGCATGAACCGGAGGTTTTTGCCAAGGTTGCCTGTGTCCTGTTGCCCAAGGACTATCTTCGTTTGTGGCTCACTGGCGAGGCCGTTGCCGAAATGTCGGATGCCGCGGGCACCAGTTGGCTGGATGTGGGCAAGCGCGATTGGTCTGATGACCTGCTTGCAGCAACGGACATGACGCGCGCCCAGATGCCACGGCTTGTCGAAGGATCCGAAGTGTCTGGCCAGGTCCGTGATGAATTGGCCGCGCAGTGGGGTTTGCCCAAAGGCGTGGTCGTTGCAGGCGGAGGCGGTGACAACGCGGCCAGTGCCGTTGGCGTTGGCGTTGTAAAAGCGGGTGATGCGTTTGTGTCGCTTGGCACGTCGGGTGTGCTGTTTGCAGCATCTGATGCATACCAACCTGATGCGGCGACGGCGGTGCATACGTTTTGCCACGCGTTACCAGATACTTGGCACCAGATGGGTGTGATTTTGGCCGCAGCGGATGCGCTGAATTGGTTCGCCAAGATCACCGGCAAGTCGTCGTCCGACCTAACAGGTGCTCTTGGCGAACTGCAAGCACCGGGCCGTCCGCTGTTTTTGCCGTATCTTGGCGGTGAACGTACCCCGCACAATGATGCCGACATTCGCGGATCGTTCCTGCACCTCGATCACTCGACGGATCAAGCTGCGATGACCCGTACCGTTCTGGAAGGCGTCACACACGCCATTCGAGACAGCTATGACGCGCTGGCGGCCACTGGTACGCAGATCAACCGTTTGATCGCCGTCGGCGGCGGGTCAAAATCCGACTACTGGGTAAAGGCGATCGCGACCTCACTCGACTTGCCAATCGAACTGCCCATTGCAGGCGATTTTGGCGGCGCGTTCGGTGCCGCGCGCCTTGGCATGATGGCCGCGACCGGGGCAGGGGGCGAGATCGCAACCGCCCCCCAGATCGCGCGCATAATTGAACCCGACACATCCCTCACAAGCGCTTTCGCACAAGCGCACGCAAGATACCGCGCCAGCTATGACGCGCTGAAAGGATTGATATGACCGATTTCTTCAAAGGCATCCCTGCTATCAAATACGAAGGCCCCGATAGCGACAATGACTTCGCGTTCCGCCACTACAACCCTGATGAAGTGGTGATGGGCAAAGCGATGAAAGACCATTTGCGGTTTGCTGCGGCCTATTGGCATTCCTTTGCATGGCCGGGCGGTGACCCGTTTGGGGGACAGACGTTTGATCGCCCTTGGTTCGGCGACAGCATGGACCACGCGCGGCTGAAAGCGGATGTGGCGTTTGAGATGTTCCAGATTTTGGGCGTGCCATACTTTTGCTTCCACGACGCGGACGTGCGGCCGGAAGGTGCGACGTTTGCGCAAAATACAGCCAACTTAGAGGCAATCGTTGATTACTTTGCCGAAAAGATGGATGCGACTGGCATCAAACTGCTTTGGGGCACGGCAAACCTCTTTTCGCATAAACGCTTTATGTCAGGGGCTGCGACAAACCCTGACCCGGATGTCTTTGCTTATTCTGCCGCAACGATCAAAACCTGCATGGATGCGACCATGAAACTGGGGGGCGAAAATTATGTCCTTTGGGGCGGTCGTGAAGGGTACGAGACTCTTTTGAACACCGACATGGGCCGCGAACGCCAGCAGGCGGGCCGTATGTTGCAGATGGTTGTCGATTATAAGCACAAGATGGGTTTCAAAGGCGCGATCCTGATCGAGCCCAAGCCGCAGGAACCGACAAAGCATCAGTATGACTACGATGTGGCGACAGTTTACGGCTTCCTCAAAGAGTTTGGTCTTGAGGGCGAAGTGCAGATGAATATCGAACAGGGCCATGCGATCTTGGCAGGCCATTCGTTTGAACATGAACTTGCTATGGCGCGCGAGTTGGGCATCTTTGGGTCTATCGATATGAACCGCAACGATTATCAATCTGGTTGGGACACTGATCAATTCCCCAACAACGTGCCAGAGATGGCTTTGGCCTATTATGAGGTGCTGCGCGCAGGTGGTTTCACCACAGGTGGCACGAACTTTGACGCCAAACTGCGTCGCCAATCGCTTGACCCGGAGGATCTGATCCTTGCGCATGTGGGCGGGATGGATGCTTGTGCGTCAGGTTTGAAAGCGGCCGCGGCAATGCTGGAAGATGGCAAGTTGGAAGCTGCTCGTAGCGACCGCTATGCTGGTTGGGATACTGCAGACGGCAAAGGTTTGTTGAACAGTGACCTTGAAAGCATCATGGCCACAGTTGTCGCCGATGGCACCAACCCCGAACCACGCTCTGGCCGCCAAGAGCGGTTGGAAAATCTGGTAAACCGCTACCTCTAAGGTGGTCGACTTGTGCCCATTCATCGCCGCCCCTAACGTGGGCGCGGTAGGGATAGGCATGACACGGTGATCGGCACAGTTTTCAAGACCTTCGGGCGTAAATACATGGACGTGACCCTGCGCACAGGGTCCGGTTATGTGGTGCGCATTGTTGAACGGCCGGGGCTTTGGATGGACGATGCGACGCTGGCACAATTGAGCACTCAATTGCGGTCCATCGCTGCTACCACGTTAGATGCTGGAGAGCTGTCATACGGTGTGTTTTCAGGCGACAAAGAGCGGATGGGCGCGGTCATTGTCACGCTTGTCTGTCGCAGCGATGGCACCCCCGTCGCCTTTAACGCATTAGCCGTGATGACGCTTGAGACATTGCCACAGCCCACCGAAGTGCTGCATCTGGGGTTGGTAATGGTTGCCCCAAGTGAGCGATCAAAGAACCTGTCTTGGGTGCTTTATGGTTTGACGTGCTTTTTGCTGTTTTTCAGACGCCAGTTTCGCCCCATCTGGATATCGAACGTCACGCAGGTGCCCGCTGTTGTCGGTATGGTGTCCGAGATGTTTTCAGACGTTTGGCCGCGCCCCGATCAAGGCCGCAGAACGTTGAACCACGTCTTGTTTGCGCGTCAGATCATGGCGACCCAAAGATCGGTTTTTGGGGTGGGACCTGATGCGGGCTTCAACGAGGACAGTTTCATTATTACCGATGCGTATACAGGTGGGTCCGATGATTTGCGCAAGACGTGGGAGCAAGCACCCAAACACCGCGATGCCCGCTACAACACATTCTGCGAGGCGATTTTGGACTACGAGCGGGGCGATGATGTGCTGCAATTGGGCAAGATGGATGTGGCGGCCATGCGCAAATATCTTGCGCAGGAGGTGCCCAAATCTGCCGTGGTTGGGTTGTTACTGACGGCTGCGCTAGTCGGATTGCGCCGTATCGTCTTACCGGCAATCCACTGGGCTGATGGCACGCAAGCCTGGTCAATCCTAAGACCTGCCAGGAAACAAGACGCATGATAGAAGCCGCCGGCAGTCTGACGCAGCTTTACCTGTCATGCGCCGCATTGATTGGTTTGGCCGTGCTGCAATCTGTGTTGGCGGGTCGCGATGCTTTTGATCCGATCAACCGGCGCTTCCTCTTTGGTGTGCGGCTGATGATGACCCTGTTTTTGGGGCGCATTTTGATGGCGTTGACCGGGATCGAGGCATTTCGGATGTTGGTGCTTATCTCAGCGTCCTTGCTACCTTTGGCGGCATTGGTTCTGACGGAAGGGTTGCTGCGACGTCATGCGCCGAAATCTGTGAAGACGGTAGTTGCCGGCGGCGGTGCGGTGTTTGCGCTTTCTGCTTTTTGGTATTCAGACAGCCTCGATCCGACGCGGTTAATCGGGTTGATGGCGTTTCAATGTGTTGGATTTATCCTTGCCGGATGGTTGATCCTAAGGCGCGATAAGTCGACGCTTTCGCGCAGCGAAAATGCTATGGTTGTACGCCTTGGGTTGTCGCTTTTTTTGCTGATACCCTTGGCCATTGGCGACTTCTTATTGATGCGGGTCGGACTTCCCATTCAACTTTCAGCGCTTGGCGTTCTGATTTTGTGCTGGCTTGCCGTCGGTTTGGGCCGCACACATCAAGGGCACCGTGTGACGTTGATGAATTTGGCAATCATGATCGGGGCGGCAACCTTGGTTGGCAGTATGATCGGCTTTTTTGCGCAACTGGAACGGAGCGGATATTTATTCGCAATCGCGTCGATCATGAGCACACTCTTTGTTGTCGCGATCTTGAGCGATGCACGATCATTGCGGCTGGAAGAGCAAAGCCTAGGTCTGCTGCGCCAGCTTGCGATATCACAGACCAATGATCCCATGGCATTCCTGCGCGACTTACAGAGCCATGCCTTGGTGGAAGGTGCCGTGGTCGTGAGCGATGACAGTCTTGTAGGTTTGCAAGATGATGTTCTGGATAAGATATTTGAGGTAACACCCGTCCTGCGCAAATCTGATCCACCACAGTTGGGCCCCGTTGCAGATGACCATATCACCTACTTGTTCGAGCGGTATTCAGCGACCCATATCATTCTGGGTATGCAGCAACCGCGTGTCCTTATAGCACTCAACATGCCATCGCTCAGCGCCTCACCATCTGCGGAATTGGAATTGCAAGTTGTGCAGCGTATGGCTGCTCTTATGTCTTTGGAAAGGCGCGAATAATGACCGGTAATCCAAGAGAAACAGCGCTTGAGATATTTCAAGCAGGTGTAAAGGCAGCCGACCCCTATCAGGCCGTCGCTGATGCCTTGGACGATGTGCCAACACCGGCTTTGATCCTTGCCATCGGCAAAGCAGCCCGGCGCATGGCGCAGGCCGCATTGGCAAGGTTTGCAGGGGTCACATGCATCGTTGTGACGAATTACGAGAATGCATCGGCGTTGGAAGGGGCAAGTGTCATGCCTGCGGGGCATCCAGTGCCCGATGACAACGGCGCACTCGCAGCCGAAGCCGTTATGGCAGCACTGCAATCGGCTGATGGGCCAATCTTGGCACTGATCTCGGGTGGGGGGTCGGCGTTGCTTCCTGCACCTGCGGGGCAATTGACTTTGGCGGATAAGGCCGCCGTGAACGCACTGCTCTTGGCGGCGGGGATGGAAATCAAGGCTATGAACCTGATCCGTCAACAACTTTCAGACATCAAAGGTGGTGGCATGCTCCGTTTAGCGGCACCGCATCAGGTGACAGCCTTGATCTTGTCAGATGTGATCGGCGATGATTTGGCCGCAATTGCAAGTGGCCCGACGGTTGGTCCTATTGGAACCGCACAAGATGCCATCGCGCTGTTGAAGTATTTCGATTTGTGGGACCAAGTCCCACAGGTCGTGCGCGACCACCTGCAAACGCCGCGTGACATTGAAGCGCTGCCAAAGGCTACCAACGTCTTGGTAGGCTCAAACAGCAAGAGCGTTGCGGCAATGGCCGCTGCGGCAGCCGACGTCCAAGTCATCGCGACGCCCATCGAAGGCGATGTTGGTGATGCGGCAAAGATGATCTGTGATCAAGCGGGCGTTGGCATCACCGTTTGGGGTGGCGAAACAACGGTTTTGCTGCAAGGGACAGGTCGCGGAGGACGCAACCAAGAACTTGCTTTGCGCATCGCCATAGAAGCTAAAGCAAGAGGCTGGGAAGAATGGGTTTGCCTGCAAGGTGGCAGTGACGGACGCGATGGTCCGACTGACGCGGCGGGCGGATTGGTGGATCAGGGTACGTTGGCGCGCATCCCCAATCTTGATGCGCTGCTCGCGAACAACGACAGCTATGCAGCACTGCAACAGGCGGGTGATCTTGTGATCATTGGGGCGACAGGCACTAATGTTGCGGATTTAGGTGTGTTGATCCGCACGCGCTAAGGCGTGTTGGGCTAGTCGACAGGCAAGCCACTTGGAACAGTTTCGGGGCGACCCAGCGGGCGCTGTTCTGCGGTTTCACCCGTTAGTGCATGCAGGAACGCCACGAGGTCGGCAATATCATCATCGCTGAGAGACATCGGACGAATATCCAGTACATCGGCTTGACGTGCCATCTCGGCGTGGTCTTGCCGGATTGCGAAGTCACCCGCAGCCAACCAAGGAACATCAGGCAGGTTTGCGTCCGCCGGTTGCCAATTATTGCGTGATTGCACAGGGTTGGCGTGATGGCGCACCATGGCATCAAGCGTCGCGTAGGCCCCGTTGTGCCCGTAAGGCGCGGTTAAGGCTACGTTGCGCAATGACGGTGTGCGAAAGCGGTATGCGTCCTCAAGCAAGTTCGTTTCAGCCATCCGGCCGACATCCCGCGATATCTGATCCCATTGTCGCGTACGCCCCGGGCCAAAGGCAGGCAATCCCAAAGCGTGAAAACCTTGGTCGGTGAACAAAACGCCTGCGTGGCATGATGCACAGCGATTGTTAAAGAATAGTTGACGGCCCCGTTCGGCGTCTGCGGGTAAGGGTGTTCCGGCCAGCCAGTTGTCGTAAGGGCTGTCGTAGGATTGCCATTCGCTGTTGATGAACGCACCCAGTGCATTGCCGATCTCGACGATTGTAACGTCGCCCGGTTCTTCAATGTGATCAAAGGCTTGCACGAACATCTGGCCGTATTCAGGAATGGTGCGCACGCGTTTGGCAATGATTGGCCAAGCCACATCGATCCGGTCATGCGTCGCACCCGCAATTTCATTTTCGCGCGGATTTCCAGCCATCTCGAATTGCGCGATCAGAGGGAAAAGCGCTTGTGCGGCGGTCAGGTTATCAAGGCCTTTTGGGAGCCATTCTTCTGCGGGTGAATCGAAGCCATTTCCATAAATATCCGAGCGGGTCAGACGACCATCATGGAACAGGACTTCGATCTCATTATGTCCAAGATTCCAAAGGCTTGGCGCGTTGCGAGGGATGCGTTTTCTGATCGCATCGGGGCCTGTTCCGGCAGTGCGGTCGGGGCCAACGCCCACGCCGCCTTCGCCGATACCAAGTGACAGACCATCGCCGCCCGCGTGATCATGATGGTGGCAGGTGCCGCAAGAGATATTCTTGTTCCCTGACAATACCTTATCATAAAATAGCAGCTGCCCGATGCGGGCTTGATCCGGGTCTGTGGGGATGTAATCATCAGCTGAAATCCCCTGCGCTGTGGCCATTCCAGCGCTTAGAACAAGCCCAAGGAGGCCTGTATGCATCCTGTACACACCGCGTACACAACCTGTGCATACGCTTGTGTTGCTTTGTTGCTTTTGGCGACCCCAGCGCGTGCCGATATGGAAGAAGCGCGCGATTTGATGGAGGCGGGAGAGTACACGCAAGCCCGCGCGTTGTTTGAGGTCTATGCCCGCTCTGGCAATGCCGAAGCCGAAGAATTGATTGGCGTGATGTACGCGCTTGGCCTCGGCGTCGACCGCGACGATGAGCGGGCGTTTGACTGGTATTTGCGGGCGTCGTTGAAAGGGCATCCGGGGGCGCAATCGGGGCTAGGGTGGTACTATGAAGTGGGGCGCGGCATTCCCGCGCCTGATATGGTCAGAGCCTACCTTTGGTATGCATTATCGGCAATAGGCGGGGACCCGGATGCACTGGATTCGCTTGAGTTGATTACGCCTAGGCTGACGCGCGAGGAACGCGCGCGCGCAGAGGTTCTTGTGGATGACTACAAAGCGTGGATGTATCCGTTCCGGTAGTGGTCTAACCCATCGCTGCACTGATCAGATAAAAGATCACCGCGGATAAAATCGCCGCCGCCGGGACAGTAATGATCCATGCGGCAATGATTGTCATAAAGTGCGAGCGACGCACCAGCTTGCGCCGTCTGCGTTCTTCGGGAGCATAGGTCGCACGGTTGGGCATTTGCATGCGCGCTTTCTTGATACGGCGCTCTGCATCCCATTCACGAAAGAAGCCCACCCCAAAGACGCCGCCGACGGCAATGTGGGTTGAGCTGACAGGCAAACCCAACCAGCTGGCAACGATCACGGTAATGGCCGCTGACAAGGCGACGCAATAGGCGCGCATCGGGTTTAGTTTGGTGATTTGTCCACCGACCATGCGGATCAGTTTTGGTCCGAACAAGAAGAGGCCAAATGAGATCCCGAATGCGCCGATCACCATGACCCAAAACGGGATCGATACCGCTTGTGTGAAGTCACCGGATTGCGATGCCTGCACGATCGCAGCGAGCGGTCCGACAGCGTTTGCCACATCATTGGCCCCATGCGCAAAGCTGAGCAGAGCAGCAGAAACGACCAGTGGAATGCCGAAGAGGATTTTCAGTGATTTGTTGCGGTTTTCCAGACCTTGGGATTGCTTACGGATCATTGGGATCATCACCAGCCAGACCAGAATGCCTATGGCGGCGCCGATCAGCAGGGCGGTGGGCATATCGATTTTGATGATTTTCTTGAGGCCTTTGAGCGCAAGGTATGCTGCGAATGCGCCTGCCATGATGCCGACAAGGATTGGCACCCATGTGCGGGCTGCCGCGATTTTGTCGTCCTGATAGATGATCCGTGATTTGATGACCCACAAAAAGAAGGCGGCAATCACGCCACCTAGCACAGGTGATATGACCCAACTGGCGGCAATCGCGCTCATCGTGGGCCAGTTGACGGCGGCAAAACCTGCCGCGGCGATGCCGGCGCCCATCACGCCGCCCACGACCGAATGCGTTGTCGATACCGGTGCGCCAACCCACGTGGCAAGGTTCACCCAAAGTGCGGCAGACAGCAGTGCCGCCATCATGGCCCAAATAAAGACCGACGCTGTTCCCATGCTTTCTGGTGCGATGATCCCCTTGGCGATGGTCGATACGACATCACCGCCAGCGATCAACGCGCCGGCACTTTCAAAGACCACCGCGATCGCGATGGCCGCACCCATGGACAACGCGTTTGCGCCAACCGCGGGCCCCATGTTGTTGGCGACGTCATTGGCACCAATATTGAGCGCCATATAAGCGCCAAGACTGGCCGCAATTACCACGATGACAGTGTTGTTTTCTTGGCCAAAGAACAACATGGCAGCCAGGCCCGCGAGGACGACAAACACAAATGAGATGCCAATGCCGACCATCGGTCGCGCCGCGTATTGGGTCGCATTTTCAAGGTTCGAGAAGCGGGCCAGATCGCGATCGAGTGTCTCGAGGTGGCGTGGATCGCCTTGTTGTTGGGTCATTGATGTTCGTTCCTTGAATTCGGAACAGACCTAACGCCGAGATTGTCGCGAAAGCAACAGCGCAGTTAATCAATTGTTAAGATTTACTGGCTGCGGAAAAGCGACTTAAGCTCGGCTTCATTCACCAGCTCTGCGGCGGTGTCCGCGCCGACCCAGCGGCGTTTGCGTTGATGCGCTTCGGGGAAGTTCTCGGACAAGTTGTTGACGGCGACAGAATAGACGAGCGTTTCAACTGGAACCTCGACCCCGTTCGCTTGTCTTTTTTGGTAAGTATAGCTGCCCACGGGGTCCGTGTCGGTTGTGCGGCCCGTGACGCCCGCTTCTTCCCAAGCTTCCTGCAATGCAGTTTCATCCGACTTCAATCCACGGATTGGCCAGCCTTTTGGGATGACCCAACGGCCTGTATCGCGGCTGGTGACCAGCAAATATTCTTTATCCACACCCTCGCCACGATGGCATAGGGCAGCCATTTGAAGCCGTTTTGGACGTTGCAACAATGGCCCAAGGACAGAGTCCCAGACCGATTTTAGGGGGGCGTACATTTTGAAACCACTCAATACGTATTTTTGCTTTTGTGGGGTGTAGTTACGCTATTTTAAGGCGAGGGGCAAATTCCTTGAATTATGCCTAGGATTCACGGTCAAGAACCGCCATCTTCACGCAAAAGGTAACGTAGATCGAGATGAGATGCTGTTAGAGAGAATTGAGACCTGTTACCGTCGGTTTTGCCTTCGGGTGGCTGTCAGAAATGACCTGCAAATTTTTGACGCCAAGTCAGGCTTTTCGTGCATGTGCTTGGGTCTAACCGGCCATACTTCGGTGCCAACATGATTGAGCCGCGCGCCATTGAGCACAACATCGAGAACTTGCGTTTTGTCAGCGAACGACTGGCGCACATCCCTCATTTCATTTTCTTTGGGACGCTGTTGGGATACGTGCGCAATCGGTCCATCATTCCCACGGATGATGACATCGATATCTATGTTGAAGCGAAGTATCTGCGAAAAGTGGAAAGAGCTTTTGCAGGATCAGAACTTGAGCTTAGTAAACGCCGGTCGCGACGACTGGGCAAGAACCGAAACTTCAAGCAGGGCGTTCGCATTCAATACGGTGTGGAAACCTATGCTGATTTCTATTTCTACCAGAAACCTTTGTTCAAAGACTACGTCGTCGACCATTGGAATTTTTCGGGTCATTGGAGAGATGACGAGACCGATCTACACGTCCCAAAGTCGCTTTTATTCCCCATCATGCCGGCGGTTATGCATGGGATAGATATCAAATTACCCGCGCAGCCCGAAGCATGTTGCGCTTATCTTTACGGCGAGGATTGGAAGACCCCGCAAGCGAAAGGGTCGCAGTACAAGATGACAATCGTTGACCACAAGCCGAAGCTCGTCTTGCTTTGAATTGACTAACGGTTGCCTGCGTCAGCAATGGTGACGTCTTGTTGAATGGCAGACTAAGACTTGGAAACGCTTAGACCCGTACACTTCGCAGGATGTTCCAATCAGCATCTTTTGGATCGGCGCCGTCGATGTCGTAGCCGGCTTTTTCTAACACACGCTGTGACGCCACATTGTCCTTATGAACGCGGGCGATGATCGCGCTTAGCTGCGGATGGGTTTCAAAGCAGATGGCGGTAAAATCGCGTACAACGTGCGATGCGATCCCTTTGCCCCAATGTGCACGTCCAAGCCAATAGCTGATTTCTGCTATCGCGTGATCTTGTGGTACAACCTCATACTGCAACCGGACCTGCCCAACGATGTCGTTGTTACGCAAAATCGCTCGTACTTTATGATGCGTGCTGGCGTTGGACAGCTCTATCAGGCTAGCCGCGACGTCCACTGTCAACGGGGCAGGATAGTCTTCCGGCAGCCACGTCCAAACGTCTGGATCGTCCAAGAGCGCACGAAAAACGTCAACGTCTGCGTCGTTCCAGGCGCGGTATTTGTATTCTGGATCGCGTGCATTGAAACGAGGTTTTTCATGTTTTGGTGCCGCAATGTCATTTTCCCAACCCGCTTTGGCGGGGGGCAACCCATCAATGATATCGTCCTGCGCAGAGGCAAGAACCCAACCGATTTGGGCCGTGTCATATGCGAGTGGAATGTTGTTTTCGCGGCAAAATGCCAATTCCGCTTCATTCAGGACGCCGTCGCTGCGCGGGCGGGCGGTATCAATTCTGGCGTCTTCGCGGGGACTGTTATGGCTGTTCGTAATTGACCGTCTCCTTACAAAATAAATTGGATCTATAATTTGAGGAGATAGGAGGCCACCTCAACATTTCAAGATAAGAGAATAGGTTTATCTGGTGTCCTACTACAGAAAGTGTTCCTGTATTTCGGCCTGCGGCATGGGGCAATGCGCGGTTAGTCGAGACCAGCTCTGCAGCAAACGTTGAGAGGCGACAACGCAAAAGGGCCACCCGATTTGGGCGGCCCTTCTTAGTGCTACATTCAGCAGAAATCAGTTTAGATCGCTCGCGTAAGCGCTTTCCAATTCGGCTTCAACTTCTGCTGTTGCGGCCAGAAGTGCGTCAAGCATTTCACCACCACCATCAACATTCTCGCGGAACCACTCGTTGACGGGTGCTGCTGCTGCGGCGAACGCGGCTTTCTCTTCTGGGGATGGGACGTAGATGTCGCCGCCACCTTCAACGAAGGCCTCGTAGGCTTCGATTGACTTACGCTTTGGTGACGCGAATGTCGCTTGCTGGAGGGCAGAGAAGCCGTCCACAACAACGCGGCGCAGGTCTTCTGGCATCGCCATGAAGTTGTCGTTGCTCATCCACCAAAGTGCCCCCATGTAGGAATGCCCATCGAGTGTCATGTACTGCAAGCCCGCATCGGGGAACTTCATACCCATGATGTCGGTGATGCCGTTTGCGGTACCTTCGACAACGCCGGTTTGCAGCGATGTGAACAGCTCTGGCCACGGGATCGGTGTCGCGGAGGCACCCATCGCTTCGACCAATTGCACTGGCAGGTCAGCGACGACTGTCCGCAGCTTCAGGCCAGCCATGTCAGCAGGTGTCTGCACGCGGCGTTCGGTGTTGGCAAAGTTGCGCCAGCCGCCGGTGTTACCCACTGTCATCAAGCGCAATGTGTTGCCGCTGTCCTCAAGTGCTTTGGCGCGCAGGGTGCGAACGAAATCGCCGGACAGAACGGCCTCGGCGACGCGGTCGCTGGACATCAGGTATGGCAGGTCAAGAACTTGCACATATGGGAAGATGCCAGCAGCACCACCGGAAGTGGAGATATAGACGTCGATGGAGCCTTCGGAGACACCTTCGAGACATTCTGCGCCAGTTGCACAAAGCTGCGTGCCGATGAAAAGCTCAACTGCGACGCGGCCGTTTGAGGCAGCTTCGACGTAGTTCTTGAAAACAACGAGGCCGTCATAGTCTTCGTCGTTCTCGTTAGAGTTGGCTGTTGCGCGGATGGTGAATTCCGTGTGGCCGTCCGCCCATGCCGCAAACGGTGTCGCCAGCAGTGCGGCTGTTGCCGCGATTTTTGTGAAGTGTTTTATCATTGGTCTCTCCCTAAGTAGTGGTCGTTAGTTGATGCCCGGTACTGGGCTAATGCAAGCGCTAAACCCGATTTCTGGGGCGCAGCCCAAGAAGCCTGTGAGGTACGGCACTGTCATGGAAATGGCGGGGATGTAGGTGATCAGGAAGATCACGAGTATCTCTACCGCGAGGAATGGCAGGATGGCTTTGGCGATGGTTTCCACCTTTTCGCCCGAGACCGTACTGGCCACGAATAACACAAGCCCCATGGGTGGCGTTGCCAGCCCCACTGTCAGGTTCACGCTCATGATGATCGCGAAGTGCACGGGGTGCACGCCAAGGTCGACGAAGATTGGTCCCAATATTGGCCCCAAGATGATGATTGCCGGACCCGCATCAAGGAACATGCCGACGATGAACAGCAGCAGGTTGATGAGGAAAAGCAGGATCAGCGGGTTCTCGGATAGCGATAGGATGTAGTCGCTGAGGATTTGTGGTGCGTAACTGAGGCTGACCACGGTTTTGAATGCGACTGCCGCGCCGACCAAGAACAGGACGGCCGATGTCGCAAGGGCCGAACGTGTCAGCACCTCGCCCAAGTCTTTCATCTTCATGGACCGCAGCACAAAGAAGCTGACGATCAAGGCGTAAGCGACGGCAACGGCGGAGGCTTCGGTCGGTGTGAAAACACCGACAAGGATGCCGCCCAGGATGATGATCGGCGTTTGCAGGGGTGCGACCGCCTTTTTGCAGACCATGCGGAAGTCGTGGCTCACTTTGCCGCGATAGCTCATCAGCATGAAGTGTGATGCGGCGAGCAGGGCTGCGAAGACGATCCAGAGGCTGAGGCTGTGCACTTTGTCGCCAGCCTCATTGATGGATGCGAGGCCTACGTATGTGGACAACCCGCTATAGATCGCCATCAGGATACCCGCGAGGTTGATGCGGATCAGGGCAAAGCTGACCCAGTATTCAACTGGAGTGATCTCTTGGTTTTTCGTGACGATCCGCTCGGCTTTGGGCAGATCATAGCGGTCGGCCATCAGCCGGACCATGACCATGAGGCCCACGCCCACCATGATGCCCGGCACGATACCTGCAAGGAACAGCGAGGCCACACTTTCGCCCATCACATAGGCGTAGATGATCATAATGCCTGAAGGCGGAATGATCGGGCCGATAACGGATGAGGCGGCAGTGATGGCAGCAGCGAATTTGCGCGTATACCCGTTCTTTTCCATCGCAGGGATCATTGTTGATCCGATCGCCGAAGTGTCAGCAACCGCAGACCCCGACAGGCCCGCGAACAGCATGGATGACAGAATGTTGACGTGTGCCAAGCCGCCACGCAGGTGACCCATGAACGCTTGCGCGAATTCAACAAGGCGCAGTGTGATGCCGCCTCGGTTCATGATTTCGCCAGCAAGCATAAAGAACGGCAGCGCCATCAGCGGAAAGCTGTCCATGCCGTTGTAAAGGTTGCGGTAAAGGCCCGCGACGACGTTGCGGTTGTCACCTTCGAGCATGATCAGCGCGAAGGGCGATGCCAGAAGTGCAAATACTACGGGCAGGCCGACCATGATCAAGATCAGGAAAAGCGGGAGGAATAATATAAGCATCAGTCAGCCCCTGCAAAATCATCGGCACCGAGCGGTTTGAGTCGGTGCCCTTGGCCCAAAAGCTTGATGATCTGGCGGATCGTCAGTTCAAGATTGACGAGGATCAGCAAGTTCACACCCACCCAAAGCGAGGCATATTGGTAG
The DNA here is from genome assembly GCA_947488605.1 of uncultured Paracoccaceae bacterium. GTDB lineage: Bacteria > Pseudomonadota > Alphaproteobacteria > Rhodobacterales > Rhodobacteraceae > Yoonia. The sequence continues at coordinate 506,280 of CANKZJ010000001.1, read as the reverse complement.
TTGTTCTGGAACTTGTCGCCACATTTTCCGATCTCAATGCCGAACGGCCAGCGTAGGGATGATGAACACCCCCGCCCGGACAGCGTGTCGACGTGATTGTTCAACCCGCGCTCCCACGCGATGACAAGCACCCATAGCATAATGCCAAGCAACAAAAGCGTCAGGATTGCCGAAATGGCGCGGGGCAGGGCGCGTTCGAGCATGTCGATGGAGACAAACCCGCCCATCCGGTAAGCCAGCGGTGCCATCAGGCCCGTCATCCACAGCATACCGAAACGCGCACCTTCTTCGGTCCAGTTAGGCGCGTCTGACAGCACATAGCGGAAAAAGACCTGCCCTAGGATAAGGACAACCATAATGGCGAGTGCGATCACAGCGATGACCCTGCCGATGGCAAGGACCGCGGTGTTAAACCGTTCTAGTGGCCATAAAAGGCCAAACAGGACCGACATCGGCTCCTCCCCTGTTTATGTTGGGCTTTTGGCCCTTGTTGTTGGGGGCTTTGCCCCCGCCGCATGCTGCGGCTCCCCCAGAGTATTTGGGGCAAGATGATAAGTGTTAGGTCGCGCTGAACTGTCCGTATTTGCCAGCATGGAAGACGAGTGGATCGCCACCACGGTGGTGTGCTTTGGTCACCCGACCAACGACGATGACATGATCGCCGGCGTCATGTGTGGTTTCTAAGTTGCATTCGAATGTGGCCAGTGCGCCTTCGATGATCGGCATCCCGCAGTGCGATAGGTGCATTGGTACGTCGCCTATAGCGGTTTTGGATTTGATGATCGCGGCACAGACGTCGCGCTGATCCGCGGCAAGGACATGCACCGCGAAACGGCGTGATCCTGCAAAATGTTCAAACCGTTTAGATGCTTTTGCTGGTGACCAAAGCACCAACGGTGGGTCAAGTGACACGCTCGCAAAGCTGTTCGCTACGATCGCGACAGCCCCTTCTGGACTATCTGTTGTGACCACTGTGACACCGGTTACAAATGTTCCAAGTGCGCCGCGAAAGCTGCCGCTGTCGGTGCTGGGGTCGAATGTCGCGATAGTGCCTGCGTCCATTATGGTACCTCTGTGCCGAGTGCGGCTGTGTAAAGTTCGAACCATGTTTCACGGTCCATTTTAACTTTCAAAGCGTCTGATAGAGCTTTGATACGATTGATGTTATTGGTGCCCATGACAGGCATGATATTGGCCGGGTGCGCTAACAGCCACGCGACCGCTACGGCTGAGTTATCGACACCGTGTTCTGCGGCGACTTTTGCCAGTGCATCTTGCACGGCACCGGTGCCGGTCATCAAGCTGCCGCCGCCAAGCGGAGACCATGCCATGATGGGGATGTTGCGTTCTTGCAGATAGGCGACGTCGCCATTGGTGAAACCAGTGTGCGCTGTCAGTGACACTTCGATCTGGTTGGTGATCAGCGGTGTCTTCATGGCCGATTGCAGCAGCGTCCAGTCGTGCAGTTTGAAGTTGGAGACACCAACGGTTCGAACTTTGCCTGAGGCGACGACCTCATCTAGCGCGGCGCCCGTTTCATGGTGGTCCATCATGGGGTCAGGGCGGTGGATCAGCAGCGTGTCGATCTTGTCGATGTTCATCAATCGCAGCGAATGATCAACGGATGCGATGATATGGCTGCGGCTGGTGTCGTAGTATTTGACGCGTGCGTCGCTGTACCGACCAGCCGGGGCCAAGATATCGCATTTGGTCACGATCTCGATCTGGTCCTTGAGCGCCGGTGCGGCTTTGAGCGCGTGGCCCAGCACTTCTTCTGCCTCGTAACCGCCGTAGATGTCGGCTTGGTCCATTGTCGTGATGCCTTGCGCAAGGCAGGCTTCGATCTTGGCTTGGACATGCGCGACCGACGTGTCGCTGTCGTCGCCCAGGCGCCACATGCCATAGACGATGCGGCTAAAAGAAAGGTCGGCTGAGATATTAATGCGGTTCAACGGCGTGGTCCTGTGCCCAATGGGGTCGCTGGTGTTTCGGATGGCACACGCCCGTATTCGTGGGGCAATGAGCAGGTTTTGAGGTGTGGCATGACGCGGGCGCCAAAGTGTTCGGCCTCGTCGATATGCGGATACCCCGAAAAGATGAAAGCACGGATGCCCATCTTTTGATAGGCCTCGATTTTGGACATGATTTGATCGGTTGAGCCGACGAGTGCGGCCCCGCAGCCAGAGCGTGCGCGGCCGACGCCTGTCCATAGCCCCGGTTCCACATAGCCGAATTTGTCAGCGAGTTCGCGCGCTTTGGTTTGGTGTGCGACGCCCAGTGATATGCTATCATGGGCGCGGTCGCGGATCAGTTTGCCGTATTCATCGTCAAGTTTGGAGGCGATGTATTCGGCGTATTCTTTGGCTTCTTGTTCTGTATCGCGTACGATCATATGGACGCGTAGACCGTAGTCGAGGGTCCGGTTGTGGGCTGCGGCGCGTGCGTTCACGTCTTTCATGCGCTGTGCAAGCTGCTCCATCGGCTCGGGCCACATCAGGTAGACGTCACATTGCGCGCCACAAAGTTCTAGCGCGGATGGTGAATACCCACCGAAGTAAAGCAACGGTCCGCCGTTTGTCTGATAGGGCCGTGCAGGGTCCGTGGACAGCTTAGAAATTTGGTAGATGTCGCCGTCGTAGCTGACCTCATCTTGGGTCCAGCATTTGCGCAGGATTTCGACGACTTCATGGGACCGTTTGTAGCGAAAGCTGCTTTCAGCCACTTCGCCGGGGAAGTCAGAGCTGATGACATTGAGTGTCAGTCGGCCCTTGAGCATATGGTCAAGCGTCGCGATGGTACGCGCCAACATGATCGGCTGCACTTCACCGCAGCGGATGGCTGCGAGGAAATTGATCTTGTCGGTCAGTGGTGCCATGCCGGACACAAAAGATAATGTGTCTTGGCCAACTTGATAGGAAGAGGGGGCAAGAATGTTCCGAAAGCCCTGCTTTTCGGCCGTCAGCGCGATATCGCGGCAGTGCTCCCAAGACGAGCGCAAGTCGCCGTCGGGCACCCCAAGGAATTGGTAATCGTCTGAACAAAGGGCTGAAAACCAAGAGACTTCTGCTGCATCAAGGTCGGCGCTGGTGACAGGCACGATGGTCATTGATTCTCCTCCCCAGAAGTCATTCTTTCCACTTGCCTAGCACGCAAATATCTGTGCAACAATAGTGTATCAATTTTCATGCGCTGGCTCGGGGAGGTGTCACCATGGCGAAAACCTCCGCTTTGCCCAAGTTTATCCAACTAAGCGAAATGCTGATCCGCGAGATTGCTGCGGGGCATTTGACCGACGGTGCGCGCTTGCCGCCAGAGCGGGATATGGCGGATGATTTGGGTGTGGCAGTGGGGACGTTGCGCAAGGCTTTGGCGGACGTTGAGGCCAAGGGTTTGTTGGACCGCGTGCAGGGATCGGGGAACTATGTGCGGCACCGCCCGGCGGTTGATTCCGTCTATGCATTCTTTCGGTTAGAGCTGCTGAAAGGTGGGGGGTTGCCGACGGCGCAGGTGCTGTCAGTGGATCGCTTGGTCAAGCCTGACGCCTTCGCGCGCTTAGGTGGTCATACTGAAGGACACCGGATTATCCGACTGCGGTCTTTGGATGGTGTGCTGATTGCACTTGAGGAGATTTGGTTGGATGGAGCGCAGCGTGAGGCGGTGGCGATTACCGACTTGTCGGACTCGCTATATCACTTCTACCGGCATGAATTGGGCGTGGTGATCGCCTCGGTCGAAGACCGGATCGGCGTGGACGCAATGCCGAACTGGACACCCGCCGCGTTTCACCTCAATGCGGGCGAAACCGCAGGCTATATCGAGCGGGTGAGTTGGACCGCCGCCAAGAAACCAGCAGAATTTTCGCGTACTTGGTTTGATCCCAAGCGCGCCACTTACATCTCTCGTATGGGAAAAGGTTAAGACACGTGGATACGGTAAACTATGGTCTGATTGGCTGCGGCATGATGGGTCGCGAACATATTCAGAATATCAACTTGCTGCCGCACGGGCAGGTGTCGGTTGTGTACGATCCCGTCGCGGAATTGGCTGAGGCGGCGGCGACCTTGGCACAGAATGCGCATGTAGCGTCTTCGTTGGACGACTTGCTGGCATTCGAAAAACTGGATGCGGTGGTGATTGTCAGCCCCAATTACCTGCATGTCGCGCAGTTGCAGCAGATCGCAGCACAGCGGCCTTTGCCGATTTTGTGTGAAAAGCCACTCTATACCGACCCTGCGGATGCGGCGGTTTTGGATGTGTTGTTCAAGGATTATCCACACCCCGTTTGGGTCGCGATGGAGTATCGGTATATGCCACCTGTTGCGGCATTGATCGAACAGGCGCAGCAAGCGACAGGCGGCGTCAAGATGCTAACGATCCGCGAGCATCGGTTTCCATTCCTGCCCAAGATTGGCGATTGGAACCGATTTAACGCGAAGACCGGCGGAACGCTGGTTGAGAAATGCTGCCACTTCTTTGATCTGATGCGGTTGATCTTGGATGATGAGCCCGTGCGCGTGATGGCAAGTGCTGGTCAGTCGCTGAACCATATTGACGAGCGTTACGAGGGTGTTGCACCGGATATCTGGGATAATGGATATGTGATCCTGGACTTTGCCAAAGGGTCCCGCGCGATGCTGGAGCTGTGCATGTTCGCTGAGGGTTCCAAATACCAAGAAGAGATCAGTGCGGTTGGACCCAAAGGCAAGATCGAAGCGCTTGTGCCGGGACCGGGGCGGTTTTGGCCAAAACTTTTGGGATCTGCACCGGTCCCGCAGATGATTATCAGTCCGCGCGCGCCCAAAGGCCCTTATGTGTCCGAAATACCTGTTGACCCAACCCTTTTGGACGCCGGCGATCACAACGGATCAACCTACTATCAGCATCAGCGTTTCAATGCAGTGGTACGTGGTGAAGGGGAGGTCGAGGTCACCTTGGCCGATGGGGCCAAGGCAATCGCTATGGGATTGGCCGCGCAGGAAAGCGCGCGAACCGGGCAGGCGGTTTTGCTTTAGCTGCCGGTCTGATCTTTTGTGATGTCTGTGGAACAGCCCGTTCCTTCACACGTGACCATCGCAACAGGCACAAGCATTTCGCCATTTTCCGTCATCACGACGTAACGATCGTCTTCGATACGCACGAGCGCGCCAGAGACCGTGAACCCGTGGTCTTCAAACGTCAGCGCGATATCGTCTGCACTGGCGCTTGAAGGGGCGGTAAGCGCCATCGCACTTACGGTGATCGCAATGATCTTACTCTTAACTAATTTAACCATGATACTCGCCATTTCTTACTGAACATTTACTTGACGTACGGGTCAGTTAGGGTGGCGTATTCGGGGCGTCAATGGAAACATCCCATAAAGCTTTGGAAAATGCACAAAAGAACAGCACCCGTTGATTTTTGGCACGAAGCGGCCATATTTCCGCCGCAATACGATATCCCAAGAGCGCTTTTTGGCCTTAATTTGCTTGGGAATTGGCTAATATCTGAAGCGGTTTGTCTCTTGCTTCAAAAACGGGCGAATCTATTTGCCACAGATCCTTCAGGAGCGCGCTGTAGACTGATCGGTAGTCTGTCGTATGCACCAAATCATCGTCGATCAGATCGGTCAGGGATGGGGCACGACCAGTAAATCCACCGTCAACTTTTCCGCCCGCGATAAACACCGGCGCGGCAGTCCCGTGGTCCGTGCCGCCAGATGCATTTTCGCGCGCCGTTCTGCCAAACTCTGAAAAAGTAACGATGCTGATCTTGTCCCAAATCCCAATTTCACGCATCGCGCCGCTAAAGGCTGTCATCGACTGCGATAGGTCTTCGAGGAGTGCGGCGTGTTGGTCGGGCTGATATTCATGCGTGTCATATCCACCTTGCACAACTTTCAAAACGGACACTTCGACACCCGCGTCCAGAAGACGGGTCGCGGTTTGGAGTTGTTGGCCAAGCTCGCTTTGCGGGAATGGAAAGGCACGCGCCGCACTTCGGTTCAATCGTTTGAGAATGGCATCGCCGGTAATTCGTGCACTATCATATGTCTCAAGCACATGCGCCAAGGGCGTCTTAGCTGTATCTGGTCTGACAGGATGCACACCGTTTGGCAGGTTCTCGAAGGTTTCAAAGAACATGTCTTCGTCGCGGATCGCTGAAAAACGACCCGGCCCGTCGAGTGGGCCCATCGCGCCGCCCAGTACCAAACCGTCAGCGTCACCCATCGGTGATGATTGGGTGTCCAGTCCCGCTGATATCCAGCCTTGCCGCACCTGACTATCCGCACCACGCCCCGCGTTCCAAATCTCGATCGAGCGAAAGTGTGATCGGTTTGGTTCTGGGTATCCGACGCCTTGCACGATCTGAAGGTCACCGTCTTCCCAAAGGTCTGCGATGCCGCGCATACTGCCATGCAAGCCAGTATCGCGGTCGAGGCCAAGGGTCGCCTCTGCGCTGATCCCGATTTTGGGCCGAAGCCCCCAATATGTATCGTCTTTGAGCGGCACGACCGTATTGAGCCCGTCGTTGCCCCCGGCCAATTCGATCAAAATCAGGATATTGCCAGGGCGTGGGGTCTGTCCGGCGGCAGTCACAAACCCGGGCAACGTGATAAGTGGCAGGCTGGCAGCTGATGCGCCAAGCGACTGAAGAAGACGGCGGCGTGACGGCGTGAGATCAAGGGCCATTTGAATGCTCCTAGTTCAGTTGAAAGTGCGGCGAGAGAATGATGTGGCGGATCAAGGCGGCGGCGTCAGTTGCATCGCGTTCTATGCGGCGACCTTGGCTGGGCAGCGGGATCGCCAACAGGTTTGCTTCGGCGCGCAAACTGTCGAATGTGCTGCCTGTCGTGGCATCCAGCCAAGCTTGCGCAGAAGAGTATGTGACTGGCGGGGTTGCCGATTGCATCATCATGATTTCGCGAGCCTCGGTGTACATATCGATGTCATCTTCGGACAGCATGCCAAGTTCGGCACCTGCCAAGCCCACGGTAGCGGGAGGTGTTGTAGCCAAGATAAGCTGACCACCCGGTGCGCCCAGCGATGTTGCACCATGACGCGCAACCCAGCTGGCTGCCTCTTGTGCGTCTTGAACGGATAGGGCAGCTTCCTTTGCGTCTGTTGAATACGGGTTAAAGGCAGGCGCATCTTCCACGGCTGCGATAAGGTCGGGCATATGCCCCATCAGCGCGGCTAGGAGTTTGCGATCCTGCGCTGTCATCCAGTCAATATCACCCTCGGCGATGTTATCTGCATCAAACCAGATCCAACCGAAGGCATTCGCTTCTGGATATGGCCAGTTGCCAAAACAGGTTGGTGCGCAATCAGAGACTTGCATCACGATTTCAAAATCATCTTCGCCGTAAGCGTCAACAAAGAATGACAATGATCGCCAATGCTGCCCCCCGAACTGTACGTCAAAGAGCGTGAGTTCCAAAAGGCGTTGATCATCTTCCCAGCTTTCGGCCGACAAGAGAAAAATTTCGCCGACGCTGAGGTCATTTGGGCCAACCGTGACGGGACCCGGTGGGGGTGCCGCTTGCATCATCACAGCCATCATGGGGACCTCGGCGTCGCGCGGTTCCTGATCGTGGTGCATGAACCACGTGAGCATTGTCGCGCGCCCACTTGCAGTCGCGTCGTTGATCCATTCGGTGCCATCTGGCCATCCGCCGACATTGGGTGGAAAGAACAGGGTTTGACCCAGATCACTGGCCGCCCAGGTCACGCCGTCAACCTGTGGCAATGTGATGCCAAAAGTGCGGATTGATCCCACCATGAGTTCAACGGGGCTTTTGACCAAATTCCCTCGGTTTTCTGGTGCCCAGAACGCATCTGTCAGAAACATCGCCTTGAGCAGCGGTGTGATCTCCCAATCTGCGGCGCGCCAAATGGCAGTCAGGCGGCTGACCTCAGCAGGGTCAGGTTGATGAGACACAAATTCCAACCAAAGCTTTTCAACGATGAAAGGGCCGAAATCTGGCGCATTCATTACGATGTCGGGAAGATCTGATGCCCGGTGCGGGCCAGTTATTCCAAGGATGGTTTTTTCATTGAAATCATGTGTTTCAGGATCGAAAGTAAAGTCGCCACCGGCGAAGTCATTGACGCTGTGTCCGGTCAAAGCGCGCGCTGTCTCGACGACGTCTTGTTGGGTGTATCCACGGCCTTCGCCAAGTGTGAAAAGCTCAAGAAATTCGCGGGCAAGGTTTTCGTTGGGGGCTTCGGCGCTGTTCTCGACGTTGGTGAGATAGACCAGCATACTGGGGTCTTCGAGGATGTCGCCCGCCAGGTCCGCGAAATTTCCAGCGGCGTGTGTGCGTAGCAAGCGGTTTTGGTGCGCCGCCCACTGCGGGCTTTCATGTTCATCGTAACCGGTGGCGAAATGATCATGCCAAAACAGTGTCAGTCGTTCTGTGAGTGGCGATGGTGTTTCAATCATCTCCTTGATCCACCAATGTTGCAGTTGCGTGATTTCCAGCCAGCGATTTGTGAAGAACAAATCGGTTGCTGTGGGCCCAAGCGCCCAAATCTGATCATGCGGATAACGCCAAGCATCGACCCAATCGGGCATGGGATTGCTGGGTTCGGTTTCGATCGTGCCAAGAATCTGACGAATGCCGTCTTTGTACGACAAACCCGTCATCGCAGTGATCTCGGCGGGTGAGGCGCCAAAGCCTGTGCGCGAAATCAGGTGGCGGGCCTCGTCTTGTGTCATGGCCTCGGGGCTGGCCCACAGGGACATTGGTGTCAGGACAGTCAGGAGCGTGGCGGTCATGAGTGTCTGTCGCATACTTACCCTCTTTCGCGGTGTGTTCTTGAGGTAAGTTAACACAAGACGGAATCGTATAGGCTTACACTTGCCGTACAGGTTTCATACGATTTTGTATGATCCGCTGTCGGGCTGGAAACGCAGCGCGAAAACGGCACCGGTCCGACCCTCCAACAAAGCGATGTCGGCTTGGTGCAAATCAGCGATCGCTTTCACCAATGACAGGCCAAGCCCGTTGCCTGCAGTGGACCGGCTGGCATCGGCGCGGAAAAACCGCTCGAATATGCGCTCAGCTGCCCCCGGGGCGATCCCGGGGCCGTCATCGCCGATCTCAAGGCAGATCATGCCGTCCGTGCCATGCAGCGCAATATGGGCTTGAGCCGCATCGCGAGAGTGTTCGAGCGCATTTTCCAGCAAGTTCGCGATTAATTGGGTCAGCAGATCACTGTCGCCTTGGACCGTCAGGTTTGGCGCAACTGCGACTTTGAGAGATTTGTCCGCTTCCTCGAACAGCGGGGCAAAACTTTCGGCGATATCGTCGCAAAGAGCGCTGAGATTGACTGCCTGAAACGCGGCGCGGCGTTTTCCAGTTTCGATCTCGCCCATCCGTAGCAAAGCGTCAAAAATCCGCAAAAGGCTTTGCAAACGTGCCTCGGCGATGTCGACGTGTTCGGCGACAGCGATGGGGTTGTCGATATCACGCCGGATCAGTTCAAGCCTTCCGCCGATATTAGCCAGCGGCGTCTTGAGGTCATGGGCCACACCGACGCTGACTGCTTCCACGTTACGGGTGAGCGCTTCGACCTTATCCAGCATTTGGTTGATGCCCGCACCTAACCGGTCGAATTCGTCACCCGACCCGGTGAGTGGCGCGCGCGCATCCAGACTACCCTTTGAGACGGTTTCCGCCGTTTCCCACAACGTTTCCAGCCGTTGAAACACACCTCGACTTAGAAAGAAGCCTGTCAGCAAGGCCAAGGGCATGACGATGACAATAAGCGCGATTGAAGATATCCCAACGAAGCTTTGGATATTGAACACGCGTTCTGGGACGAACCGTCCGGCAATCACAGAACTGCCGTCTTCAAGCCAAATGCCTTTGGCGATGACAGGGCGGTCTATTTCAGGATGATCGAGTTCTGTTTCAGTTGGTTCATCACTTGCCCAGAGACCATCAAAACCGGCGGTTATGTTTTCGTCGGCGTCGCGGTAAGCCAGCAAGGTGTCCTCGTCTTCAAGAATGACGAAGATATCCTCATCCGTCCAAACGTCGCGGTTGTCGTCCCAACGGTAGGCTGCGATCAGACCAGCCTCGCCGCCGTCATTGCGGATAAAAGGCACGCTTTCGAGGATGTCATCGATGATCTGTTGCTCGGTCGCTTCGATTTGCGCAATGCGCAACGGGCCAACCGTCCAGATCACCGCCAAGGACAGCGTCACAAAGATGGCGCAAGACGCAATAACACGCTGAAACACTGTCGAGCGGGAGATCGTGCTAAGGGTTGCCAATGCTATACCCTGACCCGCGCACTGTGCGGATCAACTCCGTTTTGAAGGGTTTATCGACTTTGGCACGCAAGCGGCTCATGTGGGTTTGCACAAGGCTGGTTTTAGGATCGAAACTGTAACCCCAGACCTTTTCAAGCAGCATGGTGCGGGTCACGACTTCGCCAGTGTGCGCCAACAGAAAGTCGAGCAGTTTGAATTCCAAAGGCGATAGATCCAGTGTCGTGCCATTGCGGGACGCTTTGCGCCCGACGCGGTCAACACGCAGATCGGCAAGCGTATATGATGTCTCTTCGACCACCATGGGCCGGCGCCGGGCCACGGCGCGCAGCCGTGCCACGAGTTCGGCAATTGCGAAGGGTTTGCCAAGATAATCGTCTGCGCCAGCCTCAAGCCCTTCGACGCGGTCATCAAGCCCACCACGGGCTGTTAGCATCAATACAGGCGTGTCAATGCCAGCCCCGCGCAACAACCGCACCACGGCAATCCCGTCCATTTCCGGCAACATACGGTCGAGGATCACACAGTCGTAATGCCCACCGCCAAGTTTGAGAATGCCGTCTCTGGGGTTCGCACACCATGTGATGTTCCAGCTATGCTCGGTCAAGGACCGCTGGATGAATGCGGCCGTTTCCGCGTCGTCTTCGATCAACATGACGTTCATGCATGTTTTCTAGCCTAAGGTCCGCGTGTGGGCTAGGCGGGTTCGTGAAAGGTTTTCATCCGTGCGCAAAGCGCCGTTGGGGGTGTATTGGATTGATCGGTTGACCTGATATGGGACGCGACGAGAAAAACATTCCCGTTGTCAGGGTCTGACCAGCCCGGTCATGTCAACTTCAACCTGTTCGGACAGGCTTTCCAAGCTGTCGTATAGCAGTTGCAGTGCATAGTGCGGGTTGTGGGTGTAAATCGCGGTGTCCTTGGCCACGACCTGATAATTGTAGGCGGCTTTCAACAGACGCGGAGTCCAGCTTTGATACCGATTTGGGTAGATCGACTCATCGTCTGAGGCGACGCCGTCGGCATTGCTATCAATAAAGAAGTACGGATAAGACCCGACGTTATAGACAATGGGGGTTCCGGCGATATCCATGCCGTAGCTTTGGATTGCAGTCGCAAGACGCGCGTGCAGCGCATTGATCGGCACTGAGATACCGACAGTGGTATCGCCGTCTCCGTCAAAATCCTTGGTTGTGGTGCGGATGTCGGTAAAGCTGGTCACGCCTTGGTGGCAGGCCGTGCAGTTATCCAACTGCACCTCAAGCGAATGGGGGCGGTGGCAATCAACGCAGCCATTCATGTCGGGGACATGGGTGAACTGTCCTTTGTAGACCTTGCCGTCGTATTCATAGCCCCCCTTTACAGCGGTCCCCATCAAGGTCGCAGCTGACGGTGCATAGTGAATGTTAATAAAGCTCAAATCGCCCGCGATCACGTCATCCTCTAGCCCGGCTACTGCGCTTTTCACGTCAAATGTTGATGTGCGGCCCTGATGGCATACCGTGCAGACGGCAGATTCTTCGAATGTGTCCACGGTTTCACCCGACGGGAATGGTACGATTGCCAGTGATGATGCAGCCGAGGTGTGACAGACCACACAATCAACAGATGTTCCGGTTTGTACAGAATGATCGATGACACCCGGTTGGGTCATTTCACCTAGCAAATAATCAACCGCCCCGGTGCTGGAATGGCAAACCGCGCAGGTGCCCGGTATTTCGCCTTCCTCGTGCCAATGGGTAAAGGCCTCGGATGAACGGCTTGCATGGGGCGAGGCCAGCCAAGCATCGACGATTGCATCAAGAGATGGGCCATCATCCGGGGTGTCTTGGGCCGCAGCCTGCGTGCCAGACAAAGCAATGAATAGGCCGACGGCGGCGATTTTGGTGAGCGACATCATCATTGTCATGGATTTTGGCTCCTTCGGCTGAGTCACGTCCTTAGGGATGGCGTGATTTGTTTTTTGCGGATTGATAAATATCAATCGGACTGCCGCATGCCCCCATATCCATAAACTTCAAAGCATCTCAAAGGGCTGGCAGGCTTGCATGCATTACACGATTAGACAGGGGCATTGGCCATCTGACGTCGCCGCGCCGGTTCAGGCTGTTGATGACATCAGATTGCCAGAAACTGCGGCCGTGGTCGGTGCCGATTTCCCCGGCTTGCGCCCCGCCTTTGCTGTTGAGCACGGCGACGAGGTTGCTGCCGGTCAGGTTCTTTTTACAGATCGCAAACACAGTCAAATTGCCCATGTCGCCCCATGTGCAGGAACCGTCACGCAAATTGAATACGGTCCCCGCAGGACCTTGTCTGCATGCGTCATCAAACGCGCGGCGCGGACCACGCCGCGGGAAAGCATGCCCTTGGACGACAGTACTGACGCATCGGTTCGTGATGTTCTGCAAAGTCGTGGCATGTGGCCCGCTTTGCGCACCCGCCCGTTTGGCCGCACACCTGCACCCGACGCCCGCCCTGACGCAATTTTCGTAAACGCAGTGCATGGCACTGGTGCTGCCGATCCGGCGCCGGTCTTGCAAACGCAAACGGAAATATTTGCAAAGGGGGCAGCAGTCCTGACCATGCTGACCGATGGATTGGTGCATATCTGCCAGTCGAAAGGTGCCCCACTTTGCCCGATCACAAACCGTATCAGGGTTGCGACTTTTGGTGGCACAATGGCGGCCGCGTTGGCCGGCACACACATCGACCGCGTATACCCTGTTCAGTCCGGGCGGCAGGTTTGGACCATCGGGTATCAAGACGTTATTGCCATCGGGTATTTGTTCGTGACGGGCCAGTATTCGGCTGATCGTGTGGTCGCGATCAGCGGGCCGCTGGTGAAAAGCCCAAAACCTGTGCAGACCATCCTTGGTGCGCGCATCGCTGACATCGCCGCGGACAATATGATTGGTGGTGCAAACCCGGTTTTCCGATCAGGCGCACCGCAGGGTGGGCGTGAAGCGATGTTCTTGGGCCGCTTTGACACGCAAATCACTGCGGCCGCGCGCGCGACCTCGAAAGCACAAGCTGCTCGGAGATCGTGGTTTTCTACGACCCAAGATGCGTTGATCCCGACCGCATCGCTGGAGCGCGCCATTGCCCCGCGCGTCCTGCCTGTGCCATTGATGCGCGCCCTGAGCGTTGGTGACAGCGAAACCGCGCGCCGCCTCGGGTGTCTTGCGTTGATTGAGGAAGATGTCGCAATCCTGTCCCGTCTTTGCACAAGTGGTGCCGACTATGGGGTTTTGCTGCGACAGGTTCTTGATGAGCTGATGGAAGACGCGGCATGATCGCAGCCCGCCCGTTCCGGACCAACTTGGCTGGTGTTACTCTTGCGCAGGTCGCAGCGCTGGTTGCGCCGTCTGTTGTGACCGGTTTGGCGGACCCTGTCGGTTACGCACTTGTGCTGGCGACCGCACTGCTAACCGTGTGGTTTTGGGAAGGCTTGTTTGCCGCTGTTCGCAAACGCAGCCCAGGCGGTCACGGGATCACAACGGCGCTTATTGTCTCGATACTCGCACCGTCCGACCATGCACTTTGGCAGTTGGCCTTGGCGCTTTCGCTTGGTGTGGTCTTGGCGGAACTGGTCTTTGGCGGGCGTGGATTTGGGTTTTTGAGCCCAGCAGTTGTGGCGGCATCACTACTGGTATTTTCATTCCCCGAAGTGGCGTTGGTACCTAGCACAACAAACGTTGCAATTGCGACAATCCCGGGGGCCGTTTTGTTGCTGTTCCTTGGCCTGATATCGTGGCGCGTCTTGCTAAGCACTGCTGTCGGTACGGCCACTTTTCTTGTGCTGACCGTTGATGTTTTGGACGCACCCACAGTGGCGGCAGCGATAGCATTCTGCCTCGTGTTTCTGGTCTGCGACCCCACGGCGGCATCGGCCACCAACCCCGGACGCTGGATCTATGGGCTGCTGGCAGGCGGGCTGATCGTTCTGTTTTCGGGCGATCCGATCCCCTCGACCGAAGGGATCGTTTTTGCAGCATTGATCGCCAGCATCTTTGCGCCCCTGATCGACCATTTGGTTGTTCTGGCTTACGCGAAACGGTGGAAGATCGCCGATGCTTAACCCGTTGACCCCTTGGCAGCGCTTTCTGGCACGCCCGAACGATGACCACGTCAAAGTGTTCGGCATCGCCATCCTTGTCGCATTGATCAGTGCGGCTTTTGTGTCCACCGCAGCAGTTGCGCTAAAACCGTTGCAGGATGCGCATCTGGAAGCGGAACGCGCAGCGCGCATGGCGCAAATGCTTGATACCCTGCCGGGCATGCGCGAGGTGATGGAAGAAGCCGGTGTCGATACGCTGGAGACACGGGTGGTCGATCTTGCGACAGGTGCGTTCGCCACCGACATTGATCCCGCGGATTATGACATTCAGGCTGCAGCAAGTGATCCTGAACAAAGTACAGCTATTCCGCCTGATATGGATGTGGCCGATCTGCGCAGGCGTGCCAATCATGCACCGGTTTACCTGTTGGAACGGGATGGGGCACTGTTGCTGATTGTCCTGCCAGTCGAAGGAACCGGGTATCAGTCGACCATCCGGGCGATGCTGGCGTTGGAGCCTGATTTGAACACCATTGCAGCCCTGACAATCACCGAACAAGGCGAAACGCCCGGTATCGGGGCAAGGGTCGAAGACCCCGCTTGGCAGGCACTTTGGCCGGGCAGGCAGATCGCTGATGAAAACGGCAATATCGTCATTTCAGTTGTACGCGGCACTGCGACCGGACCCTACGAAGTTGATGCGATTTCGGGGGCCACGGTTACCAGCAACGGTGTCGCGAACATGCTGCGATACTGGCTTGGGCCGCACGGCTATGGCCCGTTTCTTGACCGTTTGGCGGCAGAGGGGCTTTAGAAGATGGCATCAAACCTACGCCACGTGACCGCTCCACTGGTCGAAAACAACCCAGTGACGCTGCAAATCCTCGGCATCTGTTCAGCACTCGCTGTGACGACGTCGCTATCGACGGCGCTTGTCATGTCCTTGGCCCTGACTGCGGTGTTGTGCATTGCCTCGGCGACGATCAGCCTGATCCGCAACCATATTCCAAACGTCATCCGTTTGATCGTGCAAATCATCATCATCGCGTCGCTGGTGATTGTGATCGACGAACTGCTACAGGCCTATGCGTTCGAGATCAGCCGCCAGCTATCCATTTTCGTGGGGCTGATCGTAACCAATTGCCTTGTGATGGGTCGGGCTGAGGCTTTCGCGATGCGCAACCCGGTCTGGCCTTCGGTGCTGGACGGATTGGGCAATGGGTTGGGCTACAGTCTGGTGCTGATTATCGTGGGGTCCATCCGCGAACTTTTGGGCGCAGGCACGCTGTTAGGCTACACCATCCTGACGCCTGCATCACAGGGTGGCTGGTTCGTGCCTCTTGGCCTGATGCAGCTGGCCCCCAGCGCGTTCTTTATCATCGGCCTGCTTGTCTGGGCCATTCGGAGCCATTGGGTTGGACAGGTTGAAACCCCGAAATTCAGCCTGAAACTGCAAAGGTCACGCGGATGACGGACCTGCTGATCACTGCGATTTTCCATGAAAATCTGGCGTTGACGTTCTTTTTGGGCGTCTGCACGTTCTTGGCAGTCTCCGAACGTCTGGAAACCGCGTTTGGGCTCGGCCTTGCGATTATCGTCGTGCAGACAATCACAATTCCGGTCAACAATCTGATCTTAAACGGTTTCCTTGTCGAAGGCGCTTGGGCATGGCTGGGCCTGCCCGACGTTGATCTGACGTTTCTAAAGCTGATTGCCTTTATCGGCGTGATTGCGGCAATGGTGCAGATCCTTGAAATGACGCTCGACCGGTTTGCGCCGGTTCTTTACCGCGCCCTTGGTATTTTCCTGCCGTTGATCACCGTGAACTGCGCCGTCTTGGGCGGCAGTCTGTTCATGGCCGAACGGCAATACGAATTTGTGCAATCGGTTGTCTTTGGTTTCGGCAGCGGCGCTGGTTGGGCACTGGCGATCGTCGCCTTCGCGGCCATCCGCGAGCGTTTGAAATACAGCGATATGCCCGCAGGCCTCCAAGGATTGGGAAGTGCATTTTTAGTGACAGGCCTGATGTCGCTTGGGTTTTCGGCTTTCGCGGGGGTCGGATCATGACGGAAATTCTGTTTGGCAGCGCTCTTGTGGTCGCCTTGGTCCTTGTGCTGACGACAACCGTCATTTTGGCGCGCGCGGCGTTGATGCCGGAACGGCCCGCGACGCTGACCGTTAACACGCACACCGAAATCGCGACAACGACAGGCCAAAAGCTGTTGTCGGCGCTGAACGATCACGGTGTGCTTGTCCCGTCCGCTTGCGCGGGTGCGGGCACCTGTGGGCTGTGCCGCGTGGCGATCACCAAGGGTGGCCCTGATAGCCTACCGATTGAAGCGGCGCGCTTTACCCGTTCGGAATTGCGGCAAGGATTGCATCTGGCATGTCAGGTTGTCGTGCGCGGCGACATGGACGTTGAGGTCGAAGATGACATGCTGGGGGCAGAGGCGTTTACCTGCCATGTCACGTCATCGCGCCAGCTGACGCCATTGATCCGTGAAGTCGTGCTGCAAATGCCGTCAGATATGCGGCCGGACTTTTTTGCCGGATCTTTCGTGCAGATCACTGCCCCGCCCTACAGCCTTGATTACAAGAGTATCACCGTGCCCGCAGCTTTTGAGGACCGCTGGACGCCGCTGCGTGATCTTTCGGTCAAAAGCGCCGAAGACGTCACGCGCGCTTATTCAGTTTCGAACCGGCCCCACGACACCGCTGCGGGGCAAATCGTCATGAACATCCGTCTGGCCCTGCCGCCACCATCCGTGGCCGATGCACCGCCCGGGATCGTGTCATCCTGGTTGTTTTCCCTGCAACCCGACGACCCCGTTTTAGTGTCAGGGCCGTTCGGTTCTTTCCGCATTCAGCCGACAGAGCGCGAGATGGTCTTTATCGGTGGCGGCGTGGGCATGGCACCCCTGCGCGCGATGATTTTTGAGCAACTCAGCCACGTCGAAACCACCCGCAAGATGAGCTTTTGGTACGGCGCACGCAACAAAACCGAACTGCTTTACACAGAAGAGATTGACCAGCTGGCCGCCCAACATAGCAACTTTGACTGGACGATAGCGCTGTCTGATCCAGAGCCTGCTGACAACTGGTCAGGTGCGGTGGGCTTTGTACATGATGTAGCGTTGGAAAGGTATCTTGGGGATCATCCCGCACCGGAAAACTGCGAATATTACCTATGCGGTCCACCCCTAATGATCCGGGCGGTCCTTGCGATGCTGGACGATCTGGGTGTCGATCCCGACCACATCTTCAATGATGATTTTGGAGTTTGAGCAATGTTCCTGAACAGACGCGACATGATCCTTGGACTGGCGGCAGCGGGTTGCGCCGTGCCAATTGCAGCAAGCGCTGCAACGCAAGTTTTGGGAGGGTACGCCTTTGGATCGACATGGCGGGTGATAGCAGACACTGGAACCGATGCCGCCCTGATCAGATCAACCGTGCAGGCCGTGATTGATCAGACCGACAAGGAAATGTCACCCTACCGGGCGGCCTCAGACCTGACGCGGTTCAACACAAGTCATTCGTTGAAGCCGCAGAGCATGCCGCCAGCCTTGTGCGATGTGACGGCGAAGGCACTTGCAATCGCCACGCTGACAGAAGGCGCATTCGATCCAACGGTTGGCCCAGTCGTGGCGCGTTACGGCTTTGGCCCGATTACGGGTGCGACAGGCACATTCACGGATATCGTGGTGCAGGGCGACACAATGCTGAAAGCATCCCCAAACCTGACGCTTGATCTGTGCGGTATCGCCAAGGGGTATGCGCTTGACCAGATCATCGCGCGGTTATCGCGGATCGGGGTTGAGCGGGCTTTGGTTGAGGTTGGGGGCGAGGTTATGGCGCTGGGGTCGCACCCCGATGGTCGCGCATGGCAGGTGGCAATCGCGGATCCCTTTGCGCCAAGTTTCCGGGCGCTGCATGTGGTCGACCCAAAAGGCTACGCGCTAGCCACATCAGGGCATGCGGCAAACGGTATTTTTGGACCGATTGAAACCAGCCATATCATCAATCCCCGCAACATGCGCCCTGCGGCAACTGTGCTTGCGTCGGTTTCGGTGCTGGCACGTACCGCGGTTGAAGCGGATGCATTTGCCACTGCGCTTTGCGCGGCTGGGCCCGAAGATGGTGTCGCTTTGGCACAACAATTGGGTATGGCGGCCATGTTCGTCACCGATGGCACCGACGCGCCGGAACGAACGATGACAGGCACGTTCGCACAGCATTTGCTAAGTTGAGGAAAGCATCATGGCTTCCATTGTTCTGACTTTCCTCATCGTGCTTGTTTCCATGTGCGGACTTGCCGTTGGCGTCTTGCTTGGGCGCGCGCCAATCAAAGGGTCCTGTGGCGGTTTGGCGTGCGCCAACTGTGGTGGTTGCAAGAAAATCTCTCAAGGAGGCAAGCAATGACGACAGGACAAAGTGTAGCCGACTATATGGTCGTTGATCTGATCACGCTGGCCCCCGAAACCGAGATTAACCGTGCAATGAACGTACTGCTGGACCGCCGCATATCGGGCGCGCCGGTCGTGGACAAAAACGGCGATCTGGTAGGTGTTCTGTCGAAAAAGGACTGTCTGAAGGCCGCACTTGAGGCAAGCTACTACCGTGAGTGGGGCGGAACCGTCGCCCAACACATGACGACAGATGTCGAAACGCTTGACGCTGGAACAGACATAGTCACAGCAACTAAAGCTTTCCTAAACAGCGTCTACAGGCGGTTTCCAGTGATGAAAGAGGGACAGCTTGTCGGTCAAATCAGCCGCGCAGATGTGCTGCGCGCTATGAATGATAATTGGGGATAAGGAACGAAATGAACCGCCTCTTCGATGGTCTCTGATCATCGGGCCACTCAACGCCTCATCGCGTGTTAGTTTCTAGACGAGCCAGGGCAGCATCGTGATGATGGTAGAGCTTCGGGTTTCAAGTATGCTACAAGGCTTCGTCGGCCCTTTCTTTTATGCGTGGGATTCAGGTGGATTTGGTGAAGTTTTGGGCACGCATGTCAAACTCTACATCATTTGGAATAGGGTCTTACATGTCCAGAAAGGCCTAATTCGACTTTAAAGTCGCAACTCTGCGCTGGGCATTGGCTCCAGCTCCGGCACCCGCTGATGCGCAGGTCAGCTCTGTTCGCCATCTTCATTGCCCACGGTGTAGTCGGCGCGCGTCCTGACTTTTCGGGTTGTTTCGTCATGTGGGTCAAAGCCTTGGTTGACGATTTCCTCGACCCGGCAATCTTCGCACATTGCGAGGACCTTTAGTCGCTCGGCCCCGGTGTCGCCCTGGAACATCCAGTGGTCTATAAGACGCGACTGAACCCGTTCAATGCCCGAACGTGTGGCGAATGCTTTACCGCATTTTGTGCAGCAAAAGGGCGGTTCCTCATGCAGGATTTGGCGGGGTGTGTCCCATGCCAGAAAATCGATTTGTGGTGTCAAAGTAATCGCGGTTTCAGGGCAGGTGGCGGCACAAAGACCGCATTGCACACAGGCACTTTGGGTGAAACGCAGCATGGGTGTTTCGGGATTGTCGAGCAATGCACCCGTTGGGCAGACCCCCGTGCAGGCTTGACACAAAGTACAAGCATCGGCGTCGACTGTCACGTTTCCAAATGGTGCGTCTTGGGGCAACGGCAGAACCTGTGCTGGCTGTGGCGCGGCACGGTTCATTTCAGCAAATGCCATGACCAGAAGCCCGCGCTTGTCTGCTGGTGGCAAGAAACCGGATGGTGCTTCAAAGAGCGGCGCGCGTGGCAAGTCAAATAAAACGGTTTCCAAAGCGTCCGGGTCATCGGTTTCGATCAGTGTTACGGGACCGTGTCCCATGGCCGCACTGACGCTTGCCACAAGGTCAATGCCTGCACGCAGGCCATCTACATCATGAAGCGGTTGGGCACGGCCCAAAAGTGCGACGCCCCCGGCGCCATAAGCGAATGCGCAGGCCAGAACTTCGGGACCTGCTTGTGTAATCTCATTCAGACCAATGGGAATAACGTGCGCGGGCAGGCCACGGCCATAGCGACCGGATGCATTTATCAAAGGTTCGCCATGATCGGCGTCGTGAAACAAGATCACGGGGGCCACTGTGCCGCCCGCCGCGTGCCACGCCCTGAGCGCTGCACGTAAACGTGCGGCCACGGTTGCGACATCAGGAAGCGCATAGGATGCGGCCCCCGTCGGGCACGCAGCGGCACATTGCCCGCACCCCGCACAGATGGCGGGATCAATCTTGACACTGTCACCATCGGGCGTGATCGCCCCGGTTGGGCAAAGCGAAAGGCAGCGGGTGCATCCCGTAATGCCGTTACGCGCATGGGCGCAAAGATCTGCCAAGAAGTCGATATATACAGGTTTGTCAAAGGCCCCGACCATCTGGCCAGCGCTTGCGATCACGTCTGCAACGGCTTTGGGATTTTTCGGATCAGCGCGGAAGTAACCCGGCCGCAGGTCATGCGCTGCGAACAGTGGCTGCCCTCCGGTCAGATCAACGATAAGATCAGCACGCGAAACTGCGCCACTGCGGGGCGTCTCAAACCGCAGCACATCGCGCGATGACGGCGAAGGTGCCGCATAATCGTCGACGGTCAGCGTGAACTCCCCCAGATGGCCCAAGGCAGACCGAATGCGGCCTTGCAGGACCGGAAAGCGGGTTTGCGCTGGCGGGATGATCTGTGAGCCGGGCTGCATCAGGACCGTAATATCCAAATGCTCAGACAATGCCGCCGCCGCTTCGATCGCGACCTCATCGCGGCCAAGGATCAACGTCACCCCATTGCTTTCCAGTGTCGTGATACCAAACGGGGCAGGGGCGACTGTTGCCGCTGCGATCATGGCCGCCATTTTAGGGCCGCTGGCGTCCGCTTCGGATGTCCAGCCAGCCGTTTCGCGGATGTTTGCGAAAGACAAAGGAACGTCGGGGGCCTCATCAGCGGCGACCTCGGAAAATAGCGGGGCTTCTTGCGTGCAAGCCACCGTCACGGGCAGTCCTTTCGCCAATGCTGTGCGAAAATGATCGAGATTTGCGCGGCACAGCTGGTTGACTGAACTGCCGCCTGCACATCCCGCTTTTGCCAATGCGCCTTCGTCTGGCGACATTGTGTTTTCACATGTGCATGTCAGGATTGTGCGGTCTGATTTGGCTGTGATCATTGGTGCATTGGTCCGATCTAGCTATTTTGGGGTGGTCCCAACCGCTCTTGTAGTAAGCGGTAAGTGCATTACATTCCAATGAAACGCGCTTTCTTGCAAGGATAAGCCGCAGTGCTTGATGACCATACCGCGCCCCGTGCTCTGACGCTGCCTCCGCCTTATACGGCGCATTGGCTGGCGCAAGGCAGTGCTTTGCGCCAGGCGTGCAGCTTGGCTGACGAACATGGGGCTGGTACGTTGGTCTGGCATAGCAGTTCGGAAAAGGGTGCACCGGGGCGTTTTGATTTTGCGGTCGTGCTGGAACCTGAAACACCGCTGACCCAAGCACGCAAGGCGTTTATCCTTGGGATGTTGGCGCTAGGCGATGCTGTTGCCGCTCATTGCCCGCCAGAACGTGCAGTCGGATTTGGTTGGCCCGGAGAGCTGCGTCTGGATGCTGGTCGCTTGGGTGGAATGCGCTTGCGCACGGCCCCAGATGTCGCGGAGGATGAAGTGCCTGATTGGATGGTCTTGGGTGTCGAATTGATCGCTAACCGCGACCATTTGTCCGCACCGGGCAGCAAACCATGCTCATTGTCGCTTCACGAAGAGGGTTTCACCGATCCACCAGCGATATTGGAGAGTTTTGCCGCATATCTTATGCTTTACTTTGATCGTTTGAACCACGGTGATTTTGATCCGCTTGCTGCCATCTATGCCCAACGCCTGACCACTGACGCCACATTGACCGCTGATGGTGACTTGCAGACGGGCGATGGTTTGCTGAAGCTAAAAGATGCGTTAACCACATCGCTTTGGCGCGATGAAACAGGGCCAAGACTGTGATCCGGTTGCCGCGCACGATCCGGCTTGATCGCTCGGATGCTGTGATCTTTGCGCCTGCCGCCGAACCGGGTGAATGGGCAATACCGGGCACTTTCATGTTTGCTGGCCGTGATCCAGAAAGCCTGAGCCGTAAAGAAAAAATTGCTTTTCGGTCCGGGTTTTTGGGGATTGCCAGTTTCGGTTGGTCAACGCTGGTGACAGTGACTTTCGCACGTCCGCAGGACCGTGACCAAGTTGTGGAAACGCTGGCGCGGCAATTGATCGAAAAGCTTGGTGCGCCCGATCTGGCGACCGCCATGCCTGCCGCCGAAGAAGAAGTTACAATGGCGCAGGATCTGTGCCGCGGTCATAGCGAAGGCACCCTGATCGCCTTGCACCGCACAGCCAGCGATGCCGGTATCCGTGAGCAATTCCGCACGTTGAAGCCACGCGGTGAAACAGCGTTTTCCGGCTCCCATTTGGGTGGCCATGACAAGGCGTTCCACATTGTCGAAACCGACGAGGAAGACGCGTTTGATCTTGTGGATTTTGCCGAAGGAAAGGGACGCTCATGAGGGAATTCTGGGTTGCCTCAGGCCACCATCTGACGCGGCTTAACGCGGCGGGTCGCATGCAGGTCACCGACGAGTTGATCCTTGCTTGGCTCGCGCGTCCTGAAATATTACCCCCGCCCGAGGCCTGCGCCGCAGAGCGCGCGTTGCATGCGCGTCTGATGGCAAAGCCGCGTGCTGCTGTCACAGTGATGGAGCGTGCGAATATGGAAGATGCTGACGCCCGCGAGAATTGGGAGTTTCTGCTGACATTGCGTGATACGTTGATCACTGCGGGATCAATCGAAGATGGCTATCTGGAATTGGTGCGCAAACGGGTGCGCCTGCCGCATTTGTTCTATGATCAATTGGTGCAGCTTATATTGCGCAACGCGCTTGAAGGCTGCGAAGACGTGCACACCCTGCGGGCCGCTGAAATGTTCTTTCGCCCCCAGCGCGCTTATCTTCATGATGGCGGGCTGATGCTGGCCGATGATGAACTGGTGGGCGAACTTGAGGGCGAAATGCACAGCAATCCCTTGTTTGCCATGATGAACGGCGGGATTGAGGCATTGGATGTGCTCAATGACGCTAATGCCTGGACGTATTGGAGCAGGTCTGACGCACACACCATGGTGCTTGCCTTTGGTGCCGATCCCATGGCGCGCGTCGGTTTTGCCGATGCGATCAAAAGATTTGTCACCCATCTGTTGGGCAAGGCCGTCACCGTGGCC
Organism: uncultured Paracoccaceae bacterium; assembly: GCA_947488605.1. Taxonomy (GTDB): domain Bacteria; phylum Pseudomonadota; class Alphaproteobacteria; order Rhodobacterales; family Rhodobacteraceae; genus Yoonia. The sequence continues at coordinate 482,711 of CANKZJ010000001.1, read as the reverse complement.
CCGATGACGGCGGCGGACGATGTCGATCTGCAATGGTTCGTCGGGTTGGACGAAGCTGGCACAAAGGTCGGCAATGCGCTGTGGAACGGCGATGCACCTGATCCGGCGTTGGTCGGGTTGTTTGCGTTGACGTTCGATACGCCTGACGGTGTGTTGCCGCAGATCGGGGGGCAGCCAGTGTATCTGCTAATTGGGCTGGATGGCAGCAATGTAATCCGGTTCAAGCCGCAAAACCTTGTCACCGGTTTGCCTTTGGTTGCCGATGCTGATGGGTTTGGCGTTGTGATGGGAACGGCCTGATGCCGCGTGATAGTGTCCGCGTCGCAGTCTTGGGCGTGTCCCATCCGCCTGCAAATAAATGGGCCAAACGCATGGTGCGTCCTGCGGCAGTTATGGCGGATGTCCCCGATCTTGAATCAGGTGCATTGATGGCAGAGCAAGGTGAGGTGCGCACCTACTATATGGGTGACCATGCGGTGGTTCTGCATTCAGGCGAGACGGCGCATTATATTGACAACCTGCGCGCCGCCCAGCCGTCGCTTTGGGTGTCATGTGATGATGACAAGGTGCGATTGGTGACGGCCGACCCCTATGAGGGCGAAGCAATGGCCAGCGATCCCGAGCATCTAGTCGAAGCGCTTGCAATGCCGCGCGCGGTCGTTGCCACCATCGAAGCTTTTATCGACGCGCATCACGTCCATGAAGAATTTTACAAGCGCAAGCGTGTCCCCGCAACGTCGCAATACGATCCGCGTGCGCCACGCATTTTGTCGGACAATGAAAAGTGGGTGCAAACACGCGGTAAGGCTGGTTTGCCGCCAAAGGGGGCGGCATGAGCGATCCGGAAAGTGGCAGGTTAAGTAGTTGGTCGCGTAGAAAACTTGATGCCAAGCGGCAGGAAGAAACAGTCGAGCCGACGCCGGACCTGCCTGACACACCCGACGACGTTGAGGATAACCCAGAGTTGATTGCGGCGCTGCCGTCTTTAGACGAAATCACGGCAGATTTTGACATCACACCGTTCCTTGCCAAGGGCATTCCGGCACACCTGAAGAACGCAGCCCTGCGCAAATTATGGGGCGCTAGCCCTGCGGTCCGCGATTACCTTGATCCTGCGGTGGACTATGCATGGGATTGGAACGCGCCGGGTGGGGTGCCGGGCGGTGGTGGCGTGTTGTCAGAGCAAAGCATCGCAAAAATGGTCAAGGACATTATCGGCACCCGGCCTGATGATGCAGACGCCGCGCTAACCGACGATGCCGCACCTGACGAACTGGCGCCTGTCGAAATACCGCAAGAGCCGGATGTAGAACCCGTTGCCGTCCGCCACGCGCCCGAACTGATCCAAGAACCGGACACGGCGCCCAAGGCAGAGCATGCGGCGAAGTTGCCGTTACGTCGCCACGGCGGGGCCGTGCCGGAGTAACTGCGGCACTTAGGCGCGGCTGTCGCGTCGCAAATGATTGCCAAGTGTCGGAAACTGTGGGATCATTATGCAACTCAACGTTGCTTTGCCTTAGATTTCATCAGTAAGGAAAGACATTGACCACTGCCAGCACGGCGCAAGCCAAGCCAGCCAAATCCGAACATGAGATGCTGCGCGCCCAGCAATGGTCGCTGATTGCATCGCTTTTGCTTGCGCCGCCGGATCGTGACACGCTTGCCTTGTTGGCGGGTTTGACCGGTGACGATACCGCGCTCGGGCAAGCGTACCGCGTTCTTGCTGAAACGGCTGCGACCGCCGATGTCGATGATGTGGCGCGCGAGTATTTCGAATTATTCGTAGGTGTGGGGCGTGGTGAATTGCTGCCCTATGCATCGTTTTATCTGACAGGGTTTTTGAATGAACGGCCTTTGGCAGATCTGCGGCGTGATCTTGCGATGATGGGTGTTGAGCGCGCGGAGGGCCGTTTCGAACCCGAAGATCATATCGCAAGCATTGCCGAAGTGATGGCAGGGCTTGCCGCAGGCGAATTTGATGCAAGTGTTTTGGGATGTGGCGCTGCCGGGGAGGCGGGATTTTTCGCGCGGCATCTACAACCTTGGGCGGCTCAGTTCTTTGATGATCTGGCCGTCGCCCCCAGCGCCAAATTTTATCGCAGCGTGGCCGAGGTTGGCCGCATTTTTGTAGACATTGAGGTTCGCGCTTTTGCTCTTGAAGCAAAGACGCAGCGCACTTCGGGTTCAAGCGCCCAAAGGGCTTAAGTGACGTCACCCGCAGGCGCAGAGCCCGGGTGTTTTTGAAACGACAATTGGGAGGATGACATGGCTGATAGCATCAAGAAAGACAAAGGCATCGGGCGGCGCGGGTTCTTTGGCGCTGTTGCTGCTGCTGCGACAACCAGTGTGGTTGCCGCTGGCGCGCGTCCTGCGTTTGCACAAGAGGTTGGTGATGAGCGTACCAAAGCACGGTATCAAGAGACCGAGCATGTGCAGGCGTTCTACCGAACCAATCGTTATTACAAGGGGGAGTAAGGCATGCTTGTTAAACGCAGATCAAAAGATGCAACGCGCAGTGGCCTTGCCGCTTTTGCGCAAAATGTGGCCGCCAAGCCGGTTGATCGCCGCAGCTTCTTAAGGACATCCGGTCTTGCCGTGGGTGGTCTCGCGGCCTTTGGTGCGGTTGGTGCGACGACAGTGCGTCGCGCCGAAGCGGGGCAGACAGACTTTAGCCAGCCGGTTGAAGTCAAAACCAACATCTGCACCCACTGTTCGGTCGGCTGTACCGTTAAAGCAGAAGTGCAAAATGGCGTTTGGGTCGGCCAAGAACCCGCATGGGACAGCCCCATCAACCGTGGCACGCACTGCGCCAAGGGCGCGTCGGTACGCGAATTGGTGCACGGTGACCGTCGCCTGAAATACCCGATGAAAAAAGAGAACGGCGAATGGGTTCGTATCTCATGGGATCAAGCGATTGACGAAATCGGCGACAAGATGCTGGATATTCGTGAAAAGAACGGGGCTGACAGTGCTTATCTGCTTGGCTCTGCGAAGTTCTCTAACGAAGGTGCCTATCTGTTCCGCAAGTTTGCCGCGTTCTGGGGCACCAATAACGTGGACCACCAAGCGCGTATTTGTCACTCGACCACGGTTGCCGGTGTTGCAAACACTTGGGGCTATGGCGCGATGACCAATAGCTACAATGACATCCGCAATTCCAAGACCATCATTTTCATGGGCTCGAACGCCGCCGAAGCGCATCCTGTGTCGCTACAACACATCCTGACTGGCAAGGAAACGAACCGCGCAAATGTCATCGTCATTGATCCGCGGTTTACCCGCACTGCGGCCCACGCGACGGATTATATCCGCATGCGTCCCGGCACAGATATCGCGATTATCTGGGGGATTATGTGGCATATCTTTGAAAATGACTGGCAGGATCAGGAATACATCGATCAGCGTGTCTGGGGTATGGATCAGATCCGCGAAGCCGTGAAAGCCTATCCTCCAGAGGTGGTTGAGCGGATCAGCGGTATTTCCGGTCCTGAACTGCGCCGCGTTGCGGAAACCTTTGCCACGCAAGGTCCTGCGACCTTCATCTGGTGTATGGGTGGTACGCAGCACACTGTTGGTACGGCCAATGTGCGCACATATTGCAACCTGCTGCTGGCAACCGGAAACGTCGGTGCCGACGGCACTGGCGCAAACATCTTTCGTGGTCACTGCAACGTGCAGGGTGCGACGGACTTCGGTCTCGATATCGGATCACTGCCTTGCTACTACGGCTTGTCTGAAGGCGGCTGGCGGCATTGGTCGCGTGTATGGGATGTGCCGTACGAGTATCTGCAAGCGCGCTTTGATGAGGTCCCTGCAAAAGGTGGCCGTGATGCGCGTGATCGCAAGGCCAACATGCAAATGGCGGGTATCCCGTCGACCCGTTGGTTTGATGCCGCGACGCTGGACGCCGAAGACGTCGATCAGCGCGACAATATCAAAGCGATGATCGTGTTCGGTCACGGTGGTAACACTGTGCCGCGGATGGGTGACAGCCTGAAGGGTATGAATGCGCTTGATCTTTTGGTCGTCGCTGACCCGCATCCAACGACCTTTGCGGCGCTGCATGACCGTCCTGACAACACATACCTATTGCCAATTTCGACGCAATTTGAATGTGATGGCAGCCGAACTGCATCTAATCGTTCCGTGCAATGGGGCGAAAAAGTTGTTGAGCCGATCTTTGAAAGCGATAACGATTATGCGGTCATCTACCGCTTATCACAAAAGCTCGGGTTTGCGGATGAGATGTTCAAGCCATATGATATGGTACAGGGTAAATTCTCGATGGAGCCGACAGCGGAATCCATTCTGCGCGAGATTAATCGCGGCGGGTGGTCAACCGGCTACACCGGTCAAAGCCCGGAGCGGATCAAAGCGCACATGGCCAATCAGGATAAGTTTGATTTGGTCACCCTACGCGCGCCTGCGGATGCCGAAGACGTTGGTGGTGATTTCTACGGATTACCTTGGCCTTGCTGGGGAACGCCAGAATTTGGGCATCCCGGCACTCATATCCTGTACAATCCCAACGTTGCCGTGAAAGACGGCGGTGGTGGCTTCCGTCCGCGCTTTGGCTTGGACCGTGAAGGCGAAACACTGCTGGCGGAGGGCAGTTACCCCCCTGGGTCGGAGATCGAGGATGGATATCCGCAGTTCACCTACGGTATCTTACAAAGCCTTGGATGGGACGCCGATCTGACGGCGGATGAATTGGCGACAATCCAGCGCATCGGGAATAATGACCCCGAAGCTATGGCAAGCGTCAGTTGGTCGCTTGATCTGTCAGGTGGTATTCAGCGCGTCGCGATTGAGCATGGTTGTGTACCCTTCGGCAATGGTAAGGCCCGCGCGGTTGCGTGGAACCTGCCCGATCCGATCCCCGTCCACCGCGAACCAATTTATTCGCCGCGTCCTGATCTGGTGGCTGAATATCCAACGCGCGAAGATGGGCGTCAGTTCCGGGTGCCGAACATCGGTCACTCGATCCAAGCCTCTGCGGTGGATCGCAATCTTGCTGACAGCTTCCCCATCGTGCTGACCTCTGGTCGTCTGGTGGAATACGAGGGTGGTGGTGAAGAGACCCGCTCGAACCCGTGGCTGGCTGAATTGCAACAAGACATGTTCGTCGAGATTAACCCAACGGACGCCGCCGCACGCGGGATCACCGATGGTGGCTGGGTGTGGGTCAATGGCCCGGAAAATGACAGCAAGGCACGCGTCAAAGCCCTTGTGACCGAACGTGTCGCATCCGGCGTGGCGTTTATGCCATTCCACTTTGCGGGCTGGTTTCAGGGCGAAGACCAGCGGGGCAACTACCCTGAAGGCACGGACCCGATTGTTCTGGGCGAAAGCGTCAACACGGTCACATCCTATGGATATGATCCGGTAACAGGCATGCATGAAGGCAAGGTCACACTTTGCCAGATTTCAGCGGCATAAGGGAGGACAGAGAACATGGCACGAATGAAATTCCTTTGCGACGCGGACCGCTGCATTGAATGCAACGCCTGCGTGACGGCCTGTAAAAACGAGCACGAGGTGCCTTGGGGCATCAACCGCCGCAGGGTCGTGACGATCAATGATGGCTTGCCGGGTGAACGGTCTGTTTCGATGGCGTGCATGCACTGCACCGACGCGCCTTGCGCTGCGGTTTGTCCGGTGGATTGCTTTTACACCACTGACGATGCGGTTGTCCTACACTCAAAGGACACATGCATCGGCTGTGGTTATTGCTTTTACGCCTGTCCGTTTGGCGCGCCGCAATATCCCAAAGTTGGCAACTTCGGCACACGCGGCAAGATGGACAAATGCACCTACTGTGCAGGTGGACCAGAGGCCGACATGACCGAGGCGGAATACGTCAAATATGGGTCAAACCGTTTGGCCGAGGGCAAACTGCCACTTTGCGCAGAGATGTGTTCCACCAAGTCACTGCTTGCTGGTGATGGCGACATCATCGCCGAGATTTACAAAGAACGCGTTGTGACGCGGGGGTATGGCTCTGGCGCATGGGGCTGGCGCACCGCTTACGGCGAAGCGGTCACGGTGTAAGAGGGAGATAGGAACATGAATATGAAAACTCTTGCGCAGCGCCTTGCAGCAGTTGTTGGCGTTGTGACGATGCTTGGATTTGTCAGCATTAACTTTGCGCCATCGGCTCAGGCGCAACAGATCAACCCGACAGCGCAATCGGTCACCGAAGATTCGCTTTTTGAAGCCTTGCAGGGCGACCAAATGGTCGAAGGGCGCGTTTCAATTCCGGATGGGCTTTCAAGTGGCCTGATCAAACCGGGGAATGCCTCTTGGGCCAGCACACATTCCGGTTTGGTGCGGAATTTGTCTATCGCTGCCGTTGTCGGTGCAATCGTCGTACTGGCGTTGTTCTACATGATCCGCGGCAAGATTATGGTCGATGGAAAGTTGTCTGGCATCCGTATCCTGCGCTTTACCGCGATCGAGCGTTTTGCGCATTGGCTTATGGCGGGCTCTTTCATCATTCTGGCTATCACCGGTCTAAACCTCGTTGTGGGGCGTACGCTAATTTTGCCATGGCTCGGCGAAGGTGCGTTTTCGACCCTGACGGTCTGGGGTAAGGTTGCGCACAACTACGTGGGCTGGGCATTTATGCTTGGTCTGATCCTGTCGTTCCTTGTCTGGGTTTCACATAACATTCCCAACAAAGTCGACGCCGAATGGGTTGCACAAGGCGGCGGGCTTTTGAAAAAAGGCGTCCATCCTCCCGCGAAGAAGTTCAACGCAGGTCAGAAGGTCATCTTTTGGGCCACCACATTGGGCGGCGCTGCACTGTCGTTTACCGGTTTTATGATGCTCTTTCCGATGTTGGCGGGCACACAAGCTGACTGGCAGTTCTATCAATTGATCCACGGCATCGTCGCCGGTGGTCTGTCGTTCATCATTATCGCGCATATCTATATCGGCTCTATCGGGATGGAAGGCGCGTTTGACGCGATGGGATCAGGCGAAGTGGACCTGAACTGGGCCAAGGAGCACCACTCGCTTTGGGTCGAAGAAGTGCAGGGCAAGGCTGATCCAGCGAGTTCTGCGTCCAAAGGTACGCAGCCTGCCGAATAAGTATTAGGTACGTCCGGGGCTGGTTACCCGTGCCGGACGTATCATTTTGTTTTTTGGTTGCCTGACCGCAAAGACTGACATGACAGAAAGACACGTCATACATGGCTGATGATCCAATCCTGCTGGCAGCCCGAAAGGCGCTGTCTGGGCTGATGATGCCCGACGGCACACCTTTGTTGGGGGCATCGCAGGTGTCCGGCCCGACTGTTTCGAATGGTCGTATCAATGTGTCTATACGGACCACGGCAGAAGCCGCTGCCGCACTCGGCGAAGTCAGAGCCGAAGCCGAAGCGGCGCTGCGCGCTTTGCCTAAAGTGGACGCTGCGTTCGTAACCTTGACGAATGATGACACCGCACCGCCTGTTCTAAAAACCGTCACGGCTTCTAAGCCGGATGTTCTGGCCGGGGTATGTCACGTTGTTGCTGTTGCCTCTGGCAAAGGCGGGGTTGGAAAATCAACAACTGCGGTGAACCTTGCGCTGGGTCTGCGTGCCCAAGGCCTCAAAGTTGGTATTTTGGATGCGGATATTCACGGCCCGTCAATACCAACGCTGCTTGCCTTGCACGGGCAACCGCGCATGGGCAAAGACCGTCGCCTGCTGCCAATGCAATCCAACGGGGTTTCGGCCATGTCCATGGGTATGATGGTCGATGCGGAAACCGCGATGGTATGGCGCGGCCCGATGGTGATGTCGGCGATTACACAAATGCTGTCAGATGTTGATTGGGGCGCATTGGATGTGCTGATCGTTGATATGCCCCCCGGGACGGGCGATGCGCAGTTGGCCATCGCGCAAGGAACGACTTTGGCGGGTGCTGTTATTGTTTCAACGCCGCAAGATTTGGCCTTGATTGACGCGCGCCGTGGCATCGCAATGTTCAACAAAGTCGATGTGCCGATCCTTGGTTTGATCGAGAACATGGCCCATTTTACCTGCACCGATTGTGGCAAACAGCACGCGCTTTTCGGGACTGGCGGCGCCGAGGCTGAGGCAAAGCGCCTTGGTGTGCCATTCCTGGGGGCCGTTCCGCTGACGATGGATCTGCGCGCCGCATCCGACAGTGGCCGACCGATTGTCGCGCGCGACCCTGACGGTCCGCTGGGCAGCCTTTACACTGACATGGCAGGCACGCTTTGGGCGAACTTGACAGCGTCAACTTCCAACACTCACACTGATATGAAACTTCAAGGAGCCTGACCGATGAAAACTATCCTTCTTGCCTTTGGCGTCGTGGTCGTCATCGCTGTTGTCGCAGCGAATGTCCTAAACGGCACCTTCCAGACCGACAGCGCGGCGGCATTCACAACCGAAGGCGCACGTGTGTCGCCTGGTGAGCAAAACCTGATCACTTACTAAGCTTGGCCGATGAGGCCATGGGCCCGGATAAAGGTAGCGGCACTGATTTGTGCCGCGACGCTGACGTCTGCCCCGCTTACCGCACAAGACTTGCGGGGGCATGGTGGTCCTGTGCGTGCCTTGGCGACCGACGCTGCGGGGCGTGTTTTTTCGGGGTCATTTGATACCCGCGCAATTGTTTGGGATGGCACCATTGCGACCCAGATTACGCGCCATCACGAAGGTGCTGTGACGGCCGTGGTCCCACTTGCTGATGGGCGCTTTGCCTCAGGCGGACAAGATGGCCGTGTCGTGATCTGGGGTGATGACCCTGAACCGCAGCAATCCGAAGTCTGGCATCCTTTGCCCGTCGGGGCGATGGCCCCTTTGGGGACAGGGCTGGCGTCAGCGGGATGGGACGGGCAGATCGCGCTTTGGGATGGAAGTGGCGCACCGCGCTACATTGCAGCACATGAAGGGCAAATCACTGGACTAGTGGCGTTTCGGGGTGGCTTGGCAAGCGTGGGGGCGGACCTGCGTCTGCGGTTCTGGCAGGCGGATGGGCTGGCAGGCGGCGAAGTCAGTTTGCCTGCGCCAGCGTCTGCACTGGCGACGGATGGTGCGGCGCTTTTCCTCGCTTCACCCGATGGATATTTGCGCAAAGTCACCCAAAATCCCCAGATCCAGCACGTCGAACTGTCGGCGCGTCCGCTCTTATCAGTTGCTGCTGATGAGGGTTATGTTGCGGTGGGCGCAACTACCGGAGACGTCTGGCTTTTGAATCCCGATACCTTGGAGGTGCAGATCGCGATTGAAACCGGACAGGGCCCGATTTGGGCGCTGGCCATTTCAGGCGGTGTGCTTTTGACCGGGGGCAATGACGGTCTGATCCGGCGCTGGTCGCTGGACGGGATCGCGTTGGGAGAGGGCAGTGGGCCCCCTGATCCGACCTTGACCAGTCCACGCGGTGCCGAAGTATTTCGCGCTTGTGCGGTCTGTCATACGCTCACACCCGATGATGGTGCCCGTGCAGGTCCAACGCTGCATGGGATATTCGGCCGGCGCATCGCGACAGCCGAGGGGTTTCAATACTCACAAGCACTTACAGAGCTTGATATTGTGTGGACCGCGCAAACCATATCCGAACTTTTCGAGTTTGGCCCCGATGCCTACACCCCCGGTAGCCGTATGCCAGAACAGCGCGTACCCAGTGCAGCGGACCGTCAAGCACTCGTCGAATTTCTAGCAATGGTCACACGTTAGGCCAAAACACCCTCAACACTGGAGAAACCCCATGAGCGATGATTTCAACATGTCGATGCGCAAGTTCCTCAAGCAGGTCGGCGTAACCTCGCAGCAAGCGATCGAAGAAGCACTGCGGGCTGCAGGCGCTGAGAAGACCGCAGGAAAGAGTTTCAAGGCGACCATGGTTTTGCAGATTGAGGATCTTGATCTGGACCACCGGATCGAAGGCACGATTACAGACGGTGCCAGCGATTAATCAGTTCACAACGGCGCTGTGAACAAACAGCGGTTGGCCGTCATAGGTAAAGCTTTCGATGACCTCTTTGCCGCGTGGTCCTGCCAACCAGTCCTCTAGTGTGGCCACGGCGTCTGCTTTCACATGCGGATGCCGTTCGGGGTTTACGGGCAGTAGCGCGTAGGGGTTAAACAGCACCGGATCATCGGAAAAAAGCAAAGCCAAATCGCCTTTGTTGCCAAATGTCAGCCATGTCGGGCGGTCTGACAGGATATAGGCGTCCATACCGCTGGCAGTGTTTAGCGCAGCCCCCATACCAGATCCTACTGACCGGTAAGTCGCACCCAGACTGTCAGGATCAATGCCGGCGCTTTCCCAAAGCGACAGTTCCATTTTATGGGTACCGCTGTCATCGCCGCGTGAAACAAAAACTGCATCAGCGGCGTCAATGCGCTGCAATGCGTCAGCCGCGCTTGCAGCGTTTGTGATGTTTGCAGGATCAGCTGTTGGTCCGACCAGAACGAAATCATTATACATAATCTCGCGGCGGTGCGTGGCGTGACCCGCAGCGACGAACGCCTCTTCTGCGGTGCGCGAATGGACCAGCACGGCATCGACGTCACCAGCTTGACCCAGTGTCAGTGCTTGCCCGGTGCCCACGACCAATAGGTCCAAATCAAGACCCAACTCGTCTTTGATAGCGGGCAGCAGCACGTCGGCCAGACCTGAGTTTTCAAAAGATGTGGTGACAGAGATGCGCAACGTTTCGGCCTGCGCAGCAATCGGCAACAGGATCGCAATAATACAAGATAAAAATTTCGTTTTCATACGAACTACTCCACGATCTGGCCGCCAAGAAATGCTTTTGCCGTGGCGGTTTGGGGGGTTGCAAAAAATTGACCTGCGGCGCTTTGTTCGTGCACGACACCACTGAGCATGAACAATACATCATCCGCAAGACGCCGTGCTTGACCCAAATCATGGGTCGCCATCACGATCCGTGTGCCTTGCGCGCGGACTTCGCTCAGGATGGTTTCGATTTCACGTGTCGCGCGACCATCCAGATTGGCACAAGGTTCGTCCAAAAACAGGATTTGCGGCTGCCTGATCAATGCGCGCGCAAGAGCAAGCTTTTGCTTCTCGCCACCTGACAGCACCCCTGCGGGACGGTCGAGGACATGCCCAAGCCCGACCCGTTTGGCATAGTCTTGCGCACCTCTGCGGGCATCTGCACGTTTGGCCCCCATTACGGTCAGCGCATAAGCGATACAGTCAGTCACGCTGCGCCGCATCATCGTGGGTGTCTGGAACACATAGGCTTGGTGCATCCGCGCGTTAGAGTCCGGCATGGCCCAATTGACCGTACCCGTCGCCGGGCGCTCAAGCCCATGCATCAACCGCAAAAGCGAGGTTTTGCCCGATCCATTCGGTCCCAATACGATGGTGAGGCCATCCGCTTCAAGATCAAGGTTAATAGGCCCGATAAGCTGTACGCCACGCCGTTTCACGCAAGCCTTGGTCACCCGCAAAGGAAATATTGTAGCTACCACAGGTTTGACCTTTCGGTGCGCGACAAGGAATGAATGGCGAGGTTCAGAATGATTGCGAGCGTGATAAGAACGAACCCAAGCCCAAGAGCGAGCGAAAAGTTACCCTTGCCGGTCTCGAGCGCTATTGCGGTCGTTAGCACGCGGGTCGCATTGTCGATATTGCCTCCGACAATCATAATCGCGCCGACTTCGCCTATCGCGCGCCCAAATCCTGCAAGACATGCGGTCAAGAGCGCGCGGCGCCCGTCCCAGAGAAGTGTTGCAATGCGCTGACGCTTGGTTGTGTTCAACGAGATCAGCAGGTCGTGATATTCGGACCACAAATCACGCAATGCCTGATGTGCGATTGATGCGATCAGCGGTGTGACAATGATGACTTGTGCAATAATCATTGCTGTCGGTGTAAAAAGAAGGCCCAGCACGCCGAAAGGACCGGAGCGACTTAACATCACGTAGACAATCAGCCCGACGACAACTGGCGGCAACCCCATCAACGCATTCAGAACAGCAATCACATAACGCCGCGCCCAAAACCGTGTCACCGCAAGCCAAGCACCCAGTGGCAACGCAATGGCGGATGCGATGACAACAGCAGTCACCGTCACCTGAAGTGATCTCAACGTGATGTTGACCAGTTCGGGGTCCAACGTCGCAACGCGGTAAATGGCTTCGGCAAGCCCTTGAGAAAGGTCATTCATCAACAGGGTCTTCTATGTGGAACACTCTTCATGCGTTGTGACATCATTACATGGGTCAGTCCATGTCTGGGGCACCGTGCGAGACGCTCTTGTAGAGCCTCAAATGCTGGTGGTCTGTTTCGCGATCTTGGTGTTGTAAGGGATGTTGAAAGACCCGCTGGAGATTGAGGCGACTGATGGAACGGACAATCACGCACACTTCCTCAGGTGAACGCGACGCGGACTAATCAGGATGCTTGAATAATCTCTTAGCCAATGCCTGTTTGATCGTGTGGTGTAGGGGCCAGTTGATCACACTTTATGGCTTTTGATCCTGCCATTCACCTGCGGTTTTGGCCAATTTCGCCAACATCTGCTCGCTTTCGTCGGCGCGTAAGGCAGCGATAGATGGCATTGGAACTACTTCTTTGGCACCTAGATAGGCATCGTTATTGCGATGACGTTCTAGGAACCAACTGCGCGCTGGCCCCAAAAGGTCTTCAACGAGCATCTGGCTGACGCCTGAACCAACTAAATGATCACGCATCCGCCAGAAGTGCAGGACGCGGGGCGCGCAAAAGCGGTCTGAGAGAATATCGATAAGGGTAATTTCATTGAAATTGTATTCATACGGCAGGGTGACGACACGAATATCACTCTCAAACAACATCTCACGCATCAATGACTGGTCATGATCCAAATCCTCAGAGATCAGAACATCTTGGACCTTCTGTAGAAAGGCGTGCACCCGGTCGCTGTTTTGGATGCCGATCAGGCCACAGTTATACCTTGGTACAGCAAGTGGAAGACTTTTTTTCCAGATACGCCGATTGTCGGCATAGTTCGTACGAATGACGGGTGCCGCGGCAAATTCGTGGTGTTCGAGAACTTCGAATATGTCACTGATATCAGCAACCACAAAAGTATCTGCATCCAAATAGACAGTACGATCAAATCGTGACTTCAAAAGAGCTTCAAATTTCGGCCTGAACCACGAACGGTCCAAAGAATAAATATTGTCGAAAGGATGTCCGTCACCGACGGGGCAGTCGGTAAAAAGGTCAATTTCTGCGTCCGGACTAACCTTGCGCAAACTACGTGCGGATAAGATGGCAAGATCAGTATACCCTTGGCCGCTAGCAGCATAAACGAAACCATAATTGGTTGAATTATCAAGCAAGATACACACTCCAATATTCCGTTAGTCCAGCACGACGACTGGTCATAACATCCGATCGGCGCGCGCCTTTTTCTTGTAATGCCGCTATGTTTTTATGAATACGTGACGCACCAAATATAGTTTAATAGGCTTGGCGACGAAATAAGGGCAAGCAAGAAGATTACCTTGGCGTTTGCCCGCCTATGGTTTGCAATTTTTTGCCGCTTTTTCAGTCGATTGACTGATGAAAAAGAACGGAGTTACGCTTTAAAGATAGACGATTTGATGGATGCCCGTTAGTTTTGTCTACAGTCAGCTTCAAGCAAGGATCGGATAGATTTTGCAGAAATTGAATGTTCTTGAAACGCCCAATTGGAACCTTTTGGAGAGCGCGGACATCGACACCGACAAGGGACGTTCGGCTTTGCGTCGCGGCATAGTGAAACCCTTAGTTCTACGCGGTGACTATCAAAAAGCATGCTCTGTTCTTGAGGTGGTTTTGCAGCGGAGCGATGAACTGCAGGACTATTTGCAGCTCTCACGCCTGCAAAAGCAGGCTGGTGATGCTGACAAGGCGTTTAAGACACTCAAAGCGGCACGCCGCAAATCGCCAAACGACCTGAACGTTGCGCGCGCCTTCCTCGCGGCGAGTCTCAAATTTGATGATGTTGCTGTTGCGGACGCCGCGGCTCGCGAAACGGCGCAGTTGTGGGATCAAGATGGTAGCATCGCCGATAGCGCGACCCGGGCCTTTTATCGGTCAGGTGATATACCCGCGGCACTCGATGCTGCCGATATTTCGGTGCAGCTGAACGAGACGAATTCAGCAGCAATTGTATTTGCAGCGTCAGTCTACAACGCGGCTGGCCAAGCATCGCGTGCGCGCAACGCGTTGACGCACGAGCACAATGATATGGGTAATGTGACCGGCAAACGGGCGTTTGAATTGGCTCGTGCGCTGTTTCAGCTTGATCCGGCATCCAACGACGCCCGGACATTTCTGCGAAACTGTTACCAAGCCGAACCCGACAACTACCGGTATGCGCATTTGTACTCCAATTGCCTCTATTCGCGGGGCGAATATGATGCTGCACTCGAGATTATCGAAAGTGCGCGCACAATGGACCGTTCGTTTGTTGCGTCGGTCCTTTATGCAAAGTGCCTGCGCCAATTGCGGCGATACGAAGATGCAGTCAAAGTCTTAGATCCCATTGTTGCTGACCAAGACGTTGCGGAAAGCGTTCTGCGCTTTGCGACAGGGGTGTACCTCATGGCGGGCAAAGCTGACGTCGCAGAAGCGCTTAATGCACGCGCGAGCAAAGGGGCCACCCGACGTATTCCAAGCGACCTCAAATCAGCGCTTGCCGACATGCGATCTTGTTTGCCTCTGGCAGATATTCGTCAGGCCCGGTTGGATTGGTCTTGGACGCATGTGCGTGCCAATGCAAAAGCGCCGCTTGATCGTCAAACATGGGAAGACGAGGTGCGGTGGGTGAACTTGGCCGACAATCGCTTTCGCGATTGTCTTGAACACGTTCCATCTGAAATCGAAACGATTGCTGGGCTGATTGATGGGACACCGGACAATACTGCGGTGTTGTCTGCAGCACTTGATCAAGGAAAGGGCGTTATTCTCGCCACGGCCCACGTCGGGGCACTTTTTGCGGGACCTGTTGCCTTGGCCAAAACGGGGCTTCCGGTTTCTATTGTCGCTTCGACGCCAGACGTTGATGGTGGTCGCGTCTCAGTCTACGAAAACGCGCGGCTGATTTCGGCCTCGTCGAATGATGTGATTTCCCTGACACGCATGATTTTGCGTCATCTGGGAGAGAACCGCGTTGTTGTAATTGCCATCGATGGAACCAGCTTCCCGGGGATGCCTCGTTATGACCTTTTTGATCGATCGATTGCGCTGAGTGACTTTGTGCCACGACGGGTCTTTAAAGCGAACACACCAACGTTCTATACCGATGTGAGGTGGACCGACGGCCGACTGCGTGCCGGTCTGTCGCCGATGCCACATCCAGACAGGGCAGAAGGCGAGGGGGAAGACACCTTTGTAGCGCGGTGGATGGGGCAGTACATGGGGCATCTTGAGGATATGTTCGCAACCAGTCCGCATAATCTTCGCATGAGTGGCGGCTTTTGGAACACAATAAAGATGTGAAGTCAGCGCACGTTGAACGACGCGCGTGTGGTCTGATAGTTTATTGCTGAACGACTAAACGCTTAGATCTACCAATGAGTAAGGTGACCATTGAAAAATGCATATTAAACCCACCGCTGATACTCGTTTGACCATATCGGCCGTCGGAACGTGTCGTTTGGATGCCCCCTTACGCGCCGGGGCGCAAAGACGCGGCTATCATTGGGTGAACAAGCGCGTTTACGGGTATGCGCACGCAATCAGCGAAGTTGTTCAACAGGTCAGATTTCTGAATGGCGACTATAAACCGGATCCCGCGCTCTGGGAGGTGATCGCAAAGCATGACTTAACGCACATCAGCAAGGAAAAATTCACGCCCTCCGACATAAATTTGGTCGAGATTTCTTCGCGCAAGCAACTGTCTATTGACGGTCACGCAGTGCAAATCAATCATTTGAAATCAGCTTGTGCACCATTTTTTGATGATATCGGACACAAGACACGTTTCTGGAATGCATTACGGGCCAATGATCGCGTAGAGCAAAAAGCAATGATTGATGCGTTTGCGGTGCGGGTCGGTTTGACGTCAGATCAGCAACACCTCCTAAATAGATTACAGCTCAGCGAAACAAGCGATCCGGAATTGCGCGCGGGCCTGAACTACGTTCGAGAGACCCTCATCGACCCAATCATCATGACCCATGTTGATGCCCTGAAAGGTGACGGACGTCGCATTCCAAGTCGCAGCGCCTGCGTAGAGCAGGTCGAGCGGGTGGCCAGCGAGATTGGATTGACCGTCTTTAACCCCACAAAAGTAATGCACGAGATCGGCCAGAGCCGCGCCATTGAAGATGAAAGCGAGAGCCTCGCACATTTCACTGATTTCTTCTCCTGCCATCTTTTCGACACTTGGCATTCAGAACTGCTAGCTGGCCGCGTTGACCAAATGATGAAAGCGGCCAGGGCGGAAAGTGACATACGCAAATATGATGTGCATATCCGAGCATGTCTTGCCGTCGATGGAATCGAAGAATGCAATAGGCGGGTCGATCAGTTGATTTCCAAACCCGCGTCACTTGATAAGGAATTAAGGAAACTGTCGATGCGTTTGAATGCCAGTGCAAACGATATTAGCCGCACTCAGGCTGTTGCTGCGCAAATTGTACTCGATGGTGAAATCGACAGAAATCTTTTTGTTCATGCAGCGCAGCACGCATTGCGGAATACGGATACTTATCTACTGCGCCATTGCATCAAGATGGCATGCCAAGCGTCCATAATAGAAGACAATCTTTATTGGGCCCCTGCTCTAAGGGCTTTAGTCGCTATGGACGCGGATGTCGGTATCGAGACTAGCGTTGATCTATTCACAAGCTATCCGAATATCCGCACAGAGATATTACGAATAATCTGCGATCTGTTGGTGAGTGATCCAAAGCTAGCGAAAGATGCAAGGTTTCGCCAAATGCTGTGTCAACTCAACTCGAAAGACTTCGATGCTGCATTGATGGCGCAGCTCATTGTTTCCATGGATGAGGATCAAGTTGGATTCCTATTCGAATTGATTACCCAAAGCTCTGATCGGTTTTTGCAGGCTTATGGAGTGCTTGCACGGCATGATGCCGTCAAGGCTTCGCAGCGTGCCAATGCAATACTATTGGTTTTGGAAGCTGAGAGGTGCGGAGGCGAAACCGCTATTCATTCTTTGGTACAAGAAGCGGAAAATGAAGATGACCTCACCCGTCGTGTTGAGTTGCTTTCCGAAGCGCTCAGCTGGGACGTTTCAAACAAGGGCGCAAGACGGCTTATGCGTGGTCTTCAAAAGTCCACATTGGCAGCGGCCAAAAAAGCCCATCTGATAAGAGATAGTGCTACCTTACGAAGCCTTCTGGATGTGGCAACGCAGATCATTCCACCCATCGATCATGTTCCGTACTTTCTTGGGCGTTTGTGCTATGCGGAAGGTAACGGCGAGGCGGCACTGCGCCACGCACGACGCGCTACAGATCTTGCACCGGATGTCGCGCGCAACTGGGTACTGGTATTACGATCTGCGGTGATGTTGCGCAGTTTTGAACTGGCGGAAACTGCTGCGCAAAAAGTGCTGCAAACCGCATCGACAGACGAGACAAAGGCGATAGATGAGGCCAAGAGACGTCTTGGTTGGGCACAAAAGAAGCTGCTGAATCGCGCAGTGGTTGGCGCGGATTGTGTTGATGCCTTGCATCTGCTGCAAAGAATTCGCGCCAATCCTGACCTCACCGCAAAAGCCACCATTGAAATTCAACAGGTCATCAAAATCCTAGCGGGAAACCTGAAACATTTCATTCAAGACGGTCATATACACGACGCTTGGTCACTCATACGCGAGATTGCGCCTGTTTGTGCAAATGATCCAAATTGCCGTGAAATAGTCGTCAACGTGCTCGAAAATGCTGATTGTTTCGGCATGGCGTCGCCTTTTATCCGGAACTTGACCAGTGGTCATACTGATTGCTTTGATAATCAGGATTAATTGCTACAATTGAGAAGAATTATATTTAAGGACCCACACAACTTGAGTTGATGATCGCCGAATGAAACACCAACATTTTGTCGAACACTGCCAATCAACGGCCGGTATCGTGCCAACCCTCGCGACAGAGGACGAGCTCGCATTTGCGCAGGAATTACGCACGACATCTCGACAGCCGCATGAGCTGATAGAGACCATTGATCAAATCAAGAAACTCCTTTTGACCAGGCGCGGGAATGAAACCTTGCTTGTGATACTCTTGGAGATGATGGAGCGTAAGGGCGACTATCCTGACATGGCCAAGAATTGGGATGTCTTGGCAGGCCTCTTTCCATCAAATGAAACATGTTTTCGTATGCAGGTTCGCTGGATGCGACGCGATAAACGCATCGGTGAAGGATTAGAACTGATTGCGGCACGCTACCCAGACCGCACCACTGTTGCGGCAGCGGCGGTTGGGTATCTCATCGGTTTGCAAGAATTGAAATTGTCTGCTGAGACCGACGCGTTCTTTCAGCAGCTCCCGAAAGCGATGCAGCAGATACAAGCAGTACAGCTTGCATATATGCGCAACCTTTTCGACCAAGAACGTTACGCTGAGGCTGCCATTGTAGCAAAGGCGGTTGCCCAAGTTTCTGGCCTTCCCACCAACCAGAACTTGCCGCTGTCAAAGGCGCTGCATTACGGTGCAATTTGCGAGATGCTTGACGCCTCAGGTGCGCAATCGCCACCGGCTGCCCTTGTTCAGATGTTCGCCCAGCGGGTTCTGACCGCTGATCGGCCTGATGGGGTAGGTAGGTTGTCTCTCTTTACCAGCCAGCTGGCTGCCGGCGGTGCAGAGCGACAGTTTGTTCGCATTGCGGCCAATATTGATCGTGCTGCGAAGGATGGTTTGTTGGTTGGACAGAAAAAACCTGATGGTCCAATAAAACTGACGGTTCATCACTCTGATCCATCTGCAGGCAAGGATTTTTTTGTGTCTTATCTGCACGAAGCGGGTCTGGGGCTTACAGTCCTTGATGATCTGATTGAACCACAGGTGAAGAACCCCTTCAAAGAGTTTGGGGAAATGGGGGAAATATATCTTCTTCTTCCCAAGAAATTGCGCAAAGCTGTGCGGCGCATGGCGGTGATTTACCGGGAAGATCGGACAGATACTGCGTATATTTGGCAAGACAACGGCATGCATGTCGCTGCGCTGGCCGCTTTGGCCGCAGGGGTTCCCAGAATTATCTTGTGCTTCAGAAGCACGCCGCTGAAAATCCGCAAGGATTTCTTCAAACCGGGGTTTGAAGGCTATTTTGAAACGTTGGTCCGCGTGCCGGGTGTTTTTGTGGCCTGCAACAGCCACATAATGGCGAGGAAATACGCAGACTGGTTAGGTCTCGATGTCGATGATGTTGCCGTCGTTCCAAATGCAGCGACTGATCACGAAGTAAGGGGCGACATCGAGGATGAAAAGCTGTGGGGTGATATCTGTGCAGTGTCGGCGGATTGTACAAAGACAGTACTTGGTGTTTTTCGCCTGCACCCGGTCAAACGTGCAGATGTTTGGATATTACTCGCGCAGAAATATTTGGAGAGGGACCCAAACACACGTTTCGTTATTGCCGGTACAGGTGACGAGTATCATGATCTGAAAAGGATGATCGTCGATCGCGGGCTGAGCGACAAGGTATTCCTGGTGGGTCGTCGCAAGGCGATGGGATTTTGGCTAAACAAGGCTGATGTTGTGTTACATTGCGCAATGCACGAAGGGCTACCCAACGCAATACTCGAGGCACAACTGGCGGGTCGTGCGGTGATCGCAACGCCTGCCGGTGGCACAAGCGAAGCTTTCCTTCCCGATCAGTCTGGTATCTGTCTTTCGCAGGTTGAACCTTTTCCTTTTGAAGAGGCGCTGCAAGCGTTGGAGACACTTTTGTCTGATGCTGAATTGCGGTTGAAGTTTGGTCGCGCAGGGCGGGAATTCGTCCGAAAGAATTTCTCTATGGAAAGCTCGCTTTCCAAGACGATGGAATTGCTTTGCAGTCCGCTGGAAAGCCAAGACGTATGACGAACGCGGTCCCCATCGATGGCTCAAGCCCCCTAAATTCAACGATCATCGGTAGGGTGCGCGCGCTTATCCGCCGTGAACAGCGTATTCGGTTTGCGGGCAGCCTTTTTGGATACGGGTGGGCTTACCTGACGCCGATCGCCTGGATCGTTACGATGGCCTTGTTCTTCGATTTTCTGGGCCGAACGTCGCCGTTGCTTGTTCCAACACCGATCTTCGTTGCAACCGGCATTCTACCCTATGTTCTGTTTCGCCAGACTTTGACATCCATGATGCGCGCACCGAAAGCAAACCGGTATATGGTTTACTTTCGACCGACATCGTTGTCTGAAATACTGCTGGCGAACGGACTACTTGAACTGATCAATATGCTGATTGTCGCTGTTGTGCTGCTGACGGCTATTTCCGTGATATACAATGTCCCCGCGCCGGATAACCTTTTCAAAGTTACAACTGCGCTTGTCGTCACCTGGTGTTTCGCATTCGGTTTTGGTCGATTTTGCGCGATCTGCGGGCATCTCAGTCCCACATTCCAGCGCATTTTGCCAATCCTGATCCGTCCATTATTCTGGATTTCGGGAATCTTCTACATCGCCGCAGAGTTGCCTGCGCCCGCCCAGGCCGTCCTTTGGTACTCTCCGCTTTTCCATACCATTGAATACCTACGGGAAGGGTTTTTCCTTGGATTTTCCTCACCGATTTCAGCAATCGGGTACACAATGTCGCTTGGACTTGGGTTCTTGCTCGCGTCAGTAGCGCTCGAAAACTACTGGAAAGCCGACGCACCAAATCGAGGTATGTTATGATTGCTTTCTCAAATGTTTGCCGTATCCGCCGAGATGACAAACAGTCGGCCGTTGTCTTGCACGATCTTAACTTGATGGTTCCGCCGCGTGCGCGTGTGGGCATCTTTGGGCACTCGGGAAGCGGGCGATCTACGCTAGCGCGGCTTGCGAGCAAGGTTGAGCATCCCGATAAAGGACGCGTTACGCATGTAGGCAGAGTGTCGTGGCCGATTGGGTTTTCTGGTTATCTGCACAAGGAAATGACCGGAACTGATAACGTAAGGGTTGTTGCTGGGCTCATGGGCGGGGACCCGGAAAGACTACTGGCCTATGTTATGGCGTTTTCCGGGTTGGAATCCGTCATGTCACACCGGGTTAGCACATACGCCTCTTACGAAAGAGATCGGCTTGCCCTTGCGCTTGCATTTGCATTCCCTGCTGACACATATGTGGTCGATGGTTTCCCGGCGCTTGGCAACAACACGTTTCAGATGCAATGCTTGCAGGAAATGAAACGGCGATTGGTTCATTCCGGTATGTTGCTACTTTCACGTAACAAGCGTCATCTGGAAAGCATGTGCGATACATTCTTTGCATTGCGCGATGGAACTTTGCATAGGGCGGTCTCGGCTGAACATGCAGAGGCGCTTGCGCTACCTGTTCATACGGGAGTGCCAAGTTGAGCAAGCCACTTCCTGAAAGCGCCGAAGATGACGAAAGCGCCCTGATTTCGCAGTGGCGAGAGCGCATACTTGAGCCCTCAAAGGATATCCCTGAGACAACAGAGGAAAAGACTTCGGCACCCGCCGACGAAGATCTGATGATCAGTCAGTGGCGCGACAGTGTGGAACAAAAGCCAGCAGAAAATCCTGTTGAACAACCGACTGCGCAACCCGTCCACGACACGCCGCCCAAACTGCCTTTCGTTGAGCCTGTGGTGACGTCATCGCCGCACACCGGGTTCTGGGCCAAGCTTCGCCAGCGCTTTGCTCCTTCGACGGTGCCTCCTGCCGTGATTGGAAAGCTGATCCAGCACGCGGACCGGTCGCCTGAAGCCGCGGATGAAATGGCGCATATCGAGGATATTTTTCAATATGTTAAGGTCAGCAGGCGCAAGCAACGGTCACGGATCGCAGCCAAATTTCTATTGGCCGTGCTGCTACCAACCTTTGGTGTTTGGTACTATGTCAGCAATATTGCAGTGCCGTTGTATAGTGCTGAGGCAGTCATTTCAGTGACCAAGCCGGCACCGGACTCAAATGCAGCTGGATTGGGTATTCTGGGCGCGGTCAGCGGTGGCGGCCAAATGCGGGACGCCTTCATGGTGTTAGAGTTCTTGAACTCACCTGCGGCTTCCGAAGCACTGGAGCGAGAAACAGGATTGATCAGTTACTACCGTGATGATGCAATGGACCCGGTTGGTCGGGTCCGCGATCTAGAAGCGCTGCAGATAAGTGAAGCGCAAAGTCTTGGCCGTTATGTGAAGTCGTCTATCAACGTGCAGAACGGATTGATCACCACGAGCATTCGCGCGCGAACCAGGGAAGATGCGCTGCAATTCCTGACCTCAATGCTGACGATTGCTGAGGCGCATATGAACGTTCTCTCAGCAGGTCTATTTGATGAACGCATGGCCCAGGCTAATGGTGCTGTGGAACGGGCACAGGAAGCTGTTCAAGAAGCTCAACGCAATATGGTGGATGTCCAGATAGCGAATGGTGAGGTCGATCCTCAAGCAACGATTGCAGGGGTCTACGAGGCCATCAATACACTGGAGATCAGTAGACTAGAACTTGATCGGCGCATTTTGTCGCTTGAGTCAGCTGATGGCGCAGGGTCTAGAATTCTTACTGAATACAATAATTCACGCGATGAAGTTGATCAACTGATCGCGCTACAACGCGCACGATTGGTGGATGCCAGCGGGGGCAGATCGTTGAATGAAAAGTTGGCGGTGCATCAAACCGCGCACGCAGCCGTTCTGGTTGCTGAACAGACTTTGGCAGCCGCCCTTGCAGGTCGCAATGAGGCCCGCCAAGCGGCAGAGCTTGGCGTTAGCCGTTTTCAGATCGTCGTCCCACCACAGGCACCTCAAATAGCGGACTATCCGCAACGGTGGCAAACAACCGCTCTTGCGTTCTTCATTTTCCTATCGCTGCTTGCCATCGTCAGTATCGCCGCACCAAGATCAGATTGATCCATTGACTTGGGTGGATCGCGCAGAGTTCGCAACCAAATAGCAAATTCAAAGAACCACAGAAGGGCTGGCTATGACCCCCGTGACAACGAGTGTTCCCCGGATGACGACTGATGCAGATGTTGATGCTGTCAGATCTACGGTCCAACGGGTTCCCAAAGGTGCCACCGCAGTTGAATTCGGCCCTTGGCTGGGCGGTTTGTCTGTCGTGCTTGCCAAAACACTTAATCTTCACGTGGTTGATCGGTTTTTGTGGACATCCGACCACGCGAAAAAAGTGCCTGACCTGCTGAACGTGGGTGATGACTTTAGGCCATTGCTTGAAAAGACGCTTGCCGACGCAAAGCTTTGCGCGACGGTTCACAAATCAGCATTTGACGGTTTTAAATGGAGCGGTGGTGACATTGCATTGATTGTCGTTGATGGACCCAAGACAGCGCCCGCACTGCAAGCCTGCTTTTCCGGCGTTATCAATCACTTGGACACTTCAGGGCGCATACTGATTAAGAATGGTCTTAGCCCTCTTTATACCGATATGGCCGCTTATCTGGAGCGTCTTGTTTCAAACGGTGTGTTGCGTATCGCAGAGCAGTCGGTCCCTGCGACAAGCAACGTGTTGCTTTTGGAAGCCGGAGCGAAGCTGCGCGATTTTGATCGGATCAAACCATTCGATCCAGATTGGGAAATTCAGGCATCGTTGGAAAACAATATTAACTTGGCCGAAGATCACCCTTATCGATTTCTCAAGGTGGTTGCCGCTATCGCTGCGGCTGACTGGACGGGTGCATTTGAGCAACTCGCCAAGATGCAAGCTCATCCAGGCTTGGCTGACGCATGGCAATCGGTAACAACAAAGCAGTTGAAGACTTCGAGCAATGCGACATTGATAGATCACTTGTCTGAAGCAGTCACGTTCCATCATACACAGCCGCCCGAGGATGCGCTGCCGGTCGAGTTCAACGAAAGCCGGGAAGCAGCACTCCAAGGTTATTGGTCAAACACCCGGCATCACGACTGGCGTGCGAAGGCGTACCAGCCAGAGATTTTGACCAAAGCGTTTGAGTTTGGTTACATGGACTGGCCCAGTAAAATACGAGAACACGTCTACGGTAGGGACGTTCTGGATATTGGCTGTGGCCCCGGGCTGCACGGTTTGGGTTACCTCGCCGCTGGCGCGAAATCGTATCTTGGCCTTGATCCCATTTTACAGAGCAACCGGGATCGATCAAAAAACGTGGCCAAGAGCAGGAAAGAGCCATTCGGGTGGACGCCACGCCAAATCTCGCGCGCTATTTCGCCTTGGCATGCGTCTGCGGAAGCAGTCGGCGACACGCCAATAACGCGACGGTTTGATATTTGCACAATGCACAACGTGACCGAGCATTTGCATCAACTAGAAGAGATTTTTGTTGATATCGCCGCGCGGCTGCGAGTAGGTGGAAAGCTGCTTTACAATCATCACAATTTCTATTGTTGGAACGGACACCATCTGCCACCCAAGACGGTATCAAAGCTTGATCTGGATGATCCGCGACAAGCAGAGATGATTGATTGGAAACACATCAACTACGTACCGGAACCGGATCACTATATCGCGCGTGGGTTAAACCGTATCAAATTGGACGAGTTGATCGTTATTACGGAACGCTACTTCGAAATTGAACAGATGATTGAAATCCCGTCTCGCCCCGAAAACGGTGTGGAAAGACTAACCGATGATATTAGGGCTGCACACAGCGATCTAAGCGAGCGGGATCTTACCACTCAGAACCTTTTTTGCGTTGCAACGGTCCGGGCTTAAGGCATTAAGATACGTCCGGATGCTCAGGTGCGTCCTGCTAGGGAAATTGAGTGAATGCACCCCAGTCAAGCGCTGGTTCGCGCAATGCAGCCGTGAATTTGGCACGAGTACTTTAGAGCATTCGGCTATTTGCGAGCAATGGCAGGAACAGCCGAAAAGTCGAAAGGCTTGACGTATTTTATAATAGCCGCACTGGTCCCCTTAATTGGTCGCTCATTTACCATTTCAAAATAGTCATCATTTGAAGTAATGAAATCAGTTTGAATGCGTAACCGTTTTTCCATCGCGGGATCATGTGCGAACTTCTTCCAGTACCCATAATCCATCAAGACCAGCATCGTCTCTCCGGCAATCCAGCTTGGGCCAAAAGCTCTTAGAATGTGATTGAAATCGGCCACATCTTTTGACGCGTCATCAACATACAAGCCAATAGGCCCGTGTTCCCATCTTATCTCCTCGATCCTTCCTTTATGAAGGTGAATACTGGCATCAAGGTTGGCGAGATGGCTTTCGACCACAGAACGTGTGTCTTGCCCTTTTTTCAATTCAACCCCAGCGGCTGCGGCTTTTGTTACTTCGGACTCGGATGCATGAAAGTGGTCGAACACATGAATGTCTGGCACTGGTTCCGCATTCTTTGCCCCGAGTGCTAACTGCGCGGTTCCAGCACCCAACCATGCGCCAACTTCCACAATACAGCTATCCATAGTCGTTTGTGCTGCCAATTGCCGTAAGTGTTCGCCAATTTGTCGCCCACCCATGCTGGGGATACGTGATACGGCATCTTCAATTTGCGATTTTTCTAATGGCATCGTTTTTCGCCTAATATGAAATGACTACGATTGTTGGTGCATATCCGGCAAAATTTCCCGAACTTTCTGCCTCAAATGGTAACTTGCTTGCTGCTAATATGCGAGTGCAAATGTTGGCATTATTGCCGATATGTATATGCTGCGGCATCAGTTGGTTTGGGACAAACCGTCCTTTCGCTACGCTGGCTTGAATGGCGGCTTTCGCGTCTTGGAATAGTTTTCGGAACCCTAGCCTTGGCCGCTCGAACCTTTTCCCGTACGCAGGTCGTTGAATATCAATTTGATGAGGCGGATCCAAACAAAGATTCAGTCAATATAGATCAGGCGCTTATCTATCCAAACCGGTCTGTGTCTGAGATCTGCGATTGCTCAATCTAAATGCGTGGGGTTCATTTTGGGGCGGGGATCAACGCTAACGTGACAAGCCCTTGGCTTTAGGTTAGCGGTAATCGATAATCGTTGACAATGGTGTCTGGCCCATCTATTATTTTAATGTCAGGGAGTGCTGAGGGCGTTATCGTCGGTGCATGAATAGCGTCGCCCAAAAGCCTTGGGCCTGCAATATCAACAATGGATTTTAGCCGTGATTCAAAGAGTTGTTCTAAGCGATCAAGTCAAAGAGGAGCTGCTAGATGACATCTTGTCTGGCAAGTACAAACCGGGCGACCGACTTGTCGAATCTCAGATAGCGAAAAGTATGGGGATCAGCCAGTCACCAGTGAGGGAAGCCCTTCGCGATATGGTGGCCATGCGGTTTGTTGAGGTGGAGCCACACAAAGGCGCGCGGGTGCGCAGGGTTGATGAGAGAGAAATTCTAGAGATTTACCCAGTACGTGCCTGCCTGGAAGAGCTGGCAGGGCACCTCGCGGCAAAGAACGCCAAGCCCCATTTGGGTGAGCTCGAGCGCGCTGTCGATGGGATGACTGAGGCATTTGAGATGGGCGATGCGCGTAAGATGGCACAGTGGGATGTGCATTTTCATCGCACCATCATGGATGCGACCGGCAATCAAATTCTGATCGAGACTTGGGGATCATTAATGATTGAGGCGCGGACTTACGTGACACTCAGCAACCTTATGGCGCGGCTTCCAGATCTTGATCTGGCGCATTGGCACGATCCGATCATCGAAGCGTTGCGCGAGGGCGATCCAGAGCGATGCGGAATGGAAATGCGTAACCACGTCGAGTCTTTTGGAAAGGTAATGAATGATATCTTCCAGAGTAATAACGACGTCAAAGCAAATCCAGAGAAGCGGGCGGCATTTTCGGATCAGGTCAAAACGCCAAGCGCACCAGCCGGGTAGGCGCCGGTAAAACACAGCAACCTCACTACAAAGCGGAATTGAACCATGCGTAAAGTGACACTTGCGTTTTTACGGCATGCGAAAGTGCCCTCTCACGAAGGCGACATGCCGATAACCGAAGACTCCAATGCCGACATTGAAGCAGCCGTGCCCCGACTACGTGATTTGGCGTCGGGCGATAGTAAATTCCTCTTCTTGGCGACAAAGACGCACCGGTCACGTCAAACGGCTGAAGCGTTACGCCTTGCCATTGACCCGGGAGCGCCTGAGGTCAAGGCAGCATGGGGGCTGCGCAATCCAGATGTCTACCTTGCTGGATCGCGCGTAGAGCTGGGATCAAAAGCCGCGTTCTTTGCGTCGCAGTCCGAAATTCTGGACATCGCGCCTGAGAATGTGAGGGAGCAATCATTCTATCAAGGCTTTCTGACAGCGCCCGACCGGATCGAATACTGGGTTTTCAGCAAGAACCCACCGGGTGAAAACGCGGCAGCTGTTGCAAAGCGAGTGCTGCAGTTTGCACAGAGTTTCCTTGCTGCACCGCTTGAGACCGACCTGGTCGTGGCTTGTGTGACGCATTCGCCGGTGATGCGTGCGATCTTGATGGAGGGGCTTGGACGCCCTGATACTGGAGAGCCAGATTGGGTCGAAGAGATCGTGCTGGAAGTGACGCGAGACGGTATGCATTACCGTTTCCGCGACCATATTGGCACGCTACCGCTTTTACCTGAATAGCCTCGAATTCGCCGCGACGTCAGATCCATGCGTTAACTTGTGATGATCTTGTGTGTTGCTGAATCCAGCAGCAAATTCCGTTCGACCCTACGCGACAGAAAAACACCGAGAATCAGGTATAGTTTTACAATATTGGTCCATTGAACGCGATCTTAGAACAGCTTTCTGTTTTAGGCTTCATTGCCTGCTTTCTAATAAATTAAATATTATCAATGACTTGCAATATTTTCACCTGTTTAGACTAAAGCTCTAGTTGTATGGATAATGAATTATCGATAATCGCTTGACTTGACGTAAATGGCCCGCTTATCCTTTCAAAGACCAAAGCTAGAACACCAAAAGCTGTCTGGGAGGACGTCATGAGTTTGGATGAAACGAAGGTGTTGGGGCAAGATCTGGGCTCTGACGAATTTCCTATCACTTGGGAGAAGGGCGAGGACGAACTGTTCTGGATCCTCGACGATCTGCATTGCCCAAATCCTCTGTCACCGATGTTCTTTGATATCGGTGGATGGTGGTTGACATGTGACCACATGTTCCGCCGCTTTGGCACGCCATTTGCCAGTGACTGGATCGCTAAGAACGTCAACGGGTACCTTTACACCGCAGCCCTGCCTGCGACGCCCGGCATCCATGTTGAGGCAATGGAGTATCAGAACCGTTATGTGCCACGTGTGCCACTAGACGGCGAATACGCTGGCAAGATCGGGCCATACCTTGGCAACGTTCTGCCGCACTATGCTGAGAACTTCCTCGATTGGTGGAATGATCGCATCCTGCCTGAGATGAAAACAAACTTTGCCTATATCGATGGGTTCGATAAGGACGGTGCAAGCCTGACTTCGCTTGCCGTCTTACTGGAAGACATGATCGACATTCATGATCGGCACTGGAAGATTCACTGGATGCTGAATTTTGCCCAGTTCTCTGCGACGATGGCCCTGAATGGCGCAATCGACGAGTTCAAGCCCGACGCTGACCCTGCGTTGAAGGGCCGTCTGCAAAGCTCGGTCGAGGATCGCAACTGGGATTCTGTCGAGGCGTTGTGGCAGATGAAAGAGACCGTAAAGGGTAGTCAGACACTGATGGAAGCCTTTGAGGGCGCGACTGCGGCGGATGTTATGACCGCCATGCAGGGTTCTGACGAGGGTAGAGCGTTTATCAAGGATCGGTTTGAGCCCTATCTAGAAGAATTCGGACACAAAGCACTCTGGTCACATGAGACCATGTTCCCGCTTTGGCGCGAAACGCCCGGCCCGGCGATCGAAGCTATCCGCGGCTATGTCTTGTCCGACTATGACTACCCCACGACCATCAAAGAGGTCGCGGACGATCTGAACGCCGCCATAGCCGAGTGCATGGAGGGTGTCGAAGGCGAGGCTGCTGAAAAGCTGCGTGCCGCGCTGGATCAGTCACTGAAGATGAATCCCCTTACACCAGACCATCACTTCTATATCGACCAAGGAACGAACGCACGTCTGCGCACCGTCTTGATCGCGATCGGCAAGAAGATGGTCGAGCACGACATTCTGGACGACCAAGAAGACATCAATTTCCTGCGGTACAATGAGCTGCGCGCGCTTGTGGGTGACAAAGATGCGTATGATGCACGCGAGATCGTGTCAGACCGTCGTGATGAACATGAGGAAGCAACCCAAAAGCGACCACCCGATTGGATCGGAACCGCGACGCAAGAGGCGCTTGATTTCCCTTATGCGGGTCTTTGGGGCTTCCCCGAGCGTTTCTACCGCGAACCGCCCACAAAAGCCGGTGAAATCACCGGGCTTGCTGCAAGTCCTGGTGTGATAGAGGCAAAGGCGCGCGTTATCACAACGCAAGATCAGTTCCATACGGTCGAAGAGGGCGAAATCCTTGTCTGCCGCATGACTAACCCGGCTTGGGTGGTGTTGTTCACGCAAATCTCGGGCCTTGTGACTGATGCAGGCGGAACAACCTCCCACTCCGCTGTGGTGTCACGCGAGTTCGGGTTGCCTGCCGTTGTCGGCACATCCGTCGCAACAAAGGATATCAAGACGGGTGATATCCTGCGCGTCAATGGCACGACAGGTATTGTCGAAATCCTTAAGTGACGCAGGCCATCTCGTTGCGCCGCCGGCACGTCGCTGGCGGTGCAGCATACGGTACTTCAACTCATTATAATCAAGGACAGCTTGAATGGCACCTCGCATGATAGACCTATCAATGCCGGTTCACTCCGAAATGAAACTGTTTCCGCGGATTGAAAAACTTCGCATGGAAATGAAGGAGTCCTGGAGTGCTTTCGCCGAAGGAATTGGTGCGACTGAATTTGGTGAGGATCATCTAACAGCTCACTATGCAGTCACCTTGAGTGATCACGCAGGTACACATATCGATGCGATCAAGCACATGGGCGACGAAAACTCGCCGGGGCCTGAAGGTATCCCACTTGAATATTGCTTTGGGGACGGGGTCGTTCTGGACTTTCGTCACCTTGACTTTGGCGCGGCCATTACGGTCGCTGATATGAAAGAGGCTTTGGCCAAGATAAGCTACACGCTGAAGCCGCGTGATATTGTTCTGATCCGTACTGGTGCTTCGGAATACAATGACGAAGACCGTTACCTGACCGATCACGTTGGCATGTCTGCAGAGGCCACCAAATGGCTGATCGATCACGACTGTCGGGTCACGGGGATCGACGCTCCAACGTATGATCCACCGATCTGGGCCATGTTTGAGACCAAGAAATTTTGGCTTGCCCATAAAGTCATGCAAACCGACCCCTACTGGCACATCGAGAACCTTGTGAACCTCGGCGATCTACCGCCGCATGGATTCAAGCTCTCTGTGTTTCCGATCAAATGGGTGGGTACAACAGGAGCCCCGGTTCGTGCCGTGGGGATGGTAGATGTCTGAATACGTTATCTGGTTTGAAGATCCGGCGTGCTGCAGCGTCGCTGATGCAGGCGGCAAGGGGGCTAGCCTCGCCTCTATGACCCAGCAGAACCTGCCTGTACCAAACGGTTTCGCTGTGCCTGCTGACGTCCTCGCAAAATGCGTCGATGTAGACAAGCTGCGTGATCATGCACGCAACCGTGATCACATCGCGGCGGTTAAATTAGTCGAGCAGACCGCGATAGTTCCGCAAGAAGTCCTTGATGCCTATGCTAAACTTGGTGGTGGTCTGGTTGCCGTGCGTTCGTCAGCCAGTGCCGAAGATAGCGAAGCGGCCAGCTATGCAGGCCAACAGGAAACGTATCTCGAAGTGTCCGGAGCAGAGGATGTCCGCAAACGGATCATCGATTGCTGGGCCTCGTTTTTCTCGGAACGCGCAATCTTTTATCGCGGCGAGAAGGGTTCGCTTGAAGATTTGCGGATGGCAGTTGTCATCCAGAAAATGGTTGATGCCGAAAAAGCGGGCGTGGTCTTTTCAAACCACCCGGTCACGCGCCGCAAGGACAGAATGATGATCGAGGCGGTGCATGGCCTGGGCGAGCAGGTCGTGTCCGGCGAAGTAACACCTGACCAGTACATCGTTGATCGCAAAGGTCGCGAGAAGAAGTCGCAGACCCCACACGGTGGTGTTCTGACCGAGGTGGAACTGGCGCGGATATCTGAACTCGCGGTGCAGCTGGAGACACATTACGGCAAGCCGCAGGACATCGAATGGGCGATCTATCACCAAGATGTTTATCTGCTGCAATCCCGGCCCATCACGGCATGAGCAAGACAAAAGCGCGATCTGCGTGATCGCCGCGATCCTGAAACAGGATCAGAACGCCGCCACTATTGAGGCGGACAACGGAGGAGACCCGAAGATGACAATGCAGAGACTTACAATGGCTGCCGCACTGATCTGTGCGCCGCTGATGTCCATCGCAGAAGGCCATGGCCGCGACTTGCCGCCTCTCGTCATGCAACCAAATGCAGAGCGCGTGACGTTTGAACACATTGATGCGCTCAATGCCTGTGACTGGGATCGATTAATGGCGCAATACCCTGAAGAGGTACTGTTCATCCTGCCCAACGGTGTCTGGGTTGAAGGCAGAGCGGCAATCGGTGACGTCTTTGCCGGGTTCTGCACACCACGTGAAGACGGCGGCTTTTTGGGCGGAACCTTCATCGCTGAGAAAGTCAAAACGGTGGGTGACACCGTCAACGTCTCTTGGCGGCTTGAAGCCGATTGGCTGGCTGAACCCTACAAGGGCGGCGACGCCTACGTGACCCGCGACGGTCTGATGTATGCGCAAGTGACCACATTCGATCCTGCGGACATGGTTTTCGCCGAATAAATTACCCCCGCCGGTGCCCCACAAGGGGCCCGGCAACCCCGCGTAACTCAAAGGAACCTGCCAAAGATGTTATTGATCGACGCCATCTTTATCGGCTTGTTAGAGGCCTCACCGCTTATTCTTGCGGCGATGGGCTTTACGCTGATTTTTTATCTCAATGGTTTCATGAACATCGCCTATGCGGAAAGCATCACCTTTGGTGCTTACTTCGCTGTGCTATTTAACGTTGTGCTGGGTGCGCATTTCTACTTGTCTATCGTCCCATCGATGCTTTTGTCAGGATGCCTCAGCGTCGCTGTTTATCTCGCTATTTTTAGACCTGCGCTCAACCGTGGTGTCGGCCCGACAGAGATGATTATCCTCTCCGTCGGGGTGTCTTTCATGCTGCGCTATGGGCTGATCCTTGTCGTTGGTCCCGAGAACCTGTTCCTCAACGAACCCGACATCACCTACCTACAGTTTATGGGAATGGGCGCGACAAACCTGCAGCTCGTTGCACTGGCTCTCGTCTTTTTGGGTGCAGGCACCTTGTATTGGATGATCTACAACACCGGGCTGGGCGAACAGATGCGCGGGCTGGCCAACAACCATGACCTTGCGATGGCAAGTGGGATCAATCCCCACCGGACATCGGTCGCGATCTGGTTCATCGCAGGCTGTGCAGGCGGGCTGTCGGGTGTCTTTTCGGGCGTCTTTGCGCAGGTGACGCCCTACATGGGCTGGAACGTCATCCTGATCACAATGCTGGTCACGATTGTGGCCGGGGTGGGCAGCGTTCGCGGGGCTGTTGTGGCCGCGGTCGTCGCAGGTGTCCTGACCGCCTTTATCACACTGGTTACAAAACCTCTTTACGCCGAGGTGGCCTTGCTGCTGGCCTTCATCGGTGTCCTGACCTACCGCGGCGCGAGGACAGCTTAATGGATTATCTGATCTTCTCGTTCTCGCTCATGCTCGTGTACATTGGGCTTGCGCAACTGCTCCATGTCCAATTTGGATTACTGGGCATTCCGAATTTCGGCGTCGTGGGTTTCTGGGGCCTGGGACTTTATGGGACCGGCGTGCTCTATGTAAGTTACTCCATGCCCCTTATCGTCGCGATCTTGTTGGCGTCATTGATTACGGCGGCCGTGGCATATATCTTGTCGCACCTTGTCTTACAAAGGAGCGGGCAAGCTATACTTGCAGCGACACTCGCCTTTGCTGCAATTGTGGCCACCTTGATCATCACCGAAAAAGACATCACCGGTGGTGTCCAAGGGTTGGGGACAATCGGTTTTCCCTTCGCTGATGTTGCATCGCGCAATGTGATCTACTTCTTCTTGTTGATGGTGGTTGTGGTCCTCTTGATTTGGATTTCAGCAAAGCTGCGCGACAGTCGGATGGGCCGCAGTCTGATCGCGATCCGCGACAACGAAGAGTTGGCGGCAAGTCTTGGCAAAGATACTGCGGGTACGAAGCGGGGGGTCTTCGTTTTGACCTGTGCTTTGATGGGGCTGTTGGGTGGATTGACGGCACCGCTTCACCAGTTCCTCGTGCCCTACCTTCTTGCTCCGTCATTGACGTTTGCGGTTTGGATCGCGCTTGTTCTAGGTGGTAAGGGCCACAACTTAGGCGCCATGGTCGGTGTTTTCGCGACCTTTGGCCTTTTCGATATCCTGATTGAGACTTATGCACCTGTGCCTGCCGAGCAGGCGATCCTTTTGCCGAACTTCAAACTTTTTTGCTACGGCGTTCTGCTGGTCATGATCATCATGTTCCGTCCTGCAGGCATGTTGGGCGTCGACGGTCCGCGCACCCGCGCGCGGCCTGCGACGACCCCCGCTGGTGATGCTTCGGTCAAGGAGGGTTGAGCGATGAAACTTGAAGCAAGCAACCTGACCAAAGCCTACCACCAGCACGAAGTGGTCAATATTGAGCACGTCGCCTTTGGTGCAAAAGGACTTGAGGGCCTTATTGGCCCAAACGGTGCCGGGAAAAGCACGCTGATGGGTCTTCTGACGCGCCGGATTGCCCCGACGAGCGGTGATATCAAGTTGGACACTGGCTCTGGCGTGAAAACGCTCAACCCACTGAAATCGCACGAAGTCGCGCGGATTGGGTTGATCAAGACCAACCAACGCATTCAAGGCTTTGACAGCCTAACCATTCGAGATTCGCTACGGTTGGCCATGACCCCGCCTAAGGATGAGGGCTTCATGAGTGTTTTTGCCAGTCATCGGGATCCAGAGGATGTTGAAGAGCGTGTGTCTCAGCTGATCGAGGCGTTCCCGTTCACGGACCGCAATGGCTACGCGCGGTCGGGCGGTGAAAAGAAACTACTCGATATCCTGCGCTGCCTGATCGCGGAGCCGAAGTTACTCCTGATGGACGAGCCAACGGCAGGTTTGCCAGACGATATTACCCGCACGGTGATGGATATGGTGCGAGAAAAAGTGGCCGACGGCAAAATGCGGGTCGTCGTGGTTGAACATGACCTGCCGCTGATCTGGGAATATTGTGACTACGTTCACTTCTTATCTGAAGGCAGCATCCTTTTCGAAGGTGAGCCGGAAGAGGTGAAATCGAACCGTGTCGTCGCCGAAAAGTACATGGGGGTATGAGCGATGTTTGAAGCACAAGCCCTACGCAGCGGTTACGGCGAGATGGCGGTCCTCAAGGATCTGACCTTCTCTGTGAAAGACGAAGTTTTCGCGGTTCTCGGAGCCAATGGCGCTGGTAAGACGACATTGCTTAAAACCCTCGCACGGCTTCTGCCGCTGCAAGGTGGCAGCCTGTCACTGAATGGCGCCGACGTGTCCAACGCGCCGGCCTATGCGATGCCGGATGCGGGCGTGGCTTATGTTCCCCAAGAAGGAAACGTGTTCCCCGACCTTTCAGTGCAGGAAAACCTGTCCATTGGCGGGCGCACGGGGCACCGGCCTAAGGCAGAGAAGTTGGAGGAGGTGTTTACGCTCTTCCCGCGCCTCAAAGAGCGTCGCGGTCAAGCTGCGGGATCGCTATCAGGTGGCGAAGGTCAGATGCTGGCTGTTGCGCGCGCGCTGATGCAGGACCCTAAGGTTTTGTTGCTGGATGAGCCCTCTGCAGGGCTGTCGCCGCTTTTTGTGGACACATTATTTTCGAGCATCGCAGAGACCCGAAAAGAAAGGGGTCTGACGATCGTTCTGGCTGAACAGAATGCGGTCAAGACGCTCGAAATCGCGGACCGTGTGATGGTGTTGTCACTGGGTGAAATGCACTTGCTTCGCCCGCGTTCCGAACTCGAAATGAGCGATATTACCGCCGCTTATCACATTTGAATTGCAAGAAAACAAACAACGGAGGAGAAGACAATGAAACGTAGAAATGTAGCTTTAACGGGTGCGGTTGCCCTTGTTGTCGGGTTGGGGGCTGTGACGCCGACCTTCGCCGAAGAAGAAATTGTGGTGGGGCATCTGACTTATCACACGGGTGAATTCGGTGCTTTTGGCCCGTTCTTTGACGGTGTAGCGGAAATGGTCTTGTCTAAGATCAACGAAGACCCACCGCTTGGCATGCCAATGCGTGCGATCCATCAGGATATCGGTACAGTGGGTGAGGCGCGTGCTGCGCGTAAACTTGTCGATAGTGACGGCGTTCAGGTTCTACTGAACCCCGCACACAGCTATCTGTCTTATCGTGAATTCATGCTTGAAAAAGTGGCCGAGCAGGGCCTTCCAATCATGCCCTCCGTTCATGGTGGCGCGATTGAAGGCACTATCGGCGGTGTTGCGGAAGAACCAATTTTCCGCGGCTCACCGCTTGATACCGCCAACGGCACTGCTGCCCTTTTGCACGTACGTGACGCAGGCAAACAGAACGTCGTGATTATCGCAACCGAGGTTTCCGGATCACAATTGCAGAAAGATGCGGCTGTCCGTACGGCCGAAGCCATCGGTTTTGAAGTGTTGGGCGATTTCGACATTCAGGCCGGCGAAAGCAACTATCGCTCGGTTGTGGCACGGATTCAGCGCCTGAACCCAGAAGCAGTTGTGATGTTCTCATCCCCGCAAGCAGGGGGCAGCTTTGTCAAAAATGCAGCTGAATCAGGTAACTCCTGGTACATCGTCGGCTCTGGCGAATGGCAAGAGACAGAGTTCTATGACACGGCAACCGAAAGCGCATTGGCGCAACACGAAGCCGTCGTTCTTGCGGCCAACTCGCACAGCGACAATCCATCGTTTGCACCCTACATGGAGTTTGCCAATGCGTCGAAGTGGATCGATGATATCGGTGACCCTGCAAACTCTTATGCGATCCAATACTACGACCTTTTGGTTGCATCGGCACTGGCTATTGAAAAGGCAGGCGAGCTGAACACAGCCAGCTGGACCCAAGCCATGTATGAGGTCACCGGCGGCGAAGGTGAGAAAGTCTATTCATACGAGGATGGCCTTGCCGCGATCCGTGCAGGTCGGGAGATCAACTATGATGGTGTCACGGGTACGATGGAATACACCGACACTGGCATCGTTTCAGGTCTCTTTGGCATCTTTGCCTGGGCGCCCGATGGAACACTGAGCCAGATCGGCAGTGTCGATGGTGATGCTGTGCTCGAACTTGAAGCAATGTAACGACAATATCTGGGCTGGTCTTTTGACCGGCCCAGAATTTTTATGGCGGAGATAGAAATATGGATATCAGATGGTACGGGCATGCCAGTTTCGGTCTGCGGCCAGAAGCAGGACCTTCAATTATCATGGATCCTTACCAGCCAGACCTTGTAGGATATACCGCAATTCCTGACGAAGCCGATCTTGTCGTCATGTCGAGCGGTGATGATGCTGGGCACTGTCGCGAAGACTTGGTCCCCGGACAGCATGAAGTTCTCAATGCGCTTGAAGTGGTCGCCGAGGGTGGCACCAAGAACGTCATGGGCATCGACTTTGCCGCAATGGGTGCCATGGAATGGGAGCATCATCCTTTCCACGATGTCCCCGGCCAAAATGCCATGTACCGGTTCGAATTGGACGGCATGAAGATTGCGCACATGGGGGATGTCGGCAATCGCCTGACGTCCGAACAGATGGACTTCTATGAGGACGTAGATGTGTTGTTCGCGCTGACAGGTGCAGCCCTGACAATTAAGCTCCCCGATCTTATGGAGATGATCCACCGGAAGCAGCCCAAACTTGTCATTCCGATGCATTACCGTACCCTCACCTACAAAGGGCGCCGGGGTGCTTGGATCGAGGATTTCCTGCTGCATTTCCATGATGAGCAGATCGATTATGCATTCGGCTATGATGCTCGGATCACAAAAGACATGATCCCGTCAGAGACACGGGTTCTTGTTATGGATTACTATCGCTAGCCGCCAAATATGGGGGAACTAGTCAACTGACCGCTGCAAACAAAGGCTGCTGATGAAGCCATTCAATTATGAGAGGCCAACGAGTTTGGCCGAAGCCTGCGCGGCGTGGGCCACGCCAGGTCGTGATGCACGCCTCTTGTTTGGCGGCACGGACCTTACGGTCGGGTTGCGCCATGGGCACCTGACAACGGATGTGGTCATTGACCTCAAACGGGTCGCCGATCTTGCGGCTGATATCGGCCCATCAAAAGGGATGCTGCGGGTGTCAGCCGGAACAACCATGTCCGCGCTCGCGGCCTACCTGGACCGCGAAGGTCTCTTTGCTGCCTTGCGCGATGCGGCCAATGTCGTGGGGTCTATTCAAATCCGCAATCGTGCGACACTGGCAGGCAATATCTGTAACGCGTCTCCTGCCGCTGACACGGTGCCAGTGCTTGTTGCACTGGGCAGCGCAGTCGAGATCAGCGGGCCGCACGGCAGTCGCGAGGTCGCAGTGGAGGAGTTCATCCTGGGCAATCGCCAGATTGATCTTCGGCGCGGCGAAATCGTGTCCGCTGTCCTCATCCCGTTAGCCAGACAAAATTGCGGCTGTGCCTTTGACCGGATTACGCGACGCCGCGGCGTCGATTTAGCGACAGCAAATTTGTGTTGTCTTATTGATGAGCGTTCAGAGGTCGTTTTTGCATTCGGTTCAGTTGCCCCGCGTCCGCTGGTGGTCCGATCCATCGATCCGGTTCTGACCGACCCCTCAGCCACGGCACATGATCGGGAAAAAACTGTCGCAGCACTTTGTGCAATAGCTGCTCCAATATCTGATGTGCGTGCAAGTGCCGGCTACCGTACTGCCATGCTGGGTGTGATGGCTGAACGTGCGCTGGCTTCGGCCAGGCGCCGCCAACAGGTTGGAGGCACACATGGCTAAGGATCCGCACCAAGACGCTGGCCCAACTGGGATTGCAAAAACCGCGCTTAAGTTGACCGTCAATGGCCAACCCATCGCGACTAAGGTCAGCCCGAGTGTATCCTTGCTCGACTTTTTGCGCGACGATCTGAAGCTGAAGGGTGCGAAGGAATGTTGCTCGGTGGGTGAATGTGGGGCCTGCACGGTGATGATCGACGGCCAATCGGTTAACGCTTGCCTTGTGCTTGCGGCAGAGAGCGATGGCACCAACGTTGAGACGGTAGAGAGCCTGTCTGCTGGTGGCCAACTTAGCACTGTTCAGCACAGCTTTCTGAAATGCGGTGCTGTGCAATGTGGCTTTTGTATACCGGGCATGGTGATGTCGGCTGAGGCGCTTCACCGCGCTGTTCCCGATGCAACCGAGGCTGAGGTTCGAGAGGCTTTATCTGGCAACTTGTGCCGCTGTGGCGGCTACAATCGTATGTTCGACGCCATGAGGGACGCAGCAGGTGACGTGCCGCATTGCGAGACCACAGCCCCTGTGACAGGGAAATCCGTGGGCGCAGACATCAGCCGTTTAGGCGGTATCGAACGGGTCGCGGGCACGCAGGAGTTTCTTGCAGATATTGATCTCGACGGTATGGCGCATCTGAAGCTTGTATCGATAGATGTGGGGCGGGCCCGGATCAACAGGATTGAGACCGAAAAGGCAATGGCTGTTCCCGGTGTGATAGACGTGATCACCGCTGCTGATTTGCCGCATCCGATGCCGCACTTTGGCCCAACCTACCGGGACCGTCCTGTGATGGCCGTCGATGAAACACGCTATCACGGCGAACCTGTGGCGGCTGTTGTCGCAGAAACAAAGGAGATTGCGGCTTATGCTGCTGGTCTGGTGGGTGTTGACTACGACGCGTTGCCTGCTGTTTGCACCGTGAAACAGGCGCTGGCTTCGGACGCACATCCTGTTCAAGATCCAGCTTTGCGCCCCGGCGATCCGATGGCCGAGACGAATATCCTGAAAGAGCGGCACTTTGGGTGGGGAGACATTGATGCGGTGACCCCCGATCTGGTGATCGAGAACACCTACACGTTCCCAATGGTGACGCATTTTGCAATTGAGCCGCATGGTTTCATTGTCGATGCGACTGATGACGCCATGACGATCTGGAGCCCGGTTCAGCATCCTTTCTTGCTGCAAAAGATCATGGCACAGCTTTTTGACCTGCCACTTAGTGCGGTAAGGGTGCTCGCCCCTGACCCGGGCGGCGGCTTTGGCGGCAAGCAGATACCTAAGTTTGAGCCTCTCGTCGCCTTCGCGTCGCGCCGGACCGGACGTCCTTGTCGACTGGTATTAACGCTTGAAGAAACCTTTCAGGCCGTTCGTCGCGCGGCGGCAGAAGTGACTGTAAGGTCGGGTTTTTCGAAAGAGGGCGACATCCTTTTTCACGACATCAATTCCAATTATCTGATCGGTGCTTATGCCGATGTGGCCGAACGCGTCACAACCAAGGGCAACTATTTGGGCTGTGGCCCATACCGCGTGCCAAATGCACGCATTGCGGCGCGCGCGATTCTGTCCAATACGACGCCAAGCTGCGCCTTTCGCGGGTTTGGCACACCGCAGGTCAACTGGGCGGTCGAGGGTCAGATCAACGCAGCGGCCCGGCAACTTGGCATCGATGGCTTTGAGATCCGTATGCGCAACGTGGCCGACAAGGGCGATGAAATTGTGCAAGGGGATGTGCCGGCCGATGGGCACTGGCTGCAATCAGTGCAAAAGGCAGCGGACCTCTTGGGTTGGGACACGCCCAAACAGCCTGGGCGCGGTCGCGGTATCGCCGTGGGTATCAAGGCGGGTGCCACGACAGGATTATCGAATTCGACGGTCAGGTTGCTAGCTGACGGCAGCATTTTGGTTTTTGCAGGCACATCTGACATGGGGCAGGGCGCACGCACCATTTTTGCACAACTCGCGGCAGATGCGCTGGGCGCGCCCTATGACCGTGTCAAGGTGATCATGGGTGACACGTCCATCGTTCCTTTCGATCTGCAAACCTCAGCCAGCCGATCCACGGTGTTCATGGGGACTGCGATTACAAGGGCTTGCGAGGATATTCATGCGCAGGTCATTCAATTGGCAAGCGATACACTGGGCTTGCCGGAAGACACCATTCAAGTGGACGATGGAAATATAATCCTTCCCAGTGGTTCTGAACCTATTTTCGACTTTGTTCAAAAGAAGCTCGGTGCTTGGAATGGAGAGCTGATCGGCAACGGTCGGATGCGCAAACCCACAGACAAGGACCATCCCCTTGGTGGTTCGCCTGCGTTCTTCGAGTTCAACTGTACCGCCTTTGAAGTCGAAGTTGATCAGGCGACCGGAGAGGTTTTGATCCATAATCACGTTACGGTCGGCGATGTGGGTAAGGCACTCAATCCGCTACAGGTCGAAATGCAGGATGAAGGTGCCGCGATCATGGGGCTTGGGCATTCGCTTTACGAGCAAGTGCTGCTGGATGACGATGGCCGTATTCGGAACCTCGGGGCGATTGACTATCGGATCGTGACGACCAAAGACATGCCTGAAAAAATGATGACCGGGATGATAGAAAATGCTGATGGCCCGGGACCAAAGGGGTCTAAGGGCGTGAGCGAAGGGGCAATCTTGTGTACTGCGCCTGCGCTTGCTGCGGCTGTTGCCGATGCCACCGGTGTTGTCATCAAGGATCTGCCGTTGACGCCAGAACGTGTTTGGTGGGCGTTGCAAGAGCAGGGAGCTGTTGCGGCACAATAAGGTGCCTCAGCCCAATTTGGAACCGACCTCAAATGAGGCATCTGTCCGGTCGCGAACCTGATCTAGACTGACGCCATCAGCGCATTCGGTCAGCATTAGCGCCCCATCGCGGACAGCGAAAACAGCCAACTCAGTGACAATCAGGTCAATGGGCCGCACAGAAGTCAGCGGTAAGTCACAGCGCGTCACGATCTTGCTACGCCCGCCAGTGCAATGCTGCATCGCGACGATGACACGTTTGGCTCCGGTCGCAAGGTCCATCGCGCCACCCATGCCCGGTATCAGTTTGCCCGGGATCATCCAGTTGGCCAAATGCCCCGCCGCGTCGACCTGCAGTGCACCCAAGACCGTCAGATCAATATGACCGCCGCGGATCAGGCCAAAGCTCATCGCGCTGTCAATCGCGGCAGCCCCCGGAACGGCGGTCACAAAACCGCCTCCGGCATCGGTCAGGTTTGGGTCCTCCATGCCTTCGGGTGGGCGGGCGCCAAGACCGATCACACCATTTTCCGATTGAAAGAACACACCCCGGTCTGCGGGCAAATAGGTCGCCACCAGGCTCGGCAGGCCAATCCCCAGATTGACAAGCGTTCCGGGCTGAACCTCTTTTGCTACCCTGCGCGCGATGATCTCTTTGGAATCCATTTACAGCGCCCTCCGGATCAAGTGGTCGACAAGGGTTGCCGGGGTACGCACCGCATCAGGTGGTATCATGCCCACGGGAACGATCGTATCGGGTTCGGCGATGACGGTTTTTCCGGCCAGTGCCATGATTGGATTGAAGTT
Organism: uncultured Paracoccaceae bacterium; assembly: GCA_947488605.1. Lineage (GTDB taxonomy): Bacteria > Pseudomonadota > Alphaproteobacteria > Rhodobacterales > Rhodobacteraceae > Yoonia. Next base: position 440,979 of record CANKZJ010000001.1, on the reverse strand, counting down.
CTGCGCCGTCAAAGCGTATTCGAGATTGCCCACATAGTCTGCCTGTCGTGCAGCGATCAGGGCAAAGTCGGCATGGATAGGCAGCTCAACCAGATAGTGTTTGCCGTTCAAATCCAGTGTCCTTTTACCTTCTGCAACGGGTGTTCCGATACCTGTAGGGGTGACGACCGCACCGAGGCCCACCCCGGCGGCGCGGATGCATTCCACCAGCGTACCTTGCGGAACAAGATCAACGTCCAGCGTGCCCGCATTCATTTGGTCCTGCGTTTCTGGGTTCAGTCCGATATGTGATGTGATCACGCGCGAGAGGGCACGCGCAGTGATTAGTTTGCCAATTCCCTTGCCCGGCATTGCAGTATCGTTGGCGATCAATGTCAGATCAGTCTTTCCAGATGCCACCAACGCGTCGATCAACCGCTCAGGCGTGCCGACGCCCATGAAACCGCCGATCATGATCCGCGCCCCCGAAGGGATGAGTGCCACGGCTTCTTGAGGAGAAAGTGTGCTTTTCACCTGATCTAGAACGCGACCTGATCGCCGCCCTTAAGTGCAAGTATATCGCGGGCTTCATCTGGGGTTGCGACCGCCAGCCCCAGCCCTTCGATGATCTGGCGCACCTTTGTGACCTGTTCTGCATTGGACGCGGCAAGTTGCCCCTTGCCGATCCAAATGCTGTCTTCCAGCCCCACGCGGACGTTGCCACCCAATGCGGCAGCTTGTGCCGCGACCCGCAACTGATTTGCCCCAGCCCCCAGAACCGACCAGCGATAGTCAGACCCGAATAGCCGGTCAGCAGTCCGTTTCATGTGCATGACATCTTCCGGATGCGCGCCAATTCCACCCAACAAGCCAAAGACCGATTGCACAAAAAACGGCGCTTTCACCAGGCCGCGATCAGCAAAATGCGCAAGGTTGTAAAGATGCGAGGTGTCGTAGCACTCAAACTCGAAACGCGTGCCGTTTCCATAGCAGGTCTTGAGAACATACGCGATGTCTTGAAACGAGTTGCGGAACACCAGATCGCGTGAGCCTTCAAGGTGCGCGCGCTCCCAGTCAAATTTGAACTCTTTGAATCTCTTAAGCATCGGGTAAAGGCCAAAGTTCATTGACCCCATATTTAGCGATGCCACCTCTGGCTGATATTGTGCGGCTGGTGCCGCGCGCTCATCGACGCTCATATAGGGACTGCCGCCGGTGGTGATGTTGATGACAGCATTGGTGCCCTGTTTGATGCGCGGCAAGAAAGGCGCAAAACCTTCCGGGGTCTGATCCGGCTGCCCGGTTTCTGGGTGCCGCGCATGCAGGTGCAGTATAGCGGCTCCGGCCTCGGCGGCCGCAATCGCTTCTGTTGTAATCTCGTCTGGTGTGATCGGTAGGTGCGGTGTCATTGAAGGTGTGTGAATCGCACCAGTGATGGCACAGGTGATGATGACTTTGCCGGAATGCGCTGTGGGCTGTGTCATGTTCGAGCCTTTCGAAGAGTTGCACGGGGCGGGGGCGGGACGGCCACCCCCCTCGTAGGGCGATTAATTTGGTTTGATCGCGATCTTCATCGAGCCATCTTTGCGTCCCTCATACATGTCCAATGCTGTGGCAAAGTCTGACAGCGCGAACTTATGGGTTAACAGGGGCTTCAGGTCGACGCGCCCTGAACTCATCATCGCGATGGCAGGTTCGGCGGTGTTAGGGTTGGCCCGGTTGCCAACAACCTCGACCTCATCAAGGACCATGCGCTTGATCGGCAGGGTAGGGTCTTCGTGTGGAATGCCGATCATCGAGACAACGCCGCCTTTAGATGCAGCGAGACAGGCCTGATTGATGGCCTTTGCCGTGCCAGCGCATTCCAACACGCGCTTTACACCCAGACCGCCCGTCAAATCTTTCACCGCTTCAACCACATCATTCTTGCGATAATCGATCCCGATCGCACCGAGTTTGACCGCAAGGTCCAGCCGCTCTCCGCTACCGGCAATGATGACCCGGCCCGCACCCATCGCCTGCGCACAAAGCTGCGCCATTAGTCCCTGAGGCCCCGTGCCCATGATCAAGACATCATCGCCCGGCTCGAACCGCGACCGATTGACGGTATAGAGCGCGATACTAAGTGGATCGACGCAGGCCGAATATTCAAGGTCCATGTCGTCAGGAATACGGTAAAGGCTCTTGACCGAAGCACGCATATACTGCGCATAGGCGCCGGGGGTGATATGGCCGTGCTGGCGGTGCCCTTTGTCGAGATCACCGTAGTTCAGGCAAATATTGTAGCGCCCCGTCATGCAGTTGCGGCAGTAGCCACAGCCAACATGCGATATTGCGCAAACACGGTCGCCTTCCACCCATCCCAGTGCAGCGGCTTTGGGGCCCGCATCCACAACCGTCCCTGACCATTCATGCCCCGGTATGAAGGGAAAGGCTGGAGGCCAGAATCCCGGAAAATCCCCCTGAATGATGTGCGGGTCGGTGCCGCAAATGAATGTTGTGTCGACTTTGCACAAGACCTCGTCACCCTCTGGCAAGGGAATCGGTACCTCTTGAATTTCAAAATCACGGGGTCCCTTGAGAACAAGCGCATCCATCATGCCGTTCGGTGCAGTCATCTGCATCTCCTTTAAATCTAGCGGTCTTGACCAACGTCGCTTGCATAAAGCGAGCCTCGTCGATCAGGGCGTTCGTCTGCAGGTGGCTGCCCGTCGCGTTTGATTCCGGGCGGGTTGATCACCCGTTGATCTATTTTAGATTATCGATTAACGTTCTGTCAACGTGGCCCGGCACGCGTTTTGTGCCAAAATCAGGAGAAGCTTGAAGATGTCGTTGACCATCGAATGTGTGCTGGAATGCAATAACCATTTGGGCGAGGGACCAGTCTGGGACGTCGACGAAGGACGGCTGTATTGGCTTGATTGTACGGGGCCGCGTCTAGGCAAGAAGGCCGTATGGCGCATGGACCCCAAAACTGGAAAAGTCGAAAGCTGGGATCTGGCGAACGACATTGGGGCGATGGCACTGCGTGAGAACGGGGGTGCTGTTGCTGCGATGGCCGATGGTTTTTATTTCATGCATTTTGAAGGCGACAAGATTGAGCTTGAGCTGATCAAAAAGGTTGATGCAGAGATCACGAGAACCCGGCTCAACGATGGCAAGGTAGACCGTCGCGGACGTTTCTTTGCGGGCGGCATGGATGATAAGGAAGAACTGCGTAACTGTGGTCTTTGGCGGCTTGATCCGGATTTGTCGGTCACGCAGGTCGAAGAAGGATTGATGTGCACGAATGGACCATGCTGGAGCCCGGACGATAAGACTTTCTATATCGCGGACACGTTCATCGAAGAATTTTGGGCATATGATTATGATATTGATAGCGGCAACCTGAGCAACAAACGTGTCCATGCGACCACCAAGGACGATGAAGGTGTCGCTGATGGGTCAACCGTTGATGCCGAAGGGTACATGTGGAATGCGCAGCTGATCAGCGGAGATCTGGTGCGTTATGCGCCTGACGGAAGTGTCGAGCGCCGCATCGGAATGCCGGTTAAGAACATCACCAGTGTAATGTTTGGTGGGGATAATCTCGATGAGTTGTATGTCACCTCAATGGCGCGTGTGAAGCACCCTGCAGTGCACGACATGTTTGCCAAGCAAGAGAAGCCACAGTTTCTCGCGGGAAGCCTCTTCGTCGTCAAAGGTCTAGGTATTCGCGGCCTCCCAGAACCGCGCTTTGCCGGTTAATGGTCAGGCGATCATTGCTGCGGCTAATGGTGTCATACATTTTTGATTGGTTTTGCTAGCGTTGCCACTCCCTTGCATCGCCGTCTAAGCGATCAGATCAATTCGACACTGCTCTACTCGGTGCCTTTTGCGGGAATTTGCATGGATCAGAGATCATGCTGCTCGGAGAGAGAAAGTATTCAGAATGTTTGACCATTTTGCCTGCAAATATGGTGATCATTTCGGCCGGAATTGTAAGAATTGTGCTAATTTTGAGGAACCTTTTGGGCGAGGTACGACAGCTTTTTATGCTCGCTTGTAAAAGATCGGGATCGCAGTGGTGTTGTCTTGTTCGGAGGTGTCCAAGACGAAAGGCTTAAGGGTCTTGATGAAAAAAATAGTAGGGAAGATGTCGCGCAGCCTATCTCATCGGCAATGATTGATAATCGTGCAAGGCCGCTCGCCCCGGACGTGCCAGCGGCAGACTGATGTCTCCTGCGTCGATTTTCTGCAAGAATTTAGCGAGTGTCAGATGCGAGAAATTGTTCGGGCAGACGGTTTCTGCAGCACAATTGCGTGGGTGCCGTATTGCGCGATCAATAGGAATAGTGTGTTCATTGTAGCACTATGTGTGCAACATGAAATCGCGTTATGGCGCGCTCTATCGGGCGTTTGGTGGTTGTGTGAATTTTGTCAAACTGATGAACGTTGGCTCTGGAGCGGTCTCGGGATTTCACCAACCGTGCAGCGGGACGTAGTCATTTGACCTTTGCCGCGCCATCAAAGAGTTAGTGAGTTGAAGGTCGGCTTGGGGCAGGGGTGGTGGCAACCCCCTCTCATCGGAATCGGACCACGTCTTGGTAGGCGCACTTTCCAGTCAACAGTGAAAGCGGACCTTGTCTGCGTTACAAGCGAACGCATAAATCGCGAACTTTACAGACCTTGGTTAAAATCGCTTTAGCGGCTGCTTTGGCGCATCATATACAGGCGTTCTGGCACCGACTTGGCAGAGAGTTCTCCCAGCGCCTATATGTTTTCTCCATACTATTTGCACCTAAACCCCGTTCTTCATGCAGAAAGGCCCAAGCTCCACAGAGCTTGGGCCTTTCCATTTGCTTAAGTACGACCTTTTGGTCGACGTATGAAGCGAGGCATGTCTCCCGCCATGATACACCCATAAGGATCAATCCAATCGACGATCTCGGCCAAACCGAACGACTCTATTTGGGCCGAAACCGCAGCTGCCGGCTTGTAGCTTGACGGCAGTTCAGACGCATCGACCTTGCCTGCATGGAAGCGCACATCAAGACCAACCGTTTCCTCAATCAACGCCTCATTTGCGGTCTTTGCACCCAACCTGCGCATGTGCTCTGTCCGCGACCAGTTCCTCCCCGCACCATGTGGGCTGAAGCCCAGGGCATGAGGCGCGTCCGTGCCACGAACAATCAACACCGGTTCCGCCATGTTCAGCGGAATGATGGTGCGCCCTTGCGGGTCAGCGTCTGCTGCAAACCCAGACCACCCGGGTGTCGCACCTTTGCCATGCAGATAGGTATCACCGCGCCGGAAGACGAAGTTATGTTCATTCCAGAACCTTTCACCTGCGGACGCCCCTGACGCTTCCATCGTTGCCTGATGGATCGAGTTGTGGTTGGTCTTTGTCCACTTCCGAATGATCTGCAACGCATCCCAATAGGCGCGCCCGTCGTCGCTGTCAGCGGGTATCCAAGCGTTCTGCTTCGAGGTTTTGGGCGAATGACGGCGACGGTATTTCTCCGCAACCTCCATCCCAGCCTTATAGAGCTTTGCACCTGGGCCACGTGAACCGTGATGTGTAATCAAAGTCGTATGACCCGTTGAACGCGACCGACCAACGAACAGAAAATGGTTCCCATCACCCTGCGTCCCCATCTGTTCTTGCGCGGCGCGAATGGTCTTCGCGTTGTTCAAGAATGGGTTGGTGCGAAAGGCATCCAACAAATCAAGCGATACAGTGAAGCGCTGCCCTTGAGGCCGCCCACCGGGGCCGAAATGCGTGACCTTGGATGCTGCGTCCAAAACGGTCGCAGGATCTGCGTCACCCAAATCTGTCAGCATAAGCGAGCAACAGATGTCAGCTGAGTGCATTCCAGGATGGATCGCGTTTTGTGTCGCGACGACGCCACCAACAGGAATTGTCCCGATAGGACCTGCCGGGCAGGCATCGGGCATGATTGCCCCGCCAATAACCGTCGGTGTCCGCATGACCGCACGCATCGTTTCGCGTACTTTGAGGAGGTTTGCTTCTTCATCCGCATCGGCAGGGATCAAGTTCTCGTCAAAGGTGACCGCGCCATCCTCGTGCAATTCAACATGCTCAGGTGGGATCGGAATTTCTGATGCCAATTTCGCGCGAATGGCTGCAACATCAACGCCGTCGTCCTGCATCTGATTGGCGCGCTCCAACATGTCAGGGAATTGTGGCCCTGGCAGGTGCCCCCAGCTTTTCAAATCACGGCCAGTCAAACGCGTTATTGTCAGGTCTTCCATAGTTCTATCCTTTGGTCATTACTCCCCAGTGGGGTGACGGTTGTGACGCAGCGGATTGAGAATACGCCCAATCCGCTGCTTTTCCGGATGCGAATTCATCCGTTTGCTTTGCTTGCTCTCTTTCGGTGGATCAGTTTTCGCAGAGTTTGATATTGGTCCAAAGATAAAAGTGAATTCTACATAACCCATTGATATTATGATATTTAGATTGGGTTTGCGTTGATGAGCTCAACCAAGTACGATATCTAATAATCGTATTTTATTGTTTTGGATCGTTCTGTGCGTAACGTCGTTCTTGGATTTCTTGGCACCCAGCTTGATCGTGGCAAAAGGGGGGGCTGGAAACCGACCCTGAGCCTTTGTCAGGTTGATGGCTTCGCCGTCGACCGTCTGGAGCTTCTGTATGACAATAAATTCAGCCGTGTCGCCCATGCACTGAAAGCTGAGATCGCGCTGGCCTCACCGGAAACTGAGGTGATCCTTCATCGCATGGACATGGATGATCCGTGGGATCTGGAAGAGGTTTACGCCAAGCTTTTCGATTTCGCGCAAACCTATGGATTTGATGAAGATCGTGAGAGGTATCATATCCACCTGACGACCGGGACGCATGTTGGTCAGATATGTTGGTTTCTCTTGTCAGAATCGCGCCATATCCCCGCCGCGTTGATCCAAACGGGACCACCGCGTGGTGAAGCGACGACAGGCACGTTTGATCTGATTGATCTTGACCTTGGTCGATACGATGCAATTCAACAGCGTTTCGATCAGCAAACACGCGAATACGGCGATCTTCTCAAAGGTGGGATTGAGACCAAGAATGCCACTTACAACAATCTGATTGACCGGGTGGAGCAGGTCGCAGGCCTGTCAGATGCGCCCATCCTACTTCTTGGTGAATCTGGAACTGGCAAGTCAGAGCTGGCACAACGCATCTACGAATTGAAGCTACAACGCCGCCGCGTAAAAGGACGTTTGGTGCAAGTCAATTGCGCTACGCTACGCGGTGGTGATGCTATCCCAACCCTATTTGGTCAGCGGCGTAGCCATACCGGACAGCCTGGAACGGAACGTGGAGGACTTTTACGTGAAGCCGATGGCGGCGTGCTGTTCTTGGATGAGATCGACGAACTTGGCTTGGAAGAACAAGCGCTATTGCTGCACGCCATTGAGGCAGGTCGCTATTACCCGCTTGGGTCAGATTCCGAAGTGACAAGCCGGTTTCAAGTGATTGCAGGTGCCACCCATGACCTGACAGCCCTTGCGGCCGCAGGGAAGTTCCGGCTCGATCTTTTATCACGCCTCAATCTGTGGACATTCCGATTGCCTGCGCTGCATGATCGACCCGAGGACCTTGATGCAAACTTGCGGTACGAACTGACACGTGCAGAAAAGGCACTGGGGATCAGGGTTGGATTTAATGCGGACGCATCAGAAGCTTGGCTTCGGTTCGCAAAAGCGCCGACAACACCGTGGCCCGGAAACTTCCGTGATTTCAGTGGTGCTATTTTGCGGCTTTGCACGCTTGCACCCCGCGGTCGGATTACCCGCGCGCAAGTTGACGAAGAGATATCAACGCTGCAACGCAGGTGGCGTGCCTCTGATAGCGACGCTGATGGCAAACTCGTCGCCGACTTCGTCGATATTGCGTTAGATCCCTTTGACATCCCTCAGCTCGCAAACGTCATTCGTATCTGCCAAAGATCGAGTTCAATAAGTGAGGCTGGGCGCAAACTTTTTGCCGTGTCGCGAGAAGAGCGCACAAGCCGCAACGATGCTGATCGCCTTCGCAAGTATCTTGCAAAATTTGACTTGGTGTGGACAGACTTGGCGGGTTGATGAGCACTTAGAGGCTTGATTTGTGCAATGCTGTGGTCAGCAGTCCCTTCAACTTTTGACCGCGCTGGGGGTTCACTTGCTCGACCCAATCTAACCTGCCAAGCAAAGACGCCCGAAACGCTGGATCATGTAATCGCAAGTCTTCCGGTTTTGCGCAGGCGTGTATAATTGCTTTAAGCTCATCGAAGGTCTTGCGCCTGATATTCAAATGTTGGTTCACGACAATGCCAGTCACAACTTGGCGTGTTGTGATTGCGCTCAAACGGGTTTTCTGGATGTTTAACTGGAAACCCTCATCATGAACAATTTCCGGAACCGTCCGCATGAGCACCTGCGCAATATGTTTATCGCCTGAAAAGCTGAGATCGTCGGCGTAACGGCTGAAATTTGCATCTAAAGTGTTGGCGAGGACTGATAGGCGTGTGTCGAGCATAAAGGCTGCGTGATTGGCAAGTGCCGGAGATGCCGGCGACCCTTGCGGCAGATGTGCGCTCTTATACTGCGCCCTTTCATCAATGCTCAATCTATCAAGAATACGCGACGGCGTCACTGACGTGCAAAGCGCCGCAAGATATCTGGCGACATTGTAAGGATACCCGAGGCATCTGAATAAACCAAATATGCGGGCTCGGCGGATTGACGGAAAAAAGTCCTTCAGATCGAAGCATACAACAACTTGTTCGCTCGCATGCCGGTTCGCGCCATCAAGACAGTTGCGCTCTTTCACAAATCCAAATGCATTTGGGTGAACTGGAACCCTGTCCAATATGCCAGTTAGAATTTGTCGCTGGACGGCCTTCAGTTGCTGTTTTGGCGCCTCGATGAGGCGAAATCCACCTGACTTTTTAGGTTTCAAAACATAGTGGTAATGGTTCACCGCTGTTTCGCCGTGTTCTTCATACCTGTCGTGGATATCTGCCAGATACGCGAGTCGATCAGGCGGGAGTAACAGCCAATCGGCCAGTGCAGCCAGCGTCGGGAGTTGCGGCAACTCAAGATAAGAGAAGGCCTTGGTTGGTGCCATGACAGGCGAGGTGATATCTGGCGCGGGCCAAACGTTTTGCTTTTGGCAATATGCGAACACACGTTCAAACCAGAGATTTGACACCAAAATGGCCTGCACGCATTTTGGTGAAGGCGCGTATGATCGCGGCAGTTGTTCTAAAAGTGTGGTCGCAAGGCCATTTGAAAACTTGCGCAATGGCGGCGGCAACCGGCGTTCCAAGACCGCGACCACTGTGTCTGGTGACCACGCGCCCTGGGTCATACTGATCGCGAGGTTTAAAGCAAGTTGACCTTTATTCATGGGGGCTTTCAAGTCGCAACGAACGGTCTCTGCCTCTCTTTGATTTGCGCTACCTGAACTGGGTGTAACCCAGCGCCGGTAGTGCCTTGTTTGCATAGGTCTTCGTCTCAGGTGGGGATACCCCACCCAGCTCTTTGCATTACTGCTCAGAGCGATCCAGAAACCGTCGTTGCCATGCGATCATGCAAAGTGACCGGGCAAATGCCAATGATGAATTGGCATCGAATAATCAAATACTGAAATTGGCAGAGCGCCAACACTGTGGGTTTCTAACATCTGTGCATTGGCGCAACAGTCCAAACGTTCGCTGATAATTTCCTTTGCGAGAATCTCGAAGATTGCCTATCCGCTGCGCTCAAGGACAGTCCGTCCCATTCGTAACGCCAATTTGGAGGGCAGCACATGACCAGTCACAACGCATCCCTCGCAGGGTACATCACAGCCTAAGTCAGGTATCTGACGCGGTGTGATCACACCGGCCGCTTGGCCTTTCCAAAGATTACGAACATAGGACCATTTCACATGGGCAATCCTGATATGGATGGCCGTTTGTCTGCACCACAGACAGGCGCGACCGTCACACATTTCTACACATCCAATGCATGGATTGAAGGCCGTGCAGAGGATCAAATTCACCACATCGCCAATTGGACTGGCGTAGCCAAGATCGCGGTGTTTCCTGACCTGCATCCAGGCAAATACGGCCCGGTGGGCTGCGCCGTGCTGGCGGATCGCATCTATCCCCAGTTGATCGGCAATGACATCGGTTGCGGCATGTCACTGTTTCGACTCGACTTGCCCATGCGCAAGCTCAAGCTGGAGAAAGCCGTGCGTCGGATCAGAGCTTTGGGCGAACCACTGGATACGCCGCAGGGCACACGTCTGGAGGAGATCGGCCTGCCTGTTGATCTGTTCGCCAGCGCATTGGGCACTATCGGCGGCGGCAACCACTTTTGCGAGGTGCAAACGCTGGTGGACCCTGAGGAGGGTTGTGACCTCGACCACACCCTAACTTACCTGTTAGTCCATTCTGGGTCACGTGGACTGGGTGAGGCGACGCTGAATGCCTTGCCGCAAGGTGCATTTCACGGCTTGATGCCAGACGGCGCGGATGCGTTGGCCTACGTTACAGGTCACGACCAAGCAGTCCTCTGGGCCAAGCTCAACCGTCAGATTATCGCGGAACGGGCGGCGGATGCGTTGCGGGCGGATGTCCATTTAGTGACAGATGTCCCGCACAATATCCTCGCGCCGACTGCGACGGGGTGGTTGCACCGCAAAGGCGCTGCCATCGCCTCTGATCTTGTCCCCGTGGCAGGCTCGAGGGCCACGTCCAGCTATCTGGTGGAACCGCTGGGGTTGGACGCAGCTATGGCATCTCTCGCCCATGGGGCTGGTCGTCGTTATGACCGATCATCCATGCACGGACGGGTGCGAGGTAAGCGGTCTGACATCACAGCAATGGAGCGGACACCCTTTGGGGGGCGTGTCATCTGCGAAGACCGTGATCTGCTGATCGAGGAGGCACCACAGGCGTATAAATCCGCCGACAGCGTGGTGTCTGATCTGGAGGTAACGGGCGTGGCCCAACGTGTCGCCACACTGAACCCACTGCTGACGTTCAAGAAAACCCGTAAGGAGGGGTCGCGATGAACAGCGCAGATCATATCTCCCTGCTGGTCACAGCAGGCGACGGCCCCACGGAATGCAACCAAGCCGTGGGACACATCTTGACCCGCATGCAGGAGGAGGGTGATATGTATGGCCTTTCCCTGTCTATCCACTGCATCGAAGGCCGCCATGGCCCCAAATCTGCGGTGGTCGTGGTGCATGGCGACGGGCGGACTGCCTTTGCAAAGTCTTGGGTCGGCACGATCCAGTGGCGGATGCAAAGCCAATTGCGCAAGCACCATAAGCGGGTAAACTGGTTCGTAGGTATCTTCGCGATCGAGCAGAGTCAGCCGGGTGTAGGAGACATTTCGCAGGCAGATGTGACATTCTCAACCCTGCGTGCAGGTGGACCGGGTGGGCAGCACCAGAACACCACCGACAGCGCGGTACGAGCGGTCCATAAACCGTCTGGTTTGACCGTGGTCGTCCGCGAAGCACGGTCCCAACACCGCAACAAAGCACTGGCGTTGGAACGGCTGCAAAGCCTTTCCGATGCGCAAGCGGTAGCGGATCAGGAAGAACGCAAGAGCAGTCAAAACGGGCTGCATCGCGCCTTGGAGCGGGGGAACCCAGTGCGGCGGTTTGTTGGGGAGCGATTCAAGGAGGACGTGAAATAAAGTTACTTGGTTACTGAACAGCGGACGGTTTTCTCAGCGTGCATGTTGGAAAACCGTACCGGCCAGTCGGTAAATGTTATTCCAGACAATAGGGAATCTTTATCCCCAACTTAACGGGCTGGGTAAGTCCGTAGAGGCAAAATCGATACGGAAGACCCTGCGATTGGATGAAGTTTTTGAAGGTTGCGATCCATGCAAGGTAAGCATCTTTAAAACAAGGACGTCGCCTCGTTTTGCTTTGCAGCTTTCGATTGGGTACCGATGTGCAGTCTCTTCGGCGAGTGCAGCAGGAACAATACCTTGAACATGGCTTCCAATCGCGATTTGCATAGCGCCATTGCCATGGTCGGTATCATCAAGATGAACACGCACAAACAACATCTCATCCAGGACATGTTGAGGTGGCTCACAATGCCATACCTCCGACTTTCGGGTCCACTTATCAAAGCCTGTGACTTCATGCTTATCCGCTACTGCGATGACACGATCCTGATGCCATGGGACGCCCCAGTTTGTATCTGGCGTCTTGTTGAACGCCACGGTCCTCACTGGCTTCGCCATAGGGTCAAGCGATGCGATAGATTGCATCAACGTCCCCTGACTATCCAATGCGGCACTTAAGGCATGTGAAGGCTTAACTCGCGCACCTGCCTTCGCGTCCAGAAGTGCAGCGGCATCGAAGTGTTCAAGATCATCTTCCGAGATCGCATGTCTCAGCCAAAGCCGCCCAGCCGCCTCTAATTCATTTTTCAAATTGATATCAAAAGTCATGGTTGGAAATGACGACGGATAGCAAGTCAGTGCAAGTTCAAAAGGAGGCTATTGGAAGGCATCCTCAATAATCTTGTTCACTTTGGTTGTGGGGTTTGTAGTTGTGGCAGTCTTTGTTTTGTGACCGACCCTACCACCTACGACCCCGAAAGTTTGCCATCATGGATCGATCAACCTGATTGTATTTCGGCTTTCTATCCTTGGCATCACTGCATCACTGATCAGATCAACCAACTCAGGGTCCATGAACTGGTAGTCGTCGGGGATGTCGAGGACGTGGATTGCTTTGTGTTTCACCTCGCTCCGAAAGTCGGCCCGCAGTCGCGACAGGTGCTTTTCCTCCATCACGCAGATCAGGTCAGCCCAACGGATGTCTGTGACGTTCACTTGCCAACGTGCCTTGCGGCTGGTCCCAGCTGAGCGGGTGTTCACCCCATCATGGCGCCGAAAAATCGCCTCACCCGTGGGGCTGCGCCATTTGTTCATGCTGCAAATGAAGAGAATATTCATCGTCTGTATCATGTCCTTTGACGTCGCAAGAAACTCACCTGAACAGGGTGCGATGTAAAGCCGTTGCATGGTTGCGTCACAACCAAAGACCACATCACGGATGACTTGATCGGTATAGGATGGCAGGTTATTCAAATCATCTTGTTTCCACCCCGAACCCCACGGAAGTCCGATGTAGTCGCTGCACACATATTTCAACCAACGCCCTGACAATTCATGTCGGGTGTTTTTGTGTGACCAATCGATACATCGTGAGACAGTTATGACTATCTACAAATATCCGCGTACGCGGCACATTGAGGGTTCGCGCCTTCAAGTTGGCGATATGGCGGATGACAAACCAATCAAAGACCTCAAAGGCGAACGTCTGATCGTGGAAGAGAAACTTGACGGGGCCAACTCGGCCGTGTCCTTCGACGCGAATGGCAACCTGATGCTGCAAAGCCGTGGGCATTACCTGACGGGCGGTGGCCGTGAGCGCCACTTTGCCCTGTTTAAGACGTGGGCAGCGGCCCATGCCCATGTCTTGCATCCTGTGCTGGGTCACCGCTTCGTCATGTATGGCGAATGGATGTATGCCAAGCACACGGTGTTCTATGACAGGTTACCCCATTACTTCATGGAGTTTGACGTGCTGGATCGGGACAATGGCACCTTCCTCAGCACTGTTGCCCGTCGGTCGTTGCTAGCGGGTTTGCCAATCATGCCGGTCCCTGTGGTGCATGAGGGTGACGTATCATCCGTCGATCATCTTAATGGCATGACCCGCCCGACGCCCTACAAGTCAATAGGTTGGCGCGATGCTTTGGCCGTAGCAGCAGAACGGTCTGGCAGCCGCCCTGATATGGTGGATCAGCAAACCGAAGACAGCGATCTGGCCGAGGGTCTTTACTTAAAACAAGAGGATTCCGATCACGTGTTGGATCGGTTCAAGTTTGTGCGGGCCGACTTCCTGCAAGCCATCGAAGCGGCTGATGGTCACTGGCACGACCGCCCGATCCTGCCGAATACCTTGGCGGATGGGGTCGATATTTTTGCGCCATTACTGGGTGTGGAAGGGGCTTATGATGCGTAAACACATGAAACCCACCGTCACTCATGACCACCTGTTGTTCCTCGTTCCAATTGGCCCGCTTTGGCGGACCGATTGGACTGCGATCTGGCCGCTTTGGTCCGAACTGGCGACACTGGACGCTTGCCCGCAGGACCCGATCCACCATGCAGAGGGAGATGTGGGGACACATACGCGGCTGGTGGTTGAGGCATTGGTCGCTGATCCCGACTGGCAAAACCTGCAACATGATGATCGGACCTACATGTTCTGGGCGGCGGTACTGCACGATGTTGGCAAACCTCCTGTGACGAAGCATGAGGACGATGGACGTATCTCGTCCCGTGGACACTCACGGGTCGGGGCGTCTATCGCACGGGAGTTGCTGTGGCATGCGGGATCACCCTTTGCATGGCGAGAGGCTTTATGTGGGATCATCGCGCACCACCAACTTCCGTTTTGGCTGATCGAACGGCCTGATCCTGCGCGGCTTGCGATTGAAACATCATGGCGGTGCAGGCCCGATGACTTGTGCATGCATGCCAAAGCAGATGCGCTGGGTCGGGTATGTCAGGATCAACAGGTGATCTTAGAAAGCGTCAGCCTTGCTGCGATGACGTTCCAAGATGCCGGGTGCTTGCACGGCCCGTTCGCCTTCGCCAACGACGAAAGCCGCGTTGCCTACTTCGACCTTGAAGACCGTGATCCGCACTATCAAGCACACGAAGACTTCAAATGCACCGTTACGGTGATGTCTGGTTTGCCCGGCGTAGGCAAAGACACTTGGGCGGCCCAACATCGTCCTGATCATCCTATGGTCAGCCTCGATCTGATCCGCGATGAATTGGGTGTATCCGCCACAGACAACCAAGGTCAGGTCATCCAGGCAGCCCATGAAAGGGCCAGAGAGTTTCTGCGGGCTGGTACCGATTTTGTCTGGAACGCGACGAACGTAACACGGCAAAACAGATCAAAGGTACTAAGGCTATTGCGGGACTACGGTGCGCGGGTTGAAATCGTCTACGTCGAAGTCAATCCCGATCAATTGCGTCGACAAAACAGAAATCGGCCTGACGCGGTACCTGATGCAGTCATTGATCATCTGGTGCGGAAGCTGGAACCACCTGAAATGTGGGAGGCACAAAAAATCTCTGTTGTGCCGTAGCGACGGTCGGAGGCACATCGACAAAGCCGCCATTAATGCAAGATCGCCGCAACCGATAAAATGGGCTCCTCCAGGACGTTCGCGGCGCCGGTCACGAAGCGCCGGTTTGCAAAACGTAGCCGTGCGCTGCGTGGTGCGCGTTCTGGTAAGATGCGGGACTTTATCGCCTTTTGCCAGCGCCGGCTTTGTTGGCACTAGCAGCACAAGAGTTTTGGCGTCGCAGCGAACTTCCACAGATCGGTCGTTCAATCCCGTCAGAACAGATCGAAGCAAAATCAATCATTCGTTACAGCAAGATTCAACGATCGAAACACGGACGACGCTGTCCACAGCTATTGGTCAAGCGATTGAGATGACCAATAGCGACTTATTTGGACAACTGTTGTTCCGCTCCGAGACATCTTGCCGCGTTTATGATCACCCTTACCCAAGGATCTCGATCGGTCGTTCCCATTGGATCAATACCGCGCAGCCATTGTCGGACCAAACCGAATGCGAAGAGCCTTCTGGGTTTAGAACGAGGGAGCCTGTCTGATAGCTACCGTGTTCGTCGGACTGTTCGCCGTCCAGGACAAGGATTGTTTCTAACCCTGTGTGAAGGTGCTTTGGCACCCTTGCTCCCGGGGCATAACGCAATATCGCCAGCGCAGGGCTACCTTGTTGGATGTGGTGTATGTCGACGCCGTCGCGGAACGGCTCAAACGCAAGGTCGCGCCAGTTGGCGATTAGATTTCTCAGGACGTGGGGCTTAGTCATGCAATGCCTCTGCGAATGCGGCAGAGGTTGCTGTCCATCCAACGATGGCGCCCTGTGCGCGGATCATGTCAAGCGTGGCCGTTTTGAAAGCTGGGAAGTAGCTTTCAGTTGCGTCCTCGATCAGTAAGCAATCAAAGCCGCGGTCATTGGCTTCGCGCATGGTAGTTTGCACGCAAACTTCGGTGGTGACGCCCGCCAGGATGAGAGTTTTGGTTCCCAATTGCGCCAGATGTTCGCCCAGCTGCGTGGTGTAGAACGCACCCTTGCCGGGTTTGTCGACCACCAGTTCCGTATCAAGAGGCGCGAGCTCGGGAATGATATCAGCGCCCGGTTCACCAGCGATCAGGATGCGCCCCATCGGGCCGGGATCGCCGATCAGCAAGCTGGGATTGCCGCGGTTTCGTTTGGCGGGCGGGAGGTCAGACAAATCAGGCTTGTGGCACTCGCGGGTGTGGATGATCGGCAGACCGTGGTCGCGGCATGTCTTGATCAGCCGTGCGGTCGTCGGGACGATGGCTTGCAACAGTGATACGTCGTTGCCCAATGACGCGCCAAAGCCGCCCGGTTCGATAAAGTCGCGCTGCATGTCGATCACAATCAAGGCTGTAGTGGCCGGATCGAAGGCGAAAGCGAAGGGCAATGCTGAAGGGATTTCAGCCATAATGTTCATGACAGTTCGGCCAGCAGGGTATCGCTGTTGCTTACTGCGCCAAACACCCCGCCTTGCATCATCACCATGCTAAGCGCTGCATCGTGGTTGCCCTTGTCGGTCGCACCGCAGCAGTCCGCCAGCACAAGACATTCAAACCCACGGTCATTGGCCTCTCGCATGGTTGTTGACACGCAGACGTCTGTGGTGATGCCAGTCAGGATGAGGTTCTCGATCCCGCGTGTGCGCAGGATCATTTCGAGATCGGTGGCGTAAAAGCTACCCTTGCCGGGCTTGTCGATGATTGGTTCGCCTGCGATCGGATAAAGCTCTGGAATGATGTCCCAGCCTGGTTCACCCCGCACCAGGATTTTGCCGCAAGGGCCGGGATCACCAATGCCTGCGCCTATCTGTCGGCTGCGCCACCGCTTGTTGGCGGGCAGATCAGCGAGGTCGGGGCGATGCCCTTCGCGGGTATGAATAATATGGTAGCCCTTGGTTCGCATCATGGACAACACCCGACCGATTGGCGCGATAGGGGCTTGGGTCATGGAGAGGTCATACCCCATCTTATCGACATAACCGCCAACGCCGCAGAAGTCCGTCTGCATGTCGATAATGATCAGGGCCGTGTTTTCGGAGCGTAGATCGCCGTTATAAGGCCATGGATAGGGATCGGCCTTGATGGTTTTGGCTATCTGCTGCGACATCACTGCTCCTTTGGTCTCATATGGCTCACATCAGAGCTCAAGACAGTTGGGGTGGAGCATGTACGATCTTGAACGCTTCCGTCTTCTGCTAAGAATGCACCAGAACGGTGCAAAAAATGCAGCATTCAGCTTGGGTGGTGATAAAGCAGCGGCGCTGTGCAAATCAGCTAGACGGTTGAGAGATTTGAGAGCGCTGTGAGAAGTTGCTGGCTAAACTTGGCGGATGCCACGGGTAGGGCGCGTCCTTTCATTTGACCCAGCAACAACCGCCCAAAGGGCACATCTTTCTCAGAGATCGGCCTGTGGCCGATGGTGTCTTGTTCAGAGACGTTCAGCCCGATTGGTATCTGAAATCCGACGGCGTCTTCTTGTGTCACGTAGTGCCGGATCAAGTCGAACGATTCCGTTTCAACGGCAGGTGACAGCGTGCGCCCGCTACGGCTGGCGGCCAGTTCGAGCAGATTGCGCACGCCGTAGATTGCCGAGGGCAAAACCAGTTTGTGGTTCAAGCATTCTCGTAGCCGCAATACCGGTTTGTCGGCCAAGGGACTGTCGTGCTTGAATACAGCGTGAACCGCTTGTGGTAATGCATAGAGCACTTCAAAGTCGACCAAGTGTACAGGTTCAAAAACGAGCGCTAAATCACTGCTGTAAGATGCTAAATCACGCTCTGCCTGAGCGCGGTCACGGACGTTGACCGTGAACGTCACGCCGGGGTGTGCGGCGCGGTAGATGGCGATTTGTTCGGGCATGAAATACGGCAATAACGCTTGCGAACAGGCGATGGAGACATGCCCGCGACGTTCGCCCGACAGGTCTGCCACTTGGGATTGCACACGTGCCAGATCGGTGCGCTGCAGGCCGATGTGCTGCATTAACAGCTCTCCTGCGGGGTTTAGGCGCATCCCGCGTGGTAGCCGCTCAAAGATTGGCCAGCCAAATTCTTGTTCAAAGTTTTGGATGCGCCTGTTCAAGGCTGATGCCGTCAGATTGCTGTCCTCGGCGGCTTTGCGAATTGATCCGGCACGCACGACGGCCTCGATCAGCTCGAATGTCTTTAAGTATTTCATATCGCATGCCTTTTTCCTAACTGTTGCGAAAAACGCAGCAGCTAGATGATTTTATAGCATTAGATGTGAACGGTAATCCATCGCATCATGTCTGTAAGGCCGAATCCAACTGCCATTGCCAACAGTGAGAGAGAAAATATGAGTGATACGACAACAAGACGTAATTTCCTGAAGATGGGTGCTGCCGGTGCCTCTGTCCTGCCATTCCTGCGCGCAATGCCTGCTGCCGCGCAAGGTTCTGATACTTTGGTCGTGGTCAGCGGCCAGACAGTCAATAGTCTGGATCTGCACCGCTCGGGCACCAGCCGCGCATCCTATCAAGTCGGGGTAAACTGTTATGATCGTCTGGTGTCGTTTGGTACCAAAGAAGCGATCGGCGGCGGGTTCTCATTTGATTACAATGTGATTGAGCCCGAGCTTGCTGAAAGCTGGACCGAGTCGGAAGATGGTCTGACACTGACATTCAAACTGAAGTCTGACGCGAAATTCTGGGATGGCCGCAAGGTGACGGCTGCCGACGTAAAGTGGTCTTTTGATCGTGCCGTGTCGGTTGGTGGTTTTCCAAGTGTGCAGATGAAGGCTGGTGGATTTGAACGCCCGGACCAGTTTGAAGCCGTCGATGACGAGACATTCGTGATCAAGCTGGACTTCCCGTCAAAGCTTTCGATCCCTGATCTGGCCGTGCCGGTGCCATACATCATGAACTCGGTCGAGGCTTTGGCAAATGCGACAGAGGATGATCCTTGGGCGCTGGAGTATTTACATACAACCGCCGCTGGATCAGGCGCCTATAAGGTTGCGCGTTGGACCCCCGGTGAGCAGCTTGTTTACGAGCGCAACGATGATTGGGTCGGTGGTCCGCTGCCTGCGCTCAAGCGTGTTGTCGTGCGTGAAGTACCTAGCCCTGCCACACGCCGTGCACTTGTTGAACGCGGCGATGTACAAATAGCATTTGATATTCCTGACAAAGACGCGGCCGAACTTGCCGAGACACTTGACGTCTTCTCAACGCCGGTAGTGAACTGCATGTTCTGCCTGTGCCCGAATTTTGCATTCGAACCGTTCCAAGACTCAGATGTGCGCAAAGCACTCGCCTATGCAATTCCTTACGAGGATATCTTTCAGGCTGCCGCCTACGGTCGCGGTTTGCCGCTTTGGGGTGGTGAAGAAGAAATCAACGACATCGCATGGCCGCGCAAGTCGCAGTATTTTACGGATATTGATAAGGCGAAAGAGCACATGGCTAAATCAGGCTATGCGGACGGTTTCGATGTACCGCTTTCCATCAGCCTCGACCTTGCGTCGTGGATGGAACCAACAGCGATCTTGATACAGGAAGCTCTGGGCAAAATTGGCATCACTGTCGAGATCGACAAGATCCCAGGTGCGAATTGGCGCACAGCCTCGTTGGTTGAGAAGCGTCTTCCGCTGCACCTTGAAACCTTCGGTGGCTGGCTGGACACACCTGATTACTACTTCTTCTGGGCGTATCAAGATGGTCACCTGTTCAACTCCTCCAACTACCGAAACGAGGAAATCGAAGAACTGACGAACGCGACCCTGCATATGCCGATGGACGATCCAGAGTATGCACCCAAGATCAAACGCATGTTTGAGATTGTGTTGGATGAACTGCCACGTATCCCACTGTACCAGCCTGCGCTGAATGTCGCGGCGAACGGTGCCGAAGGGTACGAGTTCTGGTTCCACCGCCAGTTGGACATCCGTCCGCTGAAGTCTGTCTAGCGAATGCTGACGTCCTCACCAAGGCTACGCGCAGTTGTGCTGCGCGTAGCCCAATCAATACCGGTTGTTGTTGGTGTCGTGATTATCAGCTTCCTGTTGACCCGTGCGCTGCCCGGCGATCCGGCTGTCTATTTTGCGGGGGTCACGGCAGATGCCGAATCCATTGAGCAAACCCGCGTCGCTATGGGTTTGGATAAGCCTTTGACGCAGCAATTCTTCATATATGTGGGCGACTTGCTGCAAGGTGACCTCGGCCAGTCACTTTCAAGTGGCAGGTCCGTCGCCGAGGATTTGGCCAAGCGCCTGCCAGCCTCTTTGGAACTGACGCTAACGGCGCTGCTATTGGCCATCGCTATCGCTGTACCACTTGGCGTGCTCGCGGCGACACGTCCGGGAACTTGGGTGGATCATCTTTGCCGCGTCGTCGTGACCGCTGGCGTGTCACTGCCCACTTTTTTCACGGGCATTTTGTTGATTTACATCTTCTATTATTTACTGGGGGTTGCACCTTCACCGTTGGGGCGTCTGGATTTCATCTATCTTGATCCAGACCATGTGACCGGCTTTTATTTGATTGATGCGGCCTTGATGGGCGATTGGGAAACATGGCGTGGTGCGGCGAAACAATTGTTCCTCCCCGCCACGACATTGGCCCTTTTCACATTGGCACCTGTCGCGCGCATGACACGTGCGTCGATGCTGACAGCGCTGTCATCAGATTTCATCCGCACCGCCCGTGCTGTGGGGCTGTCGAGCCGCACCGTTCTTTTCCGCTATGCCTTTCGCAATGCTTTGCTGCCTGTCGTCACGACCCTTGGCATGGTGTTTTCCTTTGCCCTTGGCGCAAATGTGCTGGTTGAGAAGGTCTTTGCCTGGCCTGGCATTGGGTCTTACGCCGTCGATGCTTTGGTGGTGTCGGATTATGCTGCGGTGCAGGGGTTTGTGTTGGCCATGGCGCTTTTGTTTGTGGCGCTCAATCTGGTGATTGATCTGCTTTACACGGCCATTGACCCAAGGATCGGATTTTCATCGAAATGACGGATGTATTACCGAAACCTGTGGTCAAGACGCAGGGTAAGTTCGATCATATCTTTTACGTCTTGCGTGCAAACCCGGTCACGATGATTGCGTTTGGCATGTTCGGGTTGCTGATATTCTCTGCGATCTTTGGCCCGTCGTTGGTACCCTATGATCCGTTGGCCACCAATGCGACCAATGCCTTGCAACCGCCCTCATGGGACCATTGGTTTGGCACGGATAATGTGGGGCGCGACGTGTTTAGCCGGGTCATCGTTGCCACACGGTTGGACCTGTCAATTTCTGTGGCCGCTGTCGCATTATCTTTTGTAGTCGGGTCGATCTTAGGCTGTATCGCGGGCTATTGGGGTGGCTGGCCCGATATCATCCTCAACCGCTTTCTCGATACGATCATGGCGTTTCCATTGTTTGTTTTGGCGATGGGGATTGTGGCCGCCCTTGGGAACACGATTGAAAACATCATCTATGCCACGGCGATCATCAACATGCCGTTTTATGCACGGCTTGTCCGCGCCGAGGTGAACATTCGTCGCGACGCTGGCTTTGCCCGTGCGGCCAAGCTTGCAGGAAACTCCGATATCCGGGTGCTGGCATTTCACATCTTCCCAAACGCCTTGCCGCCAATGATGGTGCAAGTCTCGCTTAATCTGGGCTGGGCGATCTTAAATGCGGCGGGTCTCTCATTCATCGGCTTGGGCGTTAGCCCACCTACCGCAGAGTGGGGGATCATGGTCGCCGAGGGTGCGAATTTCATTGTCTCAGGTGAATGGTGGTTGGCCGTGTTCCCCGGCTTATGGCTGATGATTGCTGTCTTTACATTCAACCTTTTGGGGGACGGTCTGCGCGACATCGTCGATCCGCGTAAACGGACATGAGTGCAATGCTGACAGTCACTGACCTTGCGGTCGCGTTTCAAACCCGCCGGGGCGAAGTTGACGCCGTGCGGGGTATCAGTTTTGAGGTGTCCAAGGGTGAAATCCTTGGGATCGTTGGGGAAAGTGGATCGGGCAAATCTGTCACATCTTATGCCTTGATGCGCATTCTTGATGCCGGTGGCACGATCAAAGCGGGCGAGGCCACATATTCCGGTATTGATCTGCGCCGATCAGCCGAAGTCGATATGCGTGATATCCGGGGCCGCGAAATCTCGATGATCTTTCAAAACCCGCGCGCGGCCCTCAATCCGATCCGCAAAGTGGGCCATCAAATCGAAGACGTATTGCGCCATCATGCGCGTGCAACCCGTTATGATGCCCGCGAAAAAGCGATTGCAGCCCTTGAGGCCGTCAAGATCAACGATGCAGAGGCGCGCTACAATGCCTATCCGTTTGAGCTGTCAGGGGGCATGTGCCAACGCATCGTTTGCGCGATTGCCCTTGCTTGTGATCCCCGTCTGCTGATCGCCGATGAGCCGACTACGGGGCTGGATATCACGACCCAGAAAGCGGTTATGGATTTGGTGCGTGACCTGATCCGCGAACGCGACATGAGCAGTATCTTGATCACCCATGACCTTGGGTTGGCCGCCCAATATTGCGACCGGATTTTGGTTATGAAAGACGGCGTGATTGTCGAACAAGGTGATCCCGTTCAGATTTTTAGCAACCCGCATCACCCCTATAGCCGCAAACTGGTGGATGCCACGCCGCGCGCGGGCGAAAGCGTGCGCAGTTTGCTGCCAAAGCAAGAGCGTGGCGAGGAGTTGAACCCGAAGGTCAGCGATGAGCCGTTGCTGGAAGTCCGTAATCTGGTCAAGACATATGCCGGGAAATCTGGCCCGGTGCACGCGGTTAAAGGCATTTCTTTCACGATCAACCAAGGCCAATGTGTGGGTCTGGTGGGGGAGAGTGGATGTGGCAAATCCACAACGTCTGAAATACTGGTCCGTTTGCTGGATGCCACGAGTGGAGAAGTCATCTTTGATGGCGACGACATCGCCCGTGTGCCGGCCCGTAGTTTCACAAAGGATCGCAGGCGCGCTGATATTCAAATGGTGTTTCAGGATGCCACGGACAGCCTCAATCCCCGCCATACAGCACGCCAAACCATCGCTGAACCGTTGCGGCGCTTGGGTGGGATGCGGGGTGCAATGCTGACCGTACGTATTGAAGAATTGGCCGCTTTGGTGGGTTTGCCTCTATCCCTATTGGACCGGTTTCCGCATCAGCTGTCCGGTGGCCAAAAAGCCCGCGTAGGCATCGCGCGCGCCGTGGCGCTGGAGCCAAAATTTTTGATCCTTGATGAACCAACGGCTGCGCTTGATGTGTCGATCCAAGCGGTTGTCTTGAACCTATTGGTCGATCTGCGGGCAAAACTTGGTCTGAGTTATCTGTTTGTGAGCCACGATCTGCATGTTGTGCGTCTGCTGTGTGATCATGTGATTGTTATGAAAGACGGCGAAATCGTTGAGCAAGGTGCGGCAAAAGACGTGATGACCAACCCGCAAAGCGACTACACCAAAACCCTTCTTGCGGCGGCGCCCAAACCACCAGAGCGCCGCCAAGTCACCTAAATCTCCGGAGAATATCCCATGCTTAGCAATCTGCCTTTCACGCTTAGCGCCCTTCATGAAGCATATGCGGCGGGCGCGAGTCCGTCTGATGTTATCGATGAAATTTTTACGCGCCTGAATGCGGTCAATGATCCGGGCATTTTCATACATCTGTGCGACCGCGAAAGCCTGAAGGCTGAAGCTGCGGCCCTTGGTGCGTTTGATCCGAATTTGCCGCTTTGGGGTATTCCATATGCCGCCAAAGATAACATTGATGTCGCAGGGATTGAGACGACAGCAGGGTGTCCTGCCTATGCCTACACGCCTGACGCTGATGCCTTTGTGATCGCCAATCTGCGTGCCGCTGGTGCAATCATGATCGGCAAAACCAATCTTGATCAGTTTGCCACGGGTCTTGTGGGCGTGCGTACGCCATATGGCGCGCCGTTGAATGCCGTGGACCCCGAGATTGTGCCCGGTGGGTCCTCCGGCGGGTCTGGCGTGATTGTTGGCCATGGAATTGTGACGTTCTCCTTGGGCACGGATACAGCCGGATCGGGGAGGGTGCCTGCAGCGCTCAACAACATTGTGGGGCTGAAGCCGACCTTGGGTGCGTTGTCTGCCAGCGGTGTCGTTCCCGCCTGCCGCACGCTTGATACAATATCGATCTTTGCGCTGACCGTTGACGATGCTTATGCGGCTTTTGCAGCAGCCCGCGGGTTTGACCCGTCGGATGCTTATTCTAAACCGTTGGTCCACGAGCCGCTGACCGCCCAACCTTTGCCTTTGCGGGTTGGTGTGCCAGATGCCGCATCAATTGAATTCTTCGGTGATGACGTGCAACAAGCATCGTTTGATCGGGATATCGCACGATTGGCTGAAATGGGCGGAACGATTGAATACGTCGACTTCAAACCGCTCTATGCAATTGCTGATATGCTTTACGAAGGGGCTTGGGTGGCCGAACGCTATACCGTGATCGAAGACCTGCTCGCCAGTGACCGGGATGCAATTCACCCCGTTACACGCAAGATTATCACCCATGCTGAAAGCATGTCCGCGGCGGATGCGTTTCGTGGGTTCTACCGGTTGGCAGAACTGCGACGTGCGGCAGAGCCGATGCTTAAACACCTTGATATGTTGTGCGTACCAACGATCCCAACGTTCTATTCAGTCGCTGATCTCGAGGCCGACCCGGTCACGCCAAACTCGAACAACGGCACCTACACCAATTTTGTGAATTTGCTGGATATGTGCGGTATTGCTGTGCCGACCGCGCCACGCAGCGATGGCAGGCCGGGCAGTGTGACCTTGCTGGCCGGGGCTGGCAAAGATGCCGCCGTCGCTGCGATTGCGCGTGGTTTTGAAGCGAACTGCACGCGCAATATGGGGGCGACGTCGCACCTGGTGCCCGCGCCACCTGCGTTAGATAATGCGCCATCAGATCGGATCGAATTAGCCGTCTGCGGGGCGCATATGGCGGACCTGCCGCTTAATTGGCAGCTCACTGATCTGGGTGCCACATTTGTGCGCAGGGCAAAGACGTCGGCTGACTATAAATTCTATGCGCTGGCCGGCGGGCCACCCGCACGGCCCGGTTTGTTGCGCTCGGAGGGTCCCGACAAGGGGGCCATCGCATTGGAGGTGTGGTCCTTGCCAAAGACAGCGTTTGGATCCTTCATCGCAGGCATTCCGGCACCTTTGAGCATTGGGACTGTCGAGTTGTCTGACGGCTCTTTGGTCAAGGGATTCTTATGCGAAGCCACGGGCGTTAAAGGAGCGACGGACATCACAGAAATCGGTGATTGGCGCGCCTTTTTGGCGCAACAGGCGGTGCCCGCATGACCGGTCAGGTTGAACAACGCCTTGCGGCGCTGGGTCTTGAATTGCCGCCCGATTGGACGCCACGCGGACAGTTTTTGCAATTTCGCAAAGATGGGACAATTGTCTATCTATCGGGCCAAATCTGCGAATGGGACGGCAAAGTCACCCACATGGGCCCCGTTATGGACACGCCCGAAGCCATTGAGGATGCGCGCGTGGCGGCGCAGATTTGCGCATTGAACCTTGTCTACCGTCTGCGTGAAGCTTGTGACGGTGATCTAGATCGGGTTGATGTCGTTCTCAGGCTTGGTGGGTTCGTGAATTGCCTGTCAGGTTTTCCCCAAAGCCCCGCAGTGATTAATGGTGCGACCGAACTGTTCATTGCTTTGTTTGGGCAACAAGGTTGGCATGCGCGCACGGCAGTTGGGGTATTGGGACTGCCCGGCAATGCTTCTGTAGAAGTGGATGCGATTGTGCGCTTGAAGGACTGATTAAGCGTCCGGCAGTTGCGGTTTGGATAAAGGCGGGCAATGCCGTTCCAACGTTGCCGCCGTCACCAAAAGCTCGGCATCTTTGCCCGGATGCGCGGCCAGCATGACCGACCTGGGCCGCCCCAAACTGTCGGCCCCCCACGGCAAACAGATCAATGGTCCGCCAAAAACCGTCCAAGGTGTGAGCCAATCCTGAAATCCGGTCGTTCCATCGATCATCGGAGGACCGTCAGGCACGGGCAGGGTCAGAACGATGTCCACGTCTGCGAGGCTTTGCCAGAAGTCTTGATTGGCCTGCGCGAGGAAAGCAGCGGCTTCGGCAGCCTCGGCCGGTGTGATGGCCGCTCCTGCTTCCAGTGCTTTCCGGAATTTTGGTTTCAGTTGGCTGATCCTTGCGTCGTTGAGCATGCTGCCGTGGAACGCACTGGCCTCAAAATGCATGATAGCCCGGTGTGCCGCGACTATGCGGTCAACATCGGCGATCAATGGGCTGTCGGCCACGCATACGCCCAAGCCGGCAAGGACTGTTGCCGCGTCATTGAGTGCGTCGCGGGTGTCTGCGTTGACGATGACATCGTTGTCCCAAAGCCCGCAGAGTGTTGCGGGAGCCATCGCGTGGGACGTCGCACCATCGCAAGGCGCCATCGCGTCAAATGCCTTTTGCGCCAAGGTAACGGTACCTGCGATAATGCCCACGCTGTCAAAACTGGGGGCCAGTGGGGTCACGCCGCGGGTAGGCAAAACCCCATAGGTCGGTTTGAAACCGACGACACCGCAATAGGCCGCCGGACGGCACAGCGACCCTGCCGTCTGCGTGCCAAGGGCGATATCAACCACACCTGCAGCGACGGCGGCGCCAGAGCCGCTGCTGGATCCACCAGGTGTGCGGCTCAGGTCATGGGGGTTACGGCAAACTGTCGGATCCGTGAATGCAAATTCCGTTGTTGTTGTCTTTCCGACAATGCGTGCGCCTGCTGCGCGTAAAGCGGTAACAACTTGGGCATCCTCGGTTGCAGGCACCGCATCGTGGCATGCGTCGCTTCCGTTGCGGGTCGGCAAGCCTTTCACATCGATGATGTCTTTGATCCCGACGGTGAGGCCGCCCAGCTGACCCGGATCAGGCAAGGTCGTTTCAGTTTCGCTCAGTTCAACAAAGGCGTGGATATGACCGTCCCACTGCAAAATGTCCTTGATAATGGAATCCTGGCAGCTTTGATCTGTCATTTCACGGCTCTGGCCACGCCAATCAGGTGATCCCGCGATATCATTTTTTCCATCTCTGATGGCGCGAGATATTCAACACCTGCCGGTGGTTCAGGCAAAACCAGATAGCGCATGTCGGCGTTGCTGTCGTGCACCACGAGTTGCACATCTTCAGGCAAATCCAGACCGAACTCTGCAAGGACGCGGCGCGGTTCGCGGACCGAGCGTGCGCGGTAGGCTTTTGAGATGTACCACGATGGCGGTTGCCCCAGAATGGACCTTGGATAGCAAGAGCAGAGCGTGCAGGTGATCAAGTTATGGACCGAGGCTGTGTTCTCAACGACGATGATGCGCGCCTCAGTCACCGGAATGTTTAGTTCTTGCACCGCCGCGCGGCCGTCGGACAATAGTCGCGCACGGTAGGCGGGGTCCGTCCATGCCTTTGCCACGATTTTTGAGCCAAGATGCAGTCCCGGGCTTTCGAGTTTGGCTATCGCTGCGGTCACTTCACGGGCAGTTAGCAGGCCTTTGTTGATCAGCACGCCTTGCAGCGCATCAACGATGATTTGAGCTTCGATATTGCCTGCTTCGTCCTCGATCACGAGCGCCTCGTGTTCACCGTGATCATGGGGCATCTGTGGTTTCCTCTACATGGGTCAGCCAGTGATCATAGATTTCAATGACCAGCATATCTTGTTGCGGCACGGGCTCATTTGGCCAAAGCCGTGCTTGTGAAAATGCCACCCGGTATAGATCAACCGCACGGCCAGAAGTGTTGCCAACGGCCAAGTCCTCTGGGTTGAGATAGGTGCCGCAGTAGTCGACGATCCGCCCGATCTGGTGGCGAATATAGTGGGGGATACGGACGTGTCCGGTTTTGCCGAGCGCCATAACCTGCACAGTGTCGCCGGAAGAAAATCGCGTCATGGCTTTGTGTCAGTGTCAGTCCAGCGGGCTTGCGCGGCCTCAATGGCGACATCCAGCTCTGATTGCGAAACGATGCCTTTTTCGATCAAGATATCAGTCATGGCTTGGAGCCTGCGTCTATAAAAAGACAGGGAATTGTATTTTTCCACGCCAAAGCTTTCGAAACCGCGTCGCACCTCATCAAGCGATACGATCCGGCGCGTCCCATCACCAAGAAGGCCACGAATAGCCTCAACTTGCTTTTCCCAATGCAGCCAGGGCAATTCGACCATCGGGATTTCACCCGCCTGTTCACCCCCGACGTCGTGGTAGCCCTTTGGTCCTTTGTCATCTTGCATCAGTGCGCTCCCGTCATTGCCAACATGGTCAGTACTGGCTTTGATAACCATTGCTATTTTTGCAACCACCCGATGCGAATAACGAACCAGAACCGCCTTTTGGGCAGAGCATTTGTTTGCAGCTGAACGGGAGTCTTTTTGGAGTGATGTGTGTTTCACCTCAACACTGACCCATCAATACAGACGTCGAAGACAACGCGAACACTGGCTGCTCATGTAAACCAGGGTCGACGCTCGGTAGGTCTTAAATGGCGCGCAGCAGGTACCGTTCGCCGAGTATCTGAATGTGTAGTTTGTTGTCTCCAAATAAATGCCGAACCTTATGAAGGTAGCCAGTCCTCGCACATATGGGCGCCTGCTTTGCGCTTCGCATCGAAAGACTGCATTCGCCTCTGCGGTACGGCGATGGTTTCGATGCGGCGCGTCAGGACTCTGCATTGCGAGCGCACGCAGCAAGACTTATTCACTTTTGCAGTGGGCTCGGAGTTAATATCCGCTGCTGCCTGCGTGAAGTTCTGGAATTTGCAATTGGCTTGGAGTCGAATTCCCGGCGACCGACGGAGGAGTGGATTGCTGCTGGCGCAGCACCAAAAGGGTAACGTTGTTTTCCGCACGCTACATGTTCCACGAGCATCACCGTTTTTGTGACTTTCCCCGATGCGTAGCCCCGACCGAGGCGCGCGATGGACAAGGTTGCCCAGACTAGAGACCCACCCTTTCACCGTCGTTCGCGGGTCTTCTCTCCTAGGGGGCTAGACGGCCCTAATTCGTGTGCAGTATGTGTACGACATGGTCCCGAAAACCGGATCGCGGACCGTGGGAGAACTAGGAATGCCCAACAACGCAGCCACCGCGGCAGCGAGATTGTCCATCGCACCCATGATGGATTGGACTGATCGCCATTGCCGGTATTTGCATCGGCTGATGACGCGACATGCGTTACTCTACACCGAGATGGTGACGGCACCGGCAATCGTTCATGGTGACCGCGATCGTTTGCTGGGGTTTCACGATGCTGAACAGCCGGTTGCGTTGCAGTTGGGTGGCTCTGACCCTGCGCAGTTGGCCGAGGCGGCGCGTATTGCTGAAGGGTGCGGTTACGCAGAGATCAACCTCAATTGCGGATGCCCGTCCGACCGTGTGCAATCGGGCCGTTTTGGTGCAGTGCTGATGGAAGACCCTGCTTTGGTCGCCGCATGCGTTGCAGCAATGATAAACGCGGTGAAAGTTCCAGTGACGGTCAAATGCCGGATTGGCGTGGATGATCAGGACCCTGCAAAGGTCCTGCCAGACTTTCTGGCGCAAGTCTCTGCTGCGGGTGTGGACCGGTTTTCTGTACATGCGCGCAAAGCATGGCTGCAAGGGCTGAGCCCCAAGGAAAACCGAGATATACCACCACTTGATTATGATTTAGTAATGAAAATGAAAGGCTTGTTCCCCTATCTTCATCTTTCGATCAATGGTGGCATAGCATCTTTGGAAGCAGCGCAAGACTTTCTGGACAGTGGCTTAGACGGCGTCATGATTGGGCGTGCGGCATATCACACGCCAGCAGATGTTCTGTTGGATGCCGACGCCCGCATCTTTGATGATCCGATGGGGCGCAGTGCCGAAGATGTGGTGCATTTGATGCTGCCATATATTGCCGATCACATCGCTCAGGGTGGGCGTTTGGGTCAGGTGTCACGGCATATGTTGGGGCTGTTCCAGGGACGGCCGGGTGCGCGCGGATGGCGGCGGCATTTGTCCGAAAATGTTCATGCGGATGGCGCTGGGCCGGATGTGATGCTGGAAGCCCTTGATCATGTGACCCGCATTGCTGCCTGACACAGGTTATCAGATCTTAGCGTTTGATCCCGATGTCGCGGCATGGGCAGATGCCGCAAGACGTGTTGGTCACAAAGTTTTGTCGAAGGGCGGCGAACGCAGGCATGGCGCGACGTGGTATGTGGGGGTTGATGCATTACCCAACGCACCTGATGGCAGTGTTGATGGTGTGCCACTGAGAGGCGCGTGGCGATCTTATGTTGATCCACCCAAGATTTGGCACCAGGCACAACTATCGGTCGTTTTTCCCGGCTATCCCCAGAAAGACCCGCAAGAGAGCGAGGCCGCGCATCGTTACCGAAAGATCAGGGATGCCGCACATGTTGATGGGCTATTGCCTGAGGGGCCTCAGAGACGCCGGTATTTGCGCGAACCGCATGGATTTATTGCGGGGTTGCCGCTGAATGCTGTTGCGGCCAGTCCTTTGGTTGTCTGGCCTGGCAGTCATTTGATCATGCGAGATGCGTTTCGCGCGGCGTTTGCAGGGCATTCGCCGGACGTTTGGCATCAGCTAGATATCACGGACGTTTATCAATCGGCACGGCGCGTTGTGTTTGACACCTGCGAAAGGGTGGAAGTTGTCGCAACCCCGGGGCAAGTGATTTTGCTAGATCGACATTTGGTGCATGGCGTCGCACCTTGGGCTGATGGTGCGCCGGGCGATATGCGAATGATCGCTTACTTCCGTCCTCAGGTCATGCCATCACAGTGGCTTTAGTCGGATGTTGCGTGCCTCACGTAGTCTTTGAGGGCCTTGCCCGGTTCATCCACAAAGAGACTGGGTAGAATCCGTAAGCTCGTGATTTGATCTACGCGGATTTCATCAAAGCCGTTCTTGCTTTCGCACCAAACCACGCAGGTCCAAAGCCGCCCCCAATAATCAAGTTGCAGCGGGCGGACCGTGCGTGTGGTTTCCCCCATTACAATGGCAAGCTTTTGACGGGTCCGGACGGCTTGGCGCATGCTTGGCAGGTGTTGAAAACCGCGCGCAGCATCCGCAAAGGGATAAATTGCAAACCCATATCCTTTTGGTGCGCGGTTGCGATCTTCGGGCGTGACCGCGTCTAGTTTGGCCGCCAAGGCGCGCGCCGCTGTCGATAGTTCGGCGTCATCACTGTGGCTGACTGCGTTCAGGCCAAGGTGAAGCGCCTCCATTTCAGTCATAGTCAGATTGAGCGGGGGGAGGGTGATGGCGGCAGTTACGCGGTAACCGATGCCGCGCGCGCCCTCGATCGGGACGCCGGATGCCGCAAGCGTTTCCATATCACGGTAGATCGTGCGCAAGGATACATCAGTCGCCTGTGCCAGATCTGTCGCGCGATGCAGTGTGCCATCGCGCAGGATTTGAACAAGTTGCATAAGGCGGTCTGCGCGGCGCATGCGATTCCCTTCGGTTCATGCCATGTTTGTCATTTTTCTGACAACTGACAAGTTTTTGTCACAAAAAATGAAAAACCCTTGTGAAAAAGGGGTTTGGAGGTGGAGAAATTGGCACTTCTGGCTTCCCTTGCCGCGCGTAGCGCCCTATTTGTCAAACAAGAGAGATGATGCGTTACGGGCAAATCGCCCGACAAAGGAGAGAGACATGCTCAACAATATTGGCCTTCCAGGCATTCTACTGATCGCTGTTGTCGTGCTGGTCCTTTTTGGCCGCGGCAAGATTTCCGGCCTGATGGGCGAAGTCGGCAAAGGGATTACGGCGTTCAAAAAAGGCGTCGACGATAGCAAACAAGAAATCGAAGATGGTCTTGCAGACGTCAAAGATGTCACGCCTGAAGAAGAAAAAGACAAAGTCTGATCTTGTTGCCTGACCGAAAGGACTGCGTCTGATGTTTGGCCTTGGCTGGAGCGAACTACTTGTTGTCGGCATTGTGGCCCTGATCGTGATCGGGCCCAAGGATTTGCCAGGTCTGTTCCGTTCCGTCGGGCAGTTTACCGGCAAGGCCCGCATGATGGCGCGCGAATTTCAGCGTGCAATGGAACAGGCAGCTGACCAGTCCGGCCTCAAGGATGTCTCAAAGACATTGAATGCGGCAGCAAATCCCAAGAAGTTTGGCACTGACAAGCTTAAAGAAGCGACAGGCATGACAAAGGGACCTGCGACCGCAGAATTATCGGCGGAACGTCAGGCGGCCAAAGAAAAGATGAGCAAGGCGATGGGTGACGCAGCCTTGGCACGCCATGCCCGCGAAGCCGAAGAAGCTGCAGCGAAAGCGGCAGAGGCCGCAACTCCCAAGCCAGAGGCGAAAACATGACCGCCCAAGACGATATTGAAGACAGCTCTGCGCCGCTGCTAGAGCATCTGACCGAACTGCGCTCGCGCCTTATCTATTCTGTCATGGCCTTCTTGGTCGGCATGATCATTTGTTTTTCGTTTGGTGGCATGCTGCTGGACTTTTTGTTGCAACCGATTGAGCGCACGATGCGCAATCTGGGCAACCCCAACCCCGTGATGCAATACACAGCGCCGCAGGAATACTTTTTCACCTTGATCCGAATTTCAGTTGTTGGTGGCCTGACGCTGTCATTCCCGATTATCGCCTACCAGCTTTGGCGCTTTGTGGCGCCGGGACTGTACCGCAATGAAAAGAACGCTTTTTTGCCGTTCATCATTGCGTCACCTTTGCTTTTCCTGACCGGCGCTGCTTTTGCTCACTACATCGTCGTGCCTCTTGCTATGGCGTTCTTCCTTGGGTTTGCGGATTTGCCTTCATTCGTATCGGCTATCATGGCGGGTGCGGTGCCTCCGCCACCTGGGACTGAATTGCTACCGGGTGCAGCGGGCGGTTTGAGTTTGCCGACCGCTTCGGCAATCAGCTCTGATAGCGGTGTAGATATCGTCTTTAACGGTAAGGTGAACGAGACGCTCGATATCACGTTGAAGATGATTGTGGCCTTTGGCGTCTGTTTTCAATTACCTGTGCTTTTGACGCTGATGGGTTCGGCTGGACTTGCCAGTTCGCGTGGCCTGCGCGGGACGCGGAAATACGCGGTGGTGGGTATCTTGATTGTGGCGGCTTTGGTCACACCACCCGATGTTACAACGCAGTTGATCCTGTTTGTCGTTGTTTACGGGCTCTACGAAATCTCGATCCATCTGGTTGCGGCAGTTGAACGCAAAAAGGACCGTGTCGCACGTGCAGAAGGTATCATTGGCGAAGACGAGAGCCTGTTTGATATCGACGAAGATGATCTTGGCGACGAAGAAGCGGCACCTGCGGACGAGGACGCAAAGAAGTGAGCAAGAAGACCCTTGCGCGGATTGCAGCAGCACTTGAACGCATCAGTCCCGCGCCAGAAGTGGCACCTGCGTTTGAGCAAGCCTCTGCTTTTGTCTGGCACACTGGCCCGGATAGGCTAGAGCCTGTGACGTCAGTGAACCGCGTGGATGTAGACCTTTTGGTTGGTGTGGACCGGTCACGCGATACGCTGATTGCCAATACTGTGCAATTTGCAGCCGGACTGCCGGCAAACAACGCTTTGCTTTGGGGTGCGCGCGGAATGGGTAAATCCAGCCTCGTGAAGGCAGTGCACGGTGCGGTGCATGCCACGCACCCCCAACTTAAGATGGTTGAGGTGCAACGCGAAGATCTACCCAGTATCGGGCGGTGTCTGAACTTGCTGCGCGGCGCGCCAGAGCGGTTCATTCTGTTTTGCGATGATCTTTCATTTGGCCATGATGATGCACATTACAAGTCGCTCAAGGCGGTCTTGGACGGTGGTATTGAGGGACGCCCCGACAATGTGGTGCTTTATGCAACGTCGAACCGACGTCATTTGATGCCGCGCGATATGATCGAAAATGAACGCTCTTCGGCTATTTCACCCTCTGAGGCAGTCGAAGAAAAAGTATCGCTGTCGGATCGTTTCGGGCTGTGGCTGGGGTTTCATCCCTGTGATCAAGATGAGTATCTGCAAATGATCCGTGGGTATTGCGACGCTTATGGCGTCGCGATTGAGGACGCCACATTGCGCGCAGAAGCCATTGAATGGCAAGCCACACGCGGCAGCCGTTCGGGCCGGGTGGCTTGGCAGTACTTTACCGATCTTGCTGGTAGGCGTGGTGTGAAGCTGTCGTAAGGTGGATCACGATCCACCTTACCCGTTGCAGCATTAAGGCAGAAAATCAGCCGGATCGAGGCTTTGTAGGCCGCGTCTGACTTCAAAATGCAAGAAGCTTGGATC
Organism: uncultured Paracoccaceae bacterium; assembly: GCA_947488605.1. Lineage (GTDB taxonomy): Bacteria > Pseudomonadota > Alphaproteobacteria > Rhodobacterales > Rhodobacteraceae > Yoonia. Next base: position 406,560 of record CANKZJ010000001.1, on the reverse strand, counting down.
AGCGGCCCGCACTTTACCAATGGTCTGGCCGCGCGACACGCTGTCGTTCTTATCTACGGTCAGATTTGCCATTTGCGTATAGACCGTTAGCAGCCCATCGCTGTGTTTAATAACGACAATTGCGCCACCACTTGTGTCGGTTGTCACGGCTGCGACGGTTCCGCTACCTGCTGCCTGCACATCGGTGCCGCCCGGCACGCCAATGTCGATGCCTTCATTCTGGCCCGGCGCATAGGCGCGAATGATCGCACCTTGGGCAGGCAGTTGGAACCGTGTTCCGCTGCTGGCGGGTTGTGCCGCAGATGTGCCCAGATCAGGTGCGGGCGGTGCGACAACTGCTGCCGCCGCCGATGCGACGGGAGGCAGTGGCAAGGCTGCACTTGGTGGTACAGGTGTCTGCGTACCGCTGCCGGGTTCGGTGACATCAACAGCCGGTGTCGGGGCAGGGACCCCGGTTTGTGGGATCAAAAGGAACTGGCCTTCGCGGATCGTGAATTCTGCGTCGAGACCGTTCCATTCGGCAATATTCGTGACCGGAATGTTGTACAGGCGTGAAATCGAGAAGACTGTTTCGCCTCGTTTCACCTGATGGCGGATTGGCTCGGTCCCGCGCACGACAGGTGCTACATTGGGTGTGGCAGGTGCTGCCGGTACTGCGGCTGGGGCGATGGGTGTCGATGTCACCGGCGTGCCTGCGGCATCAGCGCGGTCGAGTGCCGTTGTCGCGACAGAGGCCACATCAAGCGGCTGGATCGGCCCTGTCCCAATAGCGCCAGTGGCAGGGGATGGTTCAGCCACGCGTCCGGGCAAAGCAATGATCTCGTCGCGGCGCAGGATCACGTCAGGTTCGATCCCATTATAGTCCGCCAACGTATTGGCATCGAGACCGAGGCGGATCGCAATCTGGCGGATCGTATCATCACGCCGGGCCACGACGACCTGATAATTGGGATAAGAGATAACGCCACGATCATCTGGACGAGGACGCCCGGGAAGTTGTTGCACCGCAGACGTTGTGTCAAATCCGTTGCCCACGTCCCGCATGTCGAAATCAAAATCTGCGCATGCAGAAAGTGCCGCCATTGCCACACCCGTCATCATGATGCGTTTTAGAGGAATATGCCTGTTCGCCATCCTACCGCTCCTTTGCCAAGTCGCCCCTTATATATGGGGTCGTACTACATTTTGCGTAACATTACTCTTGTCCTAGCCCTTCTAGCAAGGGGACAAAGCGCACTGCGCGTAATTCATCGTAGTCCAATCCGGTTTCCGTGCGCGTCACCCGGATCAAACTTTGTACCGCATCGGACTGCCCGACGGGCAAGACCATGACGCCACCAACGCGCAATTGCGCCAGCAATGGGCCCGGTGGGTCTTCGGCGGCTGCGGTCAATAGGATGCGGTCAAATGGGGCCTGTTCAGCAAACCCGTGGCTGCCGTCGGCAGTGAAGGTCGTGATGTTCGTGATGTCATTTTGCTCAAACACAGCGCGTGCTGCATGTACCAAACGACGGTAACGATCAACGGTATAGACCCTGCGCGCCAGTTTGCTGAGGATCGCCGCCTGATAGCCAGAACCGGTACCAATTTCGAGTACCTTATCGCGTGGCGACACTTGCAGAGCTTGTGTCATCAAACCCACGACAGACGGCTGACTGATCGTTTGCCCACAAGCGATGGGCAGCGGCATGTCTTCATAGGCGCGGTCGGCGAATGTGCCCTTGATGTAATCGGCCCGGTCAACCTGTTCCATCGCGGTCAGCACACGCGCGTCCGTGACGCCCTTGCTGCGCAGGGTGTAGAGAAACTCCATCTTGGTGGCGGCATCGAAAGTCACGTCAGGGCGTCCTTCAGCGTATTGACCATTTTGTAGTCCGTGAGGTCCGCGCGCATTGGCGTGATCGAGATATAGCCGTCAAGGTTTGCGGCTGCATCAGTGCCGGGTGCCGTAGGCTCGTGCTGCGGGCCGCCACGCACCCATAGGAATTTGCGTCCCGTGGGCGAGGTTTGCGCCTCGGCACGGAACCGTGTGTTCAGTCGGAAACCTTGTGTTGTCGCCGCCATGCCCTTGACCGCTGACGCAGGTACAGGGGGGAAATTGACGTTATAGAACACTTTGTAGTCTGCGTTATCGTCCCATAGTGCGTCGTTCATCAAGGCACGCACGGTTGCTGCACCGTGCACAGCGGCAGGTTCAAACGGGTTGTCGAGGTCTTTGTTGTCGGGGCCGTAGAATTGCGAAAGCGCGATAGATCGCACACCTTGCAACGCGCCTTCGATGCAGGCCCCGATCGTGCCGGAATAGAGCGTATTTTCAGCAGCGTTATTGCCCCGGTTCACACCTGATAAGATCAGATCGGGGGCATTGTCTTTGAGAACATCATAGAGCCCGGCGATCACGCAGTCGGCGGGTGATCCTTCGGCCGCAAAGCGGCGAGGGCCCAGTTCTGCGATCATCGTGGGGTGGGTGTAGCTGATGCAGTGACCCACACCGGATTGTTCAAATGCGGGGGCGACGGTCCAAACTTCGCCGTCAGGGCCCGCGATCTCATTGGCGATATCGGTCAGGACCTGCAAACCGGGTGCGTTTATGCCGTCATCATTGGTGATCAAAATCCGCATAAGCTGCCCCTTTGCTTTGACTTTGTTCCTAAGCGAGGGGCGCGGTCTGGGCAAGCGTCTGGGTCAAATCAGCGCGAACGACGTTCAGTCTTTTCGAAAAATTGGCCTAAGGCCAAGATACCTGATCAAGAAATTAGGTGTTTTGCGCGTTACTCGACGATCAAGGGCAGTAAACGCGCGGCCTCGGTGTTGGGATGGGTCAGGGCATTTCTGTCCTCACCGGGATAGAACCGGGCGCGGGTTGCGGTTGGCATCGGCCGTGGCGTGAGAATTTGCACTTTAGGGCCGGTTTTGACCGCCTCTGCCTGCCAGCTTTTGGCCAGTGCAATCTGGCCCGCTTTGGTCGCACCATAGGCGCCAAAGAACTGCGCGCCGCCACGTGGGTCATCAAAGAAGACCGCCTTGCCAGTTTGCCCCAAAAGGGGGCTGACATACGCGATCAGGCGCGCAGTGGCCTCGATATTGATGGTCATGGACTTGGCAAGATCTTTAGGGCCGATGTGGCCTGCAGGGGCCAAAGGGGCTGCGTGAACAGCGGTGTGCAACCACAGATCAAGGCTGCCCCAACGGTCAAAGATGCCGCGGCACAATTGCTGCATGGCCTCATCGACGGTGATATCCATTGGCGCAAGGGTGGCTTGTCCACCGGTCGCTTGGATCGCGTCATCAAGTTCTTCAAGCGCACCCACGGTCTTGCCCACGGCAATGACGTGGTGGGTGGGGGCAAGCACTTTGGCCAGCGCCGCACCAAGGCCGCGGGACGCGCCGGTGATCAATACTGTTTTTGTCATGGGCCGCGTGATGTGCTGAACGGACGCCAAGGTCAAGCGTTAGCTGCGCGGAAGCTGCAAAGCTTCGGTGCGGCCCCAGCGATTGGTGAGCAAGATTTGATCATCACCAATGGCCGTGACTTGCACGCCAAAAGCTTCTTCGCCAACGCCGACACGCGCGATCTCGCCGCGCGATGACCGCAATAGGGCTGCGGCACCGTTACTGGTGTTCATCAGGCCAATGACGGCAAGCGTGTTGAGCGCCAGCGCATCTGGCACTGTGGCATTTGCTGCGGCGATTGCTGCAGCGGGTTTTTGATCTGACATGTTTATGACTGCATCGATTTTTTATCGTTGCGACGCTCTTGCCAGAGCAGATGTGCAAGCAAAAGGGGGTGTTGGACACGTGACGCTGGGTATTACGCTGAAAACCGCTCCAGACTGATCACTTCAGCGTTACGGAGCAAGGATGAGGGTGCCATCTTCTTTGTAAACTGCTTCGGTCAGCGGGATTTCCAGCAAGGGTAGGACTGCTTCGGACGGGCGGCACAAGGCGACACCCTTGGGTGTGCAAACGAGCGGTCTATTAACCAAGACCGGATGTGTGATCATCGCGTCAAGCAACGCGTCGTCGCTGACAGCCGGGTCAAGCAACCCAAGCTCTTCTGCGGGTGATTTGGATGTGCGCAACGCACCGCGCGGTGTGATATCTGCTGCCGCAAAAAGCGCCTGTAGTTGCGGTCGGGTCCAACCAGTTTTGAGGTATTCGACCACGACTGGTTCCGTACCACTCGCCCGGATGACGGCAAGGACGTTACGGGACGTGCCACAATCGGGATTATGATGAATGACGGTGGTCATGCTTATTCAGCCGCCGTCTTGGCCTGAAACCCTTGCTCGATCATGTCGGCGGGTGCGATCGGATATTCGCCAGAGAAACACGCATCGCAATAGGCGGGCGCAGTCTTATCGCGACCTTTGGCTTCGCCCACGGCACGGTAAAGACCATCAAGTGAAATGAACTTGAGGCTATCGACGCCCAAGTGATCGCGCATTTCGTCCTCGGTCATCGTAGCCGCAAGAAGTTTATCACGCTGCGGTGTGTCGACGCCATAAAAGCACGGCCATTGCGTTGGCGGGCTTGCGATACGGAAATGCACTTCGGCGGCACCCGCATCAAGGATCATCTCTTTGATCTTGCGACTGGTGGTGCCGCGCACAACACTATCATCCACCAAAATCACACGTTTGCCTTTGATCAGCGCGCGGTTCACGTTCAGTTTGAGGCGAACACCCATGTTGCGGATGCTTTCGGTCGGCTCAATAAACGTGCGGCCCATGTATTGGTTGCGGATGATGCCCATTGCGTAGGGGATACCGGATTGCAAAGAATACCCGATAGCCGCAGGTGTGCCGCTGTCTGGCACGGGGCAGACCAAGTCCGCTTCAACGGGCGCTTCTTTTGCAAGCTCACGGCCGATGTTTTCGCGCGTCTCATAGACAGAGCGTCCACCGAGGATACTATCTGGGCGGCTGAAGTACACATGCTCAAAGATGCAAAAGCGGGACTTTTTCGGGCGGAACGGGAAGTGACTTGCGACGCCTTTTTCGGTCACAACGACCATTTCGCCTGGTTCGATTTCGCGCACAAAATCAGCGCCAATGATATCCAGCGCACAGGTCTCGGACGCCAGCGCCCAGCCGTCGCCGATCTTGCCCAAAACCAGCGGACGAACGCCCAGCGGGTCGCGACAGCCAATCAGTTTTGTGCGGGTCATCGCGACGATGGAAAATGCGCCTTCGACCTTGCGTAATGCTTCTTCCATGCGGTCAGGAATGTTGCGGCCCATAGACCGCGCCATAAGGTGAATGATGCATTCGCTGTCAGATGAGCTTTGAAAGATTGATCCGCGCTCAATCAGCTCTTTGCGCAGGGATAGCGCATTCGTGATGTTGCCGTTGTGGGCAATCGCAGCCCCACCCATCGAGAACTCGCCAAAGAACGGCTGCACATCGCGCATCGCGGTTTGGCCTTTGGACCCGGCAGTAGAGTACCGCACATGCCCGATACCAATCGTGCCGGGCAGGCGTTCCATCATAGATGCGGAGGTAAAGTTGTCGCGCACCAGACCCATCCGGCGTTGCTGGTTAAAGCCTGTTTCGGGGTCATGGGTGACGATCCCGCCGGCCTCTTGCCCGCGGTGTTGCAAGGCGTGCAGGCCGAGGGCTACAAAATTGGATGCATCGGTCACACCGACAACGCCAAAAACGCCACATTCCTCCCGCAGTTTATCATCATCAAAGGGATCAGCGGGGGGCATCGCGTTGGACAAGGGGGCAGCTCCGAATCCGTTAACATCAGGTGTGCTTCTCTCTTAGAGGGTCAGGGCGCGCGTGTCACGGAGGGATCGTCACACAAACGCATTAGCACGCATTTCAGTCACCAAAGCCGTTCTAAGCAGTCGACAGAATGGCGAAATCACCTTCAAACCTTGAAATGTCGCAACAATCCATCCACATAAAATTAATGAGCTTTTGGACTATCATCAGTATCGCCATCACCGTTGTCATGGTCAGTGCCGGTGTTTGGGCGTTTTTCGCGGCCAAGCTCTACAAGCGGCCAGAATTCTTTGAAAAAGATATCAACGCGGCCGCGCAGGAAAAGTGGGCCACGAGCCGGGCTGACGTCAAGCGGGTGCAGACCCGCAGTGAAGATAAGTAGTTCGCGATAGAACTGGTTATGCTGATCATTGTTGCACTGGCTTTCACGTGCGGTGCTTTGGCAATTCTTGAGAAACGGCGAAAGAAGGCCTTCCTGTAACATGATTTCGACGCCCATGTTTCACAGCAGTCTGAAGCCAACCGCAAAGTGATGCAAACCGAGCAAAAGCTGCATCGCATGAACCACACTACTCATGGTCCATATCAATAGAAAAGGGCGGTCGTTTTCACGACCGCCCCTTTGTCCGTCACTGGAAGGCCTTACTCCGCAGGTGCACCACAGTTGCCGACCAATTGCTGGTACTGCTCGGTGATCCAGCCCAAAGCTTGCTCCGGGTTCTGCTCTTCGATCTGACCTGTCAGTTGCGCAAAGACCTGCGCGGCGCGGCTGTCATCAATGGCTGCGAACTGTTGGGTTGCAAAGATCGTGTCGTAGACAAAGAACGCAACCGCCACGAGCAGGATGCCGCGCAGCACGCCAAAGAAAAAGCCAAGCGCCTGATCGACACCGCCAAGGGCAGAGCGTTGGATGATGCTTGAAAACAAGGGCGTGAAGATTGAGACGACGACCAGTGCAACCGCGAAGACCGCTGCAAATGCTGCGATGATTGCCAATTCGCAGCTATCGCCGATAAAGTCGCCGAGGATTGGGATTTGCCGCACAAGTGGTTCCACTTGATCGGCAAAGATGAATGCGACAACCGTGGCGCCGATCCAGCCCAAAATGGCCATCGCCTCGCGCATAAAACCGCGGCTGTAGGCCAATACGCCCGATAGTAGGACGATAATGGCGACGCCTGCGTCGACGAGTGTGAAACCTTCCATGGTCCGTCTCCTGCCTTTGACGCGTTAACGTGCGCCGAATACTTCTTCTACAAATCCAGCGAGATCCGTTGCTGTTCGCAGATCAAGCCCATTCACGCCGGGCTGTTTTGCCTGTTGCGGAATGATCGCTTTCGTAAAACCAAGTTTTTGCGCCTCTTTCAATCTATTTTCGGTCTGCACCACAGGTCTTAGCGCGCCCGACAGACTGATTTCACCGAAAACAACGGCCTCGGCGGGCAATGCGGCGTCTTCGCGGGCCGATACCAAAGCGGCCGCAACGGCAAGGTCTGCGCCCGGTTCGGTGATGCGCAAACCCCCTGCTACGTTGAGGTATACGTCCAATCCGGTGAAGGGCACGCCACATCGCGATTCAAGCACGGCAAGGATCATGGCAAGCCTGCCGCCGTCCCATCCGACGACAGATCTGCGCGGTTGGCTGTGTGGCGAAGGAGCCACAAGTGCCTGGATCTCGCACAGCATAGGGCGGGTCCCCTCAAAGCCTGCAAAGACAACAGAACCCGGGGCAGGTGCGCCACGTTCAGACAAGAACAGCGCCGAGGGATTCTTTACTTCGGCCAATCCTTTGCCGGTCATCTCGAATACGCCGATTTCGTCCGCGGGTCCAAAGCGGTTCTTAACCGACCGCAGAATGCGGAATTGATGGCCACGCTCGCCTTCGAAATAAAGAACGGTGTCGACCATATGTTCGACAACACGGGGCCCCGCGATCGACCCATCTTTGGTCACATGCCCAACCATGATCACAGACATGCCGTTGCGTTTGGCGAATGTTGTCAGCTCGTGCGCGGATGAACGCACTTGACTGACGCTACCCGGCGCACTGTCGACGTTGTCGGCCCACATTGTCTGAATGGAATCGATGATCGCAAGATCGGGTTTTTCTGCTTCAAGCGTTGTAAGGATATCGCGTAAATTGGTTTCTGCGGCCAGTTTGACGGGGCTTTTTTCAAGTCCCAGGCGCCGTGCACGCATCTGCACTTGTGCGTTTGATTCCTCGCCCGAGATGTAGATCACCTTCAGCCCATTGCGGGCAAACCGAGCGGCCGCTTGTAAAAGCAGCGTGGATTTTCCGATCCCGGGATCGCCACCGACCAAAAGTGCAGATGCTTTGACCAAGCCACCACCTAAAACGCGGTCTAATTCGCCGACGCCGGCCTGCGTGCGCGGCGGTTCGGCTTCTTGTGTGTCGAGATCAGTCAGTGCAATTGCCTTGCCACGGATCGCGCCTAATGACTTGCCCTTGGGACCGCTGGACAAGGCTTTGGATTCGCTGATTGTGTTCCACGCCTGACAAGCGTCGCATTGCCCTGACCATTTGCGAAATGCCGCACCACATTCAGAACATGAGAAATTAAGATCTTTTGCCATGTTCACCTTTTGGACCAAAATGGACCGGGCGGCAATGGCTGGTTGGCGTGGCCGCGTACAAGGCGGCCACGCCGATGAACTAGGCTTGATCGAGTGTGCCTGTCTTGAACAGCAATCCAGCGGCTACTGCGCCGATGATAGGTGCCACGATAAAGAGCCAAAGCTGACTGATTGCTGTACCACCGGCAAAGAGTGCGGGGCCAACTGAACGGGCAGGGTTCACGGACACGCCAGTGACATTGATGCCAACCAGGTGGATGACGACCAGGGCTAGGCCAATCGCGAGACCCGCAAACTGCGTTGGCACGCCAGCGCCAGTGGCACCAAGGATAACGACCATAAAGAGGAACGTTGCAACGACCTCAAAGACGAAGGCTGAAATCAGGTTGTATTCACCCAGATATCCATCGCCCCACCCGTTTTGACCCAAGCCGTTGGTCGCGACGCTATAATCTGCTTTGCCGCTTGCGATGATTAACAACACAGCTGCGGCTGCGACTGCACCCAAAACCTGAGCGACAATGTAACGGATCGCTTCGTTCATTTGCATCCGGCCAGCGGCTACAGCGCCCAACGAGACAGCCGGGTTAATATGGCAACCTGAAACAGGACCAATGGCATAGGCCATGCCGATCAACGCGAGGCCAAAGGCAAAACTGATGCCCAAAAGGCCGATGTCACCACCTGCGATGACGGCAGCTCCGCACCCAAATAGAACAAGTGTAAACGTGCCAATAAATTCGGCGACTTCTTTTTTCATGATATCTCTCCCTCATATATTGGCGGGATTTGACTTTCAGCACCGCCTTCGAACAAGGGGAAAAAACGGCGGGGATTGTCACGCAGTGGTCGGCGCGGCCTTCGCATGCGGCGTCAAAGCAGAGATCAGAATTGATGCAAGAATGCAGAGCGTGAACATATAAAGACCCCACCCGGTTTCGATTTTGCCGATACCGACACCTTTGAAAACGACGATGTAGAGTGCGATGAGAAACACATCTGCCATCGCCAGTTTTCCGATCCACGACAGGACGGGTAAAGTATTATCTTTCAATAAGTTAAAGTGCACAAGTGCGAGGCCAATCGTCTTCAGGTAAGGCGCAAAAAGTGCGAATGCAGTCACCAAAAGCGCAAGGGCGATATCGCTTTCCCACAGTGCCTGCATCCCGGAAATAACGCTGATTTCGCTTAAGCCAAAGATGGGCAACAATCCTGCGCGCATCAGGGGCGCAAACCACGCGATAGGGAAAAGGATCAACAAAGCGAGGTTGGCGATACGCAAGATATTTAGCATGAAAGATCCAATAGTTGCTTGCGGTTAGGTAAGCAGCTCACGTGGTCGCGGCAAGTCTATTTGCCAAATGTCTTACGTGTGTAGCGGTCGCCCAACTGCGTCAGGATCTCGTATCCGATAGTTTTCGCAGCTTGCGCAAGGTCGTCCACAGATTGGTTTGGGCCGATCAAGTTCAGTTTGTTTGGCGCGTGCGGCAGGTCGGTTATGTCAACGGTGATGAGGTCCATAGAGACGCGACCGACCACAGGGCAGGGCGTGTCGCCGTCATAAAACGTGGCCTTGTCTGACAAAATACGCGCGATCCCATCAGCATACCCGCCAGAGACTGTGGCGATACGCGATGGGCGTTGTGCCTGCCATGCGTTTGCGTATCCTACGACTTCGCCTTCGGCCACATCGCGGATCTGGATGATTGGTAAATCCAGTTCAACCGCTGGTGTGGCTTGGTCAAACGGCAAGCCGCCATAAAGGCCAATACCCGGGCGGGTCAGGTCAAAATGATATTCCGGTCCCAACAAAATGCCCCCGGTCGCCGCCAAAGAGCGCGGCACTGTGATGCCATCCGTCATCTTGCGGAACTGATCTAGCTGGTAGGGGTTCATCGGGTGGTCAGGTTCATCCGCGCAGGCCAGGTGTGACATCACCAATCGCGGCTTTTGGGCCAACGCAAGTTCGGCGATTGCGGCCCATTCCTGCATTTCCATGCCCAAACGGTTCATGCCGGTATCAAGTTGGACGCCAAAAGGATGGCCGGGCAGGGTTTCAAGGTGATGCGTCAGCTGCTCAACTGAATTGAGCATCGGCGTTAGCCCAAGATTACGGATCAGGTCCGTGTCGCCCTTCATGTGTCCTGAAAAAACAGAGATTTCTGGCTTGGGTCCCAGTTCTTCGCGGATTGCTATGGCTTCTTCGGCGACCGCGACAAAGAACTGGCGCACGCCTGCCTTGAATAGGGCCTTTGCGACATTCGCAGACCCCAGACCATACCCATTTGCCTTGACCACAGCTGCGGTTTTGCAAGTGGTCATGCCGTCAAGGGCGCGCCAATTGGCGACGACGGCGTCTAGGTCAATAGTCAGGCGTCCTGTGCTCATGGCGACCTTTTCGCAGGGCTGTCCCAATCGAGCAAGTCATTTACGCGACGGTCGCACCAAATTGGTCAGGTCCGGAATTCCTGCCATTCTAAAGTCAAAATTATCCCCTTATGCTAAGTGCAAAGAGCAAGAGGTACATCGTGGGCATCTTAAAGAAAGTTATCACCCAACTCGAAACGCCACGCGAAGAGCGCCCGTTGGGCAGTGGTTGGCTGTCTGGATCGCTCGCGTTGCTGGCGTCATTGGCGGGTCTGCTGATCGTTATGCTGCGCTGGTTCCCCGAGACGTTTTCTTATCCCGAAATTGCCTTCATCCAAGATAGCGGCGTCGTGACGGTTGTTTTGCGGTTCGTTTTGCTGTCTGGCTACGCGTTATCGCTGCTCAGTTTGATCCTGAGCGCGCGTAAGTCGTTGGGCTGGACGGCATTGGCGATTTCCGTTGTAGCATCGTTGATGGCAACGACCCAGCCTCAGATCGGCACGGAAGCACCGCAAAGTCTCTATTTTGGCTTGGATTATTTCATCATTAATGTGCTGATCGTGGGCTTCTTGTTCGTCCCATTAGAGCGCTTTTTTCCTGCCCGATCAGAACAGATAGTGTTCCGCGCTGAATGGCAGGAGGATATGTTTTATTATCTTGTCAGCTCTATGCTGGTGCAGGTCTTGGGCTTTATCACGCTTGCCCCTTCGAACTATGTGAATGCGCAGATACCGCTCGATGATGTGCGTATCTATATCGTCACGCTGCCGTTCTTCGTGCAGGTCATTATTATCATGATGGCCACTGATTTCGTCCAGTATTGGGTGCACCGTGCGTTTCATACCTATCCTGTGTTGTGGCGTTTTCATTCGATCCATCATTCCACGAAAAAGATGGATTGGTTGGCGGGTGCGCGCATGCACTTCGTGGAAATTGCCGTGCTGCGCAGTTTGACCGCCGTGCCAATGTTCACGCTTGGCTTTAAGCCTGAGGCAATTCAGGCATATCTGCTGGTCGTTTATTTCTACTCCAGCTTCATCCATGCCAATATTGGTTGGAAGCTTGCGTTCCTGGAGCGGTTCTTTGTGACCCCGCGGTTCCACCACTGGCATCATGGATCGGACAGAGCTGCGATTGATATCAATTACGCAAGCCATTTTCCAATCTACGACTGGCTGTTTGGAACCCACCATCTGCCAAAAGAGGAATGGCCAGAGGCATACGGCGTGGTTGGTGACACCGTTCCAAAAGGATATTGGAAGCAGTTTCTGCATCCGTTCCTAAAACCTGAGAAAAAAGAACCAGCAGAATAGGGGCAGGGACCGCGCCCCACCCCAATTTGCGCTTAACGTGATTTGGGCACGCCCTCTGCTGGGCGATCAAGGATCGTTTCAATCTCGTCCATTTGTGCAGGCGTCAGCGGGCCATGATCGAGTGCGCCACACAGATCGATTACCTGCGCGGGCGTGCGGAACCCCGGGATTGGCATGGCGTTGGGTGTCCGTGCCCAAAGCCAAGCAAGGGCGCCTTGTGCAAGACTACGGCCGCCTGTCATCAACGTTTCGCGCACAGCGTTCAGTTGTCCCATATGTCTGTCGGTGATCTTGCCATCCTCGAAATAATCCTGCCAACCGCGGTTGCTGCCACGGATCTCATCTGTGCTGAATTGGGTATTGGCGTCATATTTACCGCCCAAAACCCCCATCGCTAGCGGTGAACGGATAAGGGAAAGCAGCTTGGTGTCCTCAACCGCTGGAACCATATGCTCGGCACGCAAGAAGACGTTCATTGCATGCTCCACAGCCGTAAAGCCGGGATGATCAGCAAAAGCCCGCATGCTGTCAGGGAAGTCCGTGGACCATCCAAAAGCCGCGATTGTGCCGTCGTCATATAGGTCGGCCAGCATGTCAAAGGTCGGTTTGGCGTCTTCGACGGGAAGTTCATTGTTGTGATGCAGGACCAAATCAATCGTATCGCGGCCCAATCGCTTTCGGGACGCATCGATGGTTTTGCGCACCTCCTCAGGATCAGTGATTGGCCCGATCAGTTGTTTGGTTTCCGTATCAATTGCCAAGCCGATCTTTGTGGCAATGGCTATATCTGGATGAGACTTAAGCGCCTCGCCCAACACGACTTCTGAATGCCCGCAGCCATAGGCCTGTGCTGTGTCAAAATGCTTGATGCCATGCTCAAGCGCTACCGCGATCGCGGCTTTGGAGACATTGTCGTCAATCTCGCCCCAACCGACAGCGCGGCCTTCGGAATAGAACGGACCTCCAATGGCCCAGCAGCCAAGTCCAAGGGTAGGTTTGTTCGGTATCTGTTTAAAATCAGCCATCTGCGACCTCCAGTGATGTGCGATACATATTGATCTTGTGGTCGAGGAAATGCTTGCAAGCTTCCAATTCGGCTTGCCTGTGGGCCAAGGTCACCGCGTGACGTTGCAACAAAGCCAACCGGATTGCGCGTTGGTCAGGTTCATTGCAATCGGTAGCGTGGGCTGAGACGGCAAAGCGTTTTATGTCATCCAGCGGCATGCCTGTTGCACGCAACCTTTCCAGCGTCGTCAGCCAATTGACATCGTCGCCACTAAACACGCGCCAGCCACGACCGTCGCGATTGATCGGGGCCAACATGCCCGATTTTTCATAGAACCGAATGGTGTCTTGGGTCAGACCAGACCGGGCAGAAGCTTCTTTGATTCGCATGAGCATTTCTCCAATGGCCAACCAGATAGCCTATTGGAGTCACTCCAAGTCAAGCGCGCAATTCTAAAACTCTTGATCGCCATCTTGCTGCCAAGGCTTCACCAGATTGCCGAAGCGGGTAAAGCGCCCCTCGAACGACAGATCAACGGTTCCGATGGGACCATGACGCTGCTTGCCGATGACCACTTCGGCTTTGCCGTGCAGGCGTTCCATCTCTTCTTGCCACTGCGCCATCTTTTCCATCTCGTGATCGCCCGGTTTTTCGCGCTCTTTGTAGTATTCCTCGCGGTACACAAACATCACGACATCGGCGTCTTGCTCGATTGATCCAGATTCGCGCAAGTCAGACAGCTGCGGGCGCTTGTCTTCACGGTTTTCCACCTGACGCGATAACTGCGAAAGGGCAACAACCGGAATATTCAATTCCTTGGCAATGGCTTTCAGGCCCATCGTGATTTCGGAAATTTCGTTCACGCGGTTCTCGGACCGGCCCGAACCACGGACTAGCTGTAGATAGTCGACCATCAACACATCCAAACCATGCGTCCGCTTCAAACGCCGCGCGCGGGCCGCAAGCTGCGCAATGGGCAAAGCGGGTGTATCGTCGATGAATAACGGGCAAGCTTCCAGCGATTTTGCGGCATCAACAAAGCGGCGGAATTCGGCCTCGGTCATGTCACCGCGCCGGATTTGTTCCGACGGCACCTCGGAGGCTTCGGACAAGATACGCGCGGCAAGCTGTTCCGCGCTCATCTCAAGCGAATAGAAACCCACGACACCGCCATCGACAGCACCCTCCGAGCCGTCGGGGCGCACGCCCTTGCGGTAGGCTTTCGCGATATTGAAAGCGATGTTTGTCGCAAGTGATGTCTTACCCATTGAAGGGCGCCCAGCCAGAATAAGAAGGTCAGATTTGTGAAGTCCGCCGAGTTTCTTATCCATATCGATCAAGCCGGTTGAAACACCAGCCAAACCGCCCTCACGTTGGTAGGCCGCATTAGCAACCTCGACGGCATCGGTGACCGCACGCAGAAAGCTTTGGAAGCCTTGTTCAGCAGTGCCTTGCTCGGCCAGCGCATAAAGCGCCTGCTCGGCTGCAACAATTTGCTCTTTAGGCTCGGAATCGACGTCAACTTTTCCAGCGCGATCAGCGATGTCGCGGCCGACAGATATCAGCTCACGGCGCACACAAAGATCATAGATCATCTGGGCATAATCGCGCGCAGCAAAGGCGGAAATCGCGGCACCGGCAAGACGTGCAAGATAGGCAGGGCCGCCAAGTTCCTTCAGGCCCTCATCGTCCTCAAGAAACGTCTTCAATGTTACCGGGCTGGCAAGCGCGTTCTTGGCAATGCGCGCCGCCGCCGTTTCAAAAATGCGGGCATGAACGGGATCATAAAAATGCTTTGGTCCGATGATTGCGGCAACCCGGTCAAAGACATCGTTATTTGTCAGAATAGCACCCAAAAGCTGCTGTTCTGCCTCAATCGAATGCGGCATCAGGTCGGCAGCGGCATCTTCGACACCGGTGGCATTGAATGCGGATATCTCGTTCATTTTTTCCCTCACACGTCCCACCAGTTACTTAGCAGGTGCATCGCTCAAAACACTATCTGGAAATCATCGGGGATTGTTGGCGGGATAACCCTGTGGACAAGTTACGGTAGACCAGCATACTAGCGCATTTAGTGGCCATAAGCAAAGCCTGCACCAAATATGGTCAATGATAGCGATTCTATAGATCTGCTGTGCACATAGCGGTGGATAAGTATTATGCAGGCTTCCATTGGGTCGGGTCGTTCAAGTAAGCCTCTACCGCAGTGAGCGTCTGAGGATCATAAGCACCGCGTGCTTTGGCCTCTGCCAATACATCCCACCATGTGCAAAGGTGGATCAACTGCACGCCATGATCACCAAGTGTCTTTTCGACACCATCGAAGATCCCATAGTAGAAAATAACAGCCGTTGCCGAACACGTCGCACCTGTCTCGCGGATCGCATCAACAAAAGACAGCTTTGATCCGCCATCAGTTGTCAGATCTTCGACCAAAACCACCCGCTGGCCTTCGGTCATCACGCCTTCAATACGGGCGTTGCGGCCATAACCTTTGGGCTTTTTGCGCACATAAGTCATTGGCAGGGCAAGGCGTTCAGCGACCAAAGCACCAAAAGGAATACCTGCTGTCTCGCCGCCAGCCACATTGTCAAAGGCTTCAAAACCCGCCTCGCGCATAATGGAAATGCTTAAGAAATCCATCAGCGTCGCCCGAATGCGTGGGAAGGAGATCAGCTTGCGGCAATCGACGTATGTCGGCGCTTGCTTGCCTGATGCGTGCGTGAAAGGCTCTGCTGCGTTGAAATCAATCGCGCCAATTTCTATCAGCATGCCAGCCGTCAGCCGGGCAATTTCTTCTTTGGAGGGAAAAGAGGTAGGGATCATCGTGCAGCCTTTATCTTCTTCTGTTCTTAAATACCTTCGCCGGAGGATCTAATACTCTCAGTGCGTGACGCGCCAGTGCAGGTCAAACCCCGGATCAAACACCGTCACTGGACCTTCACCTGTTTCGATATGCGTCGGATAGGTCACCGGCTCGCCTTTGGTCAGTGTGATGGTGTCCTCGTTGGGGGGTAGACCATAAAACCGTGGTCCATTGAGCGACGCAAAGTCTTCAAGCTTGCGAATTTTGCCTGCGGCATCAAACACTTCCGCTAGACACGACATTGTATTAGGCGCCGTGAAAATGCCTGCGCATCCGCAGGCCTGCAGCTTAAGTGGATCAGTATGTGGCGCACTGTCAGTGCCAAGGAAAAACCGCTTGTCGCCTGACACGGCCGCTTGCACCAACGCCACGCGGTGCGCTTCACGTTTCGCGACAGGCAGGCAATAGAAATGCGGCTTGATCCCGCCAGCCAAGATATGATTGCGATTGATGATCAGGTGATGCGTCGTGATTGTTGCTGCAAGGTTCTTGTGACTGTCGCGGACGTAATCAACTGCGTCTTGCGTGGTTACGTGCTCCATCACGATTTTCAGATCAGGCACCTTCTTGCGCAAAGGCTTCAGGATCTTGTCGATAAAGGCCGCTTCGCGATCAAAGATATCAATCTCGTGATCAGTGACCTCGCCGTGCACACATAACGGCATGCCAATTTCGGCCATGACATCAAGCACGGGGCGGACCTTTTCAAAGTCACGCACACCAGAGGCGGAATTTGTCGTGGCACCGGCGGGGTAAAGTTTAACAGCAGTCGCAATGCCCGCAGTATGGGCTGCGCGGACATCTTCTGGGTCTGTGCCCTCGGTCAGATAAAGCGTCATCAGCGGTGTGAAATCGGCACCGTCGGGCAAAGCATCCATGATCCGTGCGCGGTAAGCGACAGCTTGCTCGGACGTCACCACAGGGGGCACAAGGTTCGGCATGATGATAGCGCGGGCAAAATGCCGGGCAGTTTCTGGAAGGACCGCTTTGAGCATTTTTCCGTCACGCAGGTGCAAATGCCAATCGTCAGGGCGGCGGATCGTGAGGCTGGTAAGATGTTTATCAGGCATGATTTGGGATTACACCGTTGCGCAGGTGGACGCCATAGGTCTTGTGAAACACTCTTGCAGGATGGCGTCATTTTTTGCGATGCTAGCAACATGGTCCTGACCTAAGAGGAGATATCCGATGCTTGGTTTTTTGATTGCAATGCTTGCGGGCTTTTTGACACCGCAGTTAGAAGGACCGGTCGCAGGGCCGATCGCCAAGGCGCTTGGGGGATACTTCGCCGTTGAACCAAATGAGACACGATTGATTGCGTTCATGGCCGCACTCTTGGCAGCGGCAGTTTGTGCTGCATTGCTGGACAGTGGTACGGTATTTGGCGTCATCTTAGGTGCGATCTTGGGGTATTTTGGCACACGCATTTATACCGTGTTCAAAAAGATCATCGAAGGTCGTCCAAACGCGGACTAGGCATGCATGACGGGCAATGCGGCAATGCAGCATTGTCGGTTTCACCGCTCGCTAAACGGCATACATATCGGGGGACAGATACCAGAACCGATAGGACTGCCACCATGGCTTTTTATACAAACAAGATCGTCTCGGACCCCGAGATATCTGCACCATTGACGTTTTTCAGCAGTATTTCAGCATTCTTTGAACGGCTGATGGCCGCGCAGACACGTTCGATCGAAGTCGACCGGATGCAACGCCTCAGTGATGCAGAGCTTGAAGCACTTGGTGTGTCGCGTGATCAGATTATCCGTCAGGTCTACCGGGACGTCTATTACGTCTGATCACCAGCGAATTTCTTAAGCTCAGCAAGCTTGTCGGCAAAGAACGTATCCGGTCCGCGCAGGAGTTTGTATTCGCAAATGACCTTCGCCAGTCGCATGTGACCCGTCATCATCAGCCGACGCACCAAGGTACGCGCATAAGTCTGATCATAGCGCCGCGCGCGCAACAGTTGCGCAAAGCGTTTGCGATCTAGCATGCCGTCCATTGCGAGTTTGATCATAACGTCATGAATACCCATGCGGTCGAAAGCGCGGTCAAGCTCATCGCCCAATAACGGGCAGGGTAGGGCCGTTACATGCGGTTTGCGAAAAAGTGCAGCATGGCACGCATCTGTGCGCTGGATTGGATCGTAGGCGATAAACACATCGCCTGCGCCCTCAATCATTTCAGGGGCATAGCCGTACCGGTCGTTAAAATCATCCCTCCGCGCATGTTTGTAGCGCGTGTCCCAACCGGCTGTTGTCGCATCCAACGTGGCTTGAGGTCGCAATGCGATAATCGTCGCGCCCGGCGCGATAACCGAATAGGCCGCAGCCGCGTAGGCCGTGCCGCTGTTTCCGCCGTGGAAAACGATTTGCTCGAAATCCTCGAAGAAGTCGTCATCATCTAGCCTGTCAAAAAAAGCGTACACGGCCGGATCGCGAAACCAGCTTTCGGTAGATGAAAAAAGTGCGAGGTGAGACCAGCCGTCATGCCGCGCATAGGCAAAGCCGCGCGGCTCGGCGCCAGTATTGTTGGCGCGCACACGATCTGCGTTTTCAAATGTCACGAGCAGCTTATTGCCAGCTTCAAGAAATCCCGCAAAGTGATCGCTGCCCAGCTGTTCAAAAAACCCATGTTCTTCGCAAAGATCATCCACCTCACCCAGCCATGCATTTGCATCCAGGTTCGTCAGATCGACATCAATGGCAAGTTGCCGGTCTTCCATTACACACTCCACACACGAGTTCGATCTCGCCAGTGTTGTGTGGATAGACCTGCTTTACGGCAGCAAGGGGGCGAACAAAGCATTTTTCTATGCAGCATTTGGCCTAAAAGAAGGCCTGTAAACCGGTCTGCGCGCGACCCAAGATCAATGCGTGCACGTCATGCGTGCCTTCATAGGTATTCACCGTCTCAAGGTTTACCATATGGCGCATAATCTGAAAATCTTCGCTGATTCCATTGCCGCCGTGCATATCCCGGGAGGCACGTGCGATATCAAGGGCTTTGCCACAGTTATTGCGCTTCATCAGGCTGATCATTTCGGGTGCTGCATTGCCTTGTTCCATTAGCCGGCCAAGTTGGAGGGCCGACTGCGTGCCCAAGGCGATCTCGGTTTGCATGTCGGCAAGCTTCTTTTGAAACAACTGCGTTTGCGCCAATGGTTTTCCAAACTGCTTGCGATCCAAACCGTACTGTAGAGCGGCGTGCCAACAGGCCTCAGCTGCGCCCATAACACCCCATGAAATGCCATATCTGGCGCGGTTAAGGCACCCAAATGGACCTTTGAGCCCTTGCACGCCGGGCAAAAGAGCATCTTCGCCCACGGCCACATTGTCCATAACGATCTCACCGGTAACGGAGGCGCGTAAGCTGAGCTTTCCGCCAATTTTTGGCGCAGAAAGACCTGCCATGCCTTTGTCCAGAACAAAGCCGCGGATTTTACCATCATGCGCCGCAGACTTGGCCCAGACCACAAACACATCCGCAATCGGTGCATTGCTGATCCACATCTTGGCGCCGTTCAAAACGTAGCCGTTGGCAGTTTTCTTGGCCGTGGTTTTCATTCCCGCGGGATCGCTGCCTGCATCAGGTTCGGTCAGACCAAAGCACCCGATCAATGTGCCTGCGGCCAATCCCGGCAAATACTTTTGGCGCTGGGCATCGCTGCCATAGGCGTGGATCGGATACATCACCAACGACGATTGCACTGACATCATGGACCGATACCCGCTGTCGACACGCTCAACCTCGCGGGCGACCAAACCATAAGTCACGTAACCTGCACCTAAACCGCCATATTCTTCGGGGATGGTCACACCCAACAGCCCAGCATCACCCATCATTTTGAATACACCGGGGTCGACTGTTTCCTCGCGGTAGGCGTCCGTGACAAGCGGCTGCAAGCTGTTTTGGGCGAAACTGCGCGCCGCATCGCGTAGCATGCGTTCATCTTCGGTCAGCTGATCTTCAAGGCGCAGCGGATCCGCCCAATCAAACGGTCCAAGGTCTGGCCCGAAACCAGTCGTCTTGATGGGGGTGGAATCGTTCATGATGGAAACTCCGCTTCGCTTTGGCGCAAACTACGCCTTTGGCGGCGGGTGGGCAATGGACGCCTTGACGTGGCGGTCGCGGGATGCAGCTATAAGCGCGGAGGAACGTTTATGACATTTGCGACGATTGATGAGGTTCAGTCCGGTCTGGCCGCCCAGAATTATGTGTGTGGACGGGCACTTGCGACTGTGGTCTTTCTGAGCCTCAAACTGGGCCGCCCACTGTTTCTGGAGGGCGAAGCCGGGACTGGAAAAACCGAAATTGCCAAAGTCATCGCGGCGTCATTGGGCCGCCGGTTGATCCGATTGCAATGCTATGAGGGCTTGGATGCCTCGTCAGCCGTCTATGAATGGAACTTCGCTGAGCAAATGATCGCGATTCGCGCAGCGGAGGCCTCGGGTGGTGCTGACCGTGATACGCTCAAGACAGAGCTGTTCACACAAGACTATCTGATCGAACGCCCTTTGCTCGAGGCGATGCGACCCCAGCCGGGCGGCGCACCGGTATTGCTGATCGATGAGTTGGATCGCACTGACGCCCCGTTCGAGGCTTTCTTGCTTGAAGCACTCAGCGACTTTCAGGTGACGATCCCTGAATTGGGCACGGTAAAAGCACCCGAACCGCCCATTGTCATTCTGACCTCTAACCGGACGCGCGAAGTCCATGATGCGTTGAAGCGGCGATGTTTGTACCACTGGGTGGATTACCCCGATTTTGACCGCGAAATGGCGATTTTGCAGGCCCGCGCGCCAGAGGCGTCGAAAGCATTATCAAAAGAGATTGTCGCTTTCGTCCAGCGATTGCGCGGCGAGGGCCTTTTCAAAAAACCGGGTGTCGCTGAGACGATTGATTGGGCGAAATGCCTCTTGGCGCTCGACGTGATCAACCTGTCGCCCGAGGCAATCGCAGATACATTGGGGGCGATCTTGAAGTATCAAGATGATATCCAAAAGCTGCAAGGATCTGAGGCCAAGCGTATTTTGGATGAGGCCAAGGCTGATTTGGTAGCAATCTAGTGCCGCAATTCCCCGTATTAACACTGCCAGATGACCCTAAACTGGTGCAAAATATCACGCATTTCGCACGCGCTTTGCGCCGGGCCGGGTTGGCGATTGGGCCGGGCCGTGTGATTGATGCGATACGCGCGGTTCAGGCCGTAGGCTTTAGCGAAAAGGCTGATTTTTATTGGACACTGCATGCTTGTTTTGTCAGCAAACCCGAAGAGCGTTTGATCTTTGCGCAGTTGTTTCGTCTGTACTGGCGTGATCCGCAATATCTTGAGAAAATGATGGCGATGCTGCTGCCAACGGCGCGCGGCATGCAAGAGGAACGCGCAGCAAAACCCGCGGAAAAACGCGCAGCAGAGGCGCTGCTTGATGGGCAAGAGCGTCCTGTTCCGCAGAAACAATCGCCGCAGGATGCTGTCGAGATCGACATTGATGCATCGCAAACGATCTCGGCCAAAGAACGGCTCAAGACGCTTGATTTTGAATTGATGAGTACGGATGAAATGACCGCCGCGATGCGGATGCTGTCGACCTTGCGTCTACCGGTGCCCCCGATCCTGAGCCGCAGAACGCAAAAGCTGGCGGGTCCGTTGCCAGATTGGCAGGCGACAATGCGGACCGCCATGCGGCGCGGTGGCGAAGTCACCGATTTCGCAACAAAGCGGCGTCGCGTGCGCTATCCAAATCTTGTGGTGATTTGCGATATATCGGGGTCGATGGCGCAATACTCACGCGCTGTTTTGCATTTCGTTCATTCCGTTGCTAACCGCCAAGGGCAAGGCTGGGCGCAAGTACATGCTTTTACTTTTGGCACGCGCCTGACCAACATCACGCGCCATTTGCGCCAAAGAGATGTTGATGCGGCATTGGCCGCTGCCGGCGCCGAGGCGCAGGATTGGCAGGGTGGGACGCAGATTGCATCGTGCCTGCATGCCTTCAACCGCGACTGGTCTCGCAGGGTAATGGGGCAAGGGGCCGTCGTTTTATTGATCACGGATGGGTTGGACCGTGATAATGAAAATGCACTGGGCCGCGAGATGGAACGCCTCAATCTTTCAGCACGTCAACTTATCTGGCTGAACCCGCTTTTGCGTTGGGATGGTTTTGCCCCAAAAGCCAAAGGTGTCATGCAGATGCTGCCCCATTGCAGCACATTTCGTGCAGGACACAACATCGCATCATTGGAAGGTCTCGCGCAGGCGCTATCTCGACCAGATGACGGTGGAGAAAAATCACGGCTTATTGCAATGATGGGCGCATGAAATGCCGTTTTTTATACAGGGCAATTGAACTTATGCTAAGGTATAGTGCGCAAAAGGTGACGAACAAAAAATGACAGACGCGATTACAGATCTCCCTAAACTTGCTCTTGAATGGCACCGCGCCGGGCGTGGTGTGGCGATAGCGACAGTCGTGCAAACATGGGGCTCGGCCCCACGCCCGGTCGGCAGCCAGTTGGTCATCGATATGGATGGCGCGATGGAAGGGTCCGTTTCGGGGGGCTGTGTTGAAGGCGCTGTTGTTGTCGATGCAATGGAAGCGGTTGTCGATGGCGCAGCAAAGCTGTTGGAATTTGGCGTCAGCGATGACGAGGCGTTTGCCGTTGGGTTGGCTTGCGGTGGCGAAATCAAAGTATTGGTCGAGCCGGTTGGCACGGTCATACCCGTTGAATTGCTCGAACGCTTGGTCGAGGCGCGCGAGGAAGGCACACCAGTCGCCTATGTCACCGACATCGAGACCGGAAAGCCGCACCTGAAACCTGCTACGGCCTATCCGGAGCGTATGCGGTTGGACCGCTCGGGTATCGAAGAAGACGGACGTACCTTCGTGGCCATTCATAATCCGCCGTTGCGGATGGTGATTGTGGGTGCAGTTCACATTGCACAGCATCTAGTCTCAATGGCGCGAGCCTGTGGGTATAAACCTATCTTGATTGATCCGCGCCCTGCATTTGCGTCAGAAAGCCGGTTTCCCGATCAGCTCATTTTGGACGACTGGCCTGATGCAGCCATGCGGGCTTTGAAAATTGATGCGCGCACTGCCGTGGTAACACTGACCCATGATCCCAAATTGGATGATCCAGCGATTGTGACTGCGCTCGAATCAGATGCGTTCTATTTGGGCTGTTTGGGGTCTAAGCGGACGCATGCAAAACGGGTTGAGCGCCTTCGTGAAGTTGACTTTACCGACGCTGAAATCGCGCGCATCCATGCACCTGTTGGCCTTGATATCGGGGGGCGCGAGCCGGGCGAAATCGCCGTCAGCATCATGGCGCAAATAACCGAGACTTTGCGGAAGCAACCGTGAAGTTCGGACCGGTGCCGACCAAGCAGGCAGTAGGCGCAGTCCTTGCGCATTCCTTGCCGTTGTCGCAGGGCCGTTTGCGAAAAGGTCAGGTTCTGGGTGAGCCGGATATTGATGCGCTCTTGGCTGCTGGTCACGAGACTGTCACCGTTGCACGATATGACATCGGTGATTTACCGGAGGACGATGCCGCCATAAGGCTTGCCGTTGCACTTGCAGGGCAGGGGCTGCGGGTTAGCCAGGCAGCGACTGGGCGGGTGAACCTATATGCTACAGGGCCGGGCATCGTTCAGATTGACGAGGCCGCGATAGAGGCTTTCAACGCAGTGAACCCGATGATCACTGTCGCGACACTGCCTCAGTTTTTTCGTGTCGCGGAAGGGGTCATGGTCGCGACGATCAAGATCATCTCTTATGCGGTGCCGGAGGCTGATGTTGCCACATGCTGCACCGCTGGGACTGCCGCGTTATCAGTATTGTCGGCGCAGTTTTCGACGGCCGAGCTGATAGAAACTCGGATCGATGGCACGCCAAGTGCAAAAGGCCGGGATGCGCTTGCCAGCCGTTTGGACCGCTTGGACGTCGTGCTATCAGAGCGTGTAATTGTGTCGCACACGCGTGCTGCACTTGCGCAGGCGATTGCGCGTACGCAAAGTGACGTGGTTTTCATCCTCACAGCGTCAGCCACATCCGATGTCGGGGATGTTGGTCCAGCAGCTTTGAAAGATGCGGGTGGTACGCTGACGCAATTTGGCATGCCGGTTGACCCCGGTAACCTGTTATTCCTTGGGTTTGTTGGTCAAAAGCCCGTGATTGGACTGCCGGGTTGCGCGCGATCTCCAGCGCTCAATGGGGCGGACTGGGTGCTGGAGCGTGTCATCTGCGGGATTGCCCCGACACCAAGTGACTTTGCCAAAATGGGCGTTGGCGGCCTGCTAAAAGAAATACCGACGCGGCCCAAACCACGCGCTGATATCTAATGGCGCAGACACGCCAGTTTGCAGTTGCAGCGTAAGTTACCTGTTCTCAATAGCGTGATGCCGTGCTTAACTCTGGTCAAAGCTCAACATTTCTCGGGAGGAAACAATGGCATCGGTAACTATGACCGTGAATGGGAAATCCGTGTCTGGTGACGTGGAAGGGCGGACTTTGATGTCTGACTTCTTGCGTAATGATCTGCGGATGACCGGTACTCACATTGGTTGTGATACGTCGCAATGCGGTGCGTGCGTGATCCATGTGAATGGCGAGGCTGTGAAAGCCTGCACTATGTTCGCAGTTGAAGCAGATGGCGCTGACGTCGCTACGATTGAGGGTCAACAAAATGCAGATGGGTCACTCAACGTGATCCAACAGGCGTTTCAGGACCATCACGGACTACAATGCGGATTTTGCACACCCGGCATGGTGATGTCTGCCGCAGCGCTGCTGAAAGAAAACCCGAAACCCTCTGAAGGTGAGATACGGGAATACCTTGAGGGCAACATCTGCCGCTGCACGGGGTATCACAATATCATCAAGGCGATCATGGCCGCGTCCGGTCAGGACGTGCCAGCGGTTGCTGCAGAATAAGCGAATTTTCTAGAAATCTCAGCCACCGCGTCCCGCATGACGGGACAGGAAGCTGAAAGGGAGGACTAAGAATGCCAAAGGATGGTGGAATTGGAGCCAGCACAACGCGCCGCGAGGACGTGCGCTTTTTAACTGGTAAGGGAAACTACACGGCCGATATCAATGCTTATGGGACGGCCACAGCGATTTTCGTACGCTCAACAGTGGCAAATGGTGTGATCAAGTCTGTTGACACTAGTGCCGCAGAGACGATGCCGGGTGTGCTGGCTGTCTTTACTGGGGAAGACTTTGCAGAGGTGGGCGGTAATCCCGCCGGTTGGCTGATCCACAGTCGCGATGGAGAGCCGATGAAGGAGCCGAAACGCCCTGTATTAGCGCATGGCAAGGTCCGGCATGTAGGTGATGCCTACGCCGCTGTAATCGCAGAGACAGAGCAGCAAGCCCGCGATGCCGCAGAGGAGGTCATCGCCGATATTGAAGAGCTACCCGCCGTGGTCGATATGGCAGCAGCCCTTGCTGGTGACAATTATGTGCATGATGAGATCGGAACCAATCAATGTTTTGACTGGGGTTGGATCGAAGACAACCGTGCGGCCACAGATGAGGCGATCAAGAACGCGCCGCATGTGACGACGCTTGAATTGATAAACAACCGTTTGGTGCCCAACGCAATGGAACCGCGCGCGTCTATCGGGACATATGATGCGGCAGGCGATTCTTACCTGCTGCAAACCACGTCACAAAACCCCCACATGACGCGTTTGCTGATCTCTGCCTTCGTCATGGGCATTCCTGAGAACAAGCTGACGGTGATTGCACCTGACGTGGGTGGTGGCTTCGGATCCAAGATTTACCACTACGGCGAAGAGGCCCTTGTATTGGCTGCGGCCAAGAAAGTGGGCCGCCCGGTCAAATGGGTCGCCGATCGCACGGAATCCTTCCTCACTGATGCGCATGGGCGTGATCACGTAACCAAGATCGAACTGGCTTGCGAAAAGGACGGCACGTTTATCGCGTTCCGCACAGAGACGCTCGCCAATGTCGGGGCCTATCTGTCGAACTTCTCAACCGCGACACCGACGTTTCTGCACGGGACGCTGATGGCAGGCAACTACACGGTTCCCAATGTCTATGTGAACTTAAAGACGGTATTCACTAATACGGCACCCGTCGATGCATACCGCGGCGCTGGGCGACCAGAGGCCACCTATTCGTTGGAGCGTGTGATCGACATGGCGGCCCGTGAGTTGGGCATGGATCCGGTTGAGCTGCGACGCAAGAACTTCATCAAACCTGATCAGTTCCCCTTCGCCAGTGCAGCAGGGTTGGAATACGATAGCGGCAATTATGACGCGCTGATGGATAAGATGGAGGCGATGGTTGACCGCAAGGCGTTCGAAGAGCGCCGCAAAGCCAGTGAAGCCAAAGGCCTACTGCGCGGTCTTGGCATTAACGCCTATGTTGAGGCATGCGGTATCGCGCCATCGAACCTTGTTGGTGTGCTTGGTAGCCGCGTTGGCCTTTACGATGCCGCTACAGTGCGTGTGAACGCGACGGGTAATTTGAGCGTCATGGTCGGTGCGCACAGCCACGGACAAGGGCATGAGACAGTTTTCCCGCAAATTGTTGGTGAAATGCTTGGTATTGATCCGGCATCAATTGATATCGTGCACGGTGACACATCGAAAATACCTTTCGGTATGGGCACCTATGGGTCGCGTAGCCTTGCGGTGTGTGGCTCTGCGATGGTGCGCGCGACCGAAAAGATCATCGCGAAAGCCAAGAAGATTGCAGCACATATGCTGGAGGCATCAGCTGATGATGTTGATTTCGCCGATGGCCAGTTTACCGTAAAAGGCACCGATAAATCAGTGAGCTTTGGTGAAGTTGCGCTGAAGGCTTACATCCCGCACGAATATCCGATCGAGGATATTGAACCCGGGCTTGAGGAAACGGCCTTTTATGATCCGGCCAACTTTACATACCCGTCAGGCGCCTATGCCTGCGAGGTTGAAGTTGATCCCGAGACCGGCAAGGTCACCGTGGAGCGGTTTACGGCCTGCGATGACTTTGGCAACGTGATGAACCCGATGATCGTGTCTGGCCAGGTACATGGCGGGGTTGTCCAAGGGATCGGGCAGGCATTGCTGGAAAACACGACCTATGACGAAAACGGCCAATTGTTGTCCGCCAGCTATATGGACTATGTGATGCCGCGCGCAGATGATTTGCCGTTTATCGCGGTGGATCATGCCGATGGCACGCCGTGTACACACAACCCGTTGGGTGCCAAAGGCTGCGGCGAAGGGGGCGCGATTGGATCGCCGCCCACGGTCGTAAATGCCGTCATTGACGCGCTGCAATCAGGCGGCAAAGACGTCAAACACATCGACATGCCATTGACGCCTGCGCGCGTCTGGGCAGCTATGAACAACGCATAAGGATAGATCGCTCATGTATGCTTTTGAAATTGAACGGCCGTCCACGATCGCGGATGCGGTCAAAGCATTGAAGGACGAAGATGCACAGGCGCTGGGCGGCGGGCAAACGCTGATCCCGACGCTGAAACAGCGGCTTGCGATGCCATCTGCGCTTGTCAGCTTGACTGGAATTGGTGAGATGCAGGGCGTCTGTCTGGCTGATGACGGGGCGGTTTGCATTGGTGGTGCGACCACGCATGCGACTGTGGCCAGAGAAGCGGCAGTGCATTATCCGGGGCTGGCAGGTCTTGCCAGCAACATTGGTGACCCGGCGGTCCGTAACCGTGGCACGATTGGTGGCTCGCTGGCCAACAACGATCCTTCGGCATGTTATCCTGCGGCTGCACTTGGCTCTGGTGCCATGATTATCACTGACAAGCGTGAGATCGCGGCAGATGACTACTTTGAGGGCATGTTTGCGACGGCTTTGGACGACGGTGAGATTGTTACTGAAGTGCGCTTTCCTGTTCCACAAAAATCCCACTATGAGAAGTTTGTGCAGCCCGCATCGCGTTTCGCGTTGGTTGGGGTCTTTGTGGCCAAGTTCGCAGACGGTGTCCGCGTCGCCGTTACGGGCGCATCCGAAGAAGGTGTCTTCCGTTGGAGCGAAGCTGAGGCAGCTTTATCTGCGAATTTCTCGGCTGATGCACTGAGCGCGCTTTCGGTCGCCGCAGACGGCATGATTGCAGACTTGCACGGGTCGTCCGAATATCGGGCCCATTTGGTCAAAGTCATGACGGGTCGGGCGGTTAGCGCAGCAACCTAATACAAAAGCCCCCGCATTTGCGGGGGCTTTTTTTGTCCCTAATCGCGTTTGATTCGAGTTACTTCGGAATCGGTCCGATCAACATCACCATCTGGCGACCTTCCATCTTTGGAAAGTTTTCGACCTTACCTGCTTCTTTGGTGTCTTCAGCAACACGCTCGAGCAATTCACGACCTAGCTGTTGGTGCGCCATCTCGCGGCCACGGAAACGCAGTGTGATTTTCACCTTGTCGCCGTTCTCAAGGAACTTGAAGACGTTCCGCATCTTCACTTCATAGTCGTGGTTGTCCGTGTTGGGGCGGAACTTCACTTCTTTGATCTCAATGATCTTTTGCTTCTTACGCGCCTCAGCTTCTTTCTTCTGAGTCTCGTATTTGAACTTGCCATAGTCCATGATTTTGCAAACCGGCGGGTTGGCGTTGGGAGAAATCTCTACCAAATCGAGGCCAGCTTCATCGGCCATTTCCATTGCACGCGCAGGTGTGACAACACCGACGTTTTCGCCTTCAGCACCGATCAGGCGGATCTCGTCTGACCGAATGCGGTCATTGATCCGGGGTCCGGTGTCACGTTGTGGTGGGGCGTTATGGGGTCTGCGTCCTATGGTCTTTATCCTTGAGTTGTTTCATTCAGGTAAGGTGCAAAGTAAACGCGCCCGGTGCCGTCTTCAACCCGCAAAAGATGCGGTTTTGTGCCGATTTTTCCCCTTAGGTGGGACTTCCCCTTTGCCGCGGCTTCTGACATATCCCACCACCAAGGTCCGATGGGGGCCAAATATATCATTTTGGAAGGATATGACCCATGCGCGCAATCGTAATTATTGTCGTTTTAGCCGTCGCTGGTTTCTTCGGTTACCAATACGCTGTTGAGGGCCGCAGCCCAAGTGCGGCTGTTGGCGTTCTCACAGGTGCCACTCAGGAAGCCGAATCTGCAGCCGCTGCTGCACTTGAAGCCGCCGCCGCCGAGGCCGCCGCTGCAGAAGCTGCTGCTGCCGAAGCCGCCGCCGAAGCCGAAGCGGCTGCAGCCGCTGAAGCCGAAGCTGCCGAACTGGCGGCTGCTGAAGCTGCTGCCGCCGCTGAAGAAGCTGCAGCAATGGCCGCCGCAGAAGCCGAAGCAGCAGCCGCAGAAGCTGCCGCTGCTGCTGAGACCGCTGCTGAAGAGGCAGCTGCTGCTGCCGAGGCCGCCGCCGCAGAAGCCGCTGCTGCTGCTGAAGAAGCTGTCGAGACAGCGACTGAAGAAGTTGCAGAAGCTGGTGAAGATCTGATGGCAATGGCCGGAGAGCTGCTGACAGTCGATGGTTTCGACATCGAAAAAGTCACTACGTTGCTGGATAACTCTGACATTGGTGAAGGCGAAAAGTCGACGCTGACGACAGCGCTTAACTTTGCCCAAGATAACCCAACACTGCTGCAGCCGATTCTGGACAACATCAAGAACCTGCTCGGTATGTAAGTTAAACGACATGACAAATGAAAAAGGCCGCATCACATTGATGCGGCCTTTTTTGTCAAATAATGGAGTCGTTCAGTCCAGAAACGCCTTTTCGACCACGTAGTGCATCGGCTTCGAATTCGCGCCTTCAACCAGCCCGTATTCTTCGAACATTTCTTTCAGCTCAAGATTGAAGGCTAGATTGCCACAAATCATCGCGCGATCTGTCTCGGGTGACAGGGGCGGCACATCGAGGTCTTTGAAGGCTTCACCGGACCGCATCAGATCGGTGATCCGGCCCATCTTGGGGCTCTCTTCACGGGTCGTCGTAGGGTAATATTTGATCTTCTTCCAGAACCCTTCGCCAATCACCTCATTAAGCAATTCATCCTCTTTGAGTGCTTCGATCAGGTCGCGGCCATAGGTCAATTCGCCCACTTCGCGGCAAGTATGCGTGATGATGACTTCGTCATAGTCTTCATAGGTTTGTGGCTCGCGCAGCAATGACGCAAACGGCGCAAAGCCCGTACCAGTCGCAAAGAACCAAATGCGTTTGCCGGGGATCAGCGCGTCATGAACCAGCGTGCCAACAGGTTTGGGCCGCAGGATCAAGTCGTCGCCGGGTTGGATGTGTTGCAGTCTGGATGTCAGCGGGCCGTCTTGGACCTTGATCGAATAGAACTCCAATTCCTCGTCCCATGACGGTGACGCGATAGAATAGGCGCGCAGCAACGGTTTTTGTTTACCAGTCGTAGGGTCTGGGTCGCCCATCAAACCGATCATCACAAATTCACCTGACCGGAACCGCAACGATGCGGGCCGTGTCACGCGAAATGAGAACAGCCGGTCAGTGTAGTGTTTCACTTCTGTGACGGTTTGCGCGTCCGGCAGGGTCGGGACGGCTTTGGCGGTTTGTGTGTTCACTGGTTTATGCTCGGTCATAGGTGTCATGACGCATCCTTACAGATACGCCCTCCGTGTAGTCATTGATTTAGATCAGGGAAAGCCTCTAGCCGCGCAAGCGGGCTTGATAGTTGTGGTTTTGCCAATCTGCGCGATACTGCCATTGGTCGCGTGGTTGGCGCGCGGCAAGTGCATCGTCGATTTCAACTTCATCAAAACCTGAGCGGCGGGCCATTGCGTATTGGTCGGCCAAAACATGCCCCTTGGCACGCAACCGGCCTTTATAGCCTGCACGGCGCAGCATTGCCGCCAGCGTGAAACCACGTCCGTCGCCGAATGAGGGAAAGTCGATACGGATCATTGCCGCGTTATTGAGGCCCGCAAGTGCCGCCGGTTGTGTGTCGGACGGTAGGTCGACGCCATAATCACAATCGTTTGCTGCAACCTCGTCAACGCCGACAAACCCGCAAGCGAAATCATCGGCTGCAAAGCCGCTATCGGTGACAATCACGCTCATGCTGCCTGTCCTTTGTGTGCATGTTCTTTGACGTCGAAGTGGATGCCACATTCAGTTTTTTCGTGGCCCCGCCAACGGCCTGCGCGTTGATCTTCATGATCGCCAACGCGCGTGGTGCATGGCATGCAGCCGATAGATGGATACCCTTTTGCGACCAGCGGATGCCGGGGCAAATCATGCTCCTCCATGTAGCCCTTCAGGTCATCTACGCTCCATTTGGCCAATGGGTTGATCTTGATCTTACGGCCTTCTTTTTCAAACAAAGGCAATGCAGCGCGCTTGCCACCCTGAAATTGTTTGCGTCCGGTGATCCAGCCATCAAATTCTTTTAGTGCGTTTTCCAACGGCCGCGTCTTGCGCAGATCACAGCAGGCATCGGTGTCTGCTTGGTGCAATAAGCCATCGACGTCTTCCACCAGCAGGTCATTGCGGTCGGGTGTCACCACCCGCACATCCGTAAGCCCCAGCTTAGTGGCCACGTCACGCTGATACGCCAGCGTTTCGGGAAACAGCATTTCCGTATCAAGGAAGATGATCGGAGTGGCTTTGTCGATTTGCGCAATCATGTGCAGCAACACAACGCTTTCCGCACCAAACGACGACACAAGGGCAACTTGCCCTATTTGGACGTCGGTCAGGGCATGGCGCAGTACAGTTTGTGCGTCCGATTTACGGTGCAGGATATTGCGGCGCTCGGCCAGTTCCTTAAGCGGCATTGGCTTTTTCCTCGCTGGGGTAAAGGATCGCCTTGAATGGCTCCATGCCAAGGCGGCGATAGGTTTGCAGGAAGGTCTCGTCTGCGTCGCGGCGTAGGCCAAGGTAGCCGGTCACCAAACGTTCAATCGCGGGCACGATCTCTTCGGCGCTAAAGCCGGGGCCTGCGCGCTCGCCGATTGTTGTGGTTTCGGTGCCGTCACCGCCCAGCGTGATCTGATAGTTTTCAACGCCAGCACGGTCGAGGCCCAAGATGCCGATGTGACCGACATGATGGTGTCCACACGCGTTGATGCAGCCTGATATTTTGATCTTCAGCTGGCCGATCTCATGCTCGATCTTCAGCTCATCAAAGCGCGTCGCAATCTCTTGTGCAATCGGGATCGACCGTGCAGTCGCCAGCGCGCAGTAATCCATGCCGGGGCAGGCGATGATGTCGGACGCGAGACCAATGTTGGCTGTCGCAAGATCTGCCTGGCGCAAAGCGGCGTAGACCTTGGCAAGGTCAGATTTATGCACATGCGGCAAGATCACGTTCTGTTCGTGACTGATGCGCAGCTCACCGTGGCCATATTGCTCAGCCAAATCAGCCATCACGCGCATTTGGTCTGAGGTGGCATCGCCCGGTGTGGCACCATGCTTTTTGATGCTGATTGACACAATCGCATAGCCGTCCGCCTTATGCTGCGCGAGGTTTGTGTCGGTCCAAGACCGGAATGCCGGGTTGGCAAGGCGTGCTGCCTCGTACCCATCTGTTGCTTTTCTTGCAAAGGACGGTGGGGCAAAAGCCGCTTCGATCTGCGCCAACAGCTCTTGATCATGACCTGAAAAGCCTGCGCGAATGGTGTCAAAACGCGCCTCGACAAGCTCTTGGATTTTTTCCAATCCGTTCTCATGCACAGTGATCTTGATGCGTGCCTTGTACTTGTTGTCGCGGCGACCCAACAGGTTGTAGACGCTGACAATCGCCTCGCAATAAGGCAGCAGTTCGGCTTTTGGCAGAAAGCTCCGCAGGACTTTGCCCACCATCGGAGTGCGGCCAAGACCACCACCCACGATCACCTCAAAACCGGGTTCGCCTGCATCATTGCGCATCATGCGCAGGCCGATGTCATGTGCTTTGGTCACGGCGCGGTCATGGGCGGCACCGGTCACCGCGATTTTGAATTTGCGCGGCAAGAACTGGAATTCAGGATGGTCCGTTGACCACTGGCGCAGCAGCTCAGCCACGGGGCGCGGGTCTTCGATTTCATCTGCGGCGGCACCTGCAAAATGGTCCGCAGTCACGTTGCGGATCGTGTTGCCAGAGGTCTGGATCGCATGCATGCCGACGTCCGCCAGCGCGTC
This sequence comes from uncultured Paracoccaceae bacterium, assembly GCA_947488605.1. Classification (GTDB taxonomy): domain Bacteria; phylum Pseudomonadota; class Alphaproteobacteria; order Rhodobacterales; family Rhodobacteraceae; genus Yoonia. The sequence goes on along the minus strand of CANKZJ010000001.1, from coordinate 373,578 downwards.
CAGCATATCAGGCACATCTTGCAGTTTTGGCCAATTGTATTGGATGTTTTGGCGGGTGGTGAAGTGGCCATAGCCTTTATCCCAACGGTCCGCGATGTAAGCCAGCTGGCGCATTTGGGCGGGGTTCAGCGTGCCATAGGGCACTGCCACACGCAGCATATAGGCGTGCAGTTGCAGGTACAGACCGTTCATCAGGCGCAGCGGCTTGAATTCATCCTCGGTCAGCGATCCGTCAATGCGGCGTTCCACTTGCCCACGAAATTGGGCGACACGGGATCGCACGAAGGCTTCGTCAAAGTCGGTGTAGGTATACATTATGAAAGCTCCGCTTGCTTGCCGTGGGCATAGTTGGATGGGCCGCGTGTACGAAAAGTCTCGCGGAAATGCGTAGGCTCCGGACCGCTTGCGCCCGATGTCGCGTCAGCCAGATAGGCGCCTGCGATCTCATCTGCGCGTGCTTGGGCTTCGAGTAGGCGCAGGTCAGCATGGGCCTCATCGGTCATCAATTCAGCCTCGCGGATATCGCGGGTCCATGTGTTGGCTTCGGTGAGCCAGACGGCGTCTCCTTCCAGCAATGCGTTGGCGGTGACTACTTTTGGGGTAAAGCTTTTGGCCATTATGCAAACTCCTTGAGTTGGCGGGCTTGGGTTTGGGCATCGCGTGGGGCGAGGCCATAGAATGTGATTGCTGGACCTTTCAGGTCTGCTTGCGTCAGCGTTGGTTCCAGGTCGACCAATGTTGTTGCAATGATCTGTTGATCGGCGCGGCTGACATTTTCGATTATGGTGACAGGTGTGGATGGGTCAGCGCCATGCATCAAAAGGCGGCCTTGGATAAAGCGCGCGGATTTCTTGCCCATATAGATCGCGGCTACCTCGCCGGGGGCGGCCAGCGCTTTCCAATCGTGATCTGCGTATCCTTTGGTGTCGTGTCCCGTGATCAGACGCACGGCAGAGTTCCGGCCGCGTTTGGTCAGGCTTTGCCCGATATTGGCCACAGCCGCAGACGCGGCCGTGATGCCGGGGATGATGCGGTAAGGAATGTCATGAGCCTCGATCGCTTCGATTTCTTCGTCCAAACGGCCAAAGACGGTCGGATCACCCGCTTTGAGGCGGACAACATGATGCCCATCCAGCGCGTGCTGTACGATCAGCGCGTCAATGTCGGACTGTTTCATCGCCGGGCCGAAGCCCTCTTTGCCCGCATCAATGATGATCGCTTCGCGGCGCGCCAGTTCGAGAATCTCACCGGTGACCAAGCGGTCGTGGATGACAACGTCGGCCTTATCAAGAGCATTGCGCGCTTTGAGCGTCAGCAGTTCGGGGTCACCCGGACCTGCCCCAACAAGGTCGACTGATCCTGCCTTGGTGGTCTGCATGACATGGCTATCGAGCAGTCTTTCCAGAGCAGGCATTACCGCTGTTTCGCCGTGATCAGCCAACGCTTTAGGCCCTGTTCCAAAGTAGAACGCTGACCAGAAGTCGCGCCGCTTGCGGCCCATAGGCAGGATTTCAACGGCATGACGGAAGGTTTTGCCGATACGTGCGAGCACGCCAAGCGATGTTGGCAGGCGCGCCTCAAGATCGGCCTTGATTGCACGCGCAAGGACAGGGGCGGCGCCCTCGGTTCCGATTGCGATGGTTACGGGATCACGGTCGACAATAGCAGGGGTAATGAATTGGCTATCGGCAAGGTTATCGACAATGTTAACCAGTGCACCCTCTGCGTGAGCAACAGCCGAGACGCGGGCGTCTTCGGCGTCATCTTCGTTGGCGGCATAGAACAAGGCAGCACATAGCGCGTCACCGGGTTCCATAGCACGTTCGATGATCCGCAGCTTGCCTTGTCCTGCCCATTTGCGGATGTCGTCAGCGATCTCGGCTGCGATCACGGTCAAATGCGCCTCGGTCTTCATCAGAAGGCGCAGCTTGGCCATTGCAGCGTCGCCGCCACCTGAAAGAACAATGCGGCGGCCTTCGACGGCGAGGAAGATTGGAAAGTGCTTCATGGGGCGAACCTTTGATTTCTTGGGTTCAATATAGAATAATGTTCTGCTATTTGCCTCCCCTAGAGGTCAGTTAAGGACATATGTTCCAAGCTGTCGTGAATTCGGACCGTGCGTCCTGTGATCGAGGAAAATTGAGAATGTCAGTGCGGATTGATGCGACGGATCGGAAGATTTTGGCAGCCTTGCAAGCGGATGCGGCGCAATCATTGGACGAAATTGCTAAGTCTGTGGGGTCTTCAAAGACGCCAGTGTGGAATCGCATTCGCAAAATGCGCGAGGCCGGAATCATTGGTCAGCAGACCGTGTTATTGGATGCAGAGGCGTTAGGGTTTGAAGCGTGTTTCTTCGTTTTGATCCGCACGTCAGAGCATGATGCAGACTGGCAGGGGCGTTTTCTAAAAGCGCTGAAATCGCGTCCAGAGGTGCAGGAAGCGCACCGTTTGGCAGGGGATATCGATTACATTCTGAAGGTCCGCGTACAGAACGCGCGCGCCTATGACACGTTCTATCAAGCTCTTATATCGGAAGTGAAAGTGCATAATGTGACTGCGCTTTTGTCGATGGAAGAGATTAAATCGACGGTGGCCTTACCGCTCTAGTACCGTCGACACCTTCCAAAATTTCCCACTTTATGAACGTAGTTCAAGAAACATCTTGACAGAATTGCCTAGAGTCCCTAAATAATTTGAACAATGTTCATATTTGGAGAAAAGTGATGTATGCGACGAAGACCTTGTTGATAGGTGCCACCCTCACGTTGGCCACGGCATGTGCCGCACCCAGCGTCCAACATACGGCGCAATCCGCCGATCACAGCGCACAAGCAGCAAGCCACGGTGTCAGTGCTGTTGCATCCGGGGCTGCGACGGTCTCGGCTGTTCCGGTCTTGGTGACCGGTGCTGCGCTGTCAATTACAGGTGCAGCCGTTGAAAGCGTGGGTGCCGCGTCGGTTGATGCCAGCACCGCGGTTTTGGATGCAAGTTTAGGTGCGTCACCACCCGACTGCCGACCAACTGCAACATGTGTGGTGCCCGACGGCCCACCACAGTTGAATTAAGGAGGGGGAAGCATGTCACGTATTTTGACAGTCGTTCTTTTGCTCGTCATCACACTTTTCCCGATCTCATCGTTTGCGGGAAGCAGTGCGGCCAGCAATCCGGTGCTTCCGGCCGAAGACGTGGCCAGATTTGCGGACAGAGTGCAGCGTGATCTCGCGGCGCGCGGCGCTAACGTCGCGATAGTCTCGCGTGTCGGGCGCAATCCTGCTGTGCTGCCCGATGGCATCAACTACACACATGTTGCGTTTTGGGTCTATTCGCGGCTGACGCAGGCTGATGGCAGCACCGGCATGGGTTACCGCGTTTATAATCTCTATCAACAAGAGGGGAACCTGACCCGGAGTGATCTTGTGCAAGACACGCCCTCTGATTTTTTTGCAGGTGCGCATAGTCTGGATGCCGGGATCATCATCCCTGATCCGCGATTGCAGCGCAAATTGTTGGACGTCATCACAAGCCCCACGTATGCCGCACTCCACAATGCGAGTTATTCGGTTCTGGCAAACCCGCGGACTGGTCAGTTTCAAAACTGCACGGAACACACGTTGGATGTTTTGATGGCCGCCCTTTATGGCACCAGTGATCGTGCGCAGATCAAGGCCAATATTGCCGCGCATTTTGTACCGCAATCAGTACCGCTTAACGGGTTGCAGCGGTTGTTTGCGCCAGTGGCATCACACGCTTTGACGACCGCAGATCACGGTGCAAACGTGGGCACAGCAACGTTCGGATCGATTGCCCGATTTATGCAAAGCAATGATTTGCATGATGAAGTCTACCGGATCACGCCAGATCGGTTGGTCCGGTTCTAGGAAGGGGTACCGGTGGAAACCATCAAGCGGTCAAGCCCGTGAAAATGGTAAACGTCACCATATTGCGGTGTCCCTTCAAGTTTTATGTTGGGGCAGCGTTCCAACAAAACATCGAGCGCGACCCGCAGTTCAAGACGCGCCAATGGGGCGCCGACGCAAAAATGGATGCCGCCGCCAAAGCTGGTATTTTGAGGGCCGGAGCGCGCGGGATCAAACGTGTTTGGCTTAGGATGAGCGGCGGGATCGCGATTGGCCGCACCCAGTAGACAGGCAATTTGATCGCCGCGTTTGAACGTATGCGCCCCCAACGTGACATCTTCGTAAACCCACCTTGTAAACATATGGAGTGGGGGATCGAAGCGAATTATTTCTTCAACGGCCGCATCTGTGATCTGCGTTACACCATGCTCAAGCAGCGTTTTCGTGCCGTTACCCAACGTGTGAACCGTGGCCTCATGGCCCGCATTTAGCAATAAAATACATGTGGTTATCAGCTCATCTTCAGATAGTCGTGCGCCATCTTCTTCCGCTGCGATCAACGTTGAGATCAGATCATCTGTCGGCGTCTTGCGACGCTCGGCGATGTAGCCGCGCATGAAATCCACAAAATCATTGGTCGCAGCAATGGCGTTTGCTTCGATCTGTGGCGTGCGGCGTGCCTGATACATGGCGACCATTGCATTGGACCATCGCACAAGATCGTCGGCGCGGTCCTCGGGCACGCCAAGCAGGCGCGAGATGATAACAACCGGAACGGGTTGTGCGTAGTTGGTCAAAAGGTCGAAAGGCTGGTCCGTGAATGCGTCGATCAGGTCGTGGCAAAGCGCGCGGATTGTTGGTTCCAAGCCTGCGATGGTGCGGCTGGTAAAGGCGCGCAGCACCAAAGCCCGCAGGCGTGTGTGCCGTGGTGGTTCCAGCTCCAACATCGAATGGGCTTCGACATCAAAGAAAGGTTTGAGGTGCGCAGGTACGTTGGGGGCTAACTCTGCGGGGCACTCGCGGCCCATCCGTCTGTCGCGCAAGACCTTGTGCACCATCTCATGCGAGACGGCACAAGCCATGTTATATTCATCCCACCAGATAAAATCTGAGGTTGCACGTGCTGCGTCGTAGAAAGGGTAAGGATTCTGAACAAAACTGGGATCAGTAGGGGATTGGGACATGCGTTTCATCGGCAGAGAATTGCCGCAGCTGACGTCTTATTGCAAGGTATACCTTCCTTGCGCGTAGGGAAAACACACTGTCTTCAATGACTTCTGCGCTTACCTGCAGTCTCCCGAAGCCATAATGAATATAGGATGAACTTAGCCGAATACGCGACGTTCTGACGCGCCAAAGGCGATCCTATTTCGTGTTATGTTGTATGCAGTTGAACACAATTTGCTGGTAGGAAAGCCAACTCTGGCGGTGATTGACTTATAATGGGGAGGGACGTTCATGGCCAAAGCGCCACTGAGCGAAGCAGCGTTTGATCGTACGGAGCATGCGCGGGTCAGCCGACAAATTCGTCTGGCAGAAGAAAAACTGCCGGACGAGGCTGTTTCCAACCTTGCCCGCGAAGTCGTGAGGCGTCTTGCATTCAGAATGCCACGAACTGTTCAAAAAGAAGATCTTCCCAACAAATCAGAGATTGATTTGCTATGCGCCGCGTTGTTATCGCGCGATGATCAAGCAGCGGATCAGTTTATTCTGGCAGCGCGCCGAGACGGTGTCGAGATTGACGCCATTTACCTTGGCTATGTTGCTGGAGCTGCGCGCAGGCTGGGCGAGATGTGGGACAATGACGAGGTGTCCTTTGTTGACGTCACCACCGGTTGTAGCAAACTTTACAGAATTATCCGTAGTCTGCGCCATGTCATCGCCCCCGGTATCGTTGATGGCCGCGATGAAATGCCTGCGATGTTCGCGCTGGTCCCTGGCGAGACGCACACATTAGGTATTGAGATTGCGACAGACTTGTTCCGCCGCGAGGGCTGGGACATTGATCTGATGATCGGCCTTGATCACGATATGCTGGTGGATCAATCGGATCGACGCAGTTACCGGGCTATTATCTTGGTTGCAAATTCGGACAGCATGATCGAGCCGCTAACGCGCTTGGTTCTCGCACTTCGCATTTCACATCCTTTGGCGCATGTCGTTGTTGCTGGCAATATTCTTCAGCATCATCCTGAAATCGGCGAATTGGTCGGAGCAGACGCAGTGATGACGGACATGGACTCAGCGATTGCTACGATGCGCTCTGTTCTAGAAATTCAGCCAGCCCAGTAAGCAGTCTTGCGTCAGAGTGAGGTGCCCTCAAGTGCATGGATAATGGGTGAAAAGTCCGCCGCTTTCAGGCTCGCGCCGCCGACCAATGCGCCATCAACGTTCGATACGCCGAAAATCTCAACCGCATTGCTGCCTTTGACCGATCCGCCATAAAGCAGTGAAAAATCAGCACCATCGTCAAAACGCGCAGCGAGCTTGGCACGAATATGATCATGCACTTCGCCAATTTGTTCCAGCGTTGGAACCTTGCCCGTGCCGATCGCCCAGACGGGTTCATACGCGATCACAGTGTTGGCAGCCGTCGCAGTATCGGGGATCGAGCCTGCGAGTTGTGTATCTATCACGTTTAGCGTCGTGCCAGCCTCGCGTTCGGTCAGAGTTTCGCCAATGCAGATCACCGCCTTAAGGCCCGCCGCATAAGCGGCTTTCGATTTTGCAGCAACGTCCGCATCCATCTCGCCATGATCGGTGCGTCGTTCTGAATGCCCGGTAAGCACAGCTGTCGCGCCTGCATCAGCCAGCATGCTGGCACTGATATCACCGGTATGCGCGCCGCTTTCATGTGGGTGGCAGTCTTGGCCGCCAATCTGAAAAGGAAGGTCCTTGCACCCGGCAATCAAAGTGGCGGGTGGACAGATCAGGACATCGACTTTTGCACTGGCATGGTCAGCGGCAAGCTTGGAAAGCTCGACCATATCGGCTTGCAGGCCGTTCATCTTCCAGTTTCCTGCGGCGATCTTACGGGGCATGGCGTTGTCCTTAGGATAATGTTGCGAGTGTACGCCGCGCTAATGTGCAGGCCTTTTGCGGATCGTCAAGGGCTGCTTCGGGCAGGGACCAATACGGCATGTTATGAAATTGGGTGGCACCGTTTGCCATAAGCTCTTGCGCGACTGTGCCTTTGGCCTTGAGGTAAAGCGTGGCGTCACTGCTCATCAGCGCAAAGACGGTGCCGTCGAGGTAAAGGCACATGCCGCCAAACATCTTGCGTGTGGTGAGTTGTCCCAGATCACTGAACAGGTCCGTCGCGAAGGCGATATCCGCGTCCGCGAGGGCCATCAGGTGGCGCTTATGTTCTCATCAAACTTGATGGACTCGCCGCATCCGCAAGCGTCAACAACATTTGGATTGCGGAACTTAAAGCCTGCCTCAAGCAATGACACTTCATAATCTATCTCGGTGCCGAACAAGAACATTTGCGCCATTGGCGCGATCATGACGCGCGCGCCGTCCTGTTCGACCACTTCGTCCAGCGGATCGACCTCTGTCACGTAGTCCATGGTGTATTCCATGCCCGCGCAGCCGCCTTTTTTCACACCGATACGCAGGCCTTGATGGCCGTCTTTGTCCATCAGCTTGGCGATTTGCGCAGCCGCTTTGTCAGTGATGCTGACCGCTTGTTTGCCTGGAATTCCGAACATATTGGATGCTCCTTTGCGAGCAATATAGTGTCGTCAGACGGATCGCTCAAGGTGAGGGAGTGTCGCGGATTACATAAAGCCTAATTCAAGGCGCGCTTCGTCGGACATCATATCCATGCCCCATTGCGGCTCAAACGTCATTTCCACATCGACGTGCTTGACGCCGGGCAGAGGTTCAATCGCATCAGCAACCCAACCGGGCATTTCGCCTGCCACCGGGCAGCCAGGTGCGGTCAATGTCATGATCACGCTTACAGCGTTATCTTCTTTGATATCAATCGTGTAGATTAGGCCAAGGTCATAGATATTCACGGGGATCTCAGGGTCGTAGACCGACTGGCAGGCCTTCACGACATCCTCGTACAAAGGATGATCTGTTGTTGATGGCGCGATCATTGGCGCACCTTCAAGCTGAGCGTTGCTATCTGTCATGACATTGGTTCCTGCAATTCCTGACTAAACATATAGGGTTTGGGGGTGAAGGCGTAAAGGGGGGCCAGGTTTCTATAAATGACGTTTTGATGGGCTTAGGCAACATGACGCGTAATCAAGGCACCTGATAAACCTTTTCGTGTGGCAACAAGCGGGCTGGTACTTAAGGGCATGCGATGTGTTAGTCTGTCTCAATCATGACGGTTAAGAGCTATGTATTTCGCCAGGCAACGATGGCTGATCTCGATTTGCTGATGGAGTGGCAAGCACATCCGCATGTCCGCGCGTGGTGGGATTCTGAAGAGCCCTACACCACTGAAGAAATGAGCGACCCGCGTGTGTCACGTTGGATTGTCTCAAACGACGCGCGACCTTTTGCCTTCATGCAGGACTACACTGTGCATGGATGGGCGGATCATCATTTTGCCAAACTTCCCAAAGGTGCCCGCGGAATTGATCAATACATCGGAGACCCCGAAATGATTGGTCTTGGGCATGGAACAGCATTTATTGGCGCTAGAATGCAGGTTCTGTTTGACGCGGGTGCGCCTATGATCGCGACCGACCCTCATCCAGACAATAGGCGGGCGATCTCCGTCTACAAAAAGTTAGGTTTCGAAGCGGTTGCGCCGCCGCAACAAACGCGATGGGGCCTGATCTTGCCAATGGTGGCACGGCGCAGCTAATGACAGCGCACTTATAAAACGCCGCCAGTTTCAAAATTCGAAAGCGCTCTCATCGTCGCACCCCTTGGCAAACGCGTGTAGATCAGTGAAGAGAGGCCTATGACAAAACGCTTCTCATTCGCCCTGAACGCCACTGACGGCAAAGCCCGCACCGGTGTGATTTCGACGCCGCGCGGGGATATTCGCACGCCAGCCTTTATGCCCGTTGGTACGGCCGCCACGGTCAAGGCGATGATGCCGGAAAGTGTGGCTGCAACGGGCGCCGACATTTTGCTGGGCAACACTTATCACCTTATGTTGCGCCCCACGGCAGAGCGTATCGACCGCCTTGGTGGTCTTCACAAGTTCATGAATTGGGACAAGCCCATTCTGACAGATAGCGGAGGCTTTCAGGTGATGAGCCTCGCAGACTTGCGCAAATTGACCGAAGAGGGCGTTACTTTCAAAAGCCATATCGATGGCTCCAAACATACGCTGACACCTGAGCGGTCGATGGAAATTCAAAAGCTGCTCGGCTCTGACATTGTCATGTGCTTTGACGAATGCCCTGCATTACCGGCTGACCGCAAACGCATTGCGCAAAGCATGGAGTTATCGATGCGGTGGGCGCAACGGTCGCGCGATGCGTTTGGGGATCGGCCCGGTCACGCGCTGTTTGGTATTCAGCAAGGCGGGTTAGAGGAAGACTTGCGTGCGCAAAGTGCCGACGCGCTGCGCGCCGTTGAATTCGACGGATATGCCGTTGGGGGGTTGGCTGTTGGTGAAGGCCAAGAGGCGATGTTTAGCGTGCTGGATTTTGCGCCGGATCAACTGCCTGTTGATAAGCCGCGCTATCTGATGGGCGTCGGCAAACCCGATGATATTGTGGGTGCAGTGAAACGCGGGATTGATATGATGGACTGTGTTCTGCCCAGTAGATCAGGGCGCACAGGTCAAGTTTTTACCCGACGTGGCGTCATCAACATCAAGAACGCGCGGCATGCAGATGATCCAAGGCCCTTGGATGAAAAATGCAGCTGTCCGGCCTGTTCCCATTACTCGCGTGCCTATCTGCACCACGTGTTTCGCGCACAAGAGATGATTTCGGGTATGTTGCTGACCTGGCATAACTTGCATTATTTCCAAGAGATTATGCAGGGCATGCGGGATGCGATTGCGGCCAGTGAGTTCGAGGCGTGGGAGGCGGACTTTCACGCAAGGCGCGCGTTGGGTGATGTAGCCCAGCTCTAAGCTTTCAAATAATTCATGCATGTGTGCGCCTTTTTCTGCTTTGACCGCTTGCGATGGCGGATGGTGACAGGCATTCTTGATCAACAGAATTCATATGTTTGGTTGAAACGGCCTAGGGCTTGCCCCACATATTGATCACAAGAGGAGACGCACCATGTTGCCGCTAAGCGGGACCGGCGCGTCTTGCCAAAAGAGGAAAAGAGCATGCAAGAACCGTTGAGTTCATCCTATCCCGTCCTGCCGTTGCGCGACATTGTGGTTTTTCCGCATATGATTGTGCCGCTGTTTGTTGGTCGGGAAAAATCTGTCCGCGCTTTGGAAGAAGTGATGCAGGACGACAAACAAATATTATTGTCCAGCCAAGTTGATCCCGGTCAGGACGACCCTGATCAAGACGGCATCTATAAAACCGGTGTGCTGGCCAATGTGCTGCAACTGCTAAAACTGCCTGATGGTACCGTAAAGGTTCTCGTTGAAGGTCGTAGTCGTGTGCAGATCAAGGATTTCGTGACCAATGACCGCTTCTTTGAAGCGTCATGCGAGTATCTGACCGAAACCGACGGCGACCCGGCTGAAATTGAGGCCTTGGTGCGCAATGTATCTGCTGAGTTCGAGCGGTATGCCAAGATCAAGAAGAACATCCCAGAAGAGGCGATGGCCGCTGTGGGTGAAGCAACTGAATCCGCCAAACTGGCTGACTTGGTTGCCGGGCACCTTGGGATTGAGGTGGAGCAAAAGCAAGGGCTTTTGGAAACTTTGTCTGTGTCCGAGCGCTTGGAAAAAGTCTTTGGCATGATGCAGGGCGAAATGTCTGTGCTGCAGGTCGAGAAGAAGATCAAAACACGCGTCAAAACCCAGATGGAGCGGACCCAGCGAGAGTACTATTTGAATGAGCAAATGAAGGCCATTCAGAAAGAACTTGGCGATGGCGAAGAGGGCCAGAACGAAGTCGAAGAACTTGAGGCTAAGATTAACGAGACCAAGCTGTCGAAAGAGGCGCGCGAGAAGGTCGATGCAGAGCTGAAAAAGCTCAAGAATATGTCGCCGATGTCCGCGGAAGCGACTGTTGTTCGCAACTATCTGGACTGGATGTTGGGCGTGCCTTGGGGTGTGAAGTCACGCACCAAGAAAGACCTGCACAAAGCGCAGGCGGTTTTGGACAACGACCACTACGGGCTTGAAAAAGTCAAAGAGCGGATTGTCGAATACCTTGCGGTGCAACAGCGCTCTGCCAAACTCAAAGGCCCGATCATGTGTTTGGTCGGCCCTCCGGGTGTGGGTAAAACCAGCTTGGGTAAATCAGTCGCCAAGGCGACGGGGCGCGAGTTTATTCGTATCTCCTTGGGTGGTGTGCGTGATGAAAGTGAAATTCGCGGTCACCGTCGGACATATATCGGGTCCATGCCTGGTAAAATCATTCAGGCGCTGAAAAAGGCGAAAACCACCAACCCGCTGATCTTGCTCGATGAAATCGACAAGATGGGTCAGGATTTCCGTGGCGACCCGGCGTCTGCGATGTTGGAAGTGCTTGATCCAGAGCAGAACTCGACCTTCGTCGATCACTATCTGGAGGTCGAATATGACCTCTCGAACGTGATGTTCCTGACGACTGCGAACTCTTACAACATGCCGGGTCCACTGCTTGACCGGATGGAGATCATCACGCTCTCTGGTTACACAGAAGACGAAAAGGTTGAGATCGCCAAGCAGCACTTGCTGCCGAAGGTCATGAAAAACCATGGCCTGAAAGCCAAAGAGTTCTCGGTTGCCGATGACGCATTGCTGGCAATGGTGCGGGTCTATACCCGCGAAGCTGGTGTGCGGAATATGGAGCGTGAGCTGGCCAAGGTTGCGCGCAAAGCCGTGACAATGATTGTCAAGAAAGAGGCCGAGGTGATCGAAGTGAACGCCGCTAACCTTGATGATTTCCTGGGTGTTGAAAAACACCGCTTTGGACTGGCCGAGGAAAGTGATCAGGTTGGCGTTGTCACGGGTCTGGCCTGGACGTCCGTTGGTGGTGAGCTTTTGAACATCGAAGCGCTGCGTTTGCCGGGTAAGGGTCGGATGAAGACCACAGGTAAGCTGGGCGATGTGATGAAGGAATCAATTGATGCGGCGTCGTCTTACGTCCGGTCCATCGCGCCGGAGATTGGTGTGAAGCCGCCGAAGTTCGACACGATTGATATCCACGTGCACGTGCCCGATGGCGCGACACCAAAGGACGGGCCAAGTGCTGGTCTGGCAATGGTCACGTCCATCGTGTCGGTGCTGACAGGTATTCCCGTGCGCAAAGACATCGCCATGACGGGCGAGGTTTCCTTGCGCGGTAATGCAATGCCGATCGGTGGTTTGAAAGAGAAACTGTTGGCGGCCTTGCGTGGTGGCATAACGACCGTGCTGATCCCGCAGGACAATGCCAAGGATCTGCCCGAAATCCCTGACAACGTGAAAGAGGGGTTGACAATCATTCCTGTCACCCACGTCTCGGAAGTGTTGGAGCACGCATTGGTAAGCAAGCCAGAAGCGATCGAGTGGGACGAGGCCGCAGAAGAAGCAGCCGCCGCCGCCGCACTCAAGGCGCAAGCAACGACTGAGGGTGCCCGCGCGCATTAGGTCTTGCTAAATTTCACACAAAAGGCGCCCCTTTGCCGGGGCGCCTTTTTCGTATCCGATCAATCGACTTGACGTCTGCCGCTTAACAGCGCGGTAATGGGTCAACTGAAAAGGGGGCCTGATATGGCACGCAAAGCAAAGACAACACCACCGGTGCCGGCTGAAGAAGCCGCAGCACCAATGATGAAGAAGCCGGAAATTCTGGATGCGATCGTTGCCCGCACGAACCTTAAGAAGCGCGACGTGAAACCTGCGGTCGAGGCCGCAATGGCCGTTATCGCCGACGCATTGCGCGACGGCAATGACATTAACTTTCCGCCCTTGGGGAAGTTGCGTGTTGTCAAATCCAAGGATCTTGAGGGGGGTGCCGCCGTGATGACTTTGAAATTGCGCACGCAAAAGAATGCCACCGCAGCTGCCGGGGTTGTGGCGGACGACGACAGCCTCTAGATCGCGGCAGGGGCGTTTGGTCCTGAACTTAAGACAGACAGAGACCCGCAATGCGCTATCCCGAACTATATATCTTGCGCCACGGCGAAACGATGTGGAACGCTGAAAACCGGATGCAAGGTGAATTGAATTCACCTCTGACCGACAAAGGCATCCGCGATGCCGTAAGGCAGGGCGAGATCCTTGCGGGGTTGGACCTGAGTGGTTTTAGCTTTCATTGCAGCCCTCAAGGGCGCGCCTTTCAGACCGCGGGTATCGCTGTCGCAACGATTGCCGATCACATTCGCACTGATGATCGCCTGCGTGAAATTGGCGTTGGCGATTGGTCGGGACGTTTGCGAGATGAGCTGCCGCAGCCCAAGGGCAAAGACCCTTCCATGGGGCAATATGCGATTGCACCTAATGGAGAAGGGTTCGCGCGTTTGAAGCTGCGCTGCCGCGCGTTCCTCGCCGATTTGTCTGGGCCCGCTGTGCTGATCACACACGGAATCACCAGCAGCATGATCCGAGGATTGGTTGTCGGTGAAAAGGCCCACACGGTCAGCACGTCGCATGGTGGGCAGGGCCGTGTCTATCACCTGAAAGATGGCGAACAATTCCTGTTGGAATGAGGCTTGCACTACCTGCAAGGCTGGTCTAAATGATGCGGCGTCGGGTGATTAGCTCAGTTGGTAGAGCGCTTCCTTTACACGGAAGATGTCGGGAGTTCGAGCCTCTCATCACCCACCATTATTCATTCAAAAATGCGCACATATACTGAAGTACGTGCGAGTTATGTGCATTGACGCACATTTTCTATTCGTTGAGCTCCCTATCACTCATTCCTGCACAGGTTATATTTGGTGCAAATGCAAATAGGAGAGCGCCATGAGCTGGAACCCTGCACTTGATCCCGACTGTCCGACAGGCGATGCGGTGGATGCAATAGAAACCGTCATTGTGCCGCGTGCGCGTGATTTAGGTGGATTTGAGGTGCGCCGTGCCTTGCCCGCACCGCGCCGCCAGATGGTGGGCCCCTTTATCTTTTTCGATCAAATGGGACCGGCGGAATTCGTCACGGGGCAGGGCATCGATGTGCGCCCGCATCCCCATATTGGATTGGCGACCGTAACTTACCTGCACCGCGGTGCCATTCATCATCGTGACAGCCTCGGCACCGATCAATGGATCGAGCCGGGCGCGATGAACCTTATGATCGCAGGGCATGGCATCACACATTCAGAACGGATGGATGGCGCTGCACTTAAGACACCGCAAAGCCTATTTGGCATTCAATCATGGATTGCCTTGCCCAAGGGCGCAGAGGATCGCGACGCCGCTTTCATTCATGCGCCTGAGGGCGAACTGCCAATGCTGGAAGGCGAGGGTAAGAAAGTTCGTTTGATTTTGGGGGATGCTTATGGCGAACGGGCACCGGTCGAAACACCATCAGAGATGTTTTACCTTGATGCCATGCTGGAACCTGGTGCTGGCATGCCATTGCCCGATAATCACGAGGACCGCGGTGCATACGTCCTAGAGGGCAGCGTGGAAATAGCGGGCGAGACTTATGACCAAGGTAAAATGATGGTCTTCCGGCCCGGTGACAGCGTCAGCATGAAGGCGGGACCGCAAGGCGCGCGCGTCATGCTGCTTGGCGGTGCGACCATGGAAGGTGAGCGCTATATCTGGTGGAACTTTGTGGCTTCAAGCAAGGAACGGATTGAAGAGGCAAAAGAGGCTTGGCGCGCGGGTGATTGGCAAAATGGACGCTTTCAATTGCCACCAGGCGATGATGCAGAATTTATTCCACTGCCAGAGCGCTAAGGCCGCTTGACGAGGCGCGTTCGCGCACTTAGAAGCAGCCCACGTTCGATAGCGATGTCGAACAAGTAGATGCGCGGTTGTAGCTCAGCTGGTTAGAGTACCGGCCTGTCACGCCGGGGGTCGCGGGTTCGAGCCCCGTCAACCGCGCCACTGCTTTTCCCCTAGAATTTGATGAAACGCGCAACGGGTCATGTGGCACATCGCCTGTGTTTCGCCCGTTCGTGGTAAACACCGTTAATTTGCGGCGTTTGAGCGATGCAGAACCCGTACATATTGCGTACACAACTGGTGCACACAAATGTAATGGCGGAGGGCAGTTAACGCGCCGTGCGGGGCTGAACCTTAATGGGCCGTAAATTCCGTCACCGCTGATGCGCAAAAACAATGTTTGCATGCAGATTTGGCGTTGACGGCCCGTGATTGCGGGATTATCCCGCCCGATACGCGCGGTTGTAGCTCAGCTGGTTAGAGTACCGGCCTGTCACGCCGGGGGTCGCGGGTTCGAGCCCCGTCAACCGCGCCACTTTTCAGACTGTTATGAAGACGAGTGTCCCTCGCTGTGGCTTCACAGGCCAACGTTTGCGCATCTGCTGTGGATGAGTGTGGTGCCCACGCAGTACATTGCGGCACTGTCTATCGCCTCACGCCACGTAAAGCGCTTAGGTCGTTCAATTGTTGCGATGGCGGAGCAGGTCTACAGGCGTGCTCTTGAAATAAAAATGCACAAGATTGTTCGTTGTATTCTGCTGCGCAACGCTCATGTATCACCTATGTCTCAAGCGCTTACTCTTCACAGTGACGGTCTGGTTGCCAGCGGCAGGCAGCGGTTTGTATATCTACATCCGCATGATCCCACAAAGTTGGTCAAGGTTCTCAGATCTGCCGACCAGATGCAGCGCAGAAGAGGTTTTAGTGGGACGATGGATCATTTCTTCCCGTCAACACGCGTTCGGCAAATCCGTAAGGAGTATTCTGAATATCTTCGCGTCATGCTGAGCGACATGGATATGAAACAGCAACCGCCTATCGCGCATATGTACGGTTTTGCTGTTACAAACCTCGGCGTCGGATGTGTGACAGAGCGCATCACGAAGTCTGATGGATCTATTGGGGACACTCTCGCACAGGTAATCCAATCGGGTAAGCTGACTGACACACACCTTGAACTGCTAAACGACACTATCGGACGGATCTACAGCAATGGGGTGCGTGCCAGTGACATGAATTCTAAGAATTTTGTGTTCGGGCATCGCAATAACGGCGATGGACGTGGTCCAGAAGAATGCGTGCTCGTTGACGGCTTCGGTGACATCCACGCAGTTCCCGTGCGCTCTATGGGTCGTTTTCCAAACCGGATCGGGCTTGATGATAGCTGTAAGCGGCTTGCCAGAAAGAATGGCCTGGAGTGGAACAATGAAATTAGGCAGTTTACACGCTAAGCTGCAACGACCGTTTTGCCACGCAAAACAGTCGTTGGATACTTGCGCAGCTTACCGTGTCATCGCGTCCAATATCCGTGCCCAGCTTCTGATCCCTTTGTGAAACGACGATAAATCGTATTTTTCATTGGGCGAATGGATCGCGTCATCGTCTTTGCCAAACCCGATCAGCATGGCGTCCATATCAAGGATGTCTTTGAAGTGGCCTGCAATTGGAATTGATCCACCGCAGCCCACAAAGGCCGCTGCATTGGGCCATTCATCGGACAGTGCCTTGCGCGCCTGATCGAAGGCGGGGTGGGTGGTGGTCATCTGGCCTGCTGCACTTGCACCGTGATCACTGAATTGCACCGTGCAATCGGCGGGCAGCATGTCTTGGACCATCTTGCGAAACGCGTCGCGGATTTTCAGCGGGTCTTGGGTGCCGACAAGGCGGAAGCTGATTTTGGCAGAGGCTTGGGACGGCAATACGGTCTTAAATCCATCACCAGTATAGCCAGACCACATACCATTGACCTCGCAGGTAGGCCGCGACCAGATCATTTCCAGCGGGCGGCGACCCCGTTCGCCTGCGGGTTCAGAGAGCCCGACTTCACCCAGAAAGTGTTTTTCGTCGAATTTCAGATCATCCCAAGCGGCAGCAAGTTCGTTGGAAAGCTCTGGCACGCCGTCATAGAAACCGGGAACGGTAATCCGACCGTCCTCGTCATGTAGCGCCGCGATAATGCGGGCAAGGACGCGGGCCGGGTTCATCGCAAGACCACCATACATGCCAGAGTGCAGGTCTTTGTCCGGGCCGGTGATGGTTAACTCTTCGCCCAAAAGCCCGCGCAATTGTGTGATGATTGCCGGTGTGCTGTCACCGTAGAGCCCGGTGTCGCAAATCAACGCGATATCGGCGGTCAGTTCCGCGCGATTTTCCTCCATGAAAGGGGTCAATGAAGGCGAGCCGGATTCTTCTTCGCCCTCAAAGAAAATCGTGATGTTGGCGGGAAGCGAGCCATGTTCGGCTTTCCATGCGCGGCAGGCCTCTACGAAGGTCATTAACTGGCCTTTGTCATCGGATGATCCGCGTCCGCGAATAACACGGCCTTTAGCTGTATCTTCGATTTGTGGATCAAAAGGATCATTGCTCCAAAGTTCAATTGGATCAACAGGTTGTACGTCATAATGGCCATAAAACAGGATATGTGGACCGTCGCCGCCAGTGTGCGCCACGACCATCGGATGTCCGGGCGTGGGGCGTTTTGAGGCCTCAAAGCCGATAGATTGCAGGTCCGCGACAAGCCAGTCTGCTGCGGCATCGCAATGATCTTTATAAGCAGGATCGGTGGAAATGGACGGAATGCGCAGCAGGTCAAGCAAACGATGTGTTGCCTGTGGCAGGTCGGCGTCGATACGGGCGAGGACGGGGTCGAGGGTCATGGGTGCAGCCTATCTATTGGGATTTGATGCAGCGTTGTCGCTGACGCCCGGAAGGTCAAGGTGTGCTCAGAGATCGAGTTGAAAATAACGCAGCTCCTGAGCCAGCACAGGAAAATGAAGCGCCGAGTGGCTTTCGGGATACCGTTCAATTTCACGAAAACCGAACTCTTTGTAGAGCGCTTGCATCGCGGTTGTATTGCGCAAAGTATCAGCAAAGATTGTGCGTAGCCCCATGTCGCGCGCGGCATCCAGACGGGCCTGGATAAGTTTACGCCCCAACCCAAGCCCGCGCCCCTCAGGGCGCACGAAGAGCCGTTTGAATTCGCCGACGCCCGGTCGAATGGTGCGCATCATACCTCCGCCAATCAACACGTTTTGAGCGTCGTACGCCAAGGCGAGCCTGCCGTGGGGTGGCATGTATTCATGCACTTCATCCCAGAAATCGTCAGCGTTTTGTGTCGCACTGAGCTGTGCCGCTACTCCGGGCGGATTCATCGGGATCATGGTGTCATAGTAGTCGACGAGGAGTTGGTGAAAGCTATCGCGTTCGGGTGGCTGAGAGACAAATGAGACGGTAACCATGCAAGAATTCCTTTGAATGCATGCAGGCTGTCATAGCTTTGAAATCCTTTCCACGGTTTTTTGCAAAAATGCCCACTGAGCTTTGATGCAGATCAATGCGCAGCGCACGAAGGCTTTGCATCAATGACATCATGGGGAGTGACACTTTGTAACGGCTTGTCCGGCGCGGTTGAGCCCTATATGAGGCTTAGAACGATTCAAAGATCGCGGTGAGATGTGATTTTTGTGCCGATAAAGAGGACGAAAGACTTGGACTATACCGCCCAGTTGGACACAGCAATTGAACGTTTGCACGACGAAGGCCGCTACCGGACTTTCATCGATATTGAACGTAAACGGGGCCAGTTCCCCCATGCAACATGGCGCAAGCCGGATGGGTCGGACGCGCCTGTGACAGTTTGGTGTGGCAATGATTATCTGGGTATGGGTCAACATCCGGTGGTTTTAGCTGCCATGCACGAGGCGATTGATGCCACTGGTGCAGGATCCGGCGGGACACGCAATATTTCCGGCACGACAGTTTATCACAAACGGCTTGAGGCTGAACTCGCCGATCTCCACCGTAAGGAAGCAGCGCTGCTGTTTACGTCGGCCTATATCGCGAATGACGCCACACTGAGCACATTGCCAAAGCTGTTCCCTGGCTTAATCATTTATTCTGACGCGTTGAACCATGCGTCCATGATTGAAGGCGTGCGCCGCAATGGTGGTGCCAAGCGTATCTTTCGCCATAACGACGTCGCTCATTTGCGTGCGTTGCTAGAAGCAGATGATCCCGCCGTGCCAAAAGTTATTGCGTTTGAATCGATCTATTCGATGGACGGTGATTTTGGCCCGATCGAAGCCTTGTGTGATTTGGCCGACGAATTTGGCGCGCTGACGTATATCGACGAAGTGCACGCTGTTGGCATGTATGGCCCACGTGGGGCAGGCGTGGCAGAGCGTGACGGCTTGATGGGCCGCATCGATATTATCAATGGCACACTTGCGAAAGCATATGGCGTCATGGGCGGATATATCGCCGCCAGCGCGAAAATGTGCGACGCCATAAGATCTTATGCGCCGGGATTCATCTTTACGACATCGCTGCCGCCTGCGGTCGCTGCGGGTGCTGCGGCCTCTGTTGCGCATCTGAAAACAGATCAGGTGCTGCGCGAACAACATCAAACCCAAGCCAAGATTCTAAAGCTGCGGCTGAAGGGGATGGGCCTGCCAATCATTGATCATGGCACCCATATTGTGCCTTTGATCGTGGGTGATCCGGTCCATACCAAGAAGCTGTCAGATATGTTGCTGTCAGAATTTGGCATTTACGTGCAACCCATCAACTTTCCAACGGTTCCACGCGGCACGGAACGGTTGCGCTTTACCCCGTCACCTATACATGGGCCGCGCGAAATGGATGCTTTGGTAGGCGCTTTGGACGGTTTGTGGTCACATTGTGCGCTAAATCGTGCTGAACTCGCCGGTTAACCTTACTTCCACCTGTGCATAACTTTGCCAAACGTGCTATCGAGGTATCAGAGGCGCAAGGTTTTTCGATTCGTGGAACTCAGCGTTCTTAGGGGCTTAAGCGACGGGACAGTCGATGATCGGGAAGACCTTCAAGCGTGCGGACGCATCGGAGGACGTCGAATCCAGAGGATTTGACGCCTACGAATTACGTCTTGGCGATTTGATGCGCGGCGAACGCGCGACAATGGGCAAAAGCCTTTTGGATGTTCAGCGCGAACTCAAGATCAAAGCGGCCTATATCGCGGCGATTGAAAATGCCGATCCTTCGTCTTTTGACACGCCCGGCTTTATTGCGGGTTATGTGCGGTCTTACGCCCGTTACTTGGGGATGAACCCGGATACGGCCTTTGAAGCCTTTTGCGATGAAAGCGGTTTTGCCACAGCGCATGGGATGTCAGCGCAGGCATCCTCGCGCAAGGGATCAGGTTTTGATCCGGCAACAGCACCACTTGGCAAAGATATTTTCTCGGCATCTGCCACACCGTTCATACCCGCCGGCGAGGCAGTCATGGCCGGCATCGAGCCGCGTGCGATTGGTTCGGTTCTTGTGCTGGTGACCATGATTTGTGGGCTTGGCTACGGTGGTTGGACGGTGCTGCAAGAAGTGCAGAAGGTTCAATTTGCGCCTGTTGAGCAAACGCCCGTTGTCGTGGCCGATCTTGACCCGTTAGCAGGGGCCAGCAATTCGATTGAAACAAGCGATTCATTTGCAGGTTTTCAGACACCTTCAATAGAGGCGCTTGATCGGCTCTATCGGCCACAAGCGCTTGATGTACCCGTTTTGGTAGCCCGTGACGCACCGATTGCAACGCTAAGTCCCAGTATGATTGGGGCATTGGTGCCCGATACCAGTGGTCCCAGTGACGCGGAATTGGCAATCGCCGGTGTTGATCTGCCTTCACCACCACCTATTCAGGTTGTCGGCCCTGATGTGCCTGAATTACAGCTCGTTGCGGTGCGCCCTGCGTGGGTCCGTGTGCGTGCTGCTGATGGCACGATCCTTTACGAAGGTGTAATGGAGCCGGGGCAGAATTTTGTTGTTCCATCAACAGAAGAGCCCGCGACATTGCGCGTCGGCGAAAGCGGCGCGATGTATTTTGCGGTCAATGGTGTGCACTACGGCCCGGTAGGCCCGTCCGGTGTCGTGACATCTAATGTTGCTTTGACGACACAAAGCCTGACCGAGACTTATGCCGTCGCTGACCTCGACGCCGACAACGATCTGGCCGAGATCGTGAATGTGGCCGAGGTCGTGTCGGACGAATAACCGCATCTGCATGTGCTTGCTGACAGCGATTTTGCCGCTTAAGTTGGCAACAACTGACCTGCATCCGAAGGCCTGCTTTTATGTCACTGAACCATATCCGTCCTTGGCGTAACATTTACCGCCGCAAATCGCGTCAGATCATGGTGGGCAATGTTCCTGTTGGGGGCGATGCGCCGATCTCGGTGCAGACGATGACCAACACGCTGACAACGGATGTGAAGGGGACCATCGCGCAAGTGCAGGCCGCTGCTGATGCGGGCGCCGATATCGTGAGAATTTCTGTACCGGACGAAGCGTCGAGTGCGGCGCTCAAACTGATCGTGCCAGAGGTCTCTGTGCCCATCGTGGCCGACATTCATTTTCACTATAAACGCGGGATTGAAGCGGCAGAGGCGGGTGCTGCATGTTTGCGGATCAACCCTGGCAACATCGGTGATGAAAAGCGCGTCAAAGAGGTGATCAAGGCCGCGCGCGATCATAATTGCTCTATCCGTATTGGCGTGAATGCCGGATCATTGGAAAAGCACCTGCTTGATAAATATGGCGAGCCTTGTCCCGATGCGATGGTGGAAAGTGGCCTCGATCATATTAAAATTTTGCAGGACAATGATTTTCACGAATTCAAGATTTCATGCAAAGCATCCGATGTCTTTATGGCAGCCGCTGCGTATCAGCAGCTGGCTGAGGCGACTGACGCACCGATCCACCTTGGTATTACTGAGGCGGGTGGATTGATTAGCGGTACGGTGAAATCAGCGATTGGCATGGGCAACCTGTTGTGGATGGGGATCGGCGATACCATTCGCGTGTCATTGTCGGCTGACCCCGTTGAAGAAGTGAAGATGGGCTTTGAGATACTCAAGTCCCTCGGTCTGCGCCACCGCGGTGTGAATATCATTTCCTGCCCGTCGTGCGCGCGTCAGGGCTTTGATGTGATCAAGACGGTTGAGGCGCTTGAACAGCGTCTTGAGCATATCAAGACGCCGATGTCGTTGTCGATTATCGGCTGTGTCGTGAACGGCCCGGGAGAGGCTTTGATGACCGACGTCGGGTTTACCGGTGGCGGGGCGGGGTCCGGCATGGTGTATTTGGCTGGCAAGCAAAGCCACAAGCAATCAAACGACGATATGATTGAACACATTGTCGCGCAGGTTGAAAAGAAGGCCGCCGAAATTGAGGCGCAAGCGGATGTCGCTGCGGCCGAGTAGACGGTTTCAACGGACCTAACGGATTAGTCTTTATTCATGCGGCTTTTCCAAAGGGCGCGCGTGTCCTCTTGTGCCATGTGTGGCACTGCTGGGGTTTGGATTTGATGTTCTGCAAAGTTTTCGTGATCGCGTAAGAAGTAGAGAACGCCGCCCGCGCATTGCAGGCAGAAAATCCATATCCAACCAATCCAGATGGCGGCAATAACCAACAATTCGGCCAAGCCGATGTTTGATAGACCGCCGCCTTGGTCAAAACTGTCGACGTTGCTGAGGACTGCTTCAAATGCAGTGCCTTGGCCAAGTAGGGCAGGGATTGCAAAGGCTGCGGCGATCATTAGCGGTAAAGCCAGAAAAGAAAGCCAAACCAAGATTGTCAGCGGCACCAACCCGGTGCCAAAGCCGACCAATGGTGTGTGAAATTGGCCGTTTGCATCACGTCCAGCAGCCGCACCCGCCAGAGGCACCAAGAGTGCCGCCCGCAAGATAGAAATTGCCAGCAGGCTGAACAGAAATACAATGACGGCTGTTGTATCCCCGTTCTCAACTGCGCCGTCGATCACATCAATATTGCCTGAGGCGAGCGAGCTTCCCAATTCGGAAAAAGTCAGGTCAGACGAGAAGAGTGTAAAAATAATCGAAGCGACAACCGTAATCAGCACAAAGCCAATGCCTTCTATCGCACCATAGATCACGCCCGGTAGAATAAGTCCGCTGTAAGTGCCCGTGACAGCGTGACGGCGCGCGCTAAAGCCCAGTCGCATGCCGATCATCATTGGGAGTGTAGCCAAGGACAGACCCAAAAGAACAGCAACTACAATTGCGATGACAGGTGAGATCATTGCTAGGATCGCCACGACAATACTGATGCCAAGACCGGCGAAGGCATAAAGGATCAAGAAAACGGGGATCAGCAAAATGCGCGGAAGCAAGATAGCAAGTGAGAGCGTGATCGCCCGAAGGATCATCATGTAATGCATTTCCCTGTGCAAAGGTATTGCCAGCCCTGATCGATTTCTTGGCCAAAGGCAGAGGCAAAATATCTTTCAGTATAAAAGCTGCGTTAATCTTATATTAATCTTTGCATGAATTGTGCGCAACCCGATTGGCCGGCAATGGCTGGGGCCAAAATATCGTGTTTGCAGGCTACCGCGCTGACTTGGCAAAGCATCAAAGCACACGAGTGTTGTTTGGGGGCAATTTCTCGCCGCCGATGCCTTGCCAAGTGCTGTGCCAGTGAGTGGCGTCGTCACGCCTACAAAACCAAATGTTTTTGCGAAACACCATTTTTTGTGCCCCCCCCTCTTATTATTAGCAAGTGTATGCAAAGACCTATTGATGGGTCTCCTTAAGTATAGGACGCCATGCTTTGGGCTTATCAGCGAAGAAGTATCTTTCTATTCTGTTTGAACTCAAAACCAATTTCGGAAGATCACGGCATTCCCGCTTTTTGTGCCCAGCTTATTGCGAGTTCACATGGTAAAGAAATTCAATTCTTGGAGGCAATTGCAGACTGTCTTGTGCGTCTCTGAGCATGGATCCTACCGTGCTGCTGCGTCGGCTTTGGGCATTACCAGCAGCACAGTCGCGCGCCATATCGATTCTATCTCAGAAGAAGTTGGTCAACCTCTCTTCCTCCCCCTAGAGAACCGCTGGGAATTAACAGACATCGGTAAAGAGCTATTGGCAATTGCCGAAAAGACAGAAATCAGTCTTGGAATTCTGTTGCGAAACATCGAGAATAAAGATGATTTCGTGGGGTCGGTGAGGCTCAGCACGCTTTCTTTTGTTTGTAACACTTACCTATCCAAATCGATGGATATCTGGCGGCGCGAAAACCCCAATGCAAGCATTTCGATCGAAGAAACCGACGATACCCGCGCTGTGGAGCGTGGCCAAGCAGATGTCGCACTGCGCCTGACGCGGCCGGATACACCGGGCATATCAAGGTTCAAGGTTTCAAACTGTCGATTTGGCATTTTCACGCCAAGTGAGGGGGATCCAAAGCGTTGGATCGGATATGCGTCTGCCAATGCAGACTTGCCAGAAGTACAATTGGCTCATGCGCATTTCAAATGCGAACCTACTTTGCGGTTTGGATCACTTGCTGCAATCATTCAGGCGTCACTCTCTACCGGTATGTCTTGCGTCGTACCGACTTGCCTTGCGCGGGACCATCCTGAGCTGCACCAATTTACCAAAGGCAACAAGCCGGTGACGGCGCATCGAGAGCTTTGGTTTCTATTTTATGAGACAAGGAAGAACGATTTGGCCATCAATGCCGCCCGCGATTGGGTCAAGGCGGTGTTTCCATCACCCAGCGGGTGTCTATGTGGACGTTGTAGGAGTGAAGATGGTTGAACGCTTGTGAGCGGCTATTCTTTTCGGAGCAAAAAGGGCTGCCTGTCTCTGTACAGGCAGCCCTTCGTTCTTATCAGCCGTACCATTTGCCTAGTTTGACTTCGATGCTGTCGTCCAGCATGCCCGCAAATTCTGCGGGGTCCTGCGTGCCGTTATCGC
The DNA here is from genome assembly GCA_947488605.1 of uncultured Paracoccaceae bacterium. Lineage (GTDB taxonomy): Bacteria > Pseudomonadota > Alphaproteobacteria > Rhodobacterales > Rhodobacteraceae > Yoonia. The sequence goes on along the minus strand of CANKZJ010000001.1, from coordinate 348,838 downwards.
GGCCACGGTAGTGGTAGGGGTAGACATAGGATGGCGCGAATTCGGCCACTGCCGACGCGGCGGCAGCTGCGTCCATTGTAAACGGCAGGTTCATGCAGACAAACGCCACGTCGATATTTTCGAGCGCGCGCATTTCGGGAATGTCTTCGGTATCGCCTGAGATATACACGCGCAGCCCGTCGACGGTCACCACATAACCATTGTCGCGGCCTTGTGGGTGAAAGTTCAAGCGCTCCTCGGTCATGTTGTAGGCCGGGATCGCATCCACACTGACATCGCCATCGGTTGTGCTGTCGCCGTTACCAATAGCGGTGGCGCGCGCTTGCATCTCTGCGGGTAGCATTTCAAACACGGCGGGGTTTGTGATCATGGTGGTGTCGGCACCCATGATGCCTGCCAGCGTGTCGGCGTTAAAGTGATCCCCATGTTCGTGGGTGATCAAGATCAGGTCTGGTGCAGGCATATCGGCATAGATGTCTGCTTCGCCAACAGGGTCGACATAGATTGTGCCAGCAGGTGTTTGCATCACAAACGATGCATGACTTTTGGGTGTCACGATCACTTCGCCGGTCGCAGAGGCAAAGCTGTCAGAGCTATGACCTCCGGCAGAGGCTTTGAAAGGGAGCAGGGTGATACCGCCAACGGCGGCGGCTCCGGTGAGGAATGTACGGCGATTTTGCATTGTGATCTCCTTTTTGAGAGGGCTTTGTGCTTTGATTCACGAGCTAGTGCGGCATTCCGACACGTCCAGTCTGCACAGGTCACGTCTTCGCCATTGACCTCACCCATGACGCCCGGGCAAATAGGCCCACAAAGAGGCGAGGCATCTGATGCGACTTTCAAACCGAGGCGATGTTGATCCGTTCATTGTGATGGATGTGATGGAAGCCGCGCGTCAGGCCGAGGCAGAGGGCAGGCATATCATCCACATGGAAGTGGGCCAGCCGGGCACGGGTGCACCTGCGGCAGCAAAAGAAAAGCTGATCGCAGATATGGCCGATCCTTTAGGGTATACCGTCGCGCTTGGTTTGCCCGAACTAAAGTCGCGGATCGTGAAACACTATGCGGATTGGTATGGTGTGACGTTGGACCCAAACCGTGTTGTCATCACCAGCGGCGCGTCGGGTGCGTTCTTGCTCGCGTTCTCGGCGCTTTTTGACAATGACGCGCGGGTTGGCTTGGGCACACCGTGCTATCCGTCCTACCGCCAAATTTTACGTGCCGTTGGTCTGCGTCCGGTTGATATACCGACAACGCTCGCGCAGCGGTTTCAACCTTTGCCGTCAGATGTGTCAGACTATGCTTTGGGCGGGTTGATTGTCGCGTCTCCTGCCAATCCGACGGGCACAATGCTGGACCGTGATGGTTTGGCGGCACTCGCGACGGCGTGTCAGGCGCAGGGGGCTGCGTTTATCTCGGACGAGATTTATCACGGGATTGACTATGACACGTCATCTGTGACGGCTTTGCAGGTCACAGATGACGTGTACGTCGTGAATTCCTTTTCCAAGTATTTTTCCATGACTGGATGGCGCGTGGGGTGGATGATTGTCCCACCCGATCATGTCCGTCAGGTCGAGCGTTTGGCGCAGAATATGTTTATCTGCGCGCCTCATGCAGCACAAAGGCTGGCACTTCACGCGATGGATTGCGACGATGAACTGATCGCGAACAAGGCCGCCTATCAAGAAAACCGCGCTTTGATGATGGCTGGATTGAAGACTGCAGGTCTGGGTCGTTTTGCCCCGCCTGATGGGGCATTCTACGTCTACGTGGATGTGTCAGATTATACGGATGACGCCCGCAGTTTTGCAGCCGAGATTTTGGAAAAGGCAGGCGTTGCCGTCACACCGGGGTTGGATTTTGATGCTGCGCGCGGGCACCATTGGTTGCGATTTTCTTATGCGCGCGCCACAGATGATATCATCGAAGGGCTGGCGCGTTTGGCCCGCTTTATGAAAGAGCGTCTGACATGATCCGTTGGTTCTGTGCTTTGATTTTTGCTGCATCTGCCGCAACGGCGCAGGTGTCAGTCGCGCCTGATAGGACTGCTGTCAAGGACGGGTGGTGGACGCTTGAGGTAGAGATGGGTCTGGACCAGATCACGCCTTACCGCGCGTTCACCCTCGATGCGCCACGCCGTTTGGTTATTGATTTGCAGGACGTCGACTTTGGTGATCTTGCACCTGATGACATCCTTTCGGGCGATCGCGCCGCGGCCGTTCGTATGGGTCCGCTGCGTCCAGGATGGTCGCGGATGGTGGTTGATCTGACCGAAAGCTTGGTCATCACCGAGGCTGCGATGGTCAAGGTGGCTGACGGTGCTGATCTGCGTATTGTCCTTGCGACGGCCAGCGACGAAGAATTCAGCGAGAATGCAGGCGCGCCGCCTGATCCGGGCTGGGAGGTCGTCACGAATTTTGACCCTCAGGTTGCAGCGGCACTGGCCGAAGGCGAGGACTTTGTCGTGGTGATTGACCCCGGCCACGGCGGCATCGACCCCGGTGCAAATCAAGGCGGGATCAAGGAATCTGATCTTATGCTAATCATGGCGGCAGAACTTGCGGTTATGCTCGACGCGCTGGATGGGGTTGAGGCCGTGTTGACGCGCAACGCGGATGTGTTTGTTCCACTGTCAGCACGTTTGACCCTGGCGCGGCAGGTTGGAGCTGATCTGTTTATCTCGCTTCACGCCGACGCGTTGGAGGAAGACGAGGCACGCGGTGCATCGGTTTACACGCTATCCGAGGACGGTGGCATGCAAGCGGCGCAACGCAGCGTGGAACGGCATGAGCGCGGTGATCTATTGGCGGGTGTCGATTTGAATACCGCAGAAGACCGGGTGGCCAAGGCGTTGATGGATTTGGCACGGGCCGAAACCGGCCCCGCAGGGCGCAGGTTTGCCGATGCTCTGGTGGCATCAATGCGCATGCAGGGTGTGGGTTTGAACGTCCGCCCGCGCCGCGAAGGGCAGTTTGCGGTACTGACGGCGGCTGGTTTTCCCAGTGTGTTGATCGAGGCAGGCTTTTTGTCAAATGCCGAGGATCGGGCTGTTTTGGCTTCCCCGGAAGGCCGCGCAAAGATCGCACGCGCTGTGAGGGACACTGTCGCGCTCATGGCGCGGTAGGTTAAGGTCGAAATTGCGCGAGCCAGATTGTGTGGTTTGCGCAGTCAGGATCTTCGGGTTTGTAGTGCAACACGCGAAATCCAGCAGCGTCGAGCAGCGCGCGGTATTCATCCTGCGCAAGCGATGCGTGGTAAATCGCTGCATCTGCGACTTGTCCAATGGCCTCGCCTGCAATGTGCCCTGACGTGAACATTAATGTAGCCAGCGGCGCTGCATGTGCTGCGAACGTGCCGAACATCACCCGTTGATCGTCTGCTGTCAAATGAAAGAAGCTGTCCCATGCAAGAACTGCGTCGAACTGACGCTCTAGATTGAGACCGCGCATATCGGTTGTCACTGTTTCGGCTGAAGGGACATTTTGCGCGTAAAGCGTCGTCATCGTCGGTGCCGCGTCGACCCCAACAATCTCCGTATTGCGCTCTGCCAGGTACCGCCCGATCGGCAGCCCTGAGCCGCAGCCCAAATCAAGGACCCTGATCTGACTCTGGCTGCGCGGCGCAGTTGTCAGCCACTTGTCCAACCAAGCTTTTTCAAACAGATCACGGCGCCTTTGTCGGGCCCAGATTGGACCGACGCGCTGATAAGTTGCTATGACATCTTCTGGTTTCATGTCGTGGGGCATGCCACCTGCGCACAAGCTGCACAATGGCTCGTTGAAAAGTGAACGGATTGACGGCGCGTTCTGGCCCAATGGTCGATTTGGCCTTTTGACGATGGCGGCACTGGCAGGTATAAGATGATCCAACAAATAGGGTTGGGTCCACGAAGTGTTGCGTTTTATTCTTTCCTTCTTTGGCGGTATTTTTACGCTGCTGACACTCGGCGCGGTCATGGCCGCCATCGGTATTGGCGGCGTGCTCTATATGTATGGCCGCGATCTGCCCAGTTACGAAACCCTGTCGCAATACACGCCCAAGACAATCAGCCGGATTTATTCGGGCGAAGGCCAGATCATTGACGAGTTCGCGGTAGAACGGCGTCTGTTCACGCCGGCCGAGGAAATCCCCGATATCGTCAAGCAGGCGTTTATCTCCGCCGAGGACAAGAATTTCTACGAACACGCAGGCTATGATGCTGTCGGCATGGTGTCGGCCTTTGTGGATGCCGTGGAATCGCGCGGCGAAAACGTGCGCGGTGCGTCGACGATTACCCAGCAGGTGATGAAGAACTTCTTGCTCGATGGGTCACGATCGGTCGAGCGTAAGATCAAAGAGATTATTCTGGCCGTGCGGATCGAAGGGGCGATGCCCAAGGAACGTATTCTTGAGCTGTACCTCAACGAGATTTTTCTAGGCCAGAACAGTTTTGGTGTGACCGCTGCAGCGCTGACTTATTTCAACAAGCCACTGACGGATCTCACACCGGGCGAAGCTGCATATCTTGCGTCGTTGCCCAAGTCACCCAGCAACCGCCACCCTGTGCGCGACCGTGATGCGGCGGTTTTCTGGCGCAACAACACCCTGCGCGAGATGTTTGAGAACGGCTACATTGATCAGGTCACATACGACCAAGAGCGCAACGCGCCGTTGTTGTCCGTCCAAGGCGGTGATTTTGAGGACTTCCGCACCGCACTGCCGGACCGTGATTATTTCACCGATGAAATTCGCCGCCAGCTCAGCCAGAACTTTGGCGAGGAAGAATTCTTCTCGGGTGGTCTTTCCATTCGCGCGACCGTTGATCCCGAATTGCAGATCACGGCGCGGCATTCGCTGCAAAAAGCCCTTGAAGACTACGACCGCGAGGCCGGTGTCTGGCGCGGTACGGGTGAGACGATCCCGGAAGACGCTTTGGCCGATGAAACCACTTGGCGTGCTGCTTTGGCCGCGTCAAATGTGCCGCGTGATATTGATTTGAATGGCAAATGGTATCCTGCTGTGATCCGCGATGTGGCCGAGAACACGCTGACTATCGGCGTTGAGGATGTGGTTGAGACCGAGGCGGAACCATTTACCATTCCGCGCGCAGATATCCGTTGGTTGGTGGGCGATTTCTTTGATAACTTCACACCCGGCGATGTTGTCCTTGTGCGCCGTGCGGTCGACGGTGACGGCAATTTCCAAAACTGGTCTTTGCGACAAGTGCCCGAAGCGCAGGGCGGCTTTATGGCGATGGACGTCAACACAGGCCGCGTGATCGCGATGCAGGGTGGCTTTAGTTATCAGCATTCGGTCTTTAACCGTGCCACACAGGCGCAGCGCCAACCCGGGTCATCATTCAAGCCGTTTGTTTATGCCGCAGCGCTGGATAGTGGGTATTCCCCTGCGACGATCATCGTGGATGCCCCGATTACGATCAATACGCCGCAGGGCACATGGCGTCCGCGCAATGCGTCGAACCAGTTTTATGGCCCGACACCGATGCGCACTGGTATCGAGCGGTCACGGAACCTGATGACTATCCGTCTGGCACAAGAGATCAGCATTGATACGGTCGGTCGCTATGCCGAGCGTTTTGGCGTGTATGAGGACATGAACCGCGTGCTTGCGGCCTCGCTCGGGTCGGATGAGACGACGTTGTTCAAGATGGTCGCGGCCTATGCAATGTTCGCCAACGGCGGCGAGCGGGTTGAGCCCACATTGGTTGACCGCGTACAAGACCGCTACGGACATACGGTCTATCGCCATGATCAGCGCACGTGCGTCGATTGTGCGCAAACGCGTCTGCCCGAGGGGAGTGCGCCGCGCATTATCACCAACCGTGACCGCGTCATGAATGAGATCACTGCGTATCAGCTGACGTCGATGATGAAGGGTGTTGTGGACCGCGGTACGGCCAGCGGCACCGTGAACCTGCCTGTGCCGATCGCAGGTAAGACAGGCACAACCAATGACGCCAAAGACGTTTGGTTTGTTGGTTTCTCGTCTAACATCGTTGCCGGTTGCTATATTGGTTATGACACACCGCGCAGCTTGGGCCGTGGGGCCTCTGGTGGTGGGATGTGTGGTCCGGTGTTCAACCGTTTCATGTCCGAGGCGATTGAGAAATATGGTTCCGGTCAATTCCGCGTGCCGCGTGACTGCCAGTTTATCAATATTGACCGCTTTAGCGGTGGGCGTTTGCCCAATGATGCCACGGGTGACAACGTCGTTAGTGAATGCTTCCGTCCGGGCGAAGAGCCTTTGTTCGGCATCATGTTTGACGGTGGTTTTGCGATGGCGGCGGATTTGCCGTTGTTTGATGACGTGCAAAACGTGCAGCGTCAGGTGACGACATCCACAGGTGAAACAGCCACCGTGGGTGATAAGGCAACATTCGGGACATTGTCGTCGGGTGGTCTTTACTGACCATTCGCTTGTCGCGGGGCTGAGCGCGCTGTAAGACCAGACAACAATTCAATTAAATGACCATAAGACAGGTGCCCCATGCGCGCGGAAATGCAAAATACTGTGGAGGCGATTGAAAAATCGCTTAGCTTGCTGGCGCAACGGATGGACAAGGAAACGGCATCCCACCGGCTGGAAGAATTCAACGCGCGCGTCGAAGATCCGACGCTTTGGGATGACCCAGAGGCCGCACAAAAGCTTATGCGTGACCGGCAGCTACTGGTCGATGCGATGGGTAACTACGATAGCATCCAGCAAGATCTTAACGACAATATCGAACTTATTGAACTTGGTGAGATGGAAGACGACGCCGAAGTCGTCGCCGAGGCTGAGGCAGCACTGACCGCATTGGCTACAAAGGCGGCAGCCAAAGAGCTGGAAGCTTTGTTGGATGGTGAAGCCGATGCCAATGACACGTTCTTGGAGATCAACGCAGGGGCGGGCGGTACAGAAAGCTGTGATTGGGCCAATATGCTGGCGCGGATGTATGTGCGTTGGGCCGAAAAGAAGGGCTACAAAGTCGAGCTGCAGTCAGAGCAATCTGGTGACGAGGCCGGGATCAAATCAGCGTCTTACAAGATCAGCGGTCATAATGCGTATGGTTGGTTAAAGTCGGAAAGTGGCGTGCACCGGTTGGTGCGTATTTCGCCATTCGATAGTGCCGCCAAGCGGCATACATCATTTACGTCCGTCAAGGTCTATCCAGTCGTTGATGACAACATCGAGATTGAAGTGAACCCCTCCGATATTCGCCTCGATACCTACAGGTCCTCAGGTGCCGGTGGTCAGCACGTAAACACAACAGATTCCGCGGTACGGATCACACACCATCCAACGGGGATCGTTGTGACAAGTTCGGAAAAATCACAGCACCAGAACCGCGATATCGCAATGAAAGCGCTGAAATCGCGTTTGTATCAGATGGAACTGGATAAACGCTCGACCCTGGTGAATGAGGCGCACGAAAATGCCGGTGATGCGGGGTGGGGCAACCAAATCCGGTCATACGTCCTGCAGCCCTATCAGATGGTCAAAGACCTGCGCACCAGTTTCGAGACATCCGATACCAAAGGCGTCTTAGACGGCGATCTTGATGGTTTCATGGCCGCAACTCTTGCGATGGACATGTCCGGCAAAAGCCGGGGCGATGCCAACGCGGAGTAGCAGCCTCTTGCCAATGCCCGCACCCTGAGGCGAAGATAGATGAAGCGAGGGAGGCTGACATGACAACGAACGAGACACTGAGCGGTGGATCCGAGAAGCTGGTCGTACGTGACCTGTCGATGTCAGATATCACCGCCAGTTTGCGCGCGGGCGTCCAGGACTTTCGCCGTGCCCCACAGTTTGGATTGTTCTTTAGTGCGGTCTATGTCGTGGGTGGTTTCTTGATGCTTTGGGTCGGGGCAGGCCATGTGACCTGGACGCTTGCGACATCGCTGGGCTTTCCTTTGATCGCGCCATTTGCGGCCGCCGGCCTTTATGAAGTGAGCCGCCGGATGGAGCAGGATGAACCTCTGAAATGGGGGGCTGTTTTGGGGATCGTCTGGAATGAACGGACCCGGCAGTTGCCGTGGCTGGGTGCGATCATTGTCATCTATTTTCTGTTTTGGACGTTTCTCGCACATATGATTTTTGCGCTCTTTATGGGGCTTTCGACGATGACGAATGTCATGCAAAGCTATGAGGTGTTTTTGACGCCGAACGGTCTTGCGATGATCGCGGTCGAGCTGGGCGTGGGCGCAGTTCTTGCGTTTCTTTTGTTCTCGATGACAGTTGTCAGCTTGCCATTGGTGCTGCACCGCGAGGTAGATTTTGTAACTGCGATGTTGACCAGCATGAAAGCCGTCCGCGGAAACATGGTCGTCATGTTAGCTTGGGCGATGATTATTGCGGTGACATCGTTGCTGGCGCTTCTGCCTTGGTTTCTGGGATTGATGATTGCCTTGCCGATCTTTGGGCATGCGACGTGGCATCTTTATCGCCGTGCGTTGGAATAGATGCAAAAAGGGCGCCCCAAGGGACGCCCAAATCTAATATCTGACCGGCGATTTACGCCTTTGGGTCGGTCGCAGCAGCAGCCGTTGGCATCTTCTTGGAGCCAGTTGCCAGCGGGTCGTCCTGACGCTGCACGGAACCTTCAAAATGTGCACCGCTTTCAATTGCGATTGTCTTGTGGATGATATCACCCTCGACACGTGCAGTTGATGTCAGGCGCACTTTAAGGCCGCGCACACGGCCAACGATACGGCCATTGACGACCACATCATCTGCAACGACTTCGCCTTTGACGGTCGCACCTTCGCCGACTGTCAGCAAATGCGCGCGAATGTCGCCTTCGACCTGACCTTCAACTTGGATGTCGCCGCTGGTTTTGAGGTTGCCCGTGATCAACAGATCAGAGGACAGCATTGATGGCGCGGGCTTTGCTTTTGGGGTAGATGGTTTGAAATCAGAACCTCCTGCCTTAGCAGCGTCAGCGCCTTTTTGCGTGTCGGTGTCGGACCCTTTTGGTCCGGGCTCATTGATTTTGGATTTAGAAAACATCTTGTCCAGCTCTTATATAAGTCATGGGATTGACGGGGTTGCCGTTTACACGGACCTCGTAGTGAAGGTGGGGTCCGGTTGAACGACCAGAATTCCCCATAGCACCAATTCGTTCGCCGCGCGAGACCCTTTGGCCTACACGAACATCCATAGCGTTAAGATGCGCGTAGCGCGTCTCAATACCAAAGTCGTGTCGTATCTTAATCAAACGACCATAGCCTGACGACCAGCCGGCGTGTGTCACAACACCGTCAGCGGTTGAATAAATTGGTGTGCCGATTGGACCGGCAAAATCAGTACCTGCATGTAAACGTCCCCAGCGTGGTCCAAAGCCAGAGGTATAACGGAAGTTCGATTTGACCGGGATCGAGAACGGCGCTTTTTCGGCGGCGATTCTATAAAGGTTGATCCGGTCCATCGCGGTCAGGATGCTATTTGCGCGCAATGCATCCGGGTCGGGGTCACCGCCGCGTGTGGAAAATTGGATAGGGGTCAATGGACCACCAGTGCCGGAATATCCGCGACGCACCTGATCGATCAAGGTGTCAGGGTTCATTCCTGCGGCACGGAACATTTCGTCCAGTGGTTCAACAGAGACAAGCATCGCCTCTTCCAACTGACGGAAAATCTGGTCGTTACGTTCCTGCAGAAGCCGCAGTTCCAGCTGCATGTCTTGCGCTTGGTTGATTGCAAACTCGGCATCTGCAGCGATTTGGTCACGCTCTGACGCCGTATCGGCAAGGGCTGACGCCAAGAGGCCGACCGTACCTGCCGCATCATCGCTGATGGACGCAGCGCTTTGCTCGCCGTCGTCAGCGGAGAGGGCCGCCACTTGTTGCCGCGCACTTTCGCGGTCGCGCATCGTGTTGCGCAATGTGGCTTGGACGACTTCCATGCCGGTCTCGAGCTCGCGCCGCTTTTCTTCGGTCGCAAGCAGTTCGGTCTGCATAATTGAAATTTGTTGAAGCGCTGAGTTGAAGCGTTCTTGCGCGGCCAAAGCTTCCATCGCGCGGGCATCGCGTTCGGTCGATATCGCATTGAGGCGTTGCTCGTAGGTCAGCTGATCGCGTTGCGCCTGCGCGCGAAAGTTGCCTGCGCCAATACTGTCCATCAACAAAATGGCCGTGGCGATAATCGTCCAAGCGACGACAATGATGCTACCAGTCCACGCGACAAGCTGTGTTTCAGGTTTTAAGCGGATAAATCGGGTTTCTGTATCGGATCGCAAGAAAAGGCGACGCTCCGGAAAGAAGCGTTCCAAGACGCTGTGTATGCGCTTTGCAAGTCGTGATTTCACGTGAATGCCCGTCCTGTCCCGTTTACGCCACCGGTGCCCACCCGGTTTCGTTCTGCTATCGTTTAATTGCACCAACGCTTGGCTGCAAGAATTTTGCACGATTAACATGCAAGATACCCGCGTTTATTGGTGTCTGCGCGGGGAAGCGCCTATTTTGAAGGTGACCCTCGGGCCGCTTGTGTCGTTCCGGCCAAAGGCCAGTAAAAATCTGGTGGGATACCCGCCTCGGCCCGTTTCTCTTCGTTGAAGGGCGGTTTGAGGGGACCGTGGAAGTATTTGCGGACAAGATCGTGGAACACACCTGTGGGGTCGAGGTCGTGCCGACCGCATAGAAAATGAAACCACTTTGAACCGTAAGCCACGTGGTGGACCTCTTCGGAATAGATGATCTCTAGTGCGTCAACGGCTTGCGTGAGTTTCGCTTGCTTGAAAATCTTGATCATACCCGGCGTGACATCGAGTCCGCGTGCCTCCAGCACCATTGGCACGACGGCGAGGCGACCCATCAAATCATCGGCGGTGTCCTGCGCCGCCCGCCACATGCCTGCGTGGGCGGGTAACGCGCCATAATGGCTGCCCATCACTTCAAGACAGTCGCACATTAGATTGAAATGTTTAGATTCTTCGTCAGCTGCTTTAACCCAATCATCATAGTAGCCGAGCGGTAATTTCGTATCAGAAAACCGCGCAATGATATCCCAATGCAGGTCGACAGCGTTCAGCTCGATATGCGCGACGGCGTGCAGTAAAGCTATCTGACCCTCAGGTGTGCCGGGTTTGCGATGAGGTACATCACGGGGGCTAAGCAGTTCTGGCTTGTCAGGGCGCGACGGGGTGAGCGGCGGTTTTGTGGTGCCGATTGCAATCGTCTCACCGTTCGCTCGTGCTGCCTGCCAAGTCGCGGCATGTTCGCGCGACAGCGCTGTTTTTTCACGCCCGTCCGCAGTCGTCAGAACGGCGACTGCCATATCAGTCAAGGTCACAGGGCACGCACCGCATCAAGGACAGCGTCGACATGACCGGGCACCCGCACTTTGCGCCAAACTTGTGCAATGTTGCCGCCTTCGTCGATCAAGTACGTTGCGCGCTCAATGCCCATATAGGTTTTGCCGTACATGCTTTTCTCGACCCACGTGCCATAACGTTCGCATACATCGCCATCCTCATCTGAAAGCAGCGCTATTTTGAGATCATGTTTGGCCACGAATTTGTCATGCTTTTTGACACTGTCCTTGGATACGCCAAGGATGACGCAATCAAGGTCCGCAAATGCAGCGACGCTCTCGGTAAATCCGATTGCTTCTTTCGTGCATCCGGGCGTGTCGTCTTTGGGGTAGAAATAAAGCACGACTTTCTTGCCGGCAAAATCGGAGAGGGTGACCATCTCGCCACCGTCGCGCGGCAGGTTGATCGCTGGGGCTTTGTCGCCCACGGCCGGTTGTGTCATGATGTATCCTTCCAAGCTGCATTTCTTGGTTTTGTTTTAGTTCAAGACACGCAAAGATAAAGGGCAGCCGGGCGCAATTGCGCAGTCAAACGAGAGACCATGAGCGAAGAGACGCCTGAACCCGAAGCCGAAAAGCCGAAACGGCGTAAAGCCAAGACCATGCGCCCATGGGTGTTTTGGCTTCGTGCGGTGCTGGTCTTTTGCTTGTTGCCTGTCGTGTTTCTTGCGGCTGCAACTGTGATGATCATTGATCGTGATATTACCGCACCCTCATGGATCACCGAACGCATCGAGGCCCGAGCGACCGAGGTGATTGATGGTGCGACGCTTGATTTTGGCGCGATTAGCCTGCGCATCGGGCGCGATCTGCATCCAACGGTCCGGTTGATTGATACGCGTTTGATTGATTCCGGTGGTTTGACGCTGTCACGCATCCCGGTTGTCGAAGGGCTGATTTCGCCGCGCGGGATCGTGTTTCAGCAAGATGTGCTGATGCAAGAGGTCCGGTTGATTGGGGCCCAGATCAATCTGCGCCGTGCGCGCGACGGCACCGTTTCATTCGCGTTTACGACAGGGGGGAGCGACGTTGGTCAAGCGCGGTCGTTACCTGAGCTTTTGGATCAGTTCGATCAGATATTTGAACAGCCCGCACTCGAAGCTTTGGAGAACGTCCGTGCGGACGGTCTGATCGTTAACTTTGATGACGCGCGTGCCGGGCGCAGTTGGATTGTGGATGGCGGTCGCGTTGACCTTGATCTGCGCGGTGGTCGAACCTCTCTTCGGGGCGACTTTTCATTGTTGTCCGGCGGGGCTGATGTCACCGGCGTGAGCTTATCTTACGTCAGCCCACGCGGTAGCCGCGCAGCCCAAGTCGCGTTGAGCCTAGAGAACGCGATTGCAAGTGACATCGCGGCCCAGTCCCCCGCGTTGAGCTGGTTGCGCGATGTCGATGCCCCGATTTCAGCGGCATTGCGGACCGAATTGGACGAAGAAGGTGCATTGGGGCCTTTGAATGCCACGCTGGAAATTGGCAGCGGTGTCCTGCAACCCAACCCGGCCACCGCGCCGGTCGCATTTGACGATGCAAAAGCTTACTTCACATACGATCCGGTGCGCGACCGGATATCGTTCACCGAAATTAACCTGCAAACAGAATGGGGTAGTCTGTCAGCTTCCGGCGATGCCTACTTGCGCGAATTCCGCGACGGCTTGCCGCGTGCGTTGCTGGCGCAATTCCAGTTCCGCGATCTTGCGATTAATCCACCGGGCTTCTTTGATGAGCCGCCACAGGTGCCGCAAGCCGCCGTTGATTTGCGCCTACGATTTGATCCGTTTCGGGTTGAAATCGGGCAAGTCGTGATGATCGACGGTGAAACCCGCATGTCAGGCAGCGGGGATATCGCCGCGACTGATGCGGGTTGGCAGGTTGCCATCGATGCGCAAATTGATGCGATTGCGCCAGAGCGTCTGATTGCGTTTTGGCCGTTGACGATGAAGCCACGCACGCGGGCCTGGCTATCGCAGAACCTCACCCAAGGGCAGTTGCGTGATATAATCACCGGGGTGCGGATTCATCCTGAGAGGGAAGCGGAGTTTGCGCTGGGTTTTGAATTTGCTGACAATCAGATCAAATTTCTCAAGAACATTCCGCCCATCACCCAAGCGCGCGGGACCGGCAGCCTTATGGATCATCAGTTTGTCATCGGGCTGGATTCAGGTGTCGTGAACGCGCCGATAGGCGGGCCGATGCAATTGGCAGGCACCGATTTCACCATACAGGATTTGCGACAGAACCCGTCGCCCGCGATTTTGAACCTTACGGTGAATAGTTCTTTGACGGCAGGTCTGTCGATCCTTAACCAACCGCCGTTTGAGTATATGGATAAAGCGAATTTGCCTGTCACTATCGCCGATGGGCGTGCTTTGACGCGCGGGCAAATCACCTGGCCCCTAGAGCCGCGTCCCGCAGCAGAGACCGTGTTGTTTGCAATGACATCGGACCTCAGCCGCGTGCGCAGCGAAACGTTGTTGGCAGGACGCAGTTTCGCCGCCCCACGTCTCCAAGTGACAGCAAGCCGTGCGGGCGTGAACATCGCGGGGCCCGTGCGTGTCGGGGACGTGACAGCGATTGGGGCATGGGACCAACGCTTTGGTGATCCAGCGGCGCCCGGCAGCCGGGTTTTTGCGGAGGTCGACCTGTCTGAGGCGTTCTTGGATGAGTTCGCGATTGCCTTACCCCCCGGTACGCTGACCGGAAGCGGGAAGGGCGAATTGACTGTTGAATTTCAAAGCGGTGTTCCTCCTGCGTTTACGCTGTCATCTGATTTGGAAGGCTTAAGAGTTGCTGTCCCCGCCGTGGGTTGGTCCAAGAGCCCGCAAACAGCCGGTGCGCTAAGGGTTGAAGGGCGTTTGGGTCCTGTTCCGTCGATTGATCGCTTGGACATCAGCGGTGGCGGCTTGCAGGCACAGGGGCAGATCAATCTCAACGAGGCAGGCGGATTGCAGTCTGCGCAGTTTAGCCAGGTTCGTATCGGCAATTGGCTGAACGCGCCGATCACTTTGCGTGGTCGTGGTGCTGGGCAACCCGTCGGTGTCGAGATCGCGGGCGGATCGCTGGATTTGCGGGCGGCAAGCTTTGCTGCGGGGCAGGGTGAAAGCGGCCCGTTATCGATAGCGCTTGATCGGTTGCAGCTTACCGAAGGTGTGGCGCTGACGAACTTCCAAGGCAATTTCAGGGGCGAGGGTGGTTTTCGCGGTGAGTTTCGCGGGCAGGTCAATGGGGCCGCGACGGTCGCGGGTACAGTGGCACCGCGTGATGGCCGATCTGCCGTGCGGTTGCGCAGTGATGATGCGGGCGGGATTTTGCGCGCCGCAGGTGTGATGGAAACGGCTGTGGGCGGGTCACTTGATCTGACGCTTTTGCCTGCGGGCGGTGAGGGGACTTTTGATGGTGCTTTGCAGGTGCGCGGTGTGCGGGTGCGCGATGCGCCGGCTGTCGCAGCACTTTTGGATGCGATCAGTGTCGTCGGTCTGTTGCAGCAAATGGACGGGCAGGGTTTGTCGTTTGAAGAAGTCGATGCGCAATTCCGTCTGACGCCGGACCAAGTCATTTTGACGGAAGCCAGTGCCGTGGGTCCGGGGCTTGGCATTTCGGTGGATGGCATCTACACGCTGGCCAACAAACAACTTGATTTGCAGGGCGTCGTGTCTCCGTTCTTTTTGGTAAACAGTATTGGGTCATTCCTGACCCGACGGGGCGAAGGTTTGATTGGGTTCAATTACACGATCACCGGCACGTCGGATGCACCTAACGTGAGTGTAAACCCGCTGTCCGCGTTGACGCCGGGCATGTTCCGAGAGATTTTTCGCAGACCTGCACCGGACATTTCCCAATGAAATTGAGCGACTTTGACTTTGACTTGCCAGAAAACCTGATCGCGACCCGGCCTGCACGACCACGATCGTCGGCGCGCTTGCTTTTGGCACAGGGTGGGACCATCGCAGACCGGGTCGTCAACGAGCTTCCAGGTATTTTGCGCCCCGGTGATCGGTTGATATTGAACGATACTAAAGTGATCCCCGCGCGTCTGTTCGGGGTCCGCCATCGGTCCGGCGATGCCGGTGATACGTCCGCGAAGATGGATGTCACATTGCTAGAACCGCGTGCCGATGGCAGTTGGTCGGCGCTAATCAAGCCATTGAAAAAAGTGCGCGACGGCGAGATGATTATCTTTTCCGAAGCACTTTCAGCGCAAGTCGTGGGGCGCGGCGATGGGCAAGGGTATTTGGCGTTCAACCTGAAGGGCGATGATTTTGATGCGGCGTTGAACGCAGTCGGGGCGATGCCGTTGCCGCCCTACATTGCGGGCAAGCGGCCAGCGGATGAGGCGGATAAAGAGGACTACCAAACCTATTGGGCGCGCCGCGCGGGGGCAGTGGCCGCACCGACAGCGTCGTTGCATTTCGACGGCCCGTTGCTTGATGCATTGGCCGCGCGCGGCGTTCAGTTCACCCATGTGACGTTGCATGTTGGGGCGGGCACGTTTCTTCCGGTTAAAGTTGATGATGTGCGCGATCACAAGATGCATGCCGAATGGGGCGAGGTGACGGCTGATGCCGCTGCCCAGATAAATGCGACCAAGGCCGCGGGCAATCGCGTGATCCCCGTTGGCACCACGGCACTGCGTTTGATCGAAAGTGCGGCCAAAGACGGCAAGATGGCACCTTGGAAAGGGCCCACGGATATTTTCATTACACCCGGTTTCACATTCCAGATAACCGATGGATTGATGACCAATTTCCATTTGCCTAAATCGACGCTGATGATGTTGGTCTCGGCACTGATGGGGGGCGAGAATATTCGCCAGATTTATCAACATGCGATAGGCGAAGAATACCGCTTTTTCTCTTACGGAGACAGCTCTTTACTGTTGCCCTGACCAGAGGGCGCGAATGAGCGAGACGTGGTCGCTAACGTGTGGTGAACTAAGCGAAGAATCGTGAGATAGGGCGTTTCTGATCTTGGCCGAAAGGGCGCACGATGTTCCAGGTATTCACCGGCTCTTGGGCCTTATTTGTTGGCATGTTCATGCTGATGGTCGGAAACGGCTTGCAAGGCACGCTTTTGGGTTTGCGCGGCGAGGCCGAAGGGTTCACCACATTTGCGCTTTCGATTGTGATGTCGGCCTATTTCCTTGGATTTTTGTTCAGCTCGCGCTTTACGCCGGAGCTAATCCGCCGTGTTGGGCACGTCCGCGTGTTTGCGGCACTGGGTTCGATGGTGTCTGCGGTGTTGATTGCTTATCCGATCCTTGTTGATCCATGGCTCTGGGCGATTGGCCGCGTGATCATCGGGTTTTGTTTTTGTGGTGTCTACATCACCGCAGAAAGCTGGCTGAATGATGCATCGAGCAATGAAAACCGGGGCAAGTCGCTGTCGCTTTATATGATTGTTCAGATGGCGGGCATCGTTTTTGCGCAGTGGATTGTCACAACCGGCGATGTGTCTGGGTATGTGCTGTTTATCATTCCTTCGATCCTCGTGTCGTTGGCCTTTGCGCCGGTGCTGTTGTCCGTCAAACCGATGCCCGCATTTGAAACAACAAAGCCTATGAAGTTGCGCGATCTGGTCAAAGCATCACCGCTGGCCTGCGTCGGCATGTTCATGTTGGGCGGCGTGTTCTCCGCGCAATTTGGTATGTCTGCAGTTTATGGCAGTCGGGTCGGTCTGACTGTGGGCGAGATCTCGTTTTTTGTGTCTGCGATCTATGTGGCGGCGCTTGTGCTGCAGTATCCAATTGGTTGGTTGTCGGACCGTATGGACCGCCGCGTCTTGATTGTCTGGGTATCGCTATTGGGTGCTGCGGGTTCGATGATTGCTTTCTTGGTGCCGGGACATTTTGTCTTGATCGTGATCAGTGGGGCGATTGTCGGGGGCACGTCAAACCCGCTCTACGCGCTGCTGATCGCATACTTGAACGACTATCTTGAAAAAGAAGATATGGCCTCTGCGTCTGGCGGATTGCTGTTTATCAACGGCGTCGGTGCGATCTTGGGACCGCTCACAGTAGGTTTGATGATGGACACAATCGGGGACAACGGGTTCTGGCTCTTTACCGGTATATTGATGGCGGCTGTCGGTGTTTACGGTCTCTACCGTTCAACACAGCGTAGCCGTGAAAACATCGAGACCGAAGCCGTGTCCTATGCACCCGTGTCGGCGGCCTCGACCCCTGTTGCCGCCGAGCTGGCACAAGAGGTCTACATCGAAGAAGAGGCAGCAATGGAAGAAGAGGCTTCGACGCCCTGAATTGGTATCCTTAGGTCACTGCAAATGTCACTTCGAAAGATCAAGTGACAAGTGCTTTGATCTAAGGACTTGTCAGGCGGGGGTTTGTCTGTTTGCAATGAGGCAAGAGGTATCACCACCGAGGAGCATTGCCGTGGTAACCCCCGAAGAGGTTTTAGCGTTCTGGCTGGATGAATGTTCACCAGCTGATTGGTACAAGTCTGATCCCGCATTCGATGCGGTCATCCTAGATAGGTTTGGGCAGGCATGGCAGGAAGCGACCGAAGGGGCGCTTGGACTTTGGCTCACCTATCCTTCCGGCACGTTGGCATATATCATTCTGACGGATCAATTCCCGCGCAATATGTTTCGAGGTAGTGCCAAGGCGTTTGCCACAGATGAGCTTGCCCGCGCGGCCGCCAAGATGGCGATTGACCGCAAATGGGACCTTAAGATTGATGAACCTTCGCGCCAGTTTTTCTACCTCCCATTGATGCATGCAGAAAACTTGTGTGATCAGGACCGCGCTGTGCGGTTGATCCATACGCGTATGCCCGAATCCGGCGAAAACAACCGCGATCATGCTTGCGCGCACCGCTCTGTCATTCGCGATTTTGGCCGTTTTCCCTATCGCAACGATGCGTTGGGGCGCAAAACAACACCTGCCGAGCAGGTATTTTTGGACGCTGGCGGCTATGGTGCGGCAATTCGTGCACAACAATCGGCTGCAAAATAAGGGCAATTGCACCTAACGGGTAGCGGATATGACCTAAGGTCACTGGAGCTAGAACCAAAAGTAGTTTAGCGTTCAACTAAATCTGGAACTGGAGGACCTACGCATGGCTGCGCAGAATTTTGACTTGATTGTAATTGGTGCGGGACCGGGCGGCTATGTCGCGGCGATCCGTGCATCGCAGCTGGGCATGAAAGTCGCGATCGTTGAACGCGAAAACCTGGGCGGCATTTGTCTGAACTGGGGCTGTATTCCAACCAAGGCGATGTTGCGATCCTCGGAAGTTTTCCACCTGATGCACCGCGCCAAGGAATTTGGTCTGAAAGCCACAGGCGTTGATTACGATCTTGATGCTGTCGTGAAACGCAGCCGCGGTGTTGCCGGGCAGTTGTCAGGTGGCATTGGGCATTTGATGAAAAAAAACAAAGTCACTGTGTTCATGGGTGATGCAACGTTGCCTGCCAAAGGCAAAGTGTCGGTGAAGGGCGCAAAAGGCACTGACGAGTTGACCGCCAAGAACATCGTGCTGGCCACCGGTGCACGCGCCCGCGAATTGCCGGGCTTGGAAGCGGATGGCGATCTGGTCTGGACTTACCGTCATGCGCTTGAGCCAAAGAAGATGCCAAAGAAATTGTTGGTGATCGGTTCTGGCGCGATCGGGATCGAATTTGCGAGCTTTTATAACACGCTAGGCGCTGACACGACCGTGGTCGAGGTCATGGACCGTGTGCTGCCCGTTGAGGACGCTGAAATCTCGGCTTTCGCCAAGAAGGCGTTCGTCAAGCAGGGTATGAAGATCATGGAGAAAGCCATGGTCAAACAATTGGATCGCGGCAAAGGTAAAGTCACTGCGCATATTGAGACCGGCGGCAAGATCGAGAAGATGGAGTTTGACACCGTCATCTCGGCCGTTGGTATCGTCGGTAACGTCGAGGGTCTGGGTTTGGAAGAACTGGGCGTCAAGATTGACCGCACCCATGTTGTGACAGATGAATTTTGCCGCACAGGCGTTGAAGGGCTTTATGCCATTGGAGACATTGCTGGCGCCCCTTGGTTGGCCCACAAAGCCAGCCATGAAGGCGTGATGGTTGCAGATTTGATTGCGGGCAAGCACGCGCATCCGGTCAAGCCGGAAAGCATTGCAGGCTGTACCTACTGCCACCCACAGGTCGCGTCTGTTGGTTATTCCGAGGCGAAAGCCAAAGAGCTTGGCTATGACATCAAAGTCGGTCGCTTCCCTTTCATCGGGAACGGGAAGGCGATTGCTTTGGGCGAGCCTGAAGGCATGATCAAGACTGTCTTTGATGCCAAGACTGGTGAGCTATTGGGCGCGCATATGGTTGGTGCGGAAGTCACCGAGTTGATCCAAGGCTATGTTGTAGGCCGCCAGTTGGAGACCACAGAAGAAGATTTGATGAACACGGTCTTCCCGCATCCGACATTGTCGGAAATGATGCATGAAAGCGTTTTGGATGCCTATGATCGGGTCATCCATATGTAATTTGCACCGCGACCGGCTGTGTTTTCAAAGACCCGCCTCATTCCGAGGTGGGTCTTTTTCGTTCAAGCATGTGATAGGTTTACGCGATTGCCGGTGGCCTGCTTCGGATGGGTGCCTGATCTTGCTCCGGTAAAATACTGGATGATGTCGTCACCCGTTTCCGTAGAAAGATACGCAGTTGCAGGGTCGACGGCCTACCAAACCCATCGTGAAAAACATCTCAACGCGCGTGATGTCAGTTTGTGTCACCCGCAGCAGTTGGCCAATACAGGAATAATTTTGCATATGTTCATGTAATGTTCTAAATCTGGGGTGGCAGGTCCGAATGCGCCTGCTATCTGGTAGGGCAGTTGCCTTGGGGGTCAGAATGGCTGAGCTGAAGAATATCGAAGTACGCGGTGCGCGCGAGCACAACCTCAAGAACATCGACGTGGATATTCCACGCGATCAATTGGTGGTGATTACCGGGCTTTCAGGGTCGGGAAAGTCTTCGCTTGCCTTCGATACGATCTATGCCGAAGGGCAGCGGCGTTATGTCGAATCGCTGTCAGCCTATGCGCGCCAGTTTTTGGATATGATGGAAAAGCCGGATGTGGATCACATCAGTGGTTTGTCCCCTGCGATTTCGATTGAGCAAAAGACGACGTCAAAGAACCCACGCTCGACTGTCGGTACAATAACCGAGATTTACGACTATCTGCGTTTGCTGTTTGCGCGAGCAGGTACGCCCTACAGCCCCACAACTGGTCTGCCAATTGAAGCACAACAGGTGCAGGACATGGTTGATCGGGTGATGGCATTGGAAGAGGGGACGCGCGGGTATCTGTTGGCCCCGATTATCCGTGACCGGAAAGGCGAGTACCGCAAAGAGTTTCTGGAACTGCGCAAGCAGGGTTTTCAGCGCGTGAAGGTGGACGGCGAATTCTACGAGTTGGATGAGCCACCAACGCTGGATAAGAAATTCCGTCACGACATTGATGTGGTCGTCGACCGGATCGTTGTGCGTGAAGGCCTGGAGACGCGATTGGCTGATAGTTTCCGCACAGCGCTTGATCTGGCTGACGGAATTACCGTGCTTGAAACTGCACCCAAAGAAGGTGATCCCGAGCGTCTGACATTTTCGGAAAACTTCGCCTGCCCGGTGTCTGGCTTTACGATCCCCGAGATTGAGCCGCGCTTGTTTTCTTTCAACGCGCCCTTTGGTGCGTGTCCGTCTTGTGACGGTCTAGGGGTCGAGCTGTTCTTTGACGAACAATTGGTTGTTCCAGATGTGACGCTTAAGATTGCGGATGGCGCGTTGGCACCGTGGCGGAAAGGCAAAAGCCCTTATTTCTTGCAAACGATCGAATCCATTGCCAAGCATTACGGGTTTAACAAGAACGCACGTTGGAAGGACCTTGATCCCAAGGTACAGCAGGTGTTTCTGCGCGGTTCTGGTACGGAAGAAATCAAGTTCCGATATGACGAAGGTGGTCGCGTTTATCAGGTTGAACGTGCATTTGAGGGTGTGATCCCCAACATGGAACGCCGCTACCGCGAGACGGATAGCAATTGGATCCGCGAAGAGTTCGAAAATTTCCAGAATAACCGCCATTGCGCCACCTGCGGTGGTTTCCGTCTGCGCGAAGAAGCTTTGGCTGTGAAAATCGGCGGATTGCATGTGGGCCAAGTGGTGCAAATGTCGATCAAGGAAGCTTATGATTGGTGCAACGATGTGCCCGCCGCTTTGAGCAAGCAAAAGAACGAGATTGCGTCAGCGATCTTGAAAGAAATCCGCGAGCGGGTTGGGTTCTTGAACAATGTTGGTCTGGAATATCTGACGCTGTCGCGCAATTCCGGCACTCTGTCAGGTGGCGAAAGCCAGCGGATCAGATTGGCCAGCCAGATTGGATCGGGTTTGCAGGGCGTGCTTTACGTGCTGGACGAGCCCTCAATCGGCTTGCACCAACGCGACAACGACCGTTTGTTAACGACGCTGAAAAACCTGCGCGATCAAGGTAATACGGTGATCGTGGTCGAGCATGACGAAGAGGCTATTCGCGAGGCCGATTATGTCTTCGATATTGGTCCCGGTGCGGGCGTGCATGGCGGTCAGGTCGTGGCCAAGGGAACGCCACAAGAAATCATGGCCAACGAAAATTCTATCACCGGACAATATCTGATCGGTGCGAAAGAGATCGAAGTGCCCGTCAAGCGCCGCAAGGGCAAAGGCAAGAAGCTGACCGTGGTAAAGGCCACGGGCAACAACTTGCAAAACGTCACGGTGGATTTTCCGTTGCAGAAATTTGTCTGTGTGACGGGTGTATCAGGCGGCGGGAAATCAACACTGACGATTGAAACGCTGTTCAAGAATGCATCGATGAAATTGAACGGCGCGCGCCAAACGCCTGGCCCTTGCGAGACGATCAAAGGGTTCGAGTATCTGGACAAGGTGATCGACATTGACCAGCGCCCCATTGGGCGCACGCCACGGTCGAACCCTGCGACGTATACCGGGGCGTTCACCCCCATCCGCGAATGGTTTGCAGGGATGCCGGAAGCAAAAGCGCGCGGGTACAAACCCGGTCGTTTTAGTTTCAACGTCAAGGGCGGGCGTTGCGAGGCGTGCCAAGGTGACGGCGTGATCAAGATCGAGATGCATTTCTTGCCGGACGTCTATGTGACGTGTGAGACCTGCAAGGGCGCGCGCTATAATCGTGAAACGCTTGAGATTAAGTTCAAAGGCAAATCCATCGCCGATGTGTTGGATATGACCGTGGAAGATGCGCAGACATTCTTCACCGCTGTTCCATCAATCCGCGCCAAGATGGACGCGTTGATGCGGGTTGGTTTGGGCTATATCAAAGTCGGTCAACAGGCCACGACCCTATCGGGTGGCGAAGCGCAGCGGGTCAAGTTGAGCAAGGAATTGGCCCGTCAGTCAACTGGACGCACGCTGTATATTCTTGATGAACCAACGACGGGTTTACATTTTGAGGATGTGCGTAAGCTTTTGGAAGTACTGCATGAATTGGTTGATCAGGGGAACTCTGTTATTGTGATTGAGCATAATCTGGATGTTGTAAAAACCGCCGATCATATCATCGATATCGGTCCTGAAGGTGGCGACGGCGGCGGCAAGATTGTGGCAACTGGGACGCCCGAGCAAGTGGCGGAGGTGGTTGATAGCCACACGGGTCGCTACCTCAAAGAGATGCTGAATGCACGCAAGGTCGCCGCAGAATAGCAGCTGATGATTACGAGCGCCTGCGCTTTTCGAAGCGCGGCAGCATCGCTGAGAAGTCCTTGCCTTGACCGTCTTCCGTTTCGACGAACTGCGCATAAAGATCGCAGGCGGCTTGCCCCATTGGCGTGTCGGCATCAGCAGCTTCAGCTGCCATCTGGCTCAGCCGCAGGTCCTTGAGCATTAAATCTGCTGCAAAGCCCGGCTGATAGTCGTTGTCAGCGGGGCTTTGCGGTCCGACCCCGGGGGCAGGGCAATAGGCGTTCATCGACCATGAATATCCTGATGAGGTGCTGACGACATCGAACATCGCTTGCCGGTCGAGGCCAAGTTTATCGGCCAGCACAAAGGCCTCGCTTGTTGCGATCATCGTAACGCCGAGGATCATGTTGTTGCAGATTTTTGCGGCTTGTCCGTTACCAGCGTCACCGCAGTGCACGGCCTTTTGTCCCATGATATCAAAAAGTGGGCTGACCTTTGCAAAGGCATCCGCCGGACCACCTGCCATGAATGTCAGTGTGCCGTTTGTTGCACCACCGATCCCGCCTGAAACGGGCGCATCGACCGCTTGCAAGCCCGCGGCTTGCGCGGCGGCGGCAACCGCCCGCGCGCTTTCAACGTCGACGGTTGAGCAATCCAGATGGACTGCACCAGCTTTCATGGCGGGGTGAATCTCTGCCGCGACCGCACGCAGGATGTCACCGTTCGGTAGCATAGTAATCACCACATCCGCACCTTGCACGGCTTCTGCTGCCGTTTCAGCAAGCGTCAGACCAGCAGGGGCCGCGTGCGTATCATAGCCAATGACATCATGCGATTTGGCGAGGTTTGCGGCCATTGGCGCTCCCATATTGCCTAAGCCGATAAAACCTATTTTCATGATGTTTCCTCCCATTGCAGTGCTTGATCGCCTAGTGGTGCTGTCATTTGCAAAACGTCCTTTTCTGACACGTCCCGCCAGCTTTGATGTTGCCACGCAGGGTTGCGATCCCGATCAATGATCGCGGCTCTGATACCTTCGATAAAGTCGCCTTGTGCCACGCAGCGGTAGGTATACCGAAATTCGCGGTCAAGCGCGGACTCGATGCTGCCGCCTAGGCGTGCCGCTTTGATGATTTGTGCACCCACCGCCATCGCAAGTGGCGCGTTGCGGTCCATTAGTTTGCGGGCTTGTTCAATCGCAGGACCCGCCTTGGTGCGCATAGCTTCATAGATGTCGTGCAGGTTATCGCCAGCAAACACTGTGTCGATCTCGGATTGCCAATCAATCAGCCGTGCTTTTGGTGGCGCGGTGGCAACCTCAAGAATAATGGAGGGGTCGCCGCCCTTTGCCAGTCTTCCTCTGAGGTCATTCCATAGATTATGCGCGACGAAGTGATCGGCAAACCCTGCGTAGATTGCATCACCCGCATCCATTCGGTCACCGGTTAGGCCCAAGTATTCACCACTATGCCCCGGCGCCCGCGCAAGGATCAACGATCCGCCTACATCTGGCACAAGGCCGATTGTGCATTCCGGCATCGCGATTTGACTGGTCTCGCAGACGATGCGGTGGGACGCATGGCAGCCCACACCAACACCGCCGCCCATCGTGAAGCCGTGCAGGAAGGTAACGATCGGTTTGGGATAATTGAACGTCTTGGCGTTGAGGCGATATTCGTCCCGCCAGAACCGGCGTCCGTAATCCAGATCACTGCGCTTTCCAGTGGCGTACATTTCCGCAATATCACCACCCGAACAGAATGCGCGGTCGCCAGCCCCGTCGATAAGAATGAGGGCGACGTCGTCGTCGGCACGCCAATCATCCAAGGCTTTCTCGATCGCCAAACACATATCCCAAGTTAAAGCATTCAGTGCCTTTGGCCTATTAAGCGTGATGCGTCCTGCGGCACCGTCTTTTCGGATTAGAATATCGGGCATCTTTAGTGCCGTCTGCCGATCAAGTGCCGTGCCGTGATCAGCCGCATGATTTCATTGGTGCCTTCAAGAATCTGGTGCACGCGTAGATCCCGCACGATCTTCTCGATACCGTAATCCGCCAGATACCCGTAGCCGCCATGCAACTGCAGGCATTGATCGGCGACGCGGCTGCCGACTTCGGTGCATTGCTTTTTCGCCATCGCGCAGAATGTGGTGGCATCCGGCGCGCCCGTGTCGAATTTCCATGCGGCATGTCGCAGAAACGTACGCGCAGATTGCAGGTCAATTTCCATGTCGGCCAGCCGGAACTGAAGGCCTTGGAACTGGTCGATGGATTGGCCGAATGCCTTTCGCTCGGACATATAGACGAGCGTTTGATCCAAGGCGGATTGCGCCGCCCCAATCGAGCAAGCTGCGATGTTCAATCGCCCACCATCAAGCCCCGCCATAGCATATTTGAAACCCTGACCTGGCGTGCCCAACAGATTTTCTACCGGAACTTCACAACCGTCCATTTGCACTTGGCGGGTCGGTTGCGATTTCCACCCCATTTTGTCTTCGAGACCGCCAAATGATAGACTATCGCAGCCATTCTCAATCAAAAATGCACTAATACCGTCATCTGTGCGTGCCATCACGATATACGCGTCGGAGTAGCCGCCGCCTGAGATAAACGCCTTGGTGCCGGTGAGAGCGAAACCGTCGTTTGATGTCGTCGCTTTTGTCTTCATGGCGGCGGCGTCTGAGCCTGAACCGGGTTCGGTCAGGCAATATGACAGGATCGTTTCCATCGTTAAAGCGTTGGGAAGTATGCGTTTTTGAAGATCGTTCGAGCCGTAATCAGCAATCATCTTGGTGCACATATTGTGTATGGACAAGAAGGCCGCGACGGATGCGCACGCGTGAGACAAGGCCTCGAACACAAGCGTTGCGTCAAGACGTGAAAGCCCTGCGCCGCCCTTGTCTTCGCTGACGTAGAGACCGGCAAAGCCAAGCTCTGCCAGTTTTGGCCACAGCGATTTGGGGATCGTGCCCTCAGTCTCCCAGGTGCGGGCGTGCGGCGCGATATGCTCTTGCCCGAAAGCATGGGCCATATCGAAAATCGCGGTTTGCTCTTGGCTTAGGGCGAAGTCCATTTTGCCTCCCACAGATGAAATTGCCACGTTGTGACATCGTGGTTGCAATGGCTTTGATTGGCAAGCAAGGCGCTGCCAAAAAACGAAAAGGCCCACCCGCGTGGGGTGGGCCGATCAGGGGTTAGTCCATCAAAGGGATAGAGAATTCGCCGCCTTCTTTGATACCCGAAGGCCAGCGCGACGTGATTGTCTTTGTGCGCGTGTAGAACTTGAATGCATCCGGACCGTGTTGGTTCAGGTCGCCGAACATGGATTTCTTCCAGCCGCCAAAGGTATGATAGGCCAGCGGCACAGGGATTGGCACGTTGATGCCGACCATGCCGATGTTGATGCGTGCCGCGAAATCACGGGCTGTGTCGCCATCGCGGGTATATATCGCGGTGCCGTTACCGTATTCGTGGTCCATCGCAAGACCAATCGCCTCTTCGTAGTTTTCAGCGCGCATCATGGACAAGACCGGGCCGAAGATTTCGGTGGTGTAGATATCCATGTCTTTGGTCACGTTGTCGAACAAATGAGGGCCGACAAAAAAGCCATCCTCGTAGCCTTGCAGGTTGAAGTTCCGACCGTCGACAACCAGTTTGGCACCTTGGTCGATGCCTGTTTGCACCAAACGGCCGATGTTGGCCTTGGCTGCGGCTGTCACGACGGGGCCGTAGTCCACGTCATTGCCGGATGTATAGGGGCCAACTTTCAGTGCTTCGACTTTGGGGACCAGTTTTTCAAGCAAACGGTCTGCCGTTTCGTCACCAACGGCAACAGCCACGGAAATTGCCATGCAACGTTCGCCCGCAGCCCCGTAACCTGCACCAACAAGTGCGTCTGCTGCTTGTTCCATATCGGCGTCAGGCATGATGATCATGTGGTTCTTAGCGCCGCCGAAGCACTGTACGCGCTTACCTTGAGCGCAGCCTGTGCCATAGATGTATTCCGCGATGGGTGTAGACCCGACAAAGCCGACCGATTGGATCGTGTCGTTGTAAAGGATCGCATCGACGGCTTCTTTGTCACCGTTGACGACTTGCAAGATACCCTTGGGCAAACCTGCTTCTTCCATCAATTCGGCCAGCATCAGTGGCACCGATGGGTCACGCTCGGAAGGTTTGAGGATGAAGGCGTTACCGCATGCGATGGCGGGGGCGAACATCCACATCGGGATCATGGCGGGGAAATTGAAAGGTGTAATACCTGCCGTTACGCCAAGCGCCTGCTTCATCGAATACATATCGATGCCGGGACCTGCGCTGTCGGTGAAGTCACCTTTGAGCAGTTCTGGCGCGCCGATGCAGTACTCAACCACTTCCAATCCGCGAATGACGTCGCCTTTCGCGTCAGGGATGGTTTTGCCATGCTCGCGGCTCAGCGCTTCTGCAAGCTTTTCCATATCGCGGTTCAGCAGGCCAACGAACGCCATCATCACGCGCGCGCGGCGCTGCGGGTTCACGGCGGCCCATGCGGGCTGCGCCTTTGC
The DNA here is from genome assembly GCA_947488605.1 of uncultured Paracoccaceae bacterium. Lineage (GTDB taxonomy): Bacteria > Pseudomonadota > Alphaproteobacteria > Rhodobacterales > Rhodobacteraceae > Yoonia. The sequence continues at coordinate 321,328 of CANKZJ010000001.1, read as the reverse complement.
TGCGATCTCAACGGCATTCGCCATCTCATCGCCGTTTGCCAATGGAACCTTTGCCTGCACTTCGCCAGTGGCAGGGTTGTAGACGTCTGCGAAACGGCCTGATGTGCCTTTGACGTGCGCGCCGCCGATATAGTGGGTCAGTTCTTGCATGGAATCCTCCAGATTTGATTGCGCAGAGTATAGCCTTGCATTTTTCGCCGTAAAAGAACCAATATATCAAAATCATTTTGCAAAAATGCAAGGATGTCATGGATAATTGGGATGATATGCGGGTGTTTCTGGCCGTGGCCCGTGCCGAAGGGCTGTCAGGTGCCGCACCGCTTGTGAAAATGGACCCGTCAACGCTTGGGCGGCGCATTGCACGTCTTGAGCGGTCTTTGGGGGCTGCGTTGTTTGTCAAATCACCACAAGGTTACGCGTTAACTGATTTGGGAGAGCGCATGCGGGACCGCGCCGCCGAAGCAGAACGCCATCTGGCCAGTGCCATGGATGAAGGGCAGGGCGCGTCAGAGGCTTTGACCGGGCAAATTCGTATTGGTGCGCCGGATGGGGCGGCCAATTTCCTGCTGCCGCAGGTCTGCGCTGCCATTCAAGCCAAGAATCCCGATTTGGAGGTCCAAATTCTGTCGCTCCCACGCGTCGTAAACCTGTCGCGGCGCGAAGCGGATATGGCGATCACGGTGAGCCCGCCGCAGGCCAGCCGATTGACCGTGCAAAAGGTGACGGACTATCAATTGCATTTGGCGACGCGCAAAGATGCGCCCGAAATCCAAAAAATCAGCGATCTGAAGGGCCGCCCTATCGTGGGCTACATTCCGGACATGATTTTTGACAAGGAACTGGATTATTTGGGCGAAATCGGTGCCGGTGGCGTGCAAATGGCCTCGAATTCGGTGGCGGTGCAGTTGCAAATGATCCGCCGTTCAGGGGTCGGAATTGTCCATGACTTTGCGTTGCCATTCGCGCCAGAGCTAAAGCGCATATTAGTTGATGAATTGCATCTTACGCGCTCGTTCTACCTTGTGCGGCATACCTCGGACCGCAATTCAGACCGTCTGAGCCGCTTTGCCGAAGCCCTGATGCAAGGGATGCAAGCAGAGGTGCAACGGTTGGAAAATCACCAAGCTTGACAGTGCGCCCCTTGATTTGAGACGCTCTAAGTCCCGGAGCCGTAGTAAGGAGCCTGTTATGATTGTTTCCCAAATGTTGAAATCAAAGCCGGATGTCGGTGTGATTTCCGTCAAACCCACGGACACTGTCGCTGACGCGGCCAAGCTATTGTCGACGCACCGGATCGGTACAGTGGTCGTATCCGCAGATGGGGCATCGCTGGATGGTATCCTGTCGGAGCGCGATATTGTGCGAGAATTGGGTAAACGCGGAGCAAGCTGTCTGAATGACGCTGTCAGCGCTTTGATGACTGCAAAGTTAGTCACCTGCAGCCCATCAAATTCCGCGCTGGAAGTTCTAGAGATTATGACCAACGGCCGGTTCCGTCACATTCCTGTTCTGAGCGATGGCAAGATGGTTGGGCTGATCTCAATCGGCGATGCGGTCAAGGGGCGGCTTGCGCAACTGGCGATGGAAAAGGAATCTCTGGAAGGCATGATCATGGGCCATTGAGGCTCTTCTTGCATTCTGCTCCGCAATAATGTTGCTTGGCGACAACGTAAGACACGACGAGGTTTGCCATGCGCGTAGGACTATATCCCGGGACATTTGATCCTGTGACGCATGGGCATCTCGATATCATCAAACGGGCCTGTTCGCTTGTTGACCGCTTGGTTATCGGCGTCGCTATCAATCGCGACAAAGGCCCGATGTTCACGCTCGAAGAACGTGTCGCGATGATTGAAGCTGAGACGGCACCACTGGGTGCGGCAACAGGTTGTACGATCATTGCCCATCCGTTTGAGAACCTTTTGATCGACTGTGCCCGCGATGTCGGCGCGTCAGTGATTATTCGCGGACTGCGGGCTGTGGCTGACTTTGAGTATGAATATCAGATGGTTGGCATGAACAGGGTGTTGGACAATTCTATCGAGACCGTCTTCTTGATGGCCGAAGCCCAACATCAGGCAATTGCGTCAAAACTAGTGAAAGAAATCGCGCGGTTGGGCGGCGATGTTTCGAAATTTGTGACGCCCGCCGTAAATACCGCTTTGAAAGAACGGTTCGACGTTTGAACCTGATCTGGATGCTGATTGGTAGCTATCTTATCTACGCGATTGTGATGGTCTTTACGCATCCTCAGGTGATTTATCCGTTTGGACCTGACGTCTTTAATAACCCCGCATTCCGTCAAGAGGTCGTATCTGACCGCCAGGTCGCGATGGCAATTTCTGAGGCAGACAGCGATCTGGCCGTGTTGTTTTTCATGGGCAACGGTGGCGCGCTTTCCTATTTCACCTATTCGCTTGATGCGCATAGCACCGCCGGACGCACCATTGCGGCAATGGAATATCCTGGCGGCGGCGGCATTCCCGGCAAAGCGTCAGAGACATCACTGAAGGCGGATGCACTGGAAGCTTATGATTGGCTCGCGACGCAACATGATGGCCCGATAGCCGTGCATGGCTTTTCGCTTGGGACAGGGCTTGCGGTACATGTAGCAGCTGCCCGGCCAGTCGTAGCCGTGCTTTTGGATGCACCGTACATGACGCTATGCGAACTGATGACAAAGGCCGCTTATTTGCCTGCTTGCTATGTGCCGGGCGTGCAAAAATGGCGTTCTGTCGACGAGGTGGCAAACCTGTCAGCGCCTGTCTTGATCCAGCACGGCACGGACGATCAATTGATCCCAATATCGCAAGGCGCACGCTTGGCCGAAGTGATGCAAGAGGCTGGGTTAGAGGTGACTTTTCATGCAGTTGATGGGGCCACGCACAATAATCTTGCTGGACAATCCGGCTATGCACAGCGGTTGAATACATTCCTTGAGGACCGGTAGAAACACGAAAGCCGCCCCCGAAGGCGCGGCTGTTTGTCATCACTTATCAGCGGTTTAGCCGTAGATGGCCTTGGCTGCGGTCTTGCCTGCATCTTCACGGAACATGCCCAGGTCGATGGCTGTTTCAACTGGCATACTTGCCAGCTCGTGCTTGAGGCGTGAATAGGCAACGCGCTTTTCAATTGCGGTGCGAACTGTGTTCAATACGGTCATTTGCGTGCTCCTCTTAAGTCATCGCGTTTCATTGTCTTGCTCCATCATTTAGCTATGCTGCGGTGCAGAACAATAGACAGTTAGCGCTACCGGCTATGCAGTGGATGCATGGCAAGGTTTGCAATGTGCACAATAAAAAAGCCGATCCAAAGGACCGGCTTTTCATCGCGTCATGCGTGGTCGGATTAGATCAACTTGCCCATTGTGACGGCAGTATCTGCCATCCGGTTCGAGAAGCCCCATTCGTTGTCATACCATGTCAGGATGCGGACCATATTGCCGTCCAGAACCTTGGTTTGATCAAGGTGGAAGATCGACGAATGCGGATCATGGTTGAAGTCTGAGCTAACCATCGGCAGGTCCGTATAAGCCAAAACGCCTTTGAGCGGGCCATCGGCGGCCGCCATAATAGCATTATTTACTTCTTCCACGGTGGTCGCTTTGGAAGATTCAAAGGTCAGGTCCACGACCGAGACATTCGGGGTCGGTACGCGGATTGCGACGCCGTCCAATTTGCCGTTCAGTTCGGGCAGTACCAGACCCACAGCCTTGGCGGCACCTGTGGATGTCGGGATCATGGACAAGGCGGCGGCGCGGGCGCGGTAGAGATCCTTGTGCATCGTGTCCAGCGTCGGTTGGTCGCCTGTGTAGCTGTGAATCGTGGTCATGAAACCCTTGGTGATGCCAACAGCATCATTGAGGACTTTGGCGACAGGGGACAGACAGTTCGTAGTGCAGGACGCGTTCGAGACGACAATATCAGCGCTGGTCAGGACATCGTCGTTGACGCCGTAAACGATTGTTTTATCCGCATCTTTGCCTGGCGCAGAGATCAGAACACGGCTTGCCCCGTTGTCGAGGTGGGCTTGGCAAGCTTCCTTGCTTGTAAAGATACCAGTGCATTCCAAGACCACATCAACGTCTGCCCAAGGCAGTTCAGCTGGGTTGCGGATCGCTGTGACCTGCATAGGACCGCGGCCGACATCGATGGTGGTTTCGGTTGTTGTGACAGTTGCGGGGAAACGGCCATGCACACTGTCAAATCGCAAGAGGTGCGCGTTGGTTTCAACCGGGCCAAGATCGTTGATTGCAACAACCTCGATATCGGTGCGTCCGCTTTCGATAATTGCGCGCAGCACGTTACGGCCGATGCGGCCAAATCCGTTAATAGCTACTTTGACGGCCATGGTAGTCTCCTCAGGGTCAATGTTGGCGCTAACATTGCGATTTATGCGGAAAGGTCAACCTTTGATCGCGCCTAGCGCCAGAACGCCATCCATTCAATAAGGGCCACAAACTTGCGTGCTAAGAAAACTGTGTTGGCCCAATCGTATTGGTAATAATCAAAGGCCAAGAGCCCAATGATGAGTAGTCCAATGATCAGTGCAAGCTTGTTGGTCATGCTGGTGATGTAGCGAGGCGGCGCCGAAAATGCAAAGCTGGTTTGGCTTAATGAAGCCTGCCCATTGTTGCAGCAACATCCGCCATACGCGCGGAAAAGCCCCACTCGTTATCGTACCATGCAAGGACACGCACGGTCTTGCCGCCGACAACTTTGGTCTGGTCAGGGGCAAAAATGCAGCTTTCGGTCGTGTGGTTAAAGTCGATGCTGACCTTCGCCTCGTCATCGTAGGACATGACCATGCCCATATATCCGCCTGCGGCTTCGGCAACGATTGCGTTGATGTCTGCGACGGTGACCGATTTGCCTGCCTCGAATGTCAGATCAACCGCGCTGACGTTCGGTGTTGGCACGCGCATCGCGGTCCCGTCCAGTCTACCGGCGAGTTCTGGTAGAACCTCTCCCAGCGCTTTGGCCGCACCGGTTGATGTCGGGATCATCGCCATTGCGGCAGCGCGGGCGCGGTAGAGGTCGTCATGGCGGCGGTCCAGCGTTGGCTGGTCGCCAGTGTAGCTGTGGATCGTTGTCATGATCCCGCGTTCGATGCCGACGGCATCGTTGAGAACTTTGGCCAGCGGTGCGAGGCAATTGGTCGTGCAGGACCCGTTCGAGACCAGACGCTCGGCCGCTATCAGATCACGGTGATTGACGCCGTAGACAACAGTGCGGTCAACGTTCTTGGCTGGTGCTGAGATCAGCACTTTTTTTGCGCCGTGCTCAAGATGTACGGCTGATTTTTCACCGTCGTTGAATTTGCCCGTGCATTCCAGCACAACATCAATTCCATCCCAGTTCAATTCCGTTGGATCATAGGTCGACATGACATCAATCGGTCCGCGTCCCAGATCAAGCGTGTCACCGTTGACGGTGACCGGGCTGCCAAAGCGGCCATGAATGCTGTCATATTTTAAGAGGTGGGCGTTTGTCTCAATCGGGCCAGTTGCGTTGATTTTGACAACTTGCACATCATTGCGCGCGGCCTCTGTGATGTGAGCCAAAGTGCAGCGTCCGATCCGACCAAACCCGTTAATCCCAATGGTGACTGTCATGTGTCTGCTCCTGCGCCGCGCTTTTTTCTTGGTGTCGGTATACTGGGGTATGCGTGGCGGTGAAAAGGAAAAAGCGTTTTTGTTCAATATGTTATCGTTAACATGCTGTGTTAGCGTTAACGGATTAACTGGGCTGCGATTTGTTACCGCAAACAGTTTTCCGAGCTGTCGAATCGATCAATGTTTTTATAGGGTCGGCCAAACGAAAGGGACCGCCATGCATCCGTTGATTATCGAAGATCACATCGACACGTATCAACGGGATGGTGTTGTTCTTATCAAAGGTCTGTTTGCGCCATGGGTTGATGCGTTGCGCGATGGGGTCGCTGAGAACATGGCTAAACCCGGCCCCTATGCCGCCGAGAATTTGCATGACGGTGAGGCCGGGCGCTTTTTTGATGACTACTGTAACTGGGACCGCATTGCCTCATTCGAGGCCGTGGCACGGCAATCCGCAGCGGCAGAGGTCGGCGCTGATTTGATGCAATCGCAGTCCTGTCAGTTGTTTCATGACCATATTCTTGTCAAAGAACCCGGAACGTCCAAACCGACGCCGTGGCATCAGGACAGCCCATACTATTTTGTCGAGGGTGAGCAGACGGTGAGTTTCTGGTCGGCGCTTGATCCCGTCCGCGAGGCGTCTTTGCGCTGTGTTGTTGGATCACATAAATGGCCGCGTGCCGTTGTGCCGACCCGGTGGTTATCAGAGACCGATTTTTATCCTGATGAGAAAGATTTCATGCCAGTGCCGGACCCCGATGCCGAAGGCATGCGGGTTGTCGAATTTGAGATGGAACCCGGTGATGCAGTCGCCTTTCACTATCGCACTTTGCACGGCGCACGTGGCAATGATGCCAAAGCCCGCAGGCGGGCGTTTTCGTTGCGGCTGTTAGGGGACGATACGCGATATGTGGCGCGTCCGGGGAAGACGTCCCCGCCGTTTCCGGGGCACGACATGGTGCCGGGGCAAAAGTTGCGCGAAGACTGGTTTCCCGTTCTTTTCAGACGCTAGGACCTATTCAAACCGCGCTTTGAGTTCGTCGAGCGTAAAGGTCTGCGGCACAAAGCCTGCGTCATCCGGGTCATTGTTGGGATCAGATGTCACGCACATGACAGAGCAAAGCTGCGTCGCAATCTGTGCGTCGTAATCGATCAGCCAAAGGCGACCGCCGGGCGTGCTGATATAGCCGTCGATGCCAGCCTCGAAGTCGCCTGCCATGTCATCAACTGACGGTACTTCGTTGTCGTAGATGTCCGAGAAACCGCCATGAGTGTGGAATGACGCAAGCACGGCGTCGTCAGGCGCGGGGAGATCGCAAAAGTCTTCGCCGCCACGCGAGGCAGGGGTTGCGGCCAATTCGCCAGCGTCGGTTTCAAAGATGTAGCCACAGTACTCGCGACCTTCGGCGATGGACTGCGGTTGCAGGTCATCAAGCACAGTTTTGGCAAATGCGTTGATATCATCGGTTTGGGCGATAGTGGGCGGCTCTGACGAGCAGCTTACCAAAACGACAAGGCCGATGGTGGCCACCGCGGCGCCAATTTTAAGAAGTGTCATCGCAGTGGCCTTATTCATTTATTTGATCAGGGATTTGACCTTGTCGGCGGTGTCTTGCGCCGTGATCCCGAACTCTTTGTACAGACGGTCCGCAGGTGCAGATGCGCCAAAGCCGTGCATCCCGATGAAGCCGGATTTTTCGCGCTTGCCACGCTCGCCGAACAACCAACGATCCCAGCCAAAGCGGATACCTGCCTCGATTGCGACACGCACAGGGCCCGCAGGTAGCACGCGGCGGCGGTAGCTGTCGTCTTGTTCCTCAAACAGCTCCCAACATGGCATGGATACGACGCGTGTGCCGATCCCTTCGGATTGCAGGATGTGGCGTGCAGCCATCGCAATGCTGACCTCGGAACCGGTCGCCATCAAGATCGCCTGACGCTTACCTTCGGCATCGGCCAGAATATAGCCGCCTTGGGCGGTCAGGTTCTTGGTCTTATGTTCGGTTCGCACGGTTGGCAGGCCCTGACGGGTCAATGCCAGAACGCTGGGTGTCTTTTGTGACGTCAGCGCGATTTCCCAAGCCTCCGCCGTCTCGACAGTGTCCGCAGGACGGAACACGTTCATATTTGGCGTGGCGCGCAGCATGGCGAGGTGTTCAATTGGCTGGTGTGTCGGGCCGTCTTCGCCAAGGCCAATGCTGTCGTGTGTCATCACGTAGGTCGTGGGGATCCCCATGAGCGCGGATAAGCGCATAGCACCACGTGCGTAATCGGTGAAGCACATGAACGTGCCACCGTAGGGCCGTGCGCCACCGTGCAAGGCCATGCCGTTCATTGCCGCTGCCATGCCGTGTTCGCGCACACCGTAATAGATGTAGCGGCCCTTGCGGGTGTCGGGGTGAAACACGCCCATATCTTTGGTCAGCGTGTTGTTGGAACCTGTCAGGTCAGCAGAGCCGCCGATGGTTTCCTGCATGATCGGGTTGATCACTTCGAGCGTCATCTCAGATGATTTGCGGGTCGCGACCTTTGGGGCACCTTCGCTGATCTGTTTTTTGAGCGCGCGGATCGTTGCGGACAACCGCTTGGGCGCTTCGCCTGCGTAGGTGCGCTTGAATTCGGTCTGCTTGGTCGTGGACAATGTGTTGAAACGGTCATGCCATTCCTTGTGCGCGGTCGCACCACGCGCACCGATAGCGGCCCATTGTTCGCGGACGTCTGCGGACACTTCGAAATCACCCAAAGGCGCGCCGTACGCTTCTTTTGCAGCGCGCAGTTGGTCGGCGTCCGTCAAAGCACCGTGGCCTTTGGAGGTGTCTTGTGCGGCATGGCCCAATGCGATGTGTGTTTCACATGCGATCATGGACGGGCGCGGATCTTTCTTGGCGGCAATGATTGCGGCATCAATTGCCTCTGGATCATGGCCGTCGATGGATTGGACGTGCCAGCCGGACGCCTCAAACCGCATGGGTTGGTTTGTAATGTCGGCAATATCGACGGTGCCGTCGATTGTGATGTTGTTGTTGTCCCAGAAGACGACGAGGTGCGACAGTTGTTGCATACCTGCTAGCGCAATCGCTTCCTGGCTGACGCCTTCCATCAAACAACCGTCGCCCGCCATCACGTATGTGTGGTGGTTGATGATCTTTTTGCCCCACGTGGCGCGCTGGATTTCTTCGGCGATGGCGAACCCGACCGAGTTGGCAATACCTTGGCCGAGCGGACCAGTTGTTGTCTCGATGCCACGGGCATGTCCGAATTCCGGGTGGCCGGCGGTGCGTGCGCCCCATTGGCGGAAGTCTTTGATCTGTTCCAGCGGCATATCTTCGTAGCCGGTGAGGTACATCAGGGCGTACAGCAGCATGGAGCCGTGACCTGCAGACAGGATAAACCGGTCGCGATCAGGCCAATGCGGCGCTTGTGGATCAAAGTTCAAATGCTTTTCAAAAAGAACCGTCGCGACATCGGCCATACCCATCGGCATGCCAGAGTGGCCGGAGTTCGCCGCAGCAACTGCGTCGAGGGTCAATGTGCGGATGGCGGTGGCTTTCATCCAATGGTCAGGGTGCGCGGTGCGCAGGGCTGCAATATCCAAGGTGATCAGGTCCTATTTACAAAAGATGAACGTCTAGCTTGCTTGCCTCATATCAGGCAGGAACGCGAGATCAAGCATGACGGCTAAGTTACTCATATTCCTGCGCATGGTCCGTTTGCGGGCGAGGTGGGGATCGCTTACGCTTGGGGTTAAGAGGCGCGATTCGGCGGTTGCAGGCATTCCCGGTCTGATCCGTCGAATTGTTAGGCGGCGCATGCAGTGCCAGTCTGCAGCCACGAAAGGACGGGCGTATGAGTGATATTCAGATACTGGAAGGGCGCATTACGGCTGCGCTGGACCGGATCAGACAAGGGTTACAAGAGCAAAGCAAGGTACTGACCGCTGACGACGGGGTGCTACAGTCGAAATTGGATGACGAGCGCGCGGCCAATGCAGAGCTTGTTGCGCGCGTGGAGGCCCTCAAAGAGCGGCAGGACACGCAAGTTGCGCAACTGACCAAGCGGGCTGAGACGCAAAGCAAGCAGTTGATGAAGCTGGACGAAGAATTGCAGCAATTGCGTGCATCAAATGTTCTTTTGCGGGAAATGAATACCAAATTGCGCGAAGCGGTGACGACCGGCCTTGCGCCGGAACTTCATAATGCTGCGGCCGAGGCCGAGCTTGAAGCGTTGCATGCGCAACGCTCTGCCGACGCGGCAGAGGTGGATGCGATCATTGCTGAATTAAAACCACTGCTTGAGGAGGCGCCAAATGCCTGAAGTTGAGATAGCCATCGGCGGGCGCACATTCGAAGTATCCTGCCAAGAAGGTGAAGAGCATTTTTTGCATTCGGCTGCTGCGATGCTGGACGCTGAGGCGGCGCATTTGGCTGATCAGATTGGACGTATCCCGGAAGCGCGGATGCTGTTGATGGCGGGTTTGATGTTGGCCGATAAGACCGCAGGTCTTGAGGACAAAGTTCGCTCTCTTGAAGCTGACATGGAGGAGGCGCGCAATGTGGTTGCCGCATTAGAAGCGCGCCCTGTGCCTGAGCCAATTCGCGTTGAAGTCCCGATTGTGCCGTCAGACGTGACAGATACGCTGGCCGAGATTGCCGCGCGCGCAGAAGCGCTGGCGCAACAAGTCGAAGCGAAATAGCAAAATGGCGGGCTACGGGCCCGCCATATTCTTTTAGGCGTTTGCTTCGCGGATTTTGTCGGCCGCATCCTTGTCGTAGGTAACGCCGTTTTCGGCAAAGAGCGTATCAAGCTCACCCGACAGGGTCATCTCGGTGATGATATCGCAACCACCGACGAATTCGCCTTTGACATAGAGCTGCGGCACGGTTGGCCAATCAGAATAATCTTTGATGCCTTGGCGGATGTCTTCATCGGCGAGGACATTCACGTCGCTGAATTCAACGCCCATAAAGTTCAACACGCCAGCCACGCGTGACGAGAAGCCACACTGCGGCATGCTCTTTGTGCCCTTCATGAAAAGCACAACGTCATTGCTGGTGACGGTTTCTTTGATTTGGTCTTCAACGCTCATTTTTTGTCGTCCTTCGGGTTTTGTGCTTTGCTCCTGTGCAGAGCAATCATTCCATTGATACATGGACCAGCAAAGTAGAGCGGTCCTAGGATCGCCAACTTCAGTCCATTCAGCATTATTCGGGCACCTTTGTCGTCAACGCCAATGCATGCAATTCACCATTGCTACCGTCCATTTTGCCCTTAAGCGCTGCATAAACGGCGCGTTGTTGTTGCACGCGGTTTTTGCCGCGAAAGCTTTCGTCGATCACTTCGGCGGCGAAATGCGCGCCGTCATCGCCTTGCACGTTGATTGTCGCGTCAGGGAAACTTTCGCGCAGCAAGGTCTCGATGGCGTGGGCGGTGATGGGCATTGGCGGTCCTTTTGATCAGTTGCACATAAGTTAGGGGCGCTTGCGCCGGTGGACAAGTGTGGATGCCTCCGGCGGGAGTATTTCTGGCAAGATGATGATCAGGCGACCGTGTCTGCAAATGATGTGCGGAAGATGTGGCTGAGCTCCGACAGTGCGGCGCTTTGCGCGCCGAAGGTCACGTCTGTGCCGCCAACTTTGCCGATTGTCGTAAGTGTGACGCCTGCCTGATTTGCTGCGATCATAAGCGCTTCGGCTTGGTCAAAGTTACAGGCAATCAGATAACGCGCCTGGTCTTCACCAAAGAGGGTTGGCGTGTCCTCGATGTCTACCGTGATGCCAATTTCGGCGGCCTCTGCCATCTCGAATGCGGCCAAGGCCAACCCGCCATCGCTGAGATCAGTGCATGCTTTGATGTAGGCGTGATTTGCGCGAATGAAGTCGCCGTGGGCTTTTTCCGCGGACAGATCTACGGTTGGTGCGTCGCCGTCGGTGCGGCCATACACCTCTGCCAGAAGTGCGGATTGGCCAAGGTGGCCGTGCGTTTCGCCCAAGAGCAGCAACAAGTGACCTTCGCGGATATCGCCTGTGATCATGTGATCGGGGTGATTGATAATCCCAACCGCACCGATTGTTGGTGTCGGCAAAATGCCGGTGCCGTCCGTTTCATTATATAGCGAGACGTTGCCGGACACGATTGGCATGTCCAGTGCTTTGACGGCTTCGCCGATCCCTTGGATCGCACCGACAAACTGCCCCATGATTTCCGGTTTTTCAGGGTTGCCGAAGTTCATGTTGTCCGTTGTTGCCAGTGGTGTGGCACCGACGGCGGTCAGATTGCGGTATGCTTCTGCCACCGCTTGCTTGCCGCCCTCAACAGGGTTGGCTTTTACATAGCGTGGGGTAACGTCGCTGGTAAATGCGAGCGATTTGTCTGTGCCGTGAACCCGTACAATACCCGAGCCTGCACCGGGTGTGCGGGCCGTGTCGCCCATGACCTGTTGGTCATATTGTTCGTAAACCCATTGTTTGCCCGCATAGTTCGGGCTGCCGATCAGCGCTTTGAGGCCATCAATGGGATGAACGCCGGGGATATCGCCTAGGGCGGCGGCGGCAGGTGTTGGCACCCAAGGGCGGTCATATTCCGGGGCGGAGCCCGAGAGCGTTGCTAGCGGCAAGTCGGCCATTATCTGACCGTTGTGTTCAACGAGAAAGCGGTCTTCGGCGATGGTTTCACCGACAATGGCGAAATCCAGGTCCCATTTCTCGAAGACAGCGCGGGCCTCTGCCTCAAGTTCTGGCTTGAGTACCATCAACATACGCTCTTGAGATTCTGACAGCATCATTTCGTAAGCCGTCATGTTGTCCTCGCGCTGCGGGACGGCGTTGAGGTTCAGTTTAACACCGAGACCGCCCTTGTCGCCCATTTCCACGGCAGAGCAGGTCAGGCCAGCCGCACCCATATCCTGGATCGAAATCACGGCACCTGTGGCCATCAGTTCAAGCGTCGCTTCCATAAGGCGTTTTTCAGTGAATGGATCGCCGACTTGTACGGTGGGCCGCTTTTCTTCGATCGTGTCGTCAAATTCAGCTGAGGCCATTGTGGCACCGCCGACACCGTCGCGACCCGTTTTTGCGCCCAGATAAACGACAGGCATGCCGATACCGGAGGCAGCGGAATAGAAGATTTTGTCAGCGTCGGCCAAACCAGCCGCAAATGCATTCACAAGGCAGTTGCCGTTATAGGCGGGATCAAAGCGGACTTCGCCACCGACGGTTGGCACACCAAAGCAGTTTCCATAGCCGCCGACGCCTGCGACGACGCCGTTGACGAGTTGTTTGGTCTTGGGGTGGCTTGGCTCGCCAAACGAAAGCGAGTTCATTGCCGCAATGGGGCGCGCACCCATTGTGAAGACATCGCGCAGGATGCCGCCAACCCCAGTCGCCGCGCCTTGGTAGGGTTCAATGTAGCTTGGGTGATTGTGGCTTTCCATTTTGAAAACCACGGCTTGGCCGTCACCAATATCGACAACGCCAGCGTTTTCGCCTGGGCCGCAAATAACTTGTGGGCCTTCGGTTGGCAGAGTGCGGAGCCATTTCTTGGAGGACTTGTAAGAGCAATGCTCGTTCCACATCGCAGAGAAAATCCCAAGCTCGGTAAAGCTGGGTTCGCGTCCGATGATCTCAAGGATACGTTGGTACTCATCAGGCGAAAGCCCGTGGGATGCGATCAGGTCTGTTGTGATGGCCGGCTCTTGCATGATGTCCCCTTGCAGCAGTTGCAGCCTTTTACCGAGGCGAGCGGGCAGGGGAAAGCACCATTTGGCAAGAAAAAAGCCGGGCACGAGGCCCGGCGAAGTCCAACAGGGAGGTGAAGACGATGAGCGATAATGCACCATTGCCTTCGATTGATGAAATAGGGTGCATTATTTGACCATTCAAGAAAAAATGGGAAATAGTTTGTGCAAAGCCGCTATGTTTCTGACGCATACCTCACAACTAATGGCCGTCTTCAGTTCCGATCTAGGAAGCTTCGCTTGCCGCACTTTCACGCATCTTGCGGCGGTGGGAAAAAATTTCCTCTTGCACAAAATCGCGAAAAGCACTGATCCGTTTGGATTGTCGTAGTTCCTCTGGATATGCCAAGAATACAGGTACTTCGCCGCTTTCCAGATCAGGCAGTACACGCACCAAGTCGGGGAAGTCTTCGGTCAGGTAGTCTGGCAAAACGCCGATGCCGATGTTGTTCACGATCCCTTGCAGGACGCCGAAGTAGTTATTTACGGTGAACGTATTAGGAATATTAGCAGTCATAAGGTGTTGCAGTAGCGTCGCACCGGCGGCCACTTGGATCGAATTCAGGCTTTGGCAGATCAAGCGGTGATCGCTCATATCTTCCAGAGTTTCTGGTGTGCCGTTCTGCTCAACATAGCTTTTTGACGCGTAAAGCCGCATGCGCACGGACATCAGACGTTTGCGGATCAAATCAGCCTGAGATGGTTCCTTCATACGGATCGCCACGTCCGCTTCACGCATGGGGAGGTCCAGCACACGCTCTTCCAGCATCAGGTCGATTTTTAGATCGGGATAAAGCTCATACAGCTTTGGCAAACGCGGGGCGAGCCAAAGTGTGCCGAAACCAGTCGTGGTCGTCACGCGCAATTCACCGAACACTTCTTCTTCGCTGTCGCGGATGCGCGCAGAGGCGGCCTCGAGCCGTTTGTTCATGGATTTGGTGGCGTCGAACAACAACTCGCCTTGTTCGGTTAGAATAAGACCACGTGCATGGCGGTGAAACAGCGTCGTGTTGAGTGATTCTTCGAGCGCCCTGATTTGCCGGCTAACCGCAGATTGCGACAAATGCAGCGTATCACCCGCATGGGTCAGTGACCCCGCGTCGGCGACCGCGTGAAATATTCTTAGCTTATCCCAGTCCATAGATACCTGCCGCCACCATTGTTATCGTTACCATTGCACGAACATTACCCGGATAAGTGGTTTTGATGCAAACGCAGTGCGCGTTTATTTTCTGCTTTGTAGGTCAGCCTTTTTGACCTATACTTGAGTAGAGTGATTTGACGCGCGGGGAGGTGCGAGATGACCCATCAGGATGTATCCCTCAATGACCGTTACGACCTGAGTAAATCACAAGTTCTTTTGAACGGAACGCAAGCATTGGTGCGGTTGATGTTGATGCAGCGCGCCCGCGATGAAGCTGCGGGTTTGAATACCGCTGGGTATGTGACCGGATATCGTGGATCGCCGCTTGGGGCGGTGGATATGCAAATGACCCGCGCCAAGGATGTACTAGATCCCGCGCAGATTACTTTTCAGCCCGGATTGAATGAAGATCTTGCGGCAACCGCACTTTGGGGTGCGCAGCAGGCAGAGCTGCGCGGTGAAGGTAAATATGATGGTGTGTTTGGCCTTTGGTATGGCAAAGGCCCCGGGGTTGACCGTTCTGGTGATGTCATGCGGCATGCAAACATGGCAGGCACATCGCCCAATGGCGGTGTCATCATGGCGATGGGCGATGATCACACTGGCGAAAGCTCGACGACACTCCACCAGTCGGACTGGGCGATGGTGGATGCCTATATGCCTATCGTGTCCCCTGCGGGTGTGCAGGAAATCCTTGATTACGGGCTCTATGCATATGCGTTATCGCGGTTTGCCGGGGTTTGGGTCGGTCTTAAGACGATGAAAGACACGATCGAGGTCACGTCGGTCGTTGATGGCAGCGCGGATCGCGTGTCTTTTGTGCGCCCTGACCTGGCTTTGCCTGAAGGCGGTTTGAACATCAGACTTGTTGATACGCCGCAGCTGCAAGAAGAACGGATGATCGACCATAAACGCTTCGCCGCCGAGGCGTTCAGCCGTGTAAACCAAATGGACCAGCGCAAATGGGGCCAGCCCGGCGCCAAGATTGGTTTTGTGGCAGCAGGCAAGAACTGGCTTGATTTACAGCATGCGCTGTCGTTGTTGAATATTGATGAGCGCGCAGCGGAGACGCTTGGGATTACGACGTATAAGGTCGGGCAGGTCTGGCCGTTGGATATGCTGTCATTCAATGAATGGGCTGCAGGGCTCGACCTGATCGTTGTCGTTGAGGAAAAGCGTAAACTGATCGAAGTTCAGGTAAAAGAAGCACTGTTTGATAACCGCGATGGTCGCCGCGTTTATGGTTGGCACAAAGGCGACATGCAGACCGACGGTAAACGCGAAGAGGTGTTCCAGACCAAAGCCGACATCAATCCAATTATCGTTGCTGAGAAGCTGGGTGGCATCTTAATTGAAGAAGGTTGCGCGTCAGTGGGCGTTGAAGCTGGTATGGCTGCCTTGGCGGAGGCACGCAGGGCCGACAATGCGCCAGAGATAGCACAAAGGTTGCCGTATTTCTGTTCTGGTTGCCCGCATAATTCGTCGACGAAAGTTCCGGAAGGATCGCGTGCTTACGCAGGCATCGGTTGCCATTATATGGTGCAGTGGATGGACCGCGAGACTGTCGGCTTTACACAAATGGGTGGCGAGGGTGCCAATTGGGTCGGAGAAGCCCCGTTCTCAACCCGCGATCATGTGTTTCAGAATATTGGTGATGGGACATATAACCACTCTGGCCTGCAAGCGATCCGTTTTGCCCAGATGGCGGGTACGAATATCACTTACAAAATCCTCTACAACGACGCCGTTGCGATGACGGGCGGTCAGGGCAATGACGGTGGCCTGACGGCGGATCAAATCTGCCGCGAGGTGCAGGCGATGGGCGTGCGCAATATCGCGTTGGTTTACGACGACAAGGAAGACGTAGACTTAAGTCTTTTTCCCAAAGGTCTTGATGTACACGAAAGGGTGGAATTACCGACCGTTCAAGAGAAATTTAGCAAATACAAGGGTGTATCAGCCATTGTGTATGTTCAAACCTGTGCGGCCGAAAAGCGGCGTCGCCGCAAGCGCGGCCAGTTTCCTGACCCAGACAAGCGCGTGTTCATCAACACCGACATCTGTGAAGGTTGCGGCGATTGTGGGGTGCAATCCAACTGCGTATCAATTGTTCCGGTTGCAACAGAACTGGGGCGCAAACGCGCGATTGACCAATCGTCGTGCAACAAAGACTTCTCTTGTGTCAAAGGGTTCTGCCCGTCTTTCGTAACAGTTGAGGGCGCTGTCATCCGCAAAGAGGCGACTGCGGAAATAGATTTGCCGGAGATGCCGGACCCTGCGCTGCCGACAATCAACGGCACCCATAATGTCGTCATTACCGGGGTCGGCGGGACGGGTGTTGTCACAATCGGTGCGGTGCTTGCGATGGCGGCTCATATCGATGGCAAAGGTGCCGGTATGATGGAAATGGCTGGGTTGGCACAAAAGGGTGGTGCTGTGCACATCCATTGCCGGATCAGTGAAAAGCCAAGTGATATCAGTGCGATCCGTGTTGCAACGGGCGAGTGTGATGCGCTTATTGGCGGTGACTTGGTGGTGTCCGCAGGTGCCAAAACCATTGGCCTGATGAAAACGGGACGGACCAAGGGGGTTGTGAATAGCCACGAGATCATCACGGGTGACTTCACTCGCGATACCGAATTCAAGTTGCCGACCGAACAGCTCAAGCTCGCGCTACAAGCGCGTATTTGGGACGGCCTGACGATGTTTGATGCATCGGAATTGGCCAAGGCTCTGTTGGGCGATAGCATTTATTCTAACATGATGATTTTTGGCGCTGTCTGGCAAATGGGCGCTATCCCCGTCAGTTACGATGCGATCATGAGCGCGATCGAGCTAAATGGTGCAGCCGTGGAGCGGAATAAGAAGGCCTTTGAGTTTGGACGTTGGGCGTATCTCAATTCCAACGATGCGAATGGTTTGCTTGCACCAAATGTCGTGGCTTTGCCGAAGTCGTTAGAAGAAAAGATTGTTTTTCGCGCGGACCACTTGCAGCAGTATCAAGGCAAACGACTTGCTACAAAGTACAAAAAATTCGTGGATCAGTTTGAAGATACGGAACTGCGCGAGGCCGTTGCGAAGGGCTACCATAAGTTATTGGCTTATAAGGATGAATACGAAGTAGCGCGTCTATTGGTGCAAACCAAAGAGAAGGCAGCCGCAGAATTCGATGGCGATCTTAAGCTGACCTATCATCTTGCGCCTCCGATGCTGTCCAAGATCGGGCCGGATGGCAGGCCTACAAAGAAAGAATTTGGCGCGCGTATGGCGTGGGCGTTTCCCAAGTTGGCAAAATTCAAATGGCTGCGTGGCACGCCTTTCGATCCATTTGGGCGCTCTATGGAACGCAAGATGGAACGCGCGCTGATCAAAGAATATGTCGCTGATATGAAAGAACTTTTGCAGATTATTCGACCAGATACGCGCGACGCCGGGATCGCATTGGCGGCGCTTCCGCTTGATATT
The DNA here is from genome assembly GCA_947488605.1 of uncultured Paracoccaceae bacterium. Classification (GTDB taxonomy): domain Bacteria; phylum Pseudomonadota; class Alphaproteobacteria; order Rhodobacterales; family Rhodobacteraceae; genus Yoonia. Next base: position 303,373 of record CANKZJ010000001.1, on the reverse strand, counting down.
CGTGGGTTTGGTCCTGTCAAAGAGGCTAACGCACGAAAGGCCGCAAAGCGTCGCGAGGAATTGCTTGCGGTCTTGCGTGCAACACCCATGCAGCAAGCGGCTGAGTAAGTACGGCTTTGTCATGTGATTGTTGTGAAGACGTGATACTGATCGCAGTATTCTTATGACGCAGCCTAAGTTGATGCCGATGAAAAACCGCGAAGTTGCACGCGATATTACGTATGCGTCATCGGCCAAGGGTCGCAGTGGGCGCGCGGTTATTCGTGTCATGGAAAATGCGACGGGTCGCTTACGACTGATCCGTAAGGCCAAAGGATATGACCAACAGATTGCCGGTGGGCAGGACTTTTGGCAGGTCATGGCGGAGCGTTATGGGCTGCAGCTTGATATTGTTCTGGGAAGTCTTGAAAATATCCCGCGAACCGGGCCACTTATATTGGTTTCAAATCACCCCTACGGCATTTTGGATGGCTTGATCATGGGGCGTATTTTATCTGAGCGGAGGATGGGTGAATTTCGCGTTTTGGCGCACCGTATTTTTCGCCGCGCGCCTGATCTAGAGCGTGTCATTTTGCCCATATCTTTTGACAACACCAAAGAGGCCGCAAAGCTTAATCTTCAAACACGCGCAGATGCGGTGGCTTACCTCAAAGATGGCGGCGCAATCGGCATTTTCCCGGGTGGTACGGTGTCAACGTCGGCCAAACCGTTTTCGCAGCCGATGGACCCAAGTTGGCGGACGTTTACCGCAAAGATGATTGCGAAATCAGATGCGACGGTGGTTCCAATTTACTTTGACGGGCGCAACAGTCGTTTGTTTCAATTAGCCAGTCATCTGCATAGCACTTTGCGCACGGGTATGTTCATCCGCGAGTTTAAGACAAAGATCAACAAACCAGTTCGGATTGTGATCGGCGAACCTATTCTGCCCGAAGTCTTGAACACTTATAAAAAAGACCCCAAAGGGTGCATGGATTTTCTGCGCAAAGCCACGTATGAGTTGAGCCCAAGCCCGGTTGATCCAACGTCTCTGGGCCATGAATTTGAAGATAAGTACAAGGCGCGACATGGCAGTGGGCATATTCGATAGCGGGCTAGGCGGTCTGACGGTGCTGGACGCCGTCGCAAAGCGCCTGCCTGATTTGCCGCTTGTCTACATGGGCGACAGTGCGCATGCGCCTTATGGCGTGCGGACCCCTGATGACATTTATGACCTTACCACGAAATCCACGCAGCGGTTGTTTGATGCAGGTTGTGATCTGGTGATCTTGGCCTGCAACACGGCCTCTGCTGCGGCTTTGCGCCGGATGCAGGAAGGGTGGATTCCTGAAGGCAAGCGTGTCTTGGGGGTGTTCGTCCCGTTGATTGAAGCACTGACCGAGCGGCAGTGGGGCGATAATTCGCCACCGCGTGAGGTGAAAACAAAGCACGTCGCGTTGTTTGCCACACCGGCGACCGTTTCCAGCCGTGCGTTCCAGCGTGAGTTGGCGTTCCGGGCCATTGGCGTTGATGTCGAAGCGCAGGCTTGCGGTGGTGTTGTCGATGCTATTGAGGACGGTGATATGATCTTGGCAGAGGCGTTGGTGCGCAGTCATGTTGACGCGCTTAAGCGTAAGATGCCCGAGCCGGATGCAGCTGTTTTAGGCTGTACGCACTATCCATTGATGGCGGCCGCATTTCAGGCAGCACTTGGTCCGCAGGTGAAGGTGTTTAGCCAGGCTGAACTAGTGGCTGAAAGTCTGGCGGATTATCTTGAGCGGCGGCCTGCGATGACAGGTCCCGGAACCACGTCAGCGTTTTTGACAACGGGTGACCCTGACAGAGTATCCAGTCGCGCAACCCAGTTTTTGCGACGACAAATCACTTTTGAAGCCGCTTAAATCTAATTCATGACCTTTCATCCCGAGGGATATTCAAATGACCTATAATGTCGCCATTCTTGGCGCTTCTGGTTACACTGGTGCTGAACTTGTGCGCCTGATTGCAACACACCCCAGCCTGCATATCGTGGGCCTATCTGGGAATTCCAAGGCAGGCATGGCGATGGCCGATGTGTTTCCGCATCTGCGCCACCTTGATCTGCCTGTGTTGACCACAATTGAAGAGATGGACCTGAGCGCTGTTGATCTGGTGTTTTGCGCTTTGCCGCACGCAACATCGCAGGCCGTGATCTCGAAGTTGCCGAAGAGCTTGAAAATCATCGACCTCTCTGCCGATTTCCGGCTGCGTGATCCGGCTGATTATGAAAAATGGTACGGCAAGGGCCATGCCGCGACCGAGATGCAAGGTGAAGCTGTATACGGTCTGACAGAGTTTTATCGCGCGCCGATCAGAACCGCGCGGCTTGTTGCTGGCACGGGTTGTAACGCGGCGACCGGCCAATATGCGCTGCGTCCGTTGATTGAAGCAGGCGTGATTGATCTAGATCAGATCATTATTGACCTGAAGTGTGCAGTATCAGGCGCAGGACGCAGCCTGAAGGAAAACCTGTTGCACGCGGAGTTGTCAGAAGGATCGCACGCCTATGCCGTTGGTGGCACGCACCGGCACTTGGGCGAGTTTGATCAGGAGTTTTCGGCCATTGCTGGCCGTCCCGTCCATGTGCAGTTTACGCCGCACCTGATCCCCGCGAACCGCGGCATTTTGGCTACCACCTATGTGCAGGGCGATCCAGCGACTATATATAGCACTCTAGCCGCAGCATACGCGGATGAGCCGTTTATTGAGGTACTTCCGATGGGACAACATCCGTCGATCAAACATATCCGGGCATCGAATTTTTGCCATATCGGCGTGGTCGCTGACCGTGTGCCGGGTAGGGCGATTGTGATTGCAGCGCTGGATAACCTGACCAAGGGATCATCTGGTCAAGCATTGCAGAATGCCAACCTGATGCTGGGTTTGCCGGAAACAGAGGGCCTGATGCTGGCGCCGGTGTTCCCATGACGCGTGGTCTCAAAAGCCTCAAGAAGCGCCGCCGCATTCAGGTGATTTCCATGGCGGGTGCAAGTATTGCGATGGTTCTCGTGCTATTGTGGTTCTTGCCCGATGACAGTTTCCAGTTCTTCAGGTCACCTTCTGAGGTGGCCGAAGCGCCGCCGCCACCAAACGAGCGATTCCGCATTGGTGGGCTGGTCGCCGAAGGGTCCATCGTGCGCGGTCAGGGCGAACAGGTAAGCTTTTCGGTGACTGATGGCGGTGCTGTAGTGCCGGTCGTCTACACGGGCATTCTGCCGGATCTTTTTGAAGAGGGTCAGGGTATGGTTGCGCAAGGAAACTACATCAATGGCCGTTTTGAAGCCGTTGAAATTCTTGCAAAACATGATGAAACATACATGCCTTCAGAAGTGATAGATGCATTGAAAGATCAGGGTCTCTATGTTGATCCGGACGGTGCTATCGTCACCAATTAACCCATCGAAAGCATCTTTATCCCCGCCAAATGTGAGGGATGAAGATGCAGTCAGTGACAAAAATCGCACAAGAGATTGTCGCCCGCGAGGGTGGTTATGTGAATGACCCCGATGATCCCGGTGGGGCTACGAACTACGGTGTGACGATCCACACGATGCGCCGCTTGGGGCTTGATCTAAACCAAGACGGGCGTGTTGATGCCAGCGATGTGCGGGTGTTGACCCGCGCGCATGCCGTTTCGATTTTTGTTGAACATTACTTTCGCGCGCCACGCATTGATCGGCTGCCTGAGGCATTGCAGCCATCTGTATTCGATATGTACGTTAATGCCGGCGCGAATGCGGTCAAAATTCTACAACGACTGCTGGGTGAAATGCGGATCGATGTTGTTGCCGATGGGGTTATCGGGCCACGGACGATTGCGGCAGTAAAGCAAGCGTATGACGCCGCGCCTGATCATCTTGCGGATGCGTATGGAATCGCACGCCGCAATTACTACTACGATTTGGCCGCGCGCCGCCCTGCCAGCCGGAAATACGCGCGCAGTCGCGATGGTGGCAAAGGTGGTTGGATCAAACGGGCTGAGGAGTTTGTGTCGGCGCGCTATCATTTGACAGAGGCGCAACACCAAGCGCGGGTGTCGCAATGGGTTTGATGTCGGGGATCATGTCGTTCCTTTTTGGCGACGGGCGTAATGTTGTCACCGAAACTGTTGAAGTGTTTCGTCAGAATACCGAAAAAGGGGCTGTGCGCGCCGCGTCAGCGCGGTCAGATAGTCTTGCACAGTTCGCGGCGGAATTCGTGCATCCACGGCGGGGCATATTCGACCGGATCGTGGATGGTTTGAACCGGTTGCCACGTCCGGCGCTGGCGTTGGGCACGATCTGGCTTTTTGTCATGGCGATGCAAAATCCGGATAGTTTTGCAGAAGGTATGGAAGGTCTCGGCCTAGTGCCAGAGCCGCTTTGGTGGCTGATGGGCGCGATAGTCAGTTTCTACTTTGGTGCGCGCCATCAGGTGAAATCGCAAGAATTTCAAAGATTTATGGCAAAATCCTTGGTTGCACATCACGCCGCTCCAACGGTGTTGGAGGCTGCGCCGACCAATGACGCCTTGCGAGATTGGCAGGCTCAAAATGCAAAGTGAAGGTGCTGGACAGCTTGAACGCCGTATCAATGCGCTTGAGATGCGCAACGCGGTTGATGACGTGCACCGCGCAAACGTGGCTGGCAGGCTTGGCGCAATTGAAGACACGCTGAAATGGCTTGTGCGACTGGTGATTGGCGGTCTTTTGATGGCGGGCGTGACCTATGCGATGCAAGGCGGTTTCGCGCTTTAGAGGTGCGCCAAAATGTATCGCGGATGTGAGCGGTCTGCTATGTTGCCCCGGTGCTGAATGCGGTATGTCTTTTGTCATGTTGATTGAACTTGGACACTTCGCTTTGATTCTGGCCTTTGGCATCGCCATCGTCCAGACAATCGTGCCGATGGTCGGTGCACACCGTGGTAATGCAGGTTGGATGGCGATGGCCGAGCCTGCGGCGACAGCGCAATTCTTGCTGACTGGTTTCGCATTTGCGGTGCTTACATGGGCGTTTGTGACGTCTGATTTCTCGCTTCAGCTTGTTTATCTCAATTCGCACACCGACAAGCCGATGATCTACAAAATCACCGGCGTGTGGGGGAACCATGAAGGGTCGATGCTGCTGTGGATGCTGATCCTGACGCTCTTTGGTGCGTGTGCTGCCTGGTTTGGCGATGGCTTACCAGCGCGGTTACGCGCACGCGTGCTGTCGGTACAGGCGTCCATCGCAGTCGCCTTTTTTGCGTTCGTCTTATTTACATCGAACCCATTCTTGCGCCTTGAAGTGCCGCCACTGAACGGCCGCGACCTTAATCCGCTGTTGCAAGACCCCGGTTTGGCGTTCCACCCCCCATTTTTGTATCTCGGCTACGTTGGGCTCAGCATGTCGTTCTCTTTCGCTGTAGCCGCGTTGATCGAGGGTCGTGTCGATGCCGCATGGGGTCGCTGGGTTCGCCCTTGGACTTTGGCCGCTTGGATGTTCCTGACCGTTGGTATCGCGCTTGGCTCTTGGTGGGCCTACTACGAGCTTGGTTGGGGCGGCTTCTGGTTTTGGGACCCGGTTGAGAACGCGTCGTTCATGCCTTGGCTTATTGCTGCGGCGCTGCTGCACTCTGCCATTGTGGTTGAAAAACGCGAGGCGTTGAAAAGCTGGACCATTTTGCTTGCGATCCTCGCATTCGGATTCTCTTTGTTGGGCGCATTCATCGTGCGATCTGGTGTGCTGACGTCCGTGCATGCCTTCGCCAATGATCCAGAGCGCGGAATGCTGATCCTGGTGATCCTTGCGATTTTCTTGGGTGGTGCGCTGACGCTCTTTGCGTTCCGCGCGCATACGATGGAATCGAAGGGCGTATTTTCAACCGTGAGCCGCGAAAGCGCGCTAATTCTGAACAACATCTTGTTGTCGGTTAGTTGTTTTGTCGTGTTTATTGGGACCATTTGGCCGCTTGTGTCAGAGATGCTTTTTGACCGAACGGTGTCCGTCGGGCCGCCATTTTTTGACGCTGCATTCACACCGTTCATGGTCGCTTTGGCGATTGCATTGCCTTTAGGGTCCATCCTCGCATGGAAGCGTGGCACGTTAGCGCGTGCGTCCAAATCAGTCGTCGGTTGGCTGGTGCTGGCCGTGGCGATGGCTGGTTTGGCCTATGCAATTCAAAGCGGAAATTCGGCGCTCGGTCCGATAGGTGTGGCTTTGGGTGTTTGGGTTGTCGGCGGCGCACTTGCTGATCTTTGGATGCGCAGTGGGCGTGATAGCATCCCCGAGCGTTTGCGCCGTATCACCCGTCTGCCGCGTGCAGATTGGGGCAAGGCGACTGCACACATCGGGATGGGTGTCACCATCTTTGGCATCGCCGCTATGTTGGCGTGGGAGCAAGAAGACATCCGGATCGCCCAAACCGGCGATCGCTGGGAGGTTGGCCAGTTCGAATTCCGCTTGGACGGTGTGAACCAGCTGGAAGGGCCGAATTACCTGACCACGATGGCCGATATTTCGGTCTGGCGGGACGCGCAGCAGGTCGGCGATCTGCATCCTGAAAAGCGGTTCTATCCGGTGGCAAACATGCCGACAACCGAAGCGGCGATTATGAATGGCGTGCTGCGCGATATTTATGTGGTCGTCGGAGACCCGCAGGAAGGTGGCGGTTGGGCGGTACGTATCTACCTCAAACCATTCGCGAATTGGATTTGGGGTGGTGCGATCTTGATGGCGCTTGGCGGCTGTTTCTCACTGTCTGATCGGCGGCTGCGGATTGGTGCGGCATCGGCAAAGCGAAGGCCAAAGGCGGTGCCGGCGGAATGAAACGTCTGGTCATCATCCTGATGCTTTTGGCATCTCCCCTGTGGGCCGTTGACCCCAAAGAGATGCTGGATGATCCCGTGCTCGAAGACCGCGCGCGTGCGCTTTCGCAAGAACTGCGTTGCCCGGTTTGCCGCAATGAAAGCATTGATGAAAGCAACGCTGCCTTGGCACAGGAATTGCGGATCGTGTTGCGCGAACGCATTGTCGCGGGCGATACCGACGAAGACGCCCTTGCGTTCATGGTCGCACGTTACGGGGAATTCGTTTTGCTGCGTCCCGACTCCAGTGGTGCGAACATTATCCTTTGGCTCGCCGCCCCCGCGCTTCTTCTCATCGCTCTCGCAATCGGATGGTCGACGATCCGGGCGAAACGCGCGGTGCCGGATGCGTTAAGCGCCGCTGAAAAGGCCGAATTAGAGAAAATATTGGGCCGTGACGCCCCGTAGCCCTTTCCTAAACTGATCAGTTCATTACCTTAAGGGAGAATTTGTAAAGGATCCCGCGCATGGACTATCAGGCCATCAAACTTGTCATTCGCAATTCTGTCGCGGTGATCACACTGAACCGCCCCGACATGATGAACGCGCTCAACACGCAAATGCGGGCCGAGATCACGCATGCCATGAAGGCTGCGGAAAAAGAGGCGCGCGTTGTCGTGCTAACTGGCGAGGGCAGAGCGTTCTGTTCCGGCCAGGACCTAGGCGATGGTGGCAGTGCTGCATCGCTCGACCTGGAGCGGACGTTGCGCGATGAATATGTCCCGATGCTTAAGGCGATCTTTGACTGTCGGGTGCCGACAATTGCTGCGGTCAATGGACCAGCAGCGGGGGCAGGGGCAAACCTCGCACTTGCCGCAGACGTGGTGATCGCATCCGAAGATGCGTATTTCATTCAAGCCTTCACCCGCATTGGTTTGATCCCGGATGCAGGTGGCACCTATTGGCTGCCGCGCCAGATGGGGTCTGCCAAAGCAATGGGGGCCGCCCTGTTCGCTGACAAAATCAGTGCGCAGCAGGCGGAGGAGTGGGGCATGATCTACGAAACGGCACCTGCGGCGACGTTCCTTGAGCATGTGCAAGGGCGCGCGGCACATCTCGCGCAAGGCCCAACGGTTGCTTATCGGCAGTTGAAAAAGGCAATCCGTGGGTCGTTTGAAAACTCACTCGATGAGCAATTGGCGCTGGAAGCAAAGCTGCAAGGACGCTGTGGCAAGACGCGTGATTTCCAAGAAGGCGTTGTCGCGTTTCTAGAAAAGCGCAAAGCCGTTTATGAAGGACGCTGAAGCGCAAAATACACGCTGTCTGACCAAACGCCATTGATGCAAAATGTGTTATTGGCGCGATGGGTTTCCTCAAATCCGAGCGATTTGAGGAAGCACACAGAGGCTGCATTGTTTGGATCGGCATCGGCCGTGAGTTGTACAAAGTCTGTTATTTCAAACAGATGGGTGACGATGGCTGTCATGGCCTCGGTTGCGATACCTTTGCGCCAGTGATCTGGATGCAGCAAGAAACCGACTTCGCCCGCTTTGTGCATGCCCGCTGTACCAATGGCGCGGCTATCCAATTCAATCACAAAGTAGGTGAGCTGTTCGCGGTTGGACGCAATCAAGCGATCGAGGTGCTCTTGCGTTTGCTCAATGCTGTCATGTGGGGCCGTTGACCAATAGGCCATCGCACGCGGTTCACTATAAAGCGCATGAAGATCCATGAGGTCCGCTTGCTGGGCCGCGCGCAGGATCAGCCGATCAGTTTTGAGGGTCATGTGAAGAAAGGGCCACCCGAAGGCAGCCCCAAGTTTCTAACGCTTTTCAATATCAACATAGTCGCGCTGCATCTCACCGAGATAAAGCTGGCGAGGGCGGCCAATTTTCAGCTGTGGATCGGCCAACTGCTCGGACCATTGCGAAATCCAGCCTACGGTGCGCGCCAGTGCAAAGATTGGTGTGAACATGGACGTCGGGAAACCCATCGCTTCAAGGATAATACCGGAATAAAAGTCGACGTTCGGGAACAGTTTTTTCTCGGCAAAATACGGATCGGCCAGCGCTTGTTTCTCAAGCTCTTTGGCGACCTGCAGGATGGGGTTATTCTCAATGCCCATCAGATCAAGTACTTCGTCAGCGCTTTCTTTCATGACTGTCGCGCGTGGATCGAAGTTCTTATAAACGCGGTGGCCAAAGCCCATCAGGCGGTAGCTGTCGTTTTTGTCTTTTGCGCGGGCGATGAATTCAGGAATCCGGTCAACGGTGCCGATTTCTTTCAGCATCTCAAGGCAGGCTTGATTTGCGCCACCGTGGGCAGGACCCCAAAGGCAAGCGATACCTGCCGCGATACATGCAAACGGGTTCGCACCAGATGACGACGCCAAACGTACCGTCGATGTGGACGCGTTTTGTTCGTGGTCGGCATGCAGCGTGAAGATCCGGTCCATCGCACGGGCGAGGATTGGGTTCACGTTGTATTCCTGCGCTGGCACGGCAAAGCACATGTGCAAGAAGTTTGCAGCATAGTCTAAGTCATTGCGCGGATACACAAACGGCTGTCCGATGGAGTATTTGTAGGCCATCGCCGCGACCGTCGGCATCTTGGCGATCAAGCGGATCGTCGCGACCTCGCGCTGGTGCGGGTCGTTGATATCGGTTGAATCGTGGTAGAATGCAGACATAGCGCCCACAACGCCAACCATTGTGGCCATTGGGTGCGCATCACGGCGGAAACCGCGGAAGAAGTTGTGCATCTGCTCGTGAATCATTGTGTGATTGGTGACCAGCGATTCGAATTCTTCCAACTTTTCCGCTGACGGCAATTCACCGTACAGAAGCAGGTAGCACACTTCGAGATAGTGGGATTTGCCAGCAAGCTGATCAATCGGATAGCCACGGTGCAGCAAGACACCCTTGTCGCCATCAATAAATGTGATCGTGCTGTCGCAGGCCGCAGTCGACGTAAAGCCGGGATCATACGTAAACACATCCGCTTGCCCATAAAGCTTGCGAATGTCGATGACATCAGGACCGCCAGTTGGGGAGTGGACAGGCAAGTCGTAAGTTTTTCCTTTAAGCGTCAGTTTCGCAATATCGGTATTCTCGGCCATATTTATTCCCCTATCGGTCCCACGCCTGGTGACAGCGCGGTAGCATCGTTTTCGTTGGTATCCGGTTAGCTGCTATTCGTTTCGAATAGGTTTCAGCGACTGGCATCCTGCAGGCGGGCGATGGTTTCATCTTGCCCAAGGACCAACATCATATCGAACATACTAGGTGAAACCGCGCGTCCAGCGAGTGCCGCGCGCAAAGGCCCGGCCAGCTTGCCTAGTTTCATGTCATGAGCTTCGGCAGTGGATGCGACGATCCCTTCCAGGATGTCCTTGGACCAGCTAGCATTTTGCAGGTGCGGCGTCAATTCCGCCAGTATACCACGGGATACATCTGTCAGATGCGTAGCTGCCTTGTCATCAGGTTGAATTGGGCGTGATGTCAGAATAAAATGCGCTTTATCAATTAGTTCCGGGAAGGTCTTCGCCCGCTCTTTGAGGCAGTACATCGCTCTCAACATTCCGTCAGACTGTGTGTCAGTCAACGGATCAGCACCAGTTGCCGCAAGGAAACCCTGCAATTCTTGCAGCAGTGCAGCATCGTCAGCCACAGCGATATGCTGGCCGCAGATATTCTCTAGCTTTTTGAAGTCGAACCGGGCCGGTGATTTGCCGATGCCACTCAGATCAAACCAGTCTTGCGCTTGGGCATCAGTGAAGAATTCATCGTCGCCGTGGCTCCAGCCAAGACGTGTCAGGTAATTGCGCATCCCCGCCGCGGGATAGCCCAAGGCCTGATATTCAGCCGCACCTGTCGCGCCATGACGCTTGGACAGTTTCTTGCCGTCAGGGCCGAAAATCAGTGGAATATGCGCCAGTGTGGGTTTGTCCCACACCATCGCATCGTAAATCAGATTCTGGCGGAACGCATTGGCAAGGTGGTCATCACCGCGCACGACATGCGTCACGCCCATATCGTGATCATCGACCACAACAGCCAACATATAGACAGGCGTGCCATCGGATCGCAGTAGGATCATATCGTCGAGTTGATCGTTCGACCATGTCACATCACCCTGCACTTCGTCGTGCAAGGTGGTCTGGCCGTCGCGGGGTGCTTTGATACGGATCACAAATGGCGCATCGGGGTGTTCGGTGTCAGGGACATCACGCCAAGGCGACCGGAAGAGAGTGGATGTTTTTTCTTCACGGGCTTTTTCGCGAAATGCTTCAATCTCTTCTTGGGTGCTAAAGCACTTGTAGGCATGACCGTTCGCCAGCAATTCGTTTGCCACGTGCGCATGGCGATCGGCATTGGCTGCTTGGCTTGATGGTTCGCCGTCCCAATCCAAACCCAACCATGTCAGGCCATCAAGGATCGCTTGCCGGTTTTCTTCGGTTGAGCGTGTTTTGTCGGTATCTTCAATCCTGAGCAGAAATTTGCCACCGCGCCCACGGGCATAAAGCCAGTTAAACAGGGCTGTGCGCGCACCACCAATGTGCAAAGCACCTGTGGGCGACGGGGCGAAACGCGTGACGACTGACATGAGGATATTAACCTTTCGCTAACCAGCTTTCCGGTAGGGTTCCGGCTTGGGTGTGGGATAGAAGACTGCGGGGTGAAGAACAAGTGCGCGTGCTGCTTGAACAGACGCTTCTGGCGCAACGTGGCGGCATGATCGGGTGGGTGCCTGTGTGCATGGCGCTTGGCATCGGGCTCTACTTTGGCTTGGCGCAGGAACCTGATTTCGTACAGATGAGTATCTTGGCCGTGTTTGCGGCGGGGCTATTGATTTGTGCAGTGTTAGCGCGGCCAGCATTCGCACCTTTGATCATGGCACTGGTACTGGTCTGCACCGGTATCGGACTTGCAAAATTGCGGGTAGAGGCCGCCAGTGCGCCTGTCTTGGGTTTTCGGTATTACGGACCCATTCAAGGGCGGATCGTCAATATTGATCGTTCCGGCAGCGACGCCACGCGGTTGACGCTCGACCAAGTTGTTTTGGCGCGCATGGCGCCCGCCCGCACACCTGCGCGGGTGCGCGTGTCGTTGCACGGGGATCAACCTTTTCAGACATTCATCGCCGGGGACATCATCATCCTCACCGGGCATCTTTCTCCGCCCGCAGGCCCGGCAGAGCCCGGTGGGTTTGATTTCCAACGTCACGCTTGGTTCTTGAAGCTGGGCGCGGTCGGCTATACCCGGACACCCGTTTTGCGGTGGTCCGTGCCGGACACGCCTGATCTGGCAACGCGTATTTTCGCAATGCGCCGCGCAATTTCGCAAGCTGTACAGGCCGCCATGCCCGGTGAGGCGGGCGCGTTTGCGGCTGCGATCATGACCGGTGACCGTTCCGGTATGGGCCAAGAGACATTGCGCAATCTGCGCGCCTCAAATCTGGCGCATTTGCTTGCAATCTCGGGTCTGCATATGGGGCTTTTGACCGGATTTGTCTTTGCTGTGATCCGCTATGGTTTGGCTATTGTTCCATTCATCGCGTTGCGGTTTCCAACAAAGAAGATTGCAGCCTTTTGCGCGCTTATCGTTGGCGCGTTCTACTTGGCATTGTCAGGGGGGAACGTCGCGACAGAGCGGGCGTTTATCATGGTCGCCGTGATGCTTGTGGCCGTGTTGCTTGGCCGCCGCGCTTTGACCCTCAGGGCCGTTGCAATGGCAGCGATCATCGTCTTGGCCTGGCAACCGGAGGCACTCGTCGGGCCGGGGTTTCAGATGTCATTCGCAGCCACAACAGCACTTGTGGTGGTGTTTGGGGGGCTGCGAAAGCTTGATCTATCGCGTCTGCCAAAATGGACGCGGCCCATCTTGTCTGTTGTGCTGTCGTCATTCATCGCAGGCATCGCGACGGCACCTTTTGCTGCCGCCCACTTCAACCAGATCGCGCACTACGGTTTGATTGCGAATGTGTTGAGCGTGCCGCTGATGGGCTTCTTGGTGATGCCGGCTGCTGTCTTGGCTGTGTGCCTTGCGCCATTTGGCCTATGGGAAGTCGGACTGCGGATCATGGAAGCAGGGCTGCGGTGGATTTTGTTTGTGGCACACAGTGTAGCAGACCTAGATGGCGCATTGAGCCATGTCTGGGCACCCGATTGGCGGGTATTGCCTGCCTTGTCGTTGGGGTTGATCTGGCTGATCCTCGTGAAAGGACGCGGTCGTCTGATCGGACTGACGGCAGTGATCTGTGCTGGTATTTTGTGGCAACAATCCCAAAGGCCAGCACTATTGGTTGCAGACAACGGAGCACTTGTTGGGTTGCAAACATCGTTCGGACGGGTGCTGTCAAAACCAAAGGGGAGCGGTTTTGTCGCTGGCATCTGGTTGGAAAATGATGGCTGGCCCGTAGACCAAGCCGAGGCGGCCGCGCGCAATGGATTGCAGCAAGAGGGGCGTCGGGTGACTGCATCCCTAGGTGATTGGCAGATATTGCAAGTGTCGGGCAAAACGGCGCTGGCTGAAATAGCCGACTGCGATGATGCTAATGTGCTGATCAGCAACCAGATCGATGAACTGGCCCGCAGCTGCACTGTTTTTGATCTTGCCCGTCTCAGAGAAACGGGCGCCTTGGCGTTCGATCTTGCACCGAACGGGGATCTATTGATTGAAACCGCGCATTCTATCGCGGGTGAGCGACCTTGGAACATGCGCCAAGGTCCAGCTGGCACGCGTCTTCGTTTGACAGAACCGCAAAGAAAAAGGGCCGCTATTGCGACCCTTTCACAAGATTTGCAGATCACTCAATAAGTGCGGATCAATCCCACCAAGCGGCCTTGTACTTTGACCTGATCATCACGGAAAACCCGTGTTTCATAGGCTGGGTTCGCGGCCTCCAAAGCGATGGCAGCACCATTGCGGCGGAACCGTTTGAGCGTGGCTTCATGGCCTTCAACCAGTGCGACTACGATATCGCCATTGTCAGCAACAGTCGTTTCGCGGATCACGACGACATCACCGTCATTGATCCCCGCATCGATCATCGAGTCGCCTTTGACTTCAAGCGCGTAATGATCACCAGCACCCACCATTGATTGTGGCACTGAAACCTTACTTGATACTTCACTGATTGCCTCAATCGGGACACCCGCAGCGATACGGCCCATCATTGGCAGTTCAATTGACCCGTTATCGATTGGTATTGCGGCCACAGGCGTGCTGTCCGGTTTGTCACCGTCAATGACCCGCGGTGTAAATCCAGTCTTGGATTGCATCGCATCAGGCAATTTCACGATCTCAAGTGCGCGGGCGCGGTGCGCCAAACGCCGGATGAAACCACGTTCTTCCAAAGCGGTGATCAATCTGTGAATTCCGGACTTGGACCGCAGATCAAGCGCTTCTTTCATCTCGTCAAAGCTGGGCGGGACACCATCGCGTTGAACACGCTTGTGAATAAACTCCAACAGGTCGAGTTGTTTCTTAGTGAGCATGTCGCTACTCCGTTGCCACGTTTTGCTTATGTTCTATGCATGTTCTTGTTTTGTGTCAACTATGGTGTACAAATTCGCAAAGTCTGGCATGAGCGATTTACAGGCGAATGATCTCTATTTCGTGTCCGGCGTCTCTGGCGGGGTCATTGATCGGACGGACAGCCAGACAATTTGCATCGGCTAAGACGCTTAGCAGGGCACTGTCTTGACGATCAAATATCGTTACACCTTCGGGCCCTTGAAATGCGCGCATGTAATGCTCGCGCGGTCCATTTGACCCAACTGCTTTGGCAAGCGTTGTTATTTGCCGGATGGCGGGGCTTTCGCCCAGCCCCAGCATTTTGCGGATAACAGGTGCGAGGAAAACATGCCCGCACACCATCGCCGAGACCGGATTGCCGGGCAGGCCGATCATAGCAGCATCACCGATGCGACCTGCCATCAGCGGTTTGCCGGGGCGCATCGCCACTTTATAAAAGGATTGCTGCAACCCTTTGGATTGCGCCACAGCACCAACGAGATCATGATCGCCAACCGACGCCCCGCCGATCGTAACAATCAGGTCAGCGTCAGCGGCAAGATCAAAGGCCAGTTCCAGTGATGACGCGTTATCGCGCGCAATCGGCAAAAGCCGGGCATGCGCCCCAAGGTTTTCGAACAGCGCGGCCAGCCCATAGCTGTTCGAGGCAATGATCTGGTCCTCACCGGGGGTCTCACCGGGTTGCACCAGTTCGTCGCCTGTGGCCACGATGGCGATGACGGGTTTGCGCGTCACCGGAACCGACGCGATGTTCATGGACGCCAGCAGTGCGATGTCCGCAGGAACTAACATACGCGGCGCTGACAAGGGATCACCCTTCACGAAATCAGCACCAGCCGGGCGGACGTGCGATTTGTCGTTGGCACTTGCGTCAAGGGTTATCTGGTTCTTGATACGTGCGACGTTTTCTTGAATGACGACATGATTGGTGCCGTCGGGCAAAGGGGCCCCTGTAAAGATACGCACGGCTTGTCCCGGATTGACCGTACCGTCCCAGCGATGGCCAGCTGCGGCTTCTCCGATCACGTCTAGGATGGCGCCGGGGGCGATATCCGCCTTTTTGACCGCATAGCCGTCCATCGCTGAGGCCGCAAATGGCGGTTGGTTGCGTGTGGCTTTCACATCATGTGCCAGGACGCGGCCATTGGCTTGCGTCAATGGCACGACTTCGGTGTCACCGGGCGAAACAAGTGCAAAAAGTGCGGCAAGTGCCTCTTCGACCGAGATCATGGGTTTTCAAACCGACCGGATTTTCCGCCATCTTTGAACGTCAGGCGGATGCCGCCGATCTCCATGTCTTTTTGCACGGCCTTGACCATGTCGTAGACAGTCAGGGCGGCAATGTTGACGGCTGTCAACGCTTCCATTTCGACGCCTGTCTGACCACCTGTCTTAACGGTGGCCACAATGCGGACCCCGGGCAAGGTGCCATCGGGGGTCAAGTCCAAGGCGACTTTCGTGATCGGCAAAGGGTGACATAGCGGGATCAGTTCGGCCGTCTTCTTGGCCCCCATAATGCCTGCAATTCGCGCGATCCCCAGCACATCGCCTTTGTCGGCGCGGCCTTGGGTAATGAGGGAAAGCGTTGCCGCACTCATCTTGATGTAGCCTTCCGCGATGGCGGTGCGGTCGGTCATGGGTTTGTCTGACACATCAACCATATGCGCTTTGCCGTCGCCATCGAAATGCGAAAGTGATGTCATTACATCATACCTGTTGCTGGATTGGCGAGCAGTTGGCGCGTGGCATTTGCCACATCCTGTTGTCGCATCAAGCTTTCGCCAATCAGGAATGTCCGCGCCCCATAGCGGGCCATATCGGCAAGCTCTTCTGGTGTGTTCAGCCCGCTTTCACACACGATCATGCGGTCCGTTGGCACCAGTTTTGAGAGTATGCGGGTGGTATCCAGTGTTGTCTCGAAGGTCTTGAGATTGCGGTTATTGATGCCCATTAATGGGGACTTAAGGGCGGTTGCACGCTCTAACTCGGCGGCGTCATGAACCTCAATGAGCACATCCATGTCCCACGCAAATGCTGCATCTTCTAGCTCTTGGGCTTGTGCGTCGCTGACACTGGCCATGATGATCAAGATACAATCCGCGTGAAGCGCGCGCGCTTCTGCGACTTGATAGGTGTCGTACATGAAGTCTTTGCGCAGTGCAGGCAGATCAACCGCAGAACGCGCTGCCGTCAAATAGCTGTCGTGACCTTGAAAGGACGGCCCGTCTGTCAAAACCGAAAGGCAGGTTGCGCCACCAGCGGCGTAAGCTTCGGCCAAGGCGGGGGGATCGAAATCTGCGCGGATCAACCCTTTCGACGGGCTGGCCTTCTTGATCTCGGCGATCAACCCGTATCCGTCACGCGCGGCATTCGCGAGGCTTTCGGCGAACCCGCGGGTCGGCGGGGCAGCTTTGGCAATGGCCTCAACCTCCGCCAAAGGCACAGTAGCCTTACGGGCTGCGACTTCTTCTAGCTTGTAGGTTTGGATCTTTTGCAGAATGTCGCTCATGGGTCCGCCCAGTTGATTGGCTCTTGGTCTTGATCAATAAGCCACTGGTTCACCTTTGAAAATGGGCGCGACCCGAAAAACCCGCGATAGGCCGAGAGCGGGGAAGGGTGCGCAGATGTCAGGATCAGATGATCGCGGCCAAGGTGGCGGGCATAGGCCTGCGCTGGACCGCCCCAAAGAACGCATGCCCGGGGGCGATCATTCAGCCGATGTAGCACTTGTTCTACCAGTGTCGACCAGCCGAGTTTGGCATGCGCTTTGGGCTGTCCGGGTGGCACGGTGAGGGCCGTGTTCAGCAACAGCACACCTTGATCCGCCCAATAATGCAGTGCGGTCTTTGTGCGATGGTGTCCTGTATCATCTTGAATTTCTTTGAAGATATTACCCAAGCTATCGAGCCTGCCGTCGAAGCTATTCGGGATTGAGAATGCCAATCCATCGGCTTTGCCCGGCGTGTGGTAGGGATCTTGGCCGAGGATCACGACGCGCGTGGCATCCGGTTGCGTGCGCTCAAGTGCAGCAAAGGTTAGCTGCGGCGGAGGCAAAATTTTATTGCCGACGTTGCGGGCGATCTTGGCGAGATCATCTTTGAAGAAGGGCAGATCAGTCCATGCCCTCAAGCGTGATGTGTCAAACATTATGCCGCAGAGGTAATACGCGCCAAATCGGTGACGGCTTTCTTCGCTTTGCCGCTGTCGATGCTTTCACGCGCCAAATCGACACCTGTCTTCAAATCGCCGGCCTTGTCAGCGACAACAAGTGCCGCTGCCGCGTTCAATAGCACTGCGTCGCGGTAGGCACCCGCCGCACCATCCAATAGGGCGTTAAGGGCCACCGCGTTTTCCTCAGGCGTGCCGCCAAGAATATCGCGGAAATTATGCACGGGTAGACCAGCATCTTCGGGATGAATTTCGCGCGATGTGATTCTGCCATTCTCCAGCGCTGCGACCGCGGTTGGCCCGCAGATGGTGATCTCATCCGTGCCATCGCTGCCGTGCACGAGCCAAGCTTTTTCAGTCCCCAGTTGTTGAAGCGTTTCAGCCATCGGGTGAATAAGGTCTGGGGCAAAAGCACCGGTCAGTTGCCGCTTCACGCCAGCTGGATTTGTTAATGGTCCCAATATGTTAAAGATCGTTTTTGATCCAAGTTCAACACGGATAGGCCCCACATGTCTCATCGCCGGGTGATGCATGGGGGCCATCATAAAGCCGATCCCGGCCTCTGCGATGGCTTGCTCGACCACTTCGGGTCCGACCATGACATTGATGCCCAAAGCGCCCTGTACATCTGCGGTGCCCGACTTTGATGACAGGTTGCGGTTGCCGTGTTTTGCGACGGGAACGCCGGCACCTGCAACAACGAATGCGGTTGCTGTGGAGATGTTCAACGTGTGTTTGCCGTCGCCACCTGTGCCGACGATATCCATCGCACCTTCTGGCGCTTTGACAGGGATGCAATGCGCACGCATGACGGCGGCAGCGGCGGCATATTCCGCTACAGATTCGCCGCGCGTCCGCAGCGCCATCAAGAAACCGCCGATTTGCGCGGGTGTTGCTGCACCCTCAAATAGATAACCAAAAGCCTCTTCCGCTTGCGCGCGCGACAATGGCCCCTCGGAGGCTGCAAAAATGAGAGGCTTCATGGCATCGCTCATGCGGGCACCTTTGTCGTCTTAAGGAAATTATCCAGCATCTTGTGACCATGCTCGGACCGGATGCTTTCGGGGTGAAACTGGACGCCATGAATAGGCAATTCGCGGTGCTGAAGGCCCATGATGGTCCCGTCTTCCAGCTCGGCGGTAATCTCGAGGCTGTCGGGCAGGGTGTCGCGGTCGACAACGAGCGAATGATAGCGCGTTGCCTCAAACGGGCTGGGCAAGTCCGCAAACACCCCCTTGGCCGTGTGCTGCATGCTGCCCATCTTGCCGTGAACGATCTCGTGGCAGCGCACGATTTCGCCACCGAAGGCCTCACCGATCGCCTGATGGCCCAAACACACTCCAATGAGTGGCGTTTTTGTCTCAGCCGCTGCGTGGACCAGAGCCAGACAAATCCCGGCTTGCGCAGGCACGCCGGGACCAGGTGACAGCATAATCGCCTCGGGTCGCATCGCCATTGCCTCTTGCACATCAAGGGCATCGTTGCGTTTCACGACGACGTCTGCACCCAACTCACCGAGGTAGTGAACAAGGTTATATGTGAAGCTGTCGTAGTTATCGATCAAAAGCAGCATGGTGAAATCTCGCGCAGGTGCAAAAAGGGACTACCGCCGCCCCGCAAGAGGGCGATATAAGCTTGTTATACATGGGCCGGGTCGCGTGGTGGCGTCAAGGTCGAACTCAAAGGTGTGGGCAAGATGAAGGGCTTCGTTGAAGGAGGGTTTTGGGCGTTGATCCTTGGCGGATTGGGCTTGAGCGTTGTCTCGCTGGCAAATGAGCAGCCTGTGTTTGCGCAAGGCCCAGCCGCGCCACAATTGGTGGCACCGGAACTTACACCAGACACGTCAAGCACGTCGGTGTCTGTAACCGTGACAAAGGAACCTGCACCAGAATTTTTGGCGCAAGCCCCGCGCGTCGCCGATCCTGTTCTTGATGATGTTGCACCGGATGTATCAACTCAGTCTGCTGAACTGCCGCTTGTAGCCGATGTCGAAACCGCCCTTGATGCCCCTGCGGATGCGGCACCGGCGACGTTATCAAGCGATGTGGACGATGCCGTCTCGGCACCTTTGGTCAGCGAGGCACCACAAACGCCGCAGACCGCAGATGCAATGGATGTCGTGACGCCATCACCATCGGTGAAGTCCCCTGAGGCGGTCACGGAAGTCATCGTCATTGAGAGCCCTTCTGCGGAGGCGGCGCAAGATCCCGAAGTAGACGCGCCGCTGATCGTTATTCTTGAAACACCACCCCCACCAATTGATGAGTTGATTATCACTGAAGATCCTGCGGCCAGTAAGCCACCGCAGGTTCAGACCGAGGCCGCCGACACTGTTGTGGCTGAAGTTATGGTTGAGGAACCGCAAGCCCCTGCGACTGTAACTGCTACGACACCTCTGCCGGATACGGTTATCTTAGGCGACCAAGAGATCTCGGATCCCGCACCTTCCATCGTGGTGATTGAGCCTGCGCCCGAGCCAACACCACAGCCCGAGCCTGAGATCATCATCGCACAAGACGAAGCCGAGGGTGTAGCCGCGCCGCAAACGAATACCCAAGTGCGCGTGAACCGGCTAGCAGTGACCCCATCCGACGATGACGACGCGGTCGAGACAGATGCCGCACCGGAGCAGATTGCGCCAGCGCTGGAGCGGTTTGCTACCGATTTTGAGAACCCGGATAATCTGCCCGTTATTTCAATTGTTTTGTTGGACGATGGTGCCGCAGACGTGGCAGGGCTTGCCGATCTTGGCTTTGCACCAACGATTGCGGTTGATGCGCTGGCGCAAGGCGCGCGAAGCCGTGCCGATGCCTATCGCGCAGCTGGCTTTGAAGTTGCAATGCAAATCTCCTTACCTGAGGGCGCGCAGCCCTCGGATGTTGAAATCACATTCCAGTCTGCCTTTGATATTGTTCCTGAGGCCGCAATGCTTTTCTCGGATGGTACGGGCGTGGTGCAGAATAACCGCAGTGTGACGGCACAGGTTATGGAAATCCTCGCCGCTGAAGGTCGTGGGTTTGTCACCGTCCAACGTGGACTAGGTGGTGCCGCGCGCACGGCCCAAGATGAGGGCATACCATCCGCTGTTATTCAGCGTGATTTGGATGCTGGCGGTGAAGACGCACGCGCGATTACACGCGGGTTGGATCAGGCAGCTGTCCGCGCGCGGCAGACTGGCGGGGTCGTTTTACTAGCACGCATGAAGCCAGAAACTTTCGCCGCATTGCGTGATTGGGCGGCTGGAAATGACCAAGACACCCTGCTGATCGCACCAGCATCAGCTGTGTTGTTGGCCGCGTCTGAGTAGACAGTGGTGCATTGGGGTCAATTAGGTATCACACCCAACGCATTGTTATGAAATCATAATATTTGTTGAATTCACTTGTTAAGCTTTCGCTAGTTTTTCTGCGAGAGGGGAAAACTTGATGGCTCCTTGCATGATTTGATCTATGTCAATAAAATCTGACAGTCAAAAGTGTAAATCTAGACTTACAGCAAGGAGAGTCGTCGATGCGCATTTTGTTTGTTCACCCCAATTACCGCTCGGGTGGGGCCGAGATCGCAGGCAGTTGGCCACCAGCATGGGTTGCCTACCTTACCGGCTCGCTTCGCCGTGTTGGCTTTGACGATATTCACTTTATTGATGCTATGACCAACGACCTGACTGACGCGGTTTTGGCCGAGAACATAGCCGCATTGCAACCGGACGTCGTGGGCGTCACGGCCATTACGCCTTCGATCTATAAGGCGGAGGAAGTTCTGCGCATCGCACAAGAGCAAGCGCCAAATGCACTGCGTATGATGGGCGGCGTCCATGCGACCTTTATGTACAAACAAGTGCTGTCCGAGGCCCCTTGGGTTGATGTCATCGTGCGCGGTGAAGGCGAAGAGATTCTGACGGAATTGATGTGCGCAGTGCGTGATGGCGGGTGGCCTGCAGAAAAGCGGCAGATCAAAGGTCTGGCTTTTATTGATGAAGGCGAGATCGTAGCGACCCCGGCTGCGAGCACCGTAAAGGACCTTGATGGGATTGAACCTGACTGGACCATTCTAGAGTGGGAAAAGTATATCTATATCCCGCTTAACACGCGCGTCGCGATCCCGAATATGGCCCGTGGTTGCCCGTTTACCTGTTCGTTTTGCAGCCAGTGGAAGTTCTGGCGCGATTACCGTGTGCGCGACCCCAAAAAGGTTGTTGATGAGATTGAGCGCTTGGTAAACGAACAAGACGTTGGTTTCTTTATTCTGGCCGACGAAGAACCTACCATCAACCGCAAGAAGTTTATCCAATTCTGCGAAGAGCTGATCGCACGCGGTCTACCAGATAAGGTCAAATGGGGGATCAACACCCGTGTCACGGATATCTACCGCGACCGCGAATTGCTAAAGTTCTACCGTAAGGCCGGATTGGTGCATGTCAGTCTTGGCACCGAAGCTGCAGCGCAGATGAAGCTCGACCAATTCAACAAAGAAACCAAGGTTGAAGAGAATAAAGAAGCGATCCGCCTTTTGCGCGAAGCCGATATTCTGGTCGAAGCGCAGTTCATTGTCGGGCTTGATAATGAAACACCCGAGACGTTGAATGAAACCTACAAGATGGCGTGGGACTGGCAACCAGACCTTGCCAACTGGGCAATGTACACTCCTTGGCCGTTCACGCCGCTGTTTCAAGAACTCAAGGACAAGGTCGAGGTCTTTGACTTCAGCCGCTACAACTTTGTCACCCCGATCATGAAACCGGCAGCAATGGAGCGCGGTGAATTGTTGGACGGTGTGATGAACAACTATCGCCGATTTTATATGAAAAAGGCGCTGTTCCACTATCCTTGGCGGGGCACAGGTTTCCGCCGCAGGTATTTGTTGGGGTGTCTGAAAGCGTTCATGAAAGCAGGGTTTGCGCGGACGTTCTATGATCTGGGCAAGGTTGGCTATACGGGACCGCAATCCAAAAATAACCTCGATTTCCAATTTGACGAGACCCGGACCATCGCCGAAGCGCAGATGGACGATTGGGAGGCAAGCGCGGACAAAGCTGCGAAAGCCGCAGAACGCCGTGCTGCCGTTCGTGCGCAAGGCAAAGAGCGTGCCCTGGAGCGCAACGCTAATTTCAAAATGCCCAATGGTGCGCATATCAAAGCCTGCGGTGGTGGATCGGAGCAGATGGAAGATGCTTGATGGTACAAACCGCACATCGGGCCTAATTGGGCCGAACGCAATTCTGCAGCTTCTGCCGGTTCTTGAGCAAGCGGGGGGCGCGCAGTTTCGTGATCAAGTCATGGCTGCCGCCGGGGTTTTTGAGCCACCAAGCGATGCAGGCATGATGGACGAGGCACCAGCAGCGCGCGTACACCAAGCGTTGCGGACGATCGATCCGGAGTTAGCGCCCTCTTTAGCGTGGGCCGCAGGTGAGCGGACTGCGCGCTATATCCTCGCAAAACGGATTCCAAACGCCGCGCAAGTGCTTTTGCGCATCTTGCCCGCAGCATTGTCCGGTCCACTTTTGGCGAAGGCGATTGCCAAACATGCGTGGACGTTCTCCGGGTCAGGTGAATTTCGCGTCGCGGGGCCGCTGTCGTTTGAAATTGCTGACAACCCAATCGTGCGCGGGGAACCAAGTGCGACGCCGTTGTGCCATTGGCATAGTGCAGTTTTTGAAGGGTTATTTAGGGCTTTGGTTGATGATCGCTTGCGCTGCACAGAAGATACTTGCTGTGCGACCGGTGCAGATGCGTGCAGGTTTAGCTTGCGGCGCGACGACCCCTAATTTCCGCTGCCTCGGAACATTGTCGCATCTGCGGCGGCTTTTCTGATCGCGTTGGATTTATGGACGGTTTCTTGGTATTCTGCCTCTGGATCACTGTCGTAGACGACACCGCCACCGGCCTGAATATACAGTTTTTCATCCTGCAAAACGGCTGTGCGCAGTGCGATGCACATGTCCATGTCGCCATTGGCGCTGAAATACCCGCATCCACCGCCATAGACACCGCGTTTTTCTGGTTCCAGTTCGTCGATGATTTCCATCGCCCGCACTTTGGGCGCACCTGAGACCGTGCCCGCCGGCATACCTGCAAAGAACGCGCTGAGCGCATCTTGGTCATCGGCCAACTCACCCACCACGTTCGAGACGATGTGCATGACATGGCTGTAGCGTTCGACGATAAATTGTTCAGTCGGGCGCACGGTCCCGATTTTGCTGACCTTACCGGTGTCATTGCGGCCCAGATCGAGCAGCATCAAATGTTCGGCCAGTTCCTTTTTGTCGGCCATCAAATCCGCTTCGTTTGCGTTATCCTCTTGGGGCGTCGCACCGCGTGGTCGTGTTCCGGCAATTGGGCGGATCGTGACCTCTTTGCCAAAGACGCGGACAAGGATTTCGGGGCTAGCACCGATGACCTGAAAGCCACCGAAGTTAAAGAAGAACATGAACGGTGATGGGTTCGTGCGCCGTAAAGAGCGGTAAAGCGCAAAGGGCGGTTCAGGGAAATCTTGCGTCCAGCGCTGTGATGGGACGACCTGAAAGATATCGCCCGCCCTGATGTAGTCTTTGGCTTTGTCCACCGCTGCCAAATAGGCGTCATGGCTAAAGTTTGATGTTGGTGGCGCGACAGGTGCGGGTTCGGCCAGATCACGGGCTTCACTTGGCATCGGGCGTTCAAGCGCGCGCTGTGCGTCCATCACACGTTCCGCTGCTTGCGCATAGGCCGCATGTGCTGACAGCCCGGAGTTTACATAAGCGGGGGCGACCAAGATCACGTCGCCTTTCACACCGTCAAGAACCGCCACAACAGAAGGCCGCAGCATCATCGCATCGGGTAATCCCAAAGGATCTGGATTGATATCAGGCAGATGTTCGATCAGCCGGATCATATCATAGCCCAGATAGCCAAAAAGACCGGCTGAGGCCGCGGGAAGATCAGCGGGCAGATCAATCCGCGATTCCGCGATCAACGCGCGCAGTGCCGTCAGCGGGTCATCATCCATTGGCGCAAAGGCTGTGTCATCAAAACGCGCGCTGCGATTGACCCGCGAAGACGTGCCGCGGCATTCCCAAATCAGATCAGGGTTCATACCAACGATGGAGTAGCGCCCGCGCACCTCGCCGCCAGTCACGCTTTCCAACATAAAGGCATTCGTGCCAGCGCCAGACAGTTTCAGCATCAAAGATACGGGCGTGTCCAGATCAGCAGCGATTCGCGTGTAGACCACTTGATTGGCGCCCGCGTCATAGCCTTGGGCAAAGTGGTCATAGTCGGGCAAAAGCGCCATCAGGTCAGCCTATTGAAACTGTGCGTTGACCGCGTTGATCGTCGCTTGATTAATGTTGAGTTCGGTTTCCTGCTGAAGCCGCGCAGCATAGGCATCAAAGATGTCTTGCGCGATCCCTGCGGCCGCATTTTCGGCCACGGCATCGCGCTGTGCTGTGACGGAAGGGTCAGTCAGATCCGGCGCTGAAATATCATCAAGGCGGACAATCAATGCGCGGTTTTCAGCATCAATGACGCGTACTTCGCCCACATTCATTTCAAAAACCTGATCGTTGAAGTCCGGAGGCGTACCTTCCACGAAACTGCGGCGCGTCAGGCCTTCGTCCACGCTTGGCACAAGATCAAGTGTCTCGAACCCAGTCAAAGGAAGGATATCAGAGGCGATTTCAGCCGCCCGCGCCATAATCGCGTCTAGTTCCGCCTGCGCCATCCAAGCGGCGATGACGTCTTCACGCACATCATCAAGCGGTTGCAAGGTTGGTGGTGTTATGCCGTCCAGCGACAAAGCGAAAATGCCGCCGTCAGCAAGATCGTGAATTTCGGCAAACTGGCCTTCTTGTACAATTGCAGCCTCGCGGCGGAATGCGTCATAAGCGGCGATGCCTTCTGCCGTGTCAGGCGTCCAGCTGATCGTGCCCGACCGCATGTCGGTGCGGTCTGCCAGATCTTGCATGGTCGCGCCACCGGCGAGCAGATCAATGATGGGGTCGGCGGTGTCATTGATGAATTCGCGCGCTGCATCTGCTGCAAGTTCATCGCGCAGGGCAGGGGCTGCTTCTTCAAGCAAGGTTTCCTGCGCTGCCAAAACCGCGTTCACCCGAAAAAGTGCGGGGCCAAGCGGAGAATTGAACGGGCCAACCACCTCGCCCACGTCAGCGGTAAAGACCGCATCACCTGCATCGCGCAGGTCCTCGCGGCTGACATCTCCAAGGTCGATATCTGTAAGTGCGAGCCCGCGTTCCACCACAAGGTCCTCGAATGTAGCGGCACCAGCGTCCAGTTGCGCTGCTGCGGCATCTGCGCGGGCCTCGTCAAGATAGACAAGCCGTTCGACCAAGCGGCGTTCGGGTTGAATAAATTCATTAAGGCGTTGGTTGTAGAGCCGCTCGACCGCTTCATCTGTCACATTCATGTCATCAAGGATCATGTTGGGCGTCAGCCAGACATAAGTGATTTCGCGTGTCTCAGGCAGGGTGAAGTCTTCGGGATTGGCGTCATAGTATTCTTGTTGTGCGGCGGGTGTTGCACCCGGTACCGGTGCCGTCAGGATCTCGGCACCAACGCTGGCCCAAGTCACACTGCGCGATTCGCTGATGTACTGAACAAGAGCATCCGCGTAGGCGTCAGGCGTTGGGATGCCGCTGACAACAGCACCTTGCAGCAACGTGCGCGACAACTCTTCGCGCAGGCCTGCCTCAAATTCTGCTGCGTTCTGGCCTGTCTGTTGCAATGACAAACGGTAAGTTTCGCGGTTGAAACCGCCAGCACCTTGGAACGAAGGGATTGATTGCAGGCGTTGGAACACCCGCTCATCGCCGATTGAAATACCCATTTCCGTCGCTTCATTATCAAGCGTGCGTAGCAAGACAACCTGATTAAGGGCCTGCCGGTCGATCCCGAATTGCTGGGCTTGCTGAAAAGAAATCTGTTGACCGAACTGGGCGGAAAGCGCACGAATTTGTTGATTGAGCGCTTGTTGGTACGCGTTGACTGAAATGTCTTTGTCACCAACGGTGCCAAGGCTGCGGACGCTACTGCTGAGCCCGCCCGAACCAAACCCTGCAAGGCCAACTAAGACGACACCCACGATGATCCAAGCGCCGTACCGAGGTTTCTTTTTATCTGCCATTTGCTGCATGCTCCGCCCGCTGATTGGCGCATGAATAAGCGGCGCGGCGCAAGGGTGCAAGGGTCAGAGCGTGAGTGATGCCAGCCTGTCAAAAAGCGTCTCGACGCCGTTACGATCAATGTTGGCAAAAGCGATGCGCAATTGGCTCTCGCCGCCGGGCACATCGGGGGGCATGAACATGGTGCCGGGAAGCAAAAGAACGCCTGCTTGCTTAACAAGAAGCGGCGCTAAATCAGCCGATGACATCGCAAACGGGTGTTGGACATAGGCAAAGTACGCCCCACACCCCAGCAATTCCCATCCTTTGTCGGCAAGCCGTGGGAAGTGGTCATGGATTGCAGTGCGGCGATCGAGAATTTCGCGCCTTTCGCCTGCCAGCCAATCCCCCAGATGTTGCATCCCCCAAAGGGCCGCACGTTGGCCCAACTGGTTTGGGCAAATCGTGACGGTATCGAGAAACTTTTCAATCTCGGCCAGACGCGCGGGACTGGCGATAACGGCACCTACCCGGTGCCCGGTAAGCCGATACGCTTTGGAAAATGAATAAAGTTGGATCAGCGTGTCATCCCATGCGTCATCCGCAAAAAGATCGTGTGGCGCACCACTGCGGCTGTCAAAGTCCCGGTAGGTTTCGTCAACAATCAGTGCGATCCCGTGGGCGCGTGCCAAGTCCCGGAACGCAAGAAGCGTTTGCGCAGGGTATTCAACCCCGCAAGGGTTGTTGGGGCTGACCAAGGCGATCGCGCGGGTCTTGGATGTGATCAGTTTGGCCGCCGCGTTCGCGTCGGGAATCATACCCTGTCCCGCCTGCAACGGAACCGTTTTGACACCGGACATATCCAGCCACATCCGGTGGTTGAAATAGTAGGGCACTGGAATGATGACCTCGTCGCCCTCGGCGCAGAGGGTGGCAATGGCCGCGGCAAAAGCCTGATTGCAGCCGGACGTTATCGCGACCTGATCAGGTGTGACTGTGCCGCCATAACTTTGCGTCCACTGGGCCGCGACCTCGGCGCGCAAGGCAGGCAGGCCAAGAACAGGGCCGTAGAGATGCGCTTCGGCGTCATTGAGAACAATCTCTGCCATTGCCTCGCGGAGGGCAACAGGTGGCGGATCGACGGGTGCTGCCTGGCTGACGTTCAGTAAGGGGCGGTTGTCGGGATGGATCACACCATCCAGCCAGCGGCGGGCCTCCATCACCGGCGGCGGGAACGTCGTGGCTGTACGTGATTGGGTCATAGCGTTATCCCAAAGAAGCGGCTGCGCCGCTTTTTTATTCTTTGATGCCTCCGGCGGAGGTATTTTGAAACAGAAGAAGGTGTCTAGTCTTTGCCGCGGTAGGGTTCGACATATTGCAGCGCCATATCCCAAGGGAAGAAAATCCATGTGTCTTGGCTGACTTCTGTGATGAATGTATCGACTTGTGGGCGGCCCTTTGGTTTTGCGTAGACCGTGGCGAAATGTGCATTCGGGTAAAGCTCGCGCACCAATTCAAGGGTCTTGCCGCTGTCGACCAGATCATCGATGATCAAGATACCTGTGCCATCACCCATGAGGGCTGCATCGGGGGCTTTGAGCACTTTGGCCTGGGATTGATCCTGGTGATCATAGCTTTTGACGCTAATCGTATCGACGGTACGAATATCCATTTCACGTGCTGCAATCATGGCAGGCGCCATACCGCCTCGCGTAATGGCAACTACGGCTCTCCAAGCGCCGTCGTCCGGGCCTTGTCCATCCAACCGCCAGGCCAAGGCACGGCTGTCGCGGTGGATTTGATCCCAGCTGATATGGAAGCCTTTTTCATGGGGGAGGCGATCTGTCATGGTCTGTGGTCCTATTCCTTGGTGATGTCGGGTGCATCAACGGCCTTCATGCCAACAACGTGGTAGCCCGCATCCACATGCAGAACTTCACCGGTGACAGCACTGCCTAAATCAGACAACAAATAGAGTGCTGATTTGCCGACTTCTTCTTGTGTGACCGTGCGCCGCAGCGGTGAATTATACTCGTTCCATTTCATGATCAAACGGAAGTCGCCGATCCCGGATGCCGCAAGCGTTTTGATCGTGCCCGCGCTGATTGCGTTAACACGGATGTTATCTTTGCCCAGATCCTCGGCGAGGTAGCGCACGGATGCCTCCAGTGCGGCTTTGGCGACCCCCATGACGTTATAGTGGGGCATGACCTTTTCCGCGCCATAATAGGTCAGAGTGAGGCAGGATCCGCCGTCAGTCATCATCTTTTCTGCGCGCTTCACAACGGCCGTAAACGAGTAGACCGAAATATCCATGGACATCAGAAAGTTCTTGCGTGACGTATCAACGTAGCGACCGCGCAGTTCGTTTTTGTCCGAAAACCCAATGGCATGCACGATGAAATCAAGCTTGCCCCAACGTTCCTCAAGCGATGCAAAAAGCGCGTCGATTGATGCTTCGTCATCTACATCGCAGGGTATGACAATGTCAGAACCGACCGATGCGGCCAAAGGCCCAACGCGTTTGAGTAATGCTTCGCCTTGATAAGAAAACGCCAGTTCCGCGCCGGCATCTGCGCAGGCTTTTGCTATGCCCCATGCAATCGACTTGTCATTGGCAAGCCCCATGATCAGGCCGCGTTTGCCTTGCATCAGTTGAGATGTCATCGCGAATAATCCTTTGTATTTTGGTCCCTAGCTTTCACTTCGTTTAGGCGATTGCAGCCGCGCCAGCAAGCATATGAACAATCGTGCAAAAAGCTTGCTACTGTGTCCAATAGCACTTAAGCCTTGGGATGGGGGTTTTGTTAGGGATCAGCTATGTCTGACCGGGACGGCATTTTTGCGGGGCCAAACCCTTTTGTTATCGCGCAGCGTTGGCTTGATGCTGCGAGCGAGACAGAGCCTAACGACCCAAATGCAATCGCTCTCTCGACTGTCGATGCGGATGGCATGCCAAATGTGCGCATGGTGCTTCTCAAAGACATCGAAATGGACGCTTTTGTTTTCTACACCAACTACGAAAGCCGGAAGGGGCAAGAAATTGCGCAGTCCGGCAACGCAGCCTTCGTTTTGCATTGGAAATCACTTGCAAGGCAGATACGAGTGCGTGGTCTGGCCTCGAAAGAGGACGGGCATATTGCTGACGCATATTATAAGTCGCGCTCACTCAAGAGCAGATTGGGTGCGTGGGCGTCACAGCAGTCACAGCCATTGCCGTCGCGTGCGACGTTAGTGGCAGATGTGGCAAAGTTAACAGTACAAAAGGGTTCGGATCCGGAACGACCGCCCTTTTGGGGCGGTTTTCGGATCGTACCATTGGAGATCGAGTTTTGGTCTGATGGTGCATTTCGACTGCACGACCGGTTTCGGTGGTCGCGCAAAGGAATCGATCTAGATTGGTCTATAACGCGTCTGTCACCATAGCCGTTCACATATTGTGATTGGATAGGATGATAAGTGGAATAGTCACGACAATCGAGGTCAAACGAAGACGCAAGTACGGGTGACGGACGGCAAGGCAGCCGTCGTCATTCAAAAGGAAGACGAAATGGAAACGCAGGACACCGGCGAACATCGGCAGGTGAACGGACAGGTTAAGTGGTTCGACCCAACGAAGGGTTTTGGCTTTGTGATCTCGGCAGAGGGCGGGCCAGATATATTGTTGCACGCGAATGTACTGCGTAATTTTGGGCAAGGATCCGTTGTGGATGGATCTGAGATTGCAATTATAGTGCAAGACACGCAGCGTGGCCTGCAGGCAACCGAAGTGTTGTCGATCGTGCCGCCCGAGAGCGAAGATACGCTTCCGTTGCGCGATATGGTTGAATTCACGCCAGAGGATATCGCCAACAAACCGATCGAACCTGCGCGTGTGAAATGGTTCGACAAAGGCAAGGGTTTTGGCTTTGCCAACGTCTTTGGCAACAATGATGATGTTTTCATACACGTCGAGGTCCTGCGCCGCTCTGGCTTGTCTGATCTACAATCGGGCGAGGCCGTTGGTTTGCGCATGGTTGATGGCGAACGTGGTCGGATGGCTATCGAGGTGATTGGCTGGGAGGCTGCTGCAAAGTGAAGCTTGCCGTATGCGTGTTCGCTTTTTCTTGTCTGGCTCAACCTATCTGGGCTCTATGTGCTCCCGATAAGCTGACGGTGTCTGGTGAGTTCGGGCAAGCGACCTTTTCGATTGATGTGGCTGATGACGTGCAAGAACGTGCACAGGGGCTGATGTTCGTCGAAGAGATGCCAATGCTAGAGGGAATGCTGTTCGTTTATGAGCGACCGCAATTCGTCAGCTTTTGGATGAAGAACACGCTGATCCCGCTCGATATGCTGTTTGCGAGCCCGCAAGGTGAAATTCTGCGTATTCATGAGAATGCGGTGCCGGGTGATTTGACGCCGATCCCCGGTGGGGAAGGCGTGCAAATGGTTCTGGAGATCAATGGCGGATTGTCATCGCGGCTTGGGATTGCAGAAGGCGACGTCATGCAACATCCTAGCTTCGGTGCTGACGCTATTTTGCCTTGTGTTGAAAAGACTGACAGTTAGGGCTTTTCAAATCAGTTTCGTGGCACTAAAGAAACGCCATGGTTCGGGGCGTAGCGCAGCCTGGTAGCGCATCTGTTTTGGGAACAGAGGGTCGGGAGTTCGAATCTCTCCGCCCCGACCACTTTCAAGAGACAATTGAATAATTGGCCTGCGGGCCGTGATAGCGGTTTATCGTTATGCGTATGGCCGGTTCTGGCCTCTTGCCGATTCCCATCTTCAATTCGCGCCGTCCGATTTTTGACATCGCAGCATTGATCGTGTGGCCGATGCAACACTGGCGTTGTTCTTGTCCAAAAGGTTAAGAATCGGTTAATTTCCAGAAGCACAGTTGAGAGCTTAGCTGAAGGTTTGAGGCTAAGTCTGCAGAACCTAAGGGATTCTGAGATGTCGTGGTTAATGCAAGATTGTGGACAACCTTGTGGGTGAATCGCCTTACGCTGTCCCGCTCATTTTGAGGCTTTCCCGTCAACTGAATTAATCTGCATTTTGTGTTAAAAATTCGTTGACCCACTAGGGCTAGATGCGTCACGTTGTGCAAGTCGGCAACTACAGCACAAGATGTGGTGTTGGCGCGGGGACAGCTTAGCAGGCGGGTGTATCGTTACAGGCACCGTGATGACGTGAACCTGATCATGGATCGGGCCGATACGCGTCTGTCAGCTTCAACGTTGTTCGCAAATGTGTGGCGTCTGTATCCAGACGTAATTTGAGACTGAGCCGCAACGACGGCGCGAAAATGGTGAGGCAGATTTATGAAAATCGAACGTAATTTTACAAAAGCAAAATCCGGGGCATACGGCGAGCTTGCATTCAAGACGACGACGTCTGAGATTCGTAATCCTGACGGTACGATTGTTTTCAAGCTTGATGATTGCGAAATCCCAGCTGGATGGAGTCAGGTTGCGTCCGATGTCATCGCCCAAAAATATTTCCGCAAAGCGGGTGTGCCTTCCGAAGTGAAGCGCGTGAAAGAAAAGGGTGTCCCTGAGTTCTTGTGGCGGTCCGAGCCTGCCAAGGATGCGACTTTTGGTGGCGAGACCTCCGCCAAGCAGGTTTTTGACCGGTTGGCTGGTGCCTGGACGTATTGGGGCTGGAAGGGTGGCTACTTTTCATCCGAGGAAGATGCGCGCGCTTACTTTGACGAGATGCGCTATATGCTGGCAACCCAGCGCGCCGCACCAAACAGCCCGCAGTGGTTTAACACGGGTCTGCACTGGGCCTACGGGATTGATGGTCCGGCGCAAGGTCACTTCTACGTAGATTACCAAAGCGGCGAGCTGACAAAATCGACATCTTCTTACGAACATCCACAGCCGCATGCCTGCTTTATCCAGTCCGTAGGTGACGATCTGGTAAACGAAGGCGGCATCATGGACCTTTGGGTCCGCGAAGCGCGTTTGTTCAAGTACGGATCTGGCACAGGCACAAACTTTTCCTCCCTGCGTGGCGATGGTGAAGCATTGTCTGGTGGTGGTAAGTCATCGGGCCTGATGGGTTTCCTCAAGATAGGTGACCGTGCGGCTGGTGCGATCAAATCTGGCGGTACGACACGCCGTGCGGCCAAGATGGTCATCGTTGATGCGGACCACCCAGATATCGAAGAATTCATCAACTGGAAGGTCATCGAAGAGCAGAAAGTGGCGTCTATCGTTGCAGGCTCCAAGATGCACGCGCGCTACTTGAACGCGATCTTTGCAGCGATCAAATCTTGGGATGGCGAAGAAGTGTCCGCCTATGATCCCAAGACAAACGACACGTTGGCAGCAGCCGTGAAGGACGCCAAGAAGTCCGCAATTCCAGAGACTTACATTAAGCGTGTTCTGGATTATGCAAAGCAGGGCTATTCCAGCATTGAATTCCCAACATATGACACCGATTGGGATTCCGAGGCTTATTCAAGTGTCTCCGGCCAGAACTCCAACAACTCGATCCGTGTTACTGACGCTTTCTTGAAGGCTGTCGAAGACGATGCAGATTGGAAACTGATCAACCGCCGCAACGGCGAATGCGCCAAGATCATCAAAGCACGCGATCTGTGGGAACAAGTTGGCCACGCCGCATGGGCCTGCGCCGATCCGGGTATCCAGTATCACGATACAGTCAACGCATGGCACACATGCCCCGAAGATGGCGCAATTCGCGGTTCAAACCCTTGTTCCGAATACATGTTCTTGGACGACACTGCGTGTAACCTCGCGTCGATGAACCTGTTGACGTTCTACAAAGACGGCGCGTTCCAGTCTGAAGACTACATGCACGCCACACGTCTGTGGACCGTGACATTGGAAATCTCGGTCATGATGGCGCAGTTCCCGTCCAAGGAAATCGCGCAGCGGTCCTATGACTTCCGCACTTTGGGTCTGGGCTATGCCAACATCGGCGGTTTGTTGATGAATATGGGCTTTGGTTACGACAGCGACGAAGGCCGCGCGATGGGTGCGGCCCTGACTGCGATCATGACCGGTGTGTCTTACGCGACATCCGCTGAAATGGCGGGCGAACTGGGGGCATTCCCGGGCTACAAGAAAAACAGCAAGCACATGCTGCGCGTCATCAAGAACCACCGCCAAGCGGCGTTGGGCAAGACAACCGGTTACGACAGCCTTGATGTGAAGCCAGTGCCGCTGGACCACGCAAATTGCCCTGATCAAAGCCTGATCGCTTTGGCAACGGGTGCTTGGGACGAAGCGCTGAAGCTGGGTAAAAGACACGGCTACCGCAACGCGCAAGTTTCCGTCATCGCGCCGACCGGTACAATCGGTCTGGTCATGGATTGTGACACAACAGGGATCGAGCCTGACTTTGCACTTGTGAAGTTCAAGAAACTTGCGGGCGGCGGCTATTTCAAGATCATCAACCAATCTGTCCCCGCTGCCCTTGAAAAGCTTGGCTATGGCTCCGCTCAGATCGAAGAAATCATCGCGTATGCAGTCGGTCACGGCTCTATCGGGCAAGCGCCTGCGATCAACCACACATCATTGATTGGGCACGGCTTCGGTCAGGCAGAACTGGACAAGGTTGAAGCAGCCCTCGCATCTGCCTTTGATATTCGATTTGTGTTCAACCAGTGGACACTGGGCGAGGATTTCTGCACCAAATCGCTTGGTATTCCAGCCGCAAAGCTGAATGACCCAACCTTCGATCTGCTACGCCACCTTGGATATTCCAAGCAGGACATTGATGCCGCCAACGACCACGTTTGCGGAACAATGACTCTGGAAAACGCGCCTTATCTGAAAGAAGAGCACTATTCAGTATTCGATTGCGCCAACCCATGCGGCAAGACAGGCAAACGCTACCTCAGCGTTGATAGCCACATCTACATGATGGCTGCGGCACAATCGTTCATCTCTGGCGCGATTTCCAAGACGATCAATATGCCAAATGACGCAACAATCGAGGACTGCCAGAAAGCATACGAGCTGTCGTGGTCATTGGGTGTCAAAGCAAACGCGCTTTACCGTGACGGATCCAAGCTGTCCCAGCCCTTGGCTGCTGCCTTGGTCGAAGATGATGAGGACGCGCAAGAAACACTGGAAAGTGGCAACCACCACGCCAAAGCTGCGGTTCTGGCCGAAAAGATCGTTGAAAAGATCATCGTTCAAGAAGTCCGCAACCGCGAGCGTGAAAAGATGCCGCAGCGTCGCAAAGGCTATACGCAGAAAGCCATCGTTGGCGGGCACAAAGTCTACCTGCGCACGGGCGAGTATGAAGGTGGCCAGTTGGGCGAAATCTTCATCGATATGCACAAAGAGGGTGCTGGGTTCCGTGCCATGATGAACAACTTTGCCATCGCGGTATCGGTTGGTCTGCAATACGGCGTGCCGCTTGAGGAATTCGTGGATGCGTTCACATTCACCAAGTTTGAGCCCGCAGGCATGGTCCAAGGCAATGACAGCATCAAGAACGCGACGTCGATCCTTGACTACATCTTCCGCGAATTGGCTGTGTCGTATCTGGACCGGACCGATCTGGCGCATGTGAAGCCAGAAGGCGCTACATTCGACAGCGTCGGTCGGGGCGAGCAAGAGGGCGTGTCCAACATCCAAACGCCAACCGAAAACGCCGCATCGCGGTCGCTTGAAGTACTCAAGCAGATTTCTTCCACAGGCTATCTGCGCAAGCGCATGCCGCAGGATCTGGTTGTGCTCCAAGGCGGGATGGGGGCCACAGCGCTTGTCACTGGAACTGATGCAGCGGCTGCACTGCAAACGCTGGTGCCGGAAGTCAGCGAGAGTGTTGTCGCGACGGGTGCCGCCACCACGATTTCCGCCCGCGACAAGGCAAAGATGCAAGGCTATGAGGGCGATCCTTGTGGTGAATGCGGCAACTACACATTGGTGCGCAACGGGACATGCATGAAGTGCAACACCTGCGGCGGGACGTCTGGTTGTAGTTAAGGAATACAGAGCTTCAAAGCAGGTTCGCTTGCTTTGACGCAGATTGGGCCGCAGGCAAAAAAACCGAGCGGTACATAATGAGTGAGCCTAATCAGCGAAACTCAGGGGGAACTTCGGTTCCCCCTTTTTTATGTTTGGCGAACGGTGCTCTTTCCGAATCCGTCAACTCATGCGCATGATTTGAACAACAAAGGATCGCCGCTATGACAGACTTCCTCCTCCTTGCTTTCATCTTTCTGATCGCGGGCGTCATCGCCGTCCCCATCGCCACACGTTTGGGGCTTGGGTCTGTTTTAGGCTATCTGATTGCGGGTATCGCAATTAGCCCGGTTCTGGCGCTGCTGAATGTCGATGTGATTTCTATCCAGCATTTCGCGGAATTTGGCGTTGTGATGATGCTGTTTCTTGTCGGATTGGAACTTGAGCCAAAGCGCCTGTGGGCGATGCGCGGCCAGTTAATTGGGCTGGGCGGGGGGCAGGTCGGATTGACAGCTCTTATCATCATGGGGATTGGCTTGCTCTTTGGTTTAGGGTGGACGGTTGCATTCGCCGTTGGCTTGATTGCGGCATTAAGTTCGACGGCTATTGTTCTGCAAACATTGAACGAAAAAGGCTTGATGAAAAGCGACGGCGGGCAGGCGAGCTTCTCTGTTCTGCTGGCGCAAGACATCGCTGTTATCCCGATGTTGGCATTGATGCCGTTGCTGGCAATGCCCGAATTGATGGATATTGCGGGCGGGGTCGCGCATGGTGTGGATGCGGCGCACGGGGCTGACGCGGCACATGGCGATGACGGTGACCACGGCGCAGGTATGAGCCTTGTTGCCGGGTTGAATGGCTGGCAGACGGCGCTTGTGAACGTCGTGGCGATTGCGGCTGTGGTCGGTGCTGGCAGTTACCTCACCCGGCCGGTTTTCCGCTTTATTGCGGGCGCCAACTTGCGCGAACTTTTTACCGCGACGGCACTGATGATGGTGATTGGTATCGCTTTGTTAATGTCACTGGTTGGTCTTTCACCGGCATTGGGCACGTTCCTTGCGGGCGTTGTACTTGCCAACAGTGAATATCGGCATGAGTTAGAATCAGACATTGATCCGTTCAAAGGGCTGCTTTTGGGTCTGTTCTTTATGACCGTTGGGGCGGCAATTAATTTCACGCTGCTGTCTGAAAACCTACTGTTGATCCTTGGGCTGACGGTGCTGCTGATCGCGGTCAAAGCGGGCGTTCTGGCGGTCCTCGCCATCGTCTTTAAACTGCGGGGTGCCGATCGCTGGCTTTTGGCGCTGAGCCTTGCGCAAGCAGGTGAGTTTGGTTTCGTGCTGTTGTCGTTCTCGGTCACGAATATGATTTTGCCGCAACTTTTGGCGGACCAACTGCTATTGGTTGTTGCGATTTCGATGATGCTGACGCCGTTGTTGTTCATCGTCTATGACCGCGTGATCGTGCCGCGCTATGCGGTCGCCGAAACCGGCGAAGCGGACGATATTGAAGAACAAGGTGAGGTCATTATTGCGGGTGGCGGTCGCATCGGCGGGCTTGTGCGCCGTATCCTAAGTGCTGCGGGCTACAACCTGACGGTCATCGACTACAATGCGCAACACCTTGAAAACATGCGCCGTTTTGGCGCGCGCATCTATTACGGTGACGCAACCCGCCCCGATCTGTTGCATGCCGCCGGCTTGCATCACGCCAAGGTTTTCGTGGCCGCGATTGATGACAAAGAAAAACTGACGGAGCTGGTCCGCTACGTGCACGCGACGGCACCAAACGTCCACATTATTGCCCGCGCCGTGGATCGCCATCACGTCTACGAGCTTTGGGCGGCGGGATGTCGCGACATTATCCGCGAAAACTATGACAGTTCTTTGCGGATGGGGCGGTCTGCACTGGAAGCGCTGAACGTGCCAAAGGATCGCGCACAGTTGATGGTGGATGCGTTCAATCGCGCGGATCGGTCTTCGATGATTTCGTTGGCCGATCTCTACGACCCTAACATTCCGGTGATGGAGAATGAGCCCTACATCGCCCGCGTACAGGAAATTTTGGGGCCGCGTGAGGCCGCCATGAATGCGGAGATGATGCACATCTTAGAAACAGGCGAGATGCCAGATGAAGATGAGTTTGCGGTAGGGCCGAGCGGTTAACGCGGAATATCGACATCCGGAGCGGCAAGCGTAAAGCCGTCAAACTGAAACCCCGGCGAAACGGTGCAGCCCACAAGCGTCCAGTCGCCCGTCGTTGCGGCCTTTTGCCAGTGACCCTCTGGTACGATGCCTTGCGGTAATTCACCTTTTGCAAGGTCCGGTCCAAGCATCACATCGTTCGCAGGCCCGTCCAAGGTCGAGGCTAATGACAGAACGAGCGGCGCACCTGCATAATAGTGCCAAATCTCAACCGCATCGACCGCGTGCCAATGGCTTTCTTGCCCGGCTTTCAGCAGAAAATAGATGCAGGTGCCAGTGGCGCGCCCTTCATTTTCAGCGATCCAGGTCTGACGGTAGTATCCGCCTTCTGGATGCGGGGCGAGGTCAAGCTGGGCGATGATGTCGTCAGCGGTCATGGCAGGCATGGGATGTGCGGCGCAATGTCGGGCGGGTGGTGGCCGTTCAGGCGTGGGTCGGCAAAAATCTCGATCGCGCGCTTGACGGGGGTGAAGCCCGCTTTGAGGTAGAAAGGCATCGCGGACGGGGAATCAAGGTGACAGGTGCAGACATGAAAACGTGTGATATCGCGCGCGAAAGCCTCGGTTTGCGCAAGCGCCATCATCGATCCGCCGAGACCGTTTCCAGTCGCTGACGTTACCATGCCAAAGAGCAAAAGCTCGCACGCGCCTTTGTGCCGGAAATCAAGTTCGATGAGGCCAATAGACTCTTGCCCTTGATAGATCACCCAATAATCCACGTTTGGATCTGCAAGTGTGGCGGTAACCTCTGCATCCGTGTCGACCAAACCTGACGTCCAAAGCCACGGCGCGCCGATCTTACGAAAGAGATCGCGAAAATCTTGAAGCCCAAGGTTTTCTTTGCACGCAGTTACGCCGTCGGGAAACGGGCGACGCACGGCAAATGTCGGCGCGGTCATCTCTAACGTTGTGACAACCGTCGCCACATGGCCAGCCGGAACATCATAGGTGTCCGCCTTGAGCATCATCCTTTGAGAATGCTCCGCCCAGCATAGACAGCCGTTTCGCCCAAAAGCTCTTCGATGCGGATCAACTGGTTGTACTTCGCAAGGCGATCCGA
The DNA here is from genome assembly GCA_947488605.1 of uncultured Paracoccaceae bacterium. Classification (GTDB taxonomy): domain Bacteria; phylum Pseudomonadota; class Alphaproteobacteria; order Rhodobacterales; family Rhodobacteraceae; genus Yoonia. Next base: position 264,599 of record CANKZJ010000001.1, on the reverse strand, counting down.
GCGGGACAGTGAACCGGTCTTGATCTGCCCACAGTTTGTGGCCACGGCAAGGTCTGCAATCGTGGCATCCTCGGTCTCGCCGGAACGGTGCGACATCACGTTGGTGAACTGGGCGCGGTGCGCCATATCAACGGCCTGCAGTGTTTCAGTCAACGTGCCGATCTGGTTCACTTTGACCAGCATGGAGTTGGCGGACCCTTTGGCGATGCCGTCGGCCAAACGTGTGGGGTTGGTCACGAACAGATCATCGCCCACCAGCTGAATTTTGTCGCCAATCATATCTGTCAGCGTCTTCCAGCCGTCCCAGTCATCCTCGGACATGCCGTCTTCGATGCTGATAATGGGATAGTCTTCGGCCAGTTTTGCAAGGTAGGCTGCGTTTTCTGTCGACGTCAGCGAAACGCCTTCGCCAACCATCTCGTATTTGCCGTTCTTGTAGTATTCTGTCGCAGCACAATCGAGTGCGAGGTAGATGTCACGGCCCGGTTCGTAGCCTGCTTTTTTGATCGACGTCATGATGAAATCAAGTGCGTCACGGGTGCTGCCAAGGTTCGGCGCAAAGCCACCTTCGTCGCCAACATTGGTGTTGTGACCCGCGGCAGACAGTTCTTTTTTCAGTGTGTGGAAGACCTCTGACCCCATGCGCACGGCTTCACGGATGTTTTCCGCGGACACGGGCATGATCATGAATTCCTGAATATCGATCGGGTTATCTGCATGCTCACCACCGTTGATGATGTTCATCATTGGGACGGGCAGGGTGCGCGCTGATGTGCCACCAATGTAGCGGAATAGCGGCTGTGCGGTGAAATCGGCGGCGGCTTTGGCAACTGCCAAAGACACACCCAAGATCGCATTTGCGCCAAGGCGGCCTTTGTTGTCGGTGCCGTCCAACTCGATCATGGCCATATCGATGGCCACTTGCTCGGTCGCGTCAAAGCCAAGGATTGCCTCAGCAATCTCGCCGTTTACGGCAGCAACTGCTTCTAACACGCCTTTGCCCATGTAGCGGCCTTTGTCGCCATCACGCTTTTCTACCGCTTCGTGTGCGCCGGTTGATGCCCCCGATGGGACAGCGGCGCGGCCCATGGTGCCGTCTTCTAAAATCACGTCGACTTCGACTGTCGGGTTGCCCCGGCTGTCCAGAATTTCGCGGGCGTGAATGTCGATGATCGTGCTCATGGTATGCTCCTTAAGCGGAATGTTAGCGGTATCAGCGCCTCTATAGCGCGGGATTTTCAGTTAGGGAAGCGCGGCGCAGCTGCGTTTCACGCCACAGAGTGTAGATGCCGGATGCAATGATGATCGTAGCGCCAATCAGAGTAGGCGCATCTGGAATTTCAGAAAACACAAAGTAGCCTATGATCAGTGCAAAGATCATGCGGCTGTAGCGGAACGATGAGATGATCCCGGCATTCCCCCCGCGCGTGGCTGCAACGATGGCGAGATAGGCGATCATGCCAACGAATACAGCGGCAAGCAGGATCATTGCTTGCGAGGCATCAGGCATGACGGGGCTTTGGCCCTGAAACATCATCAAGAGCAAACCTGCAGGTACAATCAGTGCAAAGGTATGTGTTGCCAACTGCGGGCCGGTCAATTGCACCGTCAAACCGCGTGTGAACAGATCGCGTGCGGCAAGACCAAGCATTCCGCCAACGGCCAGCAAGGTTGCAGGCGTAAACCCTTCCATGCCGGGACGGATGATGATCAGCACTCCGATGAAACCGACGATAATAGCAATCCAGCGCCGCCAGCCGATGGCTTGGCCTAGAAAGATGGCCGCCCCCATGGCCACGACAAGCGGGGTGGCTTGGATCACGGCCGAGGCAGTGGTGAGAGGGATCAAAGTCAGCGATGTAACGAACATCACCGATCCCCCAACATCGCAAAAACTGCGCAACAGGACTTTGCCATCAAGGTAGCCGGGTTGCCAAAGCCGTTCGCCCTTAAACTTTGCCCAGCTTAAGAATGCGATAAGCCCGCCAAGGCAGATGACCGATAAGATTTGCCCGACAGGGATCGCTTCTGCCAAGAGTTTGATCAGGCCATCTTCTACGGCAAAGCAGAACATCGCAAAGACCATGAAGGCCGCGCCGCGGATATTGTCCAAGTTCAGTCGTCCTTGTCGGTCAAAGGCACGGCATAAAGTTCCAACCGGTGCCCCATAAGGCGGTAGCCAAGCTTGGCCGCGATGCGTTCTTGCAGTGCTTCAATCTCGGGATCGACGAATTCGATCACTTCGCCGGAATGCACATCGATCAGGTGATCATGGTGTTCACGGTCTGCGGCCTCGTAACGGGCGCGTCCGTCGCCAAACTCGTGTTTTTCCAGAATGCCGGTTTCTTCAAAAAGCTTCACCGTGCGGTACACCGTCGCGAGCGAAATACGCGGATCAACGGACGCCGCACGGTTATACAGCTCTTCGACATCCGGGTGATCGACAGCATCCTGTAAGATGCCCGCAATCGTGCGTCGTTGGTCGGTCATGCGTAGCCCGTTCGCTTCGCAGCGTTCAAGAATGGTGTTTGTCATACCGGCCTCACGTCTTCTTCGGTGTCGTGATAACGGCCATCGCTAGGGGTTTCCAGTTCTATTGAGCTTTCTTGGTTCGAGGCATTCGCATCGCACTGCATTTTCACTGGGGCTAATCGCGTGTTGGGGCCGGCTGAAAACTGACCCGCATTAGCCCCGAGAAAGCCGCAGCCAAGTGCCACCCAAGGGGCGTACCGTCGCCCCGGTCCCGATCTTGAAACGTGCCAGACCCGGGGCTTGTTCGGTATCAACGGTGCCAAGGTCAAGTCGTTGAAAACCACGCCCTGCGAAATAATCCGCCGCCGCCATGATCATGTGATGATGCGCGCCGCTTTGCCTGCCTTGCGGGTTTGTCCATCCCAGATGATAGGTCACGACAGGATGGTGCAGGATGAACAGCATTCCCGCGATGGGCGTATCCGCGATAGAGGCGGTTTGCACCCAGACATGGCGTGGGTCTGCGGCGTGCAGTGCGCCGATGACATCATGCGGCATGGCACGAAACCGTTTTTGGCGCTGTTGCGCCAGATCAGCGGCAAGCAGCCAGTGATGGGCCATAGGGTCAAATGCCTGCATGGTGGTCTTCATCCGCGTGTTTTGCGCGCGCCGCCAGATATTACGCCATTTGCCACGTGTCGCGGTCAGCCGGTCTTGCGACGACCCGCCCAGATTAAGTTCGGCCACTGACGCCGCCGTCATGATCATGCGCAGCCCTGCCTTTGTGAAGGTGGCACCATCCGGACGCTCTGCATTGATCATCCGCAGCTTTGACGCGCCGAGCGCCCGCGCGGCGCTATCAGTATCGCACCGATCCCGCCAGATAGGACCACGCGACGTCAGCAACTGTTTGAAGCATTGGACGGTCAGAACAGGGCAAGCGCCATCAACATCGAGATACTGCACACGCCGCCCCATCCGTGACAAGGCCGCGCCGAAACAGGGGTGTTGTTGTAAAGGGAGTGGGTAAGGCTTCATCACGTCGCTTAAGCCATTGGAAACCTAAGCCGTGGTTAATAGCAGGATGAAAAAAGCGTATGATCAGAAAAACAAGGTGGCGGGTGTGATTGCACCAGCGCCGCGTCCCACCGTATTTGGCGCAGCTTTGGTAGCTGCGGCGGTAACCCTTCCTGTCGGGGCCATAATCCTTTTGGTGGACCTGTTTATAATTTAAGCCAGTTGCACCAAAGCATGCCGCTTCTTGCCCGCACTCAGCTTGATCGGTGTTGCGAGGGCCGCAGCGTCAATGATTAGACCGGTGTCCGTCAAAGGTGCATCGTTCAACTTTGCACCATTCTCGGCGATCAAACGCTTTGCTTCTTTGCCGCTTTTCGCCAGTCCTGATTTCACAATGATCTGCACGATCGAAATGCCGTCGCCAAGGTCTTCTGCGGACAGGCTCAGCGTGGGCAGGTCGTCCCCGACGCCGCCTTTCTCAAACACTTCACGTGCGGTCGCTTCGGCGGCCTTTGCAGCTTCTGCACCGTGCAGTAACGTCGTGATCTCGTTGGCCAAAATGATTTTAGCTGCGTTGATCTCCGATCCTTCCAACGCACCCAAACGGTCGCATTCTTCAACTGGAAGCTCGGTGTAGAGCTTTAGGAAGCGCCCTGTGTCAGCATCGGTTGTGTTCCGCCAGAACTGCCAGAATTCATACGGGCTGCACATATCCGCGTTCAGCCAGACAGCACCGGTCTGTGATTTACCCATCTTTTTGCCGTCACTGGTGGTCAACAACGGGGACGTGAGACCAAAAATCTGATGATCGAGGACCCGGCGCGTCAGGTCGATACCGTTCACGATGTTGCCCCATTGGTCCGACCCGCCCATCTGCAACAAACAGCCATAGCGGCGGTTTAACTCAAGGAAGTCATAGGCCTGCAAAATCATGTAGTTGAATTCGAGGAACGACAAAGACTGTTCACGATCCAGCCGTGATTTTACACTTTCAAACGACAACATGCGGTTGATCGAAAAATGCCGCCCAATGTCGCGCAGGAAATCAAGGTAGTTCAGTCCATCCAGCCACTCGGCGTTGTTGATCATCAGCGCACCCGTAGGCGCATCGCTGTAATCGAGGTAGGCTGAGAATACCTGCTTGATGCCCGCAATATTGTCGTCAATTTGTGCGGGCCCCAGCAAAGGGCGTTCATCGGCGCGGAACGACGGATCGCCGACCTTTGTCGTGCCACCACCCATAAGAGTGATCGGTTTATGGCCCGTCTTTTGTAGCCAGCGCAGCATCATGATCTGGATTAGCGATCCGACATGCAGTGACTTTGCGGTCGCATCAAAGCCGATATAGGCCGGAACAACACCCATGCTCAGCGCCTCATCAAGGCCCTGATAATCCGTGCAGTCAGCCAGAAAGCCGCGCGTCATCATGACGTTCATGAATTCGGATTTTGGGTGGTAGGTCATTGGCTTGTTCCTGTGCGTGTCTCGGTGCACTCTATAGTCAGGAGCAAGCACAAGGGAAAGCGGATGTTGCAGGCGGGCGTCGTTACAGCATTGGGGACGATGTCGGGGACATCGCTGGACGGCGTCGATGCGGCCGTTTTGCAGACCGATGGCGAAGCGATCTACGGGTTTGGGCCTTCAGATTATCGCGCGTACACAGGGCAAGAACAAGAAATCTTGAAAATGCATTTTGGTCGTTGGCAAGAAGACGACTGCACCAAGGCCGCGCGCATCGTCGAAGACGCGCATCTGGCGGTGATGCAGACTTTTGCAGGCATCGATATTGCGGGGTTCCACGGACAAACGCTGGCTCATGATCCAAGTTCGGGCCGGACACATCAGTGTGGTGATGGAACACGTCTGGCATGTGCTTTGGGTTACCGTGTTGCTTGGGATTTTCGGTCTGCCGATGTCGCGGAAGGCGGGCAGGGTGCGCCGCTGGCCCCGTTTTATCACTTTGCTTTGGCAAAATGGATCAAAGCTGATGCACCGATCGCTTTTCTTAACCTTGGCGGGGTGGGCAATATCACATGGGTTGATCCCGCTTGCAATGATCCGGCAGATCCTGCGGCTTTGCTGGCATTCGACACGGGGCCTGCCAATGCGCCAATGAACGATCTGATGCTGAAGCGGCGCGGCGTAGGGTACGATGAAAAGGGCGCATTGGCCGCTACAGGTCAAATTGATCCGACCATTGTCGCGGCGTTCATGACGCATCCCTATTTTAGCGCGGCCGCACCAAAGTCATTGGACCGCGATGATTTTGCGCATTTGAATACGGCTGTTGACGCGTTGGGCGATGCAGATGCACTTGCGACTTTGGCTGATGCCGTGGTGCAAAGCGTCTCGGCGGCGCTCGCGCTTTGTCCGACGCAACCAATGCAGCTGCTGGTAACCGGCGGCGGGCGTTACAATGAGACGCTGATGTCCGGGCTCGCCCAAGCTTTGCCTTGCAGCGTTGCCCCGGTCGAGGCAGTTGGATTGGATGGTGATATGCTGGAGGCGCAAGCCTTTGCATTTCTGGCGGTCAGGGCCGCGCGTGGTTTGCCGCTTTCCAGCCCGCAAACAACGGGCGTGCCGCACCCAATGACCGGTGGAACGATCAGTCCGCCTTTCAAGGTCGCGGGCTGAACACCCCGAAAACGCTGCAAAAACCCGCTTATGGCGACACAATCATGCCGATTGCACGTTATTGTGTCAATTATAGGCTAGGTTTGGCCGATGCGACAGCCCCTGATCCGCTCGATCTTGCCGACAAGATTCACAGATGTGTGAGGGGCGTTGCGCCTGTTCAATCCGCTGTCACATGTAGCCCACGCAACAACCGAATGAACGGAGAAAAAAATGAAGACGACATTCAAAATTGCCCGCACGAGCATGTTGGCTGCACCTCTCGCTTTGGCTGCAGGCATGGCATCGGCTGGTGGACTTTCAGAGCCCGTCGCAGCACCTGCGCCCGCTCCTGTACCTGTTGCACCGGCACCTGTCATGATGGGCACAGACTGGACCGGTTTTTATGCCGGTGGACAAGTTGGCTATGGTCAACTGGATTCAGACGCAATTACCGATAGCGATGATCCGTCAGGTGCCATCTTCGGTGTACATGCCGGTTACAACTATGACTTTGGCAGCATTGTTCTTGGTGGTGAGGTCGATATTGACGGCACAACCATTGAAGCGGACACACCTGAGACTGAGGTCGAATCTATTGCGCGCGCCAAGGTGCGTTTGGGTTATGACGCCGGACTTTTCATGCCATACGTCACAGCAGGTGTTGCCCGCGTTCAGACAACGGATGACTTAGACGGTGAAACCGACGGAAGCTTTGCTGGTTTGGGTCTGTCTTACCTGTTGAGCGACAGCATCATCGTGGGGGGTGAAGTGCTTCAGCATCAATTTGAAGACTTTGCCGATAACGACGGTGTTGATGTGGATGCGACAACGCTTTCACTGCGCGCATCCTTCCGGTTCTAAGGCGGGCATTACGGTACGGCATCCATTTCTGACTGTCCCTTCCCCAAATTGTTGCTTTGGATGCTGATCTGGGGCCTGTCCTTCCTCGGGCAGGCCCCATTTTTATATCAGCAGGCTATCAATGGTGTCGCTGCTGATCCCGTTTTGCAGAGGTTCAAAATTGCCAGATCCGAACATCTGTGTGCCTGCATCATAAAGCGCGCGATGCGTGATCCGCGCCAATGATGACCCCAGCGAAAGGCGGGCCACCCCGATTTTCGCAAAGGCGGTCTGCGTTTGTTGGTTGAAAGCGCCCGCAACCAAAGCATTCACAGGAGCTGTCGTCAGTGCGCAAATCCGGGCCAGTGCAACCATATCAGGTGGCAGGGGCGCATAGAGGCAATCTGCCCCGGCATCTTCAAATGCAATGAGCCTACGAATGGCTTCGTCCGTATCATAGGCGCCTGTCAGGATACCATCTGCGCGCGCAGTCAGCACAAAGTCATGCGGTAATGCGCGTGCAGCCGCTGCCGCCGCCGCGATCCTTTCGACACTGAGGTCAAAATCGTAGGCCGATTGCGCCGGTAGTGCCGTGTCTTCGATGCAAATCCCTGCAAGTCCAACTTCAGCGGCCAGACGGACTGTTTCGGCGCAAACATCAGGTGCTTCGCCAAATCCGTTTTCAAAGTCACCCTGCACGGGCACGGTGCTGACCGACACGATCTCAGCCGCATGGGACAGGGCCTCGTCACGCGTCAACGTGCCACCGTCAGGGCGCCCCATCGTGAACGCATGGGCCGCCGATGACGTAGCTAAGGCTTTTGCCCCCATCGCTTGCATCATTTTTGCAGAGCCTCGGTCCCAGACGTTCACCATCAACAATGGGTCACCGGGAACATGCATTGCGCGAAACGTCTCGGATATATGTGTCAAGTTCGTCACCTTTGGTTATTGGGCTGCATGCTTTGACGCGAAAGCAACCAGACGCTTCAACGCATCGCGGTACTTTTCATCTGCAACTGTCATCGCCACACGGATGTGGCCTGCGGCGGCGATACCAAAGCTTTCACCAGGCATCACCGCGATGTGTTCTGCATCCAATAGTGCGTTGGCAAAGCTTTCGCCATCCATGCCTGTCGCGCGGATATCCAGCATCACATACATCGCACCCTGCGCAGGTACGGCGCGAATGACGTCTTGTCCCTCAAGGACCTGCATTGTCAGTGCGCGCCGGCGGCGAAACGGGGCGGCAACGGCTTCTTCGGCCTGCACGCCTTGGTTCAACGCGAAATGCGCGGCGTCCTGAACGAACCCGGCAACGCCATATGTCGTGTTTGTCGCCAGATCGATAAGCTGCGCGATGGCATCTTCTGGGCCACAAATCCACCCAACGCGGCTACCCGTCATGGCGTGGCTCTTTGACATGGACCCCACGACCAAAGTGCGTTCGGCCATATTGGGCAGGCTACGCGGACTGATATGTGTGCCGTCCCAGACTTGCGTGTCGTAAACCTCGTCTGAGATCAGCCAAAGGTTATGGTCACAGCACACGTCTGCGATGCCTTGCAGCGTCTCTTGGGAATAAACAACACCCGTGGGATTGTTCGGCGAATTCACCAAGAGCGATCTTGCACCGGGCGCCGCCTTTTCAAGCGCTGCTTTGGTCGGCTGAAACGCGGTATCTGGCGCGGTCACGATTGCTTTTGGCTCCGCGCCTGCGCCGCGGATCGTGCCGGGATAAGTCGCGTAATAGGGATCGATATAAAGCGCGGTGTCGCCGGGGTCACAAACGCCGTAGTGCGCGGCATAAAGTGCGGATTGCCCACCTGGCGTAATCAGGATGTTCTCAGGCCTTGTCGGAACGCCTGTGCGGGCCGTGATCCGTGCCGCGACTGTCCGGCGTAGTTGATCGGTGCCGGGTACGACGGCATAACCAGTATGCCCGCCCACGGCGGCGTCATGCATGGCATTCAAAATGTCATGGTCCGTACCAATATCATGTTCGCCGATCGTCAATTCGATAACGGGAACGCCTGCCGTGACCATGGCGCGGGCTTTGTAAAAGACGTCCCAGCCATCCGAGCCGCCGCCGTTGATTTGTGAGATGCGATGCGAGAGTTTCATAAGTGCAGGGGAACGGCCAATTTGGGAGGGAGTCAAGTGATCATAGCCGTCAGATTGCGTGGCCCTGTGCCGTCTTTGCCTTTCACATCGGCCGGATTGTAAAGCGCGCAAGTCTCAAGGCTAAGACAACCGCAGCCGATACAGCCATCAAGTTTGTCACGCAGATCTTCCAATGCGGCAATCCGCGCGTCGATGTCATGGCGGAATGTCTTGCTGATGCGGGTCCAGTCAGCTTTTGTTGGCGCTTTATGATCGGGCAGGCGGCGCAGGTGGGGCGCGATCTCAGACAGTGAGAATCCCAGTTTTTGCGCGGCCATCACAAATGACAACCGCCGGATGTCGGCCCGCCCATATCTGCGATGACCACCCTGATTGCGCACCGGCTTTACGATGTCGTGGGTCTCGTAGAACCGGATTGCAGAAACCGCGAGCCCGGTGCGCGCTGCCAAATCGCCGATGGTTAGTCCTTGGTTCATGAAGAAACCTCTTGATCTCAAGTTAACTTGAGGAATGACAACAGATTCGAGGTAACTTTGCCAGAGGAGAAATGATATGCCCCCACGCAACACAAAACGCTACTGCGCTGATCCCCAAGCGCTTGCCGCGATGAGACGAGACGGATTGGGATGGGGGCATGATCTGGAATGCGGCAGTTTTTATGATGTCGCTGCAAAGCCAAAGCAAAAGCGATTTACCCGTTTTCTTACATCATTCAAAAGGAGATCATGACAATGGCACAGCTTGAACACGTAAATATTACTGTATCCGATCCAAAGAAAACGGCGGCGATGCTGTCCGACCTATTTGGTTGGCACACAAGATGGGAAGGCTCTGTCTTGGGTGGGGCGGGCTATACGATGCATGTAGGGTCAGATGAAAGCTATGTCGCGATTTTTTCGGGGTTTGACCCGGACCAGACAGTGCCCAAAGCAGATGCGAGTTATCAAACCCGCGGTGCGATGAACCATCTGGGCGTGGTCGTGGATGATTTGGACGCGACCGAGGCGAAAGTGAAGGCATTGGGTTTCGAGACGCACAGCCATGCGGACTATGAGCCCGGACGTCGGTTCTATTTTCACGATGCTGATGGGGTCGAGATTGAAGTGATCAGTTACCAGTGACCTTGGCACGCACCTTTTTGGTCAAGCTGCCAAGGATGACGCCGTATGAAACAGCAATTCGGTGACGCAGTTCATCTGCGTCACTGTCAAAGCCCATTAGTATCCAGCTTTTGTGGAAGTAGGGTGCCTTGGTGCCGACGCCTGCATCAATCAACATTTGCGCAGTTTCAACACTGTCTGTCTTGACGCAAACGCCATCTATGCGGTCGCCAAAACAGGCAAACATCTTGCCGCCCACTTTCCAGCTGTCCAGCTCTGTAGTGGGATCGGACGCAGTTGCACCTTGATGTGTGACGCAGATTTGGTTGACGACGTCGCGTGACATGCACGTAGGATGACGGATGAACCAAGAGCTGACAAGGCACGTGGCGTTTTTGCGCGGGATCAACGTAGGCGGACACCGCAAGATCCCGATGGCGGATTTGCGTGCCCTTGCGGAAGACTTGTTTCCCGGGGCTGCGGCCGTGACCTACATTGCATCCGGCAATCTGTGCTTTAGCGCGGATGTGTCTGCGACAGCATTGTCAGACGTGCTTGAGCAAGGGATCAAAGATCGATTTGGTTTTGAGGTTGCGGTTCTGGTTTTGACAGCGGCTCAGCTAGATCAGATTGTTGCTGATTGTCCTTGGCCCGATGCCGAAGGCAATCGTGTCTTTGCCTACCTTTGTTTTGCGGAGCCTAAGTTGGACTTTGCGCGGACCGCTGCATTGATTGCAGAGTCCGAGGAATTAAAGGTAACGGGACAAACAGTTTGGCTTCATGCGCCGGACGGTGTTGGACGCTCGAGACTTGCGGCAAAGTTGGAAGGTTTGTTAGGGGTCGAGGCGACGAGTAGAAATTGGAACACCATCAAGAAAATGCGGGATTTGGCGATAAAAAAATGACTTCAGCCGCGAAGTGATATTTGGACATCTTGATATTTCTGGGACATAAACTTGGTATTCACGGTGATGTATTGAGTGAATAGTTGGTTTGTAGGCAAGATAAAAATGAACTCGACTATTTGAAGAACGGAGCCCGATGAATGCCTGACTTCAATTTTCTTGGCTGGTCCGCAACAGACCTAGGCGCAGGCAGCTTCTTTGATCTATTTGGCGGTGGGACGTTCACGGTTGTTGGCACGCCTGACACAGTCGTCATCAACGATGGTGCCGGCGACAACTCATTCGACGATACACCCGGCCAGCCAACACCAGACCCCGGCGGCGACCAAGTCACCGTTGGCGATTTGATCCTCGACGGCGTCGTAGTCGTTCCAGACGGTGGAAATGTTTGGAATATTGGTGAATTCACCGTCACGAACTTGACCACGGGAGAGGTCGGAACATTGATCGTTCTGGGTGACGCGGCCAACAGTCCTATAGGGGCTGCGTCGTCGCTCAATTTCGAGATAGGGGATCGACTCCAGTTCTCTAATTTTGTGGTGAATGGTGCGGAGCCCTATGACACGCTGATCTGCCTAACAGCGGGAACGATCATTGAGACAGAAGCCGGACCGGCAAAGATTGACGATCTTGCGGTTGGCGACAAAGTTCAAACGCAAGACAACGGCTTTCAACCTATTCGATGGATTGGCAAACGCGCACTCAACCGCATTGAACTGCTACAAAATCCAAACTTCTATCCGGTGCGCATTTCTGCAGGCGCATTAGGAGACGGGTTGCCAAGCCGAGATTTGCTGGTTTCGCGCCAACATCGGATGCTGTCATCGTCAAAGATAGCCCAACGCATGTTTGGAAAAACAGAAGTCTTGGTTGCAGCGGTAAAGCTTACTGAATTGCCGGGCATCTTCGTTGATACGGATGTTGAAAGCGTCACTTACATTCATATCCTTTTTGATCAGCACGAGATTATCTTTGCAGAGAATTCACCGACAGAAAGCTTGTTCACTGGTGAGGAAGCTTTGCGTGCCCTTGATCAGGCAGCCAAAGACGAAATCTACGCGTTGTTCCCGGTAATTCCCGGGTCCGTACATACGGCTGAATCGGTTCGCTACATTCCAGCGAACAAATCGCAAAAGAACTTCGTTTCAAGGCATTTGAAGAATGGGCACCCCATTCGGATGTGCTGACGCATCAATTTGAATTGGGTAGCTAGACGGACGACGCTCAAAGTGATAGCACGCTCGCATGAAGAGCATCTGCATCATTACCTGCTGCATTATTATCTCCTGACATCTGTCGCGGGTTACTCTTTGTCGTTTCACATCAGAACTGATCTTGGTAAGCCCGCGGCGTAAGCTCGTGCGAGGCACCTATGACGACTATTCGGCTGAACAACACCAAGACCCGCAAACGCGAGGATTTTGTGCCCATCGACCCTGCAAATGTACGTTTGTACCTCTGCGGGCCGACTGTCTATGACCGCGCGCATCTGGGGAATTCGCGCCCATCGTTGATCTTTGATGTACTATTTCGACTGCTCAAAGAAATCTACGGTGCGGGTCACGTGACATACGTGCGCAATTTCACCGACGTCGATGACAAAATCAACGCGCGCGCTGCTGAAAGTGGCCGCGAGATTGGCGATGTCACCGCCGAGACGATTGGTTGGTATCACGACGACATGGATGCGTTGGGTGCCCAACGACCAACGCATGAGCCGCGCGCGACAGATCACATCCCGCAAATGGTGGCGATGATCGAAGACCTGATTGCAAAAGGAAACGCCTACGAGGCCGAAGGCCATGTGCTGTTTGCAGTTGAAAGCTATGCTGAATATGGCGCGCTGTCGGGACGTTCGATTGATGACATGATAGCAGGTGCGCGGGTGGAAGTTGCGCCGTATAAGCGCAACCCGATGGATTTTGTCCTGTGGAAGCCGTCGGGTGATGGTGTACCCGGATGGAGCAGCCCCTGGGGGTACGGTCGCCCGGGCTGGCATATCGAATGTTCTGCCATGTCGTTTGAATTGTTGGGTGAAAGCTTTGACATTCATGGCGGCGGCAATGATCTGCAATTCCCGCACCACGAGAACGAGATCGCACAATCCGCGTGTGCCCATCCGGATGGCGAATTTGCGCGCTACTGGATCCACAATGAAATGCTACAGGTCGAGGGCAAGAAGATGTCCAAATCCTTGGGCAATTTCTTTACCATTCGTGATCTGTTGGATCAGGGTATTCCGGGCGAGGTCATTCGACTGGTTATGTTGGGCACCCATTACAGCAAGACGATGGACTGGACCGAGACGCGCCGCGCCGAAGCAGAAAGAACGTTGCGCAAGTGGTTTGGCATCTTGCACGGGCATGGCTTTGGTCCTGATCTGATTGCGGCCCTACAGGCTGATGGCAAATGGCAACCCGACACAGAGTTCATTGGTGTTTTGGCCAATGATCTGAACACACCGGGTGCTTTGGCGCGCCTGCATGTGTTGTCCAAGGGGAAAACGCCGGTTGCTTTGGCTGGTTTCGCCTATGGCTTGCAGATGTTGGGTTTGGTTAACGATTGGGCCGCTGTTCCTCAGTTCGAGGGCGGTGAGGCTGGCGCTGGCGTTGCCCCGGCAATTGCCACGCGCGTTGACGCACTTTTGGCTGACCGTGCCGCAGCGCGTGCGGCCAAAGACTGGACGCGCGCCGATGAGGTGCGCGATATCCTGAATGCCGCAGGCGTGCAGGTAACGGATGTGGGCGGGCAGGCGACTTGGACAGCCGGACCAGATTTTGACGCGGCCAAGTTGGAGGGGGTGTGATGGGCAAAGAACGCCTTTACCTCTTTGACACAACGCTACGAGATGGTGCGCAAACGCAAGGTGTGCAGTTCTCGGCCGATGAAAAGCATCAGATTACTGCGGTACTCGACAATCTAGGTGTCGACTACATTGAAGGCGGTTGGCCGGGTGCGAACCCGACTGACACCGAATTCTTTGCGGCCCCGCCCAAGACCAAGGCGACTTTTACCGCTTTTGGGATGACCAAACGTGTTGGGCGCTCGGCTGAGAACGACGATGTATTGGCTGCGGTGATGAACGCGGACACGGCTGCGGTCTGTTTGGTCGGCAAAGCGCATGACTTTCACGTCACAACCGCACTAGGCGTGACCCTTGATGAAAACATTGAAAACGTCGCCGCCAGTTTTGCCCATATCAAGACGCAGGGTCGCGAAGGTCTGTTTGACGCCGAGCATTTCTTTGATGGCTACAAAGCCAATCCCGATTACGCCTTGCAGGCCATCCATGCCGCCTTTGATGCAGGCGCACGCTGGATCGTGCTGTGCGATACCAATGGCGGGGCCTTGCCGCATGAGGTGTCCGAGATTGTCACAAAGGTGATCGACAGCGGCATTCCCGGCGATCATTTGGCGATCCATACCCACAACGACACCGAAAACGCGGTGGCGAATACCTTGGCTGCCGTTCTGGCGGGTGCCCGTCAGGTCCAAGGTACGCTGAATGGTTTGGGCGAACGTTGCGGCAATGCCAATCTGACGACCTTGATCCCGACATTGTTGTTAAAAGAACCGTTCGCTAGCCAATTTGAAACCGGCGTGTCGGTTGAGGCTCTCAAAGGTTTGCGCAAAGCGTCGCGGATGTTGGATGATATCCTGAACCGTGTACCCGCGAAACAAGCGGCCTATGTCGGTGCGTCTGCCTTTGCCCATAAGTCCGGCCTACATGCGAGTGCCATCGCCAAAGATCCCAGCACCTATGAACACGTTGATCCCGGCGCTGTTGGCAACAGCCGCATTGTGCCGATGTCCAATCAAGCTGGCCAGTCGAATTTACGCGCACGTCTTCTTGATGCGGGTCTTGATGTCGCTGCTGATGATCCTGCTTTGCCACGCATTATTGCGCGCATCAAAGAACGTGAAGCGCAGGGGTATTCATATGACACGGCTCAGGCGAGCTTTGAGCTGCTGGCGCGCGCTGAACTTGGCACGTTGCCACGGTTTTTTGAGGTGAAGCGCTACCGTGTCACGGTCGAGCGGCGCAAGAACAAGCGCAATCAGATGGTCTCAATCTCGGAAGCTGTCGTTGTCACCAAAGTGCGCGGCAAAAAGATGCTGAACGTGAGCGAAAGCCAAGGTCCCGATGGGTCAGACCAAGGTCCCGTGAACGCGCTGGCACGGGCATTGTCCAAGGACTTAGGCCCGTATCAAGATATCATCGACGATATGCAGCTTGTCGATTTCAAAGTGCGTATCACAAATGGTGGCACCGAGGCCGTGACCCGCGTTATCATTGATAGCGAAGATGGGCAGGGCCGGTTGTGGTCGACCGTTGGCGTCAGCGCCAACATCGTTGATGCGTCTTTTGACGCCTTGATTGATGCGATTAATTGGAAGTTGATCCGCGATGGTGCAAAGGCTGACGCATGAGCTTTGAAGCCTGCGCAGCCCTTGTGGAACGTGCTGATCCATTACGGTTTCGGGCCGCGATGGCATCACCCGTGGCTGCAAGGCGCATCCTCTTCCCGCTTTATGCGTTCAATGTCGAAGTCGCACGCGCCCCGTGGGTAACCGAAGAGCCGATGATCGCTGAAATGCGCTTGCAGTGGTGGCGCGATGCACTCGAAGAGATCGCGCAAGGTCGCACGCCGCGCAAACATGAAGTTGTCGATGGATTGGCGGCGGTTCTGGATGCAAAAGGCGCGGCTTGTCTCGATCTGTTGATCGCGGCACGGCGGTGGGACGTCTACAAGGACGGCTTTGAGGATCAGCAGCACTTTGACGACTATATTGACGCCACATCCGGCCATCTGATGTGGACAGCCGCGCGTTTATTAGGTGACGCAGATGAAGTGGTCGTGCGCAATTATGCGTATGCTGTGGGGGTTGCCAACATTTTTCAGGCCATTCCGGCACTAACAGCGCAAGGTCGCACTCCGCTGATTGATGCGTCACTTGAGGGGATGACACATCTTGCGCAACAAGCGATTGCCCGGTTGGCCGTTGCGAAAAAAGGTAGGGCGCTTGTTTCTATGCAGGCCCGACCCGCACTTGTGGCAGGCTATCATGCACGCCCAATTCTAAAGATGGTAGCCGCAGCGCCGGAGCGCGTGGCAGCAGATGCGCTTGATCGAAATCCTGCGCAGGACAGCCTTCGTTTTCTGAATGTGTCTTTGCGTGGTTGGTGGCGCTAGGCTGCTTAGACGGCCATGCGTGGTTGACGGACCAACCAGATCAGTGATCCACCTGCCAGTACAAGGAACGGCACCATTGCTATGTTCACGGCGTTCCACCCTTCAACAGGGGACCCGCCCGAGCAGTTCATAAGGCCACCCGATGCGAGCGACGCGACGGTGACCATCCCAAAGACGATCATGTCATTCATGCCTTGGACGATGCCGCGTTCTTCGGGTCGGTGCGCACCGGCCAACATCGTAGTCGCCCCGATAAAGCCGAAATTCCAGCCAAGCCCTAACAGGATCAATGCCAGATAGAAATTCGTCAACTCTACACCTGACAGCGCCACGCCGCCTGCGAAGGCCAAGATCACGAGGCCAAGGGCGACGATGCGTTCCACGCCAAACCTGGCGATCAGATGGCCTGTAAAGAATGAAGGCGCAAACATCGCCAAGACATGCGCTGATACGATGTCATTGGCGTCATTTGTCGTGAATCCGCATCCGACAACGGCTAGCGGTGTCGACGTCATGACAAGGTTCATCAAGGAGTAAGACACCATCGCACATATGATCGCGACAAGAACGCGCGGTTCGCGCAGCAACTCCATCCGGGAGCGCCCTTTGGCGTGGTTCGCTTCGGGTTCTTTTTTGGAGCCTTTGGGCAGATCAAGCCATAGAAACAGCAACATACCAATGAGGTTGAGCACGATGATTGCGAAATACGTCCCCAAGAACGGAACGACATAGGCGTCTTGCACAAGCTTGTTGAGTTGCGGTCCAACGATGGCCGACAGCAATCCACCCGCCATCACATAAGAGATCGCTTTGGGGCGGAATGCCTCGGACGCTGTGTCAGTAGCTGCAAATCGATAAAAACCCTGTGCAGACATATAGATACCGGTCAAATATGATCCAGCAAGAAGGGTCAGAAAAGAACTGGTATAGAGGCCGTAAGCTGCAACCGCGGCGCCCGTCGCACCTGCAAAAGCCCCGAGGAAAAAGCCAAACCGTCGCCCGTTGCGTTGCATCAGTGGGCTGATCCAAGGGGCGGTCGTCATCGACCCGAAGACGATGAACGAGATCGGCAACGTCGCAAGGCAGGGGTTGCTGGCCAGTTGCCCGCCAGCCAAACCGCCAACGACGAAAATCATCGGCAGCTGTGCACCCAGAATGGCCTGTGCCAGCACAAGGACCGCCACATTGCGCTTGGCGCGGGTGTCGTCGACGTAACTCATCTCTACTCCGTACGCCCGGCGCGACACACTGGCAAGGCCCGCCTAGCTGGCGTCAATAATATGGGCAAAGCTGCCGGACGCATTGTTCGCGATCAAACCCATCGGAGGCAACCGCGCGCCTTCGGCATCCGTCGCCTCGAAAAGTGGTGTGCCTTGAGCCTGAACCGTGGTGGCATAGTGAAATTCATGCCCTTTCCAGTGCCCTGCGAATGGGCCCGCATGCGCCGTCAGGTCGCGGTATCCCAAATGCAGCTTACGATCCGCAAATGATGTCTCTAACGACAAAAGCCCGGCCATAGGGTGGGTGACACCACCTGCATCTGTCAGTGTCTTTCCCAGCAGCATGTAGCCGCCGCATTCACCATAAATCTGCGCTTGGGATGCCCGCAAACTATCTAGAAAGCGCTGGTTTGCAGCGAGGTGTGCGGCGTGGAGTTCAGGGTAACCGCCGGGAAGATAAACAAAGTCCACGTTTGGGACAGGATCGTCGGCAAGTGGCGAAAAGAATGTTATGGACGCACCTTGATCCGTCCAGTCTTGTAAAATGTGCGGATAACAGAACGCGAATGCTGCATCTTGGGCCACCGCAATGCTTTGCGCTGGTGGCTTGCACTGTTGTGCGCGGCCACCTTGTGAGATCGGTTTGAGCAATGCCTGCAACCCTCGCATGTCGCAAGTCTGTGCAATCATCTGTGCGGCGCTGTCCAGGTAAGCGTCGAGGTCTGGGCGCTCTTGTGCTTGCACAAGACCCAAGTGGCGCGACGGTTGCGACAGGCCTGCATGCCGTGGGATCACCCCGTAAATCGTTGTGCCAGGCAATGCCGCGCGCAACATCCGCTCGTGTTTTGCAGAGCCTACACTATTCAAAATGATCCCTGCGATCCGCACATGCGGGTCATACTGCGAAAACCCTTGCACGAGTGCTGCAACCGAACCTGCCATTTTCCCCGCATCGATCACAAGCACCACAGGTAGATCAAGGATGCGCGCTAGGTCCGCGCAGGCGCCTTTTCCATCAAGCGGTGCGCCGTCAAACAAGCCCATTGCGCCCTCGATGATGAGAGGAACTGCACCGCTTGCCAGTGACACAATCCTGTCTGGCGTCATCGCCCAAGCATCAAGGTTCAGGCATGGATTGCCTGACGCTGCCTCGTGAAAACGGGGGTCAATATAGTCCGGCCCTGATTTGGCTCCGCGCACGGCGGTATTTTGATTGGCGAATGCGCGCAAGAGCCCCAAGGTGACGGTCGTTTTGCCACTGCCGGACGCGGGTGCGGCGATCAGGAAACTCATTTTGCTAGCAGACGTGAGTGTCGGCCTGACACGTCGTTGAGAGGTGTAAGCAAAGCAATGCGCATCGGTGTCAGGCAGATTCTGCCGGGCGACCGCGACCCAGTGGGTCTAGATTGCGTGGGGCATGGCCTGCCGCCATACTTTGCCAATCAAGCACTTGCCGCATCAAGACGGATTGCCCGACGCAAATAATCGCGGGCGGTTCAAGCTGTGCCTGTTTGATATCATCAACGATTGTTCCAAGCGTCGTCTCAAGCACCTGCTGATGCTGGGTTGTGGCCGTTGTCACGACCGCGACGGGTTCGTGAAGGCTGCG
This sequence comes from uncultured Paracoccaceae bacterium, assembly GCA_947488605.1. Lineage (GTDB taxonomy): Bacteria > Pseudomonadota > Alphaproteobacteria > Rhodobacterales > Rhodobacteraceae > Yoonia. The sequence continues at coordinate 245,501 of CANKZJ010000001.1, read as the reverse complement.
ACCCGCATCGATCAGCTGTTTGGAAATCTGGGCGATATGCTTCATGCCCATATAGATCACGATGACTTGGCTGCCCTTGGAAATGCTGGTCCAGTCCAACGAGCTTGGCGTGTTGCCAGATTGGTCGTGGCCTGTCACAAAAGTCACCGATTGGTTCACATCGCGGTGCGTGACGGGAATGCCGGCATAGGCCAAACCGCCGATACCTGCTGAAATACCCGGAATAATTCGGATAGGGACACCGTGTTGCACCAGTGTTTGTGCTTCTTCGCCGCCGCGGCCAAAGACAAAGGGATCACCACCCTTTAGACGCAGCACACGTTTTCCTGCCTTCGCAAAGTCCACAAGCCGCAGCGAGATATCACGCTGCTTGGCTGATGGTTTTCCGCCGCGCTTGCCTGCATAAATATGCTCGGCTTGCGGTGCCCATGACAGGATTTCCTCTTGCACCAGCGCGTCATAAATCACGACGTCAGCCTGACGCAGGGCATTCACTGCATGCAAGGTCAACAACCCCGGATCACCGGGTCCGGCACCGCAAAGCCATACCCAACCGGGTTCCAGCGTTGGCCAGTTATGGGTAGGAAGAGGGATCGTATTTGTCATGGTGTCTTTATGCCTTTCCTTGGCAGGCTTGGAAAGGTGACAAACGACCTCGTATTGCGGATTGCCGTCACCTGTCTGCCTGCCTATCGTCGCTGCAATGAATGATGCAACCAATTCTGACCTGCGCCGTGGCTGGACCACAGGCGCTTGTGCGACCGCCGCGACCAAAGCGGCGCTGATGCGGCTTTGGGGCGGGGCGTTCCCCAAAGAGATCGGGATCACACTGCCCAAGGGCGAAACGCCGGTGTTTCCGCTTGCGTTGGCCGAGGTTGGGACGGGTTGGGCGCGGGTTGGCATCACGAAGGATGCGGGCGATGATCCGGATGTGACGCATGGCGCGCTGATCGTTGTGACAGTCAAGACCTCAGGCGGTGGTGTCTGCTTTGCGGCTGGTGAAGGCGTCGGGACCGTCACCAAGGCCGGTTTGCCGATTGGCGTGGGCGAGCCTGCGATCAATCCTGTGCCACGTCAAATGATGCAAGATGTCGTGGCCGAGATGGCGGCTCAAAATAATTGCCCACCTGACGTCGAGATTGAGGTTTCCGTGCCCGGAGGTGAGGCGTTGGCGCTCAAGACATGGAACCCGCGTCTGGGTATCAAAGGTGGGCTTTCGATCCTTGGGACAACGGGCATTGTGCGACCGTTCAGCTGTGCAGCATGGATTGCCTCTATTCACCGCGGCATTGATGTCGCGCGCGCAGACGGCCTGACGCATGTTGCAGGCTGCACTGGTGCGACGTCCGAGGCGACGGTGCAGGCGCTATGCGGCCTGCCAGATCACGCCATGCTCGACATGGGGGATTTCGCGGGAGGCATGCTGAAATACCTCGTCAAAAATCCGATCGCACGCGTGACCATCGGTGGTGGGATTGGAAAAATCACGAAGCTTGCACAAGGAGCGGTCGATCTGCACTCGGGTCGCTCGCAGGTGGATTTTGAGGCGTTGGCGAAATTGGCGGATAATCCAAAAGTTGCCAGCGCAAATACTGCGCTGGAAGCGTTTGAAATTGCAGGCACGGACCTATCGCAAAAGATCGCAAACCACGCGTTGCAGGCCGTTGAGGCACGCTTTGGCAGTGCCGGTATTACCTTTGATATTGTGGTGATCGACCGGGCGGGGCGGATCATCGGGCGGGCAGGGGCATGACCCTTCTATTGCTCGGCGGCACCGGCGAGGCGCGCCAGATTGCCCAAGCTTTGCAAGGACATGATGCCGTTATTTCGCTCGCGGGTGCGACCCGCAGCCCGGCACAACAACCTTTGCCAATGCGGATCGGTGGTTTTGGCGGCGCGGAAGGTTTTACCGCATACGTTAGGGATAAGGGAATAACGGCCGTGCTTGACGCCACACATCCCTTTGCAGACCGGATAACCCGGCGCTCGGCTCTGATTTGTCGCGAGATGGGCTTACCATATCTTCAGTTTCTCAGACCACCTTGGCAGCCCGAAACCGGTGACCGTTGGACTTCGATGCTGGCCGAGGCTGAGGCTGCGCGCCATGTGGAGAAAGGCGATACTGTTTTCCTCGGAACCGGCCGACAGACGCTTGAGAAATTTGCCAATCTAGAGGGGTGTGAGGTGATTTGCCGTCAGATTGATCCACCGACGAAACCATTTCCATTTGCTGGCGGGCGCTATCTTGTTGGTCGTCCACCATTTTCGGTCGAAGATGAGGTCGCTTTGTTCACGAAACTTGGTGTGGATTGGCTGGTGGTGAAAAACGCAGGCGGTGCGGCAAGCAGAACCAAACTAACTGCTGCACGGCAATGCGGTATTCCTGTTCTTATGATTGCCCGGCCTGAAGTCGGCGACTGGCCGGTGGTTGACACTGTTGAGGCCGCGCTAGAGTGGGCTGCAGGCCTGTGAAAGAACGGATCATCACAAGCAATGCCTGCGTTGCAGAAGGCGCGGAATGGCTTTGCGCTTCTGAGCCACGATTTGCGGCTGTGATGGAGGTTCTGCCGCCTTTGCCGTTGCGGTTGAAACCTGACGGGTTTGCGGAACTTCTCAGCGCAATTGTCAGTCAGCAAGTCAGTGTGGCCTCTGCAAATGCGATTTGGGGTAGGCTGCAAGACGCTAAGATGGTGACACCGGGCAAGGTTGCCGGAACGTCCGAGAAAGACTTGCGCGCATTGGGTCTGAGCCGCCAAAAGGCGCGGTATGCTCGTGCATTGGCACTGGCAGACATAGATTACGCCGCTCTTGAAGAACTAGAAGCGGTCGCAGTGATCAAGACGCTTGTGTCGGTACCAGGCATTGGGCCGTGGACAGCCGAGATCTACACGATGTTCTCGCTGGGCCGCGCAGATGTCTTCGCGCCCGGTGATTTAGCGTTGCAGGAGGCTGCGAAATTGATCTTCGATCTACCACAACGTCCTTCTGAAAAAGAGCTGCGCGCGATGGCGATGGCATGGTCTCCATGGCGGTCGGTTGCAGCGCGGATCATGTGGGCCTACTACAAGCATCACAAACAACGGGAAGGCATCAGATGACACGGGCGTTAGAAGCACAGCGGCGCGAGCCGGTATCAGGCGAAATACGATCATGCGTGGTTTTCCTGCATGGATACGGCGCAAATGGCGCTGATTTGATTGGTCTTGCGGACCCCTTGGGCGAACACTTGCCGGATACGCTTTTTATTGCACCAGATGCGCCCGAGGCATGTATCGCGGCACCAATGGGTTTACAGTGGTTTCCGATCCCGTGGATCGATGGCTCAAGCGAGGAAGAAAGTCAGGCGGGCATGGAACACGCCGCCGCCGATTTGGACGCTTTTCTTGATGGGGTGATGGTCGATGAGGATCTTTTGCCAGAGCAAGTTATCGTTCTTGGGTTTTCCCAAGGTACCATGATGGCTTTGCATGTTGTGCCGCGTCGCGAAGATGCGATTGCCGGGATCGTTGCTTTTTCAGGTCGCTTGCTAGAGCCTGAACTGCTTGCAGACGAGACCCAAAGCCGCCCGCCTGTTCTTTTGATCCACGGTGACGCAGATGATGTGGTGCCACCGCAATCTTTGCCTGCCGCCGCAGAAGCGCTGGAGGGTGCCGGTTGGAAAGAGGTCTATGCCCATATTATGAAGGGCACTGGGCATGGCATAGCACCTGATGGGCTGTCGGTTGCACTTGCGTTTATGCGCGACAGGCTGGGGCTCAGCTGATTATGCCAACGCGTTAAACTTTCGTTTCCACATTTCTGGCAATCTGATCACAACGAGGGCGCGGTGATGAGAGAGTATTGGTGTGATGGTTCAAAGCCCGATTGTGTCGCTTCTTGGCCCACGCAACCGTCTGGGGTGGGTGCTGCGCTATTTGGTCCTTGCCTGCATGGTGGTTGGGACCGTTTTTGCCCATGACGTGATGAGCGATAACTACTTTGACGGATATTGGCCGGACTACCTTGGAAATATGGCCATGTTGGGGTTGCCGGTTTATGCTATCTCGACCGGCATCATGTCGGATATGGGCCGGTTGCGAAAACAGTTGATTATTGCCGCTGAAACCGATGCCATGACCGGGCTTTTGCAACGGCAAGGATTTATCAAAGCGGTCAATCGGCGTTTGTCGCAGGCAGGCGTGATTTTGATGTTGGATATTGACCGACTCGGTGATGTGAATACCAAGTATGACTATCACGCGGGCGATCTTTGTTTGATGGCGCTGGCGATCCGGTTGCGCGAAGTCATGCGAGTGACAGATTTCGTCGGCCGCGTTGACGGCCCCAAGATTGCTGTTTTTCTGCCTGGTACACCGCTTGAGGATGGATCGCAGGTCGCCGAACGCTTGACCGAAGCGCTTCAGGTGACGGCAGGCAAATTGCATTTTGAGGTGACCGTTTCGATTGGTGTCGTACGCGCAGATGGTGAAACGCCGCTATCAGTCTTGCTGAAAGATGCAGAAATGGCGATGCAGTTTGCGAAGGCAAGGGGTCCGGCTGAAGTTGTTCTGGCAGAAGAACCAGAGGCCGCATAGCCAGACAATTGGCGAAAAGAACCTAGAATTTTTTGGCATCTGAACCGAGTCTTGATTGAATTCGGGTCAGCGGTGTGGATGGTCGTCGAAGCCGTGCCATCAGCGACACTTTTTGCCGCATATTCTGGGGGTTGTCACAAAACTGACGCTATATATAGTCAGTCCCATAAGAGGAATGCGGGACCGCCGCCAAGACTGCTCCCGCACAGCCTATCTGGGATGTGAGCAATGACGCAGACAGAATTCAGAACCGACTTTGTGCGCGCTCCGGGTGCGCTCAAGCACTATCCTGCGCTTGTGTTGAATGCCGATTATCGCCCGCTGTCATATTACCCTTTGTCGCTTTGGCCGTGGCAAGAGGCAGTCAAAGCTGCATGGCTCGACCGTGTTGATATTGTGAGCGAATATGATGAAGTTGCGCGGAGCCCCTCGACCGTGATCCGCATTCCATCTGTCGTCGTGCTCAAGGACTATGTGAAGCCACAAAAACAGGTGGCATTCACACGCTTTAATCTTTTTCTGCGGGATCAGTTTTGTTGCCAATATTGCAATGCCAAGGGCGATCTGACCTTCGATCACGTTGTACCCCGCGCCAGCGGGGGTATCACCAGTTGGGAAAATGTCGTTGCAGCATGTTCGCCTTGCAATCTGCGCAAAGGGTCACGGTCGCTCAAACAATCCGGAATGCGTTTGAATAAGACGCCGCGCCGCCCGGTTGCAGAACAATTGCATAATGTGGGTCGGAAATTCCCGCCCAACCATTTGCACGAAAGCTGGATGGATTTCCTCTATTGGGATGCAGAGCTCGACGCGTAATCTGACGCTAGACTTGGCAGCATGGGCGGGGTAGTTAGGCGTCGTTAGCGCTAACGTTCTGTCCATAGGGGAGTTTGCTATGGTTTCTCGCGTCATTCCGGTCGAAGAATTTGATCTGGTCATTTTTGGTGGCACTGGTGATCTCGCCCGCCGCAAAATTCTGCCGGGTCTTTTTCGCCGCTTCTTATCTGGCCAAATGCCAAACGGCTCTCGCATCATCGGCGCTGCGCGTTCAGATTTGGATGCCGTGGGGTATCGCAAAATGATCGCTGATGCAGTTGCGGAGTTTGGTGGTGAAGAAGCGAGCAATACCAAAGGTTTGAAGGCCTTTCTTCAACAATTGGAATATGTCGCGATTGATGCAAAAGGCGATGGCGGCTGGACAGAATTGGCATCGCTTGTGCGCCAAGACGTTGTGCAGGCATTCTACTTTTCGGTCGCACCATCGCTATTTGGCGATTTGGCCCAACGGCTGCACACCAATGATATTGCGAATAGAAAAAGCCGCATTGTTGTGGAGAAACCCTTTGGTCGCGACTTGGAGACGGCGCGCGCGCTAAATGAGACATTGGCTGCGCATTTTGACGAGCGCCAGATTTACCGTATCGACCATTACTTGGGCAAAGAAACGGTTCAAAACCTGATGGCAGTGCGTTTTGGCAACGTCCTGTTCGAGCCGCTTTGGAATAACCACTACGTCGATCATATCCAGATTACCGTCGCAGAGACTGTCGGTGTCGGCGGACGTGGCGCTTACTACGATAAATCAGGTGCGATGCGCGATATGGTGCAAAACCACCTGATGCAGCTGTTGTGCTTGATCGCGATGGAGCCGCCCGGTCAATTTGAAGCGGACGCCGTGCGCGACGAAAAGCTAAAAGTGATCAGGGCGTTGCAACCGATTGATTATCACCACATCGTACGTGGCCAATATGATGCAGGGCCTGATGGCCCAAGCTACCGCGAAGACGCCGAGAACCCTCGCAGCTTTACCGAAAGCTTTATGGCAATGCGCTGCCATATCGCGAACTGGCGGTGGGCGGGTGTTCCGTTTTATTTGCGGACCGGCAAGCGGATGAAGGCGCGATCATCCGAGATTGCCGTTGTGTTCAAAGACCTTGGCCACACGATTTTTGAGGGGGATGAAGCGCGCCATCGCAACATCCTATCGATCCGCTTGCAACCCAACGAAGGAATGGACTTGCAGGTTACGATCAAAGAACCCGGTCCGGGTGGTATGCGTCTGATAGACGTGCCGTTGGACATGACATTTGCAGATGCATTGGGCGATGATGCCGAGGATGTGACGGACGCATACGAGCGACTGATCATGGATGTGATCCGCGGCAATCAAACGCTCTTTATGCGCGGTGACGAGGTGGAGGCCGCATGGCAGTGGACCGATCCACTGATCCAAGGCTGGGAGGCGCGCAATGATGTGCCAAAGCACTATGATGCCGGGTCTTCGGGGCCAGAGGATGCAATGATGCTGATGCACCGTGACGGCCGCAAATGGCGTGAGATCAAAGGCTGACACTAATTTTCAAAAGGAGTGCGGTGGATGAAAATCATCGATTACCCAGACGCTGAAATGATGATGATGGATCTGGCCGATACGCTGGCCAGTGAATTGAAGAATTGCCTCTTGGTGCATGACCACGCGTCCTTTGCGGTGCCCGGTGGGACCACGCCAGGCCCGATCTTTGACAGTCTCTCGGCCGTTGATCTGGACTGGGCACGCGTGCATGTGATGCTGACAGACGAGCGTTGGGTGCCTGAAAGTTCAGACAGGTCCAATACGCGTCTTTTGCGCGAAAGGCTGCTGGTCGATCGTGCTGCATCTGCCACCTACGTGCCCCTTTACACGGATGCGCCCGCGCCAGAAGAGAAACTGCCTGAATTGGCCGCAGCTCTTGCGCCGGAACTACCGATTTCCGTGATGCTGTTGGGCATGGGCGCTGACATGCACACGGCCTCTATTTTCCCCGGCGCAGATCAACTTGACCATGCTTTGAACGGGGATGATTTGCTGGTCGCGATGCGCGCACCGGGCGCGCCGGAGCCACGCATTACACTATCGGCAAAGGTACTAAAGTCCGCAATGAGCAGGCATATTGTTATTGTTGGTGGTGAAAAGCGTGAAGCGCTTGAAAATGCGCGCCATTTGCCGCCGCATGAGGCGCCAATTGCTGCAGTTCTGAACGGATCTATCGTTCATTGGGCGGAGCGGTGAAGATGTGGGATGACCTGCGCGCGCACTATCAGACAACCAAAACCCGTCGATTTGAAACGCTGGTTGATGCGGTGCGTGCTGCCGATTTCGTTGCCGAAGCAGGCGATATGCGGTTGGATTATGCAAAGACGAATATTGATGCCACTGCGCGAACGCTGTTGGTCGGGTTGCTTGAGGCGGCGCATGTAGCCCAAAGGCGCGACGCTATGTTTTCGGGTGCCGTAATCAACGAAACCGAAGGGCGTGCTGTGTTGCACACAGCCTTGCGCAACCTTGATGGTGATCCGGTCGTGGTGGAGGGACAAGATGTCATGCCCGACGTCTTGGACACGCTTGATCGCATGGCAGGTTTTGCAACGCAGGTGCGCAGTGGCGCATTTGCCGGGCAGGGCGGGCAAATTAAGGACGTCGTCAATATCGGGATCGGAGGCTCTGATTTGGGCCCTGCGATGGCTGTGAAGGCGCTTGCACCTTATCATGATGGACCACGCTGTCATTTTGTCAGCAACGTCGACCCCGCGGATGTGGCAAGTGTTTTGCGCAGCTGTGATCCGGCAACGACATTAGTGATTGTCGCGTCCAAGACGTTTACCACGATTGAGACGATGACGAACGCGCGCACCGCACAAGCGTGGATGTCGCAAGATGTCCACGATACCGGCGCGCAATTTGCGGCGCTGTCGACGGCTGCGGATAAAACAGCCGACTTTGGTATCGATCCATCGCGTGTCTTTGGTTTCGAAGACTGGGTGGGGGGGCGTTATTCAATGTGGGGTCCAATTGGCCTGTCGCTGATGATTGCGATTGGCCCTGATGCATTCCGCGCCTTTTTGCGTGGCGCGCAGGCAATGGACAAGCATTTCCAAGCCGCGGCTTGGCAGGACAATCTGCCTGCAATGTTGGCTTTGGTTGGTATCTGGCACAATCAGATTTGTGGATATGCCACGCGTGCGGTCTTACCTTATGATAATCTTTTGGCGCGTTTGCCTGCGTACCTTCAGCAACTAGAAATGGAGAGTAACGGCAAAGGTGTCAGCATGGACGGTGCCGACCTAGAGGTGCCGAGCGGGCCCGTGGTTTGGGGTGAACCAGGCACGAATGGTCAACATGCGTTCTACCAACTGATCCACCAAGGCACGCGCGTGGTCCCCTGCGAATTCTTGGTTGCAGCACGTGGTCATGAAGATGATTTACACCACCAGCACCAATTGCTTGTCGCGAACTGCTTGGCGCAGTCCGAGGCGTTGATGCGCGGACGCGATCTTGATGAAGCGCGGTCCAAAATAGCGGACAAGTTCACGGGTGCCGAGCTTGAACGGCAAGCGCGTCACCGTGTTTTCACAGGTAACCGGCCTTCGGTGACCATCGCATATCCGCAATTAACGCCCGAGGTGCTGGGCCAGATTGTGGCTCTTTATGAGCACCGTGTGTTCGTTGAAGGGGTTGTGCTGGGTATTAACTCTTACGACCAATGGGGCGTTGAACTGGGCAAAGAGCTTGCCACAGCGCTTCAGCCGGTTGTGGAAGGGCAACAATCGGCTGAGGGCAAGGATGGCTCAACTGCCGCACTTGTCACTTTTCTGCAAAGCCATGGGGTGTCTTAAGCTGCGTGTTTTGACATAAAGCGCGAGCAGAGAACCCGAAGGAACAAACGAATGATTGAATATGCCAGTGTCGCAATGGCGGCCGTATTGATTGCCGCGATGGTGATCGAGCTGCGCACGGGACGCATCCCGAATTGGTTAACGCTTGTGCCACTTGCGCTTTTTGCCGTGGTTTTCGTTCTTGCAGAGGATCGAACCGGACTGCTTATTCAACTGGCATTGGCAGCGGGTGTTTTTGCTGTTGGGCTCGGGTTATTTGCCACTGGGGCGATTGGGGCAGGGGCGGTCAAACTGATCGCCGGGCTGGTGCTCTTTGTCCCACTCGGAAGCGCCTTTTACACATTGCTTATCTTCTTGGCCGTCTTCTTTGTCAGCGCGTTTCTGTTTGTCCAAATCCGCAAGCTGTTAGGATCAGAACAAAGCAGTTGGCACGTAATGGCCAACGCGGTCATCCCGCTCAGCTTTCCGATTTGCGTTGCTGGGATATTCGGGATGTTTGTGCTTTAGTCTGCGTGTCGTTTGTTCGCGAGCTAGACAGCACTCATTGAGCGAAATGCGCCCCGACAGGTTCCTTGATCATCCCCTCGTTGCTTGGCACTGATTTTTTCTTGCGCTAGTGTTCGGCGTTCCCAAGGAGGGCGCCTTGTCTAATCTCAAACTCGAACACTTGCGCACTTTCCTTGCGGTCGCGCGTTTCAAAAGTGTGAGCCGGGCGGCTGAAGCGCTTAATCTGACGCAGCCTGCTGTAACGTCACGCGTCAAAGCGTTAGAGCAGAGCCTCGGGACGGCTTTGTTCGACAGGTCGGTTTCAGGCATGCATTTGACAAAGCGGGGCGACATGTTGCTGCAATATGCAGAACAGTTTCAGCATCTGTCAGAACTTGTGGAAGAACATGTGGTGGATGCCAGCGGTGTCGACCGGTTGATGCGGTTGGGCGTATCCGAGACGATCGCCCAAAGCTGGTTGCCGGATTTTGTCGGGGCATTACACAAGACATTTCCGCTGCTGAAAATTGAAATTAGTGTCGATATTTCTATCAACTTGCGAGAGCAGCTACTTGGTCGCGAGATCGATTTGGCAATCCTTTTGGGTCCGGTTTCGGACTATACAATCGACAATGTCATTTTGCCGGATGTCGAGTTGGCATGGTTTCGTGCACCGGGTGGATCGCCGGACGATCCGGTTGATTTATCAGCTGTTCCAATTGCGACTTATGCGCGGAATACGCGGCCTTACCGCGAGTTGCGCGCCGCGTTGTTTCAGCGGTTTGGTCCCGAAGTTTCCATGTTTCCGTCTTCGTCGCTTTCGTCATGTTTTCGCATGGTCGAGGCTGGGTTGAGTGTTGGCGCTCTGCCGATATCTCTGGGTGCAGCGCTTGAACAGGACGGAAAGCTTGTTCGGTTTGACCCCGGCTGGACGCCTAAACCATTAAGTTTTTCAGCATCTTACCTAGGCGAGCCTCGTAGCCACTTGATTGAGACAGCGGCGAAGATGGCAGACGCAATTGCGCGCCAATAGATATAAAAATAATCTATGTCTAAATCCAAAATTATATTATTTGCTTTTATGTAAGATGCGCAGGATCGTCATCCCAACCAAGGGATTCGACTGTGAACCAAATTTTCGACCGCCTCAAAACCCAATCTACGCCTGCGGTACGTGCCCAAATTAGGGCGTGTGCATACGCAGGACATACCGCGGGTTTGGGCAAGAATATGTTGCAGGCCAATCTAGCGATTTTGCCAGCCTCCCATGCGTTGGACTTCATGCGGTTCTGTCAACGCAACCCAAAGCCATGCCCTTTGGTGGGTGTTTCCGATACCGGTAATCCGATGATGATGACTTTGGGTCGTGACATCGATATTCGCACCGATATTCCCGCCTACTACGTCTACCGTGATGGCGTGCAGGCCGAGACAGTCACTGATATCATCGATCTGTGGCAGGACGACTTTGTGGCGTTTGCATTGGGTTGTTCGTTTACGTTCGAGCATGCGCTAGAGCAGGCCGGTATCGGCCTCTGGCACATCACCAACAATACGACCGTGCCGATGTTTGCATCCAATATCCAAACCGTGCCTGCGGGTCCTTTCGGGGGCGCGACTGTCGTTAGCATGCGCGCGATCCCTGATGCCCAACTTGATGACGTCATCGCAATATCAAAGCGGTTTCCGATGGCCCACGGCGCACCACTGCATGTGGGCGATCCCGCCGCAATCGGAATCGCAGATATTGCATCCCCCGATTGGGGCGATCCTGCCCCTGTGCCTGCGGGCACAACGCCCGTGTTCTGGGCCTGCGGTGTGACGCCTCAGGTGGCGATCATGCAAGCCAAACTGCCGCTGTGCATTACGCACAAGCCCGGTGCGATGTTGATCACGGATGTGGCTGACGACGCAGAAACAACAATCCTACAACCATAAACGAACCCAACAGGAGACGAACTCATGAAAAAATTCGCAACAGCCCTCGGGGCGCTTGCCCTGACAGCGACAACCGCAATGGCGCAAGACACAGTAGTGTTGAACGCAGTCGGCACATGGTCCAGCTTGACCAACTATCAAAAGCACGAAGAGCCGTTTTTTAACGACCACCTTGCTGCCGCCTCAGACGGCCAGATCATCGGTAAGATCCAGTCGCAATCCGGTCTGGGCCTGAAAGGTTTTGAGATCATGCGCTTGGTCAAGAACGGCGTATTCGATTTCGCCTTTGGCCTGCCGGGGTATGTCGCGGCCGAAAACGCGATCTTTGAAGGTGCCGACCTGTCCACATTGACCCAAGACATCGACACACAGCGCCAAGTATCTGACGCATATTTTGACACGCTCGAAACAGCATTCGCCGATATCTACAACGCCAAGCTGCTGATGTTGTACCCATTCCCAAGCCAGACGCTTTGGTGCAACGGCGAAGTGAACGGCATTGCTGACCTCGCAGGTAAGAAGATCCGCGTTTATTCCACCACATTGGGTGATTTCGTCGAAGGCGTTGGCGGCACGTCTGTCACCGTCGCGTTTTCCGAAGTGATCCCGGCGCTTGAAAAAGGCGTCGTTGATTGTGCGATCACAGGCACAATGTCCGCCTACACTGCCAACTGGAACCAAGTTGCGACGCATGCCTACACATTGCGTGTTGGTTGGGGCCTCGCGTTTGGTGCGATGAACATGGACAAATGGAATAGCCTGACTGCTGAACAGCAGGCGTTCCTGACCACAGAAATCGCCACATTGAACGACGCCATGTGGGCAGAAACAGCGACTGAAGATGACGTCGCAATCTCGTGCATCACAGGCGGTGCATGTGAGATTGGTGAAGCTGGCAGCATGACGCTTGTTGAACCATCTGCAGAAGATCTTGCCTTGCGCGACACCATTGCCACCGACGTTGTTCTGGCCCGTTGGGCAGAGCGTTGCGGCGAAGAATGTGCTGCAAACTGGAACGAAACCGTGGGCCCGATCCTTGGTCTGACGGCCGCCGCTGAATAAGCAAACGACCGGTAGGGGCGGCAGGTCTGCCGCCTCACAACACGTCCTCTCATTTTAGGTTTTTGAAAATGCTAGACCGGCTTTTGAACAACACCCGGCGTGTCAGTCTTTGGTTGACTTGGTTAGGCGGCACTTTGATTGTCCTTTCCGCTTTCCTTGTCACGTTGGAAGTGTTCCTGCGCAAACTTTTCAATATCTCACTTGGTGGCGCGGACGAACTTGCGGGCTACGCCTTCGGGGTCGCGACAGCACTTGCGTTTTCCTTTGCACTATTCGAACGGTCGCATATCCGGGTTGACGCACTGTTGGGAACTTTCCCCAAGGGTCTGCGCCCCATTATCAATTTCTTTGGTCTTGTGATGCTGATCGGCTTCGCCTTGGTCGTCGTTGTGATGGTCTGGAGCATGGTGTCCGATACCCTCGACAATTGGTCGCGATCAATCACCCCGATGCGGGTCCCGTTGGCTTTCCCGCAAATTCCTTGGCTGTTTGGCTGGATGTTTTTTGTCTTCTCAGGCGTGTTGATCGGTCTTGTTGCGATCCAACGCTATCTGCGCGGTGACGAAGCAGGCGTGCAAGAGCTGATCGGGGTCAAATCCCTCGACGAACAAATCCGCGACGAGACGGTGTAATCTGATGCTTATTAAGACACTTCTTATCCTGCTGGCCCTCATCGGGCTGGCCGTACCAATCGCCGCATCACTTGGCTGGCTGGGGTTGATCCTGCAATGGACCGACAGCCCAATGCCGTTGCACCGCGCGATTTCGGATATCGCATGGCAGACAAGCACCGACTTTTTGTTGGTCGCCATTCCAATGTTCGTGATGATGGGTGAGATCCTGCTGCGCGCAGGCATCACAGAGAGGATGTACGACGGTATCGTCAAATGGCTGGGTTGGTTGCCGGGTGGTTTGATGCACTCGAATATCGGGTCATCTGCGCTGTTTGCGGCGACCTCTGGTTCCTCGGTGGCGACGGCTGCGACAATTGGCACGGTTGCTGTCCCGCAGATCGAAAAGCGCGGTTATAACGAACCTTTATTCTTGGGAACAGTGGCGGCAGGTGGCACGTTGGGTATCCTGATCCCGCCGTCGATCAACCTTATCCTTTATGGCTTGCTGACGAATACTTCCGTGCCAGAGCTCTACCTCGCGGGCTTCATCCCCGGCTTTCTGCTTGCTGTCTTGTTCATGGCAACTGTCGTGATCGCCTGCATCATCAAACCTGAATGGGGCGGCGAAAAGCTGCTTTATACATGGGGCGAACGCCTGCGTGCCTTGCCGTCGCTGGTGCCACCGTTGGGCATTTTCCTTGTCGTCGTCGGATCGATTTATGCGGGATGGGCCACCCCCACGGAGGCCGCAGCCCTTGGCGTTGTCGCCGCGATGATCCTTGCGACGTTTAATGGCAAAATGTCGATTGAAATGATGCGGTTGGCCATTGAAGGCACGATGCGCACGACCGCCATGATCATGCTGATCATCATTGCGGCAGTGTTCCTGAATTTCGTTTTGTCCATCATTGGCCTGACCCAAGCACTGACAGATTTTGTCACAGGCCTTGGCTGGACACCAATGCAGACAATGCTGATGATTGTCGCTGTGCTCATCTTGATCGGTTGCTTCATGGAAACGCTTTCCATGCTGCTGACGATGGCGCCGCTCATCACGCCGATTGTTGTGGCTCTTGGATTTGATCCGGTCTGGTTTGGTATCTTGCTGATGGTGTTGTTGGAAACAGCACTGATTACGCCGCCTATTGGGATCAACCTTTATGTCGTGCAGGGCATCCGCAAATCGGGGCCGATGATTGATGTCATCAAAGGCGCGTTGCCCTTTGTGCTGACAATGTTTGTCATGCTGGGTCTTTTGCTCACCTTCCCGCAACTTGCCCTTTGGCTGCCGTCGCTGTTCTACTAAGCGCAGGTAACCTTCTCACTTTAAACGAAAAATCATGCAGGCTGGGCCTGCAAACAGAGGAATACACGCCATGTGGCAGTTTTGGGTCGATCGCGGTGGCACATTCACAGACATTGTCGCGCGCAAGCCGGACGGGTCTTTGCAAACGCATAAGCTGTTGTCAGAGAACCCCGAGCGTTACAAAGACGCCGCCGTCCAAGGCGTGCGTGATCTGATGGGGTTGGCGCCTGACGCAGAAATTCCACGTGGCACGATCAAAGCCGTCAAAATGGGCACAACTGTTGCCACGAATGCGCTGTTGGAACGCAAGGGCGAGCGAACGGTTTTGTTCATCACCAAGGGTCTGCGCGATCTGCTGCGCATTGGCTATCAGAACCGCCCACGCCTGTTTGATTTGAATATTCAACTGCCTGAACTGCTGTATGAGGATGCGATTGAGGTCGAGGAACGCCTTGATTCCGAAGGCAATGTTGTTCTTGCACTAGATACTGCCAAGGCGCGGGCGGCGCTGTGTGAGGCCTATGGCAAAGGCTACCGTTCTATCGCGGTAGCGTTGATGCACAGTTACCGTTTTCCCGATCATGAAAAACAACTCGGCGTGATGGCCAAACAGGTGGGCTTCAGCCAAATCTCGCTAAGCCATGAGGTCAGCCCGCTGATCAAATTGGTCGGCCGCGGAGATACCGCCGTAGTAGATGCCTACTTGTCACCGATCCTTGGTCGTTACGTTGATCAGGTTGCGGCAGCCCTTGGTGCGGACAAGGGGGGGTGCGAACGTCTGATGTTCATGCAGTCCAATGGCGGGTTGACGGATGCGCGCATGTTCCACGGGCGCGACGCGATCTTGTCGGGTCCAGCGGGCGGTGTTGTCGGCATGGTGCGGACGGCGGCGGATCTTGGCCTGACTAAGTTGATTGGCTTCGACATGGGCGGCACCTCGACGGACGTGTGCCACTATGCTGGTGACTATGAGCGGTCGTTTGAAACCGAAGTTGCCGGCGTGCGGATGCGAGCCCCTATGATGTCGATCCACACCGTTGCCGCTGGCGGCGGATCGATCCTGTCCTACCGTGACGGGCGCATGCAGGTCGGTCCTGAAAGTGCGGGTGCCAATCCGGGTCCAGCCGCCTACCGCAGAGGCGGGCCACTAACAGTGACCGATTGCAACGTCTTGCTGGGTAAATTGCAGCCTGACCAATTCCCCGCAGTCTTTGGCCCGAATGGTGATTTGCCGCTTGATCCACAGGTCGTGCGCGAAAAGTTTAAAGCACTTGCCACCGAGATCGGCAGCGACAAATCGGTCGAGGAATTGGCCGAAGGCTTCTTGCGCATTGCGGTGGAAAACATGGCAAATGCGATCAAGCAGATTAGCGTGCAGCGCGGCTATGACGTGACTAAATACACGATGAACTGCTTTGGAGGTGCCGGTGGGCAGCATGCGTGCTTGGTCGCAGACGCATTGGGCATGGAAAGCATCTTTATCCATCCCTATGCGGGCGTTTTGTCGGCATTTGGCATGGGGTTGGCCGACATACGTGCAATGCGCGAACATCAGTTTCAGGGTGACCTGACCGATCCGCGAGCTGCATCTGTGCTGGCCGATATGGCAGCCAAGGCGACAGCAGAAGTTGCTGAACAAGGTGTTCCACTTGGCGATATCACAGCCACCAAGAGAGTTCATATCAGGCCAGCGGACGCGCAGCGCAGCTTAGAGGTGTTATTTGATACTCCCCATGCGATGCAGGCGGCGTTCCTTGAGGCTCACAAACAACGCTTTGGTTTTCTGCCCCAGACCGATCAATTGATCATTGATATGCTGGTGGTCGAGGTTGCGGGCAAAACAGGTGAGGGTGTGACCTTGCCCGATCCCGTCGCCGCTGCCGCGATGGCTGGCGCAGCGACGCTTTACACCAATAGCGCTTGGCAGGATGTGCCATTGGTTGACCGGACCACAATGGCGATAGGGCAAACGGTAAAGGGTCCCGCGATCCTGACGGAACCCACCGGCACAAACATGATCGAGGACGGCTGGGAGGCCTCATGCGAGGCGGGCGGCAACCTGCTGTTGCGCCGTACCGTGCCTTTGCAGCGGTCCGAGGCAATAGGCACATCCGTCGATCCCGTCATGCTGGAGGTATTCAACAACCTCTTTATGTCTATCGCCGAACAAATGGGTGCGACGCTGGCCAACACGGCCTATTCGGTAAACATCAAGGAACGTTATGACTTTTCATGCGCGATCTTTGACCAGAACGGTGATCTGGTCGCCAACGCGCCGCATGTCCCCGTGCATCTGGGGTCGATGTCGGAAAGCGTCCGCACGATCCTTTCGATGAACGCTGGCCGCATCCGCCCGGGCGACGTTTTCATGATGAACAACCCGTTCAATGGTGGCACGCACCTGCCTGATGTAACCGTGATTACGCCTGTCTTTGATGATGCGGGGCAAGGCATCATCTACACTGTCGCGTCGCGCGGTCATCACGCTGACATTGGTGGCAAGACCCCAGGATCAGCCCCGCCAGACAGCAAGACCATCATGGAAGAGGGCGTCTTGATCGACAATTTCTTGTTGGTCAAAGAAGGCGTGCTGCAAGATGCCGCTGCCCGCACATTACTTGCCTCTGGTCCTTATCCATGCCGCAATGTGAACCAGAACATGGCCGACCTTGCGGCCCAGATTGCCGCGAATGAAACGGGTGCCGCCGAGCTGCGCAAGATCACACAAAAGTTCGGCGTGGCTGGCGTGCATGCTTATATGGGTCACGTCCAGGACAATGCCGAAGAAAGTGTGCGCCGCGTTTTGGATGTGCTGCATGATTGCGCTTTTACGTATCCGCTTGATGGCGGCGCGCAGATTGTTGTCGATATCAAAGTGGACCATGCAGGCCGCAGTGCCACGATCGATTTTACCGGAACGTCGGAACAGTCCCCCCTGAATTACAACGCGCCTTTGGCGATTTGCCGGGCCGTGGTGCTCTACGTGTTTCGCACGCTGGTCGGCAGCGATATTCCCATGAACGAAGGCTGCATGAAACCACTTAACCTGATTGTGCCGGACGGGACGATGATCAACCCGGCCTCTCCTGCGGCGGTTATTTCCGGCAATACCGAAGTGAGCCAAGCCATCGCAGATGCGCTTTACGGTGCACTCGGCGTGATTGCGGGTAGTCAGGGGACAATGAATAACTTTGTGTACGGCAACGACGTGTTCCAGAACTACGAGACGATTTGCGGCGGCACCGGGGCGGGCCCCGATTTTCATGGGACCAGTGCTGTACATAGTCATATGACAAACACGCGTATGACCGATCCCGAAGTGCTTGAAACACGGTTTCCTGTGCGGGTGGAAGAATTCTCGATCAGACGTGGTTCGGGCGGGCAGGGCGCTCATAACGGGGGCGACGGGATCGTGCGACGACTACGGTTCAACGAGGCGATGACAGTTACAGTGTTATCGTCGCACCGCGAATGTGCACCGCTAGGATGTGATGGCGGTGATCCCGGACAGGTCGGTGTGAACGCGGTGCAACGATCAGATGGAACGTTGGACGCGTTGCGCGGCAATGACCAAGCTGAGCTGTCGGTTGGCGATGTTTTCATCATGCAAACCCCCGGCGGAGGTGGATATGGGGCAAAGAAGAAGGGTTGAGGTTTTCTAGGGTCGCGTTGAATTCTGTTCTTTGCGTCCAGAAACCTTTATGAGTTGCGCGTATGAGCAACCCCAAAGGCATACGGCACTACCAAGGCGTTTTCACTGATACGCATAACTGGGCTAAGTTTGCACACCGACCGGGTGACGTCTTTATCTGCGTGCCGCCAAAGAGTGGCACAACTTGGATGCAATCAATCTGCGGGTTGCTCATTTTTGGCGATCCTGACGCGGAGATTGCCTATCCAGAAGTGTCGCCTTGGATCGAATTTCGATTGAGTTCCAAAAGCACAGAGGCGAAACTTGAGTGGCTCTCACGCCAAACCCACCAACGATTCATCAAGTCCCATAGCCCGCTAGACGGTGTGCCATTCTTCGAAGAGTGCGTCTACATCGTCGTCCACCGCCATCCTTTGGACGTGCATTTTTCAATGTGGCATCACGTGCAAAACATGAAAATAGACCACATTGATCACCTTCATACTGATGACATAAGCGCCAATTTCGAGGCTTTTCTTGCCAACAGCATTAAGGATGAAGGTCTCGATCAGCCGAGTTTGGAGTTGATTACGCGTCATTATCAGACCGCGCGCGCCATATCGCATCTGCCGAATGTCCATATGTTCCACTACAACACTTTGTCTCAGGACTTGCATGGCCAAATGCAGCGTGTGGCTGCAGCAATTGGTGTTTCACACCCGCCAGAACTGTTTGAGAAATTAGTCGCCAAAGCCACGTTCAAAAGTATGAAAGAGAACGCGGTCAGGACAGCCCCCGGTGCGGTAGGTGGTCTCTACAAAGACCCCAGCGCCTTTTTTGAAAGTGGCACCAGCCGAAAGTGGGAAGGTAAGTTGAATGCAATACAACTGGCCGCCTATGACACCAGGATCGCTGGTTTGCTCAGCGCCGAAGACATCCGCTATCTTGAGGCTGGGTTAGGGTAAAAAGCGGCGAGACCATTTTTGACAGGTTCATACGCCTTTTTGGTCTGAGGCCATGTTTTCATTAATGCTACAAATATTTTCATCCAGTCGAGGTAAGTTCAGCGCTGAATTCTACATTCTTTTCAATGGCTTGATTTGGAGCGGGTAACGGGAATCGAACCCGTAACTGAAGCTTGGGAAGCTTTCGTGATACCTTTTCACCATACCCGCGCCGTGTCCTTAGGCGTAATTGCGCGGTCCATTTTCGTCAAGCTGCAATCAGCGCGCGCGCCTACGTCGACGCCCACCTTCACCTCCGCCGCCGCCAGTGTTGTGGTTCACCTGCGGCAGGGTCACGATGCTGTTCAGGATCGGGAAGGGTTCGACTGCGTTTGGGATGTTTGATGCATTCACGAAATGCTCTTGGAAGCGCGGTTCGATCGCAGTTTCGATTTTGTGGATGTTGTGGACGGTCTGTTCGATCTCGCGGCGTGCATCGGTGTTGAGCAAAGCAATCCGCGCGCCCGTGCCAGCGGCGTTGCCCGCACTTGTCACTTTGTTCAGTGGTGCGTCCGGGATCATACCAAGCACCATTGCGTGTTTGGGGCTGATATGTGCGCCAAAGGCACCTGCGAGAACCACCCGGTCCACTTTATCGACCCCGAATTTATCCATCAGTAGTCGCGCGCCAGAATAAAGCGCCGCCTTGGCCATTTGGATTTGCCTAATGTCTGTGTTGGTCACGGTGATCTTTGGCCCGTCGTTGGCTGTGCCATCATAGAGCAGGTAGGAATTCGTGCGTCCGTCTTGAAAGCAGTTCGGCGATCCGGTTTGCTCTGCCGATCCAATCAGGCCGGGGCCATCAACGATCCCGGCCATACGCATTTCCGCGATTACCTCGATAATACCTGACCCACAAATACCTGTGATACCTGTTTGCGCGATCGCGACATCAAAGCCTTCTTCGTCGGACCAAATTTCGGACCCGATGACTTGGAAGCGTGGCAGTTTGCTGACGGGATCAATTTCGACATGCTCAATCGCGCCCGGTGCTGCGCGTTGACCACTGGTGATCTGCGCACCTTCAAATGCCGGACCCGTGGGGGAGGAACAAGCGAGAACCTTTTCTTTGTTGCCCAGAATAATCTCGGCGTTTGTGCCGACGTCCACAACCAGCACGAGGTCTTCTGATTTATCAGGCGCCTCGGACAGGGCAACTGCCGCTGCATCCGCCCCGACGTGACCTGCGATGCAAGGCAGCAAGTAAACGCGGGAGGCAGGGTGGAGGTTCAAATCCAACTCAGACGCGCGCAACGATATTGCCTCGGATGTTGCGAGCGCAAATGGTGCCTGGCCCAACTCGTATGCATCAATCCCAAGAAAGAGGTGGTGCATGACCGGGTTACAGACAAACACCGCATCCACAATAAGATCGCGATCTATCTGCGCCTCTGATGCGATTTGCACAAACAGGGCGTTCATGCCTTCGCGCACCGCCAGCGTCATTTCTTCGGCTCCTGTCGGGTTCATCATGCCGTAGCTGACACGGCTCATCAGATCTTCTCCGAAACGGATTTGCGGGTTCATGATGCCTGAAGACGCGATCACCTCGCCTGACTGTAGATCGCATAGGTGGGCGGCGATGGTTGTCGATCCCAGATCAACGGCAAGGCCATAAATTGTGCCTTCATAAAAGCCCGGCCAGATGTTGATGATACGGGGGCTAAAGACAGCGTCGCCCAAGTGAATTGCAACCGTGACTTTCCAATCGCCTTTGCGCAACGCGGATTGCAGTGTTTTCAGGACGCCCAAGTCGGCTTCTAGATGCGGTAAATCCCAATCAGTTCTGAGGGCTTGGGTCAGGCGTTCTAAATCGCCGGAGGGGTCATGCATATCGGGCTGCGCGACTTCGACGTAATAAAGCTTGGTCGATGGTTTCATCGTGATGTCGCGCGCTTCGGCCCGTTTGCGCACCACTTGCTTGTGCACTTGGCTTTCGGCGGGGACGTCTATCACAACGTCACTTTGGATCGTTGCTTGGCAACCAAGGCGGCGGCCCTTTTTCAGGCCGCGTTTGTCGTCATAGCGTTGTTCTACGCTGTTCCATTCGGACAGTGCTGTGTCCGCGACTGTCACGCCGTGTTTTGAGAATTCACCATAAGATGGCGTGATCTGGCACTTTGAACAGATGCCGCGCCCACCACAAACGCTGTCCAAATCGACGCCCAATTGCCGCGCCGCGGTCAGCACGGGTGTGCCTGCTGCGAAATGACCGCGTTTTCCGGAGGGTGTGAAGATAACGAGAGGATCGTTGGACATAATGCACGCCTGTTTTAGCTTGCCCCGAATGTAGCCAGTCCGCGCGCGATAGGAAGTCCCGTATCCGTCATAATAACTATGAGCAGCGGCATGTTATTGCAGCACATCTGCGCCCAAGAGCCAGACCGACAGTGGGATCGGCAAAGTTGCCAAAAGAATTGTCAAAATGGCAAAGCGAGTTTGGAACAAACGACTTATCCCGCCCGCCATCATAATGCCGCCACCGCCGCCCAAGGCAATGTTCCCGGGCATGTTGATCGCAAGGCCCAATGTCACATAGCGATAGTCGCATAAAATAGGGACCAACCACTTTGGCAGCTTGTCATGCATGGCGTTCAATCGATCTTTGCGCGGGGTTAATTCAATCCGTTCAAGTAACTTTGCAATGCGCAACAGGCGTAGATCATGGCACAACGGTATCAGCCGATCCAAAGGTGCATATTGCCCGATCAGAAAAGCCAAAAGCATACCCGCGACCGTCGCGAGATAAACCATAGGTGCCGCATCAGCCCCCTCAAGGACAAGGATCGCAATACCAATTTCCACGCCCGGAATGAACGGGATGGCCAGCAAGATCGCATAGCCAACCATCACGGTGATAATCAGCCCGGTCATGGCCCGTGCGGCAGCATCTGTCTCAAACAACATGATTTTGGCCATGAGCAGGTCAATGCCAAGCTTTGCTGCGTACACCAACACCAAGATGATCGACAGCTTGACTGCTATCCGCACAAATTGGTGGGCCTTGCTGTTCACTGGGTGCGCTTCATCGACCATGCGGGCCACCTTGGGCGCTTTGTTGCCCACTCACAAGTCCGGTTTACCCCCACTTAGCCCTTTCGGTCCTCACAATTCCATGCGATAGCGACGTGCCAACGATACCACCCAAGGAGACTGGTTGATGGAGATTCGCGAGGCACTCACTTTTGATGATGTTTTGTTGGTGCCGGGGGCGTCCAGCGTGCTGCCTTCGACGGCTGACACGACCACCAGAGTCACAAATTCAATTTCCATGAATATCCCTTTGCTATCGAGCGCGATGGACACTGTCACCGAAGGCCGTATGGCCATTGCGATGGCGCAGGCAGGCGGTATTGGTGTGGTTCACAAGAACCTGAACATTGATTATCAGGCCAAGGAAATCCGCCGGGTCAAACGCTTTGTCTCGGGCACGGTTTATAATCCGGTTACGTTGCGGGCCGACCAGACGCTGGCTGACGCCAAGGCACTGATGGAGCGTTACCGGATCACAGGATTTCCTGTCGTTGGACCAGACGGTCACGTCGTCGGTATTGTGACAAACCGCGATATGCGTTTCGCGCAAGATGATGCCACGCCAATCAGCGTTATGATGACGACAGATAATCTTGCGATGCTGCAAGAACCCGCTGATCTCGATGAAGCCCGGTCCTTGATGCAGGCCCGCCGGATCGAGAAACTGCTGATCACAGACGGGCAGGGCAAGCTGACAGGTCTTTTGACGTTAAAAGATAGCGAACAAGCGGTTCTGAACCCAATGGCCTGCAAAGATGCGTTGGGACGTTTGCGTGTCGCTGCGGCCTCCGGCGTGGGTGATGCCGGATTTGAGCGTAGTCAGGCCTTGGTCGATGCAGGTGTCGATATGATCGTGATTGATACGGCGCATGGCCATTCCGAAGGTGTGGCACTTGCAGTTGAACGGGCCAAGAAACTGTCCAATGAAGTACAGATTGTTGCAGGTAACATCGCAACAGGCGAAGCCGCGAAGGCGTTGATTGGTGCGGGTGCTGATGCGGTCAAAGTTGGTATCGGGCCGGGTTCGATTTGTACAACGCGGATGGTCGCGGGCGTCGGCGTGCCGCAGTTGACGGCCATTATGGATTGCGCTGCCGGTGCGGGCGATGTGCCTGTTATTGCTGATGGCGGCATCAAATTCTCGGGTGACTTTGCCAAAGCGATCGCTGCTGGTGCCTCTTGTGCGATGGTCGGCTCTATGATCGCGGGCACAGATGAAAGCCCCGGCGAGGTGATCTTGTATCAGGGGCGTTCGTTCAAATCCTACCGCGGCATGGGCAGTCTCGGGGCAATGGCCAGTGGATCTGCGGACCGTTATTTCCAGAAAGAGGCCGCAAGTGACAAACTGGTTCCAGAGGGCATTGAAGGGCAGGTGCCCTACAAAGGCTCCGCTCATGCCGTGGTGCATCAGTTGGTGGGGGGACTGCGGGCCGCAATGGGTTATACTGGCTGTGCGACAATTGAAGATATGCGCAAGAACTGCAAATTCGTGAAGATCACGGGCGCGGGCCTGAAAGAAAGCCATGTGCATGATGTGCAGATTACCCGCGAAAGCCCAAATTATCGCGTTGGGTAGGCGGGTATGACACCCGGAGCACGCGTCGCGGCAGCGATTGAGGTCTTGAACCACATCAACGGCGGTGCGCCTGCGGAACAGGCTTTGACGGCTTGGACGCGAGGCAGCCGCTTTGCGGGGTCCAAAGACCGGGCTGCTGTGCGGGATCATGTCTATGATGTTCTACGCGCGCGGCGGTCCTTGGGCGACGGGGATGGTCGCAGCCTCATGATCCGGTTGGCGTTGCGGCAGGGCTGGGATATGGCCGCCTTGTTTTCTGGCGAAGGGCATGCACCCGTGCAACTCACGGATGAGGAGCACGCATCTTTGAACGCGCCGCGTGATCTGTCATCGGCTGCGCGGTGCGATATTCCCGATTGGTTGTGGCCGCATTGGCAGGACGGTCTGGGAGGTCATGCAGAACAGGCCGCCATATCGCAGCAAGGCCGCGCTGATGTCTTTTTGCGCGTCAACACGCGCCGTGCATCAGTCGCCGAAGCAGTTTCTGCACTGATCGAAGATGACGTTGAGACCCAGGAACATGCCAGTGCTTCCAATGCTTTGCGTGTGACGCGCAACCCGCGGCGCGTGAAGAACACCCGCGCCTTCGGTGAGGGACTGGTCGAATTGCAGGATGCATCGTCTCAGTTCGCGGTAAATGCAGTGCCCGTTCGAGATGGCGCGCGGCTGTTGGACTACTGTGCTGGCGGTGGTGGCAAAGCACTTGGTTTTGCGGATGTAACGCATGCCTCGATATTTGCGCATGATATCGCACCGGCGCGGATGCGCGATTTGCCGTCTCGGGCAGAGCGCGCGGGCGTGTCGATCCAGATGATCCAATCAGATGACTTGGAAAAGCACGCACCATTTGATGTGATATTTTGCGATGCACCTTGCAGTGGCAGTGGCACTTGGCGGCGCACGCCGGATGCAAAATGGCGTCTTACGGCTGACAGGTTGATGGCCTTGCAGCAGGCACAGGACGACGTTTTGCGCAGTGCTTCAAAGCTGGTGGCAAGCGATGGTTTGCTCGCTTATGCAACCTGCTCCGTTCTAAAATGCGAAAACGACGAGGCCATTGCGCGGTTTATCGCAACACACTCTGAATGGGCCGTCACACAGACCCTACAGCTATTGCCAGATGTGAACGGAGACGGGTTTTTCTTATGTCTTCTCAAGCAAAGTAAATACAACCTATAATTGCTTTCATTGACCTGCTATGCGTCAGTTAAGGATTGATTAAGCGTTACACGTTAACCACTCTGAGACGTGTAACGAGGTGTCGACGTGCCGTTTGATAAATCTGTTGAAATGCCTGCTGCACCTTTCGCAGCAGAGCTGCCAAAAGTATGGCACGTGTTTGTCGCAGGGTTGTTATGCCTTGCCGTCGCCGTTTTTATCCCTTTGCCAAATCTGCAAACCGGACTTGCAATCTGTGGTGGTATCTTATGCGTTTTGGCGTTCAGTATTCTTGGGATCAACCGTGTCAATGCAAGCAACATAAACCGGATACGCCAGACTGCACAGCAATTGATCAGGCATGACTTGGGCATTGGTTTCGTGACTTGTGATCAGGGATTTGTTCACTTTGCCAATAGTGCAGCCAAAGAACGGTTTGGAGAGGTCGAGAGTAGCTCTCTGGCGGATGTATTTGGGGGCATGTTGGCGAACCCCGCAGGTATTTTGCATCAACTGGGGATGCAGGCTTCTTTAACCGGTGCGCGGACAGAAGACATCGTCACTCGTGGCGGCCATTTTCGGCTGCGGGTCCTGATGATGGGACCAGAGTGCCAGCTTTGGTGGCTTGATGATTTGTCCGAAAACTCACAGATCGGGCAGCGCAATAGCAAACACATTGCATTTCCGATGATGACAGCAACGTCGCATGGACAAATTGTCCAGATGAATGACGCATTGCGACGGCTGGTCGGGGCTGAGGCGCAGACGCTTGGTGATGTGATCGATGATCTGCCGCTGCGATCAGGCTTTGTGCACCGCGTCAAGACAGAGGACAAAGTCGCCGACCTTATGGTGATGGTCATGGACCGACGCGACAATATGCGTGACATCTATGTGTTGCCCGGTGCACATATTCCACAGCTCCCACGCCAGTTGGACGTGGGATGGGACGCAATCGAAGACCTGCCCGTGCCGTTGCTTAAGGTTGCGCGGGATGGGGCGCTGCTTGGATCCAATCGAGAAGCCCGTTTGCTGTTGAACATCCAAGACGCGCAAGACGCCAAACTGTCCGATGTATTGGACGGACCGGGAAGGCCGATCAATGATTGGCTGGCAGAGGCGATGGCTGGCCAGGATGGGCACGTATCGCAAATTCTGCGCGGTCGTGCAGGCGGGCAGGATAAAGTTGTGCAGGTGACATTGAACAGCGCCAGCGCTGATGAAGAGCACCATTTGATTGCGGTGTTGAATGACGTCACAGAGCTCAAGACGCTTGAGGCGCAATTTGTGCAAAGCCAAAAGATGCAAGCTATCGGCCAATTGGCTGGCGGTGTCGCGCATGATTTCAACAATCTGCTGACGGCGATTTCAGGCCACTGTGATCTTTTGCTGTTGCGGCATGATGAGGGCGATCTGAACTATGGTGATTTGATCCAGATCCACCAAAATGCCAATCGCGCAGCGAGCCTTGTTGGGCAGCTCTTGGCATTTTCGCGCAAACAAAACTTACAGCTAGAGACGATTGATTTGCGCGATACCTTGTCTGATCTGACGTATCTTTTGAACCGATTGGTAGGAGAAAAAGTCACGTTATTGTTGGACCACGATCCCGGTCTATCGCCGATCAAGGCAGATAAACGACAATTGGAACAGGTTCTGATGAACCTTGTGGTCAACGCCCGCGACGCAATGGAAGGTGCTGGCGAAATCAGGGTTGTCACCAAGAACGTGGAATTGAAAACCCAATTGCAGCGCGATCGTGCGATCGTACCGGTCGGGAATTATGTTTTGGTAAAGGTTATCGATCATGGCTCGGGCATTCCTGCCGACAAAGTATCCAAGATATTCGAGCCGTTTTATACAACAAAACGCACAGGCGAGGGCACTGGGCTTGGGCTGTCTACCGCATATGGCATCGTCAAACAGACTAATGGATATATTTTTGTGGATACAAAAGTGGGCGAAGGAACGACGTTTTCCCTCTTCTTTCCTAGCCACACGGCCACTTTCAGGAAACCAACCCCTGCAGTCCCCGAAAAGATTGAACCGATGAACACCTCTGCCGATGGCGTTGTGCTGTTGGTCGAAGACGAAGCGCCGGTGCGTGCCTTCGCGTCGCGTGCGTTACGTTTGCGCGGCTACACTGTGCTTGAGGCGGATTGCGCCGAGGCCGCCCTTGAGATGTTGGGTGACAGTGATTTGCAGATCGACATCTTCGTGACCGATGTGATCATGCCGGGCATGGACGGGCCGACCTGGGTGCGCCAAGCGCTGGCCGACCGACCTGATACCAAAGTTGTGTTTGTGTCCGGCTACCCAGAGGACGCGTTTGAAGATGGACAACCCGCCATTGAGGGTGCGGTTTTCTTGCCAAAACCGTTTTCGCTCAAGGCATTAACGCAGACGGTTTATCAG
The DNA here is from genome assembly GCA_947488605.1 of uncultured Paracoccaceae bacterium. Taxonomy (GTDB): domain Bacteria; phylum Pseudomonadota; class Alphaproteobacteria; order Rhodobacterales; family Rhodobacteraceae; genus Yoonia. The sequence continues at coordinate 218,051 of CANKZJ010000001.1, read as the reverse complement.
CAAATGCAGGACGCACCCGTTGATGCTTGATGTCATTGGTTATTCGCTCAGTGCAACGAGGTGGGCCGCCGATCCAGTTAAAGCGGCATAGTCGTCTTCAATCACTGAAACTGCGAAATTGCTCATGAAACCGGCAAAACGTCCCTTGTCGCGGAACGCGTCACCAAAGCCGAACTGGGATAGATGCGGCGCAAACGCCCGCGCCACGCCCCCGACCAGATAAACACCGCCAAATGGCAGTTGAATTAAAGATAGATTGCCGCAAACGGTCCCCAGAATACGGGTGAATAGCTGTGCCGCCTGTGTTGCGCGTGGGTCGCTGCCGCTTTTGCAGGCTTCCATGATGTCTTGGGCTGAACTTTCGCGCGGATCATTCGCTTCTTGCCCCAAGAATGCATAGACACGTTCAAGGCCGCGGCCTGATAGCACATCTTCGACTGCCGGGAAGCCATGCGCGGTGGAGACGAATTGGCAAAGCCGTAATTCCATCTCGTTGCGGATCGGCAGATTGGCGTGACCGCTTTCAGACGGGGTAACGATACGGCCATGCTCAAGATCAAAGACTGGCGCCGCATTAAACCCTGTGCCAACACCGATCACCAGTTTCGCGGCGTTTGCATGACCTGCGGGGCCCGGCAAAATCGTGCGGATATTTGCAGTGTCGATATGCCCAAGTGCATGACCCTGGGCCTGCAAATCATTCAAAATTGCGACAGTTTCTGCCTTGGTGGCGCGTGCCAGCGTGTCTTTGTCGATGGTCCAATCAAGATTGGTCATCGTCGCGCGGCCATCACGTACGGGACCTGCGACAGCAACACAGGCCGCAATTGGATCGACGCCGTCTTCATCGGCAATGTAGCGGGTCAAGACGGATTCCAGCCCCGGGAAATCGGTATTGCGATACCGACGGATTGTGCCATCGATGATTTGTCGGCCGTTTGCTAAAGCGACGCGCGTATTTGTCCCGCCAATATCGGCAACCAAGGAGTAAGTGTTTTTGGGGTGGCCCATAGGGTATCCTTATCGCGCGATTGCGGCTTTGAGGGCGTGATAAGATGCTTTCGGCGTACGCTTCAAGGTCTCAAAATCAACATGGATCATGCCAAAGCGTTTTTCATAGCCAAATGCCCATTCGTAATTGTCGAGCAGTGACCAATAAAAGAAGCCTTTGACGTTGGCACCTTCATTGATCGCTTTCTGAGTAGCCAGAAAATGATCTGACACAAACTTCGTCCGTACGGGGTCATAGACTGCGCCGTTCTCGACATGGTCGTCCCACGCCATACCGTTTTCTGTCACATAAAGCGGCATGTCGCCGACATAATCGCGCGAAAGCCTTGTCAGGAACGAGCCCAACCCATCGGGGTAGATTTCCCACCCCATCTGCGTCTTTTCGCCGGGGCCTTCCTCGGATGCGATGTGTGGCCAAACGGCTGTGTCATCCAATGTCACTTTGTGGCGCGTGTAATAATTAACGCCAAGATAATCGATGGGTTGGCTGATCTCGGCCATATCATCTTGCCAACCGTCCGGCATATGCGGCGCAAGCCCTTCAAGTGCTTTGGTGGGGTAGGTGCCTTTGGTGACCGCCTCGACAAACCAGCGGTTCATGATGGCATCCCATGTGGCGGCGGCATCATTGGCCTCCGGGCTTTCATCAAGTGGTTCAGTATGATCAAAATTGAGGACAATCCCGCAGTTTTTCATGCCCTTGGCACGCAACCGCGTCATCGCGACACCGTGGGCGAGGTTGATATGATGCATCGCGCAGGCCGTGGCACGGATATCCTTGAGGCCGGGCGCGTGGTGGCCCAGAAAATGCGACAAGTAAGAAACGCACCAAGGCTCGTTGATTGTAGAGATTGCGTCGACCCGGTCACCGATCTTATCCGTGATAACATCAGTAAAATCGCCAAAATAGCTGCAAGTATCCCGGTTCATCCACCCGCCTTTGTCGGCCAAAGCCGACGGCAGTTCCCAGTGATAAAGGGTTTGGAAAGGCTTTAGTCCGCGTTCCAACATTGCATCGACCAAGCGGTCATAAAAATCCAGACCTTCGGGATTGACGGTGCGGCCATCGGGCATGACCCGCGCCCAAGACGTTGAGAAACGGTAGGCGTCCATGCCCGCATCTTTAAGCAAATCAAGGTCTTCGTTGAAGCGGTGATAATGATCGCATGCGAGCGCGCCATCCTCGCCGCGCACCACGTTTCCGGGGCCGGCCGCGAAAGTATCCCAATGGGTTTTACCTGCGCCGCCAAACTGATGTCCCTCAATCTGATAGGCAGCGGTCGCAGCCCCAAAGAGAAAACCTTCGGGGAAGTCTGAGCGGGCGAAATTCATGTTAGTCCTTTCGCGGGGCGGGGCCGGTTGACGAACCGACCATCAATTCTGCCTCCAGCAATTCTTGTTTGGGGGGGCTGAGAGGGTCGGCAATTGACGCCAGCAGCATTTCGGCCAATTTGCGACCGGCATCGCGCACGGATGATCTGGTCGCCGTAAAGATTGGGACATCGCCGCCATTTTGCAGATATGACAATGCATCGTCGTGGGTGACGACCGATACGTCCTTGCCCATGACCAAGCCTTTTTCTTCAATTGCACGGCGGACACCGAGGGCGCTGATCAATGAAGAGCATAAGATGGCCGTTGGTGCGTTACCTTTTTCCAGCATCTCGCGGGTACATTCATATCCGTAGACTTCTGTCATTTCGCCGGATCGCATCAATGACGCATCAACCGCGATATCATGGGCTGCCAAAGAAGAGGCATAGCCTTCCCGCCGTCTGTGCGCGAAATCCATTTCTTCTAGTCCGTTGATCAGCGCGATCCGCGTGTGCCCAAGATCAAATAAAAAGTCAGTCGCACGTTCAAAGGCGCTGCGGTTGTTCACGTCCAGCCATGCGTATGGGTGACCATATCCAGAGGCGCGCCCATGCACGGCGAATGGCAGGCCAAGGTCGTTAAGCAGTCCAATACGCGGATCGTTCATGCGCGGTCCGTGCACAATCACACCGTCCACAGCCCGCCGCGCCTTGAGCCCTTCGTAGATTTGTTTCTCGTCGCCGTCATCAACGATAGAAAGGATCATCTCATAGCCGTGCCGAAAGTACGTCTCGCCAGCGCCTGCAATGAAATCACCAAAGATGGGGTTCACCATTTCATGCTTGCTGGACATTGGAATTACATGCCCAATCGCCAGCGCTTGCCCGGTGGCCAGTCCTTTGGCCCGTGTCGAGGGGCGATAATTGAATGTCTTTGCAGCAGCCTCGACCCGCTGGCGTGTGGCGGGGCTCACCTCGGGATAGCCATTCAGCGCGCGGCTGACCGTGGTTTGGCTCAGGCCCAGATTTTTTGAAAGTTCCTTGAGGTTCATGAGTTTAGCATTGTGTCCAAAGCGCTATCAAATACGAATTTTTGCTGCGGTGCAGCGCAGGTGCAGACCGCACGTAATCGTTTCAGTAACATGATTTGATGAAATTCCAAGCGCTTTTTCCGTAAGTGACAGTTGTGTTGACAGACGCGTTAACTTCGCTGACTGTAGTCAAATCCAAAGCGCTTTGGAAAGATGATTCCTTTTGCGCGATAGGAACGACAGCACGAGAGTGCAGAATTAAGGGACGCGCCATCGCGGCGCGATTGGGAGGAAAATCAATGAAAATGAAACTGTATGCCAGTGTGGCAGCGGTTGCCCTGACGGCTGGTTCCGTTCAGGCAGGCGGACACCTTGCGTTCACACCGGGCGAGGGCGATTTTAGCTGGGACGCGTATAACGAATGGGCTGCGAACGCACCTGACCTGTCTGGTCAAGACGTGACGGTCTTTGGACCATGGTTATCCCCAGAGGATGACATTTTCCGTTCGATGATCGCGTATTTTGTCGACGCAACTGGCGCGAACGTCACTTATACAGGCTCGGACGGCTTTGAGCAGCAGATCGTGATTGACGCCGAAGCAGGCAGCCCGCCAAATATCGCTGTTTTCCCGCAGCCTGGTTTGGCAGCAAGCATGGCATCACAGGGCCTCTTGGCGCCGCTCGGCCCAGACATGGCGTCTTGGGTTGGTGAAAACTATGCGGCTGGTCAGTCTTGGGTTGATTTGGGCACATATGCAGATGCATCTGGCGAAGATCAGTTTTACGGTTTCTTTTACAACGTCAACGTAAAGTCGCTTGTTTGGTATGTTCCAGAGAACTTTGAAGATGCGGGTTACGAGATTCCAGAGACGATGGAAGATCTGATCGCACTTTCCGAGCAGATGATTGCAGATGGCGAAACACCTTGGTGTATCGGTCTGGGTTCAGGTCCTGCAACAGGTTGGCCTGCAACTGACTGGGTCGAAGACATCATGTTGCGCACACAGTCCGCCGCGGATTATGACGCTTGGGTCACTAACGAGTTGCCGTTTAATGATCCAAAAGTGATCGAGGCAATCGAGACGTTCGGTATGTTCGCCAAGAACGATGACATGGTTGCAGGTGGTGCAGCAGCAGTTGGTTCGACCGACTTCCGCGACAGCCCCGCAGGTCTCTTCTCTTCTCCTGCGCAGTGCTACATGCACAAGCAAGCGTCGTTCATTCCGGCATTCATGCCTGAGGATGTGGTCGTTGGCGAAGATGCGGACTTCTTCTACTTCCCATCCTTCGAGAGCAAAGATCTGGGTAATCCAGTTTTGGGCGGTGGTACGTTGATGGCTGTGACTGATGCATCTGATGCGACTATGGCATTCATGGAGTTCCTCCAGCAGCCACTCGCGCATGAAATCATGATGGCGCAAACAGGCTTCCTGACACCACACTCTGGCGTGAACTTGGACGCCTACAAGGATGCAACGCTGCGTGGTCAGGGTGAAATCCTGCAGAACGCCACAACATTCCGCTTTGATGGCTCTGACCTGATGCCCGGTGCCATCGGCGCCGGTACATTCTGGACAGGTATGGTTGATTATGTCGGCGGTGCATCCGCTGAAGATACAGCCAATGCGATCCAGAATAGCTGGGATGCGTTGAAGTAAGCGCCAAGCTTACTCAAAAAGATTGGTTCGGGCGGGCGACTGTCCGAACCCCCTCACGGCGAGGATAACAGCCGCAAGTGATACATCGCGACGGGGAGGTTAGCTATGCATCCAGCACTGCAGGGACTTTTGACGATCTTTATCGGGGTAGGCGGCTGTGTCGGCTACTTTTACGGGGCGAACCTGTTCCTTGATAAGGTACTTTTCAAGGCCGAAGGGCCGAACGCTGGCCGCAACATAAACCGCGCCAATATGATACGCCCATGGCTATTCCTGATGCCCGCGCTGTTGGCACTGGGCATCTATTTAGCCTATCCCGTCGTCGCTACGCTGCGCCTCAGCTTTCTTGAGAGGCTGCCGGGCAATGAATATGCATTTGTCGGTTTCGACAATTACACCAAGATGTTTGCAGAGCCGAAATTCATGGAAGCGCTGCGCAATAACATTCTTTGGCTGGTCATCGTGCCTGCTGCCGCGACCGGATTTGGTCTGCTCGCCGCACAGCTCACGGACAGGTTAAGCTGGGGTAACATCGCGAAATCAATCATCTTTATGCCGATGGCGATTTCCTTCGTCGGCGCTGCCGTGATCTTCAAACTGATCTACGAGGCCCGTCCCGAAGATGTGGCGCAGATCGGTATCCTGAACCACCTCTATCTGCTCTTTGGTGGGGCCGAGCCGCAGCAATGGCTTCAAATTCCGTTCTGGAACAACTTCTTCTTGATGGCTGTGCTGATCTGGATTCAGACCGGTTTCGCGATGGTGATCCTCTCGGCCGCCCTGCGCGGTATCCCGGAGGAAACAGTGGAGGCTGCGATCATTGATGGCGCCAACCCGTTCCAGATTTTCTTTAAGATCAAGATCCCGCAGATCATGTCGACGATCGTTGTGGTCTGGACCACGATCACGATTGCCACCCTCAAGGTCTTTGACATCGTGTTCGCGATGACCAACGGCCAGTGGGAAACGCAAGTTATGGCCAACTACATGTACGATAAATTGTTCCGTGCAAACGATTGGGGGATGGGGTCCGCTTCGGCGATGATCATCATGCTGATGGTAACACCGATCCTTGTCTGGAACGTCTACAACGCCCGTAAGGAGATGCAGTGATGGATGCGATGGCTGGACGTAAGCCCGCGGTTGTATGGGCACTGAATATCTCGGTCGTGGCGCTGGTTGCGCTATGGCTGTTCCCGACTTTGGGTCTCTTTATCTCCTCCTTCCGTACCGGTGATCAAATCACGGCGTCCGGGTGGTGGTCATCGTTGTTTCCCGCAGAGCAAACGCTGCAAATCCGCGCGGCTGATCCTGACGACAACCGGATTGATCTGGGCAACGGGCGTTTCATGGTCGAAGGCAACATCTTTGACGGCCAAGGCTTTGAAGGCGAGATGAAAAGCTGGGGCACATCAAGCCGTGCGCTTGACGCAAACGCGCCTGGCGACGCGGCTGATTTGGGTGATGGCGAAACATTCACGTTGAATGCAGACGGCACATACATTTGGGAAGGCGATGACGATCAGATCAGCGGCCGTGCCCAACGCGTGTTCATCGGTGTGACGTCACCGCCTGATTTCACAATACAGAACTACAACTTTGTCTTGTTTGATGAAAATAACTCAGAAGGCATGGCCAAAGCGTTCTTTAACACGCTGACGGTGGTGATCCCCGCGACGATTATTCCGATCTTGATAGCGGCGTTCGCGGCCTACGCGCTGGCGTGGATGGAATTTCCGGGCAGGGCACTGTTGATTGCTGCTGTAGTCGGGTTGCTGGTTGTCCCATTGCAATTGGCACTTATTCCGCTGCTGACGCTGCATAATGCGGTCGGGATCGGAAAGGGCTACCTCGGCGTTTGGCTCGCGCATACAGGCTTTGGTTTGCCATTGGCGATCTATCTGCTGCGCAACTATATGGTCGGCTTGCCGCGCGACATCATCGAGAACGCAAAGGTTGATGGCGCGACAGATTTCCAGATCTTTACCAAGATCATTCTGCCGCTCAGCTTTCCAGCGCTCGCATCATTCGCGATCTTCCAGTTCTTGTGGACATGGAATGACCTCTTGGTGGCCTTGGTATTCTTGATTGATGCCTCCGGTCAAACGACTGTCATGACCAAGCAGATCGTCGAATTACTGGGAACCCGCGGCGGTGACTGGGAAATCCTTGCCACATCGGCCTTCGTGTCGATTGCGGTGCCGCTGGGTGTGTTCTTTGCGATGCAGAAATACCTTGTGCGCGGTCTGTTGGCTGGCTCTGTGAAATAACGAAATAGTGGTCCCGAGGATCGTCCTTGGGACCACGTACTGAATTAGGAATGACGACAATGACCACGGCGCTGGCCACAAACACTGAGATGGCTATTGATAAGAACTGGTGGCGCGGTGCGGTGATCTATCAGATCTATCCGCGCAGCTTCCAAGACAGCAATGGCGATGGCATTGGTGATCTGTTGGGGATCGTCCAGCGGTTGCCCTATATCGCATCGCTTGGCGTTGATGCGATCTGGATTTCGCCATTCTTTATGTCCCCGATGAAGGATTTTGGCTACGACGTCAGCGACTATTGCGATGTTGATCCGATGTTCGGGTCGCTCGCGGATTTTGATGCCGTTGTTGAAACCGCTCACCGCTTTGGCATCCGTGTCATGATTGATCTGGTGTTGAGCCACACAAGCGACCAACACGCGTGGTTCGGTGAAAGCCGCGCCAGTCGCGACAATGACAAATCCAATTGGTATGTCTGGTCCGATCCAAAACCCGATGGCACACCGCCGAACAACTGGCTGTCCATCTTTGGTGGGTCTGCATGGCAATGGGATGCGCGGCGCGAACAGTATTACATGCACAACTTCCTGGTTTCTCAACCGGACCTCAATTTCCATGAACCTGCGGTGCAAGATGCTCTGTTGGATGTGGCGCGTTTCTGGTTGAACCGTGGGTGCGACGGCTTTCGTTTGGATACGATTAACTTTTACACCCATGATGCGCAGCTGCGTGATAATCCGCCATTGCCGCCTGAAAAGCGCAATGCCAACATCGCGCCGTCCGTGAACCCCTATAACCACCAAGAACATTTGTACTCCAAGAACCAGCCAGAGAATTTGGAATTCCTGCGCAAACTACGCGCTGTGATGGAGCCATATGGTGCCGCTGCAGTGGGCGAGGTGGGCGATGCCCAAATGGGCCTTGAGATCATGGGCCAGTATACCGCTGGCGATGATCTAATGCAGATGTGCTATGCCTTTGAATTCTTGGCAAAAGATCAACCCACTGCGGCCCGCATCGTTGAGGTGATGGGCAAGGTCGACGAAGTCGCGGCGGACGGCTGGGCATGTTGGGCGTTTTCCAACCACGATGTCATGCGCCACGCAAGCCGCTGGGATTTGCCGCCTGCCGCACAACGCATGTTTGCAACGCTGATCATGTGCTTGCGCGGCTCGGTTTGTATTTATCAGGGTGAAGAGTTGGGATTGCCAGAAGCCGATGTTGCCTTTGAAGACCTGCAAGATCCTTATGGCATCGAGTTCTGGCCAGAGTTTAAAGGCCGCGACGGATGCCGCACACCGATCGTGTGGGAGCAAAGCAATCAAAATGGCGGGTTCTCTGCGGCGCAACCGTGGTTGCCTGTGGCCTCGGAGCATTTACATATGTCGGCGGCTTCGCAAGAGGACGAGCCGGGCGCGCTATTGCATCATTACCGCAAGGCAATCGCGTTTCGCCGGTCCCATGCCGCACTGAGCATTGGCGACCATGACGGCGTAAAAGCTGATGGCGATGTTGTTCATTTCACGCGGACTGCGGGCAATCAGACTATTTTCTGCGCCTTCAATGTAAGCGAAACACCATCTGATTTCGATCTGCCAAAGGGCAACTGGACACCAATCGGTGCCGAACTGGGCAGCGCACATACATCCGCAGACGGGAGACTGCACCTTGGGCCTTGGCAGGTTTGCCTTGCGCTGAAGACTTAGAATTTTAGGGGAGTGAGACATGGCTGATCTGAAACTAACGGACGTTGCCAAGACCTACGGCGGCACTGTTGATGTGCTCAAGAACATCAATCTGGATATCAAACAGGGCGAGCTGATCGTGTTTGTCGGGCCTTCGGGCTGCGGCAAATCGACGTTGCTGCGCATGATTGCGGGTCTTGAAAAGATCACAGGCGGCGAATTGCAAATCGACGGGCAGGTCGTCAACGACGTACCACCTGCACAACGCGGCATCGCGATGGTATTTCAGTCATACGCACTTTATCCGCATATGACGGTCCGCGATAATATGTCATTCGCGCTTAAGATCGCCAAGAAATCCCCCGCTGAGATTGACGAGGCTGTCAGCCGTGCTGCCAAGATTTTGCAGCTTGATGAATATCTTGACCGCCTGCCCAAGGCATTGTCGGGTGGTCAACGGCAACGTGTGGCGATTGGGCGATCTATTGTGCGCGACCCCAAGGTCTATCTGTTTGATGAACCTCTCTCAAACCTTGATGCTGCCTTGCGTGTCGCCACCCGGATTGAGATTTCCCAGCTCAAGGAATCTATGCCCGATAGTACGATGGTCTATGTGACCCACGACCAAGTGGAAGCGATGACGCTGGCGACCCGCATTGTTGTGTTAGCAAACAAAGGTATCGCACAGGTTGGTACACCGCTTGAGCTTTATGAACGCCCGGAAAACGAATTTGTCGCACAGTTTATCGGCTCGCCTGCGATGAATTTACTCTCCGGTGAGATTGTGGAGACCGGCGCGCAGACGTCCGTCAAACTGACTGCGGGTGGATTGGCTAAGTCTGCAGTGCCAACGCAGGCGTCCGATATGGGGCTGAAGGTCAACATCGGTATCCGTCCCGAGGACATGGTTGAAACCACCGGTGACGACTATGCATTTGAAGGCAAGGTCAACATCACCGAGGCGCTTGGCGAAGTGACACTGCTGTATTTTGATAGAGTTGGCGATAATGACGCAGTCATCGGTAAACTGCCGGGCATTCATGCCGATCTGCGCGGAAGGTCCGTCCGCATGGCCGCGACACCCGAGAAGGTCCAGATTTTCCACAATGGTCGCTCGCTCTATTACCGTTAAGGGGTTCCTCCCAGCTTAACGAGTTGCGTGTATCGCGCCGATGTGTTCGCATCGGCGCGATTTCTATTTTAGAGAGGGCCATGATGCAAACGCCGGAAAATACACTGAAAAAAGCACTACAAGCGGGGCAAGTGCAGCATGGTATTTGGCTGACGTCAGGCACAGGTGTTTTGGCCGAACTTGCGGGCAATGCCGGCTTTGACTGGTGTTTGATTGATGGCGAACACGGGCCCTCCACGGTGTCCGAGATGCTGCCGCAACTGCAAGCGCTTGCCATCAGTGGGACGCAGCCTGTGATCAGAATTGCCAACGCTGAGGCATGGATGGTCAAGCAAGCGCTTGATCTTGGGTGCCAGACGGTACTGGTTCCGATGGTAGATGACGCGACGACGGCACAGAAGATGGCGCATGCCATGCGATACCCACCTGAGGGCAATCGCGGCATGGGGGCTGTCTTGGCCCGTGCGACCGGATGGGGCGGGGTTGCGGATTATCCGCACAGTGCCAATGCTCAGATGTGTTTGCTCGTGCAGGCAGAGAGCGCTGCCGCGGTTGAGAATATCGATGCAATTGCAGCAATCGATGGTGTCGACGGTGTCTTTGTTGGTCCGGCAGACTTATCAGCTGATATGGGGTACCCGGGGCAGCCCGACCATCCTGAGGTGGAAAAGGCCATTGATCATCTTATCGCGCGTACGGTTGCTGCGGGAAAGATTTCCGGCATCATCACGTTTGATGAAAGCCGTTTCAAGGAATACGCCGAAAAAGGTGTGACCTTCCTCGGCGTGGGTGGCGACATGGCCGTACTGAATGGCGCTTTGCGCAGTTTGGCTTCGCGCGCGACCTCTTAGCCGCGACGCCTGCGACCTGTGCGTGCGCGGCCTTCGCCTTCTTTCGGGGCGACACGGTTGAATTTGATCCAATCACCGCCCGAGGGATCGTTGTTGGTCAGAAAGTTAGCAGCACGGATCGCTTCCATTTCCTTGCCTGCGCGCGGCTTGGTCGATCCAAGGCCAAACAGCATGACGAAGGCTTCGTCATCCATGCCTTCTGGCAGGATGATGCCGGCGGCTTCGATTTCGGCCCGCTTTTCGGCTATTTTCTTAGGACCGACGGGCAGGGCGACGGGGTTCATAATCGCCGAGGTCATACCCGCTGTCATTGCCATTGGTAGGAACGCGTTGTTGATCCCATGGCGGTTGGGCAGGCCAAAGCTGATGTTGGACGCGCCGCACGTCGTGTTCACACCCAGTTCTTCGCGCAAGCGGCGCACAAGGGTGAAGACCTGCAAACCAGCCGTGCCCATTGCGCCGATTGGCATCACAAGCGGGTCGACCACGATGTCGTGGGCTGGAATGCCAAAGTCAGCGGCACGTTCCACGATCTTTTTGGCAACGGCGAACCGCACGTCTGGGTCCTCGGAAATGCCAGTGTCATCGTTTGAGATCGCCACAACAGGCACGTTATATTTCTTGACCAGTGGCAGGACCAACTCAAGCCGCTCTTCTTCGCCTGTCACAGAGTTCAGCAGCGGGCGACCTTCGGCAGCAGCGAGACCGTTTTCAAGCGCGCCGGGCACAGAGCTATCGATGCACAAAGGCACATCCACGATGGCTTGCACACGTTCGACCATCTCACGCATCAATGGCGGCTCAACAAAGTTGTTATCGGCATAACGCGGGTCTTCGGCCATTTTATTCGAGAAAACAGCGCCTGAGTTAATATCAAGGATGTTGGCACCAGCGGCAACTTGCGCGATGGCATCCGCCTCAACACGGCTGAAATCGCCGCGCTCAAGTTCCTCTGCAAGGATCTTGCGGCCCGTTGGGTTGATCCGCTCTCCAATCACGCAAAAGGGCTGATCGAACCCGATGATGGCAGTCTTGGTTTTAGATTCGACAATGGTGCGTGTCATGTAGGCGCCGTCCTTAGGATTGAGAAGCAGGAACGGCAGAAGCGCCGCCATTTGCGATGGCCCAGTTGGCGTTGGTTTTGATACCGCCTAGGGGAAAGAAGTGAACGTTTGTGACGTTGAAATCAGGGTTTGCCGCTTTGTGCGCTGCCAGTTCAGTCAACACATCTGTGGGCTCAAACGGCAGCAAGAGCTTACTGACATCCTTGGCGCGTTTTTGCAGAACCTTCAGTGAAGGGCCGACACCGCAGGCGATCGCAAATTTGATCATCGTCTGAAGCTTGGCAGGGCCAGCAATGCCGATGTGGATTGGCAAAGCAATTCCTGCTTCTTTGATAGCATCGGCCCAAGCGATAATGGGTTTGGCCTCAAAGGCGAACTGTGTCGCAAGCGCCATTTGGGCATCTGTCGTGTCCGAGAATTTTTGCTTCCAACGCAGCGCTTCTTGCACGTTCTTGTCGGAGCCGTCCTTGTCGATGTCGCGGTTGCCCTCAGGATGACCAGCGACGTGTAAGCGTTTGAAACCTGCCTTGTCGAACTGACCACTTTCCAGCAGCTGCATTGATGAATGATAGGCACCATGTGGCTCTGTCACGCCACCAGCCAACAGCAGCGCCTCGTTCACGTTTGCTTCGCCTTGGTAGCGTGCGATCCAATCGGCCAGCGTGGCCTCATCTTTGATAATGCGGGCAGGGAAGTGCGGCATGACTTCATATCCATCCGCAGCTAGGCGTTTGGCCGTGGCGACCATGTCCTCGATCGGTGTGCCTTCGATATGTGCGATATAGACGCGCGTGCCTGCGGGCAGCAGATCACGGAAGTTTTCAACCTTTTCGGCGGTGCGTGGCATCACCTCAATTGAGTAGTCCTGTAAGAACGCCTCGAGTTGCGGATTGACGGGTGTCTCAGCGACGTCTTTGTTTTTGCGGAATGAAAGCAGGGCCATAAGCGACCTCCGAAGGCTGTGGTGGAAGGGGACGGAAGGCTTCAAGCCCAGCCATCGTTTGATATCAGGACCTTAATCCGCTCCAAGTCATACTCGGCATCAATTTTGGCAACGGTGGCCGCGGCGGCCTCTTGATCGCTGCCTTCAACAGGAATTGGTGCGGCTTTGCGGAAACCGTCCATATAGTCATCGGATTCCGCAGCACCAGATTTCATCGCAGCGCGATCAATCGCCTGCTCAAATCGCTCCGGTAACGGCAGCTTCACACCGCGCCGACCACGGCCCACGATGACTTGGGCTGGCATATCGCGCCAATAGACGATTGTGACGTCGGCCATGTGTGATTCCCCTCGTTGCTCTTTCATTGTTCTATCACCCACATGATCCGCCCAATGTCGGTTTTCGACATCACGGATGCAGCCAGCGACCGTCCCTGTGGCTACCGCATTTCTGCCGACCTCGCTATTGGTGGAAGGTCCCATATTTCACATAATGATTTTGAACGATTGTGACGAAACGCATCACAAGGCTTGTGCAAAGCAATTTCCGCACCTAGCTTGAAGGTAACTCGAAAATGGAGGGCGTAGTTATGGCGCCCAAGCGTCCCAAAGGTGCGGGCGCGTTCCCCAAAGCGGTCGATACCCCCGCGCCAAAATCGCCTGATCCGGCGCAGCTTTATGCAGCATTGGATTTGGGTACAAATAGTTGCCGCATGCTGGTCGCCCAACCCAAGGGCAGCCAGTTTCACGTGGTGGATAGTTTTTCCAAGTCTGTGCAACTTGGCCACGGCCTTGAAAGTACAGGGCGGCTTTCGCGCGCGTCAATGAATCGCACGATTTCTGCGATGCGCATTTGTCGCGAAAAACTCAAACGGCATGGCGTAAAGCACATGCGCCTTGTCGCGACAGAAGCCTGCCGACGCGCGTTGAATGGCGATAATTTCATTGCACAGGTGCGGCGCGAAACGGGTCTGAACCTTGAGATCATAAAGCCCGAAGAAGAAGCGCGTCTTGCGGTGATTTCTTGTGCACCACTTGTCAGCGTGAATACCGAACAGTTGCTCGTGGTTGATATTGGCGGTGGTTCAACAGAACTTGTGTGGATTGATCTGACGCATGTCCCCAAGCGCGAACGCCCTCGGGCGATTATGCGACTGCATGCCGGTTTCAAATCTGACCCCGGTCCTTTTGCGGCCGCCAAAGTTGTCGATTGGATTTCCGTGCCATTGGGTGTGGCCACGTTGCGCGACCAATTCGCCGACGTCGAAGATGATGCGGCGCGTTTCGCATTGATGAGCTGGTTCTTTGAGGAAAATCTCGAAGAATTCTCGCCCTATGCAGCGGCCCAAGCGCGTGAAGGTTTTCAGATCATTGGCACAAGCGGAACCGTGACCACAGTCGCCGCCAGCCATCTGGGTTTAAAGCGCTATGATCGCACCAAGGTGGACGGGCTGCGCATGAGTTCTGATCAAATTGACACGGTCATTCGTGACTATCTCGCGCTGGGTCCGGCGGGTCGGCGGGCCGATCCACGGATCGGCAAAGACCGTCAGGCTTTGATCATGTCTGGCTCTGCGATCTTGCAAGCTTTGATGCGGCTTTGGCCCACTGACAGGCTGTCGGTAGCGGACCGCGGATTGCGAGAAGGGCTGCTTTACGCGCAGATGTCCGCAGATGGGGTCTTGGAAGACACGCCGTTTTAGGGGTAGAGCGCTGGTATGGGCAAAAAACCAACAAAGAATTCCTCGGGTCGTGGGTATCGTGACCTGACCGTCAAAGTAAAAACCGCCAAAGGGCGCAAAATCAGCTCGACCAATTGGTTGCAGCGGCAATTGAACGATCCCTACGTCAAACGGGCGCAAGCTGATGGGTATCGAGGCCGCGCGGCGTATAAGATACTAGAGCTTGATGATAAGTTTCGGTTTCTTCTGCCGGGAGCCCGTATCGTGGACTTGGGCTGTGCGCCGGGAGGCTGGCTGCAGGTCGCGGTCAAGCGCGCAAATACGCTGGGTGAACGCAAAAGCAAGGCACAAGGTTATGTGCTTGGTGTGGACCTGCAAGAGGTCGACCCGATCCCTGGCGCGGAAGTCCACCAGCTTGATTTTATGGAAGATGACGCAGACCTTAAGGTGCGCGAATGGCTGAACGGGAAAGCCGATGTCGTGATGTCGGATATGGCGGCGTCTGCATCCGGTCACAAACAAACGGACCATTTGCGGATTATCGCGCTCTGCGAGGCGGCGGCCTATTTCGCCTTTGATGTGCTTGAAGATGGCGGCACGTTTGTCGCCAAGGTCCTGGCAGGTGGGGCCGAGGGTGAATTGCAGAAACTCCTGAAGGCGCGGTTCACAAAGGTCGCGAACGTGAAACCGCCCGCGTCACGGTCGGATAGTTCAGAGAAGTTTGTAGTGGCGACGGGGTTTAAGGGGTCGGAGAACGCGAAAGAATGAAACTGGCCAAGCTAGTTAGAAGAATTTCAACAATTGTATTGGCGGTTCTCTTGCTCCCAGCTAATGCCTTGGCGGATCCAGCTCAGTTTTTCCCATCTTTAGGAATAAACGAAGACGATAGGTTGGATGGTGAGTATTTTCTGAATGTCGAAGACTGCAAATTTGAGCTGACAGTCTATGTCCCCACGCGAATGAACCCATCGAGGATCAAGTACTCAACATTCGATTTAGCGCAATACGAGACAAACCCACTATTCGTAAACGCGCCTTACCCAGACGCTCCGCTCTCGACACGCCATAACGTGCTTTGGTTTGCCAAGAGTATTGACGATATTGAGTTGGCAGAAGTTAGCGATGCGCTTGCAGAAACACGGCTAACTTTTCAAGATCGTCGCGATCTATCATCCAAATCCTCTGCTGAAAAGCTTGAGAGATTAGGCCGAGTGCTTGAGAAGATAGAGGCGGGTGAGTTTGGCTCTTTCGCTGAATACAACTATTCAACGACTTATCTCCAAGATGCTCAATTACTCACCTCAGTGCGCATCTTGCGCGCTTTTGTACTTCCCGTGGAGCGCGACGATGCTCAAGCGCTGATCGCGGCGATAGATCTATATCGATCAGATAATTGTAGTGAAATAGGTTTGGATGATGGATAGGCTTGGGTTGCTGGCATGTGCTTGTCTGATCTGCATTAGACCAACTCAACCCGCGTTCCCCAATCCGTGCACCAATTGATCAACGCCTCTGACGGCACGCGGTCCGTCACAAAATGGTCGACCTGCGCCAATGACGCGATCTTGACCGGAGCTTTGCGCGTGAGCTTGGTACTGTCGGCCACAAGGATTGTGGCCCGTGCGGCCTTGATTACCTGTTGGCTGACGCGCACTTCTTCGGGGTCGAAATCCAGCAGGTCGCCGCTCAGATCAATGGCTGACGCCCCGATGACCGCGAAATCGACTTTGAAGCGGTCGATGGCCAGCGCTGCGAGGTCGCCCACAAGCCCACCGTCTGACCGTCGCAGGCTCCCACCAGCAACCACCACATCGCAGCTGGGATTTTGCGCCAGAATATTGGCAACATTGAGATTGTTGGTGACAACCATCAGATTACGATGAGCGTGCAGCGCATGGGCCACGGCCTCGGTGGTGGTACCGATGTTCAGGAACAGCGACGCGTTATCGGGGATAAGTTCCGCTGCACGCCGTGCGATCCTGATTTTGATATCGCGGTTGAGGGCGCGCCTGTCGCCATAGCCGATATTGCTGACGCCGGACGGTAAGACTGCACCGCCATGAACGCGTTCTAGCAGGCCAGCCGCACAAAGCTCGCGTAGGTCACGGCGGATTGTTTGCACTGCGACACCAATCTGATCGGCAAGCACCGTTGCGATAACTTTGCCTTCGTTCTGCGCTGTTGCGCGGATCAGGGCGTGGCGTGATTGTGTGTCCATAAGTTCGCTTTTGATCTAATCCGAACATCAGTCAAGAAATTTATCCTCATAATATAAACGTTGGTATTTTCGTGTTATGTTCGTCTGTTCCATCGCGAACATATCTTTTCGTATCACTTGCGTCCGCTGATCATCGGATTAAGACCGCAAAAGAAATCGAAGAGGCATGACATGAAACCGGACTTTGACGTCTTTATTATTGGTGGTGGGATCAACGGCTGTGGCATTGCGCGCGATGCCGCGGGACGTGGGTTATCGGTTGGTCTGGCCGAGATGAACGATCTGGCTTGGGCCACATCATCTGCCTCAACAAAACTGTTCCATGGTGGTTTGCGCTATCTGGAATTCTTCGAGTTTGGATTGGTACGCAAAGCTCTGATTGAGCGTGAAGTCTTACTCAAGAACATGCCACACATCAGTTGGCCGATGCGTTTTGTGCTGCCGTATCACGCGGATATGCGGTTCGAGAATGACACGCCGACATCGAAATTACTCTCGACCGTGATGCCTTGGATGAAGGGTAGGCGGCCTGCGTGGCTGATCCGGTTGGGGCTTTTCATGTATGACAACCTTGGTGGGCGCAAAATTCTGCCCGGCACGCATGTCGTTGACCTAAAGAAGCGAGAGACAGGGACGCCACTGAAGGAAAAATTCAAAACGGCTTATGAATATTCCGATTGCTGGATCGAAGACGCGCGTCTTGTAGTGTTGAACGCCCGTGACGCACAAGAGCGTGGCGCCAAGATCATGACCCGCACAAAAGTGATCAGTGCGACCAGTGCCGGTGATCACTGGAAGATCGTCACTGAACATGGCGGCGTTGAACAAAGGCATACAGCGCGTGCTTTGGTGAATGCTGGTGGTCCGTGGGTGGAAAACATCGTGCGCGAGGTTGCCCGGTTGAACACATCGGAGGGTGTGCGGTTGGTGCGTGGTAGCCATATCGTGACCAAGAAGCTGTTTGATCACGAGAAAAGCTACTTCTTCCAAGGTGAAGATGGTCGGATCATCTTTGCCATCCCTTACGAGACGGATTTCACCTTGATCGGGACCACGGATGCCGAGCATGAGACCCTTTCAGAAAAGCCCTATGCAACCGATGAAGAGCAAGATTACCTTTGTGCTTTTGCTTCCCAGTATTTTGAAAAACCCGTGACACGCGAAGATGTGGTTTGGACCTATTCGGGTGTGCGTCCGCTTTATGATGACGGTGCAAAATCCGCGACCGCGGCGACACGCGACTATGTGCTGTCGCTTGATGAGAATGGTGCGCCGTTGTTGAACATCTTTGGTGGCAAGATCACGACCTATCGCAAGTTGGCCGAGAATGCGCTGAAAAAGCTAATACCCTTGATTGGTGGCGGTGATCCTTGGACAGCCGACGCCGCATTGCCCGGCGGCGATTTTAAAGTCAAGGATCGCGATCAATTGGTTGTGGATTTACAAGCCGCTTACCCATTCCTGACTGAGCGTTGGGCGCTGCGTCTGATCAAGGGCTATGGTACAGAAGCCAAGGACATCATGGGCGATGCGACATCAGTCGCTGATCTCGGGCAGGACTTTGGTGCAACACTGTCAGAAGCCGAAGTCAAATGGCTAATGGCGCGTGAATACGCCTGCACAGCCGAAGATATTGTTTGGCGCCGCAGCAAATTGGGCTTGCGACTGACAGGTGAACAGATCGCAGCACTTGACGCCTACATGGCGACTTGAAACAAATCAGGCAAACGGGGGGACCACCATGACCTACATTTTGGCCATCGACCAAGGCACCACATCCAGCCGCGCGATTATTTTCGACGCACAGATGCGGATCAAAGCGACTGCACAGGAAGAGTTCACGCAACATTTCCCTCAGTCAGGTTGGGTCGAACATGATCCATCTGATATCTGGTCATCCGTCGCATCAACCTGCCGTGGTGCGATTGAAAAGGCCGGGATCACTGCACATGATGTGGCCGCAATAGGGATTACCAACCAACGCGAGACGACGCTGATTTGGGACAAGACGACTGGCGAGCCGATCCATAACGCGATTGTTTGGCAAGACCGCAGGACCGCCCCGTTTTGCGAGGAATTGCGCCGCGAAGGGTTTGAAGCAACAATCACCCAGAAAACCGGATTGCTGGCTGACCCCTATTTTTCGGGCACGAAGGTGCATCACATCCTTGATAAGGTCGAAGGTGCACGCGCACGGGCAGAGGCAGGGGAGTTGCTTTTTGGCACCGTCGACAGCTTTCTGATCTGGAAGCTGACTGGCGGTAAGCGTCACGTAACAGATGCGACAAACGCGGCCAGAACAATGCTTTACGACATCCGCAAGGGGCGTTGGAGCACGACGATCTGTGACCGGTTTGGCATACCGGCCGCGATGCTGCCAGAAGTCCTTGATTGTGCTGCTGATTTTGGCATGACCCGTGCGGATTTGTTTGGCAAAGAACTTCCCATCCTAGGTGTCGCTGGCGATCAACAGGCCGCAACGATTGGTCAGGCATGTTTCCAACCGGGCATGCTGAAATCGACTTATGGCACGGGATGCTTTGCCTTGCTCAACACCGGCGACACGCTGGTCGAAAGCAAAAAACGTCTGCTTGGTACGATCGCCTATCAGTTTGACGGCAAACCAACCTATGCGCTGGAGGGGTCGATCTTTATCGCGGGTGCCGTCGTGCAATGGCTGCGTGATGGATTGAAGATCATCCGCGACGCGAAAGAAACGCAGCCTCTGGCGGAAACGGCCGATCAGGGGCAGGAGCTTTATATGGTGCCTGCCTTCACCGGTCTTGGCGCGCCGTACTGGGATGCGGATGCGCGCGGTGCGGTATACGGCCTGACCCGTAATTCAGGCCCGGCAGAGTTCGCGCGCGCCGCCCTTGAAAGCGTCGGTTTTCAAACGCGTGATCTGCTAGAGGCAATGAAGAGCGACTGGCAAGCCTCTGATACAGATGGTGTTTTACGGGTTGATGGTGGGATGAGCGCGTCTGATTGGTCGATGCAGTTTCTGTCGGACATTATTGGCGCACCGGTAGACCGTCCAACGGTCTTAGAGACAACAGCACTTGGGGTGGCATGGCTGGCAGGTATGCGCGCGGGTATCTATCCGGATCAAGCAGGGTTTGCCGCGAATTGGGCACTTGATCAGCGGTTTGAGCCCCAGATGGATGAGGCGACACGAAACAGGCGGTATGCTGGCTGGAAGGATGCAGTGAAGCGGACGTTGAGCGCTTAAGCCTTTACCAGGAGGCCTTGCATTGTATGCAAATAAGACCAGCGTTTGTTTGAGCGCACTCAACTATTCACTGCCGCGCCATCTCCCAAACCTCAAACTCCGCGGCTCGTTTCTCGCGCAGCTTTGCCTCTGCATGCGCCGACAGTGTCAATTCCATCGCTGGCGATACATTTTTCTGCTTAAGCGTAATTGTCATCTCAAGCCGTTCTTCGAGATAGCCAACAACCTTGTCCCATTGCTCGTATTGGAAAAGATGATCTGCGCCGATCTCTCCATCGTTGATCCGCAGAAACTTGTTTTGGGACCCGACGTTTGCGAATGGGGCGGGCTGGCCTTTGCAATACTCGAGTACAAACTCGTCGAAACTGATGTTGTTGGTGCTGTTTTCATGCCCGATTAAATCGTCCCGCGTCCGGTAGCGATACCAACTGCCCAGCCAATCGATAGGATTGCGAACAACTGCCATAAGTTCCGGTTTTTGGCCGCCTGCTTGTGCGAAAAATGGCTTCAAGAATCGTTTGTAGCGGTAGCAAGGCGCATGTTTTAGGTGCGGTGGGTCGCGCAAGACCATGGACGCACGCGGTGCCAATGCACCTTCAAGTGCGGTTGATCCGGTCTTGGGTACTGCTAACAGCACCAGATTTTCTTTCCAGAAAACAAGCATTTGATCGCCGTCTTTCGTCTAAATTTGCATCAATGCTAAGACATAAACCATTCCTTAACCACCATTGGATGAAGCTGATCGGAGAATATTTTTGTTGCAATGTTCTTCTTTTGATCTCATTAACGATGAGAACACAAAGAGAACAAAAGCAGTGATTGCCGCCCCAAGGGCAGCGTGAAATAAGGACAGGACACATGGCAACGGCAGAACTCCTCAAAATGACAGATAAGAAGACCGCAGATAAAGAAAAAGCGCTGGAAAGCGCGCTGGCACAGATCGAACGGCAGTTCGGCAAGGGCTCCATTATGAAGCTGGGCGGTCAGAATCAGATGCCCGATATCGAGGCCACATCGACAGGTTCGTTGGGTCTGGACATCGCGCTTGGCATTGGCGGACTACCCAAAGGTCGCGTAATCGAGATTTACGGACCAGAATCGTCTGGTAAGACAACGCTGACGCTGCACGCGATTGCAGAAGAGCAGAAAAAAGGTGGCGTTTGTGCCTTTGTGGATGCCGAACATGCGCTTGACCCACAGTATGCGAAAAAGCTGGGCGTTAACCTTGATGAGTTGCTGATTTCGCAGCCTGATACTGGCGAGCAAGCATTAGAGATTGTTGACACATTGGTGCGCTCTGGTGCTGTGAACATGGTTGTTGTGGATTCGGTTGCTGCTTTGACACCCAAGTCCGAGCTGGAAGGCGATATGGGCGACAGCTCTGTTGGCGTTCATGCGCGTTTGATGTCTCAGGCGATGCGTAAGCTTACTGGTTCCATCAACCGTTCCGGCTGCATGGTGATTTTCATCAACCAAATCCGGATGAAGATTGGTGTGATGTTTGGTTCACCCGAGACAACAACAGGCGGTAACGCGTTGAAATTCTACGCGTCTGTGCGTTTGGATATCCGCCGCATTGGCGCCATCAAGGACCGTGATGAAGTGGTTGGTAACGCGACCCGCGTGAAAGTTGTGAAGAACAAAGTCGCGCCTCCGTTCAAGCAGGTGGAATTCGACATCATGTATGGTGAGGGTATCTCGAAGACGGGTGAATTACTTGATCTGGGTGTGAAGGCCGGCATTGTCGAAAAATCCGGCGCATGGTTCAGCTATGGTGACGAACGGATCGGCCAAGGCCGTGAAAACTCTAAGGTTTTCCTCAAAGAGAACACGCACATCGCACTTGAGATCGAAGACAAAATTCGTGCAGCACATGGTCTGGATTTTGATTTGCCAGAAGGCAGCAATGACGATGGTGACGACGATCTAGTCGAAGTGTAGCATCGCTGAGGATGGCTGCAGAAATGCTGTCATCATCACAAAATGGTAGAGAATACACTGGGAAAGGGTGCTGCTTAGGTAGCACCTTTTTTCGTTTACGGTCGATTAGGCGGATGCAGGCTTATTGAAGGTTTGATCTGACAAAGACACCCAACGCTCGTTTGTCGGTGGACAGCTTGCAGGCACAGGGCTATTTCTGCGGTCTAATGTAGATCACCTTGTCGAAAGCCCGCCATGACCAGCCTTGCTGACATCCGTTCCACCTTTCTGAATTACTTTGGCAAACAGGGCCACGAGGTTGTGCCTTCAAGCCCCTTGGTGCCGCGCAACGACCCGACATTGATGTTTGCCAACTCTGGCATGGTGCAATTCAAGAACCTGTTTACCGGGGTCGAGAAGCGTGATTACTCACGCGCGACAACAAGCCAAAAATGCGTGCGCGCCGGCGGTAAGCACAATGATTTGGATAATGTGGGCTACACCGCACGCCACCACACATTCTTTGAAATGCTCGGTAATTTCAGTTTTGGTGACTATTTTAAAGAAGATGCGATCCATTACACTTGGGAGCTGCTGACCAAGGAATTCGGGATCGACAAGGACCGTTTGTTAGTGACGGTCTATCACACAGACGACGAAGCCGCTGCGATTTGGAAAAAGGTAGCCGGGCTAAGCGATGATAAGATTGTCCGCATCCCGACCGATGATAACTTTTGGCGGATGGGTCCAACTGGCCCGTGCGGTCCATGCACCGAGATTTTCTATGATCATGGCGAAGATATCTGGGGTGGCCCTCCGGGTTCACCCGAGGAAGATGGCGACCGTTTCATCGAGATCTGGAACGTTGTTTTCATGCAAAACGAACAGTTTGCTGACGGTACAATGAAGCCGCTTGAGATGCAGTCAATTGATACCGGTATGGGGCTGGAGCGGATTGGCGCCTTGCTGCAAGGCAAGCATGACAACTACGACACGGACGTCATGCGCGCCTTGATAGAGGCATCGGCTGATGCCACTTCAAGCGATCCTGATGGTCCCGGCAATACACACCACCGTGTGATCGCAGACCATTTGCGATCAACGTCTTTCCTGATTGCCGAAGGTGTATTGCCGTCGAATGAAGGTCGCGGTTATGTGCTGCGCCGGATCATGCGTCGGGCCATGCGTCACGCGCATCAGTTGGGTGGCAAAGACCCTGTGATGCACCGTCTGGTGCCTGCCTTGGTACAACAGATGGGTGCCGCTTATCCGGAACTCGGTCTGGGTCAGCGTTTGATTGAAGAGACGTTGTTGAACGAAGAGGTGCGTTTCAAGCAAACTTTGGACCGCGGCCTAAAGCTTCTTGATGATGAACTTGCAGGGTTGCCCGCAGATGCTGCATTGCCCGGTGCGGCTGCTTTCAAGCTTTATGATACCTACGGGTTCCCGCTTGACCTGACGCAGGATGCACTGCGTGAAAAGGGCCGTGAGGTCGACACAGACGGATTTGATGCTGCAATGGCCGCGCAAAAGGCCAAGGCGCGTGCGGCGTGGTCTGGCATGGGTGAGGCGGAAGATAGTGCCGTTTGGTTCGATATTGCCGATCAAAGTGGTGCAACAGATTTCTTGGGCTACGATACGATGTCCGCCGAAGGCGAGATTGCAGCGTTGGTTGTAGACGGTGAAACGGCAGATGACGCGACTGGCGTTGTGCAGGTCGTGCTGAACCAGACACCGTTTTACGCTGAGGCAGGCGGTCAAGTTGGCGATGCAGGAATGTTGGTGACCGAGACTGGCAAAGCCGAGATTTCAGATACAAAAAAGGTCGCCGGTCTTTATGTTCATTTCGCAAAGGTAGTCGAAGGCAGTCTGCGCAAAGGGCAGGGCGCGGAACTGGCCGTTGATCCGTCTCGCCGGGCCAGCATTCAGGCAAACCATTCTGCCACGCACCTGCTAAACGAGGCGTTGCGCGAGGTTTTGGGTGATCATATTGCACAGCGCGGGTCATTGAATGCGCCGGACCGATTGCGTTTCGACTTTAGCCACACAAAAGCGCTATCAACCGAGGAACTCGTCCGAATTGAGCGTGATGTGAACGCAATCATTCGCCAGAACAGCACCGTGGAAACCCGCATTATGACACCCGATGATGCGCGCGCCTTGGGCGCACAGGCGCTCTTTGGCGAAAAATACGGTGATGAGGTGCGCGTCGTGTCGATGGGCCGTCAGGATGGCTCTGGTAAGGGTACTGATGGCAATACTTATTCGCTTGAACTTTGCGGTGGCACGCATGTGAACCAATTGGGTGAGATAGGTGCATTTGTGACGCTAGGCGACAGCGCCTCTAGCGCAGGGGTGCGCCGGATTGAGGCACTGACGGGGCAGGCTGCGTTGGACTACTTGCGCGGACAAGATGCCCGTCTGGGCCAAGTTGCGGCGGCATTGAAGGCGCCTGCTGCCGAAGTGGCTGATAGAGTGAAAGCCTTGATGGACGAGCGCAAAGCATTGTCCAACGAGGTGGCACAGCTCCGCCGTGAACTGGCGATGGGAGGCGGCGCGAAGGCGGCAAACCCATCGGAAGTAATCAATGGCGTCGCGTTTCAAGCGCAGGTCTTGACGGGTGTTACGGGTAAGGACCTACCTTCGCTGGTAGACGAGATGAAAGCCGCGATGGACAGCGGCGCGGTGTTGCTTATCGCAGATACAGGCGGCAAAGCTGCGGTGGCCGTTGGTGTGACGTCCGATTTGACCGACCGCGTATCAGCGGTTGATATCTTGCGTGCTGTGACGCCTGAACTGGGTGGCAAGGGTGGTGGTGGCCGTCCTGATATGGCGCAGGGCGGCGGTGCGTCGGCGGAAAATGCAGATGCCGCGATTGCTGCGGCGAAAACGGTCTTGGAGGGTTTGAAATGAGCGCACTTTGGATTGCACATGTAATGGTCACTGATGAAGCCGCTTACGGCGAATACGCCAAGCGCGCGACAGGTGCGATTGCAGATCACGGCGGCGTCTTTCTGGCGCGTGGTGGTGCCTACGAACAGCTTGAAGGACCTGATCGCCCGCGCAATGTCGTCGCACGCTTTCCAAGTCTTCAGGCGGCACATGACTGTTACTATTCCGATGCTTACCAAGAGGCGCTTGGCTTTGCACAAGGTGCCGCGCAACGTGAGTTGAGCATCGTTGAAGAGATCGCTTGAAAGGGCAACTTGGCGAAATGATGTCGCGACATGCGCGGCAAGGGCGTGTTGACTGGATCGGTCTGAGATCAGAGCGATATGCTGCCGTCGATGTTGTTAAAACGGCGCGCCTGATCGAAAGTGGCTTTGTCGGTGATCATGGGCGTGCCGGCAAACGCGCCGTTACCCTTATCCAAGCCGAGCATTTGCCCGTTATTGCATCTCTCACCGGACACCCGTCAGTGATGCCAGAAGACTTGCGCCGCAATCTTGTCATATCCGGTTTCAACTTGCTCGCCTTGCGCAAAGGTCTTTTGCGTGTCGGTGAGGCTATGCTTGAAATCCAGGGCCCATGCCCGCCGTGTTCGCGCATGGAAAAAACGCTAGGACCGGGTGGGTACAATGCGATGCGTGGACATGGGGGATGGTATGCGAGTGTGGTGACCCCCGGAGATGTCAGCGTTGGTGACATGGTCACCCCAGGGGTCGTTTGACTTTAGGCTGAACGCGCGTGGCGTTTACGCTCGTGCGGATCAAGATACCGCTTGCGCAGACGAATAGCGTTTGGCGTGACTTCAACCAGCTCGTCATCGTCGATATAGGCAATTGCCTGCTCCAAAGACATGATCACAGGTGTCGTCAGACGCACCGCCTCATCCGTGCCTGATGCGCGGACGTTGGTCAGTTTCTTACCTTTCAATGGGTTCACCTCAAGGTCGTTTTCACGGCTGTGCTCGCCGATGATCATCCCTTGGTAAATCGCTTCTTGCGCGCCGATAAACATCTTACCGCGATCTTCAAGGTTCCACAGGGCAAAGGCAACGGATGATCCGTTTTCCATAGAGATCAGAACACCCTGACGGCGGCCTTCGATTTTACCTTTGTAAGGTGTGGTGCCGTGGAACAGACGGTTCAACACGCCAGACCCGCGTGTGTCGGTCAGGAATTCACCGTGGTAGCCGATCAAGCCGCGAGACGGGACATGCGCGATGATGCGGGTTTTGCCCGCACCGGCAGGTTTCATCTCAGTCAACTCGCCTTTGCGTGGGCCGGTCAGTTTTTCAACAACCGAGCCTGTGTATTCGTCATCCACGTCGATGGTGACTTCCTCGACGGGTTCATGACGTACGCCGTCCACTTCGGTGAAAATCACCTGTGGGCGCGAGATTGAAAGCTCAAATCCCTCGCGGCGCATGTTTTCGATCAAAACACCCATTTGTAATTCGCCGCGGCCCGAGACCTCGAACGCATCGCCGCCGGGTGTGTCTGCGATCTTGATTGCCACGTTGACTTCGGATTCTTTCATCAAGCGGTCACGGATCACGCGCGATTGGACTTTCTTGCCGTCCTTGCCAGCCAGCGGGCTGTCGTTGATGCCAAAGGTCACTGTGATGGTTGGTGGATCAATCGGTTGCGCAGGGATGGCTTCGTCAACGGATAGATCACAGATCGTATCAGCGACGGTCGCTTTGGTCATACCGGCAAGTGTGACGATGTCGCCGGCTTCGGCTGCGTCGATCGCCGTTTGTGACAGGCCACGGAATGCCAGCACTTTGGACACGCGGAACTGTTCGATCTTTGTGCCGTCGCGCGATAGCGCCTTGACGGTTTCACCCGCCTTCAAAGTACCTGATTCAACGCGACCAGTCAGAATGCGCCCGATAAACGGGTCAGCGGACAGCGTTGTCGCCAACATGCGGAATGGTTCGTCTTTGTGCGCGACCTGGGCCGGGGCAGGGACGTGTTCAATGATTTGGTCGAAAAGCGCGTCCAAGTTCTCACGCGGGCCGTCAAGTTCCTGATCACACCAACCGGCGCGGCCAGAGGCGAACATTGTCGGGAAATCAAGTTGATCGTCATTGGCTTCGAGTGCCGCAAAAAGGTCAAACACATCATCAACAGCGCGGTCAGGTTCGCCATCGGCTTTGTCGACTTTATTTACGACAACGATAGGACGCAGGCCAAGTGCCAGCGCCTTAGAGGTTACGAATTTGGTTTGCGGCATCGGGCCTTCGGCGGCATCCACCAGCAAAACAACACCATCAACCATGGACAAGATCCGCTCGACCTCGCCGCCAAAGTCGGCGTGACCTGGGGTGTCGACGATATTGATGCGGATGCCTTTCCATTCAACGGACGTACATTTGGCAAGGATCGTGATGCCACGCTCGCGTTCGATGTCATTGCTGTCCATCGCACGTTCCTGGGTCGCCTCGTTCTCGCGGTAAATACCGGATTGCTTGAGGAGTTCGTCGACAAGTGTCGTCTTGCCGTGGTCAACGTGCGCGATGATCGCGATATTGCGGATATCCATAGGTCTGCCTTTGTCTGGAGTTGCCGCGCGGATAACGCGCAACGGCAAAGATTGCTACCCTTAAATCAAAGCTCATCCGGAATGGTGATGCCTTGGACCATGTGTGTCCAAACATGCGCTTAGATAGAGATGCCAATGTACGGATGCATTTGAGGTGCCGACTGTCCGCACGCCGCGATTCGATGATGGCCAGACATCGTCGGTTTACGCAGCGTAAACAATCGCTGGTTCTGGCGGTGATTAGTTAGTTCCACATAGCAACTAAGGCGGGCGTGCGGCGGCCTTGTGTTGGATGAATGGCGACACTCTGACCATTTTGCAATCCTGACTGTTTTGCACTTTTTCGCCGCAATCGCCGCATAGCTACCAAAGCTTAACGAAGCGTTAATACTAGTGGAGTCACCATGAAACTAAACACCAAATTTGCGGCCTCAACAGCCATTCTCCTTGCACTTGCTGCATGTGGCGGGTCATCGAGCTCAACTGATGCGGCTGGCGACGTGAGCCGTATCATCACAGGGGCTGATGCCCTTAACATTGGCACAACAAGCACCACCGAATCTGCAAACGGGCTGCCCTTTGCAATTGAAGGTGCCGAGATCGATCCGGAAGGAGGACTACCAGGTGCGACTGTTCGCCTGGTTCGCTTCATTTCTGACAATCAGACAGGCGAAACTGTACTGCAAGTTACAGAAGAATTTGCAACAATCACGACATTCCAAGATGAAGAAGGGCTTTCTGGAACACTGACTTTCAATGGTGAAACTGTTGTATTTGTTGAGGGTGAAGGGCAATTGGACGATGGCACAGATATCTTCATCTTCGTTAACCAAGGAGGCGACTGGTCTGCGGTCATCAGCCCTTACAGCTACGCCTACTATGATGACGAAGACGGGATGTCACCAAGTGCGGGGTTGAACACAGAAGGCTCCTTTGTTGTTGGTCTACAGACAAACCCAAACAACATGCCGACAGAAATGGGAACCACGACATATTCTGGCGAATTTAGTGGCTACGGCACGCTTCTCGATCTCGAGGGCGAGGGTGGAGTCATTGCGAATGAGGTAGGAATTTCGGGCGGAACAATATTGAACGCCGCCTTTGGAGACGGCAATATCGGCGGGTCACTTTTCTTCGGAACAGAGGGTATCGAAGGTGATCTTATCGAAGAAAACGTCTTTGCTGAACTTGAATTAACAGAGGCCGACATTCTTGGTAACGGCTTTGTCACAGATGCCAACACCGTTCTGGAATGTGGTGGTATCAACTGTACCTCAGCTACACAGATTGGCGGCGCATTCTTCGGTCCAAATGGCGAAGAAATCGCCGGCACCGCGGGAATTGATTTTTCGCAAGAAAATGAAGGTGGCAGTGTTCGCTTCGTCGGCGCAGGTGGCTTTATTGCCACCGTCGGTGAAGATTTCTAAGGCGAAGCTAGATCGTCGTCGCCAAGCGGACTGCAAACAATAGTACCGTTCAAGTTTCAATACAAAAAGGGGCAGCCAACGCTGCCCCTTTTTCTTTGCCTACATGGCTGCGTTCAAATTCTCGTCGATCTTTTCAAGGAACCCGATTGTCGTCAGCCACCCTTGATCAGGACCAACCAACAGTGCGAGGTCCTTGGTCATAGAGCCGCTCTCAACCGTATCCACGATCACTTTTTCCAGCGTGTTGGCGAATTTCATCAATTCCGCGTTGTCATCGAGTTTCGCGCGATGCTTTAGGCCGCCAGTCCACGCAAAAATCGATGCGATGGAGTTGGTGGAGGTCGCTTGCCCCTCCTGATGTTGACGGTAGTGGCGTGTCACGGTGCCATGCGCAGCTTCTGCCTCAACAATCTTGCCATCTGGCGTCATCAACTGCGACGTCATCAGACCGAGCGAGCCGAACCCTTGGGCGACTGTGTCAGACTGCACATCACCGTCGTAGTTTTTGCAGGCCCAGACGAATTTACCGGACCATTTCATTGCCGAGGCGACCATATCGTCGATTAAGCGGTGTTGATATTCGAGGCCTGCTTCGTCGAACTGGTCTTTGAATTCTTCTTCAAATACCTGTTGGAACAGATCCTTGAAGCGTCCGTCATAGGCTTTCAGGATCGTGTTTTTAGTCGATAGATACACAGGCCAGCCAAGGTTGAGGCCGTAGTTGAACGATGCGCGGGCAAAATCAATAATGGATGCATCAAGGTTATACATGCCCATCGCGACACCGGCACCGGGGCTGTCATAGACCTCTTTTTCAATAACGGCACCATCTTCGCCCACGAATTTCATCGTCAGCTTGCCGGGGCCGGGCATCAGGAAATCAGTCGCCTTGTATTGATCGCCGAATGCATGACGCCCGATGACAATCGGATGGGTCCAGCCAGGGACAAGCCGGGGCACGTTCTTACAAATAATCGGTGCCCGAAATACTACGCCGCCCAGGATGTTGCGGATTGTGCCATTGGGTGAGCGCCACATCTCTTTAAGCCCGAATTCTTCGACACGCTGCTCATCAGGTGTGATTGTCGCACATTTCACGCCGACGCCGATTTCCTTGATCTTTTCTGCCGCATCAATCGTGATTTGGTCGTTGGTTTCGTCACGGACCTCCATTGCGAGGTCGTAGTAGAGCAGGTCAATATCCAGATAAGGCAGGATCAGTTTATCTTTGATGAAATGCCACATGATGCGCGTCATTTCATCACCGTCGAGTTCGACGATGGGGTTTTCTACCTTGATCTTGGACATATCTGTCTCCGTGGCTAAGGGATGTTGCGCATTGCATAGCGTATCTTCATCGACACGAAAAGGCGTGTATGCATTTGTATACATAAACAGCACAATGCGGCGGTAAGTGGTAGGCCCGGCAGGACTTGAACCCGCAACCAAAGCGTTATGAGCGCTCTGCTCTAACCAGTTGAGCTACAGGCCCACTTAAGAATTTGGAGTACCAGACAGGGCGTTTGCGTCAAGACACGAATGAACGTGGTGGCAATTCCTGTTCCCTTTATTGAGACGATACGGTAACGAACGCAAAACGCGACAGGAGCTGCCCCATGACCGATAAGAATGGCCTCACTTATGCCGATGCAGGCGTGGATATTGATGCGGGCAACAGTTTGGTTGAGCGGATCAAACCGGCGGCCAAACGCACGGCGCGGCCCGGTGTGATGGCAGGGCTTGGCGGGTTTGGTGCTTTATTCGATCTGAAGGGGGCAGGGTATACCGACCCGATCTTGGTTGCGGCCACGGACGGGGTCGGCACGAAGCTGCGGATCGCGATTGATACCGGTAATGTGGATACGATCGGAATTGATCTGGTCGCCATGTGTGTGAATGACTTGGTCTGTCAGGGCGCAGAACCTTTGTTTTTCCTTGATTATTTTGCGACAGGCAAATTGGAACTGGATGAAGCGACCCGCATCATCGAAGGGATTGCCGCAGGTTGCGAGGCGTCCGGATGCGCCTTGATCGGTGGGGAAACCGCCGAGATGCCGGGCATGTATCATGCGGGTGATTTTGATTTGGCAGGTTTCGCCGTTGGCGCGATGGAACGTGGTGCCGAGCTTCCTGCCGGTGTGCGAGAAGGTGACGTCTTGTTGGGGCTCGCGTCGGACGGTGTGCACTCAAACGGGTATTCGTTGGTACGCCGCGTTGTTGATCTATCTGGCCTGACGTGGAGTGATGACGCACCTTTCGCAGATACCAATTTGGGTGAAGCGCTTTTGGCCCCGACACGTCTTTATGTAAAACAGGCGCTTAGTGCTGTGCGGGCTGGTGGTGTACATGCGCTGGCACATATCACGGGTGGTGGTTTGACCGAAAATCTACCGCGCGTGTTACCGCAAGGGATGGGCGCGCAGGTTGATCTGGGCGCGTGGGAATTGCCTCCGGTTTTCCGGTGGTTGGCACAAACAGGCGGCATGGCCGAGGCAGAGTTGCTGAAAACCTTCAACGCCGGGATCGGCATGGTTCTTGCAGTAGATGCAGCACGTGCCGAGGCGCTGACGCAACTTTTGTCTGAAGCCGGTGAAACGGTATATCAACTCGGCACAGTCACTGCGGGCGAAGGCGTCAGTTACACAGGCGCACTTTTGTGACCAAACGGGTTGCGATCCTGATCTCCGGGGGCGGCTCGAATATGGTGGCGCTGGTCGACAGCATGACGGGTGACCACCCGGCGCGTCCGGTGCTTGTGCTGGCGAATGACCCGCACGCCGGTGGATTGGCCAAAGCGCGTGAGCGCGGCATTCCGACCCATGCCATTGATCACAAACCTTTTGGCAAAGATCGTGCGGGGTTTGAGGAGGCGTTGCAAAAAGCGCTGGAAACGGCCGAACCAGATATCATCTGCCTTGCCGGGTTCATGCGCATTCTGACACCTGCATTTACTGCAAAATGGGAAGGGCGAATGTTGAACATCCACCCGTCGCTGCTGCCTAAATACAAAGGTTTGCACACCCACGCCCGCGCCTTGGAGGCGGGTGACACCGCGCATGGTTGCACTGTGCATGAAGTGACGGCAGCCTTGGACGATGGGCCTATCTTGGGGCAAGCACGGATCAGCATTTCAGCAGGCGATACCGCTGAAACTTTGGCCGCACGTTTGCTACCGCTCGAACATGCGCTTTACCCGGCCGTTTTGCGACGGTTTGCGCAAGGTGACCGTACCCCTGTCATGCTGAAAAACTGACCGCGCTTTTCTTCGCTGTGCCGATGGCCTATCACTGCGGGACATAGGAACAGCATATTGCGACTGACGGAATAAGAATGAGAACAATTACCACGACCGATGCCTTGGCAGCATTCTGCCAAGAGGCCGCAAAGCGCCCCTATGTCACTGTAGATACAGAATTTCTGCGTGAGCGGACGTATTATTCAAAGCTGTGTTTGATCCAGCTTGCCTATCAGGATGAAGCGGGCGCTGATGCCGTTCTTGTTGATCCATTGGTGAATGGGCTGTCGTTGGAGCCGCTTTACGATCTTTACCGCGATCATGGCTGCGTGAAAGTGTTCCATGCCGCACGCCAGGACCTTGAGATATTTTATGTCGACGCGCAGGTTATCCCGGAGCCTCTGTTTGATACCCAAGTGGCAGCAATGGTTTGCGGCTTTGGAGAGCAAGTGGGCTACGAGACGCTCGTGCGCAAGATTGCCAAAGCGGATCTGGATAAATCATCGCGGTTCACTGATTGGTCGCGTCGTCCGTTGACGGATGCGCAAGCAAAATACGCATTGGCTGATGTCACACATTTGCGCGATATTTACGAATACCTCTCTGATCGCTTGGCCAAGTCTGGCCGCGCAAAATGGGTCACTGAAGAGATGGCCGTTTTGGAAGATCCCGAAACGTATCAAGCGGATCCTGAGAATGCTTGGAAGCGGGTGAAAACACGCACGCAGTCGGGCAAGTTTCTGGCGATTGTGCGTGAGTTGGCGCGGTTTCGTGAAATCTATGCACAAGCGCGCAACGTGCCGCGCAATCGCGTCTTCAAAGATGACGCACTTGTTGAATTAGCATCGACGAAACCACAGTCGGAACAAGACCTTAGTCGCTCACGTCTGCTTTTGCGTGAGGCCAGAAAGGGTGATATCGCAGCAGGTATTCTGAAGGCGGTGAAAGACGGGCTTGCCACGGATCCCGATGATGCGCCTAAGGTAGATAACCAGCGGACTAAATTGCAGGTGAACCCTGCGCTGGCCGATATGCTGCGTGTGTTGCTCAAGGCAAAAACCGACGATGCCGAAGTCGCACCAAAGCTGATTGCGTCCTCCTCTGACCTCGACGCACTTGCTGCGGGCAACCGGGACGTGGTCGCACTCAAAGGCTGGCGTCGTGAGGTGTTTGGCCACGATGCTTTGCGGCTCTGCGAAGGGCAGGTGGGTCTTGCCGTCAAAGGGCAGAAGGTCGTTACTGTCACGCTTTGATCTGGACGGCGGATACCAACCGACCTACATCAAACCCAAGCATTAGACAGAGAGCAGCCCATGGCCAACCCTGATTTTGAAGACCTCGTTGATACCTTTGAATTCCTTGATGATTGGGAGGATCGCTATCGCCATGTGATCGACATGGGCAAAGCGATGCCGCCCCTTGAAGACGCCTTGCGTGTGCCTGCCACAAAGGTTGATGGTTGCGCGAGCCAGGTTTGGCTTGTGCCGCAAATCCGTGACGGTGTTTTCACCTTCCGCGGCGAAAGCGATGCGATGATCGTGCGCGGACTGATTGCCGTACTTCTGGCGCTCTACAATAATCAGCCAGTCGAGAATGTTGTCCAAACCGATGCAATTGCCGAACTGGAGCGTTTGGGCCTAAATGATCATCTCTCGGCGCAGCGGTCCAACGGGTTGCGCGCGATGGTTGACCGTATCCGTGAAACGGCGGCTGCCGCTTAGGTGATCGCCTTCAGGGCAGGTGCAAGGTCGCCATAGCCAGTATACCGGCGCTCGAACGTAAGACCCAGCCGCTGCGCGCATTCATCCGCTTTATCCGTCAATGCCGCGTCGTCCGTCTGTGCCTGATAGACTAGCTTTTCATAGTTGCCAAAGTACATATCGCGCAGTTCCGGATGGCGCGACAGGCCAAGCGGCTCCCATACAAAGGCATCAAACTGGCGCACCAGAAAATCTGTCAGATAGAATGCCGTCATTTCGTCGCGGGCTTCAAAGACATCATTGCCTTCAAAGAATGAATAACAATGAGGGCCTGCAACCATCTGGACATTCAGCTCGGCACAGGCCGCTTGCAACTGACCACCTGTGCCGCAATCGGCATAGACTACAAATAACTGATCATAGGCATCGCGGTGTGCCGCGACTGCGGCGCGAACGGCAGGCACGATGCGGTCGGGATGATTATGCAAAATGGCCGGCAGACATTGCAGATCGAGATGATCAAGCCCATTGGCCGCCTTGATTGCCAATATTTCGCGTGCCAACGCGCCACAAGCGATAAGCAATACGCGCCCTTGCCCCGTAGGTGCCAGTCCTGCGGCTGTCAGGGTCGCATCGGCTGCGGGGTCAATTGACGTCATCATCCTTCTTTGCCTTGCGATCTGTGAAAAAGCGCCACCCAAAAGAGGCGCAAAGGGCAATGATTGTGAGCGCCACAAGCCCGGAGCTTGGTAATTCGTTCCGTTCGGCCAGGGCAAGCCCCACGTAAACTGTCGCCGCAGCGGCAGCGATCACGCAGGCCAGAATAAAGAGTAGTCGATTAAGCGGCATGTCGTCCTCCTGAGACCATCAGTTAAGGACGACAGCGGCTTAATGAAAGGTCAGACGGCTGCGGCACCTTGGTTATGCTTGCGGGCCATAAACGTTTTGGCTGTTTCCACTGCGACCGCCGCATCACGGCAATACGCATCAGCACCAATAGCTTTGCCAAATTCTTCGTTCAGCGGCGCACCACCTACCAGCACAACGTAATCGTCACGCATGCCTTTTTCGACCAAAGTATCAATCACAACCTTCATGTAAGGCATGGTTGTCGTCAGTAGGGCAGACATGCCCAAAATATCGGGCTGTTCAGTTTCCAACGCTTCAAGATAGGCCTCTACAGCGTTGTTGATGCCAAGATCGACAACTTCAAAGCCGGCACCTTCCATCATCATGCCAACAAGGTTCTTGCCGATATCATGAATGTCGCCTTTGACGGTGCCAATCACCATCTTGCCGACACGTGGCGCGCCGGTCTCAGCCAGCAAAGGCTTGAGGATGAACATGCCACCCTTCATGGCGTTCGCAGCCAAAAGAACCTCGGGCACAAAGAGGATACCATCGCGGAAGTCATGGCCGACGATTGTCATGCCACCCACCAGCGCTTCGGTCAGGATGCGATAAGGTGCCCACCCGCGTGAAAGCAGGATGTTTACGCCTTCCTCGATTTCTTCTTTCATGCCGTCGTAGAGATCATCGAACATTTGCGCGACAAGATCGTCGTCGTTCAGTTCGGACAGGATGATATCGTCTTCTTCGTCGGACATGGCCAACCCTTTGCAAAAACTTATTGTCTCATTTGTGCGCTTGATCTTTGGAACCTACCTGCTGAATTCCGACATGTCCAAGAACATGACCGACCAATCGTTGCCAGTGTTCTTGAATTGTTCTAATATTCATTATGCAAGATTTACCACCTCGGAAATTACATCGCACACCGGGACGTGCCGCGGGTTCAAACCCGGACGTCCGCTTTGACAGATTTCATGCTGAGGCGTTTGATGATGGCTGGCCAAGCGATGACCCTTTGCCAGTCCTGCGCACGCAGGTGAGGGATGAAATTGCCAAGACAGTGATCTCGAAAAACACATCTCCAGACCTGTCCTTTGACAGATCAATCAATCCTTATCGTGGTTGCGAACATGGGTGCATTTATTGTTTTGCACGCCCCAGTCATGCCTTTCTAGGGCTGTCGCCGGGATTGGATTTCGAGACACAACTAATTGCCCGCCCAAATGCGGCAGAGCAGTTGCGCAAAGAGCTTTCACATCCGCGATATGAGCCCAGAATGATTGCTATTGGGACGAACACAGACCCATATCAACCTATTGAAAAAGAGCGCAAAATTATGCGCGAGATTTTGGAAGTTCTGCGCGACTTCAATCATCCGGTTGGCATTGTCACTAAAGGTACGTTGATCGAACGTGACATCGATATTTTAGCGCCTATGGCAGCAGTAGGGTTAGCGCGCGTGGGTATATCTATGACAACGCTTGATCCCAAGACGTCACGCGCGATGGAACCGCGCGTCCCTTCACCCGTTGCACGTTTGCGCACGATCCGCCGACTGACGCATGCAGGGATTCCGGTGCGCGTGATGGTATCGCCAGTGGTGCCAGCGCTGACAGATCACGAACTCGAGGCGATCCTGACGGCCGCGCATGAGGCTGGTGCAGTTGCTGCCTCCTCGATTGTCTTACGGCTACCGCGCGAGGTTTCGCCACTGTTTCAAGAATGGCTAGCTGCGTATTACCCCGACCGAGCATCGCGCATCATGGGGCGCGTCAGGGAATTGCATGGTGGCCGTGACTATGACCCCAATTTTGGCAAACGGATGGTGGGGCAAGGGCAATGGGCGGCAATGATACAGCAACGGTTCAAACTGACGACCCGCAAGTTAGGCCTGGATCGGTCACTTCCACAGCTAAGGACGGACCTGTTTGCAAAACCAGCGCAGACCGGCGATCAGCTTTCGTTCTTTTAGCGCAGTCGAACTTGATCGTGTTGATGACCCCGCATCGCCCCTGAGGCGTTGGGGGCAAGCGCCTCCTCAGGTCAGGAAGGTGTCGTGCGACGGCGCCGACCACGCCGTGGCGATGCCGCAGGTCCCGCTCCATCCGTACCATCAGATGCGGAAGAAAATGCGCCAAGGGCAGCGGTGATGGCTTCCAAGGTAGGAAGATCACCTTTGGGCCGGTTTTCAAGCGCTTCACGCATTGCGCGCAGGTGGTCAGGGGTCGTCCCACAGCAACCGCCAATGATCGTCGCCCCACAATCGCGCGCAAGCACTGCATAGTCAGCCATAAGCGCAGGTGTGCCATCATAGTGGATATGGCCATCGTGATATTTTGGAATGCCTGCATTGCCCTTGGCGATGATTGGCAACGCGGGTTTTGCTGCAGAAAAACCCAATACCGTGCGTAACAGATCCGATGCGCCAACGCCGCAATTGGCTCCAAAACCAATGGGTTGGTGGGCGATCTTCATAACCTTTTTTACCATATCCGCAGAGGTCAGTCCCATCATCGTACGTCCTGCGGTGTCAAAGCTCATCGTGCCGCACCACGGCATATCAGCAAGTGCAAAAGCCTCGGCTGCTGCTGCGAATTCCTCGGGTGCGCTGATCGTTTCAACCCAAAGCACATCAGCGCCACCGGCTTTCAGACCTTCTGCTTGTTCGTGGAACATCTCGACCGCGCGGACGTGCGTAAGGCTTCCCATTGGCGTCATGATTTCGCCTGTCGGTCCAACGGACCCGGCAACGACAATAGTTCTGCCTGAAGCGTCGGCCACGTTGCGGCCCAATTCTGCGGCGACTTTATTAAGTTCATGCACACGGCCTTCGGCTCCGTGCAATTTAAGCCGTGATGCATTCGCACCAAAGCTATTTGTCAGAAAAATATCGCTTCCCGCATCTGCAGCGCCTTTGTAAAGCGCTGTAATTTTCGCGGATTCGTCAATGTTCCAAAGCTCCGGAGCATCGCCTGACATCAACCCCATATTGAATAGATTGGTGCCAGTCGCACCGTCCGCCATCAGCCAGTCGCGGGTGGCCAGCAGTTTTGTAAGGGCATTGGTCATAACGTTTTAAGCTCCGCACTTTTGCGCTCTTGCGGTTTCATGGTTGCAACCGAGATGCAAATGCAAAGCATGCAACTTTATTATGCATAAAATGATAAAACCGCGCCGGGTTGCAGCGCGGTTTTATCAAAAATTAAACTCTGTTTAGACGGGCTTTAGACTTCGTTCATCAACTGTTCTTTGGCTTCGGCCAGAAATTCCTGCATTTTTGTGCGGATTGTGGCTTCGTCGGCCTTGCTGCCAAGATCACCCGAAACTTTGCGATAGACGTCTTCGTGCCCAGCTTCTTCAAAGTCCGATTTGATCACTTCTTTGGCATATTCATCAGCAGCTTCGCCGGTTTTGCCCATCAGTTCTGCGGCCCACAAGCCCAGCAATTTATTGCGGCGGGCTTCTGCTTTGAATTGCATTTCTGCATCGTGGGCGAATTTGTTTTCAAATGCTTTTTCGCGATCGTCGAAAGTGCTCATTGTTGGGGCCTCATGATTTGGACAACTGTTAGCTATGATATGCCCATCCGGGTGCTTGCCCGCAAGGGGGGCTTGCACTATGACGCAAGAATGACGCGGCCCAAGGCGGGCCAGTGCGCACGGGGCAAGGGGTGAATATGGCACGCCGCAAGAAAATTTACGAAGGCAAGGCAAAGGTTCTCTATGAGGGTCCGGAGCCTGGCACACTTGTGCAGTACTTCAAGGACGATGCGACCGCTTTCAATGCCGAAAAGAAAGCCGTGATCGAGGGCAAGGGCGTGTTGAACAACCGCTTGTCAGAATTTTTCATGACGGGTTTGTCACAAATTGGAATCCCCACGCATTTCATCAAACGCTTGAATATGCGTGAGCAATTGATCCGTCAGGCCGAAATTATCCCACTTGAGGTAATCGTGCGGAATTTTGCGGCCGGCACGATGGCCAAACGTCTTGGGATGGAAGAAGGCACCGCGTTGCCACGCCCGATTGTTGAATTTTCCTATAAGGACGACAGCCTCGGTGATCCGCTGGTGCCGGAGGAATATATCATTGCTTTCGGTTGGGCGAGCCAACAGGAGATGGACGATATCGTTAGCCTTGCTTTGCGCGTGAACGACTGGATGTCAGGCGTCATGTACGGTGTCGGCATCAAACTGATTGACTTCAAAATTGAGATTGGGCGCGTTTGGGACAATGACTTTCAGCGGTTGATCTTGGCCGATGAAATCAGCCCTGATAGCTGCCGCCTTTGGGATATGGAAACCAGCCGCAAGCTGGATAAAGACGTGTTCCGCCGCGATCTGGGCGATCTAGCTGATGCATATACAGAAGTCGCCAAACGTCTGGGTGTCATGCCGTCGAATGTCACCCACCGTCCAAGCAAGCCAACTTTGATAAACTAAAAGGATCCCAGAGGATGAAAGCCCGCGTACATGTGATGTTGAAAAATGGTGTGCTGGACCCGCAGGGCGAGGCGGTGCGTCATGCGTTGGGGTCTTTGGGCTTTGATGGTGTTGAAGGTGTGCGGCAAGGTAAGGTGATCGAACTTGATCTTGCAGAAGGCACGACAGATGCCACGATCAACGAGATGTGTGAAAAGCTGCTCGCGAACACCGTTATTGAAAGCTACCAGGTCGAGGTACTTTGATGCGCGCGGCTGTCATTGTTTTCCCCGGATCAAACTGTGATCGCGATATGGCGGTAGCCCTCAAGGCTGCCGGCGCTGATGTCACGATGGTCTGGCATAAAGATGCCAACCTTCCCGACGGTGTGGATCTTGTCGCTGTGCCCGGCGGGTTTTCGTTTGGTGATTACCTGCGGTGCGGCGCAATTGCGGCACAGTCACCGATCTGTAAGGCCGTTGTGGGCCATGCAGAACGGGGTGGTTATGTGCTGGGCGTCTGCAATGGCTTTCAAGTTTTGACAGAGACGGGTCTCTTGCCCGGTGCGCTGATGCGCAATGCAAACTTGAAGTTCATTTGCAAGACCGTTGATCTTAAAGTGGAAACATCTGCATCTGCCTTTACCGAAGGCTATAATGCTGGCGACATGGTTGGTTATCCGGTTGCCCATCACGATGGAAATTATACGACTGATGAAGCAACGTTGTCTGCGTTGAAAGACGAAGACCGCATCGCCTTTACCTATTCCGATAATCCTAACGGGTCGGTGGCCGACATTGCGGGTGTTTTGTCGTCTAATCGTCGTGTCTTGGGCATGATGCCTCACCCCGAGCGGGCTGTGGATCAAGGTCACGGTGGCACTGACGGGCAAGCGCTTTTCCGCGGGCTTTTGGGACAATTCGCAAACGCGTAATCTGCTTGCTTGCTGCATCCCTTGTGTGGTTCTAGACTGCGGGCATGTTGCGATTGAACAAACTTGTGTCGAGTAAAAGTGGGGCCAGATGGTATATCCGTCTGTCTGTTATGGTGATCTGCCTTTTCGCAGTGATCGTGATTTATGTCTCGAACCAGTTTCTAACGCAGCGCTTCACTGAGACAATCAGTAATCGCTCGGAAGTGCGTTTGGCACTTTATGTCACCAATTTGATGAATGAATTGCAGCGCAACTCGGTTGTGCCGCAACTTTTGGCGCGTGATCCAGACTTGATCAAAGCACTGGAAGACAAAGATTATTCCCAATCTACGGCGCGCTTGCTGTCTTTCGTTGATGAAATTGGTGCAGCATCCTTGACGATGCTTGATCGCGATGGTCGTGCCGTTGCTGCGACCGATCGCAACCAAATTGGCGTTGATCACCGTGGCACACCATATTTCGTGAACGCGTTGCGCAGCAATCAGACCGTCTACACCACCTTTTTGAATGACGAAGGGGCGTATGCCTACATCTACTCTCGCCAAATTGAGGTGGGCGGCGTGTTGCGTGGTGTGATCATGGTTCAGGTTGATGGTCAGCGCCTTGAAACGGGCTGGGCAGGGGTTTCTGATGCTGTCCTTGTGACCGATAGCGAGGGCACGATCATTATGTCGACCGAACCGCGCTGGCGAGGTTTGGTCGAGGCAGAAGCGTTGCAGCGCCAATCGGCACCTTCGGCAATTGAACGTGCAATCCGCGCGACACAAGGCTGGGCGGCGCTACCCGCCGACGCCTACCTGCGAGGCGAGGCCGTCTTGCGCCGTGAAATGCGCGTGCCGCATCAAGGCTGGAAGATGGTCAGCTTTACGACCTATGCGTCGGTCCGCGAGCGGGTCAACGGTATCCTCGCCCTAGAGGTCATGGGATTCGCGATCTTGCTGGCGCTGTTGTTTTGGTCGACATCGCGCAAGACCGCATCACGGCTGGTGTTCTTTCAACGCGAGTCAGCAGAGCTTCGCGCATTAAACCGCAGGCTACAGCGGGAAATTGCCGAGCGTGAGAAGGTCGAAAAGACCCTCGAAGTTGCTGAACAAACGATTGCGCAGTCGTCGAAATTGGCCGCCTTGGGTGAGATGTCAGCGGCCGTCAGTCACGAATTGAATCAACCGCTGGCAGCGATGAAAACCTATCTCGCTGGTGCGCGGTTGCTGCTGCAAAGAGAGCGCCCAGAAGAGGCTTTGTCATCGTTTCAGCGGATCGATGATCTGCTAGAGCGGATGGGGGCAATTACACGGCAACTTAAGTCTTATGCGCGCAAGGGCGCAGATGCCTTTGAACCCGTAGACACAAGGGCTGCGGTATCAACCGCACTCGCTTTGATGGAGCCACAACTGAACACGCGGGCGGTCAATATTATCCGCACTTTGCCGGATGAACCTGTGATGATTTTGGGCGACAGATTGCGGTTAGAGCAGGTTATCGTGAACCTGTTGCGCAATGCCTTGGATGCAACCAAGTCCGCAGCAAACCCGACCATTGAAATTTTGCTGGCTGCCGGTGACGCCGTGAGTATCCAAATTCGCGACAACGGCGAGGGCATCGAAAACCTAGATGAGCTCTTCGAGCCATTTTACACAACGAAACAACCTGGTGATGGCGTGGGTCTTGGGCTTGCTATCTCCTCTGGCATCGTAAACGATTTGGGTGGGCGTCTCACTGCGCGTAACGCAGTTGATGGCGGGGCTATATTCGAGGTGCAACTGCCAACCATCAGGCAGGAAGTCGCCGCGGCAGAGTAAGGAAAAAGATCATGAGCAAAGCCATGAAAATCGCGATCGTCGATGACGAGCGGGATATGCGTCAGTCAATTTCACAGTGGTTGGCGCTATCGGGCTTCGACACCGAAACATTTGCATCCGCCGAGGACGCGCTCAAGGGATTGGGCAATGACTATCCCGGGATTGTTGTCAGCGACATCAAGATGCCCGGTATGGACGGCATGCAGTTTCTAAAAAAGCTCAAGGGCGTGGATAGCTCGTTGCCGGTGATTATGATCACAGGCCACGGCGATGTTCCGATGGCTGTTGAGGCGATGCGCGTCGGTGCTTTTGATTTCCTTGAAAAGCCGTTCAACCCGGATCGGATGACCGAATTGGCCAAAAAGGCCACAACAGCGCGGCGGTTGACCTTGGACAACCGCGCTTTGCGCAAAGAACTGTCAGATGGATCGTCATTGATCAAAAAGCTGATCGGTCAATCGGTGCCGATGGAGCGTTTGAAAGAAGATATACTCGATCTGGGGCAGGCGGATGGCCACGTTTTGGTTGAAGGTGAGACGGGAACGGGCAAAACGCTGGTGGCCCATGCCTTGCATGCCGTTGGCGCGCGTGCGAACAAGAAATTCGTACTACTCAGCTGCTCGGCGTATGACGAAGAAACCCTCAGCCGCGTTATCTTCGGGCCCGCGAACGACGATGAACCTATTCCCGCAATGGAAGAAGCGCGGGGTGGCACACTTGTCTTGGAAGACATCGAAGCGCTGAGCCATGCAATGCAGGCCCGTCTGCTGACGGCAATCAATAATCAAGGCACACCTGCGGAAACGCGGATTGTCGCGATCTGTAACCTGCAAGAGCAAGATCAGACCTGTGAAAGCGTTTTAAGGCCAGACTTGTTTTACCGCCTGGCAGCTTTGCGCATTACCGTGCCACCGCTGCGGCAACGTGGCGAAGATATTCTTGCATTATTTACGCGCCTCAGTGAGCAGTTTGCCGAAGAGTACGGCTGCGACGCCCCAGAGGTAAGCGCGCAAGAGGCAGCACAATTGTTGCAAGCCCCTTGGCCCGGCAACGTGCGCCAGCTGATCAATGTGGCTGAACGTGCTGTTTTGCAAAACCGTCGCGGCACCGGATCGATTGCGTCGCTTCTGATGGCTGACACCGAAGAGATGAAGCCCGCGATGACGACGGAAGGGAAACCGTTGAAAGAGTTTGTCGAGGCGTTTGAGCGCATGTTGATCGACAACACGATGCGCCGCCACAAGGGATCAATCGTGTCAGTGATGGAAGAATTATGTCTGCCGCGCAGGACCCTGAACGAGAAAATGGCCAAGTATGGGCTGCAACGGTCCGACTATCTGTAGCCGTTTCAAAACAAATTGAGTTTCTGATCAGGCACTTTGCACGCAACCACTTGTGCAAAGTGCCTTTCGTCCCTTATGTATGGGTTACGGATGCTCGCGCAGCAGTTGCGCGATGACAACCGATAGAGATTCTCTGTTGCGCGTTTGGTCATATATCAAAAGCAAGACAGCTGATTTGATCCTTCGGGATCAGGACAACGCCCTGGATCGTGCGATACCGCCGACCGGGCCATGAACGGGCCTCGCTTGCCGAGGTCGGAGCAGAAACGCGATGCAACGCGCGCAAAATATGAGGCAAGACGCAGTGGCCCTGAGGGGCCCGGTGTCTGCCCGCGCGCAGATCGCCTTAATTAGCCACATTACACGGACAACAGCGCCCCCAGGGGCGCCCCCGCGGTTTTGTGCGAACGGACAAAATGAAAAAGATGCTAATAGACGCCACGCACGCGGAAGAAACCCGCGTTGTTGTGGTCGACGGAAACAAAGTCGAAGAATTTGATTTTGAAAGCCAG
This sequence comes from uncultured Paracoccaceae bacterium, assembly GCA_947488605.1. Classification (GTDB taxonomy): domain Bacteria; phylum Pseudomonadota; class Alphaproteobacteria; order Rhodobacterales; family Rhodobacteraceae; genus Yoonia. The sequence goes on along the minus strand of CANKZJ010000001.1, from coordinate 174,333 downwards.
TTCAAGCGCCAGCTTGCAGGCAACATATACCTCGCAAAGGTAACACGGGTTGAGCCATCGCTGCAGGCAGCGTTTGTAGACTATGGCGGCAATCGTCATGGTTTTCTTGCGTTCTCAGAGATTCACCCGGATTACTATCAGATCCCGGTCGCTGATCGCGAAGCCCTGATTGCCGAGGAAAAGGCCTATGCAGAAAGCCTCAAGGCCGAAGCAGACGCCGAGGAAGAAAAGCCCAAACCAAAGCGTCGCCGCCGCAGTAAGGCCAAGGCCTCTGAAGTTGAGACAGACGATGCGGTCGTCACTGCCGAGCTTGAAACGTCTGAGGATGAAACCTCGGGCGATATTGCTGGCATGGAGACAATTGACCTGGGCGATAGCGAAGAAGGCAGCTCTCCAATGGAGCTGGTTTCTGAAACGCCTGTCGATACACCGGCTGCCGGTGAAGATGACGACGATGACGAACAGCCAATGGTTGATCCGAAGTCCAAAGATGACACCATCGAAAGTGTTGCCGAAGAAGACGACACAGACGAGGTGCGCCCAGTCCGCAAGCCGCGTCCGAAACGCTATAAAATTCAAGAAGTCATCAACGTACGTCAGATTCTTCTGATCCAAGTTGTCAAAGAAGAGCGCGGCAACAAAGGCGCTGCGCTGACGACTTACCTGTCGCTTGCCGGCCGATACTGCGTTTTGATGCCAAATACTGCACGCGGTGGTGGCATCAGCCGGAAAATCACCAATGCGCCTGATCGTAAGAAGCTGAAAGAAATTGCAAACTCAATGACTGTGCCTGAGGGCGCGGGTCTTATTATTCGCACAGCCGGGTCGCAGCGCACGAAGGCTGAGATCAAACGCGATTATGAATACCTACAACGCATGTGGGAGCAAATTCGCGAACTAACGCTGAAATCAACCGCGCCTGCGAAGATCTACGAAGAAGGCGATCTTATCAAACGCTCGATCCGTGATCTTTACTCAAAAGAGATCGACGAAGTGATCGTGGCAGGCGAGGCAGGCTACCGCACAGCCAAGGACTTCATGAAAATGATCATGCCGTCCCATGCCAAGAACGTAAAATTCTACGCCGAACAGTTGCCGCTTTATGCCCGTTTCCAGGTTGAGGGTTACCTCAACGGTATGTTCAACCCGACGGTTCAGCTGCCATCGGGCGGCTACATCGTCATCGGGATCACCGAAGCGCTGGTTGCAATTGACGTGAACTCTGGCCGTGCGACCAAGGAAGGCTCGATTGAGCAGACAGCAACCAAGACAAACCTTGAGGCCGCCGATGAAGTGGCGCGTCAGTTGCGTTTGCGCGACCTTGCCGGTCTGATCGTGATCGACTTCATCGACATGGACGAGCGTAAGAACAATGCCGCCGTCGAGAAGCGTTTCAAAGACAAGCTGAAGACAGATCGCGCGCGCATCCAGGTTGGCCGGATTTCCGGCTTTGGTCTGATGGAAATGTCGCGCCAGCGTCTGCGTCCGGGCATGTTGGAAGCCACGACACAGATGTGTTCGCACTGTCACGGCACGGGCTTGTTGCGCTCTGATGACAACGTCGCACTTTCGATTTTGCGCGCTTTGGAAGAAGAAGGCGTGCGCGGCAGATCCAAAGAGGTGTTGGTTAAAGCACCGATTTCGATTGCCAACTTCCTGATGAACGGCAAGCGCGAGCATATCGCAGACATCGAGGCACGTTACGGCATGTCCGTGCGGATCGAATGTGATCCAACACTTGTGTCGCCAGATTTTGCGATTGAAAAGTTCAAGACGGCTACGCGCGTCGTTCCTGATGCGGCTCCATTTGTAAGCTCTGCTGTGATGATGGATGACGACGACGATGACGCCGTAATTGTCGAGACGCCTGATGAGGAAGAGACGCCAAACGAGGCACGCGACGATAGTAGCGACGGCGAGGATCGGCCTAAGCGCAAGCGTCGTCGTCGTCGGCGGCGTCGGGGTGGCGGCAATGGTGGTGAAAACCAGCAAGGCGATAACCAACAGCAGTCTGAGAATGCAGACGGCGCTTCGGACACGGCATCTGAGCAAGACGTTGCTGCACAAGCGACAGTTGCCGATGCAGTCGTGACCGAAGACGCACCAGCGACCGAAGAGAAGCCAAAGCGGACACGCACACGCCGCAAGAAGGTCGATGCTGCACCGGCAGAAGCCGAAGCGGCACCCGCCGACGTCGCACCAACCGAAGCGGCACCGGCCGACACTGCCGCCGAGGAAAAGCCAGCGCCGAAAAAGCGTACGCGGACCCGCAAGAAGCCGGAGCCAAAAGCAGAGCCAGTCGCTGAGGACGCGGTAGCAGTGGCTACCGAAGAACCAGCTGCCGACGACAAGCCCAAACCGAAGCGCCGCAGTCGTGCGAAGCCAAAGGCAGAAGCAGCGCCCGTTGAGGCAACCCCAGTTGCGGTCGCAGTAGAAGCACCTGCGGCACCGGTAGAGCCTGTTGCGACGCCAGAGCCTGTTGCCACGCCAGAACCGGCGGCGGCATCTGACCCTGCAGCTGCCGACAAGCCCAAGCGCAAAGGGTGGTGGTCGCTGGGCCGCTGATGTCGGAAAGTGTCGTCATCACAGGAGGCTGCGGTTTCCTTGGCGGGGCACTTGCCAGACGCATAAGTGAAAATGGTGTGACGCTGCCTGATGGGCGGCGTCTCTCCAATCCGACCTTGCACCTTTGGGATGTCCCCGGCGCGCCGACGCCAATGATCCGAAGGGCAATGTTGACCTCAATTGATATTGCCGATCCCGATGCCGTTTTGGCGGCGATGCCGGATGATGTTGCCTTGATCTACCACCTTGCAGCCGTTGTAAGTGGGCAGGCCGAAGCAGACTATGATCTGGGTATGCGCGTCAATTTGGATGGCACAAAAGCGGTCCTAGCCGCAGCGCAGGTCGTTCAGCCGGGTCTTCCGGTGATTGGCACGTCATCGCTGGCGGTTTACGGCGGGTGCCCTTCGGAGCCATTAACTGAATCCACTCAAATTCAACCTCAGAACACCTATGGTGTGACCAAGGCGATGGCCGAATTGGTCATGGCCGATTATCGAAGACGTGGCTGGGTCGATGCCCGGACCTTGCGGTTGCCGACAGTGACGGTCCGGCCAGGAAAACCGAATGCTGCGGCTTCGTCCTTTGCGTCTTCGATCATTCGCGAACCATTGGCGGGATTGCCTGCAATCTGCCCGGTTGATCCAGAGATGGCAATGTGGGTGGCATCCCCCGATGCAGCCGCAAAGGCGCTTTGGCACGCGCCATCTGTCGCGACAGATGATTGGCCTGCATTTGGGGCAGTCAATGTGCCGGGCTTGCAAGTCAAAGTGGCAGACATGATTGCGGCATTACGCGCCAGAGCCGGGGGTAAGACCGCTGCATTGATCGAAATGGCGCTTGATCCAAGAATCATGAGCATCGTCGGCACGTGGCCTACGCTTTTTGATACTAGCCTTGCACGGTCGCTCGGGTTCGAAGGCGACGCAAGCTTTGACGCGATCCTCGATCAGGCTTTCTTGATGAAATAAAGCTGGCCGTCTGTTGTGTCTTGGGTCGCGATCAATTCATGTCCCGCCTCGGCGCAGAAATGCGGCACGTCGATCACCGCTGCTGGATCGTCCGCCAAGACGCGCAGCACTTGACCAGAGGCAAGCGACTGCATCCGTTTGCGCGCTTTTAGCACGGGCAGGGGACACAACAGCCCTTTGGCATCAAGATCAGCATCATAAGTCATGGCGTGGACCTAGGTGTGATGTTTCACTTTGTCCACCAACTTGTGACCTTTGGGGCCGTGACCTATTGCCCAAGCTCGCTTAGGTAGGGGGCAGAAGGAATTGAAATGCTCGACACCTCCCTGATCTTTGATGCAGCCTTGCTGCCCGCAATGATGATCGCCATGCTGGCGGGTATTTTGTCGTTCCTCAGCCCGTGTGTCTTGCCGGTTGTCCCGCCGTACCTTGCCTATATGGGCGGTGTTTCGGTTAGCGAGTTGGAAGAGACCAAGGCGGCGCGCAAACGTGTATTTGTCTCTGCGATTTTCTTTGTCTTGGGGCTTTCAACGATCTTTTTGCTGCTTGGCCTCGCGTTCTCGACGATGGGGCGGATGCTGCTGCAAGTGCAGGACTGGTTTGTGGTCTTCGCGGGGGCTTTGATCATGATCCTTGGTGCGCATTTTGTCGGTGTCTTCCGCATCGGTTTTCTGGACAGGGAATTGCGCGTTGATGCTGGTGATCGCGGTGGGTCGGCATTCGGTGCTTATTTGCTGGGCTTGGCTTTCGCATTTGGCTGGACACCGTGTCTGGGTCCGATCCTTGGTGCGATCCTCAGCCTTGCCGCGTCGGAGGCTGATGTGACACGGGGCACGCTTCTTTTGGCGGTTTACGCTTTGGGACTTGGTATCCCCTTCCTTCTCGTTGCTGCATTCTTTCCGCGTCTCAAAGGTGTGATGGCGTGGATGAAGCGTCATATGGACCGGATCGAAAAGGTATCGGGCCTGCTTTTGTGGACCGTTGGTTTGATGATGATGACCGGACAGTTTGCGGCGTTCAGTTATTGGTTGCTTGAGCGGTTTCCTGCCCTCGCCTTGATCGGCTAACCACTTATCCTCTCGGCTATAATCAGGTAACCTCTGCATAAGCATCAGCAAGGGGCGGTGATGGACGGACAGTCAAAGCAGGTCACAAGACGGCGGGTGTTTCATATACCCGGCTTTGACCCGATGCCGCCGCGTCGCTACCGAGAGCTTTATCGCAAGGAAGCGGCTGCCCAAGCCGCAATCAGTGGCTATGAGATTGCCGTCAAAGCAGAAACTGCAGAAGAAACCTTTGGTTGGTCAGTTGCAGCGCGGATTGACGGGCAGCCAGTGTTGTCTGAAATTGATGTACTTGTTTGGTCAGATATCGTGCGCCAAAGCATGGCGCAGTCTATTGCAGGCACGTATTGGCAACTGTTGCTGACCACATGGATATACCTGCGAACCGGGACGTTGCGCCGTTTGATGTGGATGCGCAAAGGACCGGTGATTGCCGCACTTTACCCGGTGTTTATGCTGTTGGTGCAGCTTTTTGCCGCGCTTGGAGTCGGGGCGTTTGTTGGGGGTGGACTTGAGCGATTTTTGATCAGTATTCCGCAGTGGTTCGGTCTCACGGAAGGTGTTGTATTCGCAACCGTAAGCTGGATCGCTTGGGCAATTGGGTGGGCCGTCTTTATTGGGATTGTGGTTGTGATGCTGCGTTGGTTCAAATCGAAAGACCATAAGCTTTTTGCGTATTACCTCATGCATGATTACGCTTTTTCGGCACAGTTGATCGGTGAGAACCCACCAGAGCTGGAAGCGCGCATGACAGTCTTTGGCGCACGGATCGCCAAAGCCCTGCAAGACGACGTGGATGAGGTTTTGGTCGTGGGCCATTCGTCTGGTGCGCATTTGGCCGTGTCTGTTATTGCTGATCTGTTGCGTGCCGGGCAAGGACGTGAAAATGGGCCAAAGCTTGCGTTTTTGTCGCTGGGGCAGGTGGTGCCGATGGTGTCGTTCCTGCCGCGCGCACGTCGCTTGCGCAGCGATCTTGCATACCTCGCCACCCAAGAGAATTTCACATGGGTTGATGTATCAGCCCCCGGCGATGGGTGTTGTTTTGCCCTGTGCGACCCTGTTGCGGTCACCGGTGTGACACCACCGGGCAAACGCTGGCCTTTGGTCATCTCGGCTGCATTTTCACAGACTTTGTCGCCGCAACGCTGGAAGGCGCTGCGTTGGCGGTTCTTTCGTTTGCATTTCCAGTACCTTTGCGCGTTTGATCAGCCCAATGACTATGACTATTTTCAAATTACAGCAGGGCCAGTCTTGCTTGCAGATCGCTATGCCGGTCGAAAGCCATCAGGGTCACGCATTGATATTCCGGTCTCAAAATACACATCGTTGCAGCTTTGACTGACGTCTTGCCACCGAAACCAGCGTCCCGGCCAGAGAAGACATCGCTCTGGCGTTATTTACGTTTATTTCGGCAGGACATTTTGTCGGCGCAACCGGCCAAGCTTTATCGTGCATGGATGGCTGAATTTCGCACGCCCTTTTTTCGCAGCTACCTGATCAATGATCCTGCATTAATCAAAGAAGTGCTTAAGACCCGCCCGGATGATTTTCCAAAATCGGATCGCATTGGTGCCGGATTGCGACCCCTGCTGGGGAACAGTGTTTTTCTGACCAATGGGGCTGAATGGAAACGACAGCGGCGCATCATTGATCCGGCATTCGAGGGGGGGCGGTTGCGCGATACTTACCCGGCGATCCTCGCTGCGGCGGATGCTGGCGTCACGCGACTTGCCGCGCAGGCCAACGGAGAACCCCAAGAGATCGAAGCAATGACCAGCCATATCGCGGCTGACGTGATTTTTCGCACGCTGTTCTCAATCCCGATTGAAGATGAGACAGCGCAGCAGGTGTTTCATGCATTCCAAGATTATCAACGCTCGCAACCGATCTTGAACCTAGCCGCATTTGTGCGCGGACCTGCATGGATGCCGCGCTTGTTTCGCGCCGATACGCGCCAAGCGGCCAAGACAATCCGGCGATTGATCACACAGATGACCCAACGACGTTTGGCTTTGATCGCAGCAGGGCAGGCGCCTGACGACCTGGCAACCAAGATACTGACCACAAAGGATCCCGAAACGGGGGAAACCTTCGATCTTGACGAGATGGTTGATCAGGTGGCCATCTTTTTTCTTGCGGGCCACGAGACAAGTGCTTCTGCGCTGTCATGGGCGCTTTATCTTTTGGCCATGCACCCTGAGTGGCAAGAAAAGCTTTCGGCAGAGGCGGCCATTTTTGATGGTGACTTTGCCGATCTTTCCCAGCTCAAATCAACGAAGGATGTATTCAAGGAAACGCTGCGCCTTTATCCACCGGTCCCCATGATGGTTCGGGAAACAAGCAAGGCAGAGATCTTTCGGAAACGGGATTTGCGGCGAGCTGCACAGGTGGTGTTATCCCCATGGCATCTGCACCGGCACGAGCGATTGTGGGACGCGCCCGATGCATTTGATCCTGCCAGGTGGGGGACAGAGAACGGACAGAAATGCGCGCGTGACGCTTATATACCGTTTTCCGCCGGATCGCGCATGTGTTCGGGTGCTGGATTTGCGCAGGTCGAAGGTGTGGTGGTGCTGGCAAGACTGCTGAAGTCCTATAGGTTTTCGTTGGTTCCAGACCGCAAGCCGGTGCCCGTTGCGCATCTCACAGTGCGTGCCAAGGACGGAATCTGGCTCAGTATTGTGTTAAACCCGCATTAATCGGTTTCCAAAATGCAGATAATTTGTGCAAATTTGATGATTAAAGGCGCAATCAGAAACACCTACTGGGGTGTTTGATCGCCCAAATCAACCATGCCAGAATCTTAATTATACACAAAAACAATGGGATAAGCCATTTGAGCTATCTTCTCTGCTGAATTGAGGCTTTGCGTAAGTGCCTCTTTCGTGCCATAACTTCGACAGTTCACGGACACATCCGGCAAAAAGTTTTTTCGAGGTTGATATGACGATTTCACTGCCAGGTTCTTCCAAGAAAGGCCTTTCCGGTCTTTTTGGTCGTAAGAAGACAGAAGTAACAAAGCCAGTTTCAAAGAAGCAGCTGAACGCACGTCAGTTGGCGGGTCTTTTTGACTCAAACGTCAAAGCGGGCAATCGCGCAAAGCCTGCAAAGCTGAACGAGACTGAGATCGAAGATCGCGCGCAGCTGTCATCCTTGCGTGGCGCGCTCTACTCCAAAGATTGATCGCGCTTTAACGCCCGCTCCAAGACATAAATCCGAATGGCCGAGGCGAGGCCGAGATCGCCGCGTGTTTCATCAATTTCAGCAGCCAGCCCGTTTATTGTGCGCCCATCTGCACTGGCGATATTGCGGAACGCATCCCAAAAGATATCTTCTAATGACACGCTGGTGCGATGCCCGCGTAAGGTCAGTGATCTTTTGACGGGGCGACGGTGTGCCATCAGTCGTCATCAAACTTAAGCTGAGATAGTCGCGAGCTGGCCTGTGCGGCCTGCGTCGCTTCCAACACTTTTTGTGCCTTTGTACGTCCAAAGCGAACAGCATTCTCATCCGCTTTGGCTTTTGCTTCTGCACGCGTCTTCGTCTTACGCGCTTGGTTGAGGTTCACCGGCTTCATTTGGGGCCGATCATATCCTCTGGGCGTACGACGTCATCGAATGTGGCTTCATCGACAAAGCCTAACTTGATCGCTTCTTCCTTGAGCGTGGTGCCGTTCTTATGCGCCGTCTTGGCGACGGTTGTTGCGTTGTCATAGCCGATTGTCGGGGCGAGTGCCGTCACAAGCATCAACGATTCACGCATCAACTTTTCGATCCGTGTCCGGTCAGCTTGTATTCCGACCACGCAATTATCAGTAAACGTAACAGATGCATCCCCCAAAAGCTGCATAGATTGCAATACGTTATAGGCCATCATTGGCTTCATCACGTTCAATTCGAAATGACCCTGCGAGCCTGCGAAACCAACAGCGGCGTCATTTCCCATGACATGTGCACAAACCTGCGTCAGTGCCTCCACCTGCGTTGGATTCACCTTGCCGGGCATGATGGATGAGCCCGGTTCATTTTCCGGCAGCATCAGCTCACCAAGACCGCAGCGCGGGCCAGAGCCGAGCATGCGAATATCAGCGGCGATTTTGTAAAGGCTGGACGCCACGGTCTTCAAAGCACCCGACATTTCGACCAATGCGTCATGGGCGGCCAAGGCTTCGAATTTGTTGGGCGCCGTCACAAACGGTAGCCCCGTGATCTCTGCCATATGTGCGGCAACCGTCTCGCCCCAGCCCATTGGTGTGTTCAAACCGGTGCCGACAGCTGTGCCACCTTGCGCCAATTCATAGATCGCGGGCAGGGCGGCTTTGATGCGGCGAATGCCCATCGCAACCTGATGCGTGTAGCCCGAGAATTCTTGCCCAAGTGTCAGTGGCGTTGCGTCCATCGTGTGGGTGCGGCCGATCTTGATGATGTCATCAAACTCATTTTGCTTTTGCTCAAGTGCCGCGTGCAACTTGGCCAGACCCGGCAACAGCACATCATGCGCTGTCATGGCAACGGCGATATGCATAGCGGTCGGAAAAGTGTCGTTCGACGACTGACCCATGTTGCAGTGATCATTGGGGTGAACGGGGTCTTTTGACCCAATCGTGCCGCCCAGCATCTCGATCGCGCGGTTGGAGATAACTTCGTTTGCGTTCATGTTGGATTGGGTGCCAGATCCGGTCTGCCAAACCACCAAAGGGAAGTGATCATCCAGCTTTCCTGCGACGACCTCGGCGGCGGCGGCAATGATCGCATCTGCCAGCCTATCATCAAGTTTGCCGCGGTCTTTGTTGGCGATTGCACAAGCTTGTTTGATCACGCCTAAACCGCGCACAATCGCTATGGGCTGCTTTTCCCAACCAATCGGGAAATTCATGATTGATCGCTGCGTTTGCGCGCCCCAATATCGGTCGACGGGAACCTCTAGAGGACCAAAGCTATCGGTTTCTGTGCGTGTCTCGGTCATGGTGATCCCCTTGGCTAGTATCTGCCTTGATCTATAGGCAGCGGGGTCCAAATTCGCAATATCGCAATGCTGTCAGTGGGCTGTAGTTTTACTTGCGGAACTGATCAAGGCTGACGACTTGGGCCTCTTTGGGCGCGTCGTCTTTTTCATCCTCAGGTTCGACCATCTCGTCCATCGGCGCTTCTTCCACCTCGGCTACAGCAGGTTGAGCGTCTTCGTCTTGTGTCTCAAACCGCAGACCAAATTCGACGGATGGATCCACGAAGGTCTTGATCGCGTCGTAAGGCACATAAAGCGTCTCAGGATTATCGCCAAAGTTCAGCGTGATGGTAAAACCTTCGTCGGTTACTTCCAGATTGTCGAACCAATGCTGGATCACGATCGTCATCTCGCCGGGATACCGGTCCGACAGCCAATCGGCAATTTCGACATCGGGATGCATCGTATCAAATGTAACAAAGAAGTGGTGGCTACCGGGAAGGCCGTCCTTTTTCACAGCAATCAGTACTTCCTGAATAAGTCCTCGCATCGCGCGATGCATCAGGTTTCCGTAGTCGATTGTTGTGTTCACGGCCAACGTCTCCTTCGTGTGATGTGTTCACCATAAGCGATTCCGTCTCGGTTGAAAGGGGCAGGATTAGATCATTCCCAATGAGAGCGACGCGAGAAGACTAAGTGCAGCACAAATAAGCAAAACAAGGGGTAGTGACCAATGCCGCCAAAGCAAAAGACCGCCTGCAATGCAGGCAATTGCGATGGCTAAGGGCTGCAGTGTCGTGAAATCCGGCCAAATTGTTGTGACTGGGCCGAGGTTTACACCATTGACCGTGCCAAAGAACACATGGGTTGCAAACCAGATCGACAGGTTTGCAATGACCCCCACGACAGCTGCGGTGATCGCGGCCAGTGCCTCGCGCAGGCGGGGGCGTCCATCAAGCCAGTCAATCAACGGCGCACCCGCAAAAATCCAAATGAAGCAGGGCACAAACGTAACCCAAAGCGTCAAGCCGCCCGCAATCAGCGCCAAGCTGGTTCCGCCCTCTGACATACCCGCCAACATGCCGACGAATTGCGTGACAAGGATCAGCGGACCGGGTGTTGTTTCCGCCAAACCTAGCGCGTCCATCATCTGCGGCGTCGTCAGCCAAGCGTAGGAAACGACGACCTCTTGCGTCATATACGCCAAAACAGCATAGGCGCCGCCAAAGGTGACCACAGCCAAGGTTGAGAAGAAAATGCCGATATCCATCAAGAATGCGTTGTCAGATAGCGCAATGGCGATCATCGGTGTGGCCCAGCAAATGCCACCGATCAGCAAAACCAAAAGACTGCGGCACAAACTACCCGATGGAATTGGTGTCTCGACGGCTGCTGATGTTTGCCCCAAAGCGCCGATGATCCCGGCGATCAGGACCACCAAGGGGAAGGGAAGGGCAAAGAAAAACAGAGCTGCAAATCCACCACATGCAATCGCCAAATGCGCTGGTTTCACCAAGGCGCGGCGGGCGATCTTCAGCAACGCTTCGATGACAATGATCACAACAGTCGCCTTAACGCCCAAGAACAACGCCTGGACGATGGGCAAGTTGCCATATGCGCCGTAGGCCAGCGCCAGTACCATAATGACAATTGCCCCTGGCAGCACGAACAGCCCGCCGCCAATCAAGCCGCCAATGATCCCTTGACGTTTCCACCCTGCATAGGTCGCAAGCTGCATCGCCTCGGGACCGGGCAGGAGCATGCAAAATGATAAAGCGCGCAGGAATTGCGCCTCGCTCAACCAGTCGCGTTCTTCAACCAACTCTTTGTGCATCAACGCGATTTGCGCTGCCGGACCACCAAAGGATAGCAGCCCAATGCGCCCAAAGACGCGGATCAGTTCACGGGTCATTGCGCGCGACCTGCCGGCCAGTCGTGACCTTCATCTTGCCCGTCACGTGCCCAACGGTAGAGTGCGTCGTAGATCACCATGCCTGCGTTCAACTGGGTCGTATCATCGCGGTACATCCGCGATAACCCAACAGAGATTGCAAGCAGACCCGCCGCCTGTGGTGCCAGATCATGTCGGTCAGTGTCGGCAGAGCGCACAACCGTTGCCAACGTATCAAGGGCTAGGTGGCTTAGACCAAACCGCTTGATCATGACATCAAACGTGCAGTTCTCGCCATCATGGGTCCAATCGCAGTCTTCAATATCAAAGGCGGTGGCATCAAACCGATCCGCCACGTCTGTCACAGCTGAAGGCGGCACAAACAAAAACGTCGCCTGAGGATCAACAAACCGTCGGATCAACCAAGGACAGGCGATACGGTCGATCTTGGGTCGGTGCCGCGTCACCCAGCGCGGGCCGGGGATCTTCTTAAGGGGCACGCGCGGAAGTTTCGCGGCTGTCCAGGCAACGTTTCCGCCAGAGAGTATTTGCGCCTCAATGCCATTGGCGCGCAGGTAGGCGGCAGACCCATGCGAGAGTTTGAGACCTTTGTGACACGTCACAATAACCTGTTTGTTTAAAATTGTTGGGATCAGTGCTGCGATATTATCATGCGCATGACGGATCGCCGTAGGGATCAGGGTTGGGTTGTCGTTGAAGTCATCATCTGTGCTGACGTCGACAATGGTCGGACACTGCGGCGTGCCAATCAGCCGCATGAGGTTTTCAGGGGAAATTTCGTTGAAAGCAGCCATGATGCATCCTTTCTGAAGGTTTCAGGGGATGCGATGCTTTGGCCGGGGCCTTACGGGGTGTTCGCAGACCCCATGCCGCATTGATGCGGAATTAATCCGGTGGGGTCAAGCCTAGCCAAAAATCCTGCTAATTTCGCGCAATATTTTCGCGCGGAGTGTCGCGGGATATTCGCGGTGCGTTCGGGCTGTCATGACAAACCCATTGCGGGTGATGACCGCGCCGCGGAAAAAGTTTGTGATTGCCAATCCCATAGATTCAATGGCGATCCCATTGATGGTGACGCCTGCCGCCTCGGCTGCGTTGCGCGCGGCACGCACATCCGAGCCGCCGTTGGGTGTGCCGTCGCCTGACACATCAATGACCTTGCGGTTGCAGTTGGGCACATCATCAAACATGCGCAAAGAGAAATATATCGCCTCTGCCGGGGCCGTGTCTGACAGCACAAAGGCGCGCTCCATCAAGCGCGCTTTGGTCGCAAAATCTTCCACATCAAGGCCCGTGCGCATCTGTGTCCACGGAATAGATATCGTTTGTTTGTCCACGCCGGACCATTGCACAACAGCAAGCGTCGATTGGCCTGCGACAAGCGTATCTCTGATCTCGGGGTCCTGTAGTGCGTCTGCCAAACCGTCAGTTTGAATGCGGTATTCACCAGCATCGATAGAGTTTGAGACATCAATCGTCAGGATCAAAGCTGTTTCACAGGCTTTGGCTGCAACTGGCGACAACAAAAGGATAAATGCGATGGCAAGACGGTTCATCCGTGCAGACTGCGCAACACAAGATCGCATTGCAAGTCACAAGACTGCAAAGGCAGCGTTCACCGCACAGTTTAGTCTGGAGAGAAAGTGCAGGTTTCTGTTGCCAGGTACCTGCGGACCCCGCCCTAGGTCGCAAAACCCAAGGAGTTAAGGTTCGATATTAGGCACAGCTTACGCTGCGACTGCCATCGGTGCATTGTTGTCATTTGCAACTATACAATTTGAACCGATAACGGTGGTATATCGCCGAGACAAAGCTTACCCCTTTAGACGTTCGTCGATCCTATTTCGTCCCCATAGCCCTCAAATGAAGGGTGTTTGGTGGAGACGCCGGGTACCGCCCCCGGGTCCGATCCGCTTATTACGAGCGCGTTTATGTCCATAGTCCCGAAGGACACCTTATACATAGGCCTGGCACTCAATGGCCGCAAGGGGGTGTATGCTAAGCGTACACAACCTGTACATATCTTGTACGTACAGCCTGCCAGATATGAAAAGACGCCGATGTTTAACTATTATTCTGACGCGCTCAGACTTACGCCGACGGGTGGCAACAAGTCCTTTACTATTAACAAGGCAATAGCGCGAACGTCGTCATAGTCATCTGCGATCCGCACCAGCATGTTTGCGTTTTCCCGTTCGAATTACTTGTACCTGTCGGCGGCCTCAAACCCACATTGTTTACAACCAGCCTGTAATCATCTGAACGGACCCAGATTGTAGGTTATTTGGAAGCAGAAGCTCGTCCAGTCGTGACGGATGTAAGCGCCGCAAGTGTCGTGCGCCGCAAGACGAATCAACCGGCAAGACGCGGAAAAAGGACGCTTTCGCCGCGTGTGAGCGAATAGCTGCTTTTGCTTCTCATCGACCAAACGGGCAGGGTGTTAAGCAGTTCAAAAGGATTTCATTTTCGCGGTCTTGCAGTCTATGCCGGTCTGCAACAAACTGCCCGCGAAAACTGCGCTATCCCAAGGACGCTTCGCTAATGAACCGAGCACCAATTTTTGTTGGTTTTGCTGTGCTGGCCGTTGTTGCCGTTGCGACAATGGTTCTACTGCCATCAAAAGATATGCTGTCAGAGACGGCAGAATTTACGGCACCTGGTCTTGATCCCATGACCATAGAGGACGCCCGCGCAGAGTTTTGGCGGTTGACGCCAGCTTTGCTTCTGGTCGTCTACGATGCGTTTGGCGAAACCGAGGAAAGCACCATTTATGATACTCTCGCCAGTGTCACCCACGGGGATGCTTTGGAGTATCTATACTTGGAACGGGTCGGAGCAATGGCAGGGGGTGGCTTGGAGGAAGCAGATCAAACAATTCATGAGATCAAGCTGCTGAATACGCGCGTTGCACGCGATGGAGGAACGCTGGCAATTGATGCATCCTGGCAGGTCATCGGCACGGTCGGTCATGCTGAACACTTGCATGTTAGGGGAAATACTTACAGCGCGGACCTTTCGGTTTCCCCCATCGAAGGGGCTTGGCGGATCACCGATTTTGAACTTCTCGAGGTTAATCGTGACACGGCTGGCGAGACTTTCCTCGCACCGCAGACAAACTGATGATCACTGTAGAAAACCTTACCTTCGGCTACGGCGGAACGGGTTTCCGGCTTCGCGTGCCGAAGTTTGTCCTGCAAGATAATGAACGGGTCGCTATTGTTGGTCCAAGCGGAAGTGGCAAAACAACATTGCTGAACCTGATCGCAGGTATTCTGACACCCGAGGCTGGCCGGATCGACGTAGCCGGTACGGATGTGGCTGCACTTTCAGACGTTGAGCGACGGCGCTTTCGTGCCAGCACGATTGGTTTTGTTTTTCAGGATTTTGCGTTGCTCGACTATCTGTCGGCGCGCCAGAACATTCTTTATCCGTACCGGATTACGCCAGCGTTGACCTTGGACACAGACGCGCGGGACCGGGCCGAGGCTTTGGCTGCTGCTTGCGGGATTGGGGACAAGCTGGATCGGCATCCATCAGCGCTTAGTCAAGGAGAACAACAGCGGGTTGCGATCTGCCGGGCGCTGGTTACACAACCCAAACTGATCCTTTCTGACGAGGCAACCGGCAACCTTGATCCTGATAGCAAGGCGCGCATCCTTGATCTGCTGTTCGAACAGGCCGCGCTGGCCGGTGCGCCTGTATTGGCCGTTACACACGATCACGAATTGCTGCCACGGTTTGGCCGCGTCCTGGACTTTGCGCAGTTTCGCGAAGGGGCAGAAGCATGAACGCGCTTTATCTCGCCTTTGCCTATTTGCGGTATCATTGGGGGCGTAGCCTAGTGCTCATGTTGGTCGCAGCACTGATCCTTTTCGTCCCGGTAGCCACCCAGATTTTACTTTCAACCAGCGAACGCGCCCTTGTTGCGCGTGGTGATGCCACGCCACTTTTGCTGGGCAGTCGCGGGTCGCAGTTGGACCTGACAATGGCGGCACTCTACTTTTCAGATGAACGCCCTGAACCGGTGCCGATGCGCGAGGTCGAAGCCGTCTGGGACAGTGGGCTGGCCATCCCTATCCCTGTGCATACTGCATTTTCGTCCAGCGGGTTTCGGATTGTTGGAACATCGTTGGACTACTTCGACTTCCGCGAACTTGCCTTGTCTGAAGGCCGTGGATTGTCCGTGCTGGGTGATGCCGTCATTGGGGCTGATGTGGCAGCGACCATTGGCAAAGGTGTTGGGGACACGTTGGTCTCATCCCCCGAGAACCTCTTTGATCTGGACGGGGTGTACCCGCTAGAGATGCCGATTGTCGGTGTTCTTGAACCGACCAATTCACCGGATGATCAAGCGGTGTTTGTCGATATCAAAACGGCATGGGTCATTCAGGGGATCGGCCACGGGCATGAGGATGTTGTGACCGCCGCTGAAGTCGCTGCAGGGAGTGAGGCCGTCTCGAATGCGGCTGTGGTCCAATATCAGCGCATCACCGATGAGAACATCGAGAGCTTTCATTTTCACGGCGCGCAGGATGATTTTCCGGCGTCTGCGGTTATCGTCGTGCCGAACGACACGCGATCGGCGACAATCCTTAAGGGCAGGTACCTTGATGGCGAAAACCCAACACAACTCATCGCACCTGCAAGTGTGATACAAGGCCTTGTCGACCGGATTTTCCGGATCAAATCGCTGCTCGATGTGGTGACCACGATAATCGCCATCGCCGCTTTTGCAGCGATCGGGCTGGCTGTCTTCCTGAGCTACCGGCTGCGCGCACGCGAAATCGCGACCGCGGTCAAACTCGGTGCGAGACGTGGAATGGTCCTGCGCCTATTGTCCGCCGAAATTTTTACATTACTTTTAATTTCAACGTTTATTGCTGCGATTGGTACTGCCATCGTGGCACGAAATGCCGAAAGCTGGGTGGGTTGGCTGCTTGCTCTCGGTGCATAACCAACAGGAGGTTTTATGAAACGATATCTTGCTACAGCATCACTTGCTGGTCTTATTGCCGCCACACCCGCATTTGCACATTACGGTATGATCATCCCGGATGATCCGATGATCAGTCAGGAAGATGGCCGCAGCGTTGCGCTGATCATGTCATTCTCGCATCCGTTTGAAATGGACGGTATGATGCTGGATACGCCGATTGCTTTTTCCGTGACACATGAGGGAACAACGACCGACCTGCTTGGCGAACTTGAGAGTGCGACCGTGATGGATGATCAGGGCTACACGCTGGAGTATGGGCTTGATCGCCCAGGCACCTATATATTCGCGATGGAACCACAGCCCTATTGGGAACCTGCAGAGGATGCTTTCATCATCCACTACACCAAGACCTATGTGACCGCCTATGGTGACGACGAAGGCTGGGACACCGAATTGGGCCTGAAAACCGAAATCATACCGCTGTCAAAGCCATTTGGCCTGTGGGAGCACAACGTCTTTCAGGGCATCGTCAAGATGGATGGCGAACCCGTCCCATATGCCGAAGTTGAGGTCGAGTTTTTCAATGATGGTGCAGGTGCCACTGTGCCGGACGAGCTGATGATTACCCAGACTGTTAAGGCGGATGCTGACGGCGTCTTTACCTATGCGCCGCCTTCGGACGGTTGGTGGGGCTTTGCTGCACTCAACACAGCTGACTACACCTTGCCACAAGATGGCGAGGACAAGGCTGTCGAACTGGGCGCCGTGATCTGGGTGCACTTTGAAGAGTGGACCGGACAGTGATACGCAGCTTTGCCCTAGCAAGCCTGTTTGCCGCCGCCCCAATTGCGGCGGCGGCACACCAGTTAACGGTCTTTGCATCAGTTGATTGCGAGGTCGTACTGGTCGAGGCCAAATTTTCCAACGGCAATGCCGTCCAGCAGGCGGACGTGCGCATTCTTGATGGTCAGAACACTTTGCTGACCACCTTGCCAATCGGGCAAGACGGAACGCTCTCGATCCCGCTGGATAGCGTCGACCATTCCGAAGGGCTTGTCATTGAGGTCGATACCGGCAGCCACCATAACTATTGGATCGTCACGCCAGACGATATCGCGCGGAACTGTCAGAGCTGATGTCGATGCACGCTCTGAAGCCTTTTCTGGCGGTCTGTTTCGCCCTTGTTGCGTCCAGTGCCGTAATTGCGCAGGATCGTCCGCGCGTTGTCGCTGTGAACTACGCATTGCAGTATTTCGCTGAACGGTTGGTTGGTGATGACGCGGATGTCGTATTTCCGGTTCCCGCCGATCAGGACCCATCTTTCTGGCGTCCATCCATCGCCGATATCTCAATGATCCAGTCGTCCGATCTGATCCTACTGAATGGTGCGGGATTTGCGACATGGGTTGATCGGGTGTCATTGCCGCGGTCAAAACTGGTCAACACCTCTGCTGCCATCGAAGATCAGTTCATCGTCACGCAAAGCATCACCCACAGCCACGGTGATGGGGGTGAGCATTCGCATGAAGGGCTTGCTTCTTATGTTTGGCTCGACCCCGCGCTTGCGATCGCACAGGCAGAAGAGATTGCGGCAGCGATCACGGCGCGAAACCTTGCCTCGACAGACGAAGTCGAGACGCGGCTGGAAATGCTGCGCACCGATCTCGAAGATCTGGATGCAGATGCGCGCAGCGCACTCGCTGACCTTCAGAATGTCACGTTCATCGCGACACATCCACGCTATGAATATTTCGCCAACCGCTATGGTCTTTCGGTGCGGTCATTGGAGTGGGAGGCCGGTATCATGCCAACGGAAGCCGATCTTACACAACTGCGAGCGTTGGCGGAAGAAACGCAGGCGCAGGTCCTGATCTGGGAGGCAATGCCACCGGCTGGTGCGTTCGAAGTCGCCGCGGCTGTTGGCTTGCAGAGCATTGTTTTCTCGCCCCTGGCACATGGTGCTGAGGGGCAGACTTTCCTTGATACATATGCAGATGTGATTTCGGCGATGGCAGAGATTGGAACTCAATAGGGCAATAGTTTTCAGATCTGCCGTTCGTAAGCGGCAACCTTCTGTGGTCGCCAGCGCATAACATAGTCGGCCAAGACCTGCACAACATCTGACGACTGCATCCCGCAAGAAGCCGTTCAAGAATGTCGGTTTCAATTCCCTTTGGAAGCCCGCTTTGTCCTCGCTACGGCCTCCGCGAAGTTATTGAAGTTTTTACAGAGCATAACTTTGACCAAATGCCCTTGCATCCAGAAAGAGTGTTAGTTCTGAAATGTATCCGTCGGCAGTGGTGGCTATGAAGTTCATAATTTCACCACCGTATTGAATGCGCCTTTCATTCAAGGTGCGGAAAAGATAGGCATGCGCGCTCTTTATGCCGGATTTCTGTGCTGGAAAAGCTGGATATGGGTGGTCATGACCGGTCTTGAAGTTGACCTTGTCCATGCGTTCGCGAATGACAGCCACATGAACCAAAATCTGCGCATTCTCGTTGTTGAACCGAACTCAGAACGCGTCCGAGAGATTGTCGACGCCTTGAAGAACGCAGGTTGGTCAGACGTCAAAGCATTGGCACAAATTTCGGCGTTAGATCGCACGGTGAAAGAATTTCACCCCGATATCGTGTTAATCGACCTTGCCAATCCGGATCGCGATACGCTTGAACATATTTCTTACGCGACAGAGACATCCAAGCGGGCGGTTGCGCTTTTTGTGGATCAAACCGACGATGATCTGACGCAAGCGGCCCTGAACGCCGGGGTCAGCGCCTACGTGGTTGATGGCCTCAAGATGGAGCGGATCAAACCGGTTCTTGAAACCGCCATCGCGCGTTTCAAGATGATGCGTCAGATGCAATCAGAACTGGACGCGGCCAAACAAGCCCTAGAGGACCGCAAGACGATTGACCGCGCCAAAGGCATTCTGATGCGTCGGCGCGGCATGTCCGAAGACGAGGCCTATAACCTGCTGCGCAAGACCGCGATGGGCCAAGGCCGGAAAGTCATCGACGTGGCCCAAGCGCTTGTGACAGCATCGGACCTTTTGTCATGAGCCACACCGTCCTGAATTGTGGCTATGTCCCGCTGGTCGATTGCGCCCCTCTGGTGATTGCAAAGGAGTTGGGTTTTGCTGCCGAAGAGGCGCTCACGCTTAATCTGGTGCGCCAGCCATCTTGGTCGGCGTTGCGCGATATGTTGGCGCTTGGTCACTTGGATGCTGCACAAATGCTGTCGCCAATGCCAGTGGCGATGTCTATCGGACTTGGCGGGCTCCCTGCACAGGTCGACACGCTGATGGTTCTATCGGTTAACGGCACCGTCTTTGGTGTTTCAAACGCGTTGGCCGCAGACATCGGGGTCGTGCCGTTTGGTGATGCGCATGCATTGCTCAAGGCATTGCATGCGCGCAAGGGCAAACCGCTGCGTATTGGCGTACCGTTTCACTATTCCATGCACCGTTTGCTTTTGTCGTATTGGACCGCAGCAGCACCGGACTTGCGCATCGAAGAAATCACCGTGCCGCCGCCGCGTATGGCGGATGCCGTGGCGGATGGGTTTGTCGATGCGTTCTGGGTGGGCGAACCTTGGGGAAGTGTTGCTGTCCAACAAAATGTCGCGCAACTGATGATGACGGGGTGCGATGTCTGGCAGTTTGCCCCCGAAAAGGTACTTGCCGCCCGCCATGATTGGGTTGACGCGAACGAAGACGCAGCACGCAGATTGATGCGGGCGGTCTTCCAAGCCTCTGCGTGGCTTGATGCGCCTAAAAACAAACCTCTCGCCGTTGAAATTCTGGGCCGCAGCGAACACCTCAGCGTGTCGCCCGACTTAATTGATCCAGCGTTGACCGGTCACATTGTGCCAAAGCAGAACGCAACCCCCATCGCAATCGAACGCTTTTTGCAGTTCCATAAACATGCCGCCACTTTCCCTTGGCGCAGTCAGGCCGCATGGATCGCCCATCAGCTGGGCGCAGACGCAGCCGGTATCGCAAAGGCCAAAGCGTGTTTCCGGTCCGATCTTTACCGCAAAAACCTGTCTGGGATCGGGGCCGATATGCCCGGCGCCTCTGAAAAAGAGGAGGGTGCGTTGCGGTTTGAAACCGCTGTTGCGTCCACGCGCGGGCATATGATTCTTGCGCCCGATGCCTTCTTTGATGGCAGAACCTTTGATTTCCCTTGAAACTAGCGATGAATTATTGGGCAGTTTCTGCACCGCCGCATGAAAAAATGCGGCGGTGCAGAATAATCATTGCAGAAACATAACGGGGCAGGTCACGCTGATCTTAACGGGCAATGAAGCCCAGCAATGCGCGCTGACAGTGTTGTCAGCGCATCTCTCAAGAGCAAAGCCGCTCGTACGGAACACGGATCTCCTCCCCCGTGAACCTTACGTGCGGCTTTTTTGTTTTTGCCCCTTGGGGCTTTGAAAGGAACTAACAATGAAAAAGACGATTGCAATATTGCTGGCCACCTCCAGCCTGATGGCCACAACGGCGTCGGCCGAGTTTTTGGAGCTTGAAAAAGAGGACCTGACGCTCGGCTTTATCAAACTGACCGACATGGCGCCCTTGGCCGTCGCCTACGAGCTTGGCTATTTCGAGGACGAAGGTCTTTTCGTCACGCTTGAAGCGCAGGCAAACTGGAAAGTGCTGCTTGATGGCGTGATCAGCGGCCAACTGGACGGTGCGCATATGTTGGCAGGCCAACCGCTTGCGGCCACTATCGGTTACGGCACCGAGGCACATATCATCACGCCGTTTTCGATGGACCTGAACGGGAATGCCATCACGGTTTCCAATGAAATTTGGGACGAAATGAAGCCAAATGTTCCGCTGATGGACGATGGTCGCCCGCAGCACCCAATCAGCGCCAGCGCTTTGGCACCCGTCGTCGAAGACTACAAGGACCGTGGAGAGCCGTTCAACATGGGCATGGTTTTCCCTGTGTCCACGCATAATTATGAAATCCGCTATTGGCTTGCCGCCGGTGGGCTAGAGCCGGGGTACTACAGCCCGCAGGATATCTCTGGCCAGATCGCGGCGGACGTCTTGCTGTCCGTCACACCGCCACCACAGATGCCGTCAACGATGGAAGCGGGCACGATCTTTGGCTACGCCGTTGGCGAACCTTGGAACCAACAAGCCGTGTTCAAAGGTATAGGTGTGCCTGTGATCACCGACTACGACATGTGGAAGAACAATCCTGAAAAGGTCTTTGGGATTACCGCCGCGTTCGCTGAGGTAAACCCCAATACCACGCTGGCCCTGACCAAGGCGTTGATCCGCGCGGCGATCTGGCTGGATGAGAACGACAACGCAAACCGCCCCGAAGCGGTCGAAATGCTCGCGCGGCCTGAATATGTGGGGGCGGACTACGAAGTCATTGCCAACTCAATGACAGGTTTCTTTGAGTTCGAAAAAGGTGATGTGCGCCCTGCGCCCGACTTCAACGTATTCTTCCGCTACAACGCGACGTATCCGTTCTATTCAGACGCAATCTGGTATCTGACACAGATGCGCCGCTGGGGGCAGATTGCCGACACGATGCCTGACGCGTGGTACTTCGAGACCGCCGCCGAAGTCTATCGCCCCGACATCTATCTTGAGGCAGCCCGCCTGCTGGTTGACGAAGGTATGGCGAACGAAGCCGATTTTCCATGGGACAGTGACGGGTTCAAAGCAGCGACACCTGCAGCCGATATCATTGATGGCATCGAATATGATGGACGAGCACCCAACGCTTACATCGACAGCTTACCGATTGGCCTGAAGTCCGGTCAGACCGTCGTCGATAGCGAAATCCAAGGCTAAACCAACATACCCACTTTGCGGGAACGCAAGGTGGGGCCAAGCCCACCCGCTCATTTTCTTAGAAGCAGTAGTTGGACACCCGATATGACCGCGATTGACACTGACACACTCGACAACGAAGCCCGCCGCGCGCGACGCTTTTCCCGCATCAACAAGGCCGACGCATGGTTTCGTGTGTTCGGTCTGTCATGGCTGACGCCGATCCTGAAGGCCGCCGCCGGAGACAACCCGCGCGCGCAAGCCGGTGAAATCTGGCGCTTGCTGGGTGTCCCGCTGTTGGCGATTGCCGTCTTTTTGATGATGTGGGCGACGCTTGCTCCGCGTGTGCAGACATCACTGGGCGCGGTCCCCGGACCAGCCCAAGTCTGGGAACAAGTCGGTGAATTGCGCCAAGATGCCATCCGCGAGGGTGAGCGTGCAGCCGCCTTTTATGAACGCCAAGACGCGCGCAATGCCGACCTGATCGCGAACGGAAACGCAGACCGCGTTCGCGAACGTGTCTATACTGGCAAACCTACCTACTACGATCAAATCTGGACGTCGATCAAGACCGTCTTTTTTGGGTTTTTGATCGCCTCAATCGTCGCTATTCCGCTCGGAATTGCGGCGGGTCTTTCGGTGACGGCCAACGCCGCGCTCAACCCACTCATCCAGATTTTCAAACCTGTTTCACCGTTGGCATGGTTGCCGATTGTGACGATGATCGTCTCTGCCGTCTACACGACCAATGACGGAATGTTTTCCAAGTCATTCCTGATCTCGGCTATCACCGTGACGCTGTGCTCACTTTGGCCGACGCTGATCAATACAGCCCTTGGTGTCAGCAGCATCGACAAGGACCTTGTCAGTGTCAGCCGCGTGTTAAAGATGAACACCTACACCAAAATCACCAAACTGGTGTTACCGTCCGCATTGCCACTGATCTTTACCGGATTGCGCCTATCACTGGGTGTCGGCTGGATGGTTCTGATCGCTGCTGAAATGCTGGCCCAGAACCCCGGTCTTGGTAAATTTGTCTGGGATGAATTCCAGAACGGATCTTCCCAATCGCTCGCACGGATCATGGTTGCTGTGTTTACCATCGGGATTATTGGCTTCTTGCTGGATCGGGTCATGTATGCCCTGCAATCCATGTTCACATTCTCGAACAATCGGTGATCAGCATGGGAATTCTACAGTTCAAAAACGTCTCAAAGAGCTATGGCGAAACGCCGGTTCTCAAAAACATCAACCTTGATGTGGACCAAGGCGAATTTGTCGTCATCCTAGGTTTTTCCGGCACCGGCAAAACCACGTTGATCAACATGATGGCGGGGCTAGAGCAGCCTTCAAGCGGGTCCGTCACCTACAAAGGCGCGCCGATCACCGAACCGGGGCGCGAACGCGGCGTGATTTTCCAAAGCTATTCGCTGATGCCGTGGCTGACTGTGAATGGAAACGTCGCACTTGCAGTCGATACGATGTTTCCCGCACTATCTAAAGCCGACCGCGCCGCCAAGGTTGCTCACTACGTCGGCATGGTGGGTCTCAGCCATGCGGCTACCCGCCGCCCCGCTGAATTGTCGGGTGGTATGCGCCAACGGGTCAATGTGGCCCGCGCACTGGCGATGGACCCCGAGATGCTGTTGCTGGACGAGCCGCTTTCAGCGCTTGATGCCCTTACCCGCGCCAACCTTGCCGACGAGATTGAGGCGATTTGGGACGCGGACAAAAAGACCTGTGTGTTGATCACCAATGACGTGGACGAAGCGATTATTCTGGCCGACCGCATCATCGCCCTGAACCCTGATGGGACTTTGGGTGATGAATTCAAGGTCGCGATCCCCCGGCCGCGCGACCGGATCGCGATGAACAATGACGCGACCTTCAAGTCACTGCGTGCGCAGGTCACGACTTACCTGATGGACGTGGGCATTGCGGCCAAGGTCGAAGGTACGCGCATTTTGCCCAACGTCACGCCAATCCACGGTGTGCCTGCCGCCGTTGCCAAAGCCCAAGAAAGCGGGATCGACGAAAGGTTCCTGAATTTCTCACAGTTGGACAAGGTGTATCCTACGCCCAAAGGGCCGCTGACGGTCGTTGAGAATTTCGACCTTAAGATCAATAAAGGCGAGTTTGTCTCGCTTATTGGCCACTCAGGTTGCGGGAAATCCACGGTTCTGACGATGGCCGCTGGTCTTAACCCGATCTCCAAAGGCGCGATCAAATTGGACGGGTGGAACGTCGAAGGTGCTGACCCAGAGCGTGCTGTTGTATTCCAGTCGCCCAATCTGTTCCCATGGCTGACTGCCAAGGAAAACGTCGCCATCGGCGTGGACAAAGTTTATCTCAAGGCCTCGCGCGCCGAACGACAAGACGTCATCGAATACTATCTTGAACGCGTTGGACTGGCCGACAGCATGGATAAAGGTGCAGCAAGCCTCTCGAACGGCATGAAGCAACGCGTCGGCATCGCGCGCGCGTTTGCCTTGTCACCCAAGCTGCTGCTGTTGGACGAACCCTTTGGGATGCTGGACAGCCTAACTCGCTGGGAATTGCAAGAAGTCCTGATGGAGGTTTGGTCGCGCACCAAAGTCACGGCAATCTGCGTCACCCATGACGTAGATGAGGCGATCTTGCTGGCCGACCGCGTGGTGATGATGACCAACGGACCACAGGCCACAATTGGCAAAATCACGGACGTGAACCTGCCGCGCCCACGCACCCGCAAGGCGCTGCTCGAGCATCCTGACTACTACGCCTACCGACAGGAAGTGCTCGATTTCCTTGAGGAGTACGAGCACGGCAGCAAACCAAAACCCAAAGCCATAGCAGCGGAGTGAATGTTATGACCCAAAAACTGATTGTCATCGGTGCAGGCATGGCTTCGGGACGGGTGTTGGAACACCTTTTCGACGCAGCCGCAAACTATGACGTGACACTGTTTAACGCGGAACCACGCGGGAATTATAACCGGATCATGCTGTCGCCGGTTTTGTCAGGCGACAAGACTTACGCCGAAATCGTTACCCATGATGCCGACTGGTATGGGGCCAATGGCGTCACCTGTCGCTTTGGTGAACGTGTAGCGACGATTGATCGCGCGGCCAAGACTGTAACGGCCGAGAACGGTGAGGTCTTACCCTACGACAAGCTGGTCTTTGGCACTGGTTCCAACCCGTTTATGATCCCGTTGCCGGGGCATGATTTGAAGGGTGTCATCGCGTACCGTGATCTTGAAGACACCCAGCGCATGATGGACCTTGGTCCTGACAACAAATGCGTCGTAATCGGTGGTGGCTTGCTGGGGTTAGAGGCCGCCGCAGGTATGGCCGCACGCGGCGTTGACGTGACGGTCGTACACATTATGGGTCACCTGATGGAACGGCAATTGGATGAAGCCGCTGGTTATCTGCTGCGCAAGGCGCTTGTGGATAAGGGTATTACGGTCAGATGTGCTGCGAATTCAAAGGAAATTCTGGGTCATAATGGCCATGTGAAGGCGCTTGTACTGGATGATGGTACAGAATTGCCTTGTGATTTGTTGGTCATGGCCGTGGGTATCCGGCCCAACGTAAAGCTCGCGCAAGAGGCGGGACTGGCAGTGGGCAAAGGTATTCATGTGGACGATCACATGATCACCTCGGACCCAGATGTGCTTGCGGTTGGGGAATGTGTCGAACATGACGGGGTGATCTTCGGCCTTGTTGCCCCGCTTTATGATCAGGCGAAGGTCGCGGCGCAAACGCTTATGGGTGAACACGCCCAGTTCGTGCAAAAAGAGCTGTCTACGAAGCTAAAGGTGACCGGCTGTGACCTCTTCAGCGCTGGTGATTTCGCAGATGGAGAGGGCCGCGAAGACATTGTGTTCCGCGACCCCGCGCGCGGCGTCTATCGCCGCTTGGTCATCGAAAACCACGTCATCAAAGGTGCGGTGATGTATGGTGATACCGCCGACAGCAATTGGTTCTTTGCCCTGATCCGCGACAAGACTGATATCGCAGATATGCGCGACACACTGATCTTTGGACCCGCCTATCAAGGGGGGACCCCCCTGGACCCTTTAGCAGTTGTTGCAGCCTTACCGCGTGATGCGGAGATCTGTGGCTGCAACGGTATCTGCAAAGGACAAATAGAAGACGCGATCGCAGCAGGTGCTACTGATCTTGGCGCCGTGCGGTTAACTACCAAGGCATCGGGGTCATGCGGGACATGTACAGGACTGGTCGAACAGGTATTGGCTGTCACACTTGGCGATGACTTTGTGATCCCGGCGGCGGCGTCGATCTGCGGCTGCACCGATATGACCCACGAAGACGTGCGACGCATGATCAAATCGCAACGGCTGACGTCGATGCCCGCCGTCTGGCAAGAATGTGGGTGGAAAACGTCCTGCGGTTGCCACGTCTGCCGCCCAGCGCTGAATTTCTATCTACTCGCCGATTGGCCAGTGGAATACCAAGACGACCCGCAAAGCCGTTTCATCAACGAACGCAAACACGCCAATATCCAAAAAGACGGCACATTCAGTGTGGTGCCGCGCATGTGGGGTGGGATCACGACGCCCAACGAATTGCGCGCGATTGCGGATGCAGCGGATAAGTACATGGTGCCGACAGTCAAGGTCACGGGCGGTCAACGGATCGACTTGCTGGGGGTCAAAAGTGAAGACCTACCCAACATTTGGGCCGACCTCAACGCGGCTGGCATGGTGTCAGGTCATGCCTATTCCAAGGGTCTGCGCACCGTCAAAACCTGCGTTGGCACCGATCATTGCCGTTTTGGAACCCAAGACAGTACAGGTCTGGGGATCAAGCTGGAAAAGGAACTTTGGGGGTCTTGGACGCCACACAAGCTGAAACTCGGGGTCTCGGGCTGTCCGCGCAACTGCGCAGAAGCCACTTGCAAAGACATCGGCGTCATCTGTGTCGACAGCGGCTATCAGGTCAGCATCGGCGGCGCAGCTGGCATGGACGTGAAAGAAACAGAACTGCTGTTGCAAGTCGCGACCGAAGAAGACGCGATCAAAGCGATCAAGGCCGTAACCCAGCTTTACCGCGAAAACGCAACGTACCTTGACCGGATTTACAAATGGATGGGCAAGGTGGGGCTTGAGTGGATCAAGGAACGCGTTGAGACACAGCAAGACGCGTTGGTTGACCGCTTCGAGTTGAGCCAATCCATCTATCGCAAAGACCCCTGGGCCGAACACGCCCAGACCAAAGCCGACCGATATCAGCCCTTGGCGAACCTTGCA
Organism: uncultured Paracoccaceae bacterium; assembly: GCA_947488605.1. Classification (GTDB taxonomy): domain Bacteria; phylum Pseudomonadota; class Alphaproteobacteria; order Rhodobacterales; family Rhodobacteraceae; genus Yoonia. The sequence goes on along the minus strand of CANKZJ010000001.1, from coordinate 146,887 downwards.
TTGGAGGCGGCGGAATGACCGAATGGATCGACATCGCCCCGCTCGATGACATACCCAAGCGTGGCGCACGCATGGTCAAAACAGCACTTGGTTGCGTGGCCGTGTTCCGTACCACCACGGACGAAGTTTTCGCCCTCGACAACGCGTGTCCACACAAATCAGGACCATTGGCCGAAGGGATCGTCCACGGCAATTCCGTGACCTGCCCGCTGCATAATTGGGTGATCTCGCTTGAAACCGGCGAGGCACAAGGCCAAGATCAGGGCCGCGTTGCTACTTACCCTGCACGCGTCGAAAAAGGGCGCATCCTGCTTGACCGCGCATTCCTGCGCGCAAAGGCAGCGGCGTGACCCTGACCCGCACCACATGCCCCTATTGCGGCGTGGGCTGCGGGGTGCTGGCGGATGCTGACGGCACGATCAAAGGTGATCCTGATCATCCGGCAAACTTCGGACGGCTGTGTTCCAAAGGTGCTGCATTGGGCGAGACGATTGATCTTGAAGGGCGGCTTTTGCACCCGCAGATCAACGGCAAGCAAGCCGATTGGGACACTGCCCTTGATCTGGTGGCCGCGAAATTTAAGGCCGCCATTGCTGAACATGGCCCGGACAGCGTGGCCTTTTATGCCTCTGGTCAACTCCTTACCGAAGACTACTACGTCGCCAACAAGCTGATGAAAGGCTTCATCGGCACCGCGAATATCGACACAAATTCCCGGCTTTGCATGGCGTCTTCGGTCGCGGGACATAAACGCGCGTTTGGGACAGATACGGTGCCTGGCACCTACGAGGACCTTGAACTGGCTGATTTGATCGTGCTGGTCGGCTCGAACCTCGCGTGGTGTCATCCGGTGCTGTATCAGCGCATTGCAGCTGCAAAAGAGACGCGGCCAAATATGCGCGTGGTCAACATCGATCCGCGCCGGACAGCCACGACCGATCTTGCGGATTTGCATCTGCAAGTCACCCCGGATGGCGATGTTGCGTTGTTTAACGGGTTGTTAGCGCATTTAGCGGATGCACAGAAATTCGATGAAGAGTTCACCCAATGCCACGTGAATGGTTTGGGTGAGGCCGTTGAGGCTGCCCGTGCTTCTGACCCCGCCGATACTGGTTTGAGCGGGCAAGACCTGACTGCCTTCTTCACATTGTGGGCCAGCACGAAAAAGGTGGTCACGGTCTATTCTCAAGGCGTGAACCAATCCGCCTGCGGCACTGATAAAGTGAACGCAATTCTGAACTGCCATCTGGCAACGGGCCGCATTGGCAAGCCCGGCATGGGGCCGTTTTCGGTCACTGGCCAACCCAACGCGATGGGCGGACGCGAAGTTGGCGGGCTGGCAAACATGCTGGCCAATCACCTTGAACTCGACAACGCAGACCACCGGCAGGCCGTACAGACGTTTTGGGACAGTCCTGCGATTTGCACGCGGCCAGGTCTGAAGGCGGTTGATCTGTTTCAGGCCTGCGCAGACGGCAAGATCAAAGCGCTCTGGGTGATGTCGACGAACCCTGCTGTGTCGCTGCCAGATGCAGATGGGGTCGCCGCGGCCATCGCAAAGGTTCCGTTCGTCGTCACCTCTGACATCATGGAAAAGACCGACACCAACGATTTGGCGCATGTTCTATTACCAGCGACAGGATGGGGCGAAAAAGACGGCACTGTCACCAATTCCGAGCGACGCATGTCACGTCAGCGCGCCTTTCTGCCAGCGCCCGGTGTCGCAAAACCAGACTGGCAGATTATCAGCGATGTGGCGACACGTATGGGGTTCGGTGCGGCCTTCGCTTATCAAAACCCCGCTGATGTCTTCGCGGAATATATAGCCCTTGATGCCGCAGTGGCACACTTTCCCCGCGATCTTGACCTCAGCATTTTTGCCGACGCCGATTATGCCAAGCTGATCCCAACGCAATGGCCGCGCAATGACAAACGGTTCTTTGCGGATGGAAAGTTCTACCACCCGGACGGCAAAGCGCGGATGATTGCGGTTCAAACCCATGCGCTTTCGCACCCACGGTTTACACTTAATACCGGGCGTAATCGTGATCAGTGGCATACAATGACGCGCACGGGAAAATCGGCGCGCCTTGGTCCACATCTGGCGGAGCCTTATGTCGAAATGCACCCCGAAGATGCGGCGTATTTGGGGGCCAGCCCCGGTGCCCTGATCCATGTCGAAAGCATTTATGGTCGGGCGACCCTACGTACATTGATCACACCCCGCGTCGCCAAGGGTCAACTTTTCGCGCCGATGCATTGGACCCGCCAGCGCAGCTCGCATGGTACGATTAACAGTATCACCGCACCTGTAACCGATCCATTTTCTGGCCAGCCCGCGTTGAAATTCGGTGCGGTCACCGCTGAAGTGTACAAACCCAAATGGTACGGATTTTTGGCAAGCAACACCGAACTTACCCCGCAAACACCGTATGCTGCAATCGCGCGAACCCAGACCGGCTGGCAGGCAGAGTTGGCAAGCGGCAGAATACCCGCCGATTGGGAAACCGAAGCGCGCACATTGTCCGGGCAGGGGGAGGGCGATGTCTCAATGCAGTCTGACCCGACGACTGGCACCGTCCGCATGGCCATTGTCGAGAACGGTCTGATCACTGCATTGTTCTTTGGGTCCTCAAATCCCGTTATCGTGTCGCGCACGGCGATCAACGACCTTATAGGCTCCGCTACGGCACCGCTGACAGCACTGGCAGGGCGCAGCGCGTCCGACCAGCCGGACGCAGGTGCAACCGTTTGTGCGTGCTTTCACGTGGGTCGCAATACGCTGCTGGCTGCCGCAGCGAACGGTGCACGCACGGTCACCGCTTTGGGTGAGGCGACTTGCGCTGGTACAAACTGCGGGTCCTGCAAACCTGAACTAACTGCACTTTTGGCGGAGGCGTCGCTTCCGATGGCAGCGGAATGAGCCTCGCAGCTTTTGTCCAGATCGTCGCACGTGGCAAAGGTCGCGCGCGCGCCATGACCATGTCAGAGGCACAAGAGGCGATGACGCTGATCTTGCAACACGAAGCCGCGCCTGAGGCGGTGGGTGCTCTCTTGATGGTCATGCGCCTGCGCGGTGAAACCGCGGCAGAGATCGCCGGGTTTACCGCGGCACTGCGCGCTCATGTGACCGGAAAACTGCCCAAAGCTGATCTTGACTGGCCATCGTATGCCGCAGGGCGTAGTCGCGGTGCGCCGCTTTTCCTGCTTGCGGCAAGGCTGGTTGGTCAAGCTGGGTTTAGCATATCAATGCACGGTTGGAATTCGCATCAATCGGCCACTGCTTCGGTGCGACAGGCGATTGACCTTGCAGGCCCACACGTCACCTATTCAGCGCTTGAAAAGTTAAGCCCCACCGCATTCGCCCTACTGAATTTGCGCGACACCTTCGGTCTGCGGTCCTGTTTCAACACGGTGCTGCGGATGTGGAACCCGTCTGGCGCAGCTGCGACAGTGCAAGGTGTGTTCCACCCCTCGTATCGTAGTTTACAAGCGCAGGCGGCCGAATTGTTAGGGCAAGAAGATCTGAGTATCATCAAAGGCGGGGGTGGCGAATTTGAACGCCACCCGTCCAAAGATACCATCATTTTTGGCCTTCGGGATGGCGCACATATCCAAACATCCACAGCACCTATCCTCCACGACACCCGCCGCCTGCATCAAACTGGCGAAGACGTTGACCTGCATGGCCTATGGCATGGTCATGCGCATGACCGTTTTGCGATTGCTACGATTACTGGCACCGCGGCCATCGCACTTTGGACACTCAAGGCGACCCCAACACTTGCAGATGCAGACAAATTGGCATGTCACCTATGGGCGCAACGCCATCACCCAGAAAGCCTTTCAGCATGAAAACCTTTCCCATGTTCCTGCAAATGGCAGGGCGTCGCGTTGTGATCATTGGAGGCGGCGAACAAGCTGCACAAAAGGCGCGGTTGATCCTGAAGACTGACGCGCTGGTCGAGGTTTGGGCGCCGAAGCTTGATCCTGAATTGTCAAACCTTGCCGGCGAGGGCCGCGTGGCGCACAAAACCAATCCCATCACGCCCACAAGTTTCTCTGGCACTGCTCTCACCTTCATCGCAACAGGGTGCCCCGGCATCGATATGGCATTGCACGCGCTGGCAAAAGAGGGTGGAGCAACCGTCAATGTGGTGGATCAGCCCCAACTATGTGATGCCATAACCCCATCAATCGTGGACCGTGACCCGGTCGTGGTCGCCATCGGCACAGAAGGCACAGCGCCCGTGCTGGCACGCCAAATCAAGACCAAATTGGAAGAGACGCTAGAGCCGCGCTTGGGCGATCTTGCAGCGTTGGCTGGGCGCTTGCGAAACGCTGCATCGGCGCGTCTTGGGCCGCGCGCGCGGCGCGATCTGTGGCGCTGGGTCTTCAACGACAACCCCCGCCAGTTGTTCACCTCCGGCGCGGAACGCGAAGCCGCAAAGTTGATTAAATCGGCTATTGAGACTGGTGAATTCGGTGCGGTGCAGGGTGGCAGTGTCAGCCTTGTCGGTGCAGGCCCCGGCGCTAAGGATTTGATCACATTGCGCGGAGTCCAGCGTTTGCAGGAAGCAGACGTAATCTATTATGATCGGCTGCTTGATCCTGAAATCCTGGAACTGGCGCGACGCGATGCCGAGCGCGTCTATGTGGGGAAAGCACCGGGCTGTCACAGCTGGCCGCAGGAAAAAATCACGCAAACACTGGTTGCTGCCGCCAAGCGCGGGCACCGCGTTGTCCGCCTCAAATGCGGCGATCCGGGGGTTTTTGGACGGAGCACAGAAGAAACTGACGCCCTCAAGGCAAACGGCATTCCGTTTGAGATTGTGCCTGGCGTCACCGCCGCCTGTGCCGCCGCCGCCAGCATTGGCGAAAGCCTCACGGATAGGGGCAACATCGACACGCTGGTGCTGACCACCGGGCACCGGCGCGAGGGCTACACTGTGCCAAATCCCATCAAAGACATCAGACCCGGCACCTGTGTGGCCCTCTATATGGCCGTGGGCGCGGCACCACAAATCGTGGATCGACTGGAAACGGAACACCCCGGCGTGACCTTTGATGTTCAAGTCGTCGCCAAGGCGCAGCGCAAAGGGGAAATCGTATTCAACTGCGCGCTGAAACATCTCGCAAAGACCCTGACCGCGCATGATATTAATGGCGAAGCCATGCTTTTTGTCCGGTGGCCGCACAAAAGGCGACAGACGGTCGTCGGACGCAAGCAACAGTTCGCGAATGCCTGACCCTGCGGTGGAGGAAAGCAGGTCCCAAGCATGTGCTTGTTCTTTATTCGCTGCCGAACAATCTAAAACTTGAAAAAGGGGCTTTTGATATTGGTCAGAACAACGTGCCTAGCTGGCAGGCTGAGACTACCGGGGGGCTTGAACCGGCATTCGCAGCTAGCCGCACCTTCGTCTGGTTGGCAAACTACGTCGGTTTGAACCTCGGATCGCCGAAGGATCAATGGACAATCGATTTCTCCAGTTCAGCGCACTTAAGTTTCGTCCGTGTAGCAACCGTGAAGGTAGGATGCTGCCAATATCTCGAAGGCGCCGAAACTGCATAAAATCATCGCTTCGATCTTGATTGCAGGTCAGCTAGCGCGCGCCCCAAACTTTGCGTACCGTTTTGATGCGACGAATTTGACAATATAGAAAGTAGACCCAAAGAAAGCCCACTAAATAGGGGAAAATGAGAGTTACGGCCTCTGTGATGGCATCAACAAAGTAGACCACTATTCGATCAGGAACTAGGACAATGCCGAGCCATTCAGGCGCTATCACGAAGACAAAACAAGCCAAATAGAGTGAAGCCTCCAAAAAGAATATGGATTTGGGTGGAGGGTGCTCAATTGGGGGTACTTCAAATTTGGATTTGCCGATGCGATAGCGGTCGCTGGCGCTACTGGCTACGCCCCAAAATGGCAAAAGAAGTGCAGATATACTCCCAAGCCAGAAACTCGACGTGCTACTTTCCAAGAAGAATGCAGCAACAGCGGCGACAGGAATTGCTAGCGTTAAGAAAGTTGCGGCAGCTACCCATATTGGATCAGAACTGTGCGTGAGCCAAAGGATATGTTTCGTGCCGTGACTTTGCGCCGTTATGTTGAGCTCTTTTGCTTTTGATCGGACAACGTCTAAGTCAATTTTCTGCTGTTTCATACTGTCATTTGCCTCGATGCTGAGCTTCGCCGTTTACAAGAAGGGCAATTTTGATGGGAGAGGTCGATCGCTGCCCCATTCGTGTTTCCAGGTCTACCAAGCAGTCGATTGCAATTTAGAAAAAACCTGTCGAGGTTATGAGAGAAACGGGTTCAGCTTAGATAAATTATATTTGTAATCAAGTAGTTACGTCAATACGGCGCTCAAACCAAATTCAGAATAATCGCGGGCACACCTACTGCGGCCTCAACAACGAAATAAATCCATTTCTTTTGGCTTCGACCGTCCATCACAATCGATGTCAACCGACCCAACGCGGCCCCGCACCAACAAAAGCCGAGCATCACATAAGCTTCGGGCGAACCAAGCAGCAATGCCCCGATGCCCATGCCCACAAACAGGCATCCGACAGAGGCTCGGACCTCGGACAGGCCCATTGTTGTCTCGCCCATCGTGAGGTCCAGCGCGCTGAGCGTGTAACGCGGTGCCAACCAGCCAAAACAACCTAAGCCGATGCTGAGAAGTGCGAAGATGATGTTGAGGATGTCCATAAGGCGGCCTTTTTCATTGCCCACTTATGGTGGCGCAAAACGCCGAAACATCAATGGCAAAGCATTATGATGCCTGAGAATACTGCGCGACGATATCGCTAAAGCCATCGTATCTTTGCGCGATGATCCGGGTAAGCGGGCGTCCGGCCTCGGTGATCCGTAAACCATCACCGGTGGCTACTGCATAGCCTGCAAAGTCGCTCAGGATCGCTGAGTGAATAGGTGCGAGTGCGCGGGCGTTGGGGTGGGTATCCAGCTTTTGCAGATTTATTTCAAAATCACACATCAGCATATTGATGGCCGCTGCACGCAACCGATCATCTTCGGTCATCTTATAACCGCGATGGCCTGACAGCATGCCAGCTTCGATGCGCTCAATATAGGCGGCTGTGGCAGATGCATTTTGCACATAGCCTTGCGCGAATTGCGAGATCGAGGATGCGCCAATCCCGATTAATGTGGGGCAAGTGTCATCGGTGTAGCCTTGGAAATTGCGGCGCAGGTGGCCGGCGTTGGCTGCGATGGTCAGACTGTCATCCGGTTTGCCGAAATGATCGATCCCGATGGATTGATAGCCGCTTTTGGTAAAGGCGGTCGCGGCTTGGCGGGCCAATTCATAACGCGCCTCTTGGCCTGGCAGGGCATCATTTGGGATGAGCTTTTGGCGTTTAGAGAATGTCGGCACATGCGCATAGCCGAATAAGGCGATGCGATCCGGATCAAGGCTTTGAACCTTGGATATGGTGTCTGCCAGTTTTTCGGCGGTTTGAAATGGCAACCCATAGACAAGGTCTGCATTCAGCGAGGTGATGCCTGCTGCCCGCAAGCTGTCAACGCACGCTTTGGTCGCGTCAAAGCTTTGTTCGCGTCCGATCGCCTTTTGCACATCAAGGGCGAAATCTTGAATACCAATGCTGGCGCGTGTCATGCCCACTTCTGCCAATGCTGCAATCTTGTCGTCATCAACCAGCGTCGGGTCAATCTCGACCGAGAAACTGAAGTCATCGGCGGGTGGGATCACATCTTTGACCGCTTGGGCCAGTTCGCGGATCATATCGGGGGGCAGGATCGTGGGCGTGCCGCCGCCCCAGTGCATCTGGCCCATCTTGATGCCAGCAGGCAGGGTGGCGCGCAGCAGTTCCAGTTCGTGTTTCAGGACGCGCAGGTAATTCACGACGGGTTTGAGCGTTGTCGTGCCTTGGGTGCGACAGGCGCAGAACCAGCAAAGCCGCTCGCAAAAGGGAATATGGATGTAGATAGAGACCGGCGTCGCGGCATCGAGTGTTTGCAAGCAAGATACTTGAAAGTCGCGCCCCGTTTGCGGGCTGAACGCCGTCGCGGGCGGATAGCTGGTGTAGCGGGGCACGCGGGCATCAAAAAGACCCATGCGGCGAAGGTTTGCGAGATGATCCATGCATCTGTTTTGACACAATGCTGGAACTGATTTCTTGCGCCAGATCAAATGGCACAAGAATTATTTGCCCGTCAACTGACTTGGTTGATGAAACAGGCCGAGATTTCGGCGACTTGTTCAGGCGAACTGTCACGTCGAAAGAAGGTTTTGAAGCCTGTTTCAGGGAACATCAGATATGTCTGGGTCGAATGATCAACCAGATAAAACTCCGGATCATCGTCCTGCGCGCGGAAGTAGGTTTTATAGGCTTGCGACGCCGCTTTGATCTGTTCCGGTGTGCCTGTCAGTCCGATCATGTCTTCGTGGAAGTTATCGGTGAAGTCACGCACGACCTCGACGGTGTCGCGCGGTGGGTCGACGGTGATGAAGACGGTGCCAAGGTCAAGCCCCTGATCTTCCAGCATATAAGCGGCTTGTGCGTTGCGCGCTGAATCGAGCGGGCAGACATCCGGGCAGAATGTATAGCCGAAGTAGACCAATGTGGGCTTGGTGATTACATCCACATCCGTAACGGTTTCGCCGGTTTCTGACACCAGCTCAAAAGGTCCACCAATGGCGCTGCCTGCGACAGCAGTATCACCGCAAGGGTGGGGTGCCGCGTTCTGAACCTGCCATGCATAAAGACCGATGGCGGCAGCGGCAGCGAGGGTCGTGGTCCCAAAAATAATGGCTTTCATGGCGTGTTCCGATCTGGCGGCTTGATCTGATCTGCATTTGTCGCAACTCTATCGCGTTTTGCTGGCATGTTCACCAGCACAAGTTGGCGCAGTTGATCAATAAATGGTGTGTTCAATCGGTCAACGATGCAGCAGAAGCTTTGATGGCTGCGCGCACATATTTTGCGGCCGATCGATAATGGCTGGCACCTGCGGCCTCGGCCCATCTGCCAGTCGTCCATTTGTTATTGGCACCTTTCATCGGTGCGCCGTAAAGGTCTGTATCAGAATGCGCATCAATGAATGCGACCAGCTTGTCGTAGCTGGATTGCAGCATCGCATTGACCGCGTCCCAAGTCAGATCAGATTGCCTGGCTGTGAGGTCTGCATTGTAGCGTTTGAGATCGCCCCAAGTGTAGCCTTTGGCGGGGAAATAGACCTGTTTGCCCGCTTGCCCATCCGCATACCACCCAAAGAAAAGTTCTGTCCAATGGGCACGGTGGCCGATGACGTTTTTGATCGTTGTGCCGTCATGGGCGAAATACACTTGGCTGTCATCAAGTGTGGCAAGTAGTTTTGCCAACTTTGCATATTCTTTCTCGGTGACGTGGCGCAGGTCAGCACGGTTCGTTGCGGCAGGCATCTGATGCTCCTTTCATTACAGTGAAAGGGTAGGTTGCCTCGGACTAAGCTGCATTGATGCAGATCAGTCAGCGCCATTTGTGTGGCGTGCAGCCTCACGCTGCGAAATCACATTCTGCGCTAGTTCTTGGGTATATTCGGCCAGCTCAGCAAGGATTGCATCTGCCGTGCTTCCGTCGGTCGCCTCAATGGCATCTGCAATCGTCGTGTGCATCTGAACGATCCGTTCGCGCGAGCGGGCGCTGAAAGTGATCATATTCATCAATGGCTGCATTGCTTCAACGGCACCAGCCAATTGGTAGGACAACACTGGATTGCCCGCCGCGTCGACTAAGGCCCGATGAAAGGCGACATCGGACGCGCAGAAGGCCTCGTCGGTCAAACCGGGTTGCGCTTGTCGGTGCGTCTCAGCGCGCATGGTTGCCAGATGATCGGCGGTGCGGCGCTTTGCGGATAGTGGCGCGCAGGCGCGTTCAAGGGCGTAGCGGGCTTCGCAGGCTGTCGCAAAGCTGATCTCGTTCATGGACAAAAGCAGCGTCGATGTTGTGATCTGTTGACCGTAAGCATCTTCGAATTTCAGACGGTTCACAAAAGCACCGCCAGTCGCGCCACGCTGCGTGCGGATGAGCGATTGTGCCGCCAATCGTTTGAGCGCTTCACGCACGGTTGGCCGTGATACCTCGAACTGGTCGGCCAATTCCGCTTCTGACGGCAAGCGTTCATCGACGGGCAGGGCGCCCGAAATAATCGCATCACGGATCGCTTTGGCGATTTGGGCTGACAGGTCAGCGGGGTTCTTTGGATCAATTTTCATTTGTCAGACAATTAAACGTCTGACATATGATTGTGCAAGTCTTGAGTCGCATCACTGGTCCGTTTGGGAGGACGCCCTTGTCGCAACTTATCCGTTCATCATTGTGGCTGTCGTTCTTTGGGGCGATCCTTTTGGCGTGGTGGATGATGTACGTCATGGCCATCGACATGGATCTTGACCTGCTGGGCCGTCCGGGCCCGATGGGGCAGGCAATGGCCGATATGGACCCGCGCATGCCGATGGATATGCCGATGGCACGGTTTGGTCCGCTATTCGCGATGTGGGCGATTATGATGGCGGCGATGATGTTGCCAACACTGGTCCCGACGCTGACAACCTACGAGCGGCTTATGGTCAGTGCTGATGGCAGTCGCGCTGGTTGGGCTGGACTGCTGCTAGGCTACTTTGTGGTTTGGGTGGCCTTTGCCGCTGTGATAGCAGGGGTACAGTTGGCGCTGCTTTATGGCGGCGTGATCAATATGCTCGGCATCGGTCCAAAGTGGCTTTCTGTTGCACTGCTGATCGTCGTGGGCGCGTTTCAATTCAGCCGCGTCAAAGAGGTGTGCCACGGTGTCTGCCATGCGCCCATGACCTATTTTCTGGGCCATTGGAAAACCGGTTTCTTTGGTGGGTTACGCATGGGCTTGGGGCTTGGCGCATTTTGTGTGGTCTGTTGCTGGGGCTTCATGGCGCTTGGGTTTGTCGGTGGGGTGATGAGCCTTGCCTGGATGGGTCTCGCGACACTGTTGATGGTATTCGAAAAACTGCCCGATATCGGGCATCATGTAATCAAACCGACCGGTGTGGCGTTGATCGCTGCGGGTCTGGCTTTGGCTGTCTTTTAAAGAAAGGGACGCGATATGGCTGAAAAGAAACGGGCACCGGCCGACCGGCTGCCGATTTCACAACGCATTGATCAGCGCATGGAAAGCAATCCACTGCGCCGCAAGATGAAGCCAACTGATTGGGCGATCAAGGGCGAGCTGTTCTTGAACTGCTCTTGCACGGTGTTCTGCCCCTGCGTGGTCAGCCTTGGCGCGCATCCACCGACAGAAGGGCATTGCCATGCATGGATGGCGATTGCGATTGATGAAGGCCATTTTGAGGGCGAAGACCTGTCGGGACTGAACGTCGGTCTGTTGGTCGATATTCCGGGCCGTATGGCTGAAGGCAACTGGCGCGTGGCGGCTTATGTGGATGAGCGGTCGACGCAGAAGGCCTATAACGGCATCCTAAAAATCTTTAGTGGTGCGGCTGGCGGCACAACGGGTCTGTTCACGATGCTGGTGTCGGAGATCATCGGTGCGGAGCGTGAAAAGGTCGAGATCGTGCGCGAAGGTACAAAGCGTGGCATCTATATTGGCCGCAAAATCCAAGGCGAGATTGAGATGATGGCAGGCAAAGACGCCGACCATCCGGTCATGGTCAGCAACTCCAAATATTGGATGGGCCCTGATATTATTGCGGCTGCCGGCACGCGGTCGAAAGTCCGTGACTACGGCCGTGTCTGGGATTTTGGCGGCAAATCAGCCGAGATATGCCCGATTGATTGGAAAGGCCCCAAGCCGTGATCACACCAGAGTACTGCCGGACGATGGCGCGGTACAATGCGTGGCAGAATACTGGGCTGCGCGAGATGATACCGGCAATGGACCATGACGCATTATACAAAGATCGCGGCGCGTTCTTTGGCTCAATCATGCGGACGCTGAACCATTTGTTGTGGGGCGATACCATCTGGATCAGTCGATTTGACGACGGGGCCAGCACGGACGTCGCAATTGAAGACAGTTTTGATATGGCACCGACGCCTGCTGCGTGGGCAGCGGACAGGTTTCGCATGGATGCGCGGATCACGCTGTGGGCGCAAAGCGTCAGTGCGATTGATCTGGTTGGCGATCTGTCGTGGTACTCGGGCGCTGTAAAACGTCAGATGTCCAAGCCAATGTCGATGTGTGTTGTGCAATTGTTCAATCACCAAACCCATCATCGCGGACAGGTCCACGCGATGCTTACGGCTGCTGGTCAGCACCCTAACGATACCGATTTGCCCTTTATGCCGGAGTAATCTGATGGCAGTTATCGCACCTTCGCGCCGGATACGGCGCACCCCTTTCACTGACGGCGTCGAAGCGGCCGGCGTTAAGGGATACACAGTCTACAATCACATGCTGCTGCCAACGGTATTTCGCAGTGTTGAAGAGGACTATCACCATCTGAAATCTGCGGTGCAGGTCTGGGATGTCTCGGTTGAGCGGCAGGTGGAATTGCGCGGGCCGGATGCGGCGCGCCTGATGCAGATGCTGACGCCTCGTGATCTGCGGGGAATGTTGCCGGGACAATGTTACTATGTGCCGATTGTTGATGAGACGGGAGGCATGTTGAATGACCCGGTTGCATTGAAATTATCCGAGGATCGGTGGTGGATTTCCATTGCGGACAGCGATTTGTTGTTTTGGGTCAAAGCGTTGGCCTATGGATACCGGTTGGATGTACTGGTGGACGAGCCTGATGTTTCACCATTGGCAGTGCAGGGGCCTAAGGCCGATGATCTGATGGCGCGGGTGTTTGGCGATGCTGTGCGCGGCATCAAGTTCTTTCGCTTTGGCTGGTTTGATTTTCAAGGTGTCAGCATGGCTGTCGCGCGCTCTGGATATTCCAAGCAGGGTGGCTTTGAGATCTATGTCGATGGCACCAAGAACGGTATGCCGCTTTGGAACGCATTGTTTGAGGCAGGCAAGGATTTGGATGTCTACGCCGGTTGCCCCAATTTGATAGAGCGGATCGAGGCAGGGTTGCTCTCTTATGGCAATGATATGAACCGAGAAAACACACCGCATGAATGTGGGCTTGGTCGGTTTTGTTCGACACAGACGGCGATTGGGTGTGTGGGCCGGGATGCGCTACTACGGGTGGCGAAAGAAGGGCCAACCCAGCAAATCCGTGCGATTTCCATTCATGGTGATATTCCGGTTTGTGACGCGGTTTGGCCGGTTATGGCCAAGGGCAAGCGTATCGGGCAGGTAACCTCTGCCGCGAAATCGCCCGACTATAAAACGAATGTGGCCATTGGCATGGTGCGGATGACACATTGGGATGAAGGCACCGAACTTGAGGTGCAGACCCAAGATGGACTGCGTCAGGCAACGGTGCATGAAAGCTTTTGGATTTAGCGCGAGCTGATCTGTCGGAGCCTCCGGCGGAAGTTTGATTGAACACAGAAAGAATGGGCTTTGCGCCCCTTAGAGAGGAATAAAGATGTTTAAGGCCTTGGTGGTTGAGAAGAATGAAGAGGGCAAGACGCATGCCGCTGTGCAAGAGTTGAGCTTGGATCAACTGCCCGAAGGCGATGTGACTGTTGCTGTTGAATACTCAACGGTGAACTACAAAGACGGGCTTTGCATTGGCCCCGGTGGCGGGTTGGTGCGGAACTATCCGCACATTCCTGGCATTGATTTTGCAGGCACGGTCGAAGCTTCAGATGACGCGCGCTACAAGCCAGGTGACAAGGTTGTGTTGACCGGTTGGCGCGTGGGTGAGGCGTATTGGGGCGGATATTCACAAAAAGCCCGCGTAAAAGCGGATTGGTTGGTGCCCTTGCCCGATGGTCTGGACACACGTCAGGCGATGGCTGTCGGTACGGCCGGATTTACTGCAATGCTTGCGGTTATGGCGCTTGAAGATCACGGGATCAAAGACGGTCCAGTATTGGTGACGGGGGCCGCCGGTGGCGTAGGATCGGTGGCAACAGCGATTTTGGCCAACCTTGGCCATCCGGTTGCTGCGGTCACGGGACGCCCCGAAACGACGGACTACCTGACATCGCTGGGTGCCACGCAGATCGTGGCGCGCGAAGAGATCAACGAGACCACAAAACGGCCCTTGGAAGCTGAAACCTGGGGTGGGTGTGTTGATGCCGTGGGCGGTGACATGCTGGCGCGTGTTTTGGGCCAGATGAAATACGGCGCGTCTGTTTCTGCCGTTGGTTTGGCCGGTGGGGCCGGGCTGCCGGCAACCGTTATTCCGTTCCTGCTGCGCGGAGTGAACCTATTGGGCATCGACAGTGTGATGCAACCCTATGACAACCGTGTTCGTGCGTGGGCGCGGATCGCCAAAGACCTGCCCATGGATAAGCTGGAAGCCATGATCCAGCCTGCCACGTTGTCGGACCTGCCAGACTTGGGTCGTGGCATCCTTAAGGGGCAAGTGAAGGGTCGGGTTGTGGTTGATGTGAAAGGCTAACCTCCAACACCGTGATTTTTGATGGGCCGTCCTGTTGGGGGCGGCCCTTTTTTGTTGCCTTTTTGGCGTCAATCAAACTGTGTCTGAGTTGGGACGCAGATTATGGAATACCTGCGAAATCCCCCGTAATGCTGCACTTGCAAATACTTTCTCGCGCTTGCAGCGTCGTTTCAAGGTGACATTGTGGCGCATTTTCGGGTTAGTATGTCGCACGATCCGTCAAAATAGGCGGACAATAATAGCCAACAGGGAAACAATCATGGCACTAAAACCTCCTCTATCGGAACTTCCGATTAAGACCGCCGATGTCGGTTTTTATCGAGGGTTCAGCGTTAACGTCACCGTTATCAGCAAAATCATTATCAGCGTTTTGGTCGTCTGGGCGATCGTGTGGCCCGAATGGGCTGGCGAAGTTCTGGGCGCATGGAATGCTGTTATTCTTAATTACTTTGCGTCTTGGTATATTTGGACAGTCGCATTCTTTGTGATCGTTTGCTTGGGTCTGGCGCTTTGGCCGACGGCAGGTCGACTTAATCTGGGTCAGCCGGGAGAAACGCCAGAGTTCTCGAACTTCTCTTGGTTTTCGATGATGTTTGGTGCCGGTATCGGTGTTGGCATGTTGACCTGGGCTGTTGCAGAGCCAATCGCACATTTTCAAAACAATCCGTCTGTCATTCAAGGTGTGACAACTGGGCTTGCCGCCGACAACGTGCGTACAGCTTACGTGTGGTCGTACCTGCACTGGGGTCTTGGCGCTTGGGCGTGTTATGCGGTCGCGGGCCTTTCGCTTGCGTTCTTCAGCTATCGCCGCGGTTTGCCGTTGACGATCAGATCTGCGCTGACGCCACTGTTTGGCAAGGCACTGTCGGGTACACTGGGACATGTCATTGATATCGTAGCTGTTGTTGCGACTATCCTTGGTGTGGCGCAAACACTTGGCTTTGGTGTGGAACAGTTTGTTGCCGGGCTTACGCGCATTGGCATCGGCGGTTTGGCGATGGACGACGGTACGGCCACAACGACCGGCATTATCGTGGCCCTGCTTGTCATTATGGGCGCATCTACACTCTCTGCTTTGTCGGGCGTTGGTAAGGGCATCAAATGGCTGTCGAATATCAACATGGTGCTGTCGATTACCTTGCTTAGTTTCTTCATCCTCTTCGGAGCGACTTGGTTTGGTGCTACGGCGTTCTTCGTTGGCATTTGGGATTATCTGGTCGCACTGCCGGGGCTAAGCTTCAATGTGTATAAATCTGACGGTGTTGAGGGTAGTGAAAGCTTCTTGCTGGCACAGTGGCAGGGCTGGTGGCCTGTGTTCTACTGGGCTTGGTGGATCGCATTTGCACCATTCGTTGGTTTGTTCTTGGCGCGCATCTCGCGTGGCCGGACAATCCGCGAATTTGTGCTGGGTGCGATGATCGTCCCGTCACTGATGTGCTTTGTCTGGTTCGCTTGGGCTGGTGGTACTGCCGTTGACCTTGAGTTGAACGGTGCCGCAGGTGGTGTGATCTTGGATGCTGCGAATGGCGACAAGATCTTTGCGATGACCGAGTTCATGTTATCGCCGATCAGCCAAGCGCTATCTTGGGCGATGGCGGTTATGATCGTGGTCTTGTTGATGACGTTCCTTGTCACCTCTGCTGACTCTGCGGTGCTGATCGTGAATACGATCAACGCGGCGGGCGATGAAGGGCCAAAGGCGCGTCCACATATCTTGTTCTGGGGTGTTGCCTTAGGTCTGGTTGTGGCTGGATTGCTGATTTCTGGTGGTACAAGTGCCATTCAAACCGCGATGGTGATTGGCGCGCTGCCATTCTCGATCGTGATGGTGCTGATGTGCATTTCATTGATCAAGGCGATCTACAATGATGGACGTCGGGAAGCTGCCGGTGTGCCAACCACACATGGAGAAATCCAAGCGGCTGCAACGCCAGCCGAGTAATCGCGCGAATATGAAGAAACAAAAGCCCCGGTGCTTGCGCATCGGGGCTTTTTTCGTATCCATGACACTATGAATTTAGATATCGCATGGGTGCGCGCCCAATTTCCCGCCTTTGATCAACCTGCTTTGCAAGGCCAAGCCTTTTTTGAAAACGCGGGTGGGTCTTATACCTGTCGTCAGGTGATCGACCGTCTGCATCGGTTTTACACGGAACGCAAAGTGCAGCCCTATGCGCCCTATGTCGCGTCCCGTCTGGGCGGCGAGGAAATGGACGAGGCACGGACGCGCTTGGCGGAGATGTTGGGTGTGAAGACACATGAGGTGTCTTTTGGCCCCTCAACGACCCAGAACACTTATGTGCTGGCGCAAGCAGTGCGCAAGTGGATCAAGCCGGGTCAAAGCATTGTTGTGACCAATCAAGACCACGAGGCCAACAGCGGGCCTTGGCGCCGGTTGGCCGAAGAGGGTGTATCGATCCTTGAATGGCAAATCGATCCAGAGACGGGTGAGTTGCACGCAGAAGACCTCGCCAAACTGCTGGAACAGGATGTGGCCCTCGTCGTCTTTCCGCATTGTTCCAATGTTGTCGGCGCGATCAATGACGTTGCAGGCATCTGCAAACTTGCAAAAGCGGCGGGCGCGCGGACAGTCGTCGATGGCGTCAGCTATGCGCCACACGGGTTTGCCGATGTCACCGCGTTGGGCTGCGATGTGTATCTGTTCAGCGCCTACAAGACCTATGGCCCGCACCAAGGCATTATGGTGATCCGTGAAGATTGGGGGATGGAGCTGCCGAACCAAGGCCACCATTTCAACGGTGATACGCTTTACTATCGTTTCACCCCGGCGGGCCCCGATCACGCGCAGGTCGCGGCAAGTGCCGGTATGGCCGATTATCTTGATGCTATGTCAGTGCACCATGGTGGCGGTATCGGTGCTGCTGCTGCGCGCAAATCCCATGATCTGATGCGCGATCACGAGGTCGCTGTTTTGCAACCGTTGCTGGACTATGTGTCGGCGAAGAACTCTGTGCGGCTTATTGGTCCAGCAGATGCGGTGCGCCGTGCACCCACAGTGGCGATGGCCCTAGAGACTGACGCAGAGGCCGCCGCAGCCAAACTTGCCCCCCACGGTATCATGGCAGGTGGCGGCGATTTTTACGCACAGCGCCCGCTTTCCGCAGTCGGCGTGGACCTGTCAAAAGGCGTTTTGCGCGTCAGTTTCGTGCACTACACGACAAAATCTGAGGTTGACGCCCTGATGGTGGCGCTAGATCAGGTCTTGTAAGCAGGCCAAGCAGCCCTGCGCGGAGGTCTGATGAGCAAATCCCCCATTTTGATGTGGTACCGGCGTGATCTGCGTCTGGGCGATCACGAGGCGCTGACGGCGGCCTGTGCCGCCGGGCGGCCAGTTATTCCGGTGTTTATCTACGATGAGTTGAGCGAGCGTCTGGGGGCTGCCCCCAAGATGCGTTTGGGGCTGTCAGTGGAGGATCTAAGCAAGTCGCTTGCAGCCAAGGGCAGTCAGCTGATCCTGCGGCGCGGTGATGCTGTTTCAGCGCTACGGGCGCTGATCAAGGAGACGGGCGCGGATACGGTCTATTGGTCGCGCCTCTATGATCCAGAATGCAGGACGCGCGACACAGATTTGAAATCCGCACTCAAAGAAGATGGCATCACGGCCGAGAGCTTTAAGGGCCATGTCTTGTTTGAACCTTGGACCGTCGAGACGAAAACGGGGGGTTTCTACAAAGTCTATACACCTATGTGGAAGAACGTACGTGGCAACGATGTCCCGGAGGCATTGCCAATTCCTGGTAAGATCCCAACGCCAGACGTGTGGCCTAAATCAGATGACGTCAAAGACTGGCAGATGGATGCCGCAATGCATCGCGGGGCAGTTATTCTAAAAAGCAACTGCACCGTCGGCGAAGCGGCATCGCGGAACCGTTTGGACGATTTTATCGAAAACCGTGTCTTCAACTACGTCAAAAACCGCGACCTTCCGTCTGTGGATGGCACGTCGCGCCTGTCCGAGAACCTTACCTATGGTGAGATCAGCCCGCGCGTTTGTTGGCACGCGGGATGGAAAGCCTTGAACGACGGCAAAGGCGATGCGGAGGTGTTCCTGAAGGAAGTTGTCTGGCGCGAGTTCGCGTATCATCTCGCGTTTCATACGCCCCGGATCGTCAGTGGGAACTGGAAGGAAGACTGGGACGCTTTCCCGTGGAACACAGATGAAGATCACCCCGAAGTGCAAGCATGGAAACAGGGCCGCACAGGCATTCGGTTTGTCGATGCCGCCATGCGCGAAATGTACGTGACCGGCACGATGCATAATCGTGGACGCATGATCGTGGCATCTTATTTGACCAAACATCTGCTGTGCCATTGGAAGATCGGGCTGAATTGGTTTGCTGATTGCCTGATCGATTGGGACCCGTGCAGCAATGCGATGGGCTGGCAGTGGTCGGCAGGGTCGGGGCCGGATGCAACGCCGTACTTCCGGGTGTTCAATCCTGTCACGCAATTGGACAAATTCGACAAAGATCGCGGGTATGTCAAAAAGTGGATCGCGCAAGGCACAAAGAGCCCAAGTGCGACAGCTTTGTCATATTATGATATGATACCGCAGAGTTGGGACATGGCCCCCGACGACCAATACCCTGACCCGATCGTCCCTGCGGATGTTGGTCGCCAGCGTGCCTTGAATGCTTATCAGAACCGTGGATTCTAGATGCCGTAAGGTCATTTGGAAGGAAATTGAACGTTTTCCGTGACTTCAACGTACCAAAGGTTAACTACAGTGAGAACAAACTGCGCTTTCAGAGGCGCTAAGAAGAATAGACGACAGGAAGATAGATGATCCTTACCAGTACTCAGGGCCAAACCGGGCTGCCACGTTACTTTTCGCGTGTATTTGACCAAGTGAAAGACCTGAAGAAAGGTCGCATCGATATCATTCTTCCAGACGGTCGCCACTTCCGTGCTGAGGGGCCCGAGCCGGGTCATGTCGCCGAAGTCCATATTCACAACGATGATCTTTTCTCCCGCACCGTGCGCGAAGGCGATATGGGTTTTTCAGAAGCCTATCTTGAAGGGTGGTGGACGACGCCTGATCTGATGGCTGTGATGGATTTCATGCATGATGACGCGGATCATATCTATGACGGGTTTCCTGCACAAAAGTTGATCCGCGCCTACGAGCGTCTGCGGTTCTGGATGCAGCGAAACTCCAAAAGCCAAGCGCGCAAGAACATCAGCTATCACTATGATCTGGGCAACGAATTCTATGGCCTCTGGTTGGACGACACGATGACGTATTCATCGGCGATCTTCGAAACCGGACAAGAAAGCACCGAGGTCGCGCAAACTGCAAAATACGCCAGCATGGTAGATCAAATGGGCGCCAAAGAGGGCGACCATGTGCTTGAGATCGGCTGCGGGTGGGGCGGGTTTGCGGAATACGCAGCCAAAGAGCGTGGGATCAAGGTGACTGGTCTGACAATCAGCCAAGAACAGCATGACTATGCCGTTGCGCGCATGCAAAAAGCTGGTCTGTCCGATATGGTCGAGATCAAAATGCAGGATTATCGTGACGAAAAAGGTGTCTATGATGGCATTGCCAGCATTGAGATGTTCGAAGCTGTCGGACAGCAATACTGGCCAACCTACTTTGAAACTGTCCGTGAGCGCCTGAAACCGGGCAAGAACGCAACACTTCAAATTATCACTGTCAAAGACGAACGCTGGGAAAGTTACAGCAAGGGTGTTGATTTCATCCAGAAATACATTTTCCCCGGAGGCATGTTGCCAAGCCCAACCGTCTTGCGTCAAGAGGTTGAAAAGGCTGGTTTAAATGTTGCAGGTTCTGTCGAATTCGGCTTAAGCTATGGTCAAACTTTGCGCCGCTGGCACGAGACATTCAACGAAAAGTGGGATGAGATCTCGGCATTGGGCTTTGACGATCGTTTTAGACGGATGTGGGATTTTTATCTGACCTCTTGTGCCGCGACTTTCGATAGCCGAAACTGCGACGTGACACAGATTACCGTGACGCGGACCGCATAGCAGGGCGGCGCGTCTAAAAGAGGACGCATAAGATGCCTACAGCTGGACGCCTTGCCGGAGCCATTATTTTCGCACTGTTTGGATGGTATATCGCAGGCTTATCCATTCCGTTTTTCCCGGAATCAAATGCGCCAACATATTGGGTGCCTATCGCGGCGGTTGTGGGTCTGGTCGTAGGCTGGAAGGTCTGCGGGGGTCGGGCAGGGCGGGGGTATAACCCAGCGATTGGCATTGGTCTGACATGCAGCTTTGTCATCGGATTTTGTATGCTTTTTGTCGTCGCATTCAATCAGATGTTCACGAACGCCATGCGCCTTCAATATGATGGTGCAATGGATGCGCTTGTGAATATCTTCCAACAAATGCTGGAATTTAGCGTGCTGTTTTACGATATCCCATTCATTGCAACGCTTGTGATCGGTGGTGTTGTCTGCGCTTGGGTCACAGAGTTTTTCGGACAGCGTTTCCCCTAGAACATGGACATTTTCGTTTACGGGACGCTGAAGTCACATGCGTTGATGGCAACGGTTGCCGGACCCGGTGTGCTGCATTCCAGCCCTGCTATTTTAGCCGAATATGCAGTGCGGCCTATTGCCGACAATGTCGTGCCATTTATTGAAAAACAGTCGGGCGCTACAGCGCAAGGTCTTATCTGGAAAGACCTCACACCCGAACAAGTGTCTCGTCTTGATTTGTATGAAGGTGCATTCGACTATCCGCGCCAAACCATTGAAGTCAAAACAGATAACGGTCTGACTTCAGCTCAGTGCTACATGCCTCCCGATGGTCTTGCCGTCGGGAATTGGGAGTGGTCCTTGGATGATTGGGAGGCGGGGCACCTCGCGCCTGCAATTCTTGCCGCCCAAGAGATATTCACACTTGATCCGTTGCCGACGCCTGAAAAGCTGCGTGGTATGTGGGGAATGATTGAAGCGCGCGCTTGGTCCAAGCACCGTGCTGCTGCGGCACCCGCGACACGGCGATATCTCGCGAAAGACGGTGATTTTGATGCTGAATTGACTGGGCCAACCGCCGGTGCGTTTTTTCGGTTCCTGAGCGCAGATGTCGAACACCGCACTTTTGATGGCGGTCGATCTGGCCGCCTTGTGCGTGAGGGTTTCATAGGTGTCGATGCCGCGATTGTCCTGCCATATGATCCAGTCCGCGACCGCGTGGTTTTGGTCGAGCAGGCCCGTATGGGGCCGCGTTTGCGCCATGATCCAAACCCATGGATGCTTGAACCTGTCGCGGGGATCATTGACGCACGAGAGGCACCCGAGCAAACGGCCCGCCGCGAAGCGCAAGAAGAGGCCGGGCTTGCGATCACAACGCTTGAGCCCGCGGGCCAGTTTTATGTCTCGCCGGGCGGCAGCACCGACTATTTCTACACATTTGTCGGGCTTTGCGACATTGCGCAGTCTCAGACATATTTGGGTGGCTTGCCGCAAGAGGGTGAGGATTTGCGATTGCATCCAATGTCTTTTGACGAGGCGCTTGCACTGGCCGATAGTGGTGAGATTGCCACCGGTCCTGCACTGTTCTTGCTGCATTGGCTTTTGCGTCACCGTGATCGGTTACGCCTTGCGCGCTAGCCGCCAGGGGCGCGTAGGATGTCTTGTAGTCATGCAATTGGGGACCTACACAGAACTCAAGATATGAAAGGGCTTTGTAATGACCATAAAGAATGACCTTGCTGACGCTGTCGGAAATACACCGTTGATCAAGCTGCGTGCCGCGTCCGAGGCCACGGGGTGCACCATTCTTGGCAAAGCCGAGTTCTTGAACCCTGGTCAGTCCGTTAAGGATCGTGCCGCACTTTATATGATAAAGGATGCCATCGCGCGCGGTGATCTGAAACCGGGCGGGACAATCGTTGAAGGGACCGCCGGTAACACCGGCATTGGACTGGCGCTTGTTGGGGCCTCAATGGGCTTTAAGACGGTGATTGTGATCCCCGAGACGCAAAGCCAGGAGAAGAAGGATATGATCCGCGTCGCTGGTGCCCAATTGGTCGAAGTGCCAGCGGTGCCTTACGCCAATCCCAACAACTATGTGAAGTATTCCGGGCGGTTGGCGGCTGCGCTGAATGAAAGCGAGCCGAACGGTGCAATTTGGGCCAACCAATTTGACAATACGGCGAATAGGCAGGCGCATATCGAGACGACTGGCCCTGAAATTTGGGAACAAACGGAGGGAAAGGTTGACGGGTTTACTTGCGCTTGCGGATCAGGTGGCACGTTGGCAGGTGTTGGCCAAGTACTCCAGCCGAAGGGTGTGAAAGTCGGCATTTCTGATCCCGACGGCTCAGGGCTTTATAAGCTTTACACTGACAAAGTGCCGCCTGCCGGAAACTCGATTACCGAAGGCATTGGTCAAGGCAGGATTACCGCGAACCTTGAAGGCTTCACGCCTGATTTTGCTTATAAAATTCCAGATGCAGAGGCGCTTCCGATCGTCTTTGATTTGTTGCAAGATGAGGGCCTGTGCATGGGTGGCTCGACCGGTATCAACATTGCAGGTGCCATTCGGTTAGCCCGTGACATGGGGCCGGGGCATACGATTGTGACGATCCTTTGTGACTATGGCACGCGCTACCAGTCCAAGATTTTCAATCCGGAATTCTTGCGTGAAAAAGGTCTGCCTACTCCTGCTTGGCTTGAAGCGACAGTTGATGTGCCGCAGGTGTTTGAAGACGTATGATCCGCGCGCTATCACTCTTTCTTGTTTTTGTTTGCGCGCTGCCTTTCATGGCTGTGGCGCAAGGTATCGATGTCCCGATTGAGACTGCAGAGGAGGCTGAGAGCTTTGAGCGTTTGGCGGAGCGTGCCGAAACGCTCGCTGCCCGAGAGGATGCGTCAGAGTTCGCAATGAGCAGGTTACGTGCCGAACTTGTGGTTTGGCGCGACCGGCTTTTGGCCGAAACATCCACGAATTCGGGGCGCATTGCCACTGTGGATGCACAAATCGCCGCATTGGGTGTTGTGCCAGAAGGGGCCGAAGAAGCCCCTGCGATTGCCGCCCGACGGGCTGCGTTGATCGCACAACGCCAAGACCTCAGCGTGCCGGGGCTGCTGGCGCAAGAAGCCTACGCGCGTGCAGATGGGTTGATTGGTGAGTTTGATGCGCGCTCTTTGCAGCGCCAGACGGCGCAGTTGACGGTCCGCGGCCCTACACCACTGAACCCGACACATATTTTTGGTGCATTCGGCTCCTTTGGGTCGTTGGCGCAGGTCATAGGCATTGAATTTGCCGCGGGCCTCACATTCCGTTGGGAAAGCGGACAGCTGTTTTCGGCGTTGCCGCGTGCGGTCTTTTTGTTTTTGGTTGGCGTTGTCCTTTTGAGTGCTGGCCGACGGCTGGTCACGCGGTGGCGGGCTGGGCTGATCAAGGGGGGTAACCGCTGGCGGCCTTTGACGCTTTTCATGCTGTCCTTGGTGCAGATTATTGTGCCCGTGGTTGGACTGCTGCTTGTGACGCAGGCCTTGCAGTCCCTTTCTCTCTTTGGTCTTCGCGGTGGTGACGTGATCGCGGCAATTCCCATTGCGGGCTTCTTTGTCATCTTCGGATGGTGGCTGGCCCGTCATGTTTTTCCTGTCGGAGAAATGAACGGGATCTTGGGATATGATGCGGTCACGCGCGCATCGGGGCGACGCTTTAGCATTGCGCTGGCTTGGGTCATTGCCTTTTCCACGCTATTTAGCGCCGGAATGCGGACGATGGAACGCTCGGCCGGGTCCTATGCCGCTGGTGAATGGATGGTGCTTGTGGTGCTGGGCGTCTTGTTTTGGGGCCTAGGACGCGTGATCAGCACCTTGCCGGAAATAGAGCAGGAGGAGCCTGGCATTGCAGGCCGCATGCGCGGTTTGATTGGGCGTTTTTGCACGATTGTTTCGGTCGTTAGCCCAATTCTGGCTGCCATTGGATATGGCGCTGCCGGTGTTGCGCTGCTGATCCCGTCGATCTTGTCGGTCGCTTTGATTGGTTTGCTGATACTGGTGCAGCGGATGGTGCAAGACCTGACGCGCACCACGCAAGACGACGATGACTACCGCGGTTTCCAAGCGCTGATTCCAGTCTTCATCAGTTTTTCAATCTATCTGCTTAGCTTGCCTATCTTTGCGCTGACGTGGGGCATGAGCGTCGATGAATTACTAGAGCTTTGGACCCGGTTCCGCGAAGGCATCTCTGTTGGCGAAACCCGGATTTCGCCAACAGACTTCATCATGTTCGCTGTGGTGTTTGCCGTTGGCTACATTTTGACC
This sequence comes from uncultured Paracoccaceae bacterium, assembly GCA_947488605.1. GTDB lineage: Bacteria > Pseudomonadota > Alphaproteobacteria > Rhodobacterales > Rhodobacteraceae > Yoonia. Next base: position 122,127 of record CANKZJ010000001.1, on the reverse strand, counting down.
CGGTTCATTCAAGGTACTTTGCGTAAATCGGTACTGCCCCGCACACGGCTTGATTTGGGCGGGCAGAATGCGGTCGTGGCAGGCTTTGGCTATGTGGGTATCATGCTTGCGGCCATTGTTGCGATCACAAGTGCGGGCATTGATCTGTCGAATATCGCGATTGTAGCGGGTGCGTTGTCCGTCGGGATCGGTTTTGGTCTTCAAACGGTCGTGTCGAACTTTGTGTCTGGCATCATCTTATTGATTGAGCGTCCCATCAGCGAAGGTGACTGGATCGAGGTGGCCGGACAAATGGGCTATGTGCGTGCGATTTCCGTGCGCTCCACCCGGATTGAGACGTTCGATAGAACCGATGTGATTATCCCCAATGCGGACCTTGTCAGCGGGCAGGTGACCAACTGGACACGTGGCAATCTTGTTGGTCGTGTCATTGTGCCTGTCGGCGTGGCCTACGGGTCAGATGTGGATGAGGTGACGCGCATCTTGCGGGGCATCGCTGAGGCGCATCCTTTGGTCGTCATGACACCACCGCCAGCCGTGCTGTTCCAAGGATTTGGTGCAGACGCACTGGATTTCGAAATTCGCGCTATTTTGCGGGATGTGAATTACGTCTTGGTCACGAAATCTGAAATGAACCATGAAATTGCCAAACAATTTGCCGAAGCTGGGATTGAGATACCATTTGCCCAGCGTGATATTTGGCTGCGCAATCCCGAAGTGTTGAAGGACGCGACGACATGACCGAACCGCTTTTTCGCAAGGATGCCTATGCACGCGAGGGATCAGGCGTCATCACCAAGATCACCTCTGAGGGTGGTATCGTGATGAATGGGTCAGTTTTTTATCCAACCTCTGGCGGGCAACCCGGCGACAGTGGCACGCTGCGTTGGGACGGCGGCGAGATTGAGATTGCAACGGCCGTCAAAGGGCAGGGGGACGATATCGTCTTGGTCCCCGCCGAACCTGTGGGCTTGCCCAGTGTAGGCCAAGACGCTGTGCAGTCTTTGAATTGGGAGCGCCGTTACCGACATATGCGGGTTCATACAGCGCTTCATCTATTGTCTGTTGTTATTCCGTTGCCGGTGACGGGCGGGTCAATCGGTGCTGACAAAGGCCGTTTGGATTTCGATATGCCGGATGCGCTTGCCGACAAAGCAGCTGTTGAAGACGATCTCAACCGTTTGATTGCCTGCAATATGGCAGTGATGGAAGAGTGGATCACCGATGCCGAGCTGGACGCGAAACCAGAGCTGGTGAAGACGATGTCAGTACAACCACCGCGTGGCAGTGGGCAGATACGGCTGGTCCGTATCTGTGTCGGCGATGAAACGGCAGACTTGCAACCTTGCGGTGGGACCCATGTGTTGAACACCGAAGAAATTGGCCGCGTGCGGATTGGCAAGACCGAGAAAAAGGGCCGCCAGAACCGCCGTGTCTATTTGCATTTGGAGTAAGTGATGCGACGCTTGGCGATCATCATAATGTGCATTGGATGGTTCGCGAGCCCCGCGGCGGCGCAACCTTACGCTGGATGCTCTCCCGAACAATCAAAGACGATAAGTGATGCGCTTGGTACGGCCAAAAACCTGACGTTAAAAGCGGCAACAGCGATCGGTGATACACCGGACTACCAACGCTGGTTTGGAACCTATTCCCAACAAAATGCAGAGCGTGTGCGCGCAAGCCTGAAATCTATCGTCACAGCCTTGCGCAGTGGGGCGGTGACGGCACAATGCGAGATTATCGCGGACGATGGATGCAATGCCGGCGAGTATGCGTGGGTTTATGCGGATGAGCCGTATTTGATGCATCTGTGCCCGGCATTCTTTGCGCTGCCACCCTTGACAGCGTTGCGACCGGGTGCGCGGCGCAGCGATAATGGCACTCTGGAAGGAACAATCGTGCACGAGATTTCGCATTTCCTGCATGTCGCCGCGACCGAGGATCATTGTTATTCCCGGACGGAGTGTTCGCAAATGGCACGCGATGATCCACGCCGCGCCATCGATAACGCAGATAGCTATCAGTATTTCACGGAAGATGTGACGTATTTTGCACGGCAACCTTTGGCGAATAAACCACCGCCAGCGCCGCGTCCAAATCGCTAGTCACGATTAAGGCCTTGGCCAAAGAGATCGCGATCAATGGGTTGGTCGAGCATTTTTTCGGTCTCGGGCAGACCTTCGCGCGAAAGCAGCACTGCAAAGGGCCGCAGGTTCGGCACATAGCTGCACACGACCATCATCATCACCATGATCGGCACAGACAAAAACATCCCCGGAATACCCCAAACAGCACCCCAAAATGCCAGCGATAGGATGATCCCGAACGACGACAGGCGCAGCGCGCGCCCCATCAGCATCGGATCAATGACGCTGCCGTTCACGAATTGGATGACCCCTGCGATCGTAAACACTGCAAGCGTGATCCCCGCGTCCCCAATTTCAACATGGGCGACCAATGCGATCAGTGCTGTAGCTACGATCGAGCCTATGTTGGGAATGAAGTTCAGCACGAAGGTTATGATCCCGATGGAGGTCGCAAGCTCCAACTCGAATGCCCGTGCAAGCACATAGACCATGCCACCCGTGATCGCGCTGATCACTGTTTTCACCAACAGATAGTAGTTCACACGGTGGATGATTGACTGGATGATTTTGCCAATACGCTCAGCTTGCGCCTCATCGCCAGAGAGGCTGAGCAGTTTGGTTTGAAACCAGATCCGTTCGGCAAAAAGAAAACCCACAAAGAGGATGATCAGCACCGTTGCCTGCATAATTCCGCTGGCTTGACTGGCGGCACCGCGCAGATAGCTGGATACATCCACCGAACGCAAAGCGTTTGAGACCGCCAGTTGGCTGTCTTCGCCCAAAAACGCGAAAAGTGAGCCAACCGCAGATGGTGCGCGGTCCGCATAAGAGAGTGTTGTGATCAAGACTGTATTGACTTGTGCCAACAAGATCGACGTGAGAACCAACAGGGCGGCAGTGATCGTGACCATCGCCGCGATGCTGGCGAGCGTGCTTGGAATGCGAAATGGCCCAATGCGCTGGCGCGCAATTGCGTTGATCACATCGCTGGTCAAACTGAACAGAATAATTGCTGTCGCCAATGAAATAAGCACGAAACGTGCCTGCACAAGCAAGAATAAGACGACCGCAAAAGCAATTATCAGCAACGCGCCGGTTTGCAGGCGGGTTGATTTGGTCGGCCCTTCAGGTTTGCCGGTTTTCGGCGGATCGTGCAGCATTGGCTGTCAGGCCTCATAACATCGAAGTCTTGTTTGTAAGGTGGCAATGGGTCCCGCGTAAAGGGGGGACACAAACATATGTGTTGGCACTTGCAAAGGCAGGGCAGTTGAGGCTAAACCGCCGCCACGGACAGGTGGCCGAGTGGTCGAAGGCGCACGCCTGGAAAGTGTGTAGGCGGGAGACCGTCTCCAGGGTTCGAATCCCTGTCTGTCCGCCACCATCCCACTTTGTACATTAGTTAAGGCGACTTCATCTGTATCTTTGTTGATCGCAGCAGTATGCGATTGGCGCGCTTGGTTGACGTTCCTGATCCGCTCATGTTTCTATCCAGAACCGTTCAAATGGCTCTCATGGCCTTGCGAGATCGGTTTGACGCATCGGAGTATCCACATTGGCGCACAAAGATATTCCAGATCGACCGGACTTCTTAACTGATGATGCGTTAGCTGCGTTGAACGCAGGAACGCATGAAGCGCCGTTTGATGTTCTCGGGCCGCATACCAGTGGCAATAAACGCTGGATCACTACGTTTCAGCCCGACGCCACAGGCGTGACAGCAACTGTCGCTGGCAAGCAGACGGTTTTGCCGCGTGTGGAAGGGGAGGTGTTTTCTGGCAGGGTTCCTGGAAAAGCCTATACGCTGACCATGCAGTATGCGGATGGTACAAAGCACACGGTCCGTGATCCGTTTTCTTTTGAACCCGTTCTGTCTGATCTCGACAAGTACTTGTTTGGAGAGGGCACCCATAAGCAGCTTTGGCGCGTCTTGGGTGCGCATGTGACCAAGCATCAAGGGGCTCATGGCGTTCATTTCGCAGTCTGGGCGCCCAACGCCCAGCGCGTCAGTGTCATTGGCGATTTCAATATGTGGGATGGCCGACGCCACCCTATGCGGCCCGCAGGTGAGACCGGCATCTGGGAGATTTTTTTGCCTGACATCGCAGAAGGCGCAGTCTATAAGTACCAGATCGAAGGCTCAGATGGGCAGTCGCGCGACAAGGCTGATCCAGTCGGCTTTGGCTCCCAGCACCCACCCGAACAGGCATCCATCGTGCGCGACCTTGCAGGTTATGGCTGGGGCGACGCCGCTTGGATGAAAAGCCGTGCAACCCGTGCAGACCGTGCGCGGCCGATTTCGATTTACGAGGTGCATCTGGGATCATGGCGACGGCGTTATGATGATCACGGCAGGCCTTTGTCCTATCAAGAATTAGCCCGCGATCTGATTTCTTACGTCAAATTCATGGGCTTTACGCATATCGAGTTGATGCCTGTGTCCGAGTTCCCTTTCGATGGCTCTTGGGGTTACCAACCTGTGGGGCTCTATGCGCCGACGATCCGGTTTGGACCTCCGAATGAATTTCGCGACCTGATTGATGCGGCCCATGCTGCAGATATCGGCGTATTGCTTGATTGGGTGCCGGGCCATTTCCCGACTGATGCGCACGGCCTCATCCAGTTTGATGGCACGGCACTCTACGAGCATGCCGACCCGCGCGAAGGGTTTCATCAGGACTGGAATACGTTGATCCCCAATTATGGGCGCACCGAGGTGAAGAATTACTTTATCGCTAATGCGCTTTACTGGCTGGAAGAGTATCATCTGGACGGGCTGCGCGTGGATGCTGTGGCCTCGATGCTTTACCGTGATTATTCGCGCAACGAAGGCGAATGGGTGCCCAACAAGGATGGTGGCCGCGAGAATTACGAGGCGATTGCATTTTTGCAGAAGATGAACATCGCCGCCTACGGTGCCGATGCCTCTGTGATGACTGTAGCCGAAGAAAGCACATCGTTTCCCGGGGTGTCACAGCCCGCGCATACCGGTGGCCTTGGGTTTGGCTACAAATGGAATATGGGCTGGATGAACGACACCCTGCGGTACATGGAGACAGATCCGATCTACCGCCAACACGACCACCATCTGATGACATTTCCCATCGACTGGGCGTTTACGGAAAACTTTATCTTGCCCATCAGCCATGATGAGGTCGTCCACGGCAAAGGTTCTATGCTGACCAAAATGCCGGGAACTGAATGGGAAAAGTTTGCCAACCTGCGCGCATACTATGCCTTTATGTGGACCCAGCCGGGCAAAAAGCTATTGTTCATGGGCTGCGAATTTGCGCAACCCGAGGAATGGAACCACGACGCAGAGCTCAATTGGGGTGCGGCAGAACAGCCAGCCCACAAGGGGATCCAACAGCTGGTGCAGGATCTAAACCATCTCTACCGCGACACACCAGCGCTGCATGTGAAGGATTGCGAGCACGCGGGCTTTGCGTGGGTTTGCAATGATCCCGCCCAATCCGTCATGGGGTATTTGCGCAAGGGCAATGCTGCCGACAAAGACGTGTTGGTTGTCTGCAACTTTACGCCCGTGGAACGCACAGACTTTCGGGTCGGTGTGCCGAACGGTGGGCATTGGCGTGAAATCTTGAACACTGATGCCGCGGTCTATGGGGGTGGCAACTGCGGCAACTTGGGTGGCTGCGACGCGCACGACGTGCCCGCCGACGGACACGCGCAATCTGTGACGCTGACATTGCCGCCATTGTCAGTCGTCGTGCTGCAAAGCTAAGGTGAATAGAATACTCAAGGGGGAGAAGACGACATGCCAACAAAGCGTATTACGCAAAGGTCAATGGCTTTTGTTCTAGCGGGAGGGCGCGGAAGCCGCCTGAAGGAACTGACAGATCGCCGTGTCAAACCCGCCGTTCCATTTGGCGGCAAGGCCCGGATTATCGACTTTGCCCTGTCGAATGCCGTCAACTCCGGCATCCGTAAGATCGCGGTCGCCACCCAATACAAGGCGCATAGCCTGATCCGGCACACCCAGCGTGGTTGGAATTTCTTCCGGGCCGAACGCAACGAGTTTCTTGATGTGCTGCCCGCGTCACAACGCGGCGGCAATGAAAGCTGGTACAAAGGCACGGCGGACGCGGTCACACAAAACATCGACATCGTCGACAGCTATAACGTGGACTATGTGGTCATTCTTGCGGGCGATCACATCTACAAGATGGATTACGAAGTCATGCTGCGTCAGCACGTGGAAACAAGCGCTGATGCCACCGTTGGGTGCCTCACGGTGCCGCGGATGGAGGCGACAGCCTTTGGCGTTATGGACACCGACAAAGACGGGCGTATTACCAGCTTTCTGGAAAAACCTGCTGATCCACCCGGCATGCCCGAAGACCCCGATAAGGCTCTGGCTTCTATGGGGATATACGTCTTTGACTGGGCATTCTTGCGTGAACTGCTGTTGAAAGACGACGCAAACCCGGAGTCCTCGAATGACTTTGGCAACGACCTGATCCCAAGCATCGTCAAGAACGGCAAAGCTATGGCGCACCGGTTTGACGAAAGCTGCGTGCGTGCAGACGGCGCACCGGCTTATTGGAAGGACGTCGGCACAGTCGACGCATTCTGGGAGGCGCATATTGACCTGACAAGCTTTACACCTGAACTGGATCTTTGGGACAAAGACTGGCCCATCTGGACCTATAACGAGGCCGTACCTCCCGCGAAATTCATCCACGATGAGCGCGACAGGCGCGGCATGGCGATCTCGTCAATGGTGGCAGGTGGTTGCATTATTTCGGGGACCGAGGTGCGCAATTCGGTGCTGTTCACGAACGTGCATACAAATTCCTACGCTGTGCTTGATCATGCGGTCGTGCTGCCGAATGTGGTCGTTCAACGCTCTGCGCGGCTGCGGCAGGTGGTGGTCGATAGTGGTGTGGTGATCCCCGAAGGTCTTGTGGTGGGTGAGGACCCGTCTGAGGATGCAAAATGGTTCCGCGTAACCGATCGTGGGATCACGCTGATTACGCAAGACATGTTGGACAATAGGGCCGCTGCCTTATGACCAAGGCGCTTTTTGCCGTCTCAGAATGCGCACCTTTGGTAAAAACCGGGGGGCTTGCAGATGTCGCTGGCGCTTTGCCGGGCGCATTGGCGGATCATGGAGTCACCGTGCGGGTGTTGCTGCCGGGGTATCGCACAGTGATGGGCCAGATTGGCAAGGCTGCGACCGTTGCGGGCTACAAAGACCTCTTTGGTGGTCCGGCCAAGTTGCTTGCTTGCACAATTGCTGACCTTGATCTGCTGATCCTTGACGCACCGCATCTTTATGACCGTGATGGGGCGATCTACGGCGATGCGACGGGTGCAGATTGGCCCGACAATCCCGAACGCTTTGCTGCGTTGTCCAAGGTGGCGGCTATGATTGCAGCGGATGGTGTGGACGGTTGGATGCCCGACGTTGTGCATGGACATGATTGGCAGGCGGGGCTGACGCCGGAATATATGCACGCGCTTGGGGTTACGACACCTTTCGTTTTCACGATCCACAATATCGCTTTTCACGGTAACGCCGATGCGGGCAAGCTGGCGGCCCTTGGCCTTGATCCCGCGCGGTTCACGTCCGAGCATTTCGAGTTCTGGGGCCAGATTTCGGCACTCAAAGCCGGAATTGTGGGGGCAGCCAAGATCAACACCGTTTCGCAAACTTATGCCGAGGAATTACTGACGCCTGAGTTCGGGATCGGGATGGACGGGATATTGCGGGCGCGGCAGGCGGACCTGTCGGGCATTGTGAACGGGATTGATATCGATGTGTGGAATCCGGCAACGGACCAAAACATCACGACCTACAAAAGTGCGGCGGGCAAAAGCGCTAACAAAAAGGCGTTGCGCAAGACGTTTGGGCTGGGTCCTTCAGATGGCCCACTTTGCGTGCTGGTGTCACGCCTGACCGAGCAAAAGGGGATCGACCTCTTGCTTGATGCGCTGCCGACTTTGCTTGAACGCGATGGGCAGTTGGCGCTTTTGGGCTCCGGTGATCCAAAGCTTGAAATCGCATTGCTTGAGGCCGCGGACCGCCACGAAAACCTTTCCGTGAAAATCGGCTACGACGAAGCTTTGTCGCACCGGATGATGGCTGGCGGCGATGTCGTCTTGGTGCCTTCGAGGTTTGAACCTTGCGGGCTGACCCAGCTTTACGGATTGCGGTATGGCACACTGCCGCTTGTGGCTTTGACGGGTGGCTTGGCCGATACCGTCATCAACGCATCACCTGCCGCCCTGACGCGTGGCGTGGCAACGGGGTTGCAGTTTTTCCCGATCAATGCACAAGCGTTGGCGAACGCCTTTGCGCGTCTTTGCGACCTTTACCGCGACAACCAGACTTGGAAAACCATGCAACGTAACGCTATGAAGCAGCCCGTCGATTGGGAAACCTCTGCGGTCGCATACAAAGACATCTACGCCGGTCTGATCGAGCCACGCCCTTGAACATTGGTCCATTTGAAACAAGGCCGGGGCGTCCAACGCCTTTGGGTGCGACTGTGGATGCAGAAGGTGTGAACTTTGCGGTGTTTTCACGCCATGCAACCAAGGTCATGCTTTGTCTCTTTGATGACGAGGGCAACGAGAACCAGATCATCACGCTGCCTGAGCGGGAAGGTCACGTGTGGCACGGTTATTTCCCCGGCATGAAAGCAGGTCAGCAATACGGCGTGCGTATGGATGGTCCCTACAAGCCCCAAGAAGGGCACAGGTTTAACCCCTATAAGTTGCTGATCGACCCTTATGCGAAGCATCTCACGGGGCATCCGAAGTGGAACGACGCGCTTTTTGGGTATCAAAACGATCACAAAACAAAAGATCTTAGCTTTGATAAAACCGACAGCGCCCCCTATATGCCGCGTTGCGTTGTTGTTGACCCGTCTTTTAACTGGGACAATGCCGCAGAGCCGCGTCATCCGCTGGAAAGTTCGATCATCTACGAGGCCCATGTCAAAGGGCTAACCGCGGGACGCCACGATATTCCGAACCCCGGTACCTATCTGGCAATGGCATCTGATCCGATCTTGGAGCATTTGAATAATCTAGGTGTAACAGCTGTCGAATTGCTGCCTGTGCAGGCATTTCTGAACGAGAAGTTTCTGCTCGATCGCGGCCTGACGAACTATTGGGGTTACATGACCTACGGGTTCTTCGCACCTGACCCGCGTTATATGCAGGGCGGCGACATCGCGGAGTTCCAGCAGATGGTGCGGCGTTTCCACTCTGCCGGGATCGAAGTGATCTTGGATGTGGTTTACAACCATACCGCCGAAGGCTCTGAACTAGGGCCGACGCTGATGTTTCGTGGGCTTGATAACGCAAGCTATTACCGGCTGGCTGACAACCCACGCTACTATATCGACGATGCCGGTTGCGGAAATACGCTCGACTTTGAGAACCCTTTCGTCATTCGGCTGGTTATGGATAGCTTACGCTATTGGGTCGAGGTTATGCATGTAGATGGTTTCAGGTTCGATCTGTGTTCGGCGCTGGGGCGTACCGCACGCGGGTTCGAGCGTGACGGGCCGTTCTTCAGGGCCATCGGACAGGACCCCGTGCTCAATCAGGTCAAGCTGATCGCAGAACCTTGGGACATCGGGCCGGGCGGCTATCAGTTAGGTGCTTATCCGTCGCCGTTTGTAGAATGGAATGACAAGTATCGCGACAATGTTCGCGAGTTTTGGCGTGGTGATGACGGCAAGGTCCGGGATCTGGCCGAGCGGTTGGTCGGATCAGCCCCTTATTTCGATCACGACGGACGCGCAGCCACATCATCGCTGAACTTTCTAACAGCCCATGATGGATTCACATTGCACGACACGGTCAGCTATAGCCACAAGCACAACATGGCCAATGGCGAGGATGACCGCGACGGTCATTCCAACAATCATTCCGACAATATGGGCGTGGAAGGGCCAACCGAGGATCCAGATATCAGGGCGGCCCGCCTGCAGCGCAAACGCAATATGATCGCCACGCTGATGCTGTCGCAAGGTACACCCATGATGCTGGCGGGCGATGAGTTGAGCAATTCACAAGGCGGCAACAACAACGCCTACTGTCAGGACAATGAGATCGGCTGGGTCAATTGGCCGGACAAGGATGATCCTTTCTTTACCTTTTGCCAGCAGGCGATTGCGTTTCGCAAAATGCATCCGCTGTTGCGGCAAACCCGGTTTTTGCATTCGCGCCAACGGCTAATCGATGGCGAACCTGACCTGTTCTGGCGTCAGGCTGATGGGGAGGCCATGCAACAAGAGGATTGGGACAATCCGGCCCTGAATACGTTGATGGCTGAAATGCGGATGGCGTCAGGATCGCCTGAATACGTCAAACGCGAAGGCGCACTTCTTGTCGTGCTTAATCGCGGAGAAGCAGTTGAGATCACGCCGCCAGAGCTGCCGGAGGGCGACCTATGGGTGCGCCGCTTTGACACCAGCCAAGAAAACGCGATCGAGGTCACTGCGGGTATGACCGTGGCTGCCAACAGTGTCGTGGTGTTTTCACAAGAAACGGCTGATGGCACAGTAGAGTGAACATAAGAGGGAGGAAGACAGATGCCGATGCAAAATGTGCGGACGACGTCAATCGAAGGGCAAAAGCCGGGAACCAGTGGGCTTCGCAAGAAGACAGCTATTTTCCGACGACCTCACTTTCTTGAAAACTACGTGCAGTCGATTTTTGACGGGATCGGCGGTGTCGAAGGCAAGACCCTTGTCATTGGCGGCGATGGGCGCTTTTTCAACGATGCCGCTATCCAGATCATCCTGCGCATGGCGTGCGCCAATAGCGCGGCCAAGTGCATTATTGGGCAGGGCGGAATTCTGTCGACGCCCGCTGCGTCTCATCTGATCAGGTTGCGCGAAGCCGATGGAGGTTTGATTTTGTCGGCCAGCCATAACCCCGGAGGGGCGGACGCCGACTTTGGTCTCAAATACAATGGTCCCAATGGCGGCCCCGCGTCAGAGGCTGTCACGGATAAAATCTATGAGCGCACCAAGACATTGTCGTTCTACAAAATTGCAGCAGGCGAGGATATAAATCTGGGGCAGCTCGGCACCCGCAAGATTGAGAACATGATGGTGGAGATCGTCGACCCGGTCGCTGATTATGCCGATTTGATGCAGACAATCGTGGATTTTCCAAAAATCAAAACGCTCTTTGCTGGCGGTTTCACGATGTGTTTTGACGCTATGCACGCGGTCACTGGTCCTTACGCACACACTGTTCTTGAAGACATGCTGGGGGCGCCAAAAGGCACCGTTATCAACGGCCAACCCAGCCCCGATTTTGGCAAAGGCCATCCGGACCCTAACCCGATCTGGGCGAAGACCCTGATGGATAAGATGTATAGCAGTAATGCGCCCGATTTCGGGGCAGCGTCTGACGGCGACGGTGACCGCAATATGATCGTCGGACCCGGCGCATATGTGACGCCCTCTGATAGTCTTGCGCTGTTGACAGCGCATGCGCATTTGGCACCGGCCTATCGCGGGGGGCTTTCGGGTGTTGCCCGCTCTATGCCGACATCACGGGCCGTCGACCGCGTGGCCGATAGCCTTGGGATTGCGTGCTTCGAGACACCGACTGGATGGAAGTTCTTTGGCAACCTGCTGGATGCTGGCAAGGTGACCTTATGCGGCGAGGAAAGTGCGGGTACCGGTTCCGACCATGTGCGCGAAAAGGATGGACTTTGGGCTGTTCTTCTTTGGTTGAATATTCTTGCCGAGACTGGAAAGTCAGTGTCTGAATTGATGGGCGATTTATGGACGGCGCATGGTCGGTGCTATTATTCAAGGCTCGATTTTGAGGATGTGGACAGCGACAAGGCCGAGGCCATGATCAACAAGCTGCGCGCCAAATTAGGCAGCCTTGCGGGCGCAACCATTGGCACCCTGACTGTCGAGACGGCAGACGAGTTTGCGTATCTCGATCCGGTTGATGGCTCGCAGTCGACAAACCAAGGCATCCGCATTGCGTTTGAAGGCGGCGCACGGGCAGTGTTCCGGCTGTCGGGTACGGGCACACAAGGTGCCACGATCCGGCTTTATCTTGAACAGCTGGAAACCGACCCGGTGCGCCTACATGAAGCACCTGAAGCGGTGCTGACCGACGTGCGCGAGGCAGCAATGTCAGTGTCTGACCTGACCGCAATGACAGGGCGCAGTGCGCCCGATGTCATTACCTAAACCGGCACCTGCGCGTTGTGCGCCAGATAAGCAAAACCATTGCCTTGCAGCACGAGGTCCCCGTCCGCGATTGATGCGGCCTGTCCCTTTGCGATCTGTGCCGCGGCCTTTAGCGGAACCCGGTGTTCGTCTTTGGACAAGTTGAAAATACAGGTCAGCGTTTGCGCTTCATCGTGTCGCGTAAAAGCGAGCAAGGGCTCAGGCAGTGAAATGAAAGTCGTGGTGCCACGTGCCAGAGCGGCGCTGTCTTTGCGGTAAGCGATCATTTCCTTGTAGTAGGCCATGATGCCGTCATCGCTTTGCTGGTCAACGGCATTTGCCGCCTGCGGTTCCTTCACAGGTAGCCACGGTGCGCCAGTTGAAAAGCCCGCATTTGCAGCCTCTTTTTCCCAGACCATCGGCGTGCGGCATCCATCGCGACCTTTAATGGCAGGCCAATAGCGGATCGCGGGCGGATCGGTCAGTTCCTCAAAAACAAGCTCTGTCTCGGTCTGACCCAACTCTTCGCCCTGATAAATGCCGATAGTGCCCTGAAATGACATCAGCATAGCGCAAGCCAGCCGCGCGATGCTGTCCTCGGATACGGCATGGTCTGCCCAACGGGTGACCTGACGGGGCACGTCGTGGTTACTGAATGACCAGTAGGGATGCCCATCAGGGGCGCCGGCCTGAAACCCCTCTATGCAATTGCGGAAATGTTCGGCGTTGAAATCTGGGCCGAGCATTGCAAAACTGTAGGCCATGTGCAGGCGGCCGCGGCCTTCGGTGTATTCACCCATAATCTCGATCGAGCGCCGGCCCATTTCACCAACCTCGCCGACCATCATGATGTGGTCATACTGATCTGTCAGCGCACGCAGTCTTTCCAGAAACGCGAGGTTCTCTGGCCGGGTCTTGTTGTAGATGTTGCTTTGCATGCCATAAAGGTCTGTGGCCATGACTTGCGGTTTGGCTTGCGCGGGTGGGTTGGAACGCAGTTGTTGGTCATGGAAATAGTAGTTTACCGTATCCAGCCGGAAGCCATCGAGACCACGGTCGAGCCAGAACTTGCAGGTCGCAAGGATTGCATCAACCACGTTCGGGTTATGGAAATTCAAATCGGGTTGCGAGCCAAGAAAGTTGTGTAAATAGTATTGCCCGCGTTGCGGATCAAATTCCCATGCGGGGCCGCCAAAATGACTATGCCAATTCGTGGGGGGCGATCCGTCAGGTTGCGGGTCTGCCCAGACATACCAATCGGCCTTGTCATTGTCGCGACTGACGCGGGACTGTTTGAACCAATCGTGCTGGTCAGAGGTGTGCGATAGGACCTGATCGACGATCACCTTCAACCCGCGTGCATGTGCGCCTGCGATCAATGCGTCAAAGGACGCCAGGTCGCCAAACAGTGGATCCACCGCGAGGTAGTCTGAGACGTCATAGCCCATGTCTTTTTGCGGGGATGCAAAGATGGGCGACAGCCAAATGCAATCAACACCAAGTCCAGCAATATGGTCGAGGCGTTTTGTGATACCCGCAAGGTCACCGACACCGTCGCCGGTGCTATCTTGATAAGAGCGCGGGTAGACCTGATAGATCACGGCGCTTCGCCACCATTCTTGCATTTGAACGCGTTCCTGCTCTGGTTACATTTTGAAATTCACGCTCTAGATGTGAATCGCCCGAAAGGTAAACTGAATTTTACGAAGAACGCCAAAGAACTTGGTGCAGCCTCCCTGCGATAGACTGGTTGTTGTAAAGTCGTATAGCACCTGCTTAACTACCCTGAGCTACTGGGGAGTGCTGCGCGAATATGAAAGATCTTGGATCAGAAACATTTCTGCGCTTTGACAATGTGAAGAAAAGCTATGACCAGAAAAATCTGGTCGTCAAAGGCTTTGATATGGACGTGAAAGAGGGGGAGTTTATTACCCTCCTGGGTCCATCTGGATCTGGTAAAACCACCGTCTTGATGATGCTTGCGGGCTTTGAAAGCGTCACATCTGGCGACATTGCCATCGGTGGCAAGTCCATTAATAGAACCGCACCCAACAAGCGTAACATTGGCATGGTGTTTCAGAACTATGCCTTGTTTCCACATATGACAGTGGCTGAAAATCTTGCTTATCCTCTGAGCGTGCGCAAGATGCCCAAGGCCGAGATAAAAGAACGTGTCGCGCAGTATCTGGCACTGGTTGAGCTGTCGGAGTTCGGTGACCGACGCCCCGGTCAATTGTCGGGCGGTCAAAAGCAACGTGTCGCTTTGGCGCGCGCGATGATTTTCCAACCCTCATTGATCTTGATGGATGAACCGCTTGGTGCGTTGGATAAAAACCTGCGCGAACAGATGCAGTTTGAGATTACACGTCTGCACAAGCAGATTGGCTTCACCGTCATCTACGTGACCCATGATCAGACAGAAGCGTTGTCCATGTCCGACCGGATCGCGGTTTTCAATGATGGTGTCGTGCAACAATGTGCGCCACCGTCCGAGCTTTATGAGCGTCCGGTGAATGCCTTTGTGGCGGATTTCATTGGTGAGAATAACTTTGTCGCCGGACAGGTGACCCAAATAAAGGATGGCATTGCGCAAGTGAAGACAGACGCAGGCTTGATTGCCGCGCGTGCTGCGGAAGGTCTGGCGGACGGTGCCGCCTGTCGTGTGTCGATCCGCCCGGAAAAACTGTTTATTCATCCGACCGATCATGCGCATGACAATGCGCTGACCGTGACATTCAATACGCGCATCTATGTGGGTGATTTCATTCGCTACTATTTCAAGATGCCAGATGGCACAGATATCATCGTCAAAGTTCTCAATGATCTGTCCGCACCTGAATTTGGTGATGGCGCGCAAGCTCAACTGCTTTCTTTGACGCATGATTGCACAGCCTTTCCAGCTGGATAGGCGACTTCAGGGCAAACCGGGGCCCTGCATAAAACCCGGACATGACAAGGAGAAACCGATGAAGAAACATCTGACGTTACTAGCCACCGCTGCGGCGCTGACTGCCAGCCCGCTTGTGGCCCAAGACCTGACGGTCACATCATTTGGTGGTGCTTATGGTGCCGCGCAAATGGAGCACATGATTGAGCCGTTCATGGCCGAAACCGGCGTGAATGTCCTGTTCGAGGACTATGGCGGCGGTATTGCTGAAATGAAGGCGCAAGTCGAAGCAGGGAACATCTTGTGGGACGTGGTCGACGTTGAAGTGATCGACCTCGAGCGCGCCTGTGCTGAAGGCTATCTAGAAGTGATCGACCAATCCGTATTGCCTGCTGGCGATGACGGTGTTGCGGCGGCTGACGACTTTATCCCCGAAGCGCTTGCTAATGAATGCGGCGTGGGCAACATCGTGTGGTCTATTGTTTTTGCCACCAATACCGAAAATGGGCCCGGTCCACAGACAATCGCGGAATTCTTTGACGTCGAAGCCTTCCCTGGCAACCGTGGTTTGCGCAAGCGCCCACAAGTCAACTTGGAATGGGCACTGATTGCTGATGGCGTCGCCCCAGAAGATGTCTATGACGTGTTGTCGACTGATGAAGGTCAGGCGCGTGCGTTTGCCAAACTCGACACCATCAAAGAGAACATCGTCTGGTACGATAGCTGGTCGCAAGCCCCCGTTCTGCTAAACGATGGTGGTGCCGCGATGGTGCAATCTGCCAACGGTCGCATCTTTGCTGCGATCCAGGATGATGGTGCCCCGTTCGAGATTGTCTGGGACAGCCATGTCTATGACTTGGACGTCTGGGCCATCATGAAGGGTACAGAAAACATGGATCTGGCGATGGATTTCATCAAATCCGCAACCCGCACAGTGCCATTGTCCGGCATGCAGGATGTGGCTTATGGCCCCACGCGCCGCTCTGCTCAGGCGCTTTTGCCTGAAAGCGTAAAGCAGGATCTGCCAACAGCACACCTTGATGAAGGTTTGAAAGCTGACGGTATTTTCTGGGCTGACTTTGGCGAAAGCCTTGGCGAGAAGTTCAACGAATGGCTGCTGCAATAAGCCGCTTTCCCCAGCGCCGGTTTCCGGCGCAGGGGGCACTCTAGAACAAAGTCAAAAATGGCCAGCATGACCCAAAACCTAGCCCCCGAAGACGCCCGCAACGCTGCCCGTGAAGTGCGCAAGCGGCGCCTGCAAGCGTTCTTCTTTGTGGTGCCTTTGCTGGTCTTTCTGATTTTCGCTTTTGTGGCCCCGATTGCCACAATGCTTTACCGCAGCGTCCATAACCCGACTGTTGCAAATTTGATCCCGCAAACACTCGCAGCGCTCGAGGATTGGTCCGGTGAAGGCGTGCCCGATGATGCCGTTTTGATCCAGTTTGCGGCTGACATGAAACGCATGGCCAATGACCGCACGTCTGGCCAGCTTGCTGATGAAATCAACCGCGCATTGCCCGGCATGTCGAGCGTTACGAAATCCACCGCACGCGCGTTGCGCCGCGTTGACGATGCCGAGATTGCGGCGAATGGGGCTGCTATGCTGCTTGAGGCGAACGCGCGCTGGGGGGAAGCCGCGACATGGCGCGCGATACGCGATGCGGGGCCGATTTACTCATCCAGCTACTACCTGACGTCTGTTGATCTTGAGCGCGATCGGGATGGTAACATCGTTCAACGCGATACGCAGATTTACGTACAGCTTTATACCAAGACCCTGAAAATGGCGCTGATCATCACCGGATTGACAATCGTCTTGGGGTATCCGCTTGCTTTTTTCATGGCCCACGCGTCGAGCAGTTTAGCGAATTTTCTGATGGTATTCGTGCTGTTGCCGTTTTGGACATCGCTTTTGGTGCGCACGACTGCATGGATTGCGTTGCTGCAAACGGGTGGCGTGGTGAATTCCACGCTGCAATGGTTTGGCATCATCGATGATCCACTTCAGCTATTGTACAATGAATTTTCTACCATCCTTGCGATGACACATATCCTGCTGCCGTTCATGGTCTTGCCGCTTTATGCGGTGATGCGCGGCATCGATAGCAGTTATATGCGCGCCGCAATTTCAATGGGCAGTACGCCGCTTGGGGCCTGGTCCAAGATTTACTTACCGATGAGCTTGCCGGGTCTGTCTGCGGGCGCGCTTTTGGTCTTCATCATCTCTATTGGCTACTACATCACGCCAGCTTTGGTGGGCGGTACCGACGGGCAAATGATCTCGAACATCATCGCGTTCCACATGCAAGTGTCCAACAACTGGGAACTTGCGGCGGCTTTGGGGTCGCTTCTGCTGGTGCTGATCCTAGTCCTTTACTGGTTGTTCGACCGCTTTGTCGGCACCGACAACCTGAAGCTGGGATAGATCATGAAGCGTTTCCCTGAATATTATTCATTCTGGCACATTGCAGGGCACTACGGTTTGCGTGTCACCGCGTTTTTGGTCCTGCTGTTCTTAATGCTGCCAATCATCGTGATCATGCCGCTATCCTTCAATGCGCAGCCATTCTTTACCTTCACCGAAGGCATGCTTTCGCTTGATCCAGAGGCATATTCGATGCGCTGGTATCAAGAGATTATCGACGATCAAAAATGGCGCATTGCGATCCGCAACAGCTTTGTCGTGGGTATCGCTGCTGCGTTAATAGCCACGACACTTGGCACATTGGCTGCCGTTGGATTGGCATCACCTTGGATGCCTTACAAGCGGCTGATCACAGCGCTATTGCTGTCACCAATGATTGTGCCGCTGATCATTATCGCGGCAGGCATGTTCTTTTTCTACACGCAGTTTAATCTGGTTGGCACATTTGCGGGCCTGATCATCGCCCACGCGGCCCTCGGCGTGCCTTTTGTGATCATTACGGTCACCGCGACGCTAAGCGGGTTTGACCGCTCGCTCTTTGTTGCGGGGCTGAGCCTTGGCGCGTCACCGCTCAAAGTGTTCTGGGATGTCGTGATCCCTTTGATCCGCCCCGGTGTTATCTCTGGCGGGTTGTTCGCTTTTGTGACGTCGTTTGACGAGGTTGTTCTGGTGCTGTTCCTTGCCGGTCCAGAACAGCGCACAATTCCACGGCAAATGTTCTCGGGATTGCGCGAACAGATCAACCCGACGATTTTGGCTGTCGCGACCCTGCTTGTCGTTCTTTCGGCTGCGATGCTCTTTACGCTCGAAGCGCTGCGACGCAGATCGGCGCGTCTCAGCGGGGCGGGCTGACAGCCGCTCCGCACACGTTTTCGCCTAGATCCTGGCCACGATCATCAAACTTTGCATTCCAGAGTTGATTTTTTGCGCGCGACAAGAAAGAGTATCGACATTGTGGATTCTTAAGTTTGCAAGTGATGACTTTTGAAAGGGCCCGTAATGGACGCGGTAAGGATCAAGAACATGGAAGAGTTTGCCGCTGTCAGTGGCATTTCCCGTCCCACGGTTTCAAAGTACTTTCATGATCCCGAAAGTGTCCGCACGTCGACGCGTGAACGGATCGAAGCCGCGATTGAGAAGTATGATTATCGCCCCAATATCTACGCAATGAACCAAAACCGGAAGCTGACAAAAAATGTCGGCATTGTGGTGCCATATCTCGCTGATCCGTTCTTCGCAGAAATCGCCCGCAACCTGGAACAGCGCTGCATCGACGAGGGATACCGGCCCACGCTTTATGGCTCGCACGGTGAACCGGCGCACGAAAGCGATATTCTCGATAGTCTTTTGTCGCTGAAACCTGCGGGTGTCTTGCTGGCGCCGCTTGGACGCGGCACCGACCGCCGCGTGCTTGAGCGGTTCTGTAAAGCCGTGCCTACCTTGATCTTTGATAGCAACGTAGAGGAGTTCGGGATCGCTTTTGTGGGGTCTGACAACTACCAGTTCACGTCTCATATCACGGACTATCTATGCCGCACGGGCGAGCCCCCATCGTTTTTCGAGATGAAAACACCGGCGAACCCGAATGCGCACCGCCGCAGGCAAAGCTATCTGACAGCAATGGAAGACTTCGGCTATGAGCCGCACGTCATTTCCGTCGAAGGGGGCGGCTGGGAGTTTGAGGAAATCGGGCGTTTAGGTGGTCATAACGCGATTGAGCAGGGCCTATTTACGACTGGTACAGTATTGTGCAGCAATGACCGTCTGGCGATTGGTCTTCTGACAGCGTGTTATGAGAAAGGCCTGCGGGTGGGCAGGGGAGAAGACTGTGCGATTCGTATCGCGGGTCAAGATAATCACCCTTATGCCCGCTTTACTTGCCCACCGCTGACAACCGTTGCGCATGACTATGATGCGGTTTCCAAAGAGGCGGCGGATACTTTGTTCGCGGCTATCGAAGGCACCTTATCACCTTGGTCTAGCACGCGTTTTGAGGGAAAACTGCTGATGCGCGACTCCGCGTGAAATGCTAAATCTTTACGCGCGTAAATTATTTGTTGACGCCGCGTCGATCTGACCCTAGCCTATCTCCATTACGTCCAACACCAGGGAGGAATCGGATGTCTTTCAAGAGCACACTTCGTGCGGCGACAGCGTTGTCGCTTATCACGGCTAGCAGCGCGTTCGCTGACGGCCATTCTGCAACAATCACAATCGCGACCGTCAACAACGGCGATATGATCCGTATGCAGGGCTACACAGACCAATTTACAGCTGAATCAGGCATCGCCGTTGAGTGGGTAACACTCGAAGAGAACGTCCTGCGTCAGCGCGTTACAACTGACATCACCACAAACGGTGGCCAGTTCGACATCATGACAATCGGCATGTACGAAACACCAATCTGGGGTGCCAACGAATGGCTCGTCCCATTGGATGATCTGTCTGCTGAGTATGATGCTGGCGATATCCTGCCTGCAATGGCTGGTGGTCTGTCCCACGAGGGCACACTTTTTGCTGCACCATTCTATGGTGAAAGCTCAATGATCATGTACCGCACCGACCTTATGGAAGCTGCCGGTCTTGAGATGCCAACTGCACCAAGCTGGGCATTCATCGCCAATGCGGCGCGTGAGATGACTGACCGTGATGCTGACATCAACGGCATTTGCCTGCGCGGTAAAGCTGGTTGGGGTGAAGGCGGCGCGTTCATCACAGCAATGTCCAACTCTTTCGGCGCACGCTGGTTCGACGAAGAGTGGAATGCACAGTTTGACACACGTGAGTGGTCCGACACACTGAACTTCTTCAAGAACATGATGGACGATTCAGGTCCTGCTGGTTACGCAACAAACGGTTTCAACGAAAACCTGTCCCTGTTTAACCAAGGCAAGTGCGGCATGTGGATTGACGCGACTGTTGCGGCTTCTTTCGTAACTGGCGACGATTCAACTGTAGCTGATAGTGTTGGTTTCGCACTGGCACCAGACAACGGTATGGGCAAGCGCTCTAACTGGCTCTGGGCATGGGCACTGGCCATTCCTGCCGGTACACAGCAAGTAGACGAAGCTAAGACGTTCATCGAATGGGCGACAGGCAAGGGCTACATTGACCTTGTTGCAGCGAACGAAGGTTGGGCAAACGTACCTCCAGGTGCACGTACATCACTGTACGAAAACCCAAACTACCAAGCTGTTCCATTTGCGCAGATGACACTGGACTCAATCCTGTCAGCTGACCCAACAGACAGCACAGTTGACCCAAGCCCATATGTTGGCATCCAGTTCGCTGCGATCCCAGAGTTTGCGGGTATTGCGTCCGAAGTCAGCCAAGAGTTCTCAGCAGCTTACGCTGGTCAGCAGACCATCGACGAAGCACTGGCAAAAGCTCAGGCGATCACAAACGAAGCAATGGAAGCAGCCGGCTACCGCTAAGCTCGCACCCTTGCAATAATCTGGTGGGCCGCTGTCTGCGGCCCACCAGACACCCTCCAAAATTTGCGACATTTCATTCAATCCGATGTAGGCTGCACGTCTACAAACAGCGGAGATGTATCCAATGGCCACCAAAGCTTCACGCTCTGCCGCCCGTCTGATGATGGCGCCCGCAGTAATCTTGCTCCTGGGATGGATGCTCGTCCCGCTGACAATGACAGTTTGGTTTTCTTTCCGGACATACCTGCCACTGCGTGGCGGTGACCAAGGTTGGACCGGTTTCGATAACTATGTCCGCTTTGTCACATCCAGCTCTTTCTGGCCTGCGGTTACGACAACGCTTATTATTCTAGGCAGTGTTCTGGTGATCACCATTGTCCTTGGTGTCTTACTGGCGATCTTGCTGGACCAACCGATGTGGGGCCAAGGCGTCGTTCGCATCCTTGTCATCGCACCTTTCTTTGTTATGCCGACAGTGTCTGCATTGGTCTGGAAGAACATCTTCATGGACCCGACGAACGGCTTATTCTCGCATCTATGGCGGTTATTTGGCGCTGAACCGGTTAGTTGGCTGTCTGACGCCGCAATTCCATCAATTGTCATGATCGTGTCGTGGCAATGGTTGCCATTCGCAACGCTGATCCTGTTGACTGCTATTCAGTCTTTGGACAGCGAGCAGCTTGAGGCAGCTGAAATGGATGGCGCATCGCCGCTCTCACGCTTCGCCTACATCACGCTGCCACACTTAGGCCGTGCGATTACGATTGTGGTGCTTATTCAGACGATCTTTCTGCTGGCGATTTTTGCAGAGATCTTCGTGACCACCGGTGGTGCATTCGGTACCCGAACCCTGTCGTATCTGATCTTCCAACGTGTTCTGGAAAGCCAGAATATCGGATTGGGATCTGCTGGCGGCGTCTACGCAATCATCCTTGCCAATATCGTTGCGCTCTTCTTGATGCGCATCGTCGGCAAGAACCTCGATAACTAAGGGAGGGGCGACAAATGGCACGTGCAGTTACTACTCAACGCAAAGCGATCAACACGACGTTTGCTTGGATTATCGGTCTGCTGATTTTCTTTCCAATCTTGTGGACCATCTTGACCAGCTTCAAAACCGAAGCGCAGGCTATCAGTGATCCGCCAATCTTTTTGTTCTTTGATTGGACAACGGAAAACTACAGCACAGTGATGGAACGGTCGAACTATGGCCGCTTCTTGTGGAACTCGATCATCATTGCCGGCGGATCAACGATCCTTGGTATCATGATCGCGATCCCGGCGGCTTGGTCGATGGCCTTTGTCCCGTCGCGGCGCACCAAAGACATCCTGCTCTGGATGCTCTCAACCAAGATGTTGCCAGCCGTGGGTGTGCTTTACCCGATCTACCTGCTATTCATTCAGCTTGGGCTGCTCGACAACGTTTATGGTCTGACCTTCATTTTGATGCTGATCAACCTGCCGATTATCGTGTGGATGCTTTACACATACTTCCGCGAAATTCCTGCGGAAATTCTGGAAGCGGCACGGATGGACGGCGCAGGTCTTAAATCCGAGATCCTTTATGTCCTCACACCAATGGCCATTCCCGGGATTGCGTCGACATTGTTGTTGAACTTCATTCTTGCCTGGAACGAAGCATTCTGGACCTTGAACCTGACTGCAGCGCAAGCAGCACCATTGACGGCCTTCATTGCCAGCTATTCCAGCCCAGAGGGTCTCTTCTACGCGAAACTTAGTGCGGCCTCTACGATGGCCATCGCACCAATCCTGATCATGGGTTGGTTCTCACAGAAACAGCTCGTTCGGGGCCTCACATTCGGAGCCGTAAAATAATGGGACAGATTAGCTTAAACCAGGTTACCAAAAGCTTTGGTGACGTACAGGTGATCCCGCCACTGGATCTTGATATCAATGAAGGTGAATTCGTTGTCTTTGTTGGGCCATCCGGTTGCGGTAAATCAACGCTATTGCGTCTGATTGCAGGCCTCGAAGATACGACATCGGGCAATATCGCGATTGATGATAAAGACGCTACAGCACTGCCACCTGCGAAACGCGGCTTGGCGATGGTGTTTCAGTCTTATGCGCTTTACCCGCATATGTCGGTACGCAAGAACATCGCGTTCCCGATGAAAATGGCAGGCATTGATGAGGCATCGCAAAAGGCCAAGATCGAAGCCGCTGCGAGTGCTTTGAACCTGACCGATTACCTTGACCGCAAACCCGGCCAGCTTTCAGGTGGTCAGCGTCAACGTGTGGCGATTGGTCGTGCGATTGTGCGTGAACCTGCGGCCTTCTTGTTTGACGAACCGCTTTCAAACCTCGACGCCGCGTTGCGTGTTGGTATGCGCCTTGAGATCATGGAACTGCACGAAAAGCTTAAGACAACCATGATTTACGTGACCCACGATCAGGTCGAAGCCATGACCATGGCGGATAAGATTGTGGTTCTACAGGCTGGTGTGATTGAGCAAGTGGGCAGCCCGCTTGAGCTTTATCACAAGCCGCGCAACAGGTTTGTGGCAGGCTTTATCGGTTCGCCAAAAATGAACCTGATTGACGGGCCCGAGGCACAAAAACACGGGGCAGCAACCATTGGTGTCCGCCCAGAGCACCTGTCCGTTTCCAAGACCGAGGGTCTTTGGGAAGGCACCGTTGGTGTAGCCGAGCATCTTGGCTCTGATACGTTTATCCACGTCCACAACACTGGTCTTGTGGATATGATGACAGTGCGGATCACAGGTGACATCGAGGTCCGCCACGGTGACAAGATTTACCTGACACCCGATAGCACGCAGATCCATAAGTTTGATGCGCAGGGTTTGCGTCAGGAATGATGCGACTGGACGGGAAATCTGCGCTGATAACCGGTGCCGCACGCGGCATCGGCTATCATTTCGCGCAAAGCTATATCGCAGAAGGTGCGATGGTCGCGATTGCTGACATCAATCTGAATGCGGCCCAAGAGGCCGCAGCAGAGCTTGGTGAACAGGCCTATGCCGTCAGCCTAGATGTCGGCGACCAAAGCAGCATTGATGCCGCCGTCGCTGCCGTCGTCGGCCGGACAGGTAAGCTTGATATTCTCGTGAACAACGCAGCACTTTTTGATGCGGCTGAAACGGTCGATATCACGCGCGAGAGTTATGACAAACTATATGCCGTGAATGTCGCGGGGACACTTTTTACCATGCAGGCCGCGGCAAAGCAGATGATTGCCCAAGGTCATGGTGGTAAAATCATCAATATGGCGTCTCAGGCGGGCAGGCGGGGTGAAAGCCTTGTTTTGGTCTATTGTTCGACAAAGGCCGCGGTGATCTCCATGACCCAATCGGCGGGTCTGAACCTTATTCAACACGGCATTAACGTTAACGCGATTGCCCCCGGCGTTGTTGATGGCGCGCATTGGGATCACGTCGATGCGATGTTTGCAAAGCTTGAAAACAAAGCACCCGGACAAAAGAAGGCCGAAGTGGCAGCATCGGTTCCTGCTGGCCGCTTTGCCGCCCCACAAGACCTAGCCGGTATGGCCGTTTTTTTGGCGTCGTCTGACGCAGATTACATCGTGTCGCAGACGTATAACGTCGATGGCGGGCAATGGATGAGTTGATGAAATTGAGTTTGGAAACCCTTGGCGCATTGCCACAAGATGTTCGTACTCCGAATTATGACCGGGCGGATCTCTCTGCGAGTATTGTGCACATCGGTTTAGGCAATTTTCACCGTGCTCACCAAGCTTGGTACCTTCATCGTTTGATGGATCTTGGTCTTGCGCATGATTGGGCTATTGTCGGCGCGGGTGTACGGCCTGCCGATGCCGCACAGCGTGACCGGCTGTTGCGCCAAGATTGCCTCACCACATTGATAGAACTTGATCCTTCTGGCAAATCTGCCGAAGTCACAGGTGCGATGATTGATTTTGTTCCGGTGGCCGCAGATAACGCACCACTTATCGCGCAAATGGCGCAATCCTACATTCGCATCGTCGCGATGACGGTGACCGAAGGGGGCTATTATCAGTCAAGCGCTGGTGGATTTGATGCGGACCATCCCGATATGCTCCATGACAGCCAAAACCCATTGTCCCCAAAGACAGCGTTTGGTGCAATTATTGCCGCTCTTGCGGCGCGTCGGCTTGCCAACAAGGGCCCATTCACCTGTCAAAGCTGCGATAACTTGCAAGGCAATGGTGATGTTCTGCGACAGACCGTAGTCGGGTTGGCAGCACTGTCTGATTCTGATCTTGCCGCTTGGATTGACGAAAACGTAGCCTTTCCGAATGCGATGGTGGATTGCATTGTGCCCGCTACCGGCCCATCAGAACTTGCCCTTGCAAGCGCGTTTGGTGTCGACGACGAAGCCCCCGTAACGCATGAAAACTTTCGTCAATGGGTGATTGAGGATAAATTCTGCGCTGGTCGCCCTGATTGGGACAAGGCGGGTGCTACCTTTACCCAAGACGTGCATGCTTATGAGGCGATGAAGCTGCGTCTGCTCAATGCGGGCCATCAAATTATTGCCACGCCGGGAGAATTGCTTTCGGTTGATACGATTGCTGGAACAATGGCCCATCCATTGATCAAAGACGTATTTCGCAAGATTGAAATTTCAGAAATTGTGCCACATGTTGATGCAGTGCCGGACATGAGCCCGCTTAATTATGTTGATTTGATTGATCGCCGTTTTTCGAACCCCGAAATACGCGACACGACGCGCCGAGTGGCCTTTGATGGATCATCACGACATGCAGGTTTTTTGCACCCCATCATCCGCGAAGCGCTCGCAACAGATGCCAGCCTCGAAGGCTTGGCCTTGATTGAGGCAATGTGGGCACGCATGTGTCAGGGGACACGCGAAGATGGCAGTGCGATTGCCCCGAACGATCCATTCTGGGACACACTTGTAAAGGCAGCTTTGGCTGCGCGTACCTCCCCACAGGTTTGGATCGACCAAGTGCAGTTCTATGGCGACCTTGGCCAGAATGCGCGCTTTGCAGAGGCATTTTGTCGTTGGCATCGGTTGGTGCAACGTGACGGGACAGAAGCCGCCATGCGAACCTATTTGGAAACGGACGCAAGCACAGCCAGCAAAGACGTGTACCTACAAAAAACTTTGTAGTTTAAGCTGATATTAAGTCACGAGGTGCAAGCATTGGCGAAATTTGATTTATCGCCGAGGTGAACATGACGTTTTGGACTGCAATTCCGATTTCACGAAAACTACCCGCGATTATTGCCGCATTGTGCGTATCAGCAAGTGTAAGCATCGCAGTGGTTGGATACTTAGATTTCAAACGCAACATTGTTGAACAAGCGCGCGAAAACTTCCAGCTACTCACGCAGACGCGTGGCGATGCAATGGTCACTTGGTTTGATAATTTAGGAAGCAACGTCCGGGCGTTGGGTGTGGATCCTACAGTTCTTGCCGCTTTGAATGGCTTTGACAGTTCTTATAACCTGATGATTGACGGTCCTGGGCTACAAGAGGCTTATATTTCAAATAACCCAAATCCACCTGGACAAAAGGATCGCTTGGATCAAGCTGAAGAAACCATTCCTTACCATTTTCAACATGGTCGATTTCACCCGTTTTTCCGGCAGATCAAAGACACGGTTGGCTATTACGACATCTTCTTGTTCAACACGGATGGGGATTTGATGTATTCTGTGTTCAAGGAACCTGACTTTGCAACGAACTTTGTCACAGGTCCGTTCGCGATGTCTGGTTTGGCCGAGGCGTATGCAGCAGCGCGCAACGGCGAAAGCGGTCAATTGTACTTTGCTGATTTCGCCCCATACGCGCCAAGCGCTGGTGCACCTGCTTCATTCTTGGCAACACCGGTTGTTGATGCGTCAGGCATGACAATTGGCGTTGTTGCTGTGCAAATTCCAACTGATCAGATTGTTGCCATTGTGAACAACCCAATTGGTTTGGGTGAAACAGGCGAAATCTATGCCGTTGGCGCGGATATGAGGGCCCGAAGCATGTCTCGGTTTGGGGATAGACACATCATTCTGGACGATGTGTCAGGGATATCGCAGGCTGTTGTTGCGGTGGAACATGGTTCAGAGTTCACGGCGGAATCCATTGGTCTGACCGGGGCGACAGTTATGGCCAAGAGCAGCCATATCGACATATTTGACCAACATTGGGGCATAGTGGGCGAAATCGACAGCGCAGAGGTGACAGCGCCTGCCATACTGGTGCGTAACAAAATGATTTTGGTCACTGCGATTATTGCCGGTTTGGGGGTGCTTTTGGGCTGGGTCACGGCGCAATCTTTCGTGAAACCTCTTGCGAGGCTTGGCGCTGCAATGGATCAAGTTTCGCAGAAGAACTACGATTTTGCATTTCAGGATCAGGATAGGCGAGACGAAATAGGAAGCCTGTTTGATGCATTGATCGCTTTTCGTGACAAGCTGAAGGCATCCGATTTTGCGGAAGAAGAGCGCCAGAACCATCAAGCGCAACAAGGCAAAGTGGTCGCACAGCTGAGCACGGCATTGACGCAATTGTCCGATGGAAACCTTACACATCATATCAAGGATTCCTTTCCCGCAGACTACGAAGAGCTACGAGAGAATTTCAACAAGACCGTAGACACTTTGAACGAAACGATTGGGTCTGTGGTGACGCGCGCCAGCGCGATCCGCCAGCGGTCCGATAATATGAGCCAGTCGTCTGATGATCTATCGCGGCGCACGGAAAATCAGGCCGCAACCTTAGAGCAAACAGCAGCGGCACTTGATGAACTGACTGCCAGCGTCAAATCCGCAGCAGATGGTGCAAAAGAAGTGGAAGGCGTCGTTGGCAACGCACGTTTGGATGCGCAGGAAAGCGAACCTGTGGTTCAAAACGCAGTACGGGCAATGACTGAAATCGAAAGTTCTTCTGAGGAGATTTCGCAAATCATTGGGGTGATTGATGATATTGCGTTCCAAACCAACTTATTGGCCTTGAATGCCGGCGTTGAAGCCGCCCGCGCGGGCGAAGCAGGTCGCGGCTTTGCAGTGGTCGCATCGGAAGTACGTGCATTAGCGCAAAGATCGTCAGATGCCGCCAAGCAAATCAAGACGCTCATCAGTCAAAGCTCTGTTCAGGTCGAAAAGGGTGTGAGCCTTGTCGGTAAGGCAGGAGAGGTACTGACGAAGATCGCAGGCCACATCAATCATATCTCTGGCCTTGTTGGAGAGATTTCAGCCGGTGCGCAGGAGCAATCGATCGGTCTGGGGGAGATCAATATTGGTGTGACGCAGCTTGATAAAGTTACGCAACAAAACGCGGCCATGGTCGAAGAAGCGACAGCAAGCAGTCACGCATTGAACAGCGATGCCGGACAGCTGGCCGATCTCGTCACGCGTTTCGAATTAGAAGATGTGCACGGCGGTGCACCTGACGTTCCTGATAACATTGCAACCTTTGTTCCGCAGCGCGCAGCACCGATCGTTTCGGAGTACCAAGGGAGCCCCATTCGAAAAACTGCTGGTGCCGCACCAAGGCAAAGAGCCGTTGGCGACACCGAGCAATTTGCGCGAAACTCAGACGATATTTGGAAGGACTTCTAAGAGATGCTGCACTAGGTAGACGGTAGGCAAAGCAAAGTTGCGACCACATCAAATCAATATTTTGAAACTTGCTCTTATCGCGGCATCTTGCTCCGCGCTCAAATAGTTGGGGCGATGAGTAGCCAAGACGTGTTTCGCGCGTTCATTCGCACGGGTCCAAGCATCTTCTGCTCCGTTCTCTTCCCATGTTCGGGGTTGGTCGCGATCTGCCAATTTTGGATAGTGATAGTCGCGTTCCATGGCGTCATAGGTTTGTTGTGCCCCCAAGAAATGCCCATCGCCGCGGATTGCAGCGCAAATCGCGTCGAAACCAAGATTGGTGTCGTTGACCTCAACACCGCGAAGAGCCCGATACGACATTGCCAACATATCGTCATCCAAAACGAATGCTTCGAAACTCACGCCAAGCAACGCGGCCGTCATACCCGCGCTTTCATATATCAAATTACCGCCAGCCAATGCTGCAGCAAGGCTCGTCATGCCTTTTTCCATTCCGTACTGCGCGTCAATGGCCTTTGCATCAGTCATTGAACTGGCAACGCCTGATAGCAAACCGAGCCAATTTGAGAGCTGCGCAGATGCGGCATTTAACAGAATTGTCTCGCCGCCGCCCCCGGCAAAAGCACCCGTGCGCAGGTCAATTACGAGCGGCCAGTTCGAAAAAATCATCGGAAAGCCCGGAGAGATGACATTGACCATCACAAGACTTGCGAGCGTTTCAGCAAGCGACTGGGCCAAAAACCCCGCCATTGTCGCCGGAGCTGTGGCACCTGCTTGTGCCGCCGTAATGCAAGACATCGGAATGTTATGGGCGATGCATTCGTAAACCACATCAACCGCGTCTTCACCAAAGCGCATTGGCGAAATGACCGGACTAATATGTGCTTTCAGAAATGGACGCTTTGCAAAGGCACCCGGCCCACCAGCTGCGATATCCAGCATCTCGACGATTGGTGCAACATGATCGGCTATGGTGAAGGCAGTCGCTACCGGCTTGGTTGTGTTCTTGAGCAAGGCATAGGCTGTGTTAATATCTAGATCATAATTGTCGGGCACATCCGTGGCGATGCAACACCGCGTAAACCAGGCAATATTATCCAAACTATCTTGAAGCCGGGTGAAATCATGCAGATCAACCAGAGTGGACGGACGATACCGTCCAGTGTCGATATCAAGCGTGTTCACCGCCGCACCACCGGTCCCGAAGTAAACTTTATCGCCACCAATCTCAATTGAGCGTTCCGGATCGCGGCCATGGAGCACGAAGCTTTTGGCGCTAGACGCAATGTACGCGTCCACCAAGGAGGGAGGCAGGCCGATCCGATCTTCTGCAAGTTCGATCGCACCAGCCTTTAGCAGGTCTGCTTTCAGTCTTTCAGGAACTTCGCCCATTCCCAACTCAGCCAACAATCGCAGCGCTGTTTGATAAATTGCTTTGAGGTCAGCTTCGCTCAGCGGGCGATAGAATCCACCAGTTTGACCCGGTGCTGCTGGATTAATTGTCGGGGGGGATGCGCGCTGCGCCAAACGCGCCTTACGACCTGATCTGCGAGAGGTTGTTTTGGGGTTTGTCACTGTGATCCGCATTCGTGAGTTTCCGACACTACATTTATCAATGCCGCGCAGATGAACCCTGCGCCGCCATGTGAATTTGCGCAAACAAATTCGTTCCTCAAGCCATGCGGTTTTGAATTGACGCGCATGCCATTTCCGCTGTCAATGAGGTGACAAATTTAGAGGACTACGACATGAAATCCCAAACACGCGTTGTGGTTATCGGCGGCGGTATCGCAGGTTGTTCGACATTGTATCACTTGACCCAAGAAGGTTGGAGCGATGTCGTCTTGGTTGAGCGAAATGAGCTGACCTCTGGCACGACGTGGCACTCTGCGGCACAAGTCACCAACTTTGGTATGAACCAAACCATGGTCGGGCTTAAGACCCATTCAATAAACCTTTACAAAGAATTAGCCGACGATCCTGAATACCCGATCAACTATCACCACGGTGATGGCGGCATCCGTCTTGCCAATACTGACGCGCAAATGGATGGTTACCGTCATTTTGCGTCAATGGCGCGCGGGATGGATGTTGAATTCGAAGTACTTGATGCGGAGGAATGTGCGCGCCGGCATCCGCTGATTTCCACCGACAACATGATTGGTGGCCTTTGGGATGGGAGCGACGGTGACATTGATCCCGCGCAACTGTGTCAGGCGCTTGCACGGCGGGCACGCAAAGCCGGGGCAGAGGTTTATCGCAACACCTCCGTCACGGCGTTGACCCAACACAAAGATGACAGTTGGACAGTGCATACTGATCAGGGCGATATCCAATGCGAGATTGTCGTGAATGCCTGCGGTTACCGCGTCAATGAAGTTGGCGCGATGATGGGCGTCCATCATCCGGTAATGTCCATGGAACATCAGTATCTGGTGACAGAGGAAATTCCCGCGATCCGTGATGCGGGCCACCGCATGCCGCTGCTGCGCTGTCCGATCAGCGATTACTATTCACGGCAGGAAAAGAATGGCCTGTTGGTTGGATTTTACGAACAAGGATGCCGCACATGGGGTATGGACGGGATTGATCCGCATTTCGTGAATGCGTTGTGCCCCGATGACCTGGACCGGATTACGGACGTGCTTGAAGGCGCTTTTGAGCGGATGCCAGTACTGACGGAAGTTGGCATTCACACGGTGGTCAACGGACCAATTACGTACACGATTGATGGCGCACCATTGGTCGGGCCGATCCCGGGTAAACGCAATGCATTTTGCATCATCGGGTTGCGGGCCGGTCTGGGTGAAGGTGGCGGGCATGGCTGGCTTTTGGCCCAGCAGATCGTGCACGGCGAGGCATGTTATGACACTTGGGTGATTGATCCACGTCGTTTTGCGGGCCACACGAACGTTGAACTGACAGCGCTCAAGGCAATTGAGGATTACCAAAACGAATTCCGGTTCCATTTTCCCAATGAACATCGCCCGGCGGGCCGGATGGCGAAGACCACCTCACTGACACCTGTTCTGGCGGCGGAAGGTGCCGTGTTCACGGTGGTGAATGGATGGGAACGCGTTGAATACATAGCACCTTCGCCCACATTTTCTGTCACGCACGGTTTCCGTTTTGACGAAACATTTGATGTGGTTGCAGGTGAAGTTGCTGCAGTTCAGGGTGCTGTTGGCCTATGTGAGGTCAATGGGTTTAACCGGTTTGAGATTACAGGAGATGGTGCACAAGATTTCTTAGACCGGATGATTTGCGGTCGTCTGCCGCGCAAAGCGGGCAGGGTGGGTTTGGCCTATTTGTTGAACGACCAAGGGATGCTCAAATCCGAGGCGACGATCGCGAATATCCCGGCTTCGGACCGTGGCCCTGACCGGATCTGGTATGGCTCTGCGGCGGCGTCGGAGTTGCACGATATGGATTGGTTGTGCGGGCATATTGGCCCCGACGAGGATGTGCAAATCCGGTCATTGACCAATGATCAGACGATTCTGGTCGTTGCGGGTCCAAAAGCCCGCGACGTGATGCAGCAGGTCAGCCGCGCTGATTGGTCGGACGCTGCATTCCCGTGGTTGTCTGTGCGCGAATGTTTCATCGGATTTGCGCCATCAACCGTTATGCGGGTAAGCTTTTCGGGCGAGTTGGCCTATGAGGTTCATATTCCAAATGCGTCACTTTATGCAGCCTACCTTGCTTTGCGCGAGGCAGGCGATCCGCTCGGGATGCAGATTTTTGGTGCTTTGGCAGTCGAATCCATGCGGTTGGAAATGGGATATCTGCATTGGAAAGCAGACCTGTTGACCGAATTTGATCCGTTTGAGACAGGTCTTGATCGCTTTGTCCGCATGGAAAAAACTGATTTTGTAGGCAAAGCAGCCCTTGCAGAAAGGGTCAAAGCGGGTCCGCACCGCAAGTTGATCACGCTTGAACTTGAAAGCGAGGATGGTGCTGCACATCCCGGGGCGTCGGTCATGTTTGACGGTCAGGTCGTGGGGACAGTGACGTCCGGGGGGTGGGGGCACCGTGTTGCGCGCAACCTGGCTTATGCGTTTGTGGTGCCGGCGATTGCGATTGAGGGCACGTTGGTTACGGTTGATGTTTTGGGTCAAATGATCAACGCAAAGGTTGTCCCAACAGGTCCATACGCCGCGAAGTAGTGCGGAACTTGATGGGTTTTGTAGCTAAACTTTGGGTAAAGTTGGCTCCGGCGGTAGGGATCGAACCTACGACAAATTGATTAACAGTCAACTGCTCTACCGCTGAGCTACGCCGGAACACTGCAGCCCCTATAGCAATGCGATTCCGTGACGTCTAGAGGGATTTGACTTGTTTGTGCGAAACTTATTTGGGCTGTTATCCCAGCGGTTGCCGCGTGAATGTTGCAGTGGCTGAAAGTTGCGGCTGCACTGTCACCAAGCCCCGCCCATGCAGGTCGATTAGATGAGCAAAAACGTTTCGTTCTGCAGCAGGTAGTAGGGCATTCGGTACGTCATCATAGACGGCCAACGTGATGTCGCGCGGTGTCATTGATGTGGTGGCGATAGCGTCAAGAATCTGTGCTTCGCGTGATTTACGATGTGCGATCAACCACGCAAGCCGTCCATCCGGGTTCAAGATTGGCGCACCGTGCCCCGGATAGTACGTCTTTGTAGGGATTGCCTGTAACTTCTCACAGGAGGCCATAAAGTCGGTCAAATCACCATCAGGCGGCGATACAAGCGAACTGGCCCAACCCATCACATGATCACCCGTAAAGACGGCGTCACCCCATTTGAAGCACAGATGATTGCCGATATGCCCGGGTGTGTGCAGCGCCGTAATCTGACCAAATGTCCCCGAGATGACCTGTCCATCTGTGAGGCGTTGGTCGGGGGTGAACGTTTGATCAATGCCTTCGCCGCCGCCAGTGAGCCCCTCACTGGCAAGCTGCGTCATCATCGCGCTGCGGCCCGCATCACTTGGCCCAAAGGCGTATATGTCTGCACCTGTCATATCTGCCAGCGGTCGAGCGAGAGGGGAGTGATCAAGATGACTGTGGGTGAGAAGGATATGCGTCACAGCGCGTCCGCCTATAGCTGAGCGCAGGGCATCAAGATGGGTCGCATCAGCGGGACCTGGATCAATGACCACAACCTCATCAATGCCTAGCAGGTACGTGTTTGTACCAAGATATGTCATCGGCGAAGGGTTCGGCGCCAGCAGCAAGGCCAAATTCGGCCGCAGTATGAGCGGCTGACCCGGCACCGGGTTGAATTCTTCATCTGTCATAACGATCGGCGCTTTCCGTTTTGGACCCATCCCGCTAGCGTGGGTTCATGTTCTTTGGATGGCTCAAAAACTATATGCCACGCGGCATCTATGCGCGCGCGGCGCTGATCCTGATTTTGCCGGTTTTGCTGCTGCAACTTTTGGTCTCGGTTGTATTTATTCAACGACACTTTGACGGTGTGACCCGGCAAATGACAAGTGGCGTGAATATTGAGCTGCGGTTTTTGATTGATACCGCAAATGAGAACGCAGACCTTCAAGCCGCGCGAGCAGCCATCGCACAAATTGATGCGCCGCTGGAAATTGTCACGGAGCTCCCTTCCGCTGACATGGTCGCAGAAGACGTCATTCCCTTCGTTGATCTGACCGGATCAATGGTCACCGAGACACTGCGCGCTGGTATTGAAGATTTGATTGTTGTGTCTCTCGCGGACCGTCGCCGCGTCGTTTTGTGGGTTGAGACACGGCATGGTCCTCTGAAAATGGACCTCAGCCGCAGGCGCGTGTCAGCGTCAAATCCGCATCAGCTGTTGGTCATCATGGTGGTCTTGGGCGCATTAATGACAGCAATCGCCTACGTGTTCTTGCGCAATCAATTGCGTCCGATCAAACGCATGGCGCGGGCCGCTGCTGACTATGGCAAGGGTCGGATTACGCCGTTCACACCCACCGGTGCTGTCGAAGTACGTGCTGCGGGTATGGCTTTCCTGGATATGCGCAACCGACTTGAACGGCAGACGCAAAGCCGCACCATGATGCTGTCGGGTGTGAGCCATGATTTGCGCACGCCGCTGACCCGGCTACGTTTGGGGTTGTCGCTGTTGGACCCGGCGGACGCAGCCCCTTTGGAAAAGGACGTCGAGGATATGGAGCGGTTGTTGAACGCTTTCCTTGATTTCGCACGAAGCGATGCGGGCGATAGTCTGGAACCGACAGTTCCAGCCGACATCGTGCATGGCGTGCTAGAAGACTGTAAACGCATGGGGCAGCAGGTCGTGTTGGCAGGAATTGATGGCAGCGCCGATCCGGTTGGTTTGCGCCCCTTGGCCATCAGACGTGCGTTGGACAATCTAGTCGGCAACGCATTGCGTTACGGCAACAAGGCGCAAGTGGGGGTCAGCGTGACAGACCGTGCCGTGCGGTTCTGGGTGGAGGATGACGGCCCCGGAATTCCACCCGAGCGCTACGATGAGGCGCTAAGCCCGTTCGTGCGCCTTGATCCCGCGCGCAACCAAGACATGGGAAGTGGTGTGGGACTGGGGCTGTCAATTGTGGCGGATATTGCGCGCACGCACGGTGGCGTGCTGAGGCTTGGCAAAAGCGAGAGCCTTGGCGGTCTGAAAGCCGAGCTTGTGCTTGCGCGCTAAGCATCTGCGACAAAAATGTCCACTTTTGAGGCGGATTGCAGCGATGCATCATGCCAAACAGCGATCGCGTTGCGGTCAGCAGCGTTTCCTGTAGGTTAACTAAATGACCAATAACATGACGTTTTTTGATGAGATGCTGTCTGACGATGGCGCGCGACCACCATACGAAGCCTATCACGCATGGTTTGCAGGACAAAACAACACGCGGCTTGCCAATAAAGCCCAAGAAGCTGAAGCCTTCTTTCGCAGGACTGGCATTACGTTCAACGTTTACGGGCAGTCGGACGCAGAAGAGCGGTTGATCCCTTTCGATCTGGTCCCGCGCATCATCTCCAATCGTGAATGGGCGAAACTGTCCAAAGGCATCGATCAACGTGTACGGGCGATCAATGCGTTCTTGCACGACATTTACAATCGGCAGGAAATCCTGCGCGCGGGCGTCGTACCAATTGAACTGATTGCAAACAACGAAGCGTTCTTGCCGCAGATGATTGGGTTTAGCCCCCCCGGCGATATCTACACCCATATCGTAGGCACGGATATTGTGCGGACGGGCCAAGACGAATTCTACGTGTTGGAAGACAACGCGCGCACGCCGTCTGGTGTCAGCTATATGCTGGAAAACCGCGAAACGATGCTGCAAATGTTCCCGGAACTTTTCAGCAAAATCAAAGTAGAGCCTGTCAGCGACTACCCCAAAAGCCTGCGACGCTCGCTCGCCGCTTGTGCGCCTCAGGGGTGCGATGGGCGTCCTTGCGTGGCGGTTCTAACGCCCGGCATTCACAATTCTGCATATTATGAACACAGCTTTCTGGCCGACCAGATGGGCGTTGAATTGGTCGAAGGCCATGATCTGCGCGTCGTTGACGGCCATATCGCGATGCGCACAACGCGTGGGTATAAGCGTATTGATGTGCTTTATCGCCGTGTTGACGATGATTTTCTTGATCCATTGACCTTTAATCCGACGTCCATGCTGGGCGTACCGGGGATCATGGATGTGTACCGCGCAGGCAATATCACGATTGCGAACGCACCGGGTACGGGCATCGCAGATGATAAGGCGATATATAGCTATATACCTGATATTATTCAGTTTTACACTGGCGAAGCGGCCATTCTCAAGAACGTTGAAACCTATCGGTGCTCAGAGCCTGAGATGCTGTCTTATGTTCTTGATAACCTTGCGGACCTTGTCGTCAAAGAGGTGCATGGTTCGGGTGGGTACGGCATGCTTGTCGGGCCTGCTGCCAGCAAAAAAGAACTGGCAGACTTTGCAGCCAAGCTGAAAGCTAACGCTGCCAACTACATCGCGCAGCCGACGCTTTCGCTCTCAACCGTGCCGATCTTTACGGAATCCGGGCTTGCTCCACGTCATGTTGACCTACGCCCCTTTGCGCTGATGTCTCCCAATGGTGTGAATATCACCCCGGGTGGCCTAACCCGTGTGGCCCTGACCGAAGGCAGCCTTGTGGTGAATTCGAGCCAAGGCGGCGGTACAAAAGACACTTGGATATTGGAAGACTAAGATGCTGGGAAAAACCGCAGGTGGTCTTTATTGGATGTTCCGCTCGCTTGAACGGGCCGAGAATACGGCACGTTTAATCGAAGCCGGATTTCGGATTGCGTTAACCCGCTCGACAGGGGCGGAGGCCGAGTGGAAATCTGTCATCATTACATCCGCGTCGCAGGCGGGCTACAAAGCCAAGTATGACAGATATGACAGCGAATCCGTTGTTTATTTCTTGTTGCAGGATACGGATAACCCAAGCTCGGTCTTGTCTGTTATCAAGGCTGCAAGGGACAATGCGCGGCTTGTGCGGACTGGATTGACCACCGAAGTGTGGACAAGCGTCAATGAGACGTGGATGGTCCTTACCGAGCTTCTTAAAGATCCAATTCCGCAGACAGAACTTCCCGCAGCATTGGCAACAATCCGGGCACAATCTGCTGTTGTGCGCGGCGCTTTGCATGGCACCATGTTGCGCAATGACATTTACGATTTTTGCCGATTAGGCACGTTTGTTGAACGTATGGACAGCACGTCGCGGATCATTGACGTCAAATACTATTCGCTTCTGCCAGCGCCGTCTTTTGTTGGCAGCCGCTTGGATAATGTGCAATGGGAAACCATTCTGCGCTCTGTGTCTGCGCATCGGTCCTTTCGCTGGGTGGTTGAGGGAGACTTTTCCGCTCCGGCGATTGCCAATTTCTTGATCCTCGATGGTCGGATGCCGCGGTCACTGCGGTTCTGTGCGGGCAAAATTGTCGATAACCTTGGCTATCTGGGAATGGACGACAAAGAGCCAAAGCCATCACTGCTTATGGCGCAAAAGCTCTGTGCGCGGCTGAAAGATCGCGATATAGGATCGATTTTCGAAGAAGGGCTGCACGAGTTCCTGATCAGCGTCATCGATGAGAATTTGCGCATCGGTCTTCAGATCGAGCAAGATTACAGGTTTAACAGTTAATGCAGCTACAGATCAGCCACACAACGACTTATAAATATGATCAACCCGTTGATTATGCGCTTCAAAAGGTACGTCTGCGGCCACAAAGGATCGCAGTTCAAGATATTCTTGATTGGGATATCGCAATCACAGGTGGCAAGATTGAGACGCAATATACCGATCACTATGGCAACCACGTTGATCTTTTAAATGTGGATGTGGGTGCAACAAAAGTGACGATTACCGCCAGTGGCACGGTGCAGACCAATGACGCGTCTGGCGTTTTGGGCAAGATCTATGGCCGCGCGCCACTTTGGCATTTTCAGCAAGAAACTGATGCGACTGCCGCTGGAAAAGGTATCTTGGCGCTGGCAGAGGGTACGGCGCAGCAAACAGACCAAATTTCCAGCCTTCACGCATTGTCAGAACGAATTTTGGCGGCCGTACCTTACCAGACGGGCAAAACCAACAGTCAGACACTGGCAGAAGACGCGCTTAAAGTCGGGGCAGGCGTCTGTCAGGATCACGCGCAAATCTTTATCGCTGCCGCACGATCACAAGGTATACCAGCACGGTATGTCAGCGGTTACTTGATGATCAACGATCAGATTGACCAAGAGGCCACGCATGCCTGGGCCGAAGCACATGTGAACGGGCTCGGCTGGGTTGGCTTTGATGTATCCAACGGTGTGAGCCCGGATGAAAAATACGTGCGCATTGCCGTGGGTCGGGACGCGCGCGACGCTGCCCCAACGGAAGGGCTGCGGATGGGAGACGCTGTCGAGCAGATGATTGTATCCCTACAGGTTCAGCAGTAAGCAGGGTCACATAATATCTGCAGGTAAATGCCCATGACCTATTGCATTGGTCTTAAACTCAATCACGGCCTCGTTTTCATGTCCGACACCCGCACAAGTGCAGGGGTCGATAACTTTGCGGTCAGCAAGAAGATGTTCACCTGGGAAGTACCCGGTGAGCGGATGATCACTGTAATGACTGCGGGCAATCTCGCGACCACGCAATCCATGATCAGCTTGCTTGAGGAACGCTCAAAGGCTGTTGAAGAACGTGACCCCAGCATTCTACAAGAAAAGACGATGTTTCAGGTGGCGCGCCTGGTTGGTGCAACGTTGCGCGAGGTCATTGATGACACGACAAGCGATGGACAACTGAAACAAGCGCAATTTTCAGCTTCCGTCATCGTTGGTGGGCAAATCAAGGGCGGAAAGCCCACGGTTTTTTTGATTTATCCGCAAGGCAACTTCATTGAGATCACTGATGATACACCGTTTTTTCAAATCGGTGAGACGAAGTACGGCAAGCCGATCCTTGTGCGCGCTTATGATCCAGAAATGAGCTTTGAAGATGCGATTAAGTTGCTTCTGGTATCATTTGATTCAACGGTAAAATCAAACCTTTCCGTGGGCTTACCCTTCGACCTTCAGGTATATGATGCGGACAGCTTCAAGACAGGTGCATCACGGCGAATAGATGACACTGATCCGATTTATCAGGCAATCTCGCAAGGGTGGGGTGATGCGCTGAAGGATGCATTCCTGCAGCTGCCCGCCTATAAGCTATAAGCCAGCCATTTTGGCGATACCCGCGTCAAAGACTGCGATTTTCCATCAGATGCCCGCCAGTGTAACACTCTCCGGCGTTCGCTTGGCAACGCTGTTTTGCACGCCCTAAAACGAACGATCAAGAATGCTGCATTTCGCGGATAAGTCGTTGTACGATTCTTTTCTGGCGGCTGCACGGTTAGGTTGAAACGGTTGATTTGACTTAAACCCTACCCATAAGCTTGTGGATTCTCATAACCTTAGGCGGTGTTTGGTGCAGTACCGATAAAGACTTTGCTCATCCCCCCTAAAGTTGTTAGAAATAGTCAGTTTTTGCTGGGAAACTACGGTGTAATTTGTGCTGCGTTATGATTTTGAAATCTATTCCGTCGACAATGACAGCATTGCAGCTGGATTGAAGTCTGTGAATGGTCAAACCAATCAAGGTCATGCCCGCCACAACAAGGTGGTTGCGCGTTTTCGCCACAAACAGACGTCGGACGCCGTTGCGTCCGCACCGCCAATAGTGCGCCTTTTTTTGGAAGAGGCCGGTTTTGCACCAAAA
This sequence comes from uncultured Paracoccaceae bacterium, assembly GCA_947488605.1. Classification (GTDB taxonomy): domain Bacteria; phylum Pseudomonadota; class Alphaproteobacteria; order Rhodobacterales; family Rhodobacteraceae; genus Yoonia. The sequence goes on along the minus strand of CANKZJ010000001.1, from coordinate 82,324 downwards.
CTAGCCGATATGTACGATCTTGAGGCTGACGACTCCCTTGATGATGCGACGATGCAGCGGGCGTTGGTCGAACAGCTCACCATTGCATTGTCGAACCGCGCGTTAAAAAAAGCGCTCGGGCGGATCGCAAAAGACAGTGTTTTTGATGTTCGCGCGTTTATTGCGGCCGTCGTATCACACGGCAGCAACGACGAAAGCTTCGCAGATGAGCCCGAGTGCGAATTGCCGGATTACGAACGCACTGAAAAAGTGCTGCCGCGGCGACCGAGCCAGTTGCGTGGCCGTGGTCTCAAAAGCCGCGCCCGACCAATTTAGAGCAACGCGATTGTCAGAGCACACACCGCTGGGTCGAATAATTAGTGGACGATTTGCAATTTGGCGGAGAGACAGGGATTCGAACCCTGGGTAGGCTTGCACCCACAACGGTTTTCGAGACCGCCCCGTTCGACCACTCCGGCACCTCTCCGCGGGGATCGGTGGCGTCGTACTTTGATGGGCTCCCCTTCGCAAGAGACAATCCTATCAAGTCTTAACATTTGCGTGGGCAGGCTTGGAAAGTCGGCCAACGATGCATATCAATAAAGCAGGCCAATCAAACAAGGATCCGCTATGTTGCGCGCTGTGCTCCCATTTATTGTTGCTGTTTCATTTCACACCGCACCGCTATTCGCGCAAGAGACTGACGAGGCAAAGGTCGATGCTCTTTTTGATGCAATCGGTTTGCCCGACATGATCCACATCATGCGCGAAGAAGGGCTGGAGTATGGCGATACGCTTGCCACCGATATGTTACCCGGTGGCACGTCTGCGCAGTGGCAAAACGCCGTTTCTGCCATCTATGACGTTGATATGATGTATGAAGAGGTGCGTGGCGCATTTGGTGAGGCACTTGAGGGCGATGATATTGATGCGATGCTGTCATTCTTTACGTCAGAGCAGGGCGAGACGATCATCGGACTTGAGGTGAGCGCACGCCGCGCTTTGCTGGATGATGCCGTTGAAGAGGCCAGCAAGGAAAACGCCGCGATCGCCATGATGGATGAGACGCCGCGCTATTTGTTGGTGCAGGAATTCGTCGATGCAAACAATCTGATTGAATCGAATGTCGTGGGGTCGCTTAATTCAAGCTATGCGTTCTACCTTGGCCTTATCGACGGCGGTGCGATGCCGGCGGGCGTAACGGCCGAAACGGCCTTGCAAGACGTCTGGGCCCAAGAACCTGAAGTCCGCTCCACCACAACCGAATGGGTCTATTCGTTCTTGCTGATGGCCTATCAGCCGCTGTCCGACGCCGAACTTGAAGCCTATATCGCATTTTCGCAGACGGATGCGGGGCAGGACATGACGCAGGCTTTGTTCTTGGCATTTAATGGGATGTTTGATGATATCTCGCGCGCCTTGGGCCTTGCGTCGTCACGGTTCATGATCAGTCAGGAACTGTGATCAATGCGCTTGGCTTTATCCGCGCTAGCGGTAGAATAGCGTCAACACACTGACGACAAGGAAAAATTCATTGCGTTCATTCAAATCCGCCATGCTTGTTTTTGGTCTGCTTGCCGCATGTGCGCAGACTGCCCCGATCGCACCACAGCCAGATTTGCCCCCCGATGATCCGCGTCAGGCGGAACTGTTGTCGTCTGAATGCACGATCTATTTCGCAGCTGTTGCAAGGATGGAGGCGGATGGCATCGACGTAAGTGGCAATCCAACACGCGGCTGCCCGCCAGAGGCTGCAGGCGTTTCTGCCGATATCAACGCCATGATCAGCGTGCCATCTGTGACAGGTGGATATCCACAAACGCTTTATGACCGGATGTTGTCGCGTGGTATCCCGGTTGAGGTCGCCAATGACATCTCTCGATCAAAGGCGTTTTGGGATCTTGTCGCCAAACGGGATTCTTTGCTGGCCGATTTCTAGCCACCATAGACCATCAGCGCCGTCACCAGTGCACCCGGAGAGGCATTATAAAGCCCCAGGTCGGATTGTAGCTGTATGATGCGTGTTGGCCGGTCGCGTTCTGATACACCCGCAGCGTCCATCGCCTTGGTCAAGACAGGCCCACCGCCTGCACGGATATCTTGCTTGATGTCTTCGTAGTTGGCTTTCACGATGACTTCGACCTGACCGCGCCGCTTTTCGTAGGCGGCGTTACCGATTACTGTGTTTGCCCCCGAGAACGGCAGCATCAGGGGATTACCCAGATGGTTGGCCTCTTGTGTGCAAGCGGCGGTAAGTAGAACGACTATCAATGGTCCGCGCATGGGTTTTATACCTTCTTTTTATGTTGACTTATGAGGGTATAGGTCAGATATAGCGCCAACTCTGCAAGGGTCTTGCGGGGTAGTATGCGAAATTATGCCCACGGGCACGCAGTCCAAAGGTACCAAACGCCGGTTGATCCCGGGGCCTCAGAGACGCGAAAAACAAAGGAATAACATATGTTTGCGGTTCTCAAAACCGGCGGCAAGCAGTACAAAGTTGCCTCTGGCGACGTGGTGCGTGTCGAAAAGCTAGCAGCGAAAGCTGGCGACAAAATCCAATTCAACGAGATTCTTATGGTCGGCTCTACCGTGGGCACGCCAACAGTTGCGGGCGCTGGCGTCCAAGCTGAAGTGATCGACCAGATCAAAGGCGAGAAAACGATTAACTTCGTCAAGCGCCGCCGTAAGCACGGCTCGCAGCGCACGAAAGGCCACCGTCAGCAACTGACGCTGGTTCGTATCGCTGAGATCTTGGAAAAAGGTGCCGACAAGTCTGGCGTGATGGCTGCCGTGTCTGGCGCCGGTATCGCGCATGTGACTGGCGCGAACGGCGCGCCGACGTCTAAGAAAGCCGCAGCCGCTGCAAAGCGTGCGTCTACACCAAAGGCCGAAAAGCCAAAGGCTGCACCAAAAGCCAAGGCAGAGCCGAAAGCCAAAGCCGCGCCAAAGGCAAAAGCTGAAACTGGCGGTGATGATCTGACACGGATCAGCGGCGTTGGCCCAGTGATCGTCAAGAAGCTGCATGCGCTTGATGTGACCACGTTTGCGCAGATCGCGGCGTGGACGCCAGAGGATGTGGCTGCTATGGACGAGAAACTGAACTTCAAAGGTCGTATCGACCGCGATGATTGGCTGACACAAGCCGCAGAATTCGCGAAAGCGTAAGGAGAGACCAAATGGCACATAAAAAAGCAGGCGGTTCATCCCGTAACGGACGCGACTCAGCTGGTCGCCGTCTTGGCGTGAAAAAATTCGGTGGCGAAGTCGTCATTCCGGGTAACATCATCATGCGCCAGCGTGGCACAAAGATGTGGCCAGGCATGGGCGTCGGCATGGGCAAAGATCACACAATCTTTGCGACCATTGATGGTAACGTCAAATTCCATAAAGGCCTCAAAGGCCGTACCTTTATTTCGGTTATTCCAGTGGCGGAGGCCGCTGAATAAACCGATAAGTCCAAGGTAGCGAAATTTTGGGGGATCGGTGATAACCGGTCCCCCTTATTTATTCATAGTTTTGCCACCATGTAGATTTAAGAGGTGGCGTTGAGGAATTGTTTTCGGGGAGGGAAACAATGAGACATGAAGAGATCATCGTTCAAGACACTATAGAAGCAAGCCGCTTTGTCCTGCGGCCTTGCCGGAAATCTGATGCAGGCCTGATTGCGATGTATGCAAGCGACGACCGCGTCGCCCGTGGCACGCGTGCAATGCCGCATCCGCTTCCTCCTGGATCAGTTGAAGCAATGATTGAACGCGCTTCTCAGCCGGAACGTGCCGAGGATGTTTGGGTCATTGATGGATCCGCCCACGGCCACGCCGAGGCGCTGGGGCTGATCAGTCTAGAGCATATGGACCGCGCGCAGTCAGAGATCTTTTATTGGATTGCACCTGCCTTTTGGAACACCGGTTTTGCGACAGAAGCCGTACGCGTATTGATTGCCGCTAATCCGCACAAGTCTGACCGCATTTTTGCTGAGGTTTTTCAGGACAATCCCGGTTCTGCACGCGTACTGACTAATTGTGGTTTTGACTATCTTGGGGATGCCGAGGCGTTTTCTGTCTCACGCAATGCGACAGTGCCAACTTGGACATATACCTTGAAGCAGGAATGAATTAGGGGGTCGTGCGGTCACGGATGGTTCTTAGAATATCGTAGACCTGTTTTGACCCGAACAATGCCATTGGAACCGCGAGACCGTTTGGAAAATCAAGAACGCGTACCGGGTCTTGGTACACGACACGTCGTATATTTTCCGTGCGCGCGCGACTAAGCTGCGCGTCATCATCGTTTCCCAGCCAAATGGCAGCGGGATAACGCCCTCCCTCATAAGTGAGCGGTGTGATGATCTGAATATCTGACCAAGCAATCCGCCGTTCGTCATCACCGATCCGCCACAGCACACCGTCCTGAGAGATCACGAAACGACCGTCAGCGGCATTGACTGGGACACGTAGCCACTGTGTCACGATCAAAGATAGCAAAACAAAATAGACAAATGCCGTACGACCAAAAAACCACGCATGCGTCTCGAAAGATGCCTGTGTACCATAATTCAAAAAATATTTAGAGATTGGTAAAAGCAGTAAAAATCCCGCGCCTATAAGTACGAATGCACCAAATCTGACACGGATCAGCGCTTTTTTATCAACCTTAAAGACGATTGGTTCAACCAAAGCCCACTCCTTGATGCTTGACGCTACGGCCTGCCGACATTGAATACCTTACATTGAATGCCTTGAGAACACTACGCTAGTCGTTTATCGGGCTGTGAAACAGCTCCAGAAAGCACAAAGCCCATGAAATTCCTTGATCTCGCTAAGGTCTATATTCGCTCCGGTTCCGGTGGCGCGGGCTGCATCTCGTTTCGCCGCGAGAAATTCATGGAATATGGCGGTCCTGATGGCGGTGACGGCGGCAAGGGCGGCGACGTCATCGTTGAAGCTGTCGAAGGCCTGAACACGCTTATCGACTTTCGCTATCAACAGCATTTCTTTGCAGGTAGTGGGCAGCACGGCATGGGTAGCCAACGCACAGGTAAGGACGGACAAAGCAAGGTTTTACGCGTTCCTGTCGGGACCGAAATCATCGATGAAGACGAAGAAACCGTCATTGCTGATTTGACCGAGGTTGGCCAAAAAATCGTGATTGCCAAGGGCGGCAATGGCGGCTGGGGCAACCTGCAATTCAAGACCGCCACAAACCAAGCACCGCGCCGCGCCAACCCCGGTCAAGAAGCGATCGAGCGCACCATTTGGCTGCGGCTGAAGTTGATTGCGGATGTTGGCCTGCTTGGTATGCCAAATGCGGGCAAATCAACGTTTCTCGCCGCGACGTCGAATGCCAGACCAAAGGTGGCCGACTATCCTTTTACGACACTGATCCCAAATCTGGGCGTTGTGGGCATTGACGAGGTTGAATTCGTTGTGGCCGATATTCCCGGCCTGATTGCGGGCGCCAGTGAAGGGCGCGGTCTTGGCGATATGTTCCTTGGTCATGTTGAGCGCTGTGCGGTCCTGTTGCATCTGATCGATGGCACCTCTGGTGATCCTGCCGGTGATCTGACCACGATTATTGGCGAACTTGAGGCTTATGGTGGTGAACTGGCTGACAAGCCTCGCATTACCGTGCTCAACAAGATTGACACGCTCGACGCCGAAGAACGCGAATTTCTGCGTGATGAGCTTGCCGCGGTGGCCAGTGGCCCCGTGATGATGATGTCCGGGGTTAGCCAAGAAGGCATACCCGATGTCCTGCGCGCGCTGCGAAGCGAAATTGATGACAATCGGTTGCGCCACCGCAAAGCGTCGGAGGCAGTGGACGAGGCAACGCAATGGCAGCCCTAACAGACGCCAAACGCCTTGTTGTTAAGATCGGGTCCGCGCTTTTGGTGGACAGTGATACTGGTGCATTGCGTCAGGACTGGCTGACGTCATTGGCTAATGACGTTGCCCGGATCAGGGCGCGCGGAACGGACGTCATTATCGTATCATCCGGGTCCATTGCCTTGGGTCGTGGGATTTTGGGCTTGCCACTGACCTCGCTTGCTTTGGAACAATCGCAGGCCGCTGCGGCTGTCGGTCAGATTAGACTGGCGCGCGCTTACGAAGAGGCGCTGACGCCGCATGGTATTGTGACGGGCCAAGTCCTGGTGACCTTAGAGGACTCGCAAGATCGCCGGCGTTACCTCAATAGCCGCGCCACGATGGAGACGATGCTGAGTTTAGGTGTCACCCCCATCGTGAATGAAAATGACACGATCGCCACGGATGAAATCCGTTATGGTGACAATGACAGGCTTGCCGCCCAGGTGGCGGTCACTGTTGGTGCGGATCAACTGATTTTATTGTCAGATGTGGATGGGCTCTACACCGAAAACCCGAAGCTTAAGAAATTCGCGCAACACCTTGATTATGTAGAAAAAATAACACCTGAAATTGAAGGTATGGCTGGTGATGCCGGGTCTGGATTGTCAAAAGGTGGGATGATCACAAAGATCATTGCCGCACGCATTGCGACCGAGGCCGGATGTGCGATGGCGATTGCCTTGGGAACGCAGATAAGCCCATTGGCAGCGCTCGAATCCGGTGCGCGCGCGACATGGTTCAAACCCCAAACAGACCCGCAAGCTGCGCGCAAACGCTGGATCTCGGCGATGAAGCCGCGCGGCACTGTCACGGTTGATACGGGCGCTATCGATGCGTTGAGGCGCGGCAAAAGCCTTTTGCCAGCGGGTGTGACCGGCATCAATGGCAGTTTCGGGCGTGGTGATTTGGTTGCGATTGTTGATGGGGCTGGCGGCCAATTGGGGCAAGGGCTGGTGCGCTACACAAGCGCTGAGGCACGCCAAATCATGGGTCGACGGTCGGCTGACATTGTTGCAATCCTCGGTTATGAAGGCCGTGCGGCATTGGTGCACCGCGATGATATGGTGCTGTAAGAGGGCAAGACGATGAACGATTACGATGCAGTTGGTCCGATGATGACGCAAATCGGCGAAAATGCGCGGGCTGCGGCCGCTGTGCTGGCGACCGCCGGGTCCGATCGCAAACATGCTGCCTTGATTGGTGCGGCTGATGCGATTTGGGAAAACCGTCAGGCTATTATGGACGCCAATGCCGAAGATCAGGTTTTTGGTGAAGAAAAAGGCCTCAGTGCTGCGATGATGGACCGGCTGATGCTGGATGAGCCGCGTATCCGCGCAATGGCCGACGGCTTGCGCAGTGTCGCCGCGCAACATGATCCTGTTGGCGAAGTGATGACAGAATGGGACATGCCAACTGGTCTGCATATCCAGCGGGTGCGCACACCTTTGGGTGTCATCGGTGTGATCTACGAAAGCCGGCCCAATGTGACGGCAGATGCTGGCGCGCTTTGCTTGCAATCAGGCAATGCGGTCATCCTGCGTGGCGGGTCCGAGAGTTTCCATTCCTCCGCTGAAATTCACAAATGCTTGCAGATTGGCCTGAAGCAGGCCGGTTTGCCTGCCGAGGCGATACAGCTTGTTCCGACCCGCGACCGTGCCGCAGTGAAGGCGATGCTGACGGCGACCGATCATATTGACGTCATAGTGCCGCGCGGTGGCAAAGGTCTTGTTGGTCTGGTTCAGCGCGAGGCTCGCGTGCCTGTCTTTGCCCACCTTGAAGGGATTTGCCACATCTATGTGGGCGCGACTGCCGATCCCGCAATGGCGCTTGAGATCGTGCTGAATGCGAAGACACGGCGCACGGGAATTTGTGGTGCAATGGAATGTTTGCTGATCGATTGGCGGTTCTACACCCAGCACGGCAGCCTATTGGTTGATGCGTTGCTGCAAGCCGGGGTCGAAGTTCGCGCTGATGGCGATCTGGCCAAGATTGCTGGCACAATACCCGCGAATGCGGATGATTTCGGCAAAGAATACCTTGATATGATATGCGCTGCCAAACTGGTTGACGGTGTTGATGCCGCTATCGACCATATCCGCACATTTGGGTCAAACCACACAGATGCTATCGTCACCGCTGACGATCAAGCCGCGGCGCATTTCTTTGCCCAGCTTGATAGTGCGATTTTGATGCGTAACGCCTCGACCCAATTTGCTGATGGTGGTGAGTTTGGCATGGGCGCGGAAATCGGGATTGCTACTGGCAAGATGCATGCCCGTGGTCCTGTGGGCGCGGAACAGCTAACCAGTTTCAAGTATCTTGTAACGGGAAATGGGACGGTGCGATCCTAGAACCGGACCAACAGGTGATTTTCACCCTGCTTGAACTTCAGCTTGCGCCCGGCTTCCGCAAGGACGCTGGGCAGAAGTGCGAATTGCACCTGCGCTGCGGTGTGTTGATAGCCCACCTGTGGCGACAAAAGATTGTCCCATAGCAGTTCATCGACAGAAATACGTGGGCCATCCGCGCGCATCACCCATTCATCCGCATCAAGATACACCTGAACGTCACCACCCAAGGGCAGGGAGGCTTCTAACGCTTGCAGCATCAAGAGGGCGCAACGCACCGTGCGCCTTGGTTGATCACCATCAACTTGCCAGATGTAGTTGATCCTGCCACCACGCGCAGACGATGCGAGAATCGAGAGAATCTCAGACCGGCTTACCAGTTGCTCTTCTGAGGCCGCACCATAGGCGATCCGAAAGTAGCGGATGCGCGCACTCGCATTCTGGACGCTTTCACTAATGAGGTCCATTTCGGCATTGGTATCCCCATCGGTCAACGCCAAAAGCTCGACTCCATTGCCGATTGCCCCAATTGGACTGATAAGATCGTGGCAGATACGTGAACCGACCAGTGCTGCGAGATCTGGGTGCATGATGCGCCTTCCTTGGTAAGAGAGAAGATATGTCTAACATCAATGCATTTTTGGAGCCGGGCACTCTGGTGCGCCATCCTGACCAACCTGATTGGGGCACCGGGCAGGTGCAGTCCAATATTGGTGACAAGATCACGGTGAATTTCCGGGAGATGGGTAAAATAGTCATTGATAGTAAACGGGTGTTGCTCGTGATCGTTGATGGTTAATACAATCTTAAGGCGAGTAACGATGGCTTGTCAACTCCTATGGCTGTCATCATGCGCGCAGTCGGTTGCCAAAAGCTTAATTTATGCTGATATCCGGAGCATGAATGTTCTGGATCAAAGATCAGCGTGACGCATCACCCCAAATTCCGAGCTGTTCTTGCACAAACCGCTGATGATTTACGCGCGGCGCAACGCCTGCGGTACGACGTATTTGTTACAGAAATGGGCGGCGACGGTCCCATCGTTGATCATGAAGCCCGGCTTGAGCGTGACAAGTTCGATGATTATGCCGGCCATTTCTTGCTGCTAGATGAGACGCGCGCAGCGGGTGATCAGACAGTCGGGGCCTACAGGTTTATGACTGCCGCAATGGCTGATCAGGCAGGCCAGTTTTACTGCGAAGACGAATACGACCTCACCTTGCTGCATCAAAGCGGCAAAGGCCTGTTGGAGCTTGGCCGTTCTTGTTTGCACCCTGACTATCGCGGCGGCGCTGCAATGTTGCATCTTTGGTCTGCACTGTCTGAATATGTCGCATCACAGGACGTTGACGTTCTCTTTGGTGTGGCCTCGTTTGCAGGCACGAACATTGCGGATTACGCCCATTCTTTAGCGCTGCTACATCAACGACATTTGGCCCCTGAAGGGTTGCGGGTCACGGCGCGCGGGCCGACCGCGTTTTCGCTGGATCAAGTCAGTGCAGATCAGGTGGATCGACTTGCCGCGGTAAGGGCAATGCCCGCCTTGATCAAAGCTTATCTGCGTCTTGGCGCAACGGTCGGTGAAGGTGCATTCGTGGACTATGCTTTCAACACGGTCGACATTTGCATGGTGTTGGAGCGTTCAGCGATCAACCAGATGCAAAAGGCTATATATAGCAAGCGGGGAGGATCGCATGGCTGATACGTGGTATAGCGACGATCCACCGCCCACCATGTCGTGGGGCGCCGGGGGATGGTGGCGCATTGTTCGACGCGGCATTCCGTTGTTCTGTCTGGTGTTTGGCGGTCTGATAGTCCTGTTACTCGTGCGCTTGGTCGAGCGTCCGGTTTACGGTGTCGCACGCCCAATGACACCGCATATTACCAGAGGCGTTTGTCGCGGGGTGTTTGTGCTCTTGGGTATGACGCTGCACCGGGAAGGGGAACCGCTGCAAGGCGCGGGCGCTGTCGTTGCCAACCATAGTTCATGGTTGGATATTTTCGCGTTAAACGCCAGTAAACGGATTTACTTTGTGTCCAAATCCGAAGTCGCCGCTTGGCCCGGTATCGGATGGCTTGCGCGGGCGACCGGAACAGTTTTTATCAAACGTGACCGCAGTGAACTAAACGCGCAGATAGCGTTGTTTCAATCGCGCTTAAACGCCGGCCATAGACTGTTGTTCTTCCCCGAAGGTACATCCACGGACGGCTTGCGGGTTTTGGCATTCAAACCCGCGCTCTTTGCCGCTTTCTTCGATCCGGCGCTACGCGACACACTCGCGATACAGCCTGTAACTGTCAGCTATGTTGCACCACCGGGGCAAGATGCGCGGTTTTATGGCTGGTGGGGCGGCATGGATTTCGGGCCGCATTTGCTCGCCACTTTGGCTCTCAAACAGCAAGGCACTGTGCGTGTCATCTATCATCCGGCGGTCAAAGTTGCTGATTTTCAAGATCGAAAAAAGTTGGCGCTGGCGCTGGAGCATCAAGTCCGTGCGGGGTTAACCCAGCATGGCACGTCTTAGCTCGGCGAGTGTGCTTGCGGGGTTCTCGGATTGCCATATCTCGTCGCTGATCCCGAAGAAATCAGTATGGGGGGTCAGGCTGCGGATCAAGTCGGCGTTAAGCATGCCTTCGGCAACCACCGGCACTTCGATCATCAGCGACCACCATTCAAACAATTCAAGCTCGGCTTGGCGGCCATCACCCAGTGTCGACGCGCCGACAGGACCGAACGAGACGTAATCTGCGCCCAACTCTCCAGCGGTCATGCCGTCGTGGCGTGAATTGCCGCAATAGCTGCCAACGATGGCGTCATCACCAAGATCTTTGCGGACCTTTTTCACAGATCGCGCCGCGTCCGTCAGATGCACACCGTCGAGCCCAAGACGCTCAACCATCAAAATATGCGTATCGATCACAAGGGCTACGTCACGGGCATGGGTCAATTCGCGCAAAGCGTCCGCAGCTTTGGCGATACGTCCTTCGTCTTGGGTGGCCAAGGCCAACCTGACGCAGGCCACTTCGGTGCTGTCCAGACAGGCCGCCATTTGATCAGGGAATGTCGACAAATCGAACTCTGTCGGTGTGATCAGGTAGATTTGCGGGGTGTCTTGGGCGTCCGACATCAGGCGGGTTCCGATATTGCTGTTTGTTTGGGCGGTTTTAGCGGGGAAAACCGGGATTGGCTATGGGGTGCTGCGCCTTGCTTTGCAATTTGCAGCAGCGTATCAGGCCGCCAACGCCAAAAGGATGCCATATGCCAAGCCTACACCCTCAACCGACATTCGTCCTGATCCGCCCACAAATGGGCGAGAATATCGGCGCTGCGGCGCGTGGTATGTGGAACTTTGGCCTTGATCGCATGCGTATTATCGCACCCCGTGATGGCTGGCCCAACCAAAAAGCCGTGGCGATGGCCAGCGGGGCAGGCCGTCTGTTAGATGAGGCACAGGTGTTTGAGGATACGGCTGCCTCTATTGCCGACTGCGACTATGTTTATGCCACCACTGCACGGCCGCGCGGATTGACCAAACTGGTCTTGTCGCCAGAGGCCGCAATGCAAGATGCGCGCAGGCGCATTGGCGATGGGCAAAAGGTAGCGGTGATGTTCGGGCCAGAGCGATCAGGCATGGAAAACGATGATATTGCAAAGGCGAACGCGATTATCTCGGTGCCGGTGAACCCCGAATTTCCGTCGCTCAATCTTGCGCAATGCGTGTTGCTGACGGGCTATGAATGGCGCCGTGAAGACGCACCCGTCGTGGATGCCCGCACAGATGCGGCGGGCGATTGGGCGGAACAGATCGAGATTGAGAAATTAAGTGCGCATTATGAAGAGCGCCTTGAGACAGCAGGCTTCTTTTACCCCGCGCACAAGGCTGAAAGCATGAAGTTGAACCTACGCAATATGTGGTCGCGCATGCCGATGACACGCGCTGATGTGCAGATGCTGCACGGGATGATGCGCCAGATGGTGCGGTGGAAAGAGCGCGAGGACTAAGACCCATGTGGCACCCTGACGCTTGCGGTTCAGGCCGCCGAGTTCTAGGTATCTGATAAGACAATCGGAGGCCTCACATGGCAACGAAACGCAGTATCTTTGAAGATGTAGGCGATACCCCCAAACAGGTCGCAGCCCCCGGTGGGATCGACCGTGCAGGTCAAGGCGCACGTGGTTTGATCCGCGGATGGCTGATGGTACTTTTCGGGCTGGTCGTGGTGATGATCGTGGTTGGTGGGTTGACCCGGCTGACCGACAGCGGCCTGTCCATCACCGAGTGGAAACCGGTGACCGGCGCACTGCCACCAATGTCAGAGGCCGAATGGGTGTCGGAATTCGACAAGTACCGCGCGATCCCGGAATACCAGTTGCAGAACAAGGGTATGACCATGACCGAGTTCAAAGTGATCTATTGGTGGGAATGGGGCCATCGGCAGTTGGGCCGCTTTATTGGCCTGGTTTGGGCAGCTGGTTTTGTGTTCTTTGCCGCCACGCGCAAGATCCCCAACGGCTGGACTGGCAAGCTGTTATTCATTGGCGCGCTGGGTGGGCTGCAAGGCTTTATCGGGTGGTGGATGGTTTCCTCTGGTCTGAGAGAAGGGATGCTAGATGTCGCGTCATACAGGCTCGCGACGCATCTGGGGTTGGCGTTTGTGATATTTGGCTTCATCGCGTGGTACATCTATCAACTTGGCCGCAGTCAGGCCGACCTTTTGCAAGCGCGGCGCAGTGGTGATGCCAGTCTTGCGGGGTTGGGCACGATCCTTGTCGGGTTTGCGTTTTTGCAGATTATTCTGGGCGCTTTGGTCGCCGGGATCGACGCGGGCCGCGCGTTCCCCGATTGGCCGTTGATGGCTGGTGGGTTTCTGCCGCCAGAACCACTCGGCCTCAGCCCCGTTTGGCGCAACTTCTTTGAGGACGCAGGTCTGGTGCAGTTCATGCACCGGATGGCCGGGTATACGCTTTTTGCGTTCACGATTTTCGTTTGGGTGCGGGCCCGGCGATCAGCTAATGCGCATACGCGTTTTGCGTTCAATGCCGTGATGGCATTGATGTTACTGCAATTGATTATCGGGATTGTGACAGTCATTTACTCGGCACCGTGGCAGATTGCGATTGTACACCAATTGACAGCTGTCATTCTGTGGGCGCTGATCCTGCGTGCGCGGTTCTTGGCAAAATTTCCGATCCCGCAAACCATCAAAGGGGCCTAGCCCGTGTCGGCTTATGATGCATTGATGCAGTTCCAACGCGAGACTGAAGCGCTGGGTCAGATTGCAGGCCGTCTTGGGTGGGATCAGAAAACGATGATGCCTGAAGGGGCGACACCGCAGCGCGCAGAAGAACATGGCGCGATGGCAAATATACTGCACGCGCGCCGTATTGACCCAAGAGTGGGGGAGTGGCTTGCGACGGCTGAACCTGTGGGTGATGTCGCTGCGGCCAACCTACGCCACATCAAACGCAACTATGAACGTACAACTAAAGTGCCTGCCGCTTTGACCGCCGAACTGGTGCGGACAACGTCACTTGCCCATGGGGTTTGGGCGCAGTCGCGCGCAGATGAGGACGTCGCATCCTTCTTGCCGATACTGCAAAAAGTAGTCGATCTTCGTAGGGAGGAGGCGGCGGCAGTTGCCGGCAACACCGATCCCTATGATGCGTTGCTAGATGACTATGAACCGGGGGCCACGGGTGAAAGCCTTGGCGCGATGTTCGCGGCGTTGCGTCCCCGCCTAACCGCCTTGCGATCCGCGATTTTGGAACAACCAGCACCGCAAGCGTTATCGGGCACTTTCGACGAGCCCATGCAATTGGCAATCTCGGAAAAGCTCGCATTCGCCTTTGGCTACAGTATACAAAATGGCCGCATCGATAAGGCCGTGCATCCGTTCTCGTTCGGTTCCGGCCTAGATGTCCGCATCACGACCCGCACAAATCCCACCGATCCGTTCAACTGCTTTTATTCCACGATCCACGAGGTCGGACACGCAGCCTATGAGCAGGGTATCGATGCGCAGCATCTGCTGACGCCACTGGGGCGCGGTGTTTCAATGGGCGTTCACGAAAGCCAAAGCCGCATTTATGAAAACCAATTAGGCCGGAGCAGGGCGTTCACTGGCTGGTTGTACGGTCAGATGCGCGATCAGTTTGGTGACTTTGGCATTGCTGATGAAGATGCATTCTACGCCACAGTGAACCGCGTCAGCGATGGCTTTATCCGGACCGAAGCGGATGAAGTGCAATACAATCTGCATGTTCTGCTACGCTTTGATCTGGAACGCGCGTTGATATCGGGTGATCTGGCCGTCAATGATCTTGAGGCGGCGTGGAATGACCGCTTTGCCGCGGATTTTGGTTATGCCGTTGATAAACCGTCAAATGGCGTCTTACAGGACGTGCATTGGTCCCAGGGGCTGTTCGGGTATTTCCCGACCTATACGCTTGGCAATGTTTACGCAGGTTGCTTGAACGTCGCTTTGCGTGACGCGGTGCCGGGCCTGGACGATGACCTGGCACAGAGTGATACGTCAAAGGCGACGGGTTGGCTGCGTGTGAACCTGCAACAGTTTGGTGGCCTGCGCACACCGGTTGAGACGATCACGCATGCCGCAGGTTCCGCGCCCAGCGAAGCACCTTTGCTGGAATACCTTGAAGCAAAGTTCAGTGACATTTACGGGCTTTAAGGTCTGGCCTAGTCCCAGTTAGGATCGCGTTTCTCCAAAAAAGCGTTGATCCCTTCATTGGTGTCGTCCACCAGCATGTTTTGCACCATGACATCGCCTGTATAGGCGTAAGCGTCGGCGGTGGTCATCTGCGCTTGGGCATAAAACGCTTGTTTCCCGACCTTCACCGCACTTGAGAGTTTACCCGCGATTGATTGGGCAAGCTCATGGGTTTCGCGCGACAATGCATCGGTATGAACCGCCCGGTTGATCAGCCCAAGCTCTTGGGCCTCGCGCGCGTTGATAAAGCGTCCGGTTGTCAACATTTCAAACGCGGCTTTACGCGGGATATTCCGGGTCAGGGCGACCATCGGTGTTGAACAAAACAACCCGATATTGACGCCGTTCACGCCAAAGCGCGTATCATCGGACGCCAAGGCAAGGTCACATGTCGCTACCAATTGGCAGCCAGCGGCGGTCGCGATGCCGTGCACTTGGGCAATGACCGGTTGCGGCATTGACTGAATGCGCTGCATCATCGTCGCACAGCGGGCAAACAGATCGGCGAAATAGGCCGCACCCCCATCCTCTGCCTGACGCCCGGCTTGCATTTCTTTCAGGTCGTGACCTGCACAAAACGCCTTACCCGTGCCGCGCAAAATGACCGCGCGAACCGAACTGTCAGCGGCGATGGCATCAAGATTGCTTTGCAGCGCGGCTAACATGGCATCAGACAAGGCATTCAGCCGCTCTGGCGCATTCATCGTCAAAGTCGCGATATGATTGCTGTCGTCACGCTGCAGGATTGTCATTTCAACTCTTTTCTGTGTTGCTTGCGGCCAAAGCTAAAGCAACACGAGGCATTATGGAACGCAAGATGGATATCCCGGAACTGCAGAGTTTTCTGGAGCAGCAATTCCCGCAGGTCGCAGGCGAGCTGGAGGTAGTGGAATTGTCAGAAGATGGTCTTCGGCTCAAACTGATCGTGCAGGATCATCACTTGCGTCCCGGTGCGACAGTGTCGGGGCCATCCATGTTTATGCTGGCGGATGTGGCTGTTTATTTAGCGATCTTGTCCCGCATTGGTCCAGTTGCATTGGCTGTTACGACGAGTTGTGCAATTGATTTTATGCGTAAGCCTGAAGCGGGGACGAACCTTATCTGTGATGCCCGTTTGCACAAGGTCGGGCGTGTTCTGGCCGTAGGGGATGCGATGGTCTTTAGTGAGGGGCAGGAAAAGCCAGTCGCGCGCGCCAGTTTAACCTATTCAATCCCACCTAAATGATGGGGTAAATAGATACCTAAATCATAACGCGTTGAAAACATGAGTATTTTGCAACTGAAACGCGCTTGACTGCGTTGCACCCCCCTATATAACGCCCCAATCGAATGACACGTGGCGCAAAGCCACCCCAAACTTTTGGTGTAATATGAAAACCTTTACCGCAACTCCTGCGGATATCGACAAGAAATGGATCATTATCGACGCCGAAGGCGTTGTTCTTGGCCGTCTTGCATCGATCATCGCAATGCGCTTGCGCGGCAAGCACAAGCCTTCCTTCACGCCGCACATGGATATGGGCGACAACGTGATCGTCATCAACTGCGAAAAAGTGCAGATGACCGGCAACAAGCGTGATGAAAAATACTACTGGCACACGGGCCACCCCGGCGGGATCAAAGAAAAATCCAAAGCCGATATCCTTGAGGGCAAGCACCCCGAGCGGATCATCACGAAAGCCGTTCAGCGCATGCTGCCCGGTGGCAAGCTGTCCCGCCAGCAAATGACTCACCTGCGCGTTTTCGCGGGTACAGAGCATGGCATGGAAGCACAGAAGCCTGAAGTTCTGGATGTTGCATCCATGAACAAAAAGAACACGAGGACCTCATAATGGCCGATCAAGTAAACTCGCTCGAAGAGCTGGGCCAAGTCGCTGAAGGTGTCGAAGCTGCACCAGAAGCTGTGGTTGAAGCTGCGATCACACGCGAGGCCGTCCGCGACGAATTGGGCCGGTCTTATGCCACTGGTAAGCGTAAAGATGCGGTTGCCCGCGTTTGGATCAAGCCAGGTTCCGGTAAAGTCGTTGTAAACGGCAAAGACATGAACACATACTTTGCACGCCCAGTGCTGCAGATGATCCTTGCACAGCCGTTCTCGGTTGCTGGTGTCACAGGTCAGTTTGACGTGATGGCGACTGTCAAAGGCGGCGGTTTGTCTGGTCAAGCTGGTGCAGTAAAGCACGGTGTTTCCAAAGCACTGCAGCTTTACGATCCGACACTGCGTGCCGCTTTGAAAGCTGCCGGCTTCCTGACACGCGACAGCCGTGTGGTTGAGCGTAAGAAGTACGGTAAAGCAAAAGCGCGTAAGAGCTTCCAGTTCTCCAAGCGTTAACTACGAACGAGTATATTACTCAAAATATTACAAAGGGCTGCATGTTTTGCAGCCCTTTTTTTTACTTTGCGTTTGATATCGAGCCGCACGCTTGTTTCACTTTCCATTTTTATCATACTCCGTGAACGAGAGTCGTAAGAGGAATGCTGTAATATCGCGGGGAAAGAAGTCATGTCTTTAGCTTGTGGTGCCTTGAGAAATTCAGCATTAGGTTGAAGGCATGAAGTTGCGCAACTTAATACTCTTGCTACTAACCTTGGGAACTGTCGGCATGCCCGCAGTAAGCGATGGGCACGATAAAACTTTCGGCCATAAGGACGAAATATTGTCGATGAATGAACGCGAGTTCTATGTTGGTGAGATGTTTCGCCCCGACCGTCTGGCTCGACGGTCGTTCTACTTTGAGCAGACGCCGTTTCTCAGTAACATTCTTGATGATGAAGAGCTATTGCGGGACTGGCGCGTCAAATTTTTCTTGACGGGTTTACCTGCGATGCAGTCGGGTGGACCGCCGCCAGGAAATAGTCGGTTAACCGAAAACTTTTTAGCTGTGGACGATCCAAACGGTCTGTTTGATGGGTACATTGTTTATGAAGGACCACCTCGGCAAATTATACTTATTCCTAAACGGCCGATGTTTTTCCATATGTTACGTTGCGGAAGAAATTTCGGGGACGAATTCTTGAGTACTTGCAACCTTTATGCGGTTTACCCGCACGACACTCACATAATTTTGCGGGCGCAAAAGTTTTTTCCGGGCAGGATCGAGGATCTCGCGCCAAGAGTTTCAGGAATGGCAAATCGCATGATCGAGATCGCTATTTGTCTTGATACTACTGGGAAGGATCCTAGCGGCTTTCCCGATCAACCGATGAACAGCGCACTGGAGTTACCAGAATTCAATGATTGTGAAATTGAACTGTTATCGTAGTACCAGAATGTACCTTGAGTTGGCTTGGCAAAAAGAGAAGTAGCAAAAATCAAATATGATACCTGATTTGTGAGTTGGGCATTTAAAAGATCGTAGACTAGTGCTCACCGCGTTTGTTCGATGGAACCCGACTCAGAACTGAATGCCGCTTGCTTCTGATGAGCAATCTGAGAACCACCCTTTGCATTTCAATCCAATTGATACGAAAACCGAACACCTAGCGTCTCTATCCCAGAATTCACTTCACTCGCATTGGCATTCGACCGATGGTCAAAAAAGACGGACAGGCTCGCGGTCTCGCTGAAATTGATGCCGGCCCCTAATGCACCACGAAACTGGATCGGAAAGCCGATGTCTGGTCCGTTGCCGCTGATATAGACACCCGGCATCACCGAAAGCTCTATGAAGATCGGACTGTCCGAGATGCGTTCTGTCGACCATTTTGCGCCACTTCCGACCCAGAGATCATTATCGCTGGTCAGGCTTGCGCCCACAGTGGGTTGAAAGGCGCCGTAGCGCATGGGAATGTCATAGATCGCGTAAATCTCGGACCCGATATCGTCTTCCTGAAAAAATGTGTCGCCATATTGGACATGTACACGCTCTGGCGCATCAGAGGTTTGCAGACACGCATCGGGACAGTCGTTCAGGTATGTGTCGAGGCCACCAACTATAAAGAAAAAAACAGCAAATCGACTATCCATATGGGACCTCTAGTTGTCGGGCGCGATCAGGCCAAGACCGCGCAGATAGATACCGATCCCTGATTCCAATAAATCTTCGGGCGGAAACGGACTTTGAGTGCCGGGGTTCTGACGGGCAAAAAGTTCGACAACACCGTGTGACATAGCCCAGATATGCGCGCTGAACATCTGCGGCGGCGGGCGCTTGTCCGCTGGAATATGCTGGCTAAGTTCTTCGGCTGCTTTTTCCAGCACACCCATCGCGCGGGTGGCGACGGCGTGCAATTCGGGCGTGCGGTTAATGGAGATCCCGGATTCAAACATCGCAATGTAATAACCCGGGTACTTTCGGGCAAAGGCCAAATAGGCGCGCCCCGTAGATTCAAACGCAGTCAACGCAGAAGGTTGTCCATTTCCGTAGGCGTGTTCCATCAGGTCGCCAAACATCTCGTAGCCTTGATGCGCTGCCGCTGCGATTAGATCTTCGCGCCCTTCAAAGTGACGATAAACGGCGGCAGGCGTCACACCAGCCTCGCGCGCAGCCTCGGACAGGGTAAAACCCGTCGGTCCACGCTTTTCAATTAATGTCAGACAGCCGTTAATCAGCGCCTCGCGCAGATTGCCATGATGATAACCGCGTTTAGGCATGCCAGAGGTCGGGACCTCCGAGGATCTTGTCATCAAGTGGTTTGACGGCTTTCGTGTTCTTATGATCGTAGTCTAATTGGCCTAGGACATGGCGAATAACCTGCACGCGGGCGCGGCGTTTGTCGTCAGAGCGTACAATTGTCCAAGGTGCGACATCTGTGTGGGTCCGCTCAAGTGTTTCACCAATCGCGTCGGTGTATTCATCCCATTTGGCAAGGCCATCAACATCAATCCAGCTGAGCTTCCATTGTTTCAACGGGTCTTTTTCGCGGTCAAGGAAGCGTTTAAGCTGTGTGGCGCGACCGACATTTAGCCAGATTTTGACCAGTTTGATCCCTTCATTGACCAACATATCTTCAAATTCGGGGGTTTGCGCGAACCAGCGTTCGCGTTGCTCGGGTTTACAAAAGCCAAAGACATGCTCGACGACGCCACGATTGTACCAGCTACGGTCAAATATCGTAATTTCACCTTTTGCGGGAAGATGGGCGATGTAGCGTTGGAAATACCATTGGTCGGCTTCGACATCTGTGGGCTTTGACAGGGCCACAAGCTTTGCACCACGTGGATTAAGATTTTCGCGCAACCGTTTGATTGTACCACCTTTTCCTGCGGCATCGCGTCCCTCAAAGACAATGGCGATACGCTGACCTGTCTCGCGAGCCCAGGCTTGCATCCGCACCAACTCTATCTGAAGCGCGGCTAGCGCCTCTTCGTATTCGCTGCGTTTCCAGCGGCGATCATAAGGGAAGTCAGCGTTCGGGATGTCATTCTTGCTTGCAGCTTTTACAGCCTCGCGTACATCATCAGGAGCATCTTCCGCAAAATAGCGGCTGATCCCTCCGTCGAATGGTAAATCCATGAAAACTCTCCCAACTTTCTTGGAGTATATATGGGGGTTCGTGACTGGAAGCGCAATTCTGCTTTGCCCAAGCTTCACCAAGTTAGCCTTAACTGCAGCATGGTTGCGTCAATTATGGTGCATCATGGCTTGTTTCGAACCAAGACCAACTAAAGATCAATCTCAAGGCCGGTATGCTTTTCCAGTTTCTTCTTGATAAATCCCTTCGCCAGAGCCACGAGGACTTCCCCGGTAAAACCACCGATATCATTGGCGCTTTTCTTGGTCTGCTCCCAAATGTCCTCCTCCCTGATCATGTCGAGAAGATCGTACCCTTTGTTTGTCGGGGCTAGCGCGGTCCCGTTATCATACAGAAGATCATCTAAGAGCATTAGGTTTATATGAAAATCAATAGCTTGTGCGTTCAAGAAGTCATCACCGACCAACTCCCCTTGCCGCATGTACGGTTCAGTTGTTGCTTCAAACTTAAGAAGTAAGTCGCGCATCAAATCCATGTCACGTTTCATTCTACGGCCTCCAATACGGCGAAGGTTAGCACAAGACCCATGAAACCGGTGCGCGGATAGCCGGCTTTATTGAAAACCCGCGCGCGCGGCCGCGCGATCAATTGCGGCGATCGTTGCAGCGGGGTCCGCATGGTGGGGCATATGGCCGACACCGGGCAGGCGGGTCGTGTTGACCTGTGGGACGATCTTGGCGACTTCCTCGGCGTGGATATGAATTGGAACGGTCATATCGTCTTCACCGTGCACAATTTCTATCGGGAGGGTCAGTTCGGGGTAACGCTTTGACAATTCAACGACTTGTGGGCGCGATGTGTTCACTTGTCGGATGTTGGCGCGCATGCTGTTGGGGCGCAGCGTCAGGCCTGCACCAATATAGTCGCCATAGCCCTCGGGGGCAGTTTGCGGTGCAAAAGTAGCCTCAATGCTGGTTTCAACGATGCTTTGCGGCACCAGTGCTGAAATCGCGGGAATGGTAATCAGGCCGCCCAAGGCACTGCCATTGACGGTGTAGTAGCGCGCCAAACCACCGGGCCAGGGCATGGTAACACCAGCAAGCGAGACGACTGCTATGGCATTTGCCGGGCTGTCTTCGTCCAAGCCAGCAACGGCCCATGCATATGACACAATCCCGCCAAAGCTGTGTCCGGCAACAATCGGGTCAGTAATCCCCAGCTTTTCGGCAGCCTCACGCAGCATTTTCGCTTGGTCTTGCGGGCTATCACCTTCGGTCGCTGTCAGGCCAGTTGCCACACCCGGCACGCGGTCTGTGTAGCCCAAACCGGGGCGATCAAATGCGGTGACGGTGTAGCGGTCTGTCAACCGCCCCATCAAGTCAAAGGTCCATTCACGCAAATTCCCACCGGCACCATGCAGCAGGATCAGATGCGGCCCGCTGCCATCTTGAATATAATGTACTTGCCCGCCGGTCACGTCGACAAACTGCCCTAGCGCGGGATACTGCTCTTCTGCCTTGGTGGCACGGTATTGCGCCGTCAGCCCTGTGGCGATTGCCCCAAGGCCCAAAACGGCGGCCGTGAATGTGATCGCTTTAACTGCCAATTTTATCCAACTCAAAATGGGTGGTCTGGTATATCTCGTTAATCCAGTTTCCATATAGGAGATGCGCGTGGCTTCTCCACCTATTTTGAGGTTGTTCCGTTGGGTCATCACCCGGATAGTAGTTCATTGGCACGTTTATCGGCGTTCCATTGCCGATATCACGGTCATATTCCTGCTTCAGCGTGCCGCTGTCATATTCAAAGTGGTTGAAGATATAGAGCGCGCGATGCGCTTTATCCTCGACCAACGCAGGTCCGGCATCATCGCTGGTGATGAGTGTTTTCAACGCACCACTGGCGTCGATCTCGTCTTGCCGCATCTCCGTCCAGCGGCTTACAGGGATGACGCAATCATCCGAGAACCCGCGCAAATAAGGTGATGCTGGCTCTTTGTTGACATGCCGGAAGCAACCAAATGCCTTGCGTTCAAGGATGTGTTTTTGCACGCCATGGAAATAGTTGATCATCGCCATGCCGCCCCAACACACACCAAAGGTGGAATGTACGTTGGTTTGGGTCCAGTCAAAGACCTGCGTTAGTTCGTCCCAATACGTTACATCCTCAAATGGAAGATGCTCGATCGGAGCGCCTGTGATGATCAGCCCATCAAACTTTTCGTCCTTAATTTCCGAAAATGGACGGTAGAACTCTGCCATATGCTCGGCTGCGGTGTTCCTGGTCTGATGCTCGGACATCCGTACCAAGGACAATTCGATCTGCAAGGGCGTCGCGCCGATCAGACGGGCGAACTGGTTTTCGGTCTGGATTTTCTTGGGCATCAGGTTCAGCAACGCAATCCGCAACGGGCGGATGTCCTGACGGGCGGCTGCGTCTTCATCAAGCACCATAACGCCTTCGTTCGATAAAACGTCATAGGCGGGCAGGGCGGCGGGTAGTTTAATAGGCATGGGACAATTCCTGATAGGAGGGCAGAGATAGGCGGCTTAGCTGCGCATCTCAAGGGCGTCAGCGATCATGCTGACAAAGCCCTCCGTATCTTTAACCTTTTCCACGGCGTGCTGCGGGACTGTGATGCCCCATTTATCGGCCATAGCCTTGTAACGCGGCTGACGGTGCGCCAGCGCTTTGGCAAAGGCCCAGCGGATGAAATCATCCGGGTTTACCTTGTCAGGGGCCACATTGAATTCGGCCAGATAAGCATTCCATGTATTGAGCAGAAACACCGGATCATACGACATTGGCTTGGGTTCTTGGTCAAACCGCCGGACCAATTCCGCCGTGTGCTCATCTGTGCCTTCGATCCAGACCATTAAGGTTTTCGCTGCCAGATCGGTCATAATGGCGTCATCCGGGTCATTCACATCGACCCATTCGCAAATTGACCCGCCGGTATCACATACAAAATGTGGATACTGATAAAGCCTGCTCGACCGCTCAATAAAGTGTCCGGTGTCATGTAGTGCCGCGATTTCGGCTTGTTGAAACTGGTCCTGACGACGGGTGTATTCATCCCACGGCAACCCACCCAGATCAGGGTCACCGGGTTTGCCCAGATAGGACGACATCGGCCGCAGATCATTGAACGAGATGTTTGAGCCAATATATATGCTGTCCGACCGCAAAAGGTCACGTAAGAACGGCACTTTCATCGCTTCGCGCTTGGCGTTGTCCGCAATCAGCTCGCCCATGTAGCGCGTCCCAATGCGGTAATCGATTGAGTAGTGGAACCAGTCACCCTGCGCGCGCAGCATGTTCGACAAATACGTCTTACCCAAGCCAGACATAGCAAACAGCAAAACACGTTTCTGCGGGGCGTTGCGCCATTCGGAAGCGGATGCATAAATCATGGCGTTTGCGTAACTGGCGACTACAAGAATCGCCAGTTCTTTTTTGCGTAACTTAGGCGAGTACGCTTGGCCAGTTCGCGTCAGCGGCCATAATATGCCCCGGAATATCACGCTCCCAACGGCGGCGCACGCTGGTCGAGAAGTTAAGATAGAGCTTGTCGTCCACGATGCTCCAAGCCTCAGGTACAGTGGATGCAGTGTAGCCTTGGCTGACCGCAAAGGCACAGTAGCCGCCGTATTGCGGTGCATAGGCTTCGGGATTAGCCGCAAAAAGGTCGCGGTTTTCGGTGGATGAGAACTGCCATATCACGCCCATGTAGTCGTGGGTAATGGCCTCATTGCCGGCGATTGGTCGACCTTCGGTGAAATATGCAACCACGTCAGATCCATCCACGGCAATCCCGCCGTCGTTATACACTTCGGGTGTCGCGGCCACAGCAAGCAGGGGCAGGGTTGCAACAACAGGGGCGGCAATGGCAATGGATAACAGTGAGCGGCGAGACAGGATCATTTCATCAAACTCCAAAGGTCGTGCGGGTTGCAAAGGTCAGCAGGAAACGGCTAGCCTTTGTGCGTCGTGTTCAACTTAGGCTAGAACATCGGGCCAATTGGCATCTGCCTTGGCAATGTTGCCCGGCACATCTTCCAACCAGAACCCCTGCACCCTAAGCGAAAAGTTCAGATATAGCTTATCATCTACAATACGCCATGCCTCTGGCACGGTGCTGGCGGTGCCACCGCGGCTTACAGCAAACGCGCAATAACCACCGTATTGTGGGGCATAGGCGGCAGGGTCTGCTGTGAAAAGATCGCGGTTTTCTTCTGATGAAAATCGCCACGTGGCGCCCATGTAGTCATGTGTGAAAGCCGCGTCACCAACCACAGGTTTGCCTTCGGTGAAGTAGGCAACAGCGTCGGTTCCGTCGATGGCGATACCGTCTTCGGCGTAGACTTCTGGTGTGGCGGCTATTGCAGCGGGTGCAAATGCGACGGCGGCCGGGGCGGCGATGGCTAAGGTCAGCAGGTGACGGCGGGTAAGTGACATGGTGTCCTCCTGGGTCGGGTTGCGTTTCGTTGATCCCAGATGGGGCAAACACCGTGCCGAAAGCTAGTGGTCACACAGAACTGTGACCTTTCATTGCAAGCCCGATACCGCGGATTGAAACATTACGGCGCCTCGCGAAGAACCGGAATTTTATTGCGCTGATGCCGCGCCAAAAGTGTTTCGACGCGCTTGTTGCGGTGGATTTGGCGCGCGGGTTTTGGTGTTTGCTCCAACACATGCGGAAAGATCGCCTCAAGCTCGGCAAGTGCCTCGGAACTGAGCGCTTCCACGGCATTCGGGCCTGTCAAAAGCGTTTCGCTTGGCGCGCCTTCGGCAAAAATCACCTCGTGTGCATCTGTCATTAGGTGGAAATAAACGACCGGCGTGTCACGCTCTTCAACATAAATGCCGGGCAGCGATGTGAGTTTGATCGCAGGCACCAAAATCTCGGTGTCGCCGAACATGCGCTCACATACTCGTGATGCGACGAGCATGCGGTGTTGCCGTGAAACCAGCAGGTCGCGGGTAGGATAGTTGTGGCCCAGCGCCCCTGCAGCGATACGCACGGGGGCCAATTTTCCGGTAGCTGGTACAGTGCTTTGCCCGATCCAGCGGATAGGTTGTGCGCCATGGTCTTTGGTGACGACGTGATCACCGACTTTTAGATGTTCAATCGCTGTGTCACCCAGCGGTGTTTTGATCGCGGTCCCAGCAACATAACAGGCGACAATGTTCCAAGTTTGCCGGTTCCCAGAAAGCCCGGAAAATGAATTGCCGTTCAGCGAGTCGAGCGACAAGGTTCTAATGGTTCCTGCCTCAAGGGTGTCCTGGTCAGCGTTCTCGGAGAATTCTGGCGCAAAGTAGGTGTTACCTGCCGTGTCTTGAAAAATAACGGCCGTCACTGTGGCTGTTGATCCGTTTACATAGGTGATTGTCGCGTTGAAGATCGCCGCCGAATCGAAGACTTGATCAGCGCCACCATCAATCCGAAAGCTCTCTGCTGGGCTGTTATCTTGGTCGTAGGCGGTTGTTGTGCCGCCCGTATAACCCGTGCTTCCGGGCGAGAGCGACGCCACATTGTTCAAAAGCGGGTCGCCCAATGTGCCAAAACTTAAACCAACCAGGTCAGACGCGTTTTCTGCGACGCTGTTTCCTTCGGTCGTGTCCATATCGGCAAGCAGGCCAAGTTGGAAAACGTTAAATGTTGTTGGCATAATTGCTCCATGTCTGGCGTGCGATGCTTTCTTTCACATCAGATCGAAAGTACTGCACCATAGGAAGACCAATTCGGCGACTGAACATATCCTTTTGGATAGACTTCAGTCAGATGAACCACGCCAGATCCAACCGCCACCAAGCACGCGCGAACTGTCCGGATCATAAAAGACGCAAGCCTGACCGGGAGACACGCCTTGTTCTGCAACCAGTAACTCTACCTCTGCCTCGGTGTCAGATATAGGGCGTAAGACCGCGTCGGTTGGTGGCCGGGTCGAGCGCACACGCACAGCAATTTGTCGCTCGCCCATATCCATCAGGTTCCCGTCACCAAGCCAGTTGATCTCGCGAATTGGGACACGGCGCGTGGCCAGCAATGTGCGGGGCCCAACGATCACTTGTTTGGTGTTCACATCCAATCTGACGACATAAAGCGGATCAGCCAATCCACCAATGCCCAAACCACGGCGTTGACCGATCGTATAATGGATCACACCCTTGTGGCTGCCCAAGACATTGCCGTCGACATCAACGATATCACCCGGCTCTGCCGCACCTGGTCGCAGTTTTTCGATCACTGCCGCATAATCACCGTTGGGCACAAAACAGATGTCTTGGCTGTCGGGCTTGTCCGCGACGCTTAACCCATATTTGCCAGCGAGTGCGCGTGTTTCATCTTTCGAGGCGTGATGCCCCAACGGAAACCTCAGATAATCCAACTGTTCTTGCGTGGTTGAGAACAGAAAATAGCTTTGATCTTTGCTCGGGTCAGCAGCCGAGTGCAATTCTGCCCCGGCATCACCCATCTTGCGTTGAATGTAATGGCCCGTTGCCATGCAATCGGCATCGAGGTCTTTGGCTGTCTCTAACAAATCCTTGAACTTCACCCGTTCGTTGCAGCGGATGCAGGGCACCGGCGTCGCACCACCCAGATAGCTGTCGGCGAATTCGTCCATGACGGCTTCGCGAAACGTATTTTCGTAATCCAGCACGTAATGTGGGAATCCCATCTCTTCGGCAACGCGGCGCGCATCATGGATATCACGTCCGGCACAACAAGCGCCTTTCTTGGCAAGTGCCGCGCCATGATCATAAAGCTGGAGCGTCACACCAACGACATCGTACCCTTCTTCCGCCAGTTTGGCGGCCACAACAGAGCTATCAACACCACCCGACATCGCAACAACGACGCGTGTCTGCGCAGGTGGCTTGGCAAAGCCGAGAGAATTCAGCGGCGAATCGAGTGACATGGGCGTTTCCAGAAATGACGGGTTTGTTGCGCAATATAGGAAAATGCAACGTACTCTCAAGAGGTAGCTATACGGATCATTAAGTCCTTAGCGGCATAAATACCCCCGGAGTGAAAGAAAGGGGTGTGACATGTACCTAAGAAAAGTGGAGGGGCCGCGTTCTGTGACGTTGCCGGATGGGTCGATTATGACAAGGGCAGACTTGCCCGGTGAGACAACAAAACGGTGGGTTGCATCGCGCAAAGCCGCCGTTGTCCGGGCGGTGAGTGCCGGGCTAATCTTACGCACAGAGGCGTTAGAGCGTTACAAGCTGTCGGACGAGGAGTTCTCGGAGTGGGAAAATGCTGTCGGTCTGCATGGTGAGGCTGCACTAAAAGCAACAGCTTTGCAACGATACAGACAACCATAGATTGTTATTTGTATTTTGATGCGTATGGTAACGTGTGATTAACCATTCCCGATCTAGGTTAACGCAACCGAACTCAGAGCGGAGTACCCGAATGCGTGTCTTGCTAATTGAAGACGACCCGACGACCTCAAAAAGCATTGAATTGATGCTGACCCATGCAAATCTAAATGTCTATGCGACCGATTTGGGGGAAGAAGGGATCGATCTTGCGAAGCTGTACGACTACGACCTGATCTTGTTGGATCTCAACCTGCCTGACATGAATGGGCACGAGGTCCTGCGCCAGCTGCGATTGAGCCGCATTGAAACGCCTATATTGATCCTTTCAGGGGACGATGGGACAGAAAGCAAGCTAAAAGGCTTTGGTTTTGGGGCAGATGATTATCTGACAAAACCCTTCCACCGCGAAGAACTCGTGGCGCGTATTCATGCGATTATTCGGCGGTCCAAGGGGCATGCGCAGTCAATTATCCAGACCGGTCAGATTGCAGTAAACCTCGATGCCAAAACTGTCGAAGTCGAGGGCAGCACGGTGCATTTAACGGGTAAAGAGTATCAGATGCTTGAGTTGCTGAGCCTGCGTAAGGGCACAACTTTAACGAAAGAGATGTTCCTCAACCACCTTTATGGCGGCATGGATGAACCGGAGCTAAAAATCATTGATGTGTTTATCTGCAAGCTGCGTAAAAAACTGAGCGAAGCCACGCAAGGTGACAATCATATCGAGACCGTTTGGGGCCGTGGTTATGTGCTGCGTGACCCGGAACCTGTGACGGTTCCCGATAAGATCGCTATCGGCGCATGATCCATTAGAGCGAGCCAGAACGCAACTCGGCGCTGGACGCCAAAGGACAGCCCGCATAATTATGGCGTGACCCCTTTAAAGGGCGCGTCAGCATGCGGGAGGTGCAGGTGGCAACGATCAGCGAAAATATGCATTCGCCTTTTGGTGAAACGGCGGTCGCAGAGCTGACGCGCGACCAAGCTAAGGCCGAACTGGCGTGGTTGGCAGGTGCCTTGGTTGCTGCGAACACGGCTTATCATCGCGATGATGCGCCGGATATCTCGGATGCTGAATATGACGCATTGAAACGGCGCAACGCAGCTATCGAAGCTGAATTTCCCGATTTGAAGCGTAGCGATAGCCCAAGTGATGTTGTTGGCGGTGCGATCGCGGAAGGTTTTGGAAAAATCAAACATGTCGTACGGATGCTGTCACTCGGCAACGCATTCGACGATGATGATGTGCGGGATTTCGATCAGCGTATTCGCAAATACCTTGGGTTGGTTGATGATGATGCGCTGACTTATACTGCGGAGCCAAAGATCGACGGGCTTTCGCTGTCGCTGCGGTATGAAGGTGGGAGATTGGTGCAGGCGGCGACGCGTGGTGACGGTGAAACTGGCGAAAATGTCACCGCAAACGCCCGGACGATTGCAGATATCCCGCAAAAGCTGAAGGGTGCGCCTGATGTGCTCGAGGTTCGCGGCGAGGTCTATATGAGCCATGCTGATTTTGCAGCCCTTAACGCCAGACAAGAAGAGAAGGGCGGCAAGACATTTGCAAACCCGCGCAATGCGGCGGCAGGGTCGCTTCGGCAATTGGACGCAACAATTACGAAATCCCGACCACTTCGGTTTTTTGCATATGCGTGGGGTGACGTCTCAGCGCCTTTGGCGGAAACACAATGGGATGCCATCGCGCGTTTGGCCGCCATGGGGTTTTCAACAAACCCGCTGACCCAAAAATGTGATGGCCCAACGCAGTTGATAGCACATTACAAACGTATCGAGGCACAGCGCGCTGATCTTGGCTATGATATCGACGGTGTGGTTTACAAAGTTGATGACCTCGCTTTGCAACGACGGTTGGGATTTCGATCAACCACACCACGTTGGGCGGTCGCACATAAATTTCCCGCAGAGCTGGCTTGGACAGTGCTTGAGGCGATTGACATTCAGGTGGGCCGTACCGGGGCTTTGTCGCCCGTCGCGCGCTTGCGGCCTGTCACGGTTGGCGGCGTGGTGGTGTCCAATGCAACCCTGCATAATGAGGACTACATTGCGGGGCGCGACGGTAACGGCGCACCCATTCGCGGTGGGCGCGACATCCGCGTGGGCGATCATGTGCAGGTTTACCGGGCTGGTGATGTGATCCCGAAAATCAATGACGTTGACCTTGCACGCAGGCCCAAGGACGCAAAGCCGTATGTATTGCCAACCAGATGCCCCGAGTGCGGATCAGATGCGATCCGCGAAGAAGGTGATGCCATCCGGCGGTGTACTGGCGGGATCATTTGTCCTGCGCAAGCCGTTGAAAAGCTAAAGCATTTCGTGTCACGGGCAGCCTTCGACATAGAAGGTCTGGGCGCGAAACAGGTCGAGCAATTCTATAGTGATGGTTGGATCACGACACCTGCGGATATTTTCACGCTGCGCGCGCGTTTTGACGAAGGATTGCAACAGCTTAAGAACCGTGAGGGTTGGGGCGACAAAAGTGCCACGAACCTCTTTGATGCGATTGATGAAAAACGCCAGATTTCTCTTGCACGGCTGATATTCTCGCTCGGTATTCGCCATGTTGGCGAAAACAGCGCAGCACTTTTGGCGAACCACTATACCTCATGGGCCAATTTTGAGGATGCAATGACCACGGCCACCATTGGCGACGGTCCAGCCTGGGACGCGTTAACCAGTATTGATGGCGTTGGGACGGTCATGGCCACATCGGTTGTGACAACAATGCAGCAAGAGGCCGAGCGCGCCTCGATTGACCTTTTAGTCGCGCAATTGGATGTGCAAGACGCCGAATTAAGGGCAACGGACAGCCCGGTTGCGGGCAAGACCGTGGTGTTCACCGGAACACTGGAACGGATGACCCGCGCAGAAGCCAAAGCGCGCGCCGAGAGTTTAGGCGCAAAAGTATCCGGGTCTGTCAGTGCGAAAACAGATATACTGGTGGCTGGTCCTGGTGCGGGATCAAAGGCAAAAAAGGCCACTGAACTGGGTATTGAGACAATGGACGAGGACACCTGGCTTGCCCTGATTGGCGACGCATGAGCAGGCGCCCAGAGGTTCTTTTCCCACTTTTCGCAACGCTGACCGCCTTGGATGGCATTGGGCCTAAGTCCGCGCAAGCGCTTGAAAATGCAGGCGTCATGAAACCGCTCGATATGCTGATGACGCTCCCTTTGTCGGGAGTGGATCGCCACCGCCGCGCCAGCATTCGCGAAGTGATCGCGCCCAGTACCGCCACCGTCGAAGTCACCGTGGGAGAGCATCACCCACCTCAGACACGCGGACGTCCGTACCGTGTGCATGTGGAGGATGCCGAAACCTCGTTTCAGTTGGTTTTTTTCCATGCCCGTGGCGATTATCTGCAAAAGTTATTGCCGACGGGTCAGAAACGTCTGGTGTCGGGCAAGGTCGAAATCTTTGATGGCATTGCGCAAATCGTGCACCCCGACCATGTGCTACCGTTGGCCCAAGCGGATGAAATTCCAGCATTTGAGCCGATGTATCCGCTGCATGCGGGGATCACACAAAAGGCAATGTGGAAGGCCACGCGTTCCGCGTTGTCATTTGCGCCGGACCTTCCCGAATGGATTGACCCTGCGTTAAAAGCACGGGAAAAGTGGCCTAACTGGCGTGATGCGATGGAGGCCGTGCATAGCCCGCAATCGACATCTGATCTGTCGCCACATGCCGTTGCGCGCGAACGCCTAGCGTATGACGAATTGCTGGCGCATCAAATTACGCTTGCTCTTGCGCGGGCCGTGACCCGACGGAGCAAAGGTATCGCATCAAAACCGGACGGGCGTTTGACTGCCAAGGTTTTGGCCGCTTTGCCGTATGCGCCAACAGGTGCACAGACCCGGGCTGTGTCCGAAATTGCGGGCGATTTATCCGCCCCCATACGAATGAACAGGCTGTTGCAGGGCGATGTTGGGTCAGGCAAAACATTCGTTGCATTGATGGCGTTGCTGGGTGTTGTCGAAGCAGGCGGGCAGGGCGTTATGATGGCGCCAACTGAAATTCTAGCGCGTCAGCATCTGGATGGGTTGCGACCTTTGGCGCAGAGCGCCGGGGTGGTCTTGGAAATTCTTACGGGGCGTGACAAAGGCGCGGCGCGTAAAGCGAAACTTGCGGCCTTGGCTGCGGGGGACATCCATATTCTTGTCGGCACACATGCTGTTTTTCAAAAAGACATATTTTTCAAAGACCTACGGTTGGCCGTCATTGACGAGCAGCATCGTTTTGGTGTCTCGCAACGGATGGAATTAGGGGCAAAAGGGCAGGCGGTTGATGTGCTTGTGATGACGGCCACACCGATCCCACGGTCCTTGGCGCTGGCGCAATATGGCGACATGGATGTGTCAGTCTTGGATGAAAAACCACCGGGGCGCACGCCCGTGCAAACCGCGCTGGTGTCATCGACCCGCATGGATGAGGTTGTTCAGAAACTTCGCAAGGCTGTGGCAGATGGCAGACAGGCGTATTGGGTTTGTCCTTTGGTGGAGGAAAGCGAAGTGGTTGACCTCACGGCCGCTGAAGAACGCTTCAAGCGTTTGCGTGCCGCATTGGGTGAAGGTGTCGTCGGGCTGGTCCATGGCCAGATGCCACCTGCAGAAAAAGACGCTGCAATGGCCCGGTTCGTTGCGGGTGACACAAAAGTTTTGGTTGCGACAACCGTGATTGAAGTTGGCGTAAACGTGCCCAACGCATCCATCATGATGATTGAACACGCGGAACGCTTTGGGCTGGCCCAGTTGCACCAGTTGCGCGGCAGGGTCGGTCGCGGTGCTGCGGCGTCGACCTGTTTGCTGATCTATCAGGCGCCTTTGGGCGAGACCGGGCGCAGGCGGCTTGAGATATTGCGCGAGACCGAGGATGGCTTTCGGATATCGGAAGAAGACCTCGCTATGCGCGGTGCCGGAGATGTTATTGGGACTGCTCAATCTGGTATTCCAAGATTTCGGATCGCCGATCTAGAAAGGCAAGCTGGACAGATGGCCGTTGCCCAAACGGACGCGCGCGCGCTTTTGAATGATGATCCAAAGCTTGAATCCGACCGAGGTAAGGCGGTCAGAACGCTGCTTTGGTTAATGGAACAGGACAAAGCGATCCGTTTGATATCAGTAGGTTAGCACAATTTTTCACAAAATGTTCTCAAATGTTCCACAAAAGTTCTTTACACAGCGTTAATGATATGAGAACAAAGTGGCAACAGAACATTGAGGGAACGCAACCATGGCAGAAGATATCAAATCCGTAATCGCACGATCACGCGACACGATTTTAACGGATGCTTTGGGTGTGGCTGCTTTGATGGTCATGCTGATTGTTGGATTGGCCTTGCCCGGGCTGATCTAACTTGCCGGACGATCCCGGCCCGGTCTATCACATTGCCCTGTCCCAAGAATGCAATGCATGATGACCTGCCTGTCTGACGTCCCTAGCGGGGGTTTTGCCTCTCCCCACGGAACACTGGACCGGGCCCAGAT
The DNA here is from genome assembly GCA_947488605.1 of uncultured Paracoccaceae bacterium. Taxonomy (GTDB): domain Bacteria; phylum Pseudomonadota; class Alphaproteobacteria; order Rhodobacterales; family Rhodobacteraceae; genus Yoonia. The sequence goes on along the minus strand of CANKZJ010000001.1, from coordinate 49,147 downwards.
CGTTTTCTACCTGACCGCCGCCATCCTGCCCTGGATGCGCGGCGGTTTTTTTATGCGCTGGCTTGTTTGGTGTGCAGCGCATCAAGCGTTGCATCAAAGGCAAGCATGATCGAGGCATGGCGGTTTTTGTAGTCTTTCGCGGGTTGCAAGACTTCTAGATCACTAAACGGGGCAGGCGGCACAGGCCCGTCCGATTTCAACATCGCATAAAGTGCATCACGCCCAGCTTGTACCTCTTGCACTGTCAAGCCAACGATATTTGCGCCAACAACGGCTGCGGCCGCTTGTCCTAAGGCGCATGCTTTCACGTCCTGCCCATAATCGGTGATCACACCATTGGCGACATTCACATCAACGGTGACTGTCGATCCGCAAAGCGGTGCACGTTTCTTGGCGCTTGCGAGCGGGCTTGCCAGACGCTGTGTGCGTGGCATGTCGGCGGCCAGCGCAAGAATGCGCGCCGAATAGAGTTTGATCAGATCGTTTTCCGCTGACATCACGTTGCCCTTTTCACTGTCCCTCATTAGATAGTGCCGACCGCTCCGCTTGCAAAGGTTTTTGATATGTCGTTCGATCCCGCAACGCTCCGCTATAATGACGCAGGCCTGATCCCGGCGATTGCACAGGATGCAAAGACAGGTGAAGTGCTGATGATGGCGTGGATGAACGCCAACGCCGTCGCGCAAACCCTTGCAACAAGACGCGTAACTTATTGGTCGCGATCGCGACAGGAGTTTTGGATCAAGGGTGCCACAAGTGGCAACACACAAGAGCTGGTCGACTTTCGCGTCGATTGCGACCGTGATTGCCTATTGGTCACAGTCAATCAGGTCGGACCGGCGTGTCACACGGGGCGCAGATCCTGTTACTACACCGAAATACGTGATGGAGAAGAGGTCGAAATCGCGGCACCTATGACTGCGGATTAACCTGTAAAACCAATCATCTGCCTGATGTCACCCGGAGTGCAACCTTCATCGCGGTATTTGCTGAGCGCTTTGGAGTGATCGATTTTGGCAAGCCTTTTGCCAGTATCGTCCAAAACCAAATCATGATGGTGATAGATAGGTGTCGGATACCCGAGCAGTTTTTGTAAAAGCACATGGATTGGTGTGAGGCCCTCAAGGTCTTTTCCGCGGACCACTTGGGTTATATTTTGCAAAGCATCGTCATGCACACAGGCAAGGTGATAAGACGGATCACCTGTGTCTTTCCGCCTTAAGATCGGATCGCCAATTGTCTTGATGATTGTCTCAGGAAGTATCTGAATTTCCTTTGGTTGACTGCCACCCGCCTCGGTATACCGAAGGTCAGTTGTTATGTACTGAAGCGCCTTTTGTACATTCAATCTGATCCCATCTATTGGCGCCGCACTGTCCATGCGGCGCGCGCTGCATGTACCCGGATAGACCATACCGTCTGCGCCTGACACGGCACCAGCGTTGATGATTTGTCGCCGGGTACACCCACAAGGATAAGTCAATCCGTCCTCGTCCAACCGCGCTAATACGGCGTCATAATCAGACGTGTGGTCTGACTGCCGACGCACCGGGGTCGGCCATTGCAAACCCAACCAAGCAAGGTCCTCGTATATGTTGGCCTCGTATTTGGGGCGTACGCGCGTGCTGTCGGTGTCCTCGATCCGCAAAAGTGCCGTTCCGTGATGTTCAGCCGCGACTTTCCATACCGTCAACGCAGAATACGCATGGCCAAGATGCAATGGCCCTGTGGGCGAAGGTGCAAAACGCGTAATCACAAACGGCGCAGAATGATCACGTCAGACCCCATGCCCACATCATCAAGATGCGGGCCATGTTCACGGAAAATCACCTCTACCTTGCCATCTGATACCTCGGTGTCGAGTGCATCGATGTAAGTTTGATCTGCCAGCGTCGGATCATTGAACGACAGCGCGAGCAATCCGCCTTTTTCCAACTGATCAACAAGTGGCGGGAGTGTCGCTGCGGGGGCCGCGCCAAGACTGATGACCCCGATTGCTGTGATCACGTGGTATGTGCCTTTGGCAAACCCCATATCTGTGGGCGACGCATGCCACGTTTTGCGGTACATGCCGCGTGCATCAGCCTTAGCCAACATCTCAGCGGTGACATCGGTGCCGTCCAATGATGTGAACCCGGCGCGACGCAAGGCGGCACCGCCAATCCCCGTGCCACATCCAAAATCGAGGACATAGACATCCGTGGACGCAAAATTTGCAAGCGCCTGCGCCAAACGGTCCGGTGTGCGATATCCGCGTGCAGCAACCTCGGCGTCATAGTTGTCGGCCCAATCCGCATAGACTGCGATTGTTTCTTCCATGGGGCGTGGGGTCCAAAGGGACGGTTGCAAAACGTCTTTCTTGTCAGTCATGCAAACAGTCTAGAGGCGGCGGTTAAGCTGCGTCCAGTGCGATTTGGCCAAGCCACGCCTGCCAGTCGATTTTAGCCCGGTCAGTATAGGCTTTGTACCGTTCTTTACGTCCTCGACGTCCGGACTTGACCCCATCAAGAGGTGGGAACAGGCCAAAGTTCACGTTCATTGGCTGGAACGTCTTGGCGTCTGCACCACCGGTAATATGGGTTACCAACGCGCCCATTGCCGTCGTGTTTGGTACCGGGACCAGCGATTGCCCTGTCATTTCGGCCACAGCCATGCGGCTCGCTAACAGACCCATTGCAGCACTTTCAACATAACCTTCAACGCCAGTGATCTGGCCTGCGAAACGAATATTGGGCTTTGATCGCAGGCGCATTTCAGCATCAAGCAGCGTGGGAGAGTTCAGGAACGTATTGCGGTGAATGCCACCAAGGCGCGCAAACTCTGCATCCTGAAGTCCGGGAATCGTTTTGAAAACATCCTTTTGCGCGCCGTACTTCATCTTTGTTTGAAAGCCGACGATGTTGTAAAGCGTGCCCAATGCATTGTCCCGCCGTAATTGAACCACCGCATAGGGCTTGTTCTGCGGATCGTTGGCATTGGTCAGGCCGACAGGCTTCATCGGACCAAAACGCAAGGTCTCGCGACCACGTTCTGCCATCACTTCAATCGGCAGGCAGCCATCAAAATAACCGGCAGTTTCACCTTCTTTGAATTCGGTTTTGTCGGCAGCCAACAGCGCATCAATGAACGCCTCGTATTCATCTTTTGTCATTGGGCAATTGAGGTAAGCCGTTCTTTCGGCCTCAGTCTCGCCTTTGTCATAGCGCGATTGCATCCAAGCGACGTCCATGTTGATGCTGTCGTAATAGACGATCGGTGCAATGGCATCGAAGAACGCGAGCGCTTCGGAACCGGTTTCTTTTTGGATCGCTTCGGCTAGATTTCCGGACGTCAGCGGACCCGTGGCAATGATCCAATATCCGTCATCGGGAAGGGTCGTAATCTCTTCATAAGACACAGAAATATTGGGATGCGCCACAAGCGCAGTGGTCACACTTTCCGCAAATGGATCGCGATCAACGGCGAGCGCGCCACCTGCGGGTAAGCGATGTTGATACGCAGTTTGCATGATCAAGCCGTTCGCCTGCACCATTTCCCAATGCAGCAAGCCCACAGCATTTTGTTCGTGATCATCAGACCTGAAGGAATTGGAACACACCATTTCACCCAGATTACCGGTACGATGTGCAAAGGTTTCGACCTTTGGGCGCATCTCGTGAATAACGACGTCGACGCCAGCATTTGCAGCCTGCCAAGCGGCCTCTGATCCGGCCATTCCGCCGCCGATGATATTGAGTGTGTTTTTCATAGGGGTGATCTAATGCGCGCATCTGAAAAAGAAAAGGCCAGCATCGTGATGCTGGCCTTTGTGACACCAAAAGATGCTAAGTTTGCTAAGCACCAAGTCCCAAGAAAGCCCGGTCACTCAACAGCGCGCCGGTTTGACGGCCAAAGTTGTATTGCACACCAATTGCAATGTATTCGAGTTCATTAACAGTCAGAAAGATCGTGTCATCATTTGATGCGGAACCAGAAATCTGTCCAATTTCGGCGAAGACAGAAGGGCCGTTAGCAAAGGAGTATCGCGCTACGATTGCCGTATCACTTAGCGTAAAGTCATCAATAAACGAAGCGCCAGAAGTGGTCGTCAGGAACACATCAGCTTGCGTATATGCCTGATAATCAAGTCCGAGCGAAAACCCAGGTGCAACCTCAAATTCAAAGTTGAACCCGGCAATTGTAAAGTCGAAATCTTCAAGATCATCTGAATCCACGACACCATAATATGCCTCGAAGCTGGTACTGCCTGAGCCGGTCGCAAATTCGGCGCCATAGGTGTTCGCATCAACATCTCCGCTGTTTTGTATTGACGCAAATGCGCCCCATGCGGTGTTTGGCGACGACATATACATCCCGCGACCTGTGAAGCTGAATGCGCTATCGTCTCCATCTTCGAATTCTGAGAAGGCAAGACTGCCGCCAATTGCAAATTGTGGAGTGATACCCAAATCAATTCCGGCTTGGAATGCAGTCGCAGTACCGTCGAAATCATCATCTGTGAATTGCTTAAATGTGCCTTTGACAGTCGCACCGCCAATGCTTTGTGCCATGATTGGCGATGCTACGGTCGCGGCTGCGAGTGTTGTGATAATAAGGAGGGATTTCATTGGGCTGACCTATCTGGTGAAATTTGCTGATGCATATGTACCAATTGGCGAATCAGAAAGATGAAAAACAACTTAATGATGCAGTGTTCTAATCGCGCCACAGCTTTTGCGCGGCCCCAAGCAAAAGAAAAGCCCCGCTGATGGCAGCGGGGCTTTCTGAAGGTAAATGTAGCTTAGATTAAGAACCTGGGTCGACGTTGGTTCTTACGGCTTCGTAAACACCGCGCGGCCCGAACGTTGTTCGATCGTAGGATCCAACTGCGATGCTCGCTTTCAGCGCAAAGTAAGTCTCGGACTCGTCAGTTGTGGCATCTTGGTCAAACGTACCGATTGTTGCGCCAAGGCGGGGCCCTTGCGGCAAGTCGTAGTAGCCACCGATTTCAAAGGCCGAAGCAGAGAAACTATCGCCGGTAAAGCGATCAAGGTTCGCCTCAAATCCGAACCCGTTGCCAAAATCATAGTCAACGCCAGCGCCATAAAGGGTGATGTCGCGTGAGAATGGATCCTCGGCGCTCCCAACATAGCCTTGGATGTCGCCGAAGCCAAAGTCATATGACAATTCTGCGCCGAACAAGCTGCTGGATGTGCCGTCGGTATAGTCCTGACCAAAGAAGAGGCCTACGTCAGTTACGTTGTTCACTCTGTAGGTCAGGTGGCCTGTGAGGTTTGACAAGTTGTCGTCATTCACCTCAAAATTATACAGGCTGAAATCGACTGCGGCGGAAAAGCCGTAAAGCAGTTCGAATTCGGCCGACCCATAGTAGCTGATGCCGCCCAGATCATCGACACCTGAGACGTCGCTGTATTCAATCCCCAGCTCGGCTCCGGAAAACCCTTGGGCAAAACCCGCTGTGCTGCTCGCCGCGACGAGTGCCGCCGACATCAATAGTTTATTTAACATGCTCGATACCTCGTTTGTTTTGTTGGGGTATTCTTTCCCCACTTTTTTGAACCTTGTGGTCCGCAATTAACAAAAGAGTCCTGTCACTCTTCTGGTTCTTCGTCCTCAACCCCTTGATCAGCAATCCACGCGACGCTGACCACGGTTTCGCCTTTGCCCGTATCAAACACCTTGACGCCACCCGCACCACGCGAGCGGAAGGAAATCCCCTCGATTGGCACACGAATGGACTGTCCGGTGGATGTCACCAACATAATCTGGTCCGAAAGCTCGACCGGGAAGGATGTCACCAACGGACCGCCACGCATGGCTTTGTCCATCGCGGCAACACCCATGCCACCACGGCCGCGGATTGGGTAATCATGGCTGGACGATAGTTTACCAGACCCCTGCGCCGTGATCGTCAGGATCAAGTTCTCAGAGGCGGACATTTCTGCGTAACGCTCTTGGCTGATGGCACCTGCAACAGCCTCTTCGTCGTCTTCGTTTTCAGCATCATCTGACAGCCCGGCCATTGCGCGGCGCATCTTAAGATACGCGGCACGTTCTTCTGCCTCGGCCTTGAAGTGGCGGATGATCGACATCGAGACGACCTTATCGTCGCCTTGCAACCTGATGCCACGTACACCGACAGAGCTGCGTGAATTAAAGACACGCACATCTGTGGCCGGGAAACGGATCGCGCGACCGCTATCAGTGACCAGCATGACATCATCATCGTTGGACGCGATGCGGGCATTGATCAGGGTTGTGTCGGCGTGATCATCCTCGAATTTCATCGCAATCTTGCCGTTGCGCATCACATTCGTGAAATCAGACAGCTTGTTGCGGCGCACAGTGCCGGCAGAGGTCGCGAAGACAACTTGCAGATCGTCCCACTCTTCTTCGGGGCGGTCCACAGGCATAATTGCCGCAATCGAAACACCTGTCGGGATCGGCAGTATATTCACAATTGCTTTGCCTTTGGCGGTTCGGCTGCCCAGTGGCAGGCGCCATGTCTTTAGTTTGTAAACCATGCCATCGGTCGTAAAGAACAACAGCTGCGTATGGGTATTCGCCACAAAGAGGGTGGTCACCACATCCTCTTCTTTCGTCGCCATTGACGACAGACCTTTGCCACCACGGCGCTGTGCGCGGAAATCGGTAAGGGCGGTCCGTTTGATATAGCCACCAGACGTGACAGTCACGACCATATCTTCTTTTTCGATCAGGTCTTCGTCTTCCATGTCGCCGGACCAGTCGACGATTTCAGTACGACGCGGGACGGCAAACTTTTCGCGGACTTCGTTTAGCTCATCGCGGATAATCTGCATGATACGCTCGCGAGAGCCAAGAATCTCGAGGTATTCGCGGATTTTGCCAGCAAGTTCTTGCAGCTCATCCGTGACCTCTTTGACACCGATTTGCGTCAGACGCTGCAACCTCAATTCAAGGATCGCGCGGGCTTGGGTCTCCGACAGGTTATATGTGCCATCGTCGTTGGCAGTATGGGTCGGGTCGTCAATCAACTTGATATACTCAAGGATGTCCTGGGCAGGCCACTTGCGCGTCATCAACTTTTCACGCGCGGTACTGGCATCTGCAGACGACCGGATCGTGGCAACAATCTCGTCGATATTCGTAACAGCCACGGCAAGGCCACACAGCACATGAGCCCGCTCGCGCGCTTTGCGCAGTTCAAATGCGGTGCGGCGTGCGACAACTTCTTCGCGGAAGTCGACAAACGCTGTCAGGAAGCCGCGCAATGTAAGCTGCTCAGGTTTGCCGCCATTCAACGCCAGCATGTTACAGCCAAAGTAGGTCTGCATTGGCGTAAAGCGGAACAACTGGTTCAGAACGACCTCTGCGGTTGCGTCGCGCTTTAACTCAACCACGACCCGCACACCGTTACGATCAGATTCGTCTTGGACGTGGGCAATACCTTCGATTTTCTTGTCACGCGCTGCCTCGGCGATTTTATCGATCATCGCGGCTTTGTTTACTTGATAAGGTATCTCATTGATAACAATGGCATAGCGGTCTTTTCTAATTTCTTCGATCTTCGTCAGCGCACGCACGATCACTGATCCGCGACCTTCAAGATAGGCTTTGCGCGCACCGCTGCGACCCAGGATAATGCCACCGGTCGGAAAATCAGGTGCCGGGATATATTCGATCAAGTCCTCAATCGACAAATCAGGGGTATCAATCAAAGCAAGCGTGGCATCGATGACTTCGCCCAAGTTGTGCGGTGGAATGTTTGTGGCCATACCAACAGCAATACCGCCAGCACCGTTCACCAGCATATTTGGATACCGAGCGGGCAACACCGTAGGTTCGCGGTCTTTACCATCATAGTTGTCTTGGAAATCGACGGTGTCTTTGTCGATGTCAGCCAACAGATAAACGGCCGGATGGTCCATCCGAACTTCGGTATAGCGATAGGCCGCAGCGCGGTCGCCGTCCATCGAGCCAAAATTGCCCTGACCATCCAAAAGCACCAGCGACATGGAAAAATCCTGCGCCATACGCACCAATGCGTCATAGATCGCGCTGTCGCCGTGTGGGTGGTATTTACCCATCGTCTCAGCCACAGGCCGCGAGGATTTGCGGTAAGGTTTGTCCGGCGTGTTATTGGTGCCGTGCATCGCATATAAAATGCGGCGGTGGACGGGTTTTAGACCGTCGCGCAGGTCAGGGATCGCGCGAGAAACGATAACGCTCATCGCATAATCGAGATAACTGGTTTTCAGCTCATGCTCGATTGTGACCGAAGGTCCGTCATATACCGGCGGCATAGGTGGATTTTCTTCATCGTTTTCAGGTGTTTCTGGGATATCGTTCACGTGATCCGCCTGTTGGATTCTATACTGCTATATTTTGTTACCAGCATCTTATCAGACACTTGATATAGCACGCAACGATGGATGCAGTATGTCGGCGTGCAAATCGCAATTAGACACGCGAAACGAGCCAATCCTGTAGCAGTATTACCTTTTCGACGGCTTTCTTTCGCCTATCTGGCGCGCTTGATCATGCCAAACAGATCACGTGGATCATCGGGATCGGCGATCAGATCAAGATCAATGTAGAATGGCGTCTCTTTGATCCGCTGATGTACGTAACGCAACGCGCTAAAGTCTTCGATAGCGAAACCAACACCATCGAACAACGTCACTTCACTGGCCGATTGGCGGCCGGTTTGCGCCCCAGTGATGACCTGCCAAAGCTCGGTCACCGGGTGGTCTTCCGGCATTTGCTGAATTTCGCCCTCAATGCGGGTTTGCGGCGGGTATTCCACAAAAATGGACGCGCGCGCGACGATATCGCGGTGCAATTCAGTTTTGCCGGGGCAGTCGCCACCAATCGCGTTGATATGAACGCCAGCGCCAACCATGTTATCCGTCAAAATCGTTTGCATGTCTTTATCGGCGGTCGCGACAGTAATCACATCGGCACCCTCGATCGCATCTTCGGGCGTCGTACAAGCGGTGATCTGAAACCCAAGCCCGGCAAGGTTTTTCAGGCATTTTTCAGTCGCGGCACTGTCGATGTCGTAAAGGCGAATGTTGTCGATGCCGCAGACAGCTTTGATCGCAAGGCATTGGAATTCAGATTGCGCGCCATTGCCGATCATGGCCATCGTTTTGGCATCATTGGACGCCAGATGCTTTGTCGCCACCGCGGACATTGCACCCGTGCGCAAAGCCGTCAGTATGGTCATCTCGGAAAACAGGACCGGATAGCCGCTGTCGACATCAGCCAAAACGCCAAATGCCGTGACCGTTTGCAGACCTTCCTTCATGTTCTTGGGGTGGCCGTTGACGTATTTGAAGCCGTATTGCTGCCCGTCCGATGTGGGCATCAACTCGATCACACCGACGTCGGAATGACTGCCAAGGCGGGGCGTTTTATCGAAAAGCTCCCAACGGATAAAATCTTGCTCAATCTCGCGGGCAAGATCGGCGAGGAACGCCTCAATCCCGATGTGATGCACCAGACGCATCATGTTGTCGACACTGACAAATGGCACCATCGCCAATTTTGAGGCTTTGAGGCTCATGATTTATCTTTCGTTGGGCGGTCAAACACACGGCGGCCCAGCAGGGACGCTGTCAGATCAACCATCAGGTTGGCGGTCTTGCCGCGATCATCGAGAAACGGGTTCAGTTCAACGAGGTCGAGCGAGCTTACAAGCCCGCTGTCAGACAGAATTTCCATCACTAAATGCCCCTCGCGGACCGTTGCACCGCCAGGAACGGTCGTTCCCACGGCAGGTGCGATGGATGGGTCAAGGAAATCAACATCTAAGGACACATGCAGCATCCCGTTCACAGCGCCGACTTGGTCCAGGAACGCATTAAGCGGGGCGCTGATACCTTCTTCATCAATGCGGCGCATATCGACAAGGTTCACGTCTGCCTCGCTAAGGATTGCATGTTCCGCCGCATCCACAGAGCGAAGGCCAATCATGCAGATATTGCGCGTGTCGACCTTTGCGGGCAGGGGCGGATAGGCATCAAAGCCGGGCCTGCCGGTGACATAACCAACCGGTGTTCCGTGCAAATTTCCGCTGTTCGTTGTCTCGGGCGTGTGAATATCACTGTGGGCATCAAGCCAAAGCGCAAAAAAGGGACGCCCTTGGTCTGCGGCATATGCCGCCATGCCTGCCACTGTTCCAGCGGCCAGTGCATGATCGCCGCCTAGAAAGATTGGCATACCACGTGGTGCCGCGTCTTGGGCGGCGGCCATGAGCGTGTGTGTCCAGCCCACATTCTCGGCTAACTTATGAACCAAGGAATTGGAGGAGGGCGTCACACTCACCTCTTTTGGGGACAGATTGCCAGTGTCCTCGACGGTATGGCCAAGCTCTTTGATCGCCTCTGCAATGCCTGCCGTGCGGTATGCGTCCGGACCCATCAAGCAGCCGCGGCGACGTTTGCCGCAATCGACGGGTGCTCCAACTAATATGCAGTGTTTTTGTGTCATGATCCCATGCTTGTGCAAAAAGCGGGTTGGGTTAAGCCATCAAATTGTGCAAAATGTGTAATAAGTAATCAAAGTGAGCAGTAATAATGGACAAAACGGACAATGCACTACTCGCAGCGCTCAAGCGCAATGGCCGGGCATCGCTTACGGAATTGGCAGATACCATCGGGGTCACGCGCAGCACTGCCCGCGTCCGGTTAGATAAATTAGTGCAAGATGGCGAGATCGCTGGCTTTACGGTGCTGACACGCTCTGATGTGCGCACGGACGCGGTGCGCGGTCTCATGATGCTTGAAATAGCAGGCAGGGGTGCGGAAAAGACGATGAAGCAGTTGCAGCGCATCGCGCAGGTCAAGGCGGTACATTCGACCAACGGCACATGGGATCTGATCGCCGAGATTGGGACAGAAACGCTTGAACAGTTCGATCAGGTGCTTTTTGGCATTCGGCGTCTTGATGGCGTCACACGGTCCGAGACGAACCTGCTTTTGTCGACCCGCCGCTAAGCCGCACCGCCATAATCCAGAAAACCACCAATGCGAGGGACGCAAGCGCGTTCCAACTGGCCATTGAAAGTGTCAAGAACTCCCAACTTACCTGATCACACATTACCACACGCGGGCCGGTGATGGTCAGCAAATCGGCGCCACTTAGACCTTCAAGACTTCCGCCGCCGCTGCAGCTTGATGGACCTTCCCACCAGTCTTTTTCAACGCCGGTGTGAAAGAAGCCGATCCCGCTGGTTGTAGCAGCCGCAAGAGCGCCCAGTAGTGGCATGAAACGCCCCGGCATACGCAATGCGATCAGGCCGATGACGATTGCTGCGACATGCGGCCAACGTTGCCAAAGGCACATCGCACAAGGTGGATACCCCAAAAGCTGAAACAAATATGCCCCGGCCAACAAACCAGCAGAGCCGCCCGCAGCGATCAGAACCATCAAGTTTCGCGTCATAAAAGCCCAACCAATGCAAATCCGCCAATCAGCAAAACACAGAATAAGATGAACATAAGGCCTAACCGGCGTTCAATGAAATCACGGATTGGTGCGCCAAATTTGTAAAGCAACGCCGCAACCAAAAAGAACCGCAAGGCGCGAGCAAAGATCGACGAGGCGATAAACACGGTCAACGGCAGTCCAGTCACACCAGAGGCAATGGTGATCACTTTGAATGGCAGGAACGTCACCCCAGCCACAACAACCGCCCAAGCGCCATATGCGTTGAAGACGGCTGACATCTCTTCAAAACTGTCCGCTTTGCCGTAGATTTCCAAGATGGGTTGGCCCACGGTCTCCATCAGTACCGCCCCGATGAAATAGCCAAAGAGCCCGCCAAGCACGGATGCGACTGTTGCGACCCCGGCAATGACAAACGCGCGCGAAGGCCGCGCTATGATCATGGGGATCATCAAGACGTCAGGTGGAATGGGGAAAAACGACGATTCAACAAACGCAACGACGGCCAATGCCCATAAGGCATAGGGCGATTGCGCTAGCGAAATTGTCCAATCGTATAACCTGCGTAACATGATCTACTCTCTTATCTGTCTGCCTTAGGCCATGCTGTGTCAGGGGCGTCAAGCGAGGCGCGCAAAGATTGGCATTTGATCTTGGTTTCTGGCTGTGAAATTATCACGAATGCCGATTGACGCGCCCATTCTCTGGCTTTAGGAGAAGCGCTGTTGCCGATGTGGCGGAATGGTAGACGCAGGGGATTCAAAATCCCCCGATAGTAATATCGTGAGAGTTCGAGTCTCTCCATCGGCACCACCACCTGAGATGTTATAGACGCCACACCACCTACCAGTGGTTGTGGTCGCCGCGATCACTCACCACAAAATAGTCATTTTATCAGCTTATTTACGCTCAACGGGCGATGTAGACGTCTGTTGGCGGCTTTATGCTTGCAATGTCAGTTCTTGATTGAAAAAAAGGCGGGTAAGCTGCGAAAGCTACCGGCAAACCGGTGAAACACGACGATGGAAAATCACGAGGCCATGGCAAAAGACACCGACGCTCTTCAGATTTGCCAATCGGCGCCGGACCAAGATGCCAGATCGGGACATCTTCTGATCGATCCTGATATTCTTAGTCTGATTGGTGATGATATTGGTTTCGTGACGTCTGGTGGTGACACACCGCGTGATCAAATCGTTACCTTTGATGATGGAACGTCACTGTCTGTGTCTGACATTGACCAACTTATCCCGTGTTTTACGCCCGGTACCGCGATTGCTACGCCAAAAGGCGAGGTCCTGGCCGAGGATCTGAGGGTCGGTGACCGCATCGTCACGCGGGACAACGGATTGCAGCCAATCACTTGGATTGGAAAGAAGCGGATCGATTACAAGCAGCTGAATGCATTGCCGACAGTGCGGCCTATCTTGGTCAAAGAAGGTGCGATCGGTGACGGTTTACCGGAGCGCGACATGCTTGTGTCACCCAGCCACCGCATGTTGATCGTTTCTGAATTGGCGCAGCTTTATTTTGACCGCGCAGAAGTATTGGTCGCCGCTAAGCATATGCTGAATATGGATGGCGTGGAAATCTCCAACCAACCCTACATTACGTATTTGCCGATCATGTGCGAAAACCACGAGATCGTCTTGTCTGACGGCACATGGAGCGAAAGTTTTCAGCCCGGTGACTTTACACTTAAGGGGTTTGATAGCGCGCAGAGAGAAGAGCTGTTCTTGCTGTTTCCAGAATTGGAAACATCAGAGGGTGTCGCAGCTTACGGTGCTGCGAGGCGTAGCCTAAGCCGCCGTGAAGCAAAGATGCTTTTTAACGCTTAGCGTCACGCCAAGCGGCCCAGTCTTCTGGTGTATCGAGATCAAAGCGGGCGCGCTGTTCGGGCAATTTCACAAGATACGTTTGATCTTCATGGGCAGCGATGATGCTTTTTGCACCAGTGTCGCCAGTAAGTGCGGCAAAGTCATCTCGCAGGCTATCATCAAATAAAATTGGATGACCGGGGCGGGCATCTTCCGTTGCTCCGCGCCAAATAAGGTGACGGGGATGTGTCTGCCTCGCGTTTAAGACGGCGCGTAAATCAGACACTTCAAGCGTCACAAGATCGGCCAGAAACACCATGAATGCGCCTGCTGTCGCCAGCTTTGGCACGGCTTCGCGCAAAGTCGCGGAAAGACCTTCTTGTGCATTCTCAATATTTAACGCCGTCACAGGCAGGTTGGACACAACCCGGTGACGCAAACTATCTTGCGTAGGCAGCGCCACATAGGTCGGTGCACCAGTGGCAAGCGCCATCCTGACTTGCCTGTGCAGCAAGGGTTCACCGTCCATATCCTCAAGCAGTTTGTCGCGACCGCGCATGCGCGTGGATTGCCCTGCCGCAAGGATCAAGATCGGTGTCATCCGCGCATGGCCACGCCGTCTGGATCAAACAGATGCGTGATAACACGCTTGGCCGGGCGGCGCTGACCCATGATTTCAATTTCAACTGCAAGGTCATTTGTTGCGGCCTCACGCGGGATCAATGCTAGCGCAATTGATTTACCCGCATGGTGCGAATATCCGCCTGACGTGCAAAACCCTTTGACCTCGCCGTCGATAAATACCGGCTCATAGCCAACAACATCTGCATCAACGGCATCGACTTCAAATGCAACTGACGTGCGGGCAGGGGGCGTTATACGCTCCGCTTCGGCGGTTGCGCGCCCGACAAAATCCACGTTCTTTTTGAAGCTGATGAAACGGTCCATCCCAGTTTCAGCCGCCGTATAGTCCGGCGAAAACTCGTTCAGCCATGACCCAAAGAAACGATCCAGACGCAATGACATCATCGCGCGCATGCCAAAAGGTGTGATCCCCAAAGGCTGACCTGCTCGCCAAAGCGTCCACCATAATTGCCGCTGATCCATTTCATCGCAATAAATCTCATACCCAAGATCACCGGTATAGCTGACGCGTTGAACGATACAGGCCACCTGTCCAACGGTCATATCGCGCACATCCATGAATTTCATGGCGGCCACATCATCACGGGTGCAGCCTGCTAAAAGATCACGTGCATTTGGCCCGGCAATTTGAAACCCGGTCCGCCTGTCCGAGATGTTTTCGACCCGCACATCATCAGCTGGGTTTTGTAGGAACCAACGGTGATGAATGTCTTGCGCGCCATAGCTGGCGGTCAGTTGGAACGTTGTTTCTGCGAGGCAGGAAACGGTGAAATCCCCCCAAAGCCTGCCTTTGGGCGACAGCATCGGCGTCAGCGACATGCGACCCGGCTGCGGGATGCGCCCGGCCATGATCATGTCCAGCCAAGCGCGCGCGCCATCGCCGGTAACTGCGAATTTTCCAAAGTTCTGAACTTCGTTGATGCCGACACTGCTGCGCACCGCTTTGACCTCGCGGGCCGTTGCCTCCCACGCGTCCGAGCGCCGGAACGTTGGCGTCTCATACGTTGGCTCACCTGATTGGGCGAAGTAATTTGGCACCTCAAGGCCGAATTGATGCCCCCAAACGGCGCCCAGATCGCTGAATATATCGTACATCGGCGTTGTACGGTGCGGCCGCGCGGCGGGTAGTTCTTCGTTCGGATAGCTGACAGAAAACCGGTTTTGGTAATTCTCGATGACCTTTGGTCGGGTATAGCCTGGCGTAATCCACTTGCCATAACGCCCCACATCCATCGCTGTGACATCACGTTCGCATTCACCCGTCGTCATCCATTGTGCAAGCATCAATCCAACGCCACCACCCTGACTGAACCCGGCCATCACGCCACAGGCCGACCAGTAATTGCGCAACCCAGGCACAGGACCGACCAACGGGTTTCCGTCGGGCGCAAAGGTGAACGGGCCGTGGATCACGGACTTGACGCCGGCTGTTTCCAGAACAGGGAAGCGCTTGTAGGCGAATGCGATCGAATCTTCGATCTTGTCCAGATTGTCCGGCAACAACTCATGCCCGAACTCCCAAGGTGTGCCATCCACCGCCCAAGGCTCGCAGGGTTGTTCGTAAAATCCAATGCAAAGCCCGCGCCCTTCTTGGCGCAGATAGCTTTCACCGGCAGGGTCCATCACATGCGGATGCTCTGCGTCACGCTCGTAAATCTCGGGCAACGCGTCTGTGACGATGTATTGATGTTCCATCGGATGTAGCGGCACATATGATCCGGCCATCGCAGCCACCTCGCGCGCCCACAGACCGGCGGCATTCACCACATGCTGTGCATGAATTGTGCCTTTGTCGGTTACCACATCCCATGTGCCGTCCGGGCGCGGGTTCGTCTCGATTACCTTGGTGTGTAATTCGATCGTGGCCCCGCCCATGCGCGCAGCCTTGGCATAAGCGTGGGTTGTGCCTGACGGATCCAAATGACCGTCCAATGGATCGTAAAGCCCGCCAACGATGCCATCGAGGTTCGTAATCGGGGCGATTTTCGCAATCTCTTCGGGACCGACAATCTCTGTTTCAAGTCCCATGTAGCGATGCTTTGCGCGCTCTGCGACCAACATATCAAAACGGTCTTGGTTATCGGCCAAGGTCACACCACCCACATGGTGCAGACCACATGACATGCCGGTGATTTCTTCCAACTCGCGATAAAGCTTGATCGTGTAGCCCTGCAAAGCCGCCATGTTCGTGTCGCCATTGAGCGTATGAAACCCACCCGCCGCGTGCCATGTGGAGCCGGACGTCAGTTCGGAACGCTCCAACAGCATCACGTCAGACCACCCCAGTTTCGTGAGATGGTAAAGCACAGAGGCACCAACGACGCCGCCTCCGATGACCACGGCTTGTGTGGTGGTTTTCATGGCAAGATACTCCATAAGCTTTTTTGGTACTATGCCAGCGAAAAAGCGACCGTCGGTTCCGAATGCGACATCTAATGTCGCAGCATTGCTATCCATAGATCAGCACATTGCGGACCCTCAAGAGGTCATCAAGTGAAAGGTCTTCCCGATGCGTACCCATGCCCAAGCCGTCGTCATCGGAGGCGGCGTGATTGGCTGTTCCATTTTGTACCATCTGGCAAAATTGGGGTGGACGGATGTTGTTTTGCTGGAACGCGACGAACTGACGTCCGGATCCACGTGGCACGCAGCGGCCAATATCCACGGGCTGCATGACAGTACCAACATCAGCCGTATCCAGCATTACACGATGAACCTTTATAATGCGCTGGAGGAAGAAACCGGGCAGTCTTGCGGGGTTTTTCAGCCCGGTTCGCTCTATCTGGCACAGACCGAAGAACGCGAGCATCAGTTGCGTTTGCAGGCAGCAAAGGCCAAATTTTACGGCATGAATTTCCACGAAGTTGACCGCGCAGAGGCCGAGCGTCTGCACCCATTGGTCGATTATGACGGCATTCGCTGCATCATGTACGAGCCTGATGGCGGTAATGTAGACCCTTCGGGTGTGACGAACGCTTACGCGATAGGCGCGCGGCAAAGAGGGGCAGAAATCTACCGCTTTACCCCCGTCACGGCGACTGTTTCGCAGCCTGATGGATCATGGATTGTCGAGACGCCGAAGGGCAACATCAGTACCGAATGGGTGATCAATGCCGCCGGTCTGTGGGGGCGTGAAGTCGCGAAGCTGGCGGGTATCACATTGCCGCTTTTGCCGACAGAGCATCAGTATTTTGTCACGGAAACAATTCCTGAAATTGCCGCGATGGACCGCCGTCTGCCGTCAGTCGCCGACCGTGACGGAGAATACTATTTGCGCCAAGAAGGGCAGGGGTTGCTTGTTGGTGCGTATGAAAAAGATGTGCGGTTCTGGGCAGAAGATGGAACGCCACAAGGCTTTGGCCACGAGCTGTTCGCCGATGATCTGGAGCGTATCGAAGACAATATGATGCGTGCCATTGACCGTGTGCCTGTGGTGGGCGAGGCAGGGATCAAACGCGTGATCAACGGCCCGATGATTTGGTCGCCTGACAGCAATGTGCTTTATGGCCCGCACCCTGAATTGTGCAACTACTTCTGCTGTAACGGCATTATCCCCGGGTTCAGTCAATCCGGCGGCATGGGGCTGATGGCCGCGCAATGGATCATCAAAGGCGAAAGCGATTACGACATGTTCGCCTGGGATGTGGCCCGCTTTGGACCTTGGGCCGATGCGAAGTTCACGAAAGCAAGGGTTGGCGATCAATACGCAAAGCGCTTTGCGATCCATTTCCCGAATGAGGAACGCGCCGCAGGGCGACCTGTACGCACCAGACCTGTTTATGAGACGCAAAAGGCGATGGGCGCTGTTTTTGGCCTCAATTACGGTTGGGAACATCCGCTCTGGTTTGCTGATACCCCCGGCGTCGAAGACACCAACGGCTTTACGCGGCAAAACTGGTTTGAACCGGTCGGCAACGAGGCCCGCATGCTGCGACAGACGGCCGGTATTATCGATATCTCGAACTTTGCAAAGTATTTTGTCAGGGGGCCGGGTGCTGCGGATTGGCTGAATGCTGTCTTTGCCAACAATATGCCAAAGACCATTGGACGATCTTGCCTCACGCCCTTGATCGGCGTGAACGGTGGGATTGCCGGTGATTTCACCGTGACCCGGCTTGCGCAGGACGAATTCATGATCATCGGCGGAGGGGCTGCCGAACGCTATCATCAACGGTTCTGGAAAGAGGTGCGCTTGCCCGATGGCACCACATTCGAGAGCAGAACGGATACGATGTGCGGGTTCAACGTCGCAGGGCCGCAATCGCGGGCTTTGCTTGCACGCCTGACCAACACCGATCTCAGCACTGACGCCTTTCCTTTCATGCGGTCCCAAAGGATTACAGTCGCAGGTGTCGACGTCATCGCATTGCGGGTATCGTTTACCGGCGATCTGGGTTGGGAATTGCATTGCGCTGAGGCCGATCAGCGCCGCCTTTTTGAAGCTTTGATCGAGGCAGGCAAGGACATCGGAGCAGGCCCCGTCGGGTCACGTGCGCTGATGTCGTTGCGGATTGAAAAAGGCTATGGCAGCTGGAGCCGCGAATACTCGCCCGAGTATTGGCCACAGGAAGTGGGGCTGGACCGCCTGATCAAGCTTGAAAAGAATTTCCTAAACAAAGACAGCTACTTAAAGATCAAAGACAATCCCGCACGCGAGGTGCTGTCGTTGATCGAAGTTCAGGACGTTACGAACGCAGACGCAACGGGCGGCGAGCCGATATTTCTGCCCGATGGCACACCTGTTGGGCGCGTCACGTCAGGAACATATGGCTATAGTGTCGAAAAATCGCTCGCGTTGGGCTACCTGAAAGGGGTCGCACCGGGCACAGCCGTGGATGTGATGATCTTGGGTAAACCACACCGCGGCGTTGTCCTGGCAGAGCCACCGTTTGACCCTGCCGGAACGAAGCTACGCGCCTAAGGAATGATGCGCGTGTATTTGGTGCCTTCAAGCGTCGCGCCAAGGCGCAAACCTGTTTGGCCAAAGATCACAGCAATCACCGGCGAGAGCGATGTCGTGGTTTCAGCGCGCAGCATCTCGCTTTGATCGTTGATCGCATACTCAACATCAGCACCAGCAGCCCACCCTTGGGATTGGCGGAATTCCAACAAAGCCTCGGATGTCATAAAGAACAACACGTGGCTGAATTGCTGTGCACCGATTTGAAGACCGGCACTGCCAGAGGTGCTCGAATAGTAGTCGACCGTCGACGGACCCACACGCAGCGCACCGCGCCCATATGATCCACCCAGACCAAGACCGACTTCGGTCACTAATGGCATCACCAAAACGCCAGCGGCGCGTGAGGCAAGGTCACGTGTACCGGGATATTGCTGAAACATGCCGTCCAGGGTGCTGTCGACACGCGCATCAATCGTCGCAGCGCCTGCGCCACCAATGCCGTTTCCGCAAGCCGCCAACGTCGTGGCCGCTAACGTGCCAAGCGCAAAGCTGCGCCTTGAAAAATTACTCATAATAGATCCGCCTATTTGCCTGTGATGGAGACGTTTTCCGCCTCTTATGCCTTTATGTATAGAGAATTCCTGCCACGCTGTCACCCGCAACTTGACCAAGCCCTTATCGCATTCTTGTGACAGAACGACAGGCCAACCAAAGCTCAGAATATTTGTCTGTAAGAGGCTTGGCACTATCTTTTTAGATACGGATCGCGGTGATCCGTATTGGGAGGATACTATGAAACATACTTTGTCCATTGTTTTCGCAGCGCTTTTAACAACGACACCGGCCTTTGCGGACGGGCATCGCAGTGCAGCACCCGAGGAGGCGCGTGCCTATATCATTTCACCGATGGATGGGGCTGTTTTGTCAAATCCAGTGACCATTATTTTTGGTCTTGAGGGCATGGGTATTGCGCCAGCCAACGTCGAACTTGAAAACACCGGTCATCATCACTTGCTGATCAATACTGACTCCAGCACGCTTGATATGGACTCCGGCTTGCCGGCATCCGATCAAGTTGTCCACTTTGGTGGTGGTCAGACACAAGTGACCAAGGACTTACCAACAGGGACGCATACTTTGCAGCTCTTGCTGGGCGATTGGACACATGTGCCGCATAACCCGCCGGTACTAAGCGACGTGATCACGATCACCGTCAACTGAACCATATCGGAAAGCCTGTGGAACAAATGTGACACGGACGGCAGACTACCCCTTTCGGAGTAGTTTGGCTGCAGCCGGTGCGAAATACGTCAGAATCCCGTCACAACCAGCGCGTTTGAACGCAAGCAGGCTTTCCATCATGACCTTCTCACCGTCCAGCCAACCGTTTTGTGCAGCCGCCTGCAACATCGCGTATTCACCGCTTACCTGGTAGGCGTAGGTCGGCACGCCAAAGCTGTCTTTGACCCGTCTGCAAATGTCCAAATAGGGCATGCCGGGTTTGACCATGATCATATCCGCACCTTCGCGCAGATCACGTTCAACCAAACGCAATGCCTCGTCGCTGTTGCCTGGGTCCATTTGATAGGTGTTCTTATCGCCCGTCAGCGCGGACGACGCCCCAACGGCATCGCGGAACGGGCCATAGAAAGCAGACGCATATTTCGCAGTATAGCTGAGGATCGCCACGTTCTGATGGCCCTCAGCCTCAAGTGCTGTGCGGATAGCACCGATGCGTCCGTCCATCATATCAGAAGGGCCAAGAATATCAGCACCGGCTTCGGCCTGGGCGAGCCCCATCTTGACCAAGGCCTCAACCGTGCGATCATTCACGATCTCGCCGTTTTCAACGAAACCATCGTGGCCGTTGATATTGTAGGGATCAAGCGCGATATCAGTCATCACTGCGATATCGGGAGCTGCATCCTTGATAGCGCGAATGGCTTGATTGGTCAGGTTATTGGGGTCCCACGCCATCGCGCAATCCTCGGTGCGGGCCTCCATCCCGGTGTAGGGAAAGATACAAATTGCGGGAATGCCCAGTGATTGCGCCTCTTTGGCGGCGTCGGCGATACGGTCAACCGTGCGACGCACCACACCGGGCATGGATGCGACAGGTGTTTCTGCATCTTTGCCGTCCATCACGAACACAGGCCAAATCAGATCATCCACCGTCAGCGTATTCTGGCGCGCAAGCGCACGCAGGTTGGGCGATTGGCGCATACGGCGCAGCCGCGTGGCAGGATAAGGGGCGAGGGTCGGTTTCATAGATCAAGGCCTTTCTTGCGACATTTTCTTGGTCGCATGGATTTTACGGCATCACAAGGCTGGGCAAGTCCGTGATTGGGGACTAGGTTCCGCGAAACGGCACAAATGCAGTGGAACACTACCTTGGATTGGACCCAAACCGTCACCCGGTTGATCGAGCTGAATACCTTCTCAAGCTTTTGGTATTGGGCGGCTGTGGCTGTGTCATGGGCCGCTGCCAGCCATTGGTTGATCGGCATTCCGTTTGACGTGCTCTACCGCGCGCGCGCGGAGAAGGGACAGCACGTGCGCGATCTGGAAGTATTGGTAGATATCAATGTGCGTCGCATCACCGTTGTTGACGGGATTATGGCGATTGCACTCTCTGCCGTTGGTACATTTATCTTGGTCTCGCTGGCAATACTGGGCTTCGTTTACCGCATGGAGCTGGCGCAGGGCCTGTTTGTGCTGGGGGCACCTTTGACCGTGATCGGGCTAGTGAACATGAACCTGGCCCACGAATTGCGCACGCAGCCGCTGTCTGGCGATGACCTTGTGGCGAAGCTATTTCGGGTACGCTTGCTGACCCAATTGATTGGAATGGTGTCCATCTTTGCGACGGCAGTTTACGGCATGTACGCATTGGTATCAGCGCAGAGTTTTTTCTAATCGGTTGACACCATCTGTCGTCGGGGTAGGTGAGCGAGCATGTCTAATCCCAAACATATCACCGTCAGTGGCGCACCCGAAGGGTTTGACGCCCAACTGATCCTTGCAGAACTGAGCAAGGGCGCGCCTGTCATGCATGTGGCGCGCGACGATAAACGGCTGGCGGCGATGCAAGCCGCATTGGCTTTTTTTGCGCCAGAAGTACCCGTGTTTGTCTTTCCGGCGTGGGATTGTTTGCCGTATGATCGCGTATCACCGAACACTGATGTTTCTGCCGCACGCATGGCAACCTTGGCCGCATTGGTCCACGGAATGCCAGAACATTTTATTTTGCTGACGTCGCTGTCGGCGGCAACCCAACGGGTGCCTGCCCGCAAGCTTTTGAAAGAAGCCGCATTCAAAGCAACGGTTGGCGCACGCATGGACGAAGAGGCGCTGCGGCATTTTCTTGTGCGTATGGGCTTTACACAAAGCCCAACAGTCATGGAGCCGGGCGATTATGCCGTGCGCGGTGGTATCATCGATATCTATCCACCTGGGCAGTCCGGCCCTGTGCGATTGGACCTCTTTGGTGATGTGCTGGACGGTGCACGCCGGTTTGATCCAGCGACACAGCGCACCACAGAAACACTGTCCGAGGTGGAACTCGCACCCGTTTCCGAAGTGATCCTGGATGAAGCTGCGATCACCCGGTTTCGGCAAAACTATCGCTTGGAATTTGGGGCGGCCGGTACGGATGACCCGCTCTACGAGGCCGTGTCGGCGGGGCGTAAACATGCCGGTGTTGAACATTGGCTTGGCTTTTTTCAAGACGATCTTGAGACGCTCTTTGACTATTTGCCCGCCGCAACCGTCACACTTGATGAACAAATGACTGCGATGCGTATCGCGCGTTGGGATAGCATTGCAGACCAACACGGCACTCGCATTCATGCACTTGGCCAAAAAGGGCGTATGGATAGCGTCTATAAACCGGCACCACCTGCGTTGCTTTATCTTGATGATGCCGCTTGGGATGCCGCGGTTGCAGATCGCCGGGTGATGCAGTTCTCGGCCCTCAAACAAGCGACTGGTCCGGGCGTGATTGATGCAGGCGCCAAGATTGGCCGCAACTTTGCGCCAGAGCGCCAACAAGAACAAATAAGCCTTTTCAGTGCTTTGGCGGCACATGTGAAAGCAAAACTAGCTGACGGTCCGGTTGTGATTGCATCCTATTCGGAAGGCGCGCGCGAGCGTCTGGAAGGCCTTATTGACGATGAGGGTATCGGCGAGACGATCACAGTCACCGATTTCTCTCGCATCGGCAAAAGCGGTGTCCATTTGGCTGTCTGGGCGCTGGATCACGGGTTTGAAGCGCCCGGCCTGACTGTCATTTCCGAACAAGACGTGTTGGGCGACCGCCTGATCCGGCAGACCAAACGGAAACGCCGGGCCGAGAATTTCCTGAGCGAGGCCAACAGCCTCAGCCCCGGTGATCTTGTTGTGCATGTCGATCACGGTGTGGGCCGCTACACCGGCATGGAAGTCGTCACCGCACTGGGTGCTGCACATGAGTGTCTGTTGCTGGAATATGCCGAAAGCTCAAAGCTTTACCTGCCTGTCGAGAACATCGAACTGTTGTCGAAATATGGGCATGAAACAGGCCTTCTGGATAAGCTGGGCGGCGGCGCATGGCAGGCGAAAAAAGCCAAGCTGAAAGAGCGCATTCGCCAGATCGCCGAACGCCTTATCCGTGTCGCGGCAGAGCGTGAATTGCGCACGGCGCCCGCACTTGATCCGCCTGACGGACTTTGGGATCAGTTCCTTGCGCGTTTCCCATACGTTGAAACCGACGACCAGCTTTCGGCAATCGAGGATGTGTTGACCGATCTTGGGTCCGGCAAACCGATGGATCGCTTGATCTGCGGTGACGTGGGATTTGGCAAAACCGAGGTCGCAATCCGGGCCGCCTTTGTCGCGGCCTTGTCGGGTGTGCAGGTTGCAATTATTGCGCCGACCACACTACTGGCGCGCCAGCACTACCAGAACTTCGCAGAGCGCTTTCGCGGGTTCCCGGTCAACGTGCGGCCATTGTCGCGGTTTGTGTCCACAAAAGACGCCAATCTTACCCGCGAAGGCATCACCAAGGGGACCGTTGATATTGTTGTCGGCACGCATGCTTTGTTGGCAAAGGGCGTTCGGTTCAAGAACCTTGGACTGCTTGTCATTGACGAAGAACAGAAATTTGGTGTGCAACATAAAGAACGGCTAAAGCAGCTTCGCACAGATGTGCATGTACTGACGCTGACGGCCACGCCGATCCCGCGCACGCTTCAGCTGTCACTGTCAGGCGTGCGTGATCTGTCCATCATTGGCACACCCCCCATCGACCGCCTTGCGATCCGGACCTATGTCAGCGAATTCGACACCATTACCGTCCGCGAAGCATTGCTGCGCGAACACTATCGCGGCGGTCAGTCTTTCCTTGTTGTGCCGCGTATTTCCGACATGGCCGAGATGGAGGACTTCCTGAAACGTGAAGTTCCCGAGGTCACCTATATTTCCGCGACTGGCCAAATGGCCGCTGGTGAACTCGATGACCGGATGAACGCGTTTTACGATGGGAAGTACGATGTGCTTTTGGCGACGACGATTGTAGAAAGCGGATTGGATATTCCTACCGCCAATACGATGGTTGTCTGGCGGTCCGATATGTTCGGCCTCAGCCAGCTTTACCAAATTAGGGGCAGGGTGGGCCGGTCCAAAACCCGTGCTTATGCATACCTGACCACAAAGCCACGTCAGAAATTGACTGATCCTGCGCAAAAACGCCTGCGGGTCTTAGGCTCTATCGATACGCTGGGGGCTGGTTTCACGCTTGCCAGTCAAGATCTTGATATTCGTGGCGCAGGTAACCTTTTGGGCGAAGAACAATCGGGACAGATGCGCGAAGTCGGCTACGAGCTTTACCAACAAATGCTCGAAGATCAGATCGCCGCAATCCGATCTGGTGCAGCGGAAGGCATCATCGATGATGGTCAATGGGCACCGCAGATCAACCTTGGTGTGCCTGTTCTGATCCCCGATGATTACGTGCCTGATTTGGATGTGCGTTTGGGGCTTTATCGACGTCTGTCTGAATTGACCACAAAGGTCGAACTGGAAGGTTTCGCCGCTGAACTAATCGACCGCTTTGGGAAGCTTCCACGCGAGGTGAATACGCTGATGCTTGTCGTGCGGATCAAAGCGATGTGCAAACGTGCGGGCATTTCCAAGTTGGACGCAGGACCCAAGGGTGCCACGATCCAGTTCCACAATGACAAATTCGCGTCACCCAAAGGCTTGGTCGATTTTGTGCATGCCCAAAATGGCCTCGCCAAAATCAAAGACAATAAGATCGTGGTGCGTCGCGATTGGGCCAAGGAACGTGATAAAATCCAAGGCGCGTTCAACATCGCACGTGATCTCGCGCAAAAGCTGACGGAAGAAAAAAAGGCGAAAGCGGTTTAAACCTCGCCCGGCCGTTTGATCTTGTTTGTCAGCCAAAGTGCAAAACTAGCGCAAATCAGAGTTCCAATTGCGATTGGCATTGCCGTTCCATTGAACTGCAGCGCGATAGGAACCGCGATAATGACCGCACCAATTGTCGCCACAGCAGCAATCACAGAGGCCGCGAGCCCGGCAATATGTCCCATTTCCTCCATGCCCAACGCATTGAGATTACCAATGGTAAGTCCGGCCTGAAAGAAGTTCGCAGTGACCCAAAGCACATAAGCCGTAAACCCAAGCCAGATGGGGCTGCCGATAGCGAGAATAAAGATCAACATCAGCGTGATCACGATCTGGGCCGTGTACATCGCCTTGATGATCGCCCGCATACCCAAACGCCCGACCAATCGCGCATTCAGAAAACCGGATGATGCCGCAACAATCGCGATCCCACCAAACCATAGATGAAAGACATCACCTTGCCCGTAGGTCTGATCAAAGATCTGCTGCGTGGAAGACAACATACTGAAAAGCATACCAAAAGTCAGCGTTTGGATCAGGATGGACAATCGCGCCGTGGGATGCGCGAACATCTCAACCACGGCATGCCATAACGCCTTAACACTCAGCGGGCGGCGTTTCTCGGGTGTCAGCGTCTCGGGCTGACGGATTAACAGCCAAATCGTTGTAATCAATGAAAAAAGGATGAAGGTGATAAAGATCGCGTGCCAGTCAAAGAACACCACGATGTAGTGCCCCATCGTCGGGGCAAGTGCCGGAACAAGTGCGAAAACGATCATCACGAATGACAAGATGCGCGCCATGTCTGGCCCTGCATAAAGGTCACGAACCAGCGCCATTGCCACGACGCGTGGTCCCGCTGCCCCCAACCCTTGGACCAAACGTGCCGCCAGCATCACCTCGATGGATTGGGCCTGCCAAGCCACGCCGCAGGCAATAATATAGACAACCGCACCGCCGATCATCACCGGTTTGCGCCCGTATGCATCCGACAACGGCCCGGTAAAGAGCGTACCTACACCCATCCCCAGTACAAAGCTTGTGATGATCAACTGCGCCTGGTTCAGGTTATCGGGCGATAACGCTTGCGCCATTTCGGGCAAGGCGGGCAACATCGCATCAATGGAAAAGGCCACAGTCGCTGCAACCATCGCCATCAAAGCGATGAATTCAGCTTGTGGCAGCGGCTTGATCGTCTGCCTGGCGCTCATTCCGCAGCTTCGATCTGTTCCATGATGTCTTTGATGACACTGACCCACATCTCGGGCGGTTGCGCACCGGGAACGGCGTGTTGTTGGGCCACGATGAATGTCGGAACCGAACTGATACCCATCTCGCGACTATGTTTGTCGCGCGCACGAATGTCGTCTGTGTCTGCATCGGACGCCAACAGTTTTGTGACCATCGCGGCATCCATTTCTGCTGTATCGGCGATATCTGCCAAGACCTCGTGGTCACTGATATCGCGACCATCGACAAAATAGGCTTTGAATAGCAGATCAACCACAAATGACTGGCGCTGTTCGATACCGGCCCAATGGATCAGACGGTGTGCGTCAATAGTGTTTGGCGTTCGTTTGATCGCTTCAAAATTGATATCTGCGCCCACACGCTCCGAAGTTTCCACGACCGGGGCATAGGCTTTGATCGCACCTTCTTTGCCGCCAAACTTGCCTTCAAGATAGGCGCGTCTGTCCATACCTTCAGGTGGCATATCGGGGTTCAGCTGGAATGGATGCCATTCGATAGTGAAAGGGTGATCTGGAAATTCCAAAAGTGCTTTGTCGAGGTTTGTCTTGCCAATGTAGCACCAAGGGCAAATCGGATCAGAGATAATATCAAGCTTGACCATGTGAGGTCTCCCATGTGTCGCGCAACCGGGCGCGTAAGAGTTTATTGTTTGCTCCACGCGGAAGTGTGTCACAGGCGACCAGCAGGCGCGGCATTTTGTATGCCGCCAACCGGACTTCCAAAAAGCGGTGCAGTTCATCTTCCTCTATCACGTCTTGGGCGACGTAAAACCCCGCAATGACCCGCACGCCTGTGCGCACCTGCACAGAGCAGGCTGCGGCTTCTGAGATAAGCGGATGTGCTGCAAGCGCAGTCTCGACTTCGACAGGGCTGACACGGATGCCACCTGCGTTCATCATATCATCCGCACGCCCGTGGTAAGAGATCGCGCCGTCCATATTCATGACGCCTATATCGCCCGTCACAAACCAGTCACCCTGATAGCAGCGTGCCGTGTCGTCAGGCGCATCTAAGTAGCCCAGCATTAAACCCGGATCATCGCGATGCACAGCAATCGCACCAAGTGTTCCGCGCGGCACCGGGCCGTGATCATCCACCAAAGCGACATTGCGACCCGCCTGCACGTATCCCGCACTCTGGACCGGCGCTTGTCGCGTTGGCGCGCTTGATATGAAGGTCGAGCATTCTGACATGCCAAAAGCCTCGTAGATCTCTGTACCTGTTTTCTCAACCCATGTTTGCCGGTCTGCCACAGACAGCTTTTCTCCGGCCGATAACCCATGTCGCAAGGCGGGCAGGGCCGGCACATCCGCGCGCAGCATCCGGCGCAACACGCCCGGCGCTGCGGCAAAAAGCGTGGCGTCGCTTTGCGCAAGCAGTGGTCCGAGCTGATCAGGTGTTGTCCCTTCGGCGGGAATTAGTGCCGTTGCGCCGATCGACCACGGATCCATCAATCCTGTCCCTAATGTGTAGGTCCAATTGAACGCACCTGCGTGCATCAAACGGTCATCCTCGCGCAGGCTATACCACCCATCCCACATCATACGGCGCGCCCAAATCGCGCGGTGCGCATGAACAACGGCACGCGGACGTCCGGAAGTTCCGGAGGTGAAAATGATATAGGCGGGCCTGTTGGGGTCTGCCAAATCGAAATGTGCCGGAGGGAGATCTTGAAATGCGCGAATGTCGGACGGCGATAACTGCGGCAGATCAAGCTTTGGCAGACCGTTGGCTTGCAAACTCAGCACTGGTTGAACGAGGTCGGTGATCACTTCCAACTCAGGCTTCGTTAGCTGCAATGACAGTGGAACAGGGATAATGCCAACCGCAATAGCCGCCAGATAAGCAATCGGAAATTCAGCAGTATTGCCCAGCCGCAAAAGGATGCGATCACCCGGAGCCAAGCCTTTTTCCCACAAACCCGTAGCTGTGCTCAGAACGGCAGCTTTCAGGGCACCATAACTGAAGACCTCTCCACTATCGCCTAAAACTTCGAGCGCTGGTTTGTCGCCCAATCGATCCGCATGCGCCAATACATATGCCGCCATGTTGAATGGCGCAGGTGCAGGCGGAAACCTGTCTGATTGAACGAGCGACAGCATGGCGCAGGGCTATCGGGGCGGCGCTTAGGTTGCAAGACGGTGCCGCGCTGCTTAAGACAAAGCTATGGCCGATATTGACCCAAAAAACCTGATCCGCATCGCACATGAGAATGGCGAAGATGGCACAGCGCAACCTCTTGATCTTGGCGCGCGCGTGCGTGAGTTGCGCAAAGCCCGTGATTGGACATTGGAACAGGCGGCACAACAGGCCGGTTTGGCGCGCTCGACTTTGTCCAAAATCGAAAACGGCCAGATGTCACCCACGTATGACGCGCTCAAGAAACTGGCTGTTGGCCTCGAAATCTCGGTGCCGCAGCTTTTCACGCCACCCTCAAAGGGGCAAGTGAATGGCCGCATGGCCGTGACCCGTCACGGCGAAGAAACGGCCAAAGTCACGACGACCTACGAGCATGCATTGCTGGCCGAAACGCTGACGACCAAGAAAATGCTACCGTATCGGGCCCGTATCCGCGCGCGCAACATCGAGGACTTTGACGGCTGGGTCCGTCACGATGGCGAGGAATTTTTGTACGTGCTGACTGGCCAAGTCAAACTCTACACAGAATTCTACGAACCCGTGGAACTTAAACGCGGTGACAGCGCCTACTACGACGCGGCGATGGGGCACAATGTGGTGTCTGTCAGTGCAGAAGACGCAACAATCCTGTGGGTGACGTCGCTGGGTTAGTCTTTAGCAAACAAGCGCGGCAGAACTATTGCTGCAACACCAACACCTACAATCTGCATCGCAATAAACATCGGCACATGTGCAGGATTAATCCCCGCAAATGTATCACTGAACCCACGGGCAATCGTGACGGCAGGGTTTGCAAAGCTGGTTGAGGACGTGAACCAATACGCGCCCGTGATGTAGAGTGCGACCAAAGTTGGCACAGCCTCTGGTCGGCTCTTGAGGCCACCAAAGATGACAAATAACAGACCAAACGTGGCGAGCACTTCAGAAAACCACTGTGCCACACCGGTGCGATCTGTCGTCGACGCCTGCAAGATTGTCAGGTCAAACATCACATGTGCGGCCCAAACGCCCAATATTCCACCGATGATCTGCACAAGGACATAAGGAACCGCATCACCCAGACTGATGTCTCCGCGCAACCAAAAGGCAAGCGTCACGGCTGGGTTGAAGTGTGCGCCCGAAATCGGGCCAAGTGTCGTTATAATCACATAAAGGATGCAACCCGTCGCAATCGCATTGGCAAGAAGTGCGACCGCGATGTTTCCGTCAGCGAGGGCCGCCCCCATGATCCCTGACCCAACAACGCCAATCAAAAGGAACGCAGTGCCAAGACCTTCGGCAAGCAGTTTTTGCATATGAGCGTCCAGTTCGCGTGAATTAAGTGTGCAAGCCTTGCCCGCCTAGCCGCCAAAAGTAACAGTTCTGCGACAGGCGGGCCTCAGCAGTTATTCCTCGAACCACCAAACATCTGGCTGCCAGCCCGGCCAGTCACCAAAGATTGGCAGGTTTTCAGGATACTTCAGCTCTTTGGCATGGGCCACACGGCTGATATTCCACTGATAAATCGGGATGACATAGCGCCCGGCGGTCAAGACACGGTCCAGTGCTTTCACGGCTGCCACGAAATCATCTTGGCTATCAGAGGTCAGCAAGCGCCCGATCATGGCGTCCACAGCGGGGGATTTCACACCCATCAGATTACGCCCACCTGGCTGATCTGCCGTCTCGGAGCCATAGTAGTTATATTGCTCATTGCCCGGCGAAAGTGACAGCCCGCGGCGGTAATAAACCATGTCAAAGTCATAGGCGTCGGTGCGTTCCTTGAATTGTGCGCTGTCCGCTACTGCAACCGTTGGCGTCACACCAATGCGCGCCAGCGATTCGACATACATATCGATGATCGCCTGATTTTCAGATGCCCCCTGCTTGAGCAAGATTTCGAAGGTGAAAGGCGTGCCATCCGCATTTTGCAAGACACCACCCTCTACCGTCCAGCCAGCGGCCTCGAGCTGCGCAAGGGCAGCGCCGGTGCCCGCGCGGTTCCGCTCTGATCCGTCGCTGACGGGCAGGGCGTAACCCTCAATTGTGCCGGGGATTAGATCAGCACTGAACGGTGCAAGGAACTCGGCCACACGGCCCGCGGCGGGGCCACTGTCCATGCCAAGTGGCGAGTTTGACCAATAGGACGTGATGCGCGGCTGCGCAGAACCTGTCATCGCTTCGTTGATGAATTCAAAATTGAATGCATGGATCAATGCATCGCGCACGCGCCAGTCTTGAAACAGATCGCGGCGGGTGTTCATTGCAAAACCGGTCATCCCTGACGGGCGTTCATGCGGAAGGATCGACAAGACAACATCACCGTCTTGAACAGCAGGAAAATTGTACTGGCTCTCCCAGCGGGCCACGTTGAATTCCCGGTTCGAATTGACCTCGCCGACTTTGAATGCCTCGAAAGCGGCTGTTTCGTCGCCGAAGAATTCCAACCGCACTTCGTCAAGATTGGCTGTGCCGACACGGAATGGCACATCTGCCCCCCAATAGTCAGGGTTCCGGCGCAATGACACGAAACGGCCCGGCTCAAAATCATCGATGACATAGGGCGCCGAAGTGATTGGAACTACCTCTGTCGTGCTCTCGGCGAAATCGACACCATCCCATTGCGCCTTCTTCAGGATAGGTCGTAATCCGGCCAAAAGGGCCAACTCGCGGTCTTCGACATTAAAGGTAAATCGCACCGTGCGGTCGCCGGTCTGCTCGAGGCTTTCCACTTTTGTCCAAAAGCCCAAGTAACGGGGGTGACCGACAGTGCCCAGTGTTTCATAGGACCACATCACATCTTCAACGGTGACGGGGCTGCCGTCAGAGAATCGCGCCTCTTCGCGCAGGGTGAATTCGACCCATTCGCGGTTCGGTCCGGTCTCTACCGATTCGGCCAAAACACCGTAAAGCGAGAATGGTTCGTCCAATGATCGCCCCATAAAGCTCTCGCCCAAGAAAAACCGCAGCTGCCACGGCACCGATCCTTTGCGGATAAACGGGTTGAGACTATCAAAGCTGCCGACCTCGGCGGTAACGATCTGGCCGCCTTTGGGCGCATCAGGGTTGGCGTAGGGCAGGGACACAAAATCCGGTGGTAGGGCAGGATCACCATACATAGCTATGCCATGCTGGGGCTCGGCCATCGCGGCCCCACCCGCGAGCCCCATCGCCAAGGCGATTGAGATGGCGCGTGCTGTCTTGCCAAATCGGTATGTCATTTTTTGGTGCCCCTTGCTGCTTCGTTATGAGTTATCCACAGATGGTAAAGAGGGTTTTCAACCTTTTCAAACTTTTAGCTTGGAGGCGCGCGAGGGATTGCTTATAAAGAGGGCACTGCTCGATAGGTTTCTTGCCTGTATGAAACCTGCCTCAATAACTCTACGCCCGCCTTGTGCGGGCGTTTTTTTTAGGGCTATCGGAACCGTGACGTGGCTTTTGCAGTTGCAGCATATAGAGTGCTTTCAACGCAAAGAATCGGAGCCAAGACATGTCCCTGACAGGAAAAACCGCCATCATTACAGGATCAAACTCGGGGATCGGCCTGGGTGTTGCGCGCGAATTAGCCAAGGCTGGCGCGCATGTGGTACTTAATTCATACACAGACACCGATGAAGACCACGCATTGGCTGCAGAAATTGCCAAAATGACAGGTGTGGATGCCAGATACATCTCGGCTGATATGTCCAATGGTGAAGAATGTCGTCGTTTGATCGCCGATGCAGGCGGCTGCGATATCTTGGTGAACAATGCCGGTATTCAGCATGTGGCCCCGGTTCAGGATTTCCCGAGTGGCAAGTGGGATGCGATCATTGCAATCAACCTTAGTTCTGCGTTTCACACGACGGCGGCTGCGATTACCGGCATGCGCGATAAAGGGTATGGCCGCATCGTGAACATCGCCTCGGCGCATGGTTTGACCGCATCACCTTACAAATCGGCCTATGTGGCCGCAAAGCACGGCATTGTTGGACTGACCAAGACAATTGGTCTGGAAACAGCGCGCGAGCCGATCACGTGTAACGCCGTGTGCCCCGGATATGTGCTGACGCCATTGGTCGAGGCGCAGATCCCGGATACAATGAAAGAATACGATATGTCCCGCGAGGACGTGATCGAAAACGTCATGCTACAACGCCAACCATCCAAAGAGTTTGCAACGGTCGAACAGCTGGGTGGTACGGTTGCATTCTTGTGCTCTGATGCCGCGGCACAGATCACGGGGACCACCATCAGCGTAGATGGTGGCTGGACGGCCTTATGAAAAAAATTAACCTCGCTTTGCAAGGCGGCGGCGCGCATGGCGCGTTCACTTGGGGTGTTTTGTTCCGTATCTTGCAAGAGGAAGATATTGAAATCGCAGCAATCTCTGGCACTTCCGCTGGTGCCTTGAACGCAGCTGCGCTGAAATCCGGCTGGGTCGAGAACGGCAGGCAGGGGGCCATCGACAACCTTGAATGGTTGTGGGCGCAAATCGGCGCTGTGACCGACCCTATGTTCACGCCGTGGATCGGCGCGATTGGGTCAACAGCCGAAGTATGGGCAAAGGCGATGAAGTATTCGCCCGCCTACACTGCCTTTGATATGACCACGCGCATGTTTTCGCCTTATGTCTATGGTAAGGCTATGAAAAACCCGCTCGAAAAAATCGTGAACCAGTTCCACTACGATTCCGTTTGCGCGACTGACGGTCCAGACTTGCATATTTGTGCAACCAACGTCCGGTCGGGCAAAATACGCGTGTTTTCTGGCGACGAGATCATGCCAAACGCAATCATGGCCTCCGCTTGTTTGCCTAGCTTGTTTCAGGCGGTGGAATTTGAGGACCCGAAAACAGGCAAAGTAGAGGCGTTCTGGGATGGTGGGTATACCGGAAACCCAGCGCTTTATCCATTGTTTGCCAATAACTTGCCAGACGATCTTATTGTGGTCAATATCAACCCGCTTTACCGTGATGAGTTGCCATTTGACAGCCAATCGATTGAAAACCGGATCAACGAGATCAGCTTCAACAGTTCTTTACTGCGCGAATTGCGCGCGATCGAATTCGTCAAACGGCTGATTGCCGATGGAAAAATACAAAAGGGCACGATGAAAGACGTGCTTGTTCATATGATCTCTGATGATGCGCTGATGAATGATTTGAATGTTGCCACGAAGTCAATCCCGACGCCGGTCATCCTCAACCGCCTGAAAGAAGCAGGCGAGGCCGCTGCTGACACGTTCTTGAAGGCACATAAGAAAGACATCGGGGCGCGTAGCACCGTCGATCTGACGGCGATGTTTATGTAATAAGAAGCTTTGCTGCGAGCAGCCACATGACCAAACCTATCAACAGGTCAAGACGGCGCCATGCCCGCGCGGACTGCATGATTGGTGCTAATAGGCGCGCCCCATAGCCAAGACTGAAAAAGAACACGAAGGATGCGGTAACGGCACCAACCCCAAAGGCTGTTTTCGTCAATGGTTCAACGAACCGCGTAGAAATAGCCCCTATCAGCCCGAGCGTATCAAGGTAGACGTGCGGATTAAGCCATGTAAATGCAGCGCCCGTCGCAAGTGTTTTCCACAAACTGGCGCTTTCTCCTGCCAGCTGCATGGCATATTCACCCTGCCACGCGGCCCAAAACCGCATGGCACCATAAGCGATCAAGAATGCAGCACCACCCCACGCCATGATCTGCGGAAGTAGCGGGTAGAGCCCGACAATATACCCGAAACCGAGGACACCTGCCGTAATCAGCACTGCGTCAGAAGTGGCACAAAGCAGGCAAAGCCAGAACACATGCGCGCGCGCTAATCCTTGCCTTAGAACAAAAGCATTTTGCGCACCAATTGCGAGGATGAGGGCAAACGCCGAAGCAAAGCCCGTGATGGATGCGACAATCATGTTTTATTCAATAAGTTCCGGAGCTTCCGTGTTTTCCTTACCGTTGGGGTAAACAAGACCAGCTGAGATAACCAGCTTTGCCGCATCCTCGACTGTCATATCCAGTGGCTTCACGTCTCGCTGTGGCAAAAATAACAAAAAACCAGATGTCGGGTTGGGTGTTGTTGGCAGGAATACGGTGACGAAGGGCTCCCCGTCACTTAGCTTTGCATCAATTTCGCCTTTGGCGTTGATGGAAATGAACGCAATGGCCCAGATGCCTTTGCGGGGGTATTCTACCAGACAGGCTTTGTCGAAAGACGTCTCGCGTTGGGAAAACACCGTTTCGGCGATTTGCTTGGCTGCATTGTAGATTGATCGCACAACAGGGGTGCGATCGACCAACCGCTCTCCGATCCCTAGAAATGACCGTCCGATCAGGCCTTTGCCAATCCAACCCACAAGCATCGTAAAGATCAGAAAGATCACGACCCCGACGCCGCGCACATTCACCTCGATCATGTTGTCGGCTTCGCGCCCCAGCACATAATTAAGCAGGGCAGTGGGCTGATACGCATCCGGCACAAACGGCCAAACCCAGCTATCGACCCATCCAACGACCGTCCAAATCAGCCACAGCGTCAGGCCAATAGGTGCCACAATAATGAGACCTGCAAGGAAATTACTGCGTAATCGTGCAATGATACCCGGCTTTAAGCGCCGCTTTGCATCATCGTGAAGTGGATCAATCATGTCCCGTGTTCCAAAAAACCTTGCACCGCACACTTAGGCACTGCGGCGCGTCTCAGCAAGCGATAGGTTAACGTGGTGCAGGCTCTTGTCTCATTGCGATGGCAATTTGTGCAGCCAGACGGGCATTGTTGCGCACAAGAGCAATGTTTGCAGTTAACGACCGGCCTTCCGTCAGCTCAAAAATGCGGCCCAGCAAGAATGGTGTCACGGCTTTTGCGTTGATGCCTGCTGTCTCCGCCTCATTCAACGCCTGCGTAATAATAGGGGCCAATTCATTTGCCGGGATTTCCGCATCTTTTGGGATCGGGTTCGTCACCAATTGCCCGCCTTTCAGGCCCATTGCAGTCCGCATTTGCTGCGACTTCGCAATCTGTTCCACTGTATCCATCCGCAAGGGCGCTGCCATATCAGACCTTGCTGACCAAAATGCGGGCAGCATATCCTGTCCAAAAGCGATGACCGGAACGCCCAAGGTCTCTAACACCTCGAATGTCTTGGGCAAATCAAGGATGGCTTTTGCGCCTGCCGCCACAACAGTCACAGGTGTTTGAGCCAACTCATGCAAGTCTGCTGAGATATCAAAACTCTCCTCGGCACCTTTGTGTACGCCACCAATGCCGCCGGTCGCAAAAACATGAATGCCCGCCAAATGTGCTGCGATCATCGTCGCCGCCACAGTCGTCGCACCATTGCCACCTGTTGCGATGCAGGCCGCCATATCAGCGCGCGAAAGCTTGGCGACGTTCTCAGCCTGCCCAAGCTGGTCAAGCGTCTCAGGTTCCAACCCGATATGCAAAACACCACCCAAAACAGCGATTGTCGCGGGGACAGCGCCTGCGTGCCGAATGTCATCCTCAACCAACCGCGCAGTTTCCACATTTTGCGGGAAAGGCATGCCATGGGTGATAATCGTGCTTTCAAGCGCTACAATAGGTGCGCCTGTCTCAAGGGCTTTCGCAACCTCTTTTGAATACAGCATAGGGATCATATCGGAGTGCCTCCTGACACGTAAGTGGCTGCTGCGTCCAAGGCGCGTGTCAATGCCGCCGCGCGGTCCATGCCTTGCGTCTCTGACGCGATATGTGCCGCCATGAATGTATCTCCAGCGCCGGTAATGCGGGTCACCAGTACCTCGGGCGGTTGTTGCGTAATGATGTTGTCGCGGGTTCCCTCAGACGCCGTTGCACCACCATCGGTGACCAACACGCGGAATGCCCCGCGATCCAGCAACCCGTGGACTGCACGGGCAGAACTATCAAATGTCGTCTGACATAGCAGCCCGGCCTCTTCTAGGTTCACGTAGAGTGTCGCAGACGGATGCCCCAGAAGCGCCAGCAAGCGTTCCGCCTTGCCCGGTGATGCAGGGGCGACCCGTAAATCGGCTTCGCGAAACAGCGGCGATTTTGCGATCATATACAACAGTTCTTCGGTAAGGTTCCCGTCCAAGGCGACGGGTCCAGCAAACGGTGCAGTCTCCGACCCCAAACTGCCATCCCTCAAGGCGCGCAGTATCTTCTCGCCTGAGGCTTCAAGCGAATGGGCATCCGCAACCGCAGCGACCAGACCGTTTGCACCTTCTACCGCCATATAGACATCAGTTGGCAAATCATCCGAGCGGTAGATATAGTCACACACCATGCCCATACGCTGTGCTTCACCAATCAAATCTTCACCCTCGGCGTCACGGCCAATCGCGGTCAGCAGGGCCGGGGTCATCCCAAAACGGCGCAAGGTCATCGCGATATTCATGGCCACTCCGCCGGGCAGGCGGGTGATGCGCCCCGGCACATCAGAGCCCACACGCATGTGGCTATTTGCACGCCCGATGATGTCCCACAAAACCGAACCGATGCACAAGATGTCAGGTGTCTTTGTCATGGCGCCGTTCTGACGGACCATCGCTGGAAGGACAAGCCTTACTCAGGCACGGCAAACGTCAGATTGGCCCATAAGGTTTCCCAGACAGCCCCACTGCGTTCGGCCAATGCCTCGCTTGGTTCGCGCAGCACAACGGCATCTACCATATAGCGATAGCCCGGCTGCACTGGAAACGTGGCAATGCCATCGGCATTTGTCTGGTACAAAGAGATTGCGACACGGCCATCTGGTCCTTTTTCAAAGACCTCGACCTGCGTGTTGGCGCGCACATCACTGCGGTAAAAGACCTGTACCTGAAAGCCCGCGGCAGTGTCATCGACATAAGGATTGGTCAGTGCCACGATCTCGGTCTCCAATCCGACGCGCCGGTCCGCGCCCTCGCTATTGCCGACGCCGATCAGTGTCTTGGCATGACGGGAATAGACCTCTTTAAATCCATCAACAGGAATGCCGCGCGCCTCATGCAGGCTGCGCACATCGCCAAAATCCTTGTGATCCACGAAGTTTTGGAACTTCTCCCACGCGGCGTAGTCCACAGTTGCGTTGGTCGCCTGATAGGCGGCAATATTCAGCCCTTCAGCGATTGGATCTTGTTGCAATGCAGGCATGTCCCCCGGACGCCCGTCCACCTTGGCCGATTGATCACCCTGAAAAAGCACAAAGTTTACAAAACGCTGCGGCAGATAGGCTAATTTGCCACCTGCAAACTCTTGCCCATTGACAATATTAGCCTCGATACTAACGTCCGCCTCGACCTGATAAGCGAGCGGTTCGATCCAGAACTCATGCGCGGCAACAGGGGCTGCGAGCAGACTGAGTAGAAGGGTGAAAATACGCATGAAGAGTTCCTTTTTAAGTGACGCAAGGGTGGCGCTTCTGCGCGTGTTGTCAAGCGCAGCCCTGCTCTGGTTCACAACTCTGTCAGTTGCCCAAGCGCACGAGGTCTTGCCCTCAATCGCTGATATGCGCGCCGCAGATGGTGACGTAACCTTCGAGATCCGCACCAGTCTGGAAAGCTTTATTGCCGGTATTAATCTCACCGAAACCACCGATACCAATGAAAGCGATCAAGCTGCACGCTATGACGCGCTTCGCGCATTGGCGCCTGACGCACTCGCAACCGAATTCGAGGTATTCTGGCCTCAAATGGCGCAAGGCATCACGCTGACCGCTGATGGCGTCGCTCTGGCACCGCAACTACTGCGCGTCGATGTTGATCCCATTGGCGATGTAGAAGTCTTGCGCACGTCGACCATCGCATTCACGGCGGCACTTCCAGAAGGGGCCGAAACCATACAGATGGGTTGGGCGCCGGAATTTGGTGTTTTGGTACTTCGGCAAATGGACGTGCCGGCTCGCTATGACGGCTACCTTGAGGCAGGGGCGTTGTCGGATGAGATTGCATTGGCTGGCGGTGGCCAAGCCAGCAATTGGGAAACCTTCGTTGATTATATTCCCGTCGGATTTGATCACATTGTTCCCAAAGGGTTGGATCATATTTTGTTTGTTCTGGGGCTTTTCTTCCTCGCGGCCCGTTTTCGCCCGCTGCTGTTGCAGGTCTCGCTCTTCACTGTGGCACATACGATCACGCTTGCACTCGCGGCACTCGGCTACACCAAGTTCATGGACGACTTCTTCTTGGGAACATTCGGGATTGAATTCATCGCCGTGGTTGAGCCGTTGATTGCATTGTCCATTGTCTATGTCGCCGTCGAAAACATCTTCATGAAAGGGATCAGCCCGTGGCGCCCCTTCGTGATCTTTATCTTTGGTCTGCTGCACGGTCTTGGCTTTGCCTCGGTTCTCGCGGAATTCGGTTTGCCCGAAAGCTCCTTTGTTGCGGCTTTGATCGGCTTTAACGTCGGTGTCGAAGTCGGCCAACTTGCCGTTATCGCAGTGATGTTCCTTTGTGTCTGGCAAGCCCTGCGCATTGACCGTGGTGCCAATGAGGTCGGGCAGGGCTTTGCCGTCTACAGTGTTCTGCTGATCATCGCGATAGCCCTCAGCGCGCTCAATCCCGCGGGGCTCGCTGCGGCATTGGAAAACCCAGTCTGGCTCTTTGCTGTGCCTTTGGCCGGTATCTTCATCCTCTCGATCGCAGCAATTCAGTTCCGTGATCAACAAGACGCTTACCGCCGCTTGGTTGCGGTGCCTGCGTCCTTGGCGATTGCAGTGGTTGGGGCTTATTGGTTCATAGAACGGACCTTGCTTTAGGTCTGCGCATCATCTTGCCAAAAATACTCCCGCCGGAGGCAACCTAAGGCTTGCGCCACAGCGCAACCCTCGCTAATAGGCGCGTACTAAATCCCCCAGGCGGGGGCGGGTCCAATGGGGAGACATCCCAAAGGATCCACCGGTTGGCATAACGCTGATCCCCCGCCCAAGGCTTGAAACCGGAAAAGGAATAACGACATGGCTCTTCCCGAGTTCTCCATGCGTCAGCTGCTTGAAGCAGGCGTACACTTTGGCCACCAGACTGCGCGCTGGAACCCAAAGATGGACCAATATATCTACGGATCACGTAACGGCATCCACATCATGGACCTGACACAGACTGTTCCCATGCTGGACCAGGCACTACAGGTTATCCGTGACACTGTCGCCAAAGGCGGCCGCGTTCTGTTCGTCGGCACCAAGCGTCAGGCTGCAAAACCAATCATGGAAGCCGCTGAGAAATCCGCGCAGTTCTACATGAACCACCGTTGGCTGGGCGGCACCCTGACAAACTGGCAGACAGTTTCGCAGTCTATCAACCGCCTCAAAGCGATTGATGAAGCATCCGCAAACGGCTTTGCCGGCCTGACCAAGAAAGAACGTCTTGGCATGGAACGTGAGCAGGGCAAACTGCAGGCGTCTTTGGGCGGTATCCGCGAAATGGGCGGCGTGCCTGACCTTATCTTCGTGATCGACTGCAACAAAGAGGATCTGGCCATCGCAGAAGCCAACAAGCTGGGCATCCCAGTTGTGGCGATTGTCGACACCAACTGCTCACCGGCAGGCGTTGACTATGTGATCCCCGGCAACGACGACGCCGCACGCGCCATCGCACTTTACACAGACCTTGCTGCACGTGCCGCACTTGACGGCATGACCGCACAGATGGGTGCCGCAGGCATCGACATGGGCGAGATGGAAGAGCTGGTTGAAGACGTTGTTGCGACTGATGAACCAGCTGAAGCGACACCTGCCGAGTAAGCGTCAAGATATTAGGGCAGGGGCCTCGGCCCCGCCCATACCCCCCTGAAATACCTCCAAAGGAGAAGTAACATGGCAATCACCGCTGCAATGGTGAAAGAGCTGCGCGACAGCACAGGCGCAGGCATGATGGACGCCAAGAAGGCGTTGACAGAAAACGACGGTAACATGGAAGCGGCTGTTGATTGGCTGCGCACCAAGGGTCTGGCGAAAGCTGCAAAGAAATCTGGCCGCACGGCTGCCGAAGGCCTTGTTGCCGTCGCAGTAGCTGGTGGCAAGGGCGTCGCGATTGAAGTAAACTCCGAGACAGACTTTGTTGGTAAGAACGCCGATTTCCAAACAATGGTTGGCGGTATTGCAAAGGTCGCGTTGAACGCCTCTGATCTTGAAGAACTTCTGGCATCAGATATGGACGGAAAGACTGTCAAAGACGTTGTAACGGACAAAATTGCTGTTATTGGTGAAAATATGTCTGTCCGTCGTATGGCAATGATCGAAGGTGAAACTGTTGTTTCCTACGTTCACAATGCAGTCGTCGAAGACATGGGCAGCATCGGTGTTTTGGTCGCAATGACCGGCGACAACGAAGCCTTTGGCCGTCAGGTTGCGATGCACATCGCTGCAGCAAACCCCGCGTCCTTGTCCGAAGCTGATCTTGACGCGTCAGTCGTCGAAAAAGAAAAGCAGGTCCAGATGGACATCGCCCGCGAAAGCGGCAAGCCAGAAGCCGTGATCGAAAAGATGATTGTTGGCCGGATGAAAAAATACATGGCCGAAGTCACATTGCTGAACCAGCAATTCGTCGTGAACCCTGACCTGACAGTTGCAGCGGCAGCCGCCGAAGCAGGCGTCGAAGTCACCGGTTTCGTGCGTCTCGAAGTTGGTGAAGGCATCGAGAAAGTCGAAGAAGACTTTGCAGCAGAAGTAGCCAAACTGAACGGCTAATGGAACGACTTATCGCTTTGAAACAGCCCATCGATTTGCGCCTGTGGGCTGTTTTCTATTTCGGTAACGTATTTTTAGAATGAGGCTGTTCAAGCGCTCGTGCCGATGGGTCATCAATAATCCCGTAGTGCATTCATCACTGGCCCAATCAACCGCATTCAACGGAAACAGTCATGACGTTGGACCCTATCCTGATCATGATCAATGGCCACGCGTATCTTGACTAACTCGACTTTCGTACGGGTGGCCATGAGTGACCACTCCCAGCCCGGAGTAACAGATGCTGCGCTCGCGCCGATGTCAGCTATCGTCTTCTACGGCCAGCCGTCGGACCAACACCAAGGTCAGTATCACCGCAATGAATAAAAATACCGCACCGACAATCCATGCGATAGGTGTAGAATAAATTTCAGCAACAGCTCCGGCTAAAACCAGGCCCAATGCGGCCCCCAACTGTTGTATTAGCGATCTCAGAGAGAGCATGGTCGACCGCTGACGGTCGTCTACACAGCGATGCAGAATGCTGCTGGCCGGCGTTTCAGTCACACCAAGGATCACAGAATAGAGGACGAACACCGCCACAAAACCCACAATACTGCCCTGCAGCGCCAACGCGATCTGAACACCTGCCAAGCAAGCAAAACATGCCGCCAGCGTCTTGACGTGCTGCCGTTCAAATATCCGGCTGATGTGCGCAGACAAAGATGCGCCCAAAGCGATGGAGAAGAAATAGGTCGCGGTCACGACACCGATGACTGTGTTTGCGTAACCCGCGTCCAGCATCGGCTTTGCATGTGTCGGCCAGATCACCTCGACCGGGTTAGTCGCCATCAAGAAGAACGCCAACGCGGCCAGAAGTAGCGACAAAGTGGGGTGTTTGAGTGCCGAAAGGCTCGCGTCTTTGATCACCGTTGGGACATTGGTGAAGCCGCGGATGAGAGCAGTAGCGTCTTTGGCACGGGGTTTTTCGACGATGGCCAACATCGTAAAAACAAACACGCCCAACATCACTGCAAAGCTTGCGACATAGGACACATCATAGATGCTGAACCCAAGGCCCACAGCGACCCCGCCCAGAATATCGGGCAGAATGCCCCCCAACACGGCGCCAATAGCCAACCCTACGGCATTGGCCCATTGCGCTTTGGCCAGTGCGGGTTGGACATCCACATTGGGCGCTGCGGCCCTGAAAGTCTCTACAAACCACGCATCAAGCGTGCCCGACCTGAGCGCACGGCCAAATCCGATGAATGCAAATGAAAGCGCGAGAACATAGAAATCACGCGTCGAGAGAAAGAGCACGAGCGAAATCAAGCTGGCGACGACGGCCGCCAAAAAGACCGGCTTGCGGCCAATGCTGTCGGCGAGACCTCCAAACGGCAGCTCCATCGCCATTGTCGTAAGTGCGTAGACCCCGAAGAGAAGCGAGATTTGAAACAGGTCCATGCCT
Source organism: uncultured Paracoccaceae bacterium (assembly GCA_947488605.1). GTDB lineage: Bacteria > Pseudomonadota > Alphaproteobacteria > Rhodobacterales > Rhodobacteraceae > Yoonia. The sequence goes on along the minus strand of CANKZJ010000001.1, from coordinate 6,485 downwards.
CGGTCAGTTAATGCCAAGGCAACAACGGGCACCGTCAGGCCCATCGCAAAACGGTCTAGGAACTGGTGTATTTGAAATAGGCGAATGTGCCGTCGCGCTAACGGGTTCAGTGCTGCGAAAGAGAACGCGATTTCGGTGGCCATATTTGCAGCATCGCCGTTGGTGTTGACATGCACAATACCTTAAGCGTGCCAGAACCTATGCGGCGCACCCCAACAACGGCAAACGACCCACCATTATGGTGGGCCGTTTCTTTTCAGGGGAGAAAAGTGCGGCACCGAACTTGGAAGAGAGCCGGTGCCGCAACGATTAGCGTGTCAGTCCGTTTTCGGGACGAGGAGCTAACACGTATCGCTTGTGCTGACACAGGACAGGCAAACCTGCCTGTGCCAACGTCCGGTTGCCCGGAATAAGGTCACAGTGCCTTGAAATCACAAGGATTGAGACCCCACGTTCCCAGGCCTTAGGCCACCACTCACGGAACATTTACACAATGTCATTTAACCCTACGTAAAGAAAGTAGGGTAAACCTGACCATTTGGACAAATTTATTATTTTTGCCGTTGGGTCATAAGTAATAAAGTTACTCTAAAGGGCTTCGGGATCCATCACGAACATCTGATTATAGAAGGCGGCTTTCAACACTGCCTGCGCCGTCGTTTCAACGTCCAACGCCTCGCGGGCAAGGCGCAGATGTTTTTCAACCGTTGCTGGGGTCAGTTCCAACAAAAGTGCAATATCCTGCGTTGTTTTGCCGTCACCAACCCATTGCAGCACTTCGCGCTGACGCTTTGTCAGGTGACGTTCACCCGAATAGGGCAGGGTCAACAGCTTAAGGTGCATCACATTGTTCATGACAATGATTGCCTCACCATGTTTGGCCCAAACCTGTTCGACCGCGTCCTGGTTCATGCCCGGTTTTGCTGTCAGGGCAATCGCGCCCTTCGTGCGCTCCGAGATTGATCGGAAGCTGATCGTGTAACCGGCAGTCACATCCATAGATTTGTTGAATTCCATCACCCGCAATTCGCTGGGTGTCAGATTATCAACGCGGTTCATATCCATCATCCAACGCCAGCTGCAAGCACCGTTATTGGCCAACGCCCAACGCAACATCGGGGCGTGATAGTACAGGCCTTCATCAAAGAAAACCTTCATGTATTCAGGGCTTTGCGTCGATAAGAGAACCCAATCTTGAGGATCGCCCAGACCGCTGGACGTTCTGTAACGGGTGAACCCGTACATCACACGGTCAAAGCCATATGTGGCCATCTGCCGTGTGTGCACGTCCCATAGTTCTTCGACGCTGCGCGCATTCGTCAACTTATCCAGTTGCGCCACTAATGATGTCATGTCGCTTCTCCGATATAAGACAGTATCGCGTCCATCGCGAGTGGATAGCCAGCCGCCCCGAACCCGCAGATCTGCCCGACAGCTACCGGGGCAATAAAGGATTTCTGACGAAACTCTTCACGGGCGTGAATATTTGATAAATGTAACTCAACCACGGGGACCATGATGCTGGAAATAGCATCCATCAACGCAACAGAGGTATGGGTGTAAGCACCCGCATTCAGAATAATACCCGCGTGAACGCCGCGTGCATTATGCAATAAATCAACAAGTTCACCTTCATGGTTACTTTGCAGAAAGGTGACGTCGATGCCAAGCGACGCTGCCTTTTCTTGGCAAAGCGTCTCAATGTCCTTCAGTGTTGTCGGTCCATAAACCTCTGGCTGCCGGGTGCCCAGCAGGTTGAGATTAGGACCGTTGAGGACAAGTAGTGAATGTGGCATGGGTGTTCTCTAACATCATTAACCAATTGGTCAAAATTTAATTCGATGACTGACTTCGGATTTATTCGATGTGTTGGTCTTTGGCAAATGCGCTGTCTATCGGGTTGGCGCCGATGCCCTTTGACGTTTGCGCCAACGGGCACCGGGATCTGTCTTTATGAGGTCTTCGCGAAACGCATCCCAGCCTTCGCGCGTCTTCAGTTCTGCGATCTTATCAGCATGCCAAGCGCACGCTGTTTGATGCAACGCGGCCAGCTCCGGATCTGCCAAATACGCATCATAAAGCTTCCGCGCGGCGGGTAATCTCGCCTCGATTGCATCATCATACTCAAAGTTGGAATTCATCGATTGCCAGTAATCCATGCCCTGATCGCCGTTCACATGGTTGGTGCGGCCGCGGTCACGTTTCACCAGAAAACTATCGACCGAACGCACCGCATAGTGATGCAATCGCGCGAATTCATGCGAGAAATCCTTATGCGCTGACCATTTCGCGTCGCGGTAGGATTCCGGCATCGGCTGGCCACCAGCATCAACCCAAGCCACATCAACCGCGTCTTTTTCGATCAATGGACGGTGAATGCGCAGGCGCACGAATTTTTCATTATTTTTCATCAGCGTTTTCATGCCGGATGCACGGAAATGAGGGTATTTATCTTCAGGCGCGGCCCATTTGAATTGATCGGTCACAAATCCTGGCTCGAACGTGGTCCGCCCACCATTCCCGAACAGCTTCCAACAAAATGAGATTGCGTCGACGTCTCCCACCGCGGCCATCAAATCACGCATCGTGCCGTCACCGGTGCGGATCATCAAAAACTCGTCGACGTCCGCACACATCAACCAATCAGATTTCTGTGCCACCTCGTTCCACTGAGACCTGCGTAGGGCTTTGCGCTGTGGGCTTTGCCCGGCCTTTAGCTTGTTATGCACGTGGTGGGCCAAACCCATCTCTTCGAGGCGCATGATAATCTTGTCAGTGCCGTCGTCGCAATTGTTTGTAAACACGACGAAATTCGTGAAACCAATCGCGCGGTGATAGGCGATCCATTCCAAAATGAACGGGCCTTCGTTCTTCATTGTGGTGACGATCGTATAGGTTGGTTCAGCCATTTTGTTGTGTTTCCAATTGAAGGGCTGCGCGTTTAAGCCGGCGGAACTGCAAGCGCGCGCGTTTGGCCATCTCATCGCGATCTTGCTGCTTAAAGCGATCTTCGAGCGCGCCGATATACCACTGTAACTCGCGCCGCTTGCGGTACATGCCATAGAATGATGTCGGTGTTAGTTCACCAAGAATACCGGCTGTCATCACAGGGCCCAATGCATCAAGCTTACGCAAAAAAACAGCCGATTTGTGGCTTGAGAACCAGCATTTATATCCCGTAACAGTCGGCCCATCGAGACGCTCAAAATGCAGTCGGTCAGGCTCAAAATATGGATCGTAAAAAACGCTCACGGGTCCTGCTTTGTCCAATAGACCGCGTGCGTCGCTTAGTGGCAAACTCCAGTCCTGTTTGCGCCCAACGCCGTAACGTTCCTCCCAAGGCACGCGGGATGTGTCCAATGTCGATTGTGGGTTAAACGCAAGAACATGCGCACCCGGCACCAGCGATGAGAACACCAAAGACGCGAACGCGCCCATCGAACTTCCGGTGAACACGACGCGATCATAGCCATTGAAAAAGCCGGCATCACGCAACCCATAGAACCGGTTGATTAAATCAGGATCACGGTACCAAACCTTGGCATGCGCCATCACGCCCAGATGTGAAATCTGCCGGTCCATCGCGAATTTGAATGCCCAAGGCACGCGTTCGGCTGAGAAATCGTTGACGTTTGACAGATTATCAAATGAAACCAACAGGGTAGGGCGCATACGTTTGACAAACATCAACGAATGGCGCGGCATCCGCTCAATAAAACCCTGTCCGTTGCCGCCCGGTGCCAACTCGTCAAACCACATTGGTTTTTGATAGTCAGCCGGTGCATTCTTTTTCTTGCGAGCATCTTTTTGATTATTCGCCATATCGGCACGATCCGCTTTATCTTCAAACACATTGGACGGCAGTGTCGGCCCTTTGATGCAGGGTTGCGAGAACATTTACAACAGCAAGCTCAAAAGTGTTTGGCAATCGGCATCTGTCGCGGCACGTACAGTTACGCGTCATAAGACAATGGCAATCCTGCTGTTTTGGTCTAAAACACCCGTGAGTTTCGTGTTTGGAGACCTGTCATGGATCGCCCCTTAATCGTTGGTGCTGGCCTCAGTGGGGCGGTCGTTGCGCGTATTCTAGCGGAAGGTGGCATTGCATCTGTCGTTGTAGATGCGCGCGATCATATCGCCGGAAACTGCCACACCAGTATTGATGATGCCTCAGGTATTATGGTTCATCGCTACGGACCGCATATTTTTCACACGGATGATGAAATAGTTTGGGATTTTGTGAATACGCACGCGCGGTTTGTGCCCTACGTCAATCGGGTCAAGGCCACCGTGCAGGGCCAAGTTTATGCGATGCCGATCAACCTGCACACAATCAACCAGTTCTTCGGCGAGACGATGAACCCGGCGCAGGCTGAGGCCTTTATCCGGGCAAAGGCCACGCTGCTGGATGACCCTGCTAACTTTGAAGAACAGGCGATGGCGATGGTCGGCCGAGAGATCTACGAGGGGTTCTTCGCAGGCTATACACGCAAGCAGTGGGGCGTTGATCCGACAAGCCTGCCTGGGTCCATTCTCAAGCGCCTGCCGCTGCGTTTTACCTATGACGACAACTACTTCAACCACCGCTTTCAAGGCATGCCAGAGGATGGTTATACCGCGATGGTTGCCTCAATCCTGGATCACGACCTGATCGAGGTACGGCTGGGTGAAACCTTTGAGGGGCAACAGCCAAGACCCGACGCGCATGTCTTTTACTCAGGCCCATTGGATCAGTACTTTGACTACTGCGCAGGTCAACTTGGCTATCGGACCTTGGATTTCGAAGAACTGCGCAGCGATGATGACTATCAGGGCGTTGCAGTCATGAATTATTGCGACCAAGACGTCCCTTGGACCCGGATCACGGATCACAAGTATTTCTCGCCTTGGCGGTTGAACCAAACCTCAGGTTCTGTTGTTTACCGCGAATATGCACGCGCCTGGACCCCAGGTGATACGCGGTATTATCCGATACGCCTGGTCGACGACAAAAAACGCCTGAATGACTATGTAGAGCTGGCTGAGGCCGCCCAAGGTGTGACGTTCTTGGGGCGTTTGGGCACCTATCGATATCTTGATATGGACAAGACAATCGCCGAAGCGATGGTCGCAGGGCAGGGTGCCCTTTCCGCTTTTCGGCGCGGTGACAGCCCCCAAAGTAGCTATGTGTCGTTGTCGGCATAGCTGAGGCAATGTTGCATCCGCGCTTATGATCGGGCATGAGAAATTGTTAAAGAAACAACAGGAATTTTTATGGGAATTTTAAAGGGCGTTCGCCTCCCACAAAATAGCCGTTTCTTGCGCAACGTGCCGCGGTCCAAAGTAGAAATTCCCGCGTTTCTAGACGCTTATGACCGCCATACACTGTTTTACGATGCGTTTTACAATCCTGAAACCGGCGTCATTACGATGATTGGACCATCGATTAAGCGTAAAACGGTCATGTTCCTCAAAAGCGCTATTTTCAAGATTGATCGCGCACGCGCCGACATCAGCATCCGGCAAGTCAGCCCGCGGACCGGTGAAGTCAACATCATCAGCCCGAACAATGACCCTACGAACATGCGAATATTGCATCCAACACCACCAAAAACGAGTGCGCAGATGCGTATTGGGCGCACGGATCATGAAGCTTTTGAGGGCCGAAACGTGCTCTTGGCGATTTCGAAGAATAACAAGCTATCGTGGATCAAAGACTGGTTGCGCTATTACGTAAAGGTGCACGGCGCTGATGCTGTTGTACTCTTTGACAACGGCAGCGACGCCTACACTTTGGACGATTTAACGCAGACAGTGACGTCCGTTCCGGGGATCGAAGCCGCCAAAGTGATCTCGGCTGATTTTCCTTTTGGACCAAAGGGGACGGATCGTACATCGGTGAATTCCAAGTTCTTTCACCTGTCAATGTTCCACATCGCCAATCGCCGATTTCTTGCCAAGGCAAATGCTGTCCTGTCTGTCGACATCGATGAACTCGTAACGAAACCGGGTGCAGATACGATCTTTGAGGCCGTCAACCATACGCCGCAAAGGTTTCTGTCTATCCCCGGGCGCTGGCGCTATGCCACCAAACCTACTTCACCTGATCAACCAATCACGCATCAAGACCATACAATGATGCGGATCGGCCGCGACGCAGTGATGGGGCCAAAGTGGTGTCTGGATCCAAAGGGCGCACTGGCAGGGAAATACTGGCGCGTGCATGGTATTGCTGGCGCAAAGCATTTCTATGACCATGATTTCAAGTTCCTACATTGCCGTCAAATTTCAAACGGGTGGGATTATGATCGTGCGTTCGAGCCAGAAGAGCATTTTGAACAAGCACCAGAAGCCGCGACAACGAAGCAAGCATTTCAGGATTAAGGTACACAATTATATTACATAATACGGATTATGCGATAAGTAGATTGTAGCCGCAAAGCTAAAATGTCACCCATCTGCAATTCAGGAATGTCACTCTCGCCCGCAATGATAACAGGCAGAGA